>NZ_JACJPO010000052.1 GCF_014696105.1 Microcoleus sp. FACHB-1515
CGAGATAGCCTTTGGTCCCCCAATAGTTGGAGCGTAGTCCCGCCACACCTGAACTTTCATAGCGTTGACGGCTGGCAGTGACGAAACCAACCGACACTTGCAGGATGTCACGGATCTCTCGATAACTGTGACCGCTCTGACTCAACTGCACAGCGAGCGCACGCTTAAGTTCCAATGTATGTGGGTTACTTTGAATAAACTGTTCGAGCGTTTCCATTGTCTGAGAGGGTAGAGTTTGAGGCACACCCTCAGCCTACCATTTGTTCACATCCTATTTAGGCTGCCTGTATCACAGACGACGCAAGCTTAGATTAGCAACAATCTTTACAGTTTCTTCAGTTGCGTTCCTGAAACAGATGCGCTAGAAGTGAGTCATGCTAGGTCATAAAAAAGCGGGTAGAAACTTTCAGCATTCACCACGTTTTGCTTTTAGATTTATCGATCGCCATGCTTAATCGCCATGTTTAACTATCTGCCGCCGCTCAATGAACACAATTTACCTTATCCCGATACCATTCATCCGATCGTCGTGCATTTTGTGATCGCAATGGTGCTGTTTGCCGTCTGTTGTGATGTCGTGGGCTTCTTTACAAAAAATACTCGGCTCTATGAAGTCGGCTGGTGGAATTTAGTTTTCGCGACCATTTCTATCTTTATTGCAGTTATTTTTGGACAGCTTGAAGCCGGACTTGCAGAACCCTATCGCGCCTCAATTTCAACACTCAATCTACACACAATTTTAGGCTGGTCTCTATCAGGAATTCTGGCGGGCGTAACGGGTTGGCGCTATGTGATTCGATCGAAACCTCGGCTACAGCTTCCGATTCCCTATTTAGCGTTTAGTATTCTGCTGCTGGTACTCGTTGTGGTGCAAACTTATTTGGGCGATTTGCTCGTTTGGGTGTATGGTTTACACACCGTTCCGGTTGTTGAAGCGATTCGAGAAGGAGCGCTGTAAATGAATCCTGAACTGCTTGACCAGCTTGGCGATCAATTAGGAGCCAATGGCCTTCCCTACGCGATTCCGATTCATCCCAATTTGGTACATCTAACGCTGGGATTATTTATTGCCGCAATCTCGTTTGACATTGTTGGATTGTTTTTTCCGGTGGAAAAAGCTGTCTTTAAATATCTGGCAATTCCTGTTACGCGATCGGGCTTATTTGATGTCGGCTGGTACAATTTGCTTGGCGCAGCAATTATCACCTTTTTTACGGTTGCCTCTGGCTTCTACGAAATCATGCTTGCCAATCCGCTGCCCGATGTAACTAGCGTTTGGGGATTGCAGGCGATGCAAACGATGCTGTGGCACGGTGTCGGCGGTGTTGCCTTGCTGCTGCTGATCGTAGGGATGACGGTTTGGCGCGGCTTTCAACGCTTTAGCTGGCGCAAGGAAATGGCGCGACAGGTGCAGTGGAGCTATGTCGGTGTTGGTCTTTTAATTTTTGGCGTCATGTTTTTACAAGGCACACTGGGTGCACATTTGGGTGGCGAGTTTGGCATTCATACCACTGCCGATCAGCTTTTGCGTCTAGGCGAAAATCCCAATCAGCAACTTTAATAAAACCGCTGCAAAGCTATGAAAATTCGCGCCATCATCACACTAACTGTTTTTGCCATTTTCGCCATTTTCATTAGCTGGTGGATGGCGCAGCAGTCATTCAATTGGTTTCCACCTCAAGCCGCAGCAGAAGCGAAATTAATTGATGATTTATTTAGCATTTTTGTGGGCTTAGGAACGTTCATTTTCCTCGGTGTAACTGGTCCCTTGTGCTACTCGCTGATCTACCATCGGGCGGGAAAATATGATCCCAGCGATGGCCCGCCGATCGAAGGGAACACCACATTAGAAATTGTCTGGACAGCCGTTCCGATTCTGCTCGTCATTGGACTGGTAACGGCCAGCTATCGCACCTACGATAAGATGTCGATTCGCGGTCCAATGGAACTGGTGCATCTGAATATGCCCCAGATGATGCAGTCCGCTTATGCCGATCCGATCGACAATCCCGAAGTCGATGACCATCCCGAAAAAGCGATCGAAGACGCACTCGACAATGCTTCGCCCGAACCGATCGAGGTAACGGCAAAACAGTGGGCTTGGATCTTTCGCTATCCGAATAATGTGACGAGTACTGAACTGCATCTGCCCGTCGATCGCCGCGCTCATCTGATTCTGCACTCGGAAGATGTGCTGCATGGCTTTTACGTTCCGGCTTTTCGGATTAAGCAAGACGTAGTGCCGAATCACACGATCGATTTTGAATTCACTCCGATCCGCACGGGAACCTACCGAATCCGCGACTCGATGTTTAGCGGCACGTATTTCGCCGCCAATCAATCGGATGTCGTCGTGCAGTCTCCCGCTGATTATCAGCAGTGGCTTGCCGATGCTGCTGCCCAGACGCCGACGCCCGCTTTTAATCAGGCGGCGTATGAATATGACCAGTTGAACGACAACCAAGGTGCTTTGCGCGGCTGGCACAGCATTCCGCCCGCACCACCACCTGTTGTCAACTATGCGCCCAAGCGCGAACCGCACAGCCCTCCTGCCTAAATTGCTTGCACTATGGCTAACATTCCCATCGAGGCGATCGACGCTCCCCGCGCTCAACCCTATCCGGGCGCACCCGACAACTGGAAACGCTTTTTCACCTTCAGCACCGACCACAAGGTAATCGGCGTTCAGTACATCGTTACCTCATTTTTCTTCTTCTTGGTCGGCGGCATTTTCTCGATGATCGTGCGCGGTGAGCTAATTACGCCGGATGCCGATTTGGTCGATCGCACCCTCTACAACGCCCTGTTCACGATGCACGGCTCGGTCATGCTGTTTCTGTGGACATTTCCCGTGCTGGTCGGCCTGGGAAACTACCTCGTGCCGCTGATGATTGGCGCAAGAGATATGGCCTTTCCGCGTCTGAATGCCGTTTCCTTCTGGATGATTCCAGTTGTCGGCGTCTTGATGCTAGCGAGCTTTTTCGTTCCGGGTGGCCCTTCGCAGTCCGGCTGGTGGGCATATCCACCTGTGAGTTTGCAAAATCCGACCGGAAATTTGATTAACGGTCAGGTCTTGTGGATTTTGGCCGTTGCCATATCGGGCGTCTCGTCGATCATGGGCGGCGTCAATTTCGTCACAACGATCTTTCGGATGCGTGCCCCCGGCATGACCTGGTTTCGGATGCCTGCGTTTGTCTGGTCAGTTCTGGCCGCGCAACTCATTCAGCTTTACGGCTTGCCCGCTCTCACAGCCGGAGCCGTCATGCTGCTGCTTGACCTGACGGTGGGAACCAGCTTTTTCAGCCCGGAGCGCGGCGGCAATCCAATTCTCTACCAGCACTTTTTCTGGTTCTATTCGCATCCCGCCGTTTACGTGATGGTGCTGCCCGTCTTCGGTGTCTTCTCGGAAGTGTTTCCCGTCTATGCCCGCAAGCCGCTGTTTGGCTATCGCGTCGTTGCCGTCTCGTCAATTTTAATTACCGTGATCAGCGCTTTGGTCTGGGTTCATCACATGTACGCCAGTGCGACTCCAGGCTGGATGCGGATTCTATTTATGGCAACGACGATGGCGGTTTCGGTGCCAACGGGGATCAAGATTTTTGCGTGGACAGCAACCATTTGGGGCGGCAAGCTGCGACTGACAACGGCAATGCTGTTCGCCTTGGGCGGCATGGTGAATTTCCTATTTGCCGGAATTACCGGAATTATGCTTGGCTCGGTTCCGCTGGATATCAACTTGAATAATACCTATTTCGTGGTCGGCCATTTTCACTATGTCATTTACGGCACGATCGTCCTGGGAATCTACGCCGCACTCTATCACTGGTTTCCCAAAATCACCGGACGAATGTATTACGAAGGTTTGGGAAAATTGCACTTTGCCCTAACATTTTTGGGGACGGCTTTAACCTTTGTGCCAATGCACTTTGCGGGCTTTTTGGGAATGCCGCGCCGAGTTGCCTCCTACGATCCAGAATTCGCTTATTGGAACGTTTTGGCGAGTCTGGGCGGCTTCCTGCTGGGCATTTCAACCTTGCCGTTTATTCTCAACATGGTGAGTTCTTGGATTCAAGGCGAACAGGCGGGCAACAATCCCTGGAGAGCGATCGGCCTGGAATGGCTGACCACTTCACCGCCTCCGGTTGAAAACTTTGAAGCAATTCCCACTGTGATCGCTCCGCCCTATCGCTACGGCACGAACGAATCGATCGTTGCCCTCAATCCCAATCCCGATCGCGTCGAAGTTGAAGTTTCTCCTGGAGCGTGATTTATGACAGCCGAACGATCGATTGCCCAATCCGTTGAAGCCGATGTTCGCGAAACGCAAGAACATGACGAAGCAGGCAACAGCAAATTCGGCTTCATCGTTTTTCTGCTATCAGAAACCGTTATCTTCTTAAGCTTCTTTGCCGGATACATTGTCTTCAAAACAACGGCAACTGATTGGTATCCGCAAGGCGTTACAGGTCTGGAGACCAAAGACCCGCAAATCAATACGATCGTTCTCGTCTCTAGCAGCTTCGTAATCTACGTTGCCGAGCGCTATTTGCACGACAAAAAGCTGTGGGGTTTCCGCCTGTTTCTGATCGCAACGATGCTTATGGGCAGCTACTTTTTGTACGGACAGGCGATCGAATGGCAAGGCTTACCGTTCGGTTTCACCGATGGGGTGTTCGGCGGCACGTTCTATTTGTTAACAGGCTTTCATGGTCTGCATGTGCTGACTGGAATTATTTTACAGACGTTGATGTTGGGGCGATCGTTCATTCCCAATAACTACGAAAATGGCTTCTTCGGTGTTGAAGCGACTTCACTTTTCTGGCATTTTGTCGATGTAATTTGGATCATTTTGTACATTCTCATTTATGTGTGGCAGTGAGGCGTTAAAAGATGATCGTGGATGACCAGCACTATGACGTAATTATTGTGGGGACGGGCGCAGGCGGCGGCACGTTGGCAAGAAAGCTTGCGCCGATCGGAAAGAAAATCTTGGTGCTGGAGCGCGGCGAATATCAAGAGAAAGAGAGTTCGCAGTTAGAAGATGTGGATGTCTTTACCAAAGAGCAATATCACGCGCCGGAACAGTGGTTCGATCGCGACGGCGAACCTTTTTCACCTCAAACGAACTACGGCGTGGGTGGCAACACCAAAGTCTATAGCGGCACATTAATGCGACTGCGAGAAGCAGATTTTGGCAAGGTTTTACATAAAGATGGAATCTCGCCTGCTTGGGATTTAACCTATCAGGATTTCGAGCCGTATTACACCGAGGCCGAAAAGCTTTATCAGGTGCATGGCAGGCTGGGCGATGATCCAACCGAGCCGCCGCATAGCGAAGAATATCCAGAGCCGGAAGTAGCGCATGAATATCACGTTCAAGCAGTGGTTGCTTCGGTTGCCAAACAAGGCTTTCATCCGGCTTATTTGCCGATCGGTTTGGGCAATGAAGGCCGCACGGATTCCGAAGATACAGGCATCACGCCCGCTCTTAAATCGGATAACGTAACGCTAAAAATTGGGGCGCGAGCGGTTCGATTGCTCACGAATGCATCCGGCAGTGAAATTAAAGCGATCGAAGCCAAAATTAACAACCAATCCTATTTGTTTTTCGGCAATATTTTTGTCCTATCTTGTGGGGCTGTGAACTCGGCAGCGCTGTTATTGCGATCGGCCAACGAAGCCCATCCAAACGGCGTTGCCAATAGTTCCGATCAAGTCGGACGCAACTTTATGAAGCAGCAATTATCCGTGCTGGTTCAGCTTACTTCCGCCACGATCGCCGGACAGTTTCAGCGATCGGTCAGCGTCAATGATTTTTACTGGAAGGACGATCGCGGCGACAATTTTCTGTTTCCGATGGGACATATTGAAAACGCGGGCGGCATTTTGCAGGATGTGATTTTTGCGGAATCGCCGCCGATTTTTTCGTTTGTGGCGAGATTGCTGCCGGAGTTTGGGTTGCGACAGCTAGCGACGCGATCGATCGCGTGGTGGCTGCAAACTGAGGATTTGCCCGACCCCGAAAATCGCGTCCGCGTCAAAGGCGAAAAAACCTATCTCGACTACAAAATCAACAACTTTGAAGCGCACGATCGCCTTGTTTACCGCTGGCTCGATTTGCTCAAAGTTGTTGAACCAGACTATCCCGATTTGTTCCGCAGCGGCGTTCATCCCCGCAGCGATATGCCGCTTTCGGTTGTGGCGCATCAGTGCGGAACCTGTCGCTTTGGCGCAGATCCTGCTACTTCCGTCCTCGATCTCAACTGCCGCGCTCACGAGGTTGATAATCTTTACGTTGTGGACAGCAGCTTTTTTCCGTCTAGCTCCAGCATCAGTCCGGCTTTGACCGTGCTTGCGAACGCCTTGCGAGTCGGTGAACATCTGCTCGATCGCCTCGGCTAACTCGTTACCGATAGCAGCCAATCCGCTGCGTCAACTGCTGGCGAGCCTGAGCATTTTGGATCGATCGCGCCACTTCCAAAGCACGTCCCGTCTGATTGAGGCGAGCAAACCGCAGGGCGATCGCTTCGTAAAAGCTACCGCGATCTTGGTCGTCGTCTACAACCAGCCGATTTTCGCCACCCCGAACCACGATCGTTTGCGACTCATCACCGGGAACAGTTCGCGCCGATTGAAGCGCTTGATTCAGCAGTTCGATCGCTCGCTGCGGTTGTCCTTGTTGGGCGTAGCGATCGGCAATGGCAATCAGCCAGCGCGTTTTGGGAACGGGGTTATTCAGGCGATTCACGGCAGGCAAAACTGCTGCGAACTCGTTGGCGTTTACGGCTTTTTCGATCGTTTCATTCAGCTTCCACAGTCGTTCGGATTCATCGGGGATCGCTTCAGCCACAAGGATCGCCGCCTGATACTGATTCGCCGCCGTCAAATATTCCGAAATCGTTCGCAGCGCGGCGGAACGGCTCACCGGGTCTTGAATCGTTTGGGCAGTGGCAATCGCCTGCGTGATCAGTTCTGATCCCCGCTGCGTCTGACCGATGCGATTGTATTCAATCGCGATCGCGGCGATCGCATCGGCTTTGGCAGTCGCGTCCTCCAGCCGATTTGCAGTCTGAAGCGCCTGGGCAAAAATTTGGGCGGCTCGTTCTGGATAGCCTGAATATCCCATTTGATGAATGATGGTGGCGACTTGCGCCAAAATGCGCGGCTGAACGGCAGTGCCGTTACTCGCTCGCTGGGCAATCTGAACGGCGCGATCGAAATCTTCTCCACGCGCATAGGCACGGGCAATTTCTAGGAAAACGCGATCGCGCCAATCGACAAAGCTGGGCGGAATTTGCTCGACAATTTGCAGCGCGGCGGTGGGATTGTTTCCCCTAGCGGCATCGAGCGCGATCGGCACAAGGACATCCACGCGATCGAACGGAAATTCCTCTCCAGGCTGGATCGTCTGAGCAACTCGCAGCGCGTAATCATAGCGTCCGTTGAGAACGGCGCGATCGATTAGCTGCTGTCTGGCGTTGTTGCGGCTGATTTCATCGGGGATCGATGCCAGCAAGTCGATCGCCTGTCTCAGTCGGGTTTCCGAAAGCGCTTCCTGTCCAGCCCTAGCGTAGAACAGCGCGATCGATCCCAAGGCGGGCGCTTTCACGATCGGATCAGAAATTGCCAAAATCGTTTCATCTGCCGTCGCCACCAGTCCTCCCGACTCGACATAGCGCTGTGCCACGCGCCCCGAAACCTCGTTTGGAGCGGAAGTCGATCGCGCCGCAGCCACCGCCTGAGCATAAAGCTGACTGGCTCGTTGTGGCTGCTGTGCCTCCAGTCGTCCGGCGATCGCTGCCAGCATCAATGCTTTTTGCTCGGTTTGCGGAAGGGCTTGCAGCAGTTCAAGGGCGCGATCGATCTGATTGGCTCCCAGATATCGATCGATGATCGCCTGCGTTGCCAAAGCTTGGTAGTAGGGAGCGGCGATCGATCGAGCGATTTGCAGGGCGCGATCGATCTGATTGATTTGCGTGTAGAGGCTGGCAATTTGCTCTAGGGCGATCGCTTTGCGGTTGGCATTGGCGATCGACTGAGCCAAAGGAAGCGCCTGACCCAGCAGCGGCGCGGCAGTTTGCGGCTGATTGATCAGCACATAGCCTTGGGCGATGGCGATCAGGGCAGGCGCTTGAAAATCGGCTCCGCGAATCGATCGACTCGCCTGCAACGCCTGAGTCAGGACGGCTTGACTTTGCTGCCGCTGCTCGATCGTGGCGTAGTAGCGGGCGATCGAAGTCAGTGTCCGAGTTTTCGCTGCGCTGTAGCCCGTGTTGAAGCTTTGGGCGATTTGCGTGGCTTGCGACAAAACGGCGGCAATTCGCGGACGCTGTTCGGGCGGCGTTTGCGTCACCAGTTGTTCGAGAAGGCTGGGATTGGCCGGAATGCTGTTCACCAGCCCATCCAGCAGCGAAACTTTGATCGAAACATCTTGTAAACGCCCGATTGCTTGAATGGTCTCAGTCAGCGATCGCACAGCGGCATCCGTTTGGCGATCGTTCACCAGTTGTCGAGTCCGCTCGATCTGTTCACTCACAGCCGCGAGCGGAATATCTCTGCGTTCGGCAGAGCAGTCGATCGTCGTTTGAGCGATCGAGATCGGAGCCTGAGCAATTTGGACGGCCAAAGCGGACGGGCTGAGGGTCGAGAGACAAACAATCGCAGCCAACGTTTTGAACCAACCAGCAGAAATCACAGCAACACCCTCACGAATCGGGAACACATCAGTAGTTTCTCTGACGCAGGCGCGATCGCAAGGGTGTCTGGATTTATGCCAGTTGTCGATCTGACTACAGATTCAGTTCCGCAATCAAACGCTCGACTCGTTCGGCCAAGGGCTGATGCTCGATTTGCCGAATCAAAATCCGGGCGTTGGTGTAGAACGAATATGCCCAGTCTTTTTGGTTGAGCGTGGCGTAGGTTGCGCCGATGTTGAGTAGAGCGGTGATTTCACCGGGACGATCGCACAGTTCGCGATCGATTACCAAGGCTTGATTGTAGTGTCGTAAAGCTTGACGATGTTCGTTCAGTTGGCTGTAGGTGAAGCCCAAGTTGTTGAGCGTGGTGGCAACTCCGGCGCGATCGCCCAGCGCCTGACGAGTCAGCAGCACCTGATGGTAAAGCAGCAGTGCCCGCTTCGGTTCGCCCAGTTCACTGTAGATCGAAGCGATGTTGTTGATGGTGGTGGCTTCACCGAGTCGATTGTTGGTGGCGCGTTGCAGCGGCAGAGCTTGCTCAAAGCAGTCCAAGGCGCGACGGGGCTGACCCAAGGCGCTGTAGGTAAAGCCTAGATTGTTGAGCGTGACGGCTTCGCCTGCAAAATCGCCAATTTGACGACGAATCGGCAAAATTTGGTGATACAGCAGCAGTGCTCGCTTCGGTTCGCCTAAGCGCGTATAGGCCAGCGCAATGTCGTTGAGCGTGGCGGCTTCGCCTTGAAAGTCGCTGAGCTTGCGGAAGATGGGAAGCGACTGATTGAAGCAGCGAACGGCTTCTTTGAGGTGTCCCAAATGGCTTTGGGCAGAGCCGATGTTGCTCAGGGCGGTGGCTTTGCCGCGATCGTTTTCGAGTTCTTGGGCGATCGACAATGCCTGCTCAAAACACTCTAGTGCCTGCTGTGGCTGCCAGCAGTTGATGTGTGCCAAGCCAATATCGTTGAGGGCGCTGCCCTCGCGCAGGCGGTCGTGCAAGTTCCTTGCCAGCGTCAAGTTTTGCTCAGATAGCTGAAGATATTCACCAAACTGACCGCGCTTGTAAAAATCGGTGGCCTCTGTACGGCGCTGATCCCATTCCTGCGTTTGCGTTGAAAGCTTTGACATTGAGTGAATCGAAAAGGGCGAAGTGGGCGAAAACACGAGAGCAGGCAACTCCCGAATCTGTAGCGAATGCAGCTTCGTAATCGAGCAATCCTTGATAGGCTCGCTTGCAGTTGCGATCGCAATTCGGACGCTTTAACACTTCAGCTTACCCGACTGCTCTATCCTAAGGTTAGTTTTGGGTTAAGCCTTTGGGTAGATGCGAAGTATTTAACCAAGTACATTAACACAACTTTGCATCTGTTTATCTATGGTCATCGTTAATTTTCTCAGCGGGGCGATCGAATCTCACGCGCTAATGCGAGCTTGAATCAGCAATGCATAGTGATTGACACCCCTGAAGCGGCCAAGAGCACCTGAATTTTTAGCGTCATTACAGTCCTAAGAAGTTTCGATCGCCAACGCCGCGATCTCAAGCAAAATGAGAGGTAGACGCTTGTGATTACAAAAAGAGGGAACATGCTTGCTCACATCTTGGCGTTGACAGTGGGACTGCTCAGTTTTGCGCTGTATATGTCGGCCTTCTTTTTCCCAGAGGTTTACCGCAAATCCGATTTGACCTGGAGCGGCATCGGCTTGTTTTATGCGCTTGTGCTGTGGGTTTGTGCCGGACGCATTACTGGAGGTGTGCTGCTGGGGCAAACGGCAAGTGTTGCCCTGCTGGGCTGGCTGGGCTGGCAGACGATCAACCTGCGGCGCGAACTGGCTCCGATCGCGCTTCGCACGCCGCTTCCCAACGAAGCCAAGACGATCGGGCAAGCGGCTCAGTTTAAGCTAGGCGAACTGAAATCGCGCTGGCAGCAAACCAAGCTAGCTGATCAAACGAATCGGCTGGCAGGCACGATCGCAGGCTGGACGGGCAGCATCGCCAAGCCGAAAAAGCAGCCGCCTCCGGTCGGCAGTCGATCGCGCAAGTCCAAGCAGCCTGTTTCGCCGATCGTGCCTGCTGCAATCAGTGAACCTGTTGTGAGTGATGGAGTGAGTGAACCGATCGCTGCGGAGCCTGTAGTAGATGCGGGGAGCAGTGAGTCTGCGATCGATGAAGTCGCTGCTGTTGAACCACCTGTTGCTCCTGTTCGACCTGCTCGTCCGTCCGGGTTGTTTGGCGGGTTGCGGCGGAACACTCCCAAACCTAAAGCGGTGAAAGCGAAAGCGCCACAGCGTCCGATTCCGTCTCCGGAACCTTCGCCAGATCTAGAGGAGTTTGAAAATTGGGACGATGAGGAGACGATCGATTCTGCCTCGACCTCCGAGGCTGTGCTCGAAGATGGGGCAGTGGTTGAGTCAGAGGTTGGGGCAGAGGAGGCAGCGATCGAAGATGTGGTGGTGATTATTGAATCAGAGGAGATGCCGATCGAGAAGGCTGAGGTGAAACCGAATGATCCGGCGATCGAAGGGGTGGTGGTTGTGATTGAGCCGGACGAGCCGCCCAGCGTCGCAGTGATTGAGGTGGAAGTGATGGAGGCAGCACCGCCAGCCGAGGACGTGCCAGAAGCGTCGATCGAACCGGATGTTGCCTCAGTCGAAGTGGTTTCAGCGGATGACGGGGCGAGTGATTTCCCGCCAGCGGATGGAGATGAACCTGCGGCACCTCAAGCGTAGTCTTGGATGCCTGTTGAGTCAGCCGTTGCCGTCAGGATGTTTAAGACCTGAGCAGTCCTGAGATTCGGATTGGCGCTCAGCATCAAGGCGATCGTGGCGCTGATATGTGCCGTTGCCATTGAAGTGCCGCTCCAGCCGTTTTGGGCATAGCGACGATTGGGGATGGTCGATCGCACATTCACGCCCGGAGCGGCAAGAAACGTGAGCGGTCGATTTCCGGCTGGATTAGAGAAATCGGCGAGTTGGCGGGTGCGATCGATCGCACCCACCCCCACCCCTAAGCCAAAGCGGGCAAAAGCAGCAGGCTCGATCGGACGATTTGCGCCTTCGTTGCGCTCGTTACCCGACGCCATCACTGCGATCGCGCCGCGATTAGTAGCGTAACGCAGTGCCGATCGCGTTTGCTTCATGGTTGGGTCGCCCAAGAAGTTGCCCAAGCTGAGATTGAGCACTCGCGCTCCGTTGTCTACGGCATAGCGAATGCCCGCTGCGACATTGCGATCGAACAGATTGGCGCGATAGTCATCCACGCCGCCGATCACGCGCACGGGCATAATTTTGGCGCTGTAGGCAATGCCTGTGACGCCGAAATTGTTGTGGGTCGCGGCGATCGTGCCTGCGACATGCGTGCCGTGCTGGTCGGTATCCATCGGATCGTTGTTGTCTTGGGCATCGGCAAAATTCCAGCCGCGCACATCGTCGATGTAGCCGTTTCGATCATCATCAATACCGTTATCTGGAACTTCGTTGAGGTTTTGCCACAAATTTGTCTGCAAATCCGGATGGTTGTGGTCCACGCCTGTATCAAGAACTGCCACAGTCACGTTTTGGCCGCTGTAGCCTTGCGCCCAAACTTCCGATGCGTTGATTAAATCCAGGTTCCAAGCGTTGACGTTGGGCTGGCTGGCAAATCGTGTCCAGCGGCTTCCGGTGGAAGCAGCGATCGCACCAGCAACGGCATCCGCCGCATTCACCAGCCCATAGCCATATTCGCGGTTGAAGACGATCTGCGGTTTGGGATTGCGAATCGTTTTGAGGAAATAGCGGCCTTTGCCTGCTTCTTCGGCACTAGTGACGCGCAAGCGATAGAACTGATTCGAGCGCGCGGTGAAGGTGATGCTGGCGGTTGTGCTGTTTGCGGTGCGATCGTTGTTGTGCCAAAGCAGTTTGCCCGTTTTGGCGTTGACAAGCTGCAAATACGGATCAAACGCGCGAGATTGCAAATCGATTCGCACCGTTTCTCCGGTTTTCAGGCCGCGCAGGTGATAGTCATCGGCATAGGCATCTGCCCGCAGCCAATTCGATCGATCAGAGTCGGTCAGTTGACCTTGGCGCGATTCACCCAGACCGATCGCGATCGAGGCAGACGATCGCCGCAGTTTGAGCGCTGATGAAGCGAATGGATCGGGAATTTTTTGACTCGGCCACGCCAGCGATCGAGAAGGTAGAGGCATAGAAATTCAGGAACAAGCGCCACCGCTACCTTAACAAAGGTGAAAAGGCAACTGATGTGTCAGCAGTCGTTACCTAGGCCGTGTTTGCAAAGCTCTAGCAGGAGGGAAGGTGTGCGATCCGGTAGGGATCAGCTTTGCTGGCCGCGAAGCGCTCTTTGCAGAAATCGATCCCCCTGTCCCCTTAACAAAGGGGACTTTGAGCGGTGGTTCGGCTCCCTCCTTTCTATGGGGTGGGGAGGATCACTGCCTTTTAATACACGGCCTAGCTTGCTTCATCCAGCTTGCGCTGGGCATAGTCCAGATAGCCTTGATATTCGCTGACTTTTTCCTGGGCAGTCGCGTAGTTCGCGTCATTTTGCGGCACCTGATTCATCAGGACGATCGCTTCTTCCCACAAGGTCACAACCTGCTGCCACTCGTCTGCGGTTGCTGCCGTTTGCGTTTGCGTGGCTGCCTCGGTTGCACGGTTCACCGCATCGCGAAACGGCGTTTGACTCGGCGCAACCGTTGCCGTCGGTTCAGGAGTTGGCTCGGTTGCCACAGGTGAATCGGCCAGCGTTGGCAGCGGTTCCGGCTGTGGACTCAGACGCGGCAGCAGATAATAGGCCAGCGCTCCCAGTCCGGCCAGCAGCGCGATCGCCAACAGCGGCAGCAGCAGGCGCGAATTCGATCGACGGCGCGGCGGTGGCGCTGATTCGTCTTGCCAGTCGGAATCAAACGAACTGCTGGTCATCGTGGCGGGCATTGCCCCGTTCTGTGATGTTTCTTCTTCTATTTCTAAGATCGTCGGCTCCTCAGCGGCGTTGGGCAGCACAAGTTCTTCTTCCCAAGCGGGAATTTCTGAGCCGACCTGATAGCCGTAGAGCCGCACCGATCGAATCGATCGCACGCCCAAATTATTCAACCCCTGCGAGACAAACTTGGTCAGTGCGGTCTGATTGGGAACCTGAGTGGACTCAAGCTGAATCTGCAAGCAGCCCTGCCGCGCCACAGCCTTGGCCGTAATGCCTTTGGGCTTGAGCGTGCGATTCATCAAGGCCGCGATCGCGCTGGGATCGCCTTGGCGAGCGAGGGCTGTCAGTTCAGAAGTCATGGCACGGAAAGAGAATGAACATTTAGTTTAGGGCGAACCGAGATGAATTGCGATCCGAACTTCCTTGCTAAATTCCTCTCCCTAAGAAGAGGGACTTTGAGACTTGGTTCGGCTCGGTTCCCCTTCTACCCTGGGGAGAAGGGGCTAGGGGATGAGGGCAAGCTGTTCGCGCTACAAATCATCACTCGGCTTCTCCTGAAATCCGCGTACAATCCGCGACAGTTCGCTTTTTTCGTCAACGGCTACGCGAGTCGGGGAACCACTGACGATGCCTTCAAAGTTGCGGAACGAATCGCGAATTTCTGGACCGTCGCTGCTGATCGTATATTCGCGGATGCCCTTGTCGTGCCACGAGCCGCGCATCTTGAAGACGTTGATGGCTCGCGCCATTTCGCCGCGAATTTCGACGTATTGCAAAAGCAAAATCGTGTCGGTGATTGTGGAAATATGCGAATCGGTGATCGAATTCGACCCCATAAACTGATCGGTCGTGTTGGTGAAGAATCCGGTGATTTCTTCTTGTTTGGCAAATCCGGTCACGCCGATCACAAACTGTCGGAAAGCGTTGTTGCTGACGCCGCGAGCGAGGGCGGATAGAGAGTCGATCGCAATTCGCGACGGTTTAAACTCGGCAATTTCCGATTTGATGCTCTGCAAGTGATCTTCAAGTCCTGCCGATTCGGGATAGGTGCAGATGATTTTCAGCAAGCCTTGCTGCTCTAATTCCTCAAAATCAATGCCCCAGGAGAAAGCGTTGCGCGATAGCTGCGCCCGTGACTCTTCGTAGGCGAACAAAATGGCGCGATCGCCGCTTTCGCAGGCATTTTTGAGAAACTTGCTCACGAGGAGCGTTTTTCCGGTTCCGGTTGCTCCGGTTGCCAAAATGATCGAGTCTTTGAAGAAACCGCCGCCGCACATTTCATCGAGCGTTTTGACGCCAGAGGAAACGCGGACGTTGCTCGATCGCTGCGTTAGCTGCATTGCGCCCAACGGGAAAATGCTGATGCCGTGATTGGTGATCGTGAAGGGATATTCGCCCTTCATGTGCGTCGTGCCGCGCAGCTTGAGAATTTCGATCGTGCGGCGGCGGCGTTCACCTTCGAGGACGTTGCGAACGATCGCCACGTTGTCTGAAACGAATTCTTCGACGCCAAACCGAGCAACGGGACCGTATTCCTCGACGCGCTCGGTTGTCATGATCGTCGTTGCGCCGACCTGCTTGAGGCGGGCGACCAGTCGAAAAATTTCGCGGCGGACGACCGGAGCAGCGTCGTACTGCTGAAAGACCGCTGTGACCGAATCGATCGAGACGCGCTTGGCTTTATACTTGCGAACCGCATACTGGACTCGTTCGATCAGGGCGGACAAGTCGAAATTGCCGACGACATCTTGGCCTTCCGGGTCAGGCGAGGCATCGAGAATAAACAGTTTGCCTTCATCAACGAGCTTTTGCAGATCCCAGCCGAAGCTGAAGGCGTTTTTGATGATGTCGGTAGGAGCTTCTTCAAACGTGACGAACACGCCGGATTCGTTGAACTGCGTGATGCCGTTGTAGAGAAACTGCACGGCAAACAGCGTTTTTCCGGTTCCCGATGTGCCGCTGACGATCGTGGTTCTGCCGATCGGTAAGCCGCCGTTGCTGATGTCGTCGAACCCCTCGATCATGGTTCGCAGCTTTTGCACACCCGCTTTGGTGTTGTCGGGCTGCTCGATTGAATTTAGTTGCTCCATGATAAATTCAAACTTCGGGATTCTCTAGCTCGTCTTCTCGTAGCTCATCATACAAAAGGTCAAGCCCGATCAAGACTTTTTCGCGATCGGACAAGTCCCCGATAATGCGGCGAACGGGCGGCGGCAAAATTTTCGCCAGGGTGGGCGTGGCGAGAATTTTGTCTTCCTCAGCCAGTTGCGGATTTTTTAACACATCGATTACCTTCAAAGCATAGACGCCCTGAAATTCCGTTTCCAAAATGTTGTTGAGCATTTTGAGTGCTCGAATCGAGTTGGGCGTGTTGCCCGCCACATAAAGCTTGAGAATATAAGTTTTTTTCAACGGCATAATTCGATCTCAGCCCGTTCTGGTAAGAGCTGCCATGCGGTTAGGATTGAGGGTGCGATCGACGATACATTTCGCACAGATGCGCCAACGTGTCGATCAGCGTCAGACGATAATCCAGCAAAATTTCTTCGCTACGCCCTTCTAACTTTAGCTGTTTCGAGAATTCATCCATCAGTTCCATATGAAGCTGCACGATCGCGTCAACGGGTACATCTGCAAAAAACGCTTGATTAACAAATAGATCAATTCGCTCATTCAGTCCGTGACTTTCTGTGAAGTACTGCAACACAATTTCGCTGTATTCATTTTTGAGCTGCTGAAGCAGGACTTGCCGTTCGTCGCGATCGAGCTGCTTAAAGAAAGTGCGCGGATTGCGCTTGTAGTATAGCCCCCAATCGCCCAATCGCTGCTTCAGCTTGTCGGCCAGCCTGCGCTGTTGCAGCAGCAGTGAACTTGTCACAGCGATCGCCGCAACCGGAGATTCGGCAGTGGGCGGTTCCGCCGCGATCGCCAAAAACTTACTCATCGCTTCGTCGATCGCGCCGTCAAGCTGCGAAAGCGAATCGATCGCCAGATAGCGCGTCGCGTTCAAATACAGCGCACAAAAATCCGTCGATTCGTCAAACAGCACAACAGCCGGAAGCATAGTCGCGTGTTCTTGCAGGCGATCGAACACAGTGGCGAGATCCGGAGTGTCCTGCAAGATCAAACAGTCAATTTGGTGCTGCTCGCGATCGACAAAGCGCAAAAAATCGCCAGGTTGGTGAAAAATCTGGAATCGATAGCGCTCCAGATTTTGCGGTTGCTCGCTCCAGCGCTGAAGCTGTTCTGCCAGCGCCACCGAAGTTACAAACGTACACAAAGAAAGAGGGCGCAAGTCGCTCAAACACCAAAAACAGCGGGCAACATATTGAGTCAAAAGACTTTCAGTCAGAAGACTTTACAAATATTGTAATTGCAAAGGTTGGGAGACTAGAGCGCAGCCGGAATAAGCAGCGATAATGAAGAATAATCGGCCAACTCGTATTTTTTACCGTTCAGCAAGAACGGGGCTGCAATTTTGCTGTACCTGCTTTGGTCGCATCTGGTAAGTTATGGAGCAAACTGCCCTACGCGAATTAATCGATGCGACTCCGGCTTGTGTCCTTAGCGCCAGCCTTGCCTCGGTGCTAAGCTGCTGCGATCGATCGCGGTCTGACCAAGTGGTGATCGTCGATGAACAGCACCGCCCGATCGGACTGTTGCGATTGGGTCGCCTGCTGCTGAAGCTGGCTGTGCCCGCGCCTGCCGCTGTCGGCGCGGTGGCCGAGCCTGTTTGCTCACAAGCGATCGCGACGGGAGATGTCCGCAGTGCTGCCGATCTGTTTGAACCGCTGCGGCTGTTTCCTTTATCAGCAACGCTGGCCGAATTGGGACAAGCCGCCGATGCACCTTGCGCGCTGGTGGATGCCCAAGGCTGCTATTGGGGACTGGTCGATCGCCTTCGAGTTTTGCAGCGCTGGGCGAGCCATACACAGGCCAATCCAATTTTGTCCACCTGGGAAAATTTGATTTCTCAGTTGCCGATTCCGCTGATGCTGCAAACCAGCGATGGCGAAGCGATCGCCCAGAATATGCTTTGGCAGCCGGAAGTCGAGCCGGATTTGGTGCGAAGAATTGCGATCGCCGTGATGCCGCCTGCCGAACCGCTGTGGTTGGCCGTCCAAGATTGCCGTTTGGAAGCAAATCTGGAACTGGCCGCAAAAAATGCCGATCTCGTCCAGCTAAATCGCCTCAAAGACGAATTTTTAGCTTGCATCTCGCATGAACTCAAGTCGCCGCTGACGGCGATTCTCGGTTTGTCCAGTTTGCTGAAAGACCCGTCGATCGGCGGCCTGAGCGATCGCCAAGTGCGCTATGCCCAACTGATTCACCAAAGCGGACGGCATCTCAGCCAAATTGTTCACAATATTCTTGACCTGACGCGCTGCGAAACCGGACAGCTTAGCCTGACGCCAGAACCAGTGGCGATCGCTTCGGCGTGCCATCGCGCCTATGAGCAGGCTAGACAAGTGGTGCTGGGTGAAATCAAAGCCGACCAGCCTGCGGACTTGGATGAACCAAAATTTGAACTGGCGATCGCGCCCGACGTGGAAACGATCGTGGCCGATGAACTGCGATTGCGGCAGATGCTCACTCACCTGCTCTCCAACGCGCTCAAGTTCACGCCCAGCGGCGAAGTCAAGCTGACGGTGGAGTTGTGGGACGGCTGGATTGTCTTTACCGTCGCGGACACGGGCATCGGCATCGCCGCCGACCAGCAGCACTTGATTTTTCAAAAATTCCAGCAGCTTGAAAATCCTTTGACGCGCCGCTTTGCCGGAACCGGACTTGGCCTCGCGATTACGCAGCGGCTCGCCCATCTGCACGGGGGCGAAGTCAGCTTTCGATCGATCGAAGGACAAGGCAGCCGCTTCACCTTGCTTTTGCCGCCCGCCCCGCCGCTGCCCGCCGTTCGTCCTCGCAGTCCGCGCCTCGCGCTGATGGTCGAATCGCCGCCGCAAATTGCCCATCTGAGCGACCAGCTTGAGCGCTTGGGCTATCGCGTTGCCGTCGCTCGATCGGGACCAGAAGCGATCGCCAAAGCTCGCCGCTTGCAGCCCGCCGTGATTTTGCTGAATCCAATTTTGCCTTTGCTCTCCGGCTGGGACGTGCTGACGCTGCTGAAGACGAATGCCGAAACGCGCCAGATTCCCGCGATCGTCATGGCAACCGAGGCCGATCGATCGCGAGCACACCAGCACAAAGCCAGCGGATTTTTGACGCTGCCGATCGAGCCTGCCGCCTTGAGGCAAGTGCTGCCCGCGCTGTCGCCTGCCAAAGCTGCATCAAATTTGACGATTCTGCATGTGCGGCTGGGGCGATCGCAGGATTTGAGCCGTGCCGTTTATCCTTGTCGCCTGCTGGAAGTGGACGACATCGAGCAGGCAAACATGCTGGCGCGAGTTTGGCGACCAGATGCGATCGTGCTGGATGTGGATGTTGAGTCGCTTGGAGGAGGCGGAGCCTTCGCGCTGTCGGAACTGAGTCAGCACCCCGCGCTGAGGACACTGCCGATCGTGACGCTGACGGCGGCGATTACCCAAGCGGCCAATCAAATTGCTGGCCTGAGCGTATTTCCCTGTTTGACACCCATCAGCGAAGAAGCCGAAAATCCGCTGCTGCAAGTGCTGCATGTTGCCACCGAACGAGTCGCAATGCCACGCTTGCTGCTGGCCGATTTGCTTCCCGACGCTGCCGCTCAACCGATCGAACGGCTCGGCGCGATCGCTCAACACCTACAAGCGGCTGGATTCGACAGCACCGTTAGCCGCACTTGGAGAGAAACCATTGAGCACATTGACAGCCGATCGATTGATTTGCTGCTGCTGTGGCTGCCGCCGCAGGCCGATGTGCCCTCTGAGCAAATCACGACGCTGATGCAGCTTCAGCCGCCGCCCGTTTTGCTGCTGCACGACCCGATCGCCTTGCCTGCTGCTTGCGAAACGGTAATGCGGCTGACCAACGCTGCGATCGTCACGCTGCCCGCCACCGCCCCAATGAGCGAACTGGTCGCCCAAATCCGTCAGGCGATCGTGCCTTGCCTCGCTTGATGCCGCAACTCCTGTCATTCGGTAATCAAAATGTCAAACTGAAGGAAGAAGCGAATCGAGTTTAGCGGAGTGCCAAATGCTTCCAGATCCTCAAGTCATGCAGGCCGTTGAGAAATTGGGCTATCGCGTTACGGTGGCCGATGTCGCTTCTCAAGCAGGCTTAGATCTCAACGTTGCCGAGCGGGGCGTACTCGCGCTTGCTTCCGAAGCAAACGGACATCTGCAAGTGTCGGACACCGGGGAAATTGCCTACGTGTTTCCGCGCAACTTTCGCAGCGTTCTCCGCAGCAAGTCCGCGCAGTTGCGTCGTCGCGAATTTTGGGCCAAGGTGTGGAAAATCATTTTCTACATCATCCGTATTTCCTTCGGCATTTTTCTGGTCGGCTCGATCGGCCTCTTAGCAGTTGCCCTGATCGTCATCTTCGTCGCCCTCAGTGCCAGCCAAGACGGAGACGATCGTGACAGCGGTGGCGGTGTAGTCTTCATGCCCAATTTCTGGTTTGGCCCCGATTTCTTCTGGGTGTTTACACCTGACTACTATGACGATCGCCGCGTTGCCCGCCGCCAGCCCGATCGCCAGATGAACTTTTTGGAAGCGGTTTTCTCATTCCTGTTTGGTGATGGCAATCCCAACGCCAATTTGGAAGAACAGCGCTGGCAGACGATCGCCACCGTGATTCGCAACCATCGCGGTGCGGTTGCCGCCGAACAAATTGCGCCCTACCTTGATGACTTAGGCGACAGCTACAGTCAAGAATATGGCGACTATATGCTGCCCGTCCTCACCCGCTTCAACGGTCGTCCAGAAGTTAGCCCGACCGGACAAATTGTTTATCACTTCCCGGAATTGCAGGTGATGGCACAGCGGCGTCAACCCGTACCCGTGCCCGCCTTTTTGCGCGAAGCTCGCTGGAAATTTAGCGAAGCAGGTTCCGGCCAAATCATGCTGGCGGCCAGCTTGGGCGTTGTCAACATCATTCTGGCGCTGGTGGTGGGTGCATTCTTCACCGATCCGGCGATCGCCTCGCAACTCGGCGGCATTGTGGAATTTGTCTACGTGATTTTCCCGCTGCTGCTCGGCTATGGTGTTGGCTTTCTCGCCGTTCCGCTGATTCGCTACTTTTGGCTGCAAGGCCGCAACGCCAAAGTTGAAAACCGCAATCACCAGCGGCAGCAGCGATCGATCGCGCTTGAACAGCCGACCCCCGATCTTCAGCAAAAGCTCACTTACGCCCGTCAGTTTGCGGCGGAGACGATCGTCTCGGCAGACAGCTTGGCCTACACAACGGAAACTGACTTGACCGAGCAGGAACTCGCCCAGTCCGACAAGATCGATGCAGAGTGGCGCAGACGTTTGGAATCTGGCTTTTGATCTGCGACGCTTGCCGCATTTGAAAATCAGCTTTACCCTAAACACAGACACTCGTAGAAATACGGGTGTTTTTGTTAAAAGGTAAATACATCGGTTTTCCGATCGACTTTTCGGTGTTATCTTAAAACTATCGTCATATTTAGGAAGCAGCAGATGACAGAATCGATCGCGCTCGAAGCACTGTTTGCCCAAGAAATTCTCGATCGCTTCACCGCTCGTCAGTCGCCCCCGCTGCAACATGCCCTCAAAGCCTGCCGTCGTGTTCGCTATGACGCTCAAACAGGCTCGATCGTCTTGGAATGCCCCAACCGCCTTTTGCTGAAAGTGATCGAATCCCTCCGGTCGGAACTCGAAGCGATCGCCGCTCCCGCCCACCTGCACATTGTCATGGCCGGAAAAGGCAAGTGCTACTGGTAGGGCGATCGCCGTCAAATTTTGGTTGATGATTGGCTGTCGGGACATTCGCGCTGTCTCGCCAGCCATTTTGCTATCAGAATTGGCGAAAACTACCAAATAAACATTTCTACTTGCTAATCATCAAATTACTTTGATTTGATGATCATGATTTGTTTTTATGGGTAAAAGTCTGATCGATCGCTACAAATTGCTGCCTCACTAAGCAGATATTCCTAATGTTTATCAACAACAATCTACTTATGAAATAGAAACAGTAACCGATCGCTGCATTTGCACAACAAATTCTTATCGATTCGATTTAAGCTTTCTTTTACTACTTGGTTTCAAATTTAGATATTTAAAAAAACTGTATTCTCACTCATAAGTAAGAAACAATTCACTGCTCTACAGAAAATCGATTCGATCGAAAAGACTGTCGCTATTTCATTAGCAACTCTGCAAATTTTTAGGTCATTTGGTCTAGTTTACTCTGCGAATATTGCTGAACTCATCTACATCAATTCTAAGTAGTAAGTAGAAAGACTCGATTTTTCTGCCAGCTTACGTTGCGCTCATTCATTCGGAGGTATTTCGATGTCAATTTCAAGACGACGGTTTTTGGCTGTAGCGGGCGCTTCCACCGCAGGCGCGATCCTGTGAAAGGTTGCTGGCAATCCACCTAGCGCCAATCAAGGAGCGAACCAGCAGGCAAACACAGCGACTTCTGAAGCGGCTCCGGCTGTCAACGTTTCCAATGATGCTGCCCCGGAAGTGACAACGGTTCGACTGGCATACATTCCGATTTTTGAATCAGCGCTGCTGACACGCAGGGCAATAGAATTGCGATCGCCAACAAACATTTAGGCAAAGAATTCGACGCGAGCGATCCCCAGACTTACCTGAGAAGTCTTGCGGTCAAAAAGGTCAGCATCTAGCGGATGATGCGATTGGCGCGATCGCCTTCCTCAAAAAGGCGATCGCGCTTGACTCCTCACACCACCAAACCTCGTAGCATTCATTTTCTGGGAGAGTACCGATGACGCAGCGATTCAATGGTTTTTTGGGATTAGGGCGTCGAGACGTGATCAAAGCCTTGGGAGCCGCCGGGGTTGGTCTTGCCGCAAGTGCCTGTAGCGCTTCACCCACGCAAACGACGACGGCCAACGCCTCTCCTGCGGCTTCCCCCGCAGCGGCAACCACTGCACCTGATCCCGCTGTCGAAAATCGTCCTGAAGCCGCTGACATGACGCCTGATCAGGCGCTTCAGCTTTTGATTGACGGCAACAAACGCTACATCGAAGGCAAATCCATTCATCCCCGTGAGAATATCGATCGCATCCGCGATACTGCTGTCGATCAGTTTCCCTTTGCTGCCTTCTTAAGCTGCGCCGATTCTCGCGTTCCGGTCGAGGAAGTGTTCGATCAAGGCATTGGCGACTGCTTTGTTTGTCGCGTGGCGGGCAACATTGCCACCGAGCAGGAAATCGGCAGCTTGGAATTTGGCACGCTGGTTTTGGGATCGAAAGTGCTGCTGGTGATCGGCCATGAGCGCTGTGGAGCCGTTGTCGCTTCAATGGGCAGAATTCCACTGCCAGACAATCCCGGTCAAATTCCTACGCTTGTTCCGCTGATTGAACCTGCCGTTAAGACGATCGCGGAAAAGGTGAAGCGCGAAGGTGTCCCCTCAGTTGGGGATGACGTGGACGCGACAATCAAGCTCAACGTTCACAATCAGGTGGCACGGCTGAAGCGATCGCCCATTTTGTCGCAGCTTGAGCGCGAAAACAAGCTGAAGATTTTGCCCGCCTACTACGACTTGGATACGGGCGTGGTGCAAATCCTGGAAGCGCCCAAAGCTTAAGGCGAAGTCGCTAGCTGATTAAGTTTGTCGAATATCCCCTCACGGTGCTGTGGTTGCTACAGCACCGTTTTTTTGCGCGATCGCGCACCTCGACCAGACCAATTGAAGCGAGGCAGTCGGCTAGAGGCATTGTCTAGGCGATCGCGTCGCTTCTCTTTGAGAATTCCCAGTTTGAGAATCAAACTACTGAGCTGGTGCTGAATTGTTTGCGGTTGTGACGGTGAGTACCTGCGGCGGCGTGGCATCTGGCGGATACAGGAAATCCACTGAGACTAGACGGCGCGTTCCCGGTGCCATATTCAGCTCAACCAGCGGCACGCTGCGATCGCCTCGTCGCTGCACCAAATGCACGTAAAGCGTTTGCGGCAAATTGCGATCGTCCACATAGCGCAGTCGCACCGTACCCCGAAAGAAAGTTTGCGTCGGCAGCGGATCAAAGAAGCGCAGTCCCCCTCGACTTAGCTCATCTTCTTTGATCGGCGTTTGCACAGCGATCGAAACGCGCTGCGGCTCAGCCGTTGGATTCACCAGCGGCAACGTCAGGTTGTATTCGATCGCATAGTTGCCGTTCGCCTCATAGCCCGTGTCAGGATAGCGCACCAGCATCGGAGCCGCCTGCACCTGATTGGTTCCCATCCGTCCACCCCGCAGCGTACTGAGCGCATAGGAATAGGCCGTTCCCGGTGCAGGAATTTGCAGCGCGTCGCCGCCGGGCTGATCGGTGAGCTGTGCCTGCCAGCGCGATCCTTGCGCTACGCCTGCGACTCGACCGTAGATAATCTGTCCGCCCTGATCGGGAGGGGTAGGAGCGCGATCGCGTTCTCCTGCCAGTCCGCCCGTTTGCAGCAGCGCAATCCAGTCGTTCAGGGAAGGAGCTTGTTCGCTGCCGTCTGCTGCTCGCCGTCCCAACAGTGCAAGACTGGCGGCATATACGGTTCCGCTGCTGCGGAGTCGAGCCAGCGTCGATCGCCCATTCAAAGCGGGTTCCAGTCCGGTTGTGGGAATCGGCAGATTCATCAGCAGTTGATACGATCCGGGCTGCAACACGATCTGAGCCGGAAAGATGTCTTGGCGTCTGCCCCGCAAAATATCGCTCATGACGCGACTTCCCGGTCCCGCATACACCTGACCGACCGGATTTTCGATCGCGGGCGGAAGCTGCACAAACGGCGCATCCGGCTGACTCAAATAGCTGGCCGCTTGCAGCACATCCACCGTCACAGGCTGCGTACTCGGATTGTAGAGAATTACGCCGATATACAGGCTGGTGTGGTCGGCATCGATCGCCCGAAAGACGTGATGCGCGAATAGATCAAATCGTCCATTAAATCCAAAATTTAGGTGCGCGGCAGGTTGCGCCATGCCGTTTTGCGGAAAGGTCGAAAGCAAAATGCCCTCAGTCTGCACCAGTTCCGGGCTGTTGCTGTTGAAGGTTGGAATCGTATCAAGCTGTCCAGACAGCGGGCGCACCTGTTGCGGAATCACGATTTCTTGAGGGGAAGGTGCGGGTGCGGGCGGCGTAGGCATCCCTTGCGCGAGAGATAAAACTGAAGCGATCGCAAACATTCCAAACACCACATTCGTTGCTTTGACATCCATGAGGCCGATCGTTCACCCTAACGGCGTTTCTTAAGCGTTGCGGTTCAAGGGGTGGCGTGTCAAGCGATCGCCACAATTTGCTGCTTTACAATCAATCTATTGCAGTCGGGCATTTGCTGAAGTGGGAATATCAGCCAGAACGCCGCAGCCGTAGCTGGCTCGCAACCTTACGAATTTAGCGTTTAGACACGCTTGATCTGCTCGAAGAAAATCCAAGTCTCAAACCGTATTTGGAAGAAGCACTGGGCAAAGCCTACCGCAAAGCAGTTGAGCTTGCTGTTAGCGAAACTGATTTACTAAGCAGTCAATCTCCTGAATTTCCGTATCAATTGGCGGAGATTTAGCGATCGATCCTACCCCGGTGAGCCTAGCAAGTTAATCGACGCAGATAAATAGAAACAAAAAAGCGAGATGAATTGCTCATCCCGCTTGATCTTTGAAGCTCGATCGCCTCTTAGAAATTCATTTCTGCGGCTTGAACGCGCTCGACCTGCTTTTTCTTGAGAACCAGCATGATTTGCGAAAGCGTCACGGCTCCCAAAAAGGCCATCAGACCTTTGATGCGGTTGGGACTTTGCAGCACAATTTCAGAATCAATCTGGCCGAAGCCGCCGACATTCGGATTGTCAGTCAGCGGTGCGCCGTTGGCAACTTCATCACCTTCTGCGACGATCAGTTCGGGTCCGGGGGGAATAGTTTCCGTCACGGCATCGCCGGATTCGGGCGCGATCGATACTTCATAGCCGCCGCCATCGGTTTTGGTGACGCTGGCGATCGTTCCAGCTACCGAAGCGCTGTAGACCGTATTGTTGCTTTTTTCTCCGGTCGGGTAAACTTGTCCGCGTCCACGATTCCCGCCGACGTGAACCGAATATTTACCGAAGTGGATATTCTTGTTGGTGTTCGGGTCGGGCGAGAGAATTGGGAAGACAATTTCCTGATATTGATCGCCAGGGATGGGACCCACCAGCACCCAATTGTCATGCACGTCGCTGTAGTTCTGGAAGAGATAGCTGGGACCGACTTCTTCCTTCATTTCTTCGGGAATGCGGTCTTCCGGGGCGATCTTGAAGCCTTCCGGCAGCATCAGCACGGCTCCGACGTTGAGCGGGCCTTTGGAGCCGTCAGCCTGCACCTGCTGAACGCTGGTGTCGTAGGGAATTTTGACAACGGCTTTGAACACGCTGTCGGGCAGAACCGACTGCGGCACTTCCACTTCGGTTGGCTTTGCGCCTAAGTGACAGTTGGCGCAGACGATGCGGCCTGTGGCTTCGCGGGGATTTTCGTAGTTTTGCTGTGCCCAGAAGGGGTAGGCTTGGGCAGCTTGCGGCTGGAGCCAGTCGCCTGTGAGGATCAAGCCGATCGACACGATCGCCACCAGTGCGGCTTTGGCGATCGAACGAAGCGGCAGCTTTGACCAAATTGCTTTCATGGAATTGTGTTCACCAAGGATGCAGGATTTTCAATATCGGAAGTTATGCCCACCAGGGATCTTCGCCCGTGCGGAAGTCTTGCTCTGTCCAGGGAGTCAGCGCGATTTTGCCGTCTTCGTTGACGTTGGCGTGGACAAGAGCCAGTGACAGTGGGGCGGGACCGCGCACGACTTTGCCTTCGCTGTTGTATTGCGAGCCGTGACAGGGGCACATAAATTTGTTTTCTGCCGCATTCCAGGGCACAACGCAGCCCAAGTGGGTGCAAACGGCGTTGATGCCGTAGTCGGCGATCGCGCCTTCGTTTTCAACCACGATGTAGGTCGGGTCGCCTTTGAGTCCTTGCGCGAGGGTGCGATCGCCTGCGACATGCGTTTTCAGGAACTCGCTGACGACAATATCGTTACCGAGCGCATCCTTCGCCATGACGCCGCCGCCCGCGCCACCGCTCACAGGCGGAATGAAGTATTTAATGACGGGATAAAGCGCCCCCAAAGCCGTTCCGGTTACGGCTCCAAAGGTGAGCAGATTCATAAATTGGCGACGCCCCATATCGGGCACATCGGGAGTTCCAGAAGCTTGAGCCATACTTTAGACCGCAACAAGAGAAGTGGAAAAAACAGCAGTTTAGCCAGGTCGCGATCGCGCTTGCTTGTGAAAGGAGAATTTCTATGTCAAATTCAAGCCAAGCAGCACGTTTAATCAACCGTATGCAGACTGACGCAAGCGGCATTTCACCGCAAGAAAAGCCTCGCCCCTTGACCATTGCTTTAAAGAACGGCCAGCGGTTTACAGTTTTTCTAAAAGTATTATTACATTACTCAGAATCAGTATCATAGCCTCAGCCACGAGGAATTCTGTTTGTAAAGAAATGTAAAAAATTGAGATATTTTTGCAATGACTGGACAAGAACTACATCAAGTTCTACTGGAGAAGTGGGGGCGCTCTTACGATATTCAAATTCGCCGCACACAGGGCAAGATTTTTGTGCAAATTATGTGGCGCTATTTGGAACAAAAATCGTTTCCGCTTAGCGAAGCCGATTATTTTGACCATCTTGAGACAGTCGCCAACTATCTCAACGCTTGGGGCAGCGCGTTCCAAGTGCAGGAGTTTATCGAGCAAACTCGCGATCGCCCCCGGCAGGGCAAAGCCGTCAGCATCCCGATCGACTTGGGCGATCGCGCCTCGGAGTGGATGCTAGAGGAGTTTTGAAGGCGATCGCGCCCCGTTGCGCCCCGAACTTTAGTTCAGGGCGGCTCTAACGTCCAATCAGCACCACTAGGCCAACGCCGCCGAAGTAAAGAAACAGCACGGCTCCGGCCAGCAGGCTTTGTGTAATGGGATCGGTCGATGGCGTCAGCACTGCACCCAGAACAACCGCGCCCAGCAGCACATACTTCCAGCCTGCGAGCATTTGTTTGGATCTGACGATGCCAATCAGACCGAGCAGCATTTGAATCACCGGAATTTGAAAGGCAAGTCCGGTACTGAACATCAGCAGCAGAACAAACTCGAAGTAGCGATCGATCGACCAAAGCTGCTCGACCACATCGCCGCCGTAGTTGATGAAGAAGTTCAGCGCGGCGGGGATCAAGGCAACGTAGGCAAACGCGATTCCGGCCACAAACAGAATGCTTGACCCAAAAACGATCGGCGCGACAAATCTTCGTTCCCGCCTGGTCAGTCCGGGTAGGACAAATTGAATAATCTGGTACAGCACAAACGGACTGGCGAGCAGGAGGCCGCTGTAGCCTGCAACTTTAATTGAGACGAAGAAGTATTCGCCCGGAGCAAGCTGCAAGAACTTCACGCCCTGCGCGGGCACTTCAAGCAGGCCGACGATTTTGTTGACGACGCTGAAGCAGCCGATGATGCAGACTACGATCGCTACGATCGCGTAAAAAATTCGCTGCCTGAGTTCTTCAAGATGGTCAAACAGCGACATCTCCACGTCATCGACCAGTTCATCATCCGGGTCGATGGCTGGCTGAGGCTTCGGTTCAGCAGCGGGGATCGTGCTGGTCGGCTCGGTTGCAGGTTCGAGTTCAGAAGGCGCGGTCATGGATTCGCTTCACGTCCAGATTTGATGTCTATTCTATCTGGTTGGCTCGATCGCGGGAACGAGATTGCTTTGGTGCAGCAGAAACAGGCGTCCTCCTGCTGAAATTACTGGCGTACATTTACGGATTCGTTCATTTTGGCCGCGTAGATTTCCGTAAAGTTGCTCATTTCAGGCTTCGGCAATTTTCTTATGATTCGGTCAGCTTGATGTTTGGCAGCTTTGCCCATCTTATCAACGGTCATCTTGCAGTTAAACCGCTATGCTGAACACTGAGTCTAACGGTATTCCTTATCACGGCTGGCTGGTCGAGGTTGTCGCCTGCCGCAACCGCTATAGTTTTCGCTGCTACTGCTCTGAGCTAGAAGGATTTCACGAAGACGGCTCGACCTACCGCACATACCAGTCTGCACTGAAGGCCGGATATTATTTTATCGATCGCGAAACGGCTCTCGCTGCTTTGATTCATGCACTCGAAGAACTCATGCGCGATCGCAAAATTAGTCTGGAAGAATATTGGAACCTCGCAAACTTCTGGTGATTGAGATTGGTTCAGCGCGATCAAGCCACAAGCGAAATGGCGATCGGGTGATGAACAATCGATTGCCATTTCGCTTTAGGACTGACGCATCAGCACCAGGAAATTCGCTTCCTGGCTCAAAGCTTAAATCCATTGAAACGGATTAAGCCTGGTAAACCAACCCATTTGAATGGGTTTTCGCTTTCAGCCGGAACTTGAGTTCACGGCTTTTGCGTAAGTTGTGTCGCCTGTGTTAACAAAACCTCGTCTCTAGCGTGTGCCGAACAAACCTGGCGTAAATGACATCACGAGCGCGACCAGTGCGCCAAAGGAAACGAGCGTCAGCCAAACTTGCAGTGAACCGATTTGCTTCTCGACCGTGCGGAGGTTCGATCGCGTATTGCGTAAGGCAACGTCAAGCTTTTCGACATAAGTTGGCGGAATTGCAGTTGGTTTGATCGATTCAATTTGGCGATCGAGTTCGGATTGCAGGCGAATTTCAAGTTCATTCAGGGCAGCCGCGATCGCGTCCTGCTGGCGTTCGTGCGCTTCGAGCATAATGTGCGATCGCTGCTCTAGCTCTTGCCTGAGTGCTTGAATTTGCTGTTCCATTTCGCTCAAACGGCGATCGAAGGTTTTTTGCTCGGTTTGAAGGGGCGCTAGTTCGCTGTGCAGCTTTGCTTCAATCGCTTCCAAGCGGCTATCAAGCTGCGGCTGAAGCTTGGCAAGTGCGACATTGTGGCGATCGATCGATTCTTCCAAGCGGCGGTGCGTCTGAGTCAGCCCGACAAACTGCTGCTGTACCTGCACGAGTTCATCAAAAACGCGAAACGACTGCTGCAACTGCCGTTCGAGGTCTGCAAGTTCCTGTTCAACACGAGTCACTTCGATCATGAAAGGCTCCGTTCAAAGAGTGAGAGGTGGAATGGCATCAAAACCGCTTTGAAGCGCGGCTAGCTTTGGGGCAAGCTCGATCGTGTAATCGCAAATAAGCTGCATCGCGCGAATGCGCCACAGCAAGCACAGCGATCGATACAGCGGTGAATCCGTGCCAGATCGATCGGCGGCTTCTGCTAGCAGAAACGGCCAGTCGTCTGCCCAAGGACTGCCCGACTGCGTGAGCCAAGCTGCCGCCGCATCCGCATTGATGCAACATCCTTCGCGATAAAACAGCAGCAGCCCGGCTGGAGGAAGCTGCTGGCGCACGCCTTCCTCAAAGCCAAACTTGAGATAGAGCAAGGCCGAGCCGGGCTGACGGCTGCGGTGAATCAGCGCACCTGATAGATACAAAGCTGCCAAACTAGTCGATCGCGTTTCTAGGTATTGTTCCAGAAAAGCCAACAGCGGCGTTGCGAGGGCATGGGCGATCGCATCTTCCACCAACTTCGGCAGCGCCTCAACATCAAAATGCTCTAGCAGCAAGCGAAAATCTGCATCTGAAAGCTTCAGCGCAGCCAGGTCAAACATGGCGCTTGGACGAGGTTCGACGACGCGATCGACAATTTTCTCGACCAGTCCTGGCCCCATCTGGCTGTGCCCGCGCTGCACTAAGCGAACCGTATCAATCAAATCGGCAGCGGTTGAATTCTTGAGCAAATAGCCTTTTGCACCTGCTCGCAGCGCGTTCGCCAGATACGCTTCATCGTCGTGACTGCTGAGGACGATGACTTTGGTTTTGGGAAAGCGCTGGTGGATCACTTGCGTTGCGGCGATTCCGTTCATTCCCGGCATCTCGATATCGCACAAGACCAAATCCGGACGGAGGGCGGCGACTTGCTCGATCGCTCGCTGACCGCTATCTGCGGTGCCCACCACCTGAAAATCAGGTGCTTGCTCCAACAGTAGAGTCATCGAATCTCGAATCATCGCTTGGTCGTCAACCAGGAGAATCTGAATCATGCAAAGTCGTGTGAGAAGTAACAGGCAGCAGGCGGCAGTTGAGCATTCGGCTAGCTTCTTCAGAACCCAACTCGGTGAATGCACGGAAAGCCTAATTCCTTTAACAAGCAGCCCGATCGCCATCAGGAAAATCAGTGATTTTGGTGTATGTTGTCGTGTTTGGCAAGCGAACTGTAAAGCTGCTATGAAGCGAATCAGGATTCGCGGTTCAAGTTCCAGCGATCGTGCCAGCTACATCGCAATGACAGCAGCGATGGAATGAGTGCTGGTCGATCGCAATTTGGGCTGAGTGGACGGTAGTGGCAATGTGAGCTTGATAAGCATGATTGGCTGCTGGAATTTTTCGATCGCGCCGTTGCTGCCGAGTTTCTCAAACCCAAACTGCGCTCGATCGCATGATTGCCTCTTACTGCTTAGGTGCCTAAAGCGAGATGTTGAAGCAGTACCCAAAGGTTCGGCTTTCGCGCTGTAATGCCCCTACCCGCGATCGTCCGGCGTTCTGCGACTATAGAAATACGGATGGAGTTAGAGTATGGTCACAACAAATGACTCGATCGAGAGGTGTCGAGCAAACAATTGTGAAATTAGACTGTGGAACTACGCTAAATCGGTCGCGTCCTCGCTAATATCTAGGCTTGTTCGTCTGGCGACTTGCCACACTGACCTGAGCCGATCATAGCAGGTTCGGTAAATACACCTTCTACTCCTTGTCCACCTCTTTACTCTATCTTCAAGTTGCCTTATTATAAATTTAAGCAAAGTCATACTGATTTCGACTTTCCTCCGCGTGAGGAAGCCATACGGCCAGCCCTCTGCACCCACCGATCGCTGGCGTTCATTCATCTCGATTTCTGATTCGCTACATCTCGATCGATATTCTTCTAGCTTTCATTTCTTTTGCAAGCTGAGTTTTCAGCTTCTACTCCGGTTCCCAACAAGCTTCTAGTTAAGGTTCATCAGTTCCATGCCAACAGCCAACACGACCCCCACAAAAGCCAAAGCAGCCGCCAAGCCGATGTTCACCGCCGACATGGTGCGTACCTACCTGCACGAAATTGGGCGCGTGCCGCTGCTGACTCACGAGCAAGAAATCGTCTTCGGCAAGCAAGTTCAGCAGATGATGTCGCTGCTTGAAACGAAGGAAAAGCTGACTGCCAAGCTCGATCGCGAGCCGACCGATGCGGAATGGGCAGAAGCTGCCAAGCTCGGCGACGCTGAATTGCGGCAGGCGATTCGCTTGGGCACTCGCGCCAAGCAGAAGATGATCGAAGCCAACCTGCGTTTGGTGGTGGCGATCGCCAAGAAGTACCAAAAGCGTAATCTGGAATTTCTCGATCTAATTCAGGAAGGCACACTTGGCCTTGAGCGCGGCGTTGAGAAGTTTGACCCGACGCGCGGCTACAAGTTCTCGACCTATGCCTACTGGTGGATTCGTCAGGCGATTACGCGGGCGATCGCACAGCAGGCTCGCACGATTCGTCTGCCGATTCACATCACCGAGAAGCTCAACAAGATCAAGAAAGTCCAGCGCGAATTGACGCAGCAGTTGGGTCACAGCCCGACTCCAGTTGAGATCGCCAAGGCGCTTGAGCTGGAGCCTGCCCAAATTCGCGAGTTTCTGATCATGGCGCGTCAGCCTGTTTCGCTCGATCTCAAGGTCGGCGACAATCAGGATACCGAGCTGCAAGACCTGCTCGAAGACGAAGGCGCATCGCCCGAAACCTACACCGTGCAGGAATCGCTCCGCCAAGACCTCGAAGGCTTGCTCTCTGAGCTAACTCCGCAACAGCGCGAAGTCCTCACCTTGCGCTTTGGTCTCAACGATGGCAACGAGCTTTCGCTGGCCAAAGTCGGCCAGCGGATGAACATTAGCCGCGAGCGCGTTCGTCAGCTTGAGCGCCAAGCCCTTGACCATCTGCGTCGCCGCAAAGCCAATGTGCGCGGCTACCTGACTGCTTAATCGCGTTGCCGGATGCTCGATCGCCTCCGAGTCGAGCATCCGGCTACATATATTCCTTTGAACGCGCTCCTGCTCTGCAAGGAGCGCTTTTTGCGGATTGAGGAGGGCGATCGCCCGCAGGCAGAAACCGCTGGTTCAATTGGCTTCTTGGGTTTCTAGCATTTGCAGCACTCGTCGCACTTCTTCTGGCGAAACATTTGCCTGCAACGCTCCCCAGCAGTGTCCTTCGCTGCCGCTTAAAGCTTGAGTTTGCAACTGACGCAGTGCCCCGATGCAGGAAGGACAGTCACAGCCAAACAGCGTGACTGCTGCATCGCTTTCTGCCTCGCTAAAATCCGTATTGGGCGTTTGCAGCAAATCGAACGAATCACTCAAGTTCTTCGTGTGAGTCAGCCGAACAGAGTGCGTCTTGGCCTCAACCGGAGCGCAGGAAGCTTGGGTGCTCGGTTCGGCTGGCACTTCAGTCGCCGAAGCAACACCCACCATCAGCGAAGTCATCAAAACTGAACTGGCAACCGTTGGAATTGCGAACAGGTTTAGCAGCAGTTTGTGCATGACAGAGATACTCCTCAACTTTGATTAATTTGATTGAACAGAGTGCAGCAATAGCATAATTCGTCGAGGTTCGCTTGTGCCAGCGGTTCATTTCAATCGAAATAATTGATGCTAATCAATGAATGGCGATCGCCAGGAAACCTCAGCATTCAGCAGGAAGTCATTTTTGTTAACGCTTTGAGCGCAATCAGTGAGGACGCAAAAGTGATGCATCTTGTGCAAAGAATTTTTTGGAGTAGCGCAATTTTAGGAGCGACGATCGCACTCGTTCAACTACCTGTTTTGTCACAGCGATCGTTTCCAAATCCTTCTGATCTAGACAATATTTATCATGAAGATGAAAATTTGTCAGACGATGCGGATGTCTTTCCACGCATCGGAAGAATCGCCGGAGCAGAACATGAGCAAACAAATTGTCGTGTCGCGCCTTGGGGTCGCGTTGTGGCTTTGTTTGCTGGCAATTCGTTTGTGGAAATTGATCGTCGTCAGGTCGATCGCAACGGGGAATCTTGGTTTCATCAGGTCGATCGCAACTGTTGGATTCACGATCGTCGAATTGACTTGCTGTAGGATTTTCAGTCGTCAATTATCAAGAATTCAAAAAAATCAAATGAATTAAAATTTACAGTGTTTGCTGTTAATTGATGCTTCCTCCAAGTTGTGATTATCGCATTGCCTGCGGCCCTGCCCATACGTGATTTGCGGTGCGCCCATAGATAATCGGCTGGTCTTCAGACTGGGCAGCGATCGTGCGTCCGGTGAAATTGACTGACCACAGCGGCCAGCTTTCATCGCCCATTTCGCCTGCTTGAAACAGCACATGGTTGGGCTGCAAGCGGCTCCAGCCCAGCAGAATCGCGCTGCTATAGGAAATGCGCGTCGGCGCGATCGTATGAGTGCGATTCATGGATTTATCCCAAATGACGGCGTAGTCTGAGGCGACGCTGCTGCAAAAGAGCGATTCAAATTCTCGTGCCAGCAAGCGATCGCTGGTAGCCGACCAGCCGATCGGAATCAAAATCGCGATCGTGCCTTGGGGATCGATCGTGTCTTGCTTGCTAAACGGATCGGATGAGAGCGGCGAAGAAGCAGCGATCGTCTGCAAGTCGCCTGTGTGCAAATTTTCGACAAACAAAACGCTGCTGACATGGCACTGTACCCAGTCCGAAACGGTTTGCATCTGAATCCGGCTGTAGGCGGCGTATTCACCATTGGGCGAAATCAGCGCTTGGCTGCGGTAGTAGTGCAGCTTGGGTTGGTTGGTTGCTTCGGCCTGCATTGCCAGCACCCAGTTCCAAGGAATTGGATGTGGGCTATTGAGCGGGTCAATCTGCATCGAGGTTGTCATGGCAGCAGAACCCTTCATGAAAAAAATTGAGGTGATTCAGGTTAACAAATCGATCGCAAAACTGTCCGCCTTTGTGCCCTACCTGACATATTTTGTTGTGATGTGGCGGTAGACGGGCAGATCGAGACAGAATCGATCGCTGCAACTCACCCTGCACTCGGCTGTTGCCGACTTCCAACCTTTGATGCCCGTCACATGCTGCTGCGCTGAGTGTCCCCACTTGAGCTAGCATCACTAGATCAGGATTCGCCAGAGGTTGACGCATGACGCCTGCCCCAACTCCGCCAAGTCCGCCCCCCAAACGCAGCGATCGCCCTGCTGACAATCCGCTGCGATCGCTTTTAGTGTTGATTTTTCGGCTGCTGCTGCTAGGGGTTGGCGGCACGATCGCCGGACTGCTCGGCATTTTGGCAGCGCAACTCTATCCGGCTCCGCGATCAGAAGAGCCGCCGCTGCTTGAGCAATTTTTGCAGCGAACGAACGACCTGCGCGGCACGCTGGAGCCTGTTCCTGTCACAGAGGCTTCCAGTCCCGCAGCGTCTGCTCCACCACTGCCAACGCCTGCCTTGCGACCACTTAACCCGACTGAGCGGCAGCAGGTACAAACCGAAGTCGCCGCCCTGCAAACGCAACTGGCGAGCTTGGGCGATCGCACCACTGCCCTCGAAACCAGAGTGGGACTGCCGCGATCGACAGCGGGAATTGAATCGCGCCTGCAAGCGATCGCCCAGCAGCTTCAGCCCGCCGCTGCCTCTCCCACTGCCGCTGTGCCTGCTGTATTGCCGCCTGCACCCGACCCCGATCGCTTGGGCGTGACGCTGCCGATCGATGCGCTGTTCACAGGTGAAAGTTTGCGTTCAGAAAGCCAGATTTTGCTCAATACCGTTATTGGCGAACTTCAGCGCTATCCCAATTCAGCGATTTTGGTGGCGGCTCACTCGGATGCAGCAGACAATGCAGCGCAGGCACGGGCGCGATCGTTTGCTCAAGCGCAGGCGATCGTGCGATCGCTCGAAGCCACCTTGGGCGATTCCTATCACTGGGTTGCGGTCGGCTACGGGCAGACGCAACCGATCGCCCCAAACGACACCGCCGCCAACCGTCAGCGCAACCGCCGGATTGAAATCGGAATTTTTCCCCGCGAATGAAAATTGTTTTTTTGGGTACGCCGGATTTTGCCGTTCCCACCTTGAAGCGGCTGCTGTCTGAATCGGAATTTGACGTGCTGGCAGTTGTGACGCAGCCGGACAAGCGGCGCGGACGCGGCAATGCGCTGATCCCCTCTCCCGTCAAGGAAGTGGCGATTACCTACGAAATCCCCGTCTACCAGCCGCGCAGCATCAAGAAGGATGCCGAAACGCTGGAAACGTTGCGATCGCTTCAGGCTGATGCCTTCGTCGTCGTTGCCTACGGACAAATCCTTTCGCAGGAAATTCTCGACATGCCCCGCTTGGGCTGCATCAACGCGCACGGCTCGATTTTGCCGTACTATCGCGGAGCCGCGCCGATTCAGTGGAGCTTGGTGCGCGGCGAACCTGAAACGGGGATCACGACGATGCTGATGGATGCGGGAATGGACACGGGCGCGATGCTGCTGAAGCGCACGATCGCGATCGATCTCACAGACAACAGCGCCTCGATCGCCGCCCAGCTTGCCGAAATCGCTGCGGATCTCGTGGTGGAAACGCTGCAAGGCTTGGCGCAAGGGACGATCGAACCGATTCCGCAGGACAACGATCGCGCCACTTATGCTCCACTAATTAAAAAGCCAGATTTTCTGATCGACTGGTCAAAGGCGGCGATCGATCTGCACAACCAGATTCGCGGCTTTTATCCGAACTGCGTCGCCACCTTTCGCGATGCACCACTTAAAATTACCGCAACTGTGCCGCTCGACGTGGACGCTTTGCCATCGGAACTTGCGGAACTGCGATCGAACTGGGCAACTGTCGATCGCTCGACTGATCCAGGAGCGATCGTGGGACTGTTGAAGCAGCAGGGCGCGATCGTGCAGACGGGAGATGGCTTAATTTTGCTGCACGAGGTGCAGCCAGTCGGCAAGCGATCGCAGTCCGGTTGGGATTTTGTCAACGGCTTTCGGTTGACGGTGGGAGAAGTGCTTGAGAATGGACGGGAGTGAGTATCGCCATGAGTCAACCCGTTCGCGCCCAACCGCCGCTCCGATTCATTCCACCGAACTACACGCCGATCGTGCGATCGGCCACGCGCCTGCTGCTGCCCTATCTGCGGTGGCACTATGGGATTGGCAAAGTTGAAGTGGAGGGGATCGATCGCCTTGCTGACCTCTACGCCGATTTTGCTGCAAACAAAACCCGCTTTCTGCTGGCCTTTCGCCACTCCAACCCCAACGACCCGCTCTGCATGGCAACCTTGGTGTGGAATCGGCTTCCCCGTGCTGCCAGAGCGCGAGGATTGAAAATCACCCAGCCGCCGCACTCGCATTTCATCTACGATCGCGGCATTCCCCTGTGGGCAGGCAAACTCGTCGGCTGGACGTATGCACACTTGGGCGGCACTCCGATTCGGCGCGGCAAAGCCGACTTAGCCGGACTCAAATCTGCCCGCCAGCTATTCGCCAACGGTTCTTTTCCAATCGGAGCCGCCCCCGAAGGCGCAACCAACGGCCACAACTGCATCGTCGGCGCGATCGAACCGGGGATCGCCCAATTTGGCTTTTGGTGCGTTGAAGATTTGCAAAAAAGCGATCGTTCTGAAGACGTGCTGATCGTACCGATCGGCATTCAGTATTTCTACGACACGCCGCCCTGGAACGCGATCGATCGACTGCTGCGCGAACTGGAAACGGCGACCGGACTGGAGGCCGAGCCTGCGATCGCCACCGCCGACCCGCTAACACCCGACCAGGAAATGCGGCTGTATCAACGCCTCTTGCGGCTGGGCGGCCAGTTGCTCACGCAGCTAGAACAGTTCTACAGCAAGTTTTACCATCAGCCCTTACCGACGCCCGCGCAAACCGCACCGCTCGATGCCAATCTCGACGTTGCCAACGCGCAAATTGCCGATCGCCTCTCCGCGCTGATGAATGCCGCGCTGACGGTTTCCGAAATCACCTTCAACTTGCCGCCCAAAGGCAGCTTCACCGATCGCTGCCGCCGCCTTGAACAAGCCGCTTGGGATCGCATCTACCGCGAAGATCTGCCCGACCTGGAAACACTCTCGCCAATCGATCGCGCTTTGGCCGATCGCGTCGCCCAAGAAGCCGAGGAATCCCTTTGGCACATGCGAATCGTGGAAACGCTGGTCAGCGTCACAGGCCACTATGTCCGCGAAAAATTCACTGCCGATCGCTTTGCCGAAACGCTGCTGCTCCTTTGGGATGTCAGCCGCCGCATCCAAGGCCAATTTCCCTTTCCCCGCCCCAAACTCGCCTGCCAAACCGCGATTGTCACAGTTGGAGAACCGCTTTCCGTCAGCGATCGCCACTCGGCCTACAAAGCCAACCGTCGCCAAGCCGTCACCGACCTGACTGCCGATCTGCAAACTGCTTTGGAAAAATTGATTCGCTAGGCGATCGAATGTTGGCAAAAGGCAGGTTCGCTCCAGGCTGTCTCGATCGCTCACCCTTAATTTTTTCCTCCGTATTTGGGAACAATAGTTCTGTCACTCTTTATACGGAGAAATTTAGGCGTGGTCAGACGATATCGTGGCACTCGCAAGAACGATCGCATCCAAGCCGGACGCAAAAATGACCTGCTCCTCGGACTGCAAGGCAACGATTTTTTGAGCGGCAACGCAGGTGACGACATTCTCGACGGTGGCTCAGGTGACGATCGACTCTTGGGCGATCGCGGCAACGACACGCTGATTTCTGCCTCCGGTCGCGACACGCTGACAGGCGGCGAAGGCAGCGATCGCTTCGTCATCCGCCCCTCTCGCAATCACACTGCAACCATCACCGACTTTGAGATTGGCCGTGACTGGATCGACGGCTTACAGTTTCGCAATCTCAGAATTGCTCAGGGCAAAGGCCAACAAAAGCGGGACACCGTGATCCGCGATCGCCGCACGGGTGCAATCATCCTCGTCCTCAAAAACACCAACGCCCGCCGCATCACCGAAACCGCCTTTCGCCCAATCGCTCCCACACCTGCCCCTGCCCCCACGCCCGCTCCCGCCCCGACCCCTGCACCCGCCCCTACACCTGCACCTACTCCCACCCCAACACCTACCGACACAGCCCCGACGCTGAGTGCGATCGCTCTTCAAACCATTAACGAAGATGCCACCACAGGCGACATTGCTTTTATGATTGGCGATCGCGAAACGAGCGTCGATCGCTTGATCGTCACAGCGACTTCTTCCAATCCGGCACTGATCCCCGACAGCGGCTTCACTTTGACTGGAACGGGTGTAAATCGGACGATCGCGATCGCCCCGATCGTCAACCAGTCCGGCAGAGCCACCATTACCCTCAGCGTCAGTGACGGCACAGCCACAACGAGTCAAACCTTCGGCCTGATCGTCAACGCGGTAAACGATGTTCCGGTCAATACGGTTCCAACCGCCCAAACCACGCTGACCAATACCGCGCTGAACTTTTCTGCCGCAAACGGGAACGGTATCTCGATCGCAGACATCGACGCTGGCACAAACCCGATTCGCGTCACGCTGACGGCAACTAACGGGACGCTGACTTTGGCAAATACGATTGATCTCAGCTTCGAGTCCGGCGATGGCACAGCTGATTCCAGCTTCACGGTGATTGGAACGATCGATGCAATCAACACGGCGCTAAACGGCTTACAGTTCGATCCGACCGTCAACAGCGGTACGGCAACGGTGCAGATTGCGACAGACGATCGCAGCGGCACTGATTCCACCAGCGATACGGATTCGATCGAAATCACAGTCAACCCGCCACCACAAACGGAAATTCGCGGTCGCGTGTGGAACGATCGCAACGCCAACGGCACACAGGAGAGCGAAGAAAGTGGACTTGCCGGAAGAACCGTTTTCCTCGACACCAACCAAAACGGCCTGCTCGATGCAGGTGAAACCTCAACCCTCACCGATGCCAGCGGCAACTATTTGTTCGCAGATCTTGCGGCAGGAAGCTACACGATCGCGCAGGTGATCCCCACGAACTGGGCACAAACTTCGCCCGGTTTCGCAGGCGGAAGCGCCAACACGCTCTTGCCGTATGAACCAATTTTTCGTTTCCCCATTAGCGATCACGTTTTTGATCCGATTCGCCGAATTGTCTACTACAGCACACCCAACGGCACGATCGAACGCTATCGCCTTGACACCGAAGAATGGCTACCTTCGCTTCAAGTAGGCGTATCGCTATTCGGCCTTGACATCACGCCCGATGGCAACACGCTGTATGTCGCAGAAGGTCAGCGCAGCGCCGCTCAAGGCATGATTCGCAAAGTCGATCTGCAAACGGGCGCAGTGACCAACCTCACCTACGACCTCACCTCTGGCGAAGGAGGCGCGTTTGATATTGCCATCGCCGCGAACGGACGCGCCATTTTTACCACACAGTTTGGTGGATCAGGCTCGGTTCCGCTGCGCCAAATTGATTTGAATACGGATGTGATTTCGGTTCGCACCGATTTGAGAGGCAACAGTGGCAATCAAGTCAGGCAAAACACCTGGATTCAGCGCAGTGGCGATCGCACCTCGCTCTTTTTTACGGAATCCAACAGTTCTGCTGGCCCCATCTTCAACTACAGCGCCACGAGTGATGCATTTTTGCTCAACAGCACAACCTCCGGTTTTCTGAGCGATGCCTCTTCTGCTGTGAATCGCAACGGAACGCTGATTGCCCTGGAACAATCAGGAATTGATATTCTCAATTTCTCAGACTTCATGCTTGTTCACGCGCTAACAGGCATCGATGGCGGCATTGCGTTTGATCCCAATCAAGATATTTTGTATGGCGTGAATGCAACCACCAATCAGGTGATTGCCTACAGCACCGACGATTGGAGCGAACTGTATCGCCTTGCGATCGGTGAAGATGTTTTTCCTTCCAGCCGAAATACGGGTGGCGTGTTGTCCCTGAGCGCTGACAGCAAATTCTTGGCAATTTCAACGCGATTGGGTCTGCGAATCTTGGGACTACCCGGATTCAATACTCCGAACACCGCCACGTTTGATTTGAGCGCAGGCCAATCGCAACAGGTAGATTTTGGCAATCGCCAAGCCGGACAAACCAACCGCATCCAAGGCGCAATTTGGAATGATGTCAATGCTAACGGCGTTCAAGATGCAGGTGAAACGGGATTAGCAGGCCGAACGGTTTTTCTCGATCGCAACGCCAACAACCGACTTGATAGCGGCGAAACCTCAACCACCACTGACACCAGCGGCAACTACACGTTTGCCAATCTGCCCATCGGAAACTATACGGTCGCCCAAGTCGTTCCCTCCGGATGGAGTCCAACGGCTCCGGGCGGCACTGCGGGCAGTCCCAGCGTGTTGATTCCTGTAATCAACCGTCGCGATCTCGTGTTTGATTCAACGCGCAATACGCTCTACATCACCACCAGTGACGGCAAAATTGAGCGGTATCATGCAGGATTTCAATCGCTGCTGACTCCCTGGAGGATCGGAATCTCACTCAATGGCGCAGACATCACTTCTAACAACCGTTTTCTCTATGTGGCGGAAAATCGCACGGCTCCCGGTCAAGGGATTGTCCGCAAAGTTGATGTCACGACGGGCAGCGTCTCAAACTTAACCTACAGCCTAACTTCGTCTGAAGGAGGCGCGTGGGATGTGGCGATCGGTTCGGGCGGAAGGGCTTTGGTGACGGGTCGCTTCAATGGTTCGGGTAGCGTTATGCTGCGAGAAATTGACCTGAACACCGACATCATTTCGCGGCGAGCCAATTCTGTGCGACAAGATACGCATATTCATCGCAGCCGCGATCGCAGTACGCTATTTTTCACCGGATCAAACAGTTCGGGTGGCCCCATTGCTCGCTTTGATGCCAACAGCAATCAGTTCGCGAAAGCAGCCGACTCAATGTTGTTATTGAACAACACTTTGTCTGCCGTCAATTCCGATGGCTCGCTGATTGGAATGCAGTTGAATGGCGGTGTCGCCGTGTTCGATCGCGACTTCAAAGCCGTTGAACATTTGACAGGTGTGGATGCTGGCCTTGCCTTTCACCCCACTGACGATCTTCTCTTTGCCGTCAATTCCACAACCGACCAAATCATCGCCTACGACACCAACACCTGGAAAGAACGCTACCGCATGGCGATCGGAGAAGATATTTCTTTTTCTTCGGCGTTTGGCACGGGCGTGATGACCGTTAGCAACAACGGCGATCGCCTATTTCTCTCAACTGGTGCGGGAGTGCGAATGTTTAGCTTGAGGAATCAAGACCTGCCACAAGGCAGCGGCATCCGTACCCACACTTTTAACTTGGGCTTCGATCAGACCGTTAGCAGCATCAACTTTGGTCAAGTTCAGATGATGAGGTAGAGCGAGGCGGCGATCGCCCCACTCAAAAACCCGCTGTAGTGCCATTCGATCGATCGACTACAGCGGTTTTTCAGCTTTAAGCGTAACCTTAGCAGGTGCAGCCCGAATGACCGCAATCGCCGTGTCCGTTGGGATGACCTTCGGCGCAAGCTTCGCTGCAATAGTGCTTGTTGTCTTTTTCGATCGCATCCGAGAGCGAAACGATGCAAAGGCATGATTCGCAGGCGCATTTCATTTGGGTGACGGTTGCCATGAGGATTCCTCCATGAGTTGGTAGCTAAATCATAACATATGAACAGATATTCAGATATTGAACAGCAAAACTTGATGAAAGCGATCGCCACATTTTAACCGCGATCGTGCCGCTAGACTTCTTCCGAGAGCGAATAAACCTGCCCGTCAATCAGCAGGCGCGTAATTCCCTTGGCCTGAAGGTAGCTGCTCACCTTGGCAATCACTTGACTATCCGGCACTTTGACGACGCGCTGCATCCGACGCGAAAAGCGGCGAGCCACGCGATGATTGTCAAAAATCGGCAGCGTTTTCGCCTGCACTTCTTCAGTGGGAATCTGGCCGAGTTCAGCAAAATCGCGTAAGGGGCGCGTAATCAGTTCTGAGGCGCGATCGACCACCAGGTAGCAAGTTTTGGGCATCGCTGCTTCAGAGAGCGGCAACACCTGAATGAAAGATTTCGACTGCACCTGCACGGCTGCCAGCCCGTCCTCATCGTCATCCAGGTCGTCCTCGTCATCCAGGTCGTCTAGGTCATCATCGAGGTCGTCATCCAGGTCGTCCTCATCCTCAAAATCCGCAGGTGCAGCAGCCAAACCGCGATCGGGCAAACTGCGATTGGGAATCGGATCGAGAATGCGCTTCGGCTTCGGCTCCGTTTGCACAGTCGCCACTTCTTCAGCGATTTCTTCAACCGCGAAGCGATCGAGATTGGACGCTTCGACTGCCGCACTTGCTGCTTCTGGCACACTCGATACTTCTGGTGCGCTCGATCGACGGCGACGCAGCGGCTTGTCCGCAGGTGACGGTTCGGTGAGGGATGGCTCAGTAAATGACGGTTCAGCGATCGACGGCTGGATTTCCGGTTCAGCAGCGATCGATTCTGGGGGGGCAACAGAAGCGGGCGGGTCGATTGTAGGCTGAGGGGTCGTCACGGCAGGCGCAGGGGTGCGTCCGGCGATCCGCTTGCGCTGAATCAGCGCTTCATATTCGTCTTCAGACAATCCTTGCTTGAGGATGCGGCTGATCGTGGTGTTGCTAACGCCATAGCGAGCCGCCAGCGTCGAGGACGTTTCATCGCTGGTGCGATAGAGATCGAGAACCGCTTGCTTATCTGAATCCGAAAGTTTTTGGGGAGCCATGCAGCCTTTGTCAGCAAACAACAGGAAATCAACTCAACCGCCCAAGCGATCGCAACCAGCCTAACACCGAGACGATCGCAACTGGCAAGACTTGACAGGCGCGATCGAGATACAGTGTTGCAATTTCCATTGTGGCAGGTGATTACCCGAAGCTGGCAGAGCCGTCCCAAAATTGTCAGGCGCGGCGGCGACTGCTGCGGCGCGATTTGGTGGAAAGGTCGTATTCCAACGCGGCTCCGATCGCAAACAGCACGGCGCTAAAAATCCAAAACACTTCGGGCAAAGCGCCCGTTTGATAATTGGGAATGTAGCGAATTGCCCAGCCAAACCAAACATCCGCAATGTAAAAGCAAAACGCCGCCGCCGCAATGAAGCGCCAAGAGAGCGAAAACCGCCCGCCCCAAAAGGCCAGCAGCAAAGTTGTCGCCATAATCACCAGCAAAATATCACCGACGACATACAGCAGCGCAAAAATATCGGCCAGCGGTGCAAGCTGCGCTTCAACGGCCAGCGCCCAAGCCGGAACCGCCACTTCCGCCGCAGATTCCGCTTCAACGGCAACTTCTGCAACTGCTTCTTCGGGAGCGGCATAGAGAAAATACACCAGTGCCGAACCCAAAAAGCCAATACCAGCGATCGTGCCCCACTGAGCGATCGACAAATTCAAGCGGCGCGAGAGAACCGCCAAAAACATACCCGCCCCGACAAACAGATACATCAAGATGTAGAAAAAATCGCCGGGAGAAACGTCGGGTTCTTTCTTCAAGACAATTTCCCAATAGCCCAAAAACAAGTTGCCGATGAAGAAAGAAAACATTCCCAAGCCCAACGCCAGCCAGACCGATCGCCCACTGACAATTTGAGGACTGCGCCAGTTGCGTAAACACAAAATTCCCGCTCCCAAAAATGCGCCGCTCTCCAATACGTAGGTCGTGATGCTGTACCAGTAGGGGCGGCCTTCTCCAGACGGTGAGACGCTAAACAGCAGGAAAAACAGCAGTGAGACGACTGCCCAAGCGATCGCGCCCAGCACAATCGCCGCAGTGGGAATATTGAATTCGGTTGAACGCTTTTTCACGGGGACTGCACCTCAAACAAGAAAAACAGTGAAGGGGCACGAAAAGCGATGAGTGGAGTTAGCGTTGCACGATCGACTCACCTAAAATCGCTTGTGCAATCATTCTTAAACCACTTTCCACAGCTTGCCTGCGGGCGATCGCTTCATCCAGGCGAGAAACTGGTTGCGATCGGCAGCGGGTAAATCTTGCAGTGCTTCTAACACACGGCTGGCAAAGCTGGGATTGCCAAAATGCTCACGACCGAGCCGATACAGTTCTTGCAGCAGCACGTTCAGGTGATGCTCTTGCCAAGGCGGAATTTGTGGCGTGACAAGCGGATCTGCCGTCAGCAAATGCTGCACTGCGGCAGGCGAATCTGCCTTGGGAAAGCGTCCCTGCGCGAACACAGCAGCGATCTCTTTTTGGAACATGCTGAGCTGCCGTGCACCGAGCAAATCCTCAATGTCAAAATACACCGCCTGCAACAGCAAGAGACTGGCCTGAATAAACAGCATCGGCGCAGTAGAAGCTTCGCTGCTGACGGGATGATCGCCTTCTTGAGCAAGCTGGTCAAGCCGCACTTTGCCCCAAACGCTGTAGCGATCGGGTTCTTCGAGCAAGACGCAAGCTTTGCCCCGATTATCAGTCAAGTCGCGCCACAGCGCTTTGGCGTCTTCTTCTTGCGCTGCGCTGAAAACGTTCAACAAGCGAAAGGTTTGCCCCTGATAGTGCAAAACCGGAACCTGCTGGTCTTTCTTGGGATGCTGAATCGTGGTGATTTCAACATCTTGCCGCTTCAAAATGAACATGGCGATGCCTCCATTCCCATCGTGCGATTCTTCAGCCAAGCCATCGCACAGCGCTTGATGCTGACATCGCAACCGTCGAGAAAGTAAAATTGAATCCAGGTGGGCATTTGCCTTGGCAACAAGAGGCTGGTTTTTAGTGTAATCGCTAGCGGGCGCTCGCTGGCGTCAAGCCGCCCGGTGAAATCAACATCATAGCGGTTGTGTTGGTACGATAGATGAGGGCAAACGCGATCGCTGCTGATTATTTTTCCCAGCCAAGGTGAAAAATTACGAAAGCTCAGCGCTTTTTTTACCGTCTTTGCTCCAGTAGCTCAGTGGATAGAGCACCCGCCTTCTAAGCGGTCGGTCGTAGGTTCGATCCCTACCTGGAGCGTTTCTGGAATCACATTGGCTCGATCGCCAAAAATTTCTATAGTGTAAAAAGTGTAAAAGTCAACACCTCCTCAGCAGGCGGAGCGAACAACAGCAGATGAAGCGTCGATGGTAGAAATCCTAGCCGCACTTTCGATCGCTGCTGCGGTCGGCATGAGAATTGCGTTGCCGCTGCTGATTATTGGCTTGCTGTATGGCAATGATCTGTGGGCAGATGTGCCGATTCTATCTCACATTCCGCCGCCGATCTTGCTGGGCGTCCTGGTCAGTTGGTCGCTGGTCGAACTTTTTGTCTCCAAAGGACGGTTGGGACAGCGAATGTTGCAGATGGTGCAGCTTTGCTTTAGTCCGTTTGTCGGCGCGATCGCAGGCATCACGGTAGCGCGATCGGCAGACATTTCAGGCGGCTTGATTTGGCTTCTTGGTTTGGTGTGTGGCCTGCTCGCTTTTGTGCTGCAACTGGTGCAGGTCGGCTGGTTTTTCCGGCTGCGCGGCCTGCCCCTGTGGATGATTTTTCTGCAAGATTTTTTGTGCGTTTCGCTCGTCCTGTTTGCCTTTGATGCACCAGAGCAGGGCGGGCTGATCGCGCTGCTGCTGCTGTGGCTGGCGATCCGCAGCACAACAGAGTGGCAGCGCTGGTATCAGGAAGGACAGCGCAGGCGATCGAGAGATTAGGAGTTAGACAGGTTGAATTTTCGATCGCAAGGGTTACAGCAATCCGACAAGGTGCAGCGGCCCATGTCCGCTAATCAATTCGATGATCAAGGCGATAAAGCCGAGCATCGCAACTCGCCCATTCCAAACTTCGGCAGTTGTGGTCATGCCCCATTCCCAACGCTCTTGCGGATACATCTTGGTGCGCGTTGGTGGGTGCATCACTTCGGACAGATGCAGGCTCGGTGAATTCAGTGCATCCACGACCATATCGGCCAAATCTTGAATAAAAATGGGGTGCGAGTTGAGGGCGGGGACGCGCTCAAAATGTTCAATTCCGGCTTCTTCGGCGACTTCGCGATATTCCATATCGATTTCTTGCAGCGTTTCGATATGCTCTGAAACAAAGCTAATCGGCACGACCAGCAGATTATCCACGCCTTCAGCGGCCAGTTCTTCGATCGCTTCTTCCGTATACGGCTTCAGCCATTCGACGGGACCCACTCGACTTTGATAAGCGAGCGTATGACGGTTGGGGCGATCGAGCGTTTTCATAATCAATTCGGTACACTGCTCAATTTCGCGCTGATACGGATCGCCCGCTTCCTCGACATAGCTGAGGGGAACGCCGTGAGCGCTAAAGAAGATATGTACGTCGTTGGGATTGGGGAAGCGATCGAGCTGCTGACGAATTAGATCGGCCATTGCCTGAAGATAGCCAGGGCGATCGAACCAGGACGGAATCACCGTATAGTCAATTTTGTGCAGGCTGGGGTCTTCTTCCCAAAGCTGTTCCAGCAGACGGAAGCTTGATCCGCTGGTGCTGATCGAAAAGTGGGGGTAGAGGGGGAGGATGACGAGTCGATCGATGCCGTCGCGCTTGATGCGGGCGATCGCTTCTTCGGTGAACGGATACCAGTAGCGCATTCCGATGTAAACGTTGGCGTCTTGGCCTTTGTCTTTCAGGGCAGACTGAAGCGCTTGGGCTTGCTCTTCGGTGATGCGGCGCAAAGGAGAACCACCGCCGATTTGCTTGTAGTTTTCCTGCGATTTTTTGCTACGGCTAGTGGAAATCATCCAGGCGAGCGGTTTTTGCAGCCAGGGGAATGGGATACGAATAATTTCAGGGTCAGAAAACAAGTTGAACAGAAATGGCCGGACATCTTCTAGTTGGTCTGGCCCACCTAAATTCAGCAGTAATACTCCAACACGACCCATAGTTCCCACCAGCTTGCTATTCCTTAATATTTGTAACTGATTTTAACAATAACGGCTTTGAGGCAACTGGTTTTTCCGGCCAAAAGTTCACAGTTTGCAACTGAACCAATTTCTTCCTAAATTTTACTTTAATCTTTTATCTACATTCATTCTCATTTGACAGCCAGTGTCATCTCGCGATAGATCGATGTCCGAGCAGCAGGCGATCGACGCCAAAATCACCCAGCTTAATCAGCGGCTCAAAATCGCTCAACTGGGCGTGCAGATCGAACGGCGCGGCCAAAAGCTGAGTTTGCGCGGCACGTTTCCGCCTCGTCCCGACAGTGAGCGGCTGCGATCGCACCAGCAACGCCTCAGCCTGAATTTGCCTGCCACGCCTGCGGGACTCAAGCAGGCCGAACAAGAAGCCAAAATCATCGCTGCCCAACTTTTGCAAAACACGTTTAGCTGGCGCAACTATCTAATTGTCAACGGCGATCGACTTCCTCAGATGGATCTGCCTGCCAAACTGCAAGCTTTTGAGCAGCATTATTTCGCTCAAAGCACGAGTCGGCCAGCCTCTGCCCGCACGACTTGGGAAACGGCGTATGCGCCCTATTTGCGGAAGCTGAGCGCGATCGCCCAATCCCGCTCTGCCCTCAGTCTGCCGGAAGCGATCTACGCTGCTGTTCAGTCCACTAAGCCAAATTCGCGCAGTCGGCAAATTTGCTGTACTGCCCTGAATGCGCTGTGTGAATTTCTTGCCATTGAACTGCCCACGAACCTGAAGCAGTATGCGGGAAACTACAGTCCCAATCGGACACAGGCGCGATCGCTGCCCACTGATGCCGAAATTATCCGGGCGATCGACCGAATTCCCAATCCGGCTTGGCGCTTTGTCTACGGCATCATGGCGGCTTATGGCCTCCGCAATCACGAAGTTTTTTTCTGTGACTACCGCAATCTTCAGCAGGGAAAAAATTCGATCGAAGTCCTAGACACCACCAAAACGGGCGGACATGAAGTTTGGCCGTTCTACCCGGAATGGATCGAGCAGTTTGATTTACGAAATGTTCTTCTTCCTGCCGTCAACACCGACCTGAACCACACCACGCTTCAGCGCGTCGGTCAGCAGGTGAGCGCTCAGTTTCGCCGCTATGACCTGCCGTTTGCGCCGTATAATTTGCGGCACGCATGGGCAGTCCGCACGATTCATTTTGGCCTGCCGGATGCCGTCGCCGCCCGGATGATGGGACATTCGATCGCCATCCACACGCAAACCTATCACCGCTGGCTGACTCGACGCGATCAGCAGCAGGCAGTGGAAGCAGTTTTGCAGCGGCGGGCAGCGATCGAGTGATGACGTGGGTTAATCAGTATCCCATTTATCGAGCTTTAGGGCTTTTTGTCTGGATTGCGCTTCAGCACCAAGACGCCCAAAGGCGGTAGGCACAGATCGATCGAGTAGGGACGATTGTGCAGCGACCATTCTTCTGCCCATTTGCCGCCCAAGTTGCCCATGTTGCTGCCGCCGTATTCGCGAGCATCGCTGTTAAACAGTTCAGTGTAGAAGCCGGATTCGGGAACGCCAATGCGATAGTGGGCGTGGGGCTGCGGCGTGAAGTTGCACACGACGATTACCTGATCTTCGGGGTCTTTGCCTTTGCGGATGAACGACACGACGCTGTGGCGATTGTCGCTACAGTCGATCCACTCAAAGCCGTCTTCGGTGAAATCTTGCGTGTAAAGCGCGGGTTCGCTGCGATAAAGCTGATTGAGCTTGCCCATAAAGTCTTTCAGCTTGCGATGTCCTTCAAATTGCAGCAGATGCCATTCGAGATCGCCCCAAACGTTCCACTCGCTCCACTGGCCGAATTCCATGCTCATGAACAAAGTTTTCTTACCCGGATGCGTGAACATGTAGGTGTAGAGGCAGCGCAAACTGGCGAGCTTTTGCCATTCATCTCCGGGCATTTTGCCGATCATTGGGCTTTTGCCATGCACCACTTCATCGTGCGAAAACGCCAGCATGAAGTTTTCCGTGAAGGCGTACATGATGCTGAAGGTGATGTTGTTTTGGTGGAACTGGCGGAACCAAGGATCCATGTGGAAGTAGTCGAGCATGTCGTGCATCCAGCCCATGTTCCACTTCAGGTTAAAGCCCAAGCCGCCCACATAAGTCGGCCAAGACACCATCGGCCAAGCGGTCGATTCCTCGGCGATCGACAGCGTGCCGGGAAAATAGCTAAACACGCAGTGATTCAACTGTCTGAGGAAATCCGCCGCCTCAATGTTTTCGCGTCCGCCGTACTGATTTGGCAGCCATTCGCCTTGCTTGCGGAAATAGTCGAGATACAGCATCGAGGCGACTGCATCCACGCGAATGCCGTCAATGTGGTACTTGTCGAACCAGAAGAGCGCGTTGGCAACGAGGAAATTGCGGACTTCATGACGCGCATAGTTGAAAACTAACGTGCCCCATTCCTTGTGCTCGCCTTTGCGCGGGTCAGCGTGTTCATACAGTGCAGTGCCATCAAAGTTCGCCAGTCCGTGTCCGTCCTTGGGAAAGTGACCGGGAACCCAATCGACAATCACGCCAATTCCCTCAGCGTGGCAGCGATCGACAAAATACATAAAGTCCTGCGGCGTGCCGTAGCGCGACGTGCAGGCATAGTAGCCCGTCACCTGATAGCCCCATGAGCCATCAAACGGATGCTCGGCGATCGGCAACAGCTCCACGTGCGTATAGCCTAACTCTTTGACGTAGGGGATCAAGCGATCGGCCAGTTCCCGATATGTCAAAAATCTTGCTCCGGGCTTGAGTTCCGCGACGATCACGGGCGGCACAATTTCACCGTTCACATCTCTTGCGGGATCGGCGGATGAGCCGTGCAGCCACGAGCCGATATGCACTTCATAAACCGAGATCGGCTGCTTCAGCGGGTCAGTTTGGCGACGGGCATCGAGCCACGCTTGGTCGTGCCATTCGTAGGCGCTTAGATCGGTGACGATCGAAGCCGTCTTTGGACGCACTTCCTGCTGATAGCCGTAGGGATCGGATTTTTCGTAGATGTGTCCGGCGGCGTTTTTAATTTCATATTTGTAATGCGTCCCCACACCGAGATCGGGAATAAACAATTCCCAAATGCCGCCGCTATTTTTACGCATTTGGTGTTCGCGGCCATCCCAGCGGTTGAAGTCGCCCAACACCGAAACGTTGCGGGCGTTTGGCGCCCAAACTGCGAAGTAGACGCCTTTGACGCCTTCGACTTCGGTGAGGTGTGCGCCAAGTTTTTCGTAGATGCGGTGGTGATTGCCTTCGGCGAACAGGTGAATGTCGAAATCAGTGATCAGCGGCGATCGAAACGCATACGGATCGTAGCTGACGCGGACGTGATCGCCTTCTTGAATGCGGAGCTGATAGTTTGCCAAATCTGCCCGATCGATCGTGCATTCAAAAAAGTGGGGATCATGCACGGGCTGCATCGAAAATTCCTGCCGTTCTTCGGGCAGCACAACCCAGGCGGCATCGGCGTTTGGCAGATAGGCTCGCACGACCCAAACCGATCGCCCGTCTTCGTGGATGTGGTGGGGGCCAAGCACCTCAAACGGATCTTGGTGCTGATTCCAAACAATCCGATCGATTTGCTCTGGGGCGATCGTCATGACCATGAAATTACCTGCCTCACTGAAAACGGGGAAAACGCAAACTAGCCATCGCGATCGAATAGATGCAGAGGCATTGTTACTATTATCAATTGTCTACCGATCATCAATCTGAGTGGAGGCACTCGGCGATCGAGGGCTGACCAGGCATCAAAAGGCTTGATGTCAAGAAATTGTATCGAAACTGATAAAGAATGTTAAAAAACTACGCGAATTTGTTACTAACCTTATCAAATTGTGGCTTACCACTCCAGTATATTTCCGCAATTCCGATTGGCTGGCTCGATCGTAGCGTTCCCAACCTCAAATCAGCCTTCTCATCGTTACTGCTGCGGCTCGTGACCTGGATTGCGATCGCTCCGGCCAGTACCAAATAAATTGGTGAACAGCGTCGATCGCTGTCGGAGCGCGGAATGCCTGTTCCTTGTCTCCTCAGAAAGAATCGTAAGATCAAGTTTCCGGTGAATCTGGCTACTGCTCCTACAGATTATTGTCCGATCGCACAGTTTTTGCACAAGATATGGATCTGCTCACAACCGAAAGTAATCCGCTGATGGTAGCAGCGATCGCCCAATCGATCGCTCAATCTCCGCAGCAGCGCATGACTTTCGCCGAATTTATGAATTTGGCGCTCTACCATCCACAACACGGCTACTACACCACACAGCCGCGCATCGAAGGCGACTTTTTCACCTCGCCGCATCTGGGCGCAGATTTTGGTGAACTGCTGGCCGTGCAGCTTGCCGAAATGTGGAAACGACTCGATCGCCCCCAGCCGTTCACGCTATTGGAAATGGGCGCAGGCCAAGGTCTGCTCGTGCAAGACATCGTGCGCTATCTGCATCGCCATCACTACGATTGCTTCGAGTCGATCGACTATCGCATCGTCGAGCAATCGCCTGCCCTGATTGCCGAACAGCAGCGCAGACTCGCGCCTTTGATGAAATCTTGGCGACCAAACTGGTGTACGTGGGACGAAATTGAGTGGGGATCGATCGTCGGCTGCTGCTTCTCCAATGAACTCGTCGATGCCTTTCCCGTCCATCAGGTGATTGTTCAAAACGGTCAGCTTCAAGAAATTTACGTGACTTGGACGGCAAATCAATTTAAGGAAACCACAGGCGAACTTTCCACCCCCAAGCTGAGCGAGTATTTTGAGGCGATTGACATCCCCATCACCACCTACCCGGACGGCTATCGAACCGAGGTGAATTTGGCGGCGATCGACTGGCTGCAAACGGTGAGCGATCGACTTCAGCGCGGCTACGTTTTGACAATCGACTATGGCTATCGCGCCGATCGCTACTACGCCCCCTTCCGCCGCGAAGGAACGCTGCAATGCTACTTTCAGCATCAACACCATTCTGATCCCTACGTTCTAGTAGGACGACAAGATTTAACCGCTCACGTTGATTTCACCACGCTTCAGCGGCGAGGTGAGCGCATCGGGCTGGAAACGATCGGCTTTACGCAGCAAGGTTTATTTTTGATGGCGTTGGGGTTGGGCGATCGCATTAGCGCTTTGTCGAATCCGGGGGCGATCGAAATTTCCGATTTGTTCAGCCGCCGCGAAAGCCTCCATGCCCTGATGAATCCGACCGGACTCGGAAATTTTGGCGTTTTGGTGCAGGGAAAAGGATTGAACGATGAGCAAAAGCGGCTCAAAGGCTTGAGTTTGCCTTAGCTGATTGTGTAAGGTTCACAATGACAAATTGCTTCGTGAACGCAAGAAAGCGATCGCGTGCAATGAGTTTTTATGCCGCCGCAACTCGTCCTGTTTCTATCCAAAATGCCCAGTCTTCTCGACCTTGACGCTGTGCCTGCTCAACGGCCAGATGAACATCATACGGAATCTTTAACAGTTCAACTTGCCATGTTTCATTCTGCTTCTCAAGCACTGCATAAGAAGCAAAGGGTGAGTAGTTTTGCATTGCATGATAGTTTGGCGCATCGTCATCATAAGCAGGAACGCCCACACTACCCGGATTGATAATTAATTGTCCTGAAGACAATTGAACCACCCGTGCAACATGGCTGTGTCCACACAAAACGATCGGCTGATTGACTCCCTCAAGATAGTGCAATATTGCTGCTTCGTCTCTGACGATCGGAAAACCGCTAGAAACATCTTCTAGCAAATAAACCAAGTCATTTGTCGGAATGCCGTGACAGGCAAAGATTTCTTCAGCGACTACTGTTGTTGTTGGCAGCGATCGCAACCATTCAACAGGCTCACTTCCCAATTCTTCGAGCATATAAGTAAGGGTTGGGTGAGTTCCATCTCGATTTGGATAAAATTCATAAACATCTCGATCCTCATTGCCTTGAATGGTGACAGCATCGATCGATTTTAAGAGGTTGTAAGTTTCCAATGGTTTCAGCGGGCCATACAGAATATCTCCGAGGTTAATAAACTGTGTGATTCCTCGGTATTTCGCATCTTCAAGAACTGCCGACAGTGCCCAAAAATTTCCGTGAATGTCTGACAAAACGGCAAATCTCAATTTAATTTCCTCCTTTGCAGATCTCAAGCAGCACGAATCTATTCAAGATAGCGTGGTTCTCAAAGGTGCAATTCGCTAAGTAAAAACTCTTCAAAACGATCGATCGCAACAGAATCATGCCAATCGATCGCGTTTCGCAATTCCTCAAGCGGCATCACGAGATTTAAACTGAAGGGAGACAGCTTGTCTTTCTACTTCATTAAGGCTATGCCGGAATTTTCGACTTCTTCGATCGCCAATGTCGTTGTCGATCAATCGCACTGGGGACGCATTCAGGTGAGCGGTGACGATCGGCTGAGATTTTTGCACAACCAGACGACCAACGATCTGCAAAGCCTCAAGCCCGGACAAGGCTGCGAAACCGTTTTCGTCACTTCGACCGGACGGACGATCGATCTCGTCACTGCCCTTGTCTTGGAAGATTCGGTTTTGCTGCTGACTTCTCCCGGTTACGATCAGCGCTTGATCGACTGGATGGATCGCTACATTTTCTTTGCCGATCGCGTCGAACTCAAAAATCTCACCTCCAGCACCGTTTGCTTCACGCTGATTGGTTCGCCGGAAGACCTGCGCGACTCGATCGGCTTTACAGAACTTGATCGACCGTATTCGCATCAGGTTGTTTCGATCGCCGGAATCGAAACTCGGCTCAGCGTCGGCACAGGTTTGGCACTACCGGGATACACCTTGATCGCTTCGTCAGCCGATGCCGATGCTTTGCGGCAGCACTTTAGCGCCATGACGATGCTCGATGATGCCGCTTGGGAGAAATTGCGGATTGAGCAGGGTCGCCCGATGCCCGATCGCGAACTGACCGAAGATTACAACCCGCTGGAAGCTGGACTGTGGCACACGATTTCGCTCAGCAAAGGCTGCTACATCGGGCAGGAAACGATCGCCCGTCTGCATACTTATCGCGGCGTGAAGCAGCAGCTTTGGGGCGTGCGGCTCGATGGTGAAGCCCAACCGGAAACGCCCGTTTTTGTGGGCGATGAGAAGGTTGGGAAGCTGACGAGCGCGATCGACCACATTGGACTGGCCTACATTCGCACCAAGGCGATCGAGCCAAATTTGAAAGTGAAAGTGGGCGATCGCTCCGCTGAACTGGTCGCACTGCCGTATCTCTCACACGAATACATTTAATGCAGTACCGTGATTTTTGGATTCGTGACTGGAAGCCGATCGATCGCGAAATCGCCGCCAACCTAATTTTCTCCGTCCTGACCGAATACGGCTTAGGCTGCGAACCTGTCGGCGCGGATACGGATGTGCTGCGCGTTGAAGAAGCCTATTGGCGATCGGGCGGCGAATTTTGGATAGTCGAGCGCGATGGGCAGATCGTGGGGACGGCAGGATATTATTCAATCGACCGTGCGCCAAAAGCCGTTGAGATTCGCAAAATGTATTTGCTGCCTGCTGCTCGTGGGCAGGGGTTGGGGCGATTTTTGCTAGAGAAGTTGGAGGAGGCGATCGCCGCCAAAGGCTTTGAGCAAATTTGGATTGAGACGGCCAGCGTTCTCAAGGAAGCCGTCAAGCTGTACGAAAGCAGCGGCTATAAGCCGACGACGGGCGTTGAGACGGAGCGGTGCGATCGCGTTTACGTGAAGCGGTTGCGATCGCCCTGAATTAAAATTCGGGCTAAAAGCTGAAGTCCGTTGAAACGGACTCAAACCCTTGTCCATCAGCGGCTTTAACTCATTGAAATGGGTTTTCGCTTTGAGCGGGAAATTGATTTCCTGGCAATTTCCTGGCCTCGATCGATCGCGTGTGGAATTCTCTATTTTGCAGTTCGGTTGCGCCCACTGTAATCATCCAACCCCGGTTGTTAAAGTAATATTAACGAGCAATAGCAAGGGTTTCACGATGAACAACACCTCTAACGTTTCCAACTTCTTTGGCGGTCAGGCAGAATCTGGCAGCTTGTGGAAGTATGTGAAATCCATGAGTCCTGAGACGATCGCCCAGCTATCACAGCCCACCTCGCCCGAAGTCTTCAAGGTGATGGAGCGCAACATCATCGGACTGCTTGGCGGTCTGCCTCCCGAAGAGTTTGATGTCGAAATTTCCACCAGCCGCGAACAGCTAGGTCGCCTCCTCGCTTCCGCGATGGTCAGCGGCTACTTCCTCCGCAACGCCGAACAGCGCCTTCAGTTTGAGCAATCCTGGCAGTCCGAAGGCGACTCGGATGCCGAATAAACCGTGAGGACACGCAAGCCTAACCTTGACTCGGTAGAGTGGACTCTGCCGAGTTTTCCCGTTTCTGAGCTAAGGCGATCGCTCCTCACTTGGTACGCCGAATCCGGTCGCGATCTGCCCTGGCGACAAACTCGCAATGTCTATCGCATCTGGGTTTCAGAAATTATGCTGCAACAAACCCAGGTGAAAACGGTGATTCCGTATTATCACAGGTGGCTCGATCGCTTCCCCACCGTCGAAGCCCTCGCCGCCGCTTCCCAAGAACAAGTTCTGAAGGCGTGGCAGGGCTTGGGCTACTATGCTCGCGCTCGCAATCTGCATCGGGCGGCTCAGGAAGTTGTCGCCCTGGGTGAATTTCCGCGTGACTTAGAGACGGTGCTGGCACTGCCGGGAATCGGGCGATCGACCGCAGGCGGCATCCTCTCAGCGGCATTCGATTTGCCCGTACCGATCCTCGATGGCAACGTCAAGCGTGTTCTTGCCCGAATTGCCGCGCTTCCGGTTGCACCGAGTAAGGCGATCGCTTCCCTCTGGCAGCTTTCAGAAGAACTGCTTGATCGCGATCGACCCCGCGATTTTAATCAAGCGTTCATGGATTTGGGCGCGACAATTTGCACCCCGAAGCAGCCCGCCTGCCTGCTTTGCCCTTGGCAAAAATCCTGTCAGGCGTACAATTTAGGGATGCAAAACGACATTCCTGTTTCTGAAAGTCGCGCCCCGATTCCGCACAAGTCGATCGGCGTGGCCGTGATTTGGAACGACCAAGGCCAAATTTTGATCGATCGCCGTCGCCCCGAAGGACTCTTGGGCGGCATGTGGGAGTTTCCCGGTGGCAAAATTGAACCGGGAGAATCGATCGAGCAGTGCATCCGCCGCGAAATCCAAGAAGAACTGGCGATCGATATCGAAGTTGGGGATCACTTGGTCACGGTCGATCACACCTACACGCACTTCCGCGTCACGCTCAACGTCCACCACTGTCGGTATCTGGGCGGTGAACCGCAACCGATTGAGTGTGATGAAATCCGCTGGGTGGAACTGGCTGACCTTGAGCAGTTCCCTTTTCCGAAGGCGAACTTAGAAATCATTGCTGCGCTACGGCAGAAGCAACAAAAATAAACCCCAATCGCTTTTCGACATATTCACAAAAATACATCTTTCGATAGTGCCTCTACCTTTTGAGTGGCTTTTACAGTTTGGGAGGTTGCCGCATGAAAGACCAGAGGCGAAAAGGTGAAGATTGGAGCGGAATATCTGGGGAGCGATCGCTGCAAGTTTACAGTTTGGGCACCGCAGCTAAAAGAAGTCGCGGTTAAGGTGATTGCGCCGATCGAAAAGCGCTTGCCAATGCAGCAGCTTGAGTACGGCTACTGGCAAGTTGAAGCTGAGGAAATTCCGCCTGGAACCGAATATTTATTTGAATTAGAAGGCGATCGAACCTTTCCCGATCCCGCTTCACAATTTCAGCCTAACGGTGTGCATGAAGCGTCCGCTGTAGTGGATCATTCACAGTTTGAATGGACAGATCAGCAGTGGAAAAATATTCCCCAAGCTGAAATGATTCTCTACGAACTGCATGTCGGCACGTTCACACCCGAAGGTACTTTTGATGCAATTATTCCGCGATTGACGGAATTGAAGGAACTGGGTGTGAATGCGATCGAACTGATGCCAATCGCGCAGTTTCCGGGCGATCGAAATTGGGGCTATGACGGCACTTATCCCTTCGCAACTCAAAATTCCTACGGCGGAGTCGAAGGACTCAAGCGGCTGGTAAATGCTTGTCATGAACAAGGAATTGCTGTTGTTTTAGACTCGGTTTACAACCATTTTGGTCCTGAAGGAAATTACATCGGGAATTTTGGACCGTACTTTACGGAGGCGTATCGATCGCCTTGGGGCGCAGCCCTCAATTTTGACCATTCATACAGCTACGGCGTTCGCAACTACTTCATTCAAAACGCGCTCTACTGGTTCGAGCATTTCCACATTGACATGCTCAGGCTAGACGCAACCGACTCAATTTTTGACATTGGCGCAAAACATTTCCTAAGTGAACTTGCAGAAGCTACACATGAATTTGCTCAGCAAAAAGGCAGACCGTTTCTGTTAGTAGCCGAGAACGATCTCAGCGATATTCGTCTCGTCAGCAAGCCTGAAGATAATGGCTATGGACTCGATGGACAGTGGAACGATGCATTTCATCATTGCCTTCACGTTCTGCTGACAGGTGAACAACTCAGCTACTACAAAGACTACGGAAGCTGTGAGCAATTGGTAAAAGCTTACAAACAAGGCTTTGTTTATTCCTGGCAGTTTGCACCGAATCGAAATCATTGGCACGGCAGCGATTCGAGTCATATTGCGGGCGATCGATTCGTCGTTTTCGCGCAAAATCATGATCAGGTTGGCAATCGTATTTTGGGCGATCGACTCTCGCATATCGTCACATTTGAACAACTCAAACTATCCGCCGCTGCCGTCATGCTCGCGCCCTACATTCCACTTTTATTCATGGGCGAAGAATACGGTGAGGAAGCAAACTTCTTGTACTTTGTTAGCCACAGCGATCCCGACTTGATCGAAGCAGTTCGCAAAGGTCGCAAAAAGGAATTTGAAGCGTTTCACATGGAAGAAGAATACGCCGACCCTGAGAGTACGGAAACGTTTGAGCGATCGAAACTCAACTGGAACTTGTGGCAGCAAGACGGCAAACATAAAGTTCTACGCGATTTATACAAACACCTAATTCAACTACGTCGAACAATTCCCGCCTTGAAGCATCTTGATAAACAGTCGATGAATGCTTGGACGATCGAAGCAGAAAAGCTGATCTTCCTACATCGCTGGCATGAAGACAGCCAGATTCTTGCCGTGCTTAACTTTAACGAGCAGCAGAAATCGATCGAGTTTCCGGTTAAAGGCAACTGGCATAAAATTCTCGATTCGGCGGAAGAAAAATGGATGGGTTCTGGAAGTCGTGCGATCGATGCCTCCCAATCCAATCAAATCTCCATTCAAGGCCATAGCTTCTTAATTTATCAACCAGCCTAAAGATTATTTCTATGAAAATTCCCACCGCAACCTATCGTCTTCAATTTCATTCCGGTTTCCCGTTTGGTGCTGCTCAAGAAATCATCGACTACATTGCTGATTTGGGCATTTCTGATGTTTATGCTTCGCCCATTTTCAAAGCGCGATCGGGCAGCACACACGGCTATGATGTGGTTGATCCAAATCAGCTAAATCCTGAGCTAGGCACATCTGAAGACTTCACGGCTTTGATGGAAGCGGTGCAGGGGCGATCGCTGGGTTGGCTGCAAGATATCGTGCCAAACCACATGGCTTACGATAACGATAACCTGATGCTGATGGATGTCCTTGAAAACGGCTCAAACTCTGAATATTTTGATTATTTTGATATTAATTGGAATCATCCCTATGAAGATATTCACGGTCGCATTCTGGCTCCGCTGCTTGGTAGTTTTTACGGCGAAAGTCTAGAAAATGGCGAGATTAAGCTGGAGTATGATGAGTCAGGTTTGAGTGTGACTTATTACGCTTTGAAACTGCCTGTTCGGATTGAATCTTACACTCGGTTTTTGACGCACAATTTGGGGTCTTTGGCGCGATCGATCGGTCGTCGTCATCCCGATTTCATCAAGTTACTTGGAATTCTTTACCTGCTCAAAAGCGCACCGAATGAAGCGAAAGGAAAAGAGCGCTACGATCAAATTACCTTTGTGAAAGGTTTGCTGCGCGAACTGTACGAGCAAAATCCTGATGTTAAAGCGTTTATTGATGACAATGTTCGGTTCTTCAGCAGCGCAAAAGACAATCCAGATAGCATCGAACCGCTACACCAATTGCTGACAGAACAATTTTATCGTCTGTCATTTTGGAAGGTTGGTGCAGAAGAAATTAACTACCGTCGTTTCTTTACTGTCAACGAACTTATTTCGGTTCGTGTAGAAGAACTAAAGGTTTTCAACAAGACGCACTCTTTAATTGAGCAGTTGGTGAAAGAAGGCAGGTTTACCGGGCTGCGGATTGACCATATTGATGGACTGTATGATCCGGCGACCTACCTCGATCGACTCCGTGAAAAAGTCGGCGATATCTACATCACAGTAGAAAAGATTCTCGAAATCGGTGAACAGTTGCCTCCAAACTGGCCTGTTGAAGGAACCAGCGGCTACGATTTTCTCAACTACGTCAATGGTGTGTTCTGCCTGCCTGAAAATGCCGATGTTTTCCAAGCGATCTACTACGATTTCGCAAAGCTTGAAGACTCCTACGAAGAATTGGTTGCCCAGAAAAAATATCTCATCATCGACAAAAACTTGGCGGGAGATGTTGAGAATTTGGCGCAGCGGCTCAAGCGAATTGCTGGACAAACTCGGCGCGGAAGCGATTTTACGCTGTATGGCTTGAAGCGGGCGCTGAGCGAAGTGCTGGCACTGTTTCCGGTTTATCGAACTTACATCACTGAGGAAGGTAAGGTTACTGAAAGCGATCGCCACTACATTGAGGAAGCGATCGCCCAAGCCAAATCAAATATTCCATTGCTCACCAAAGAACTCGAATTTATTCAAAATATTCTCGAAGGCAAAGATCAAGAATTACTGATTACAGAACATCGAGATGAGCGAGTTGAATTCGTGATGCGGATGCAGCAAGTAACAGGACCATTGATGGCGAAGGGTGTCGAAGATACGCTGCTCTATGTCTACAACCGCTTGATTTCACTCAATGAAGTGGGCGGCAATCCAGGACATTTTGGCATTACGGTTGATCAGTTTCATACTTACAACCAAGATCGATTGCAACGCTGGCCGGAAGCAATGAGTGCAACCGCAACGCACGACACTAAGCGCGGTGAAGATGTGCGATCGCGCCTCAATGTTCTATCTGAATTACCTGAAGAATGGCGCGAGAAAATTAATACTTGGAGTGAGATGAATCAATCCAAGAAGGTAAAGGGAAAAAAAGGTGCAACGATCCCCGATCGCAATGACGAATATTTCTTCTATCAAACGCTAATTGGCTCGTTTCCATTTGCTGACTCAGAAATTCCTGAATTTGAGCAGCGCATCAAAGATTACCTTACAAAAGCGATTCGAGAAGCAAAGGTTCACACAGCTTGGCTGCGTCCTGATAGTGAATACGAAGAAGGTTGTGTTGCTTTTATCAATGCGGTTCTAGCCGATCGCGAATTTCTAGAAGCATTTAAGCCGTTTCAACGGAAAATTGCTGAGTATGGCGTGTTTAATTCCCTCTCGCAAGTTCTGTTGAAAAATGTGTCTCCTGGTGTTCCCGATTTGTATCAGGGTGCGGAACTTTGGGATTTGAGCATGGTCGATCCGGATAATCGTCGTCCAGTCGATTATGAGCAGCGGATGCAGATGCTTGAAATAATCAAATCAGCAGATGATTCGATCGCCCTTGCCCAACAACTGTTAGCTGAAAAGGAAACCGCAACCGTCAAACTATTCTTGACTTATAAGCTGCTGCAAGCGCGAAAAATTCACACCGATCTCTTTCTGCATGGCAGCTACGAACCGCTGACGATCGCAGGCCAGCACTCATCGAACGTGATTGCATTTGCCCGCCATTATGAAGGGAAAACGGCGATCGCAATCGCTCCTCGTTTCTTTACCCAGCTTGTTCAACCTGGTGGATTGCCGCTCGGTGAAGTTTGGGGTGATACTGTGTTGAAGCTGCCCTCGAAAATGCCGACGCAGTGGCAAGATGCAGTTACACATCAAGCTGTCAATGAAGGAGAAGTTTTGTCGCTTAGTTCAGTGCTGGCTGCTTTTCCAGTTGCACTGCTGATCAGCAATGCATAATTTGATCGATCGCTGTTTATAAGGGCTATACCGCTGTGATTTCTGTAGAAAGTCTTCCGTCGATCGCACAAATTCAAGCCGTTCGTCGCTACATCAAAGCAACTTGGAAAACGCTGACGCGATCGCAAGAGCATATTTTGGATGCGGCTCGCGATCCCAAGTTTCATGCCGAAATTGATCGCTATCCGGTTTATGTTTCACCACAGGAAGACCGAGATGCGATCGAACAGCATTTACAGCAAATTTTGCCGCCGGAAGAATGGCGGCAAATTGACTTGAGAACGCTGCCTGCTGAAGTCGGCATGATTGAGCAGCACGGGCTTTTGTATCTGCCGCATGACTATGTCGTTCCGGGCGGGCGCTTCAACGAAATGTACGGCTGGGACAGCTATTTCATTCAGCTTGGACTGTTGCGAGATGGCGAAATTGAACTGGCAAAAAGCATGGTCGATCAGCTTGTCTATGAAGTACAGCATTATGGCATGGTGCTGAATGCGAATCGAACCTATCAACTCGCGCGATCGCAACCGCCTGTCCTAACTTTGATGATTCTCGCGCAGTTTGAACAGACGCAAGATGTTGACTGGCTGCGATCGATTTTGCCTGCTGTTGAAGCCTACTATTTCTTCTGGGTTGTGCCGCCGCATTTGAATCAGGCGACGGGACTTTCCCGCTATTTCGCTTTAGGAGAAGGACCTGCACCGGAAGCAGTTGCAGATGAAATTGATGAAAGCGGACGGACACACTACGATCGCGTTAAGCAATATTATCGCGAACATGAAATTCTCGATTATGACGTCAGCCAATATTACAATCGCGAAACCGATGAGCTGACTGATTTGTTTTACAAAGGCGATCGATCGATGCGCGAATCCGGTTTCGATATCACCAATCGCTTTGGCCCGTTTAGCATCGATATCATTCACTACGCTCCGGTTTGTCTGAACGTTTTGCTCTATCAGATGGAGCTTGATACGGCAAAGATTAATGAGATTTTAGGGCATCCTGATTTGGCGCAGCAGTGGCGCGATCGCGCTACTGAACGTTGTCGCCGCATCGATCATTTCCTGTGGGATGAAGCTGCCGGACAATATTTTGACTATAACTTTGCGACGGGAATGCGCCGCCCTTATGAATATGCGACGACGTTCTATCCGCTTTGGGCGGGCATTGCTTCAGAAGCGCAAGCGCGTCGCGTTGTTGAAAATTTACCGCGATTTGAAGCTCCGGGCGGGCTGCTGACGAGTACGACCGTGACCGGAAATCAGTGGGATGCACCGTTTGGCTGGGCACCGCTGGTTTTGCTGGCCGTGCAGGGACTCGATCGCTACGGCTACCGCAGCGAGGCCGAGCGCATCGCCCGCAAGTTCATCTCGATGCTGGTGGAAGATTTTGAGCAGACGGGAACGCTGGTCGAGAAATACGACGTTAACACGCGATCGTCTAACGTGGAAGCAGAAATTCTCTACGGCTACAGCAGCAACCAAATCGGCTTTGGCTGGACAAACAGCGTTTTTCTTGAACTTCTTGCCCTGCTAGGACTTGAAGAAGACCTTGACCTAGCGGAACTTTGAAACTAACCGCCGATCGCGCCCAAGAGACTCCGCAGCAGCAAGACCGAGAGTGTTGCAAATCCAATCACCACCAGCAAAACGATCGCAATCATCAGCGCAAAAAACAGCCAGTCGGTGCGGTGACGGCGCGATCGCGTCAGGTGGCGTTCCAGCAAGGCGACATTGCGGGCATTTGCCTTCCAGCCTGCATCAAAAAAATCGCCCAGAAACGGAATGGAGCCGAGAACAGTTTCTAAAATGATGTTCCACGCCATTTGAAAGAGAATCGATCGAGGCAGTCCTATCCGGGCTGCCTCCCAAACGATATAGGCCGAGAGTGCTCCGCCGACCGTATCGCCCGCACCGGGAATCAAACCGATGAACGGGTCAAGACCGATTCGCCCGATGCCCGGAATCGGAATGGCATTATCCAGCAAAAAACTGATCCGACGCAAACGTTGCAGAGCGTCAGTTTCAGATTGAATCGGCGGTTTCACAGGCGGCACAGCGATCTCCAGCGGGAAATTAATTTGGATGAACTGTTGATTAACGGCGTCTGCTGCCAAAGCTACGGCGTGGAGCGGCACGGCGCGAACTACCAAAGCCACCAGTTGAAGGCCGGACGCGCTCGGTCGGGCGATTGTTACGCCGCAGGGTGCTGTTGCCAAAACCGCTGCCCGATGGTCGGCTGGTGTTGGTGCGTGGCGTTGTGCCGATACCGGGGGAACGGCGGACGTTAGAGCCGCTGCCAAAGCCGGGAGTGCGGGCAGTACCAACGTTTGATCGCAGTCGTCCGGTCGATCGAAACTGGCGATTGCGATATTCAGCAGGCGGTGCTTGATAGCGCGACTGATAGCGCGACACGGCTTCGTTGTAGCTGCGGCCATAGCCACCATAGCCCGTGAGAACAACGCCAGGAGTGTAGACGGGTGGCATGTAGTATTGTGGACGGAACAGCAAACTACCGATCGCCTGACCCGCCAACGCTCCTGCAAACGGCGTCCAGAAACTCGGCTGCTGGCGAACGATCACCACTTCTTGCTGTCCAGTTTGGGGATCGACCTGCGTTTCCGTGACGTTGTGGACGTATTCGATGCGGAAATCCGGCGTCAGATACAGTGCGGGCTGGTTGTTTTCAACGCGCAATTCGCTCGTTTTTCCGGCTGAAATTTCTTCATCGGTGAGTCGAGCCAGCGGCAGATTCGTACTGCGGAACATCGATTGTCCGGGCGGCGTGTTCAGCAGCATCAGGGTGTATTCCCCAGTGCTGTCATCATAGCTGGCCTGCTGGACGGGATATGTGCCGTTGGCGATCGCGCTGGTCGCTTGCTGTGATGCAGGCTGAGTTTGCGGCTGTGATGTGGTGGTCTGCGTGGGTTGCTGATTGTAGGCAGAAGTGTCGGATGCGCCACAGGCGAGCGTCGTCCAGACAAGCGTGAGCGCCATTGAGGAAATGACTAATTTGCGAAGCATAGTTTTAAGGGAGAAAGAGCGGCGAGTCATAACGATTAGAGCGGAATCAATTCAGGGAAGTTTTCAATGAGCTGATCGGAGGTCAGTTCGTCTCCCAGTTGGGCAGGAGAAAAATGCACCTGAATGGCCCTCAGCGTTCCCCGATATTGCAGATTAATCAGAGCTTTCAATCCTGCTTTGAGTGCATTCACATCAGCGAGGTTGGTTTCCAGTTCAGGAACTTCACCTTCAAAGGCAACAGCAATCATCACGACGACGTTTTGCGTGACGGGAATTGCGAATTCGGTATTGTCTTCTATGGCAAAATCGGTGGCGCTGCCGTAGCGACTGGCGGAATCAGTAAACAGTTCGTTGACATAATCTCCGGCTTCGCCTTCGTCCCACAGAACATCGCCTTCGTTGGCTGCCGATCGCCAAAACGTCTCATATTCCAGCAAACTTTCGCAAACTCGCACCAACTGTTCGCCCAACACCTGCATGTCGCCTTCAGAGTCGATCGCTTCACGTCCGGCTTCGTTGAGTACGCCCAGCAAGGGGGCGACTTCGCGTCCGGCGAGATGCACAAAAATTCGACTAACGACAAATCGCGTCCGGCCACTGAATTGATTGAAGCGATCGCGCAAGCTCATGACGTTTTTGGTGAGTAATGTTGCTCAAGTTCTAGTCTAAGCAGTGGGGGTTACGATCGCCTTAGTCCAAAGGTCGATCAAGGCGGTGATTTCCGTATTGGTTTGGCAGAGATTTCCGCTGCGATCGAGTTTGGAATTAGCTGCAAAAAAGCCCCAGCTTGAGCTGAGGCTGACAAGTGCAAATTGTCTAAGTCGATTAGCCGCCAAGCGATGTCCAATCGACGTTGATGTCTTTGAGCAGCAAGGAGGAATTGTAAATCTGCAAGATGATCAGCAAAAACACGAAAAACAGCAGCATGAAAACCGCCATCAGCGGCGTTGTGCCCCAGCCCGGAGCCACTTTACCGTATTCGGAGTTCAGCGGCTTTAGAACGTCTCCCAACCAAGTCCGTTGTGCCATGAGTAACCTGCAAAAATTTTTGCTCTGTAAAGGTTTGTAATATTATAAGGTGATACGACTCATAATTAAAACCCAACAATGGAACCTGCAACAGTTTTTAGTATTTCGATCGCTGCGCTTCTCGTGGCGGTGACGGGCTTTGCGATCTATACCTCGTTTGGGCCGCCTTCAAAGGAGCTAGAAGATCCGTTTGAGGATCATGAAGATTAGCGGTTTGGGTTGCTGAGGGACGGGGCGATCGCCGTTTAGACTACTTTTGCTTTCCCAAACCCTTGACTGGAGGTTAGGCCGTGTTTTCAAACCCTTTGATCCTCCCCAACCCTCCTTTTCAAGGAGGGAGCCGAACCACCCCTCAAAGTCCCCCTTCCTAAGGGGGATTTGGGGGGACTCAGTAGAGAACTCTAACCATCAGGAGGTTTTAACACACCCCTAGGGGTGCTGCCCCTCCTTCATCCTGCAACTCTTCGGAGGCTCCATCTGCACTTCTACGCAAGGGCTGACTCGCAAGGTCAAGGTGCGCCACATTGGTGATGTCGTCCACGCCTCTCGTGTTGTTCGCTTTTCGCTAGCTTCCATCCTCTTGCCCTACAATCAAGCTGTATTTCTGGGGATATTCCATGAGTTTGAAGGTTGGGGATGTTGCGCTGGAGTTTGCTTTGCCGGATGCGGAGGGGAAGTTGGTGCGGCTAGCGGATTTTCGAGGGCAGCGAGTGGTGCTGTATTTTTATCCGCGTGACAATACGCCTGGATGTACAAAGGAGGCGTGTGGATTTCGCGATGCGTATGCAGACTATTTGGCAAGCGGAGCGATCGTGCTGGGCATCAGTACGGACAATGCCAAGTCGCACACGAAGTTTGCTCAGAAATTTGATTTGCCGTTTCCGCTGCTGTGTGATGAGGACGCACAGGTGGCAACGGCTTATGAAAGCTATGGCCTCAAGAAATTTATGGGCAAGGAGTACATGGGCGTGAGCCGCAGTACCTTTGTGGTGGGGGCAGATGGTCGCATTGAAAAAATTTATCGGAAGGTAAAGCCTGAGGTTCATGCGGCTGAAGTTTTGGCAGACTTCGCTACACTGTCGTTTGAAGAATCAGGCGCAATACAGCAGCCCTAGTTCAGTCAAAATTCGGGTTTCACAATGTCTTGAGAATGGTGCTGCATCTTTTGAAGTTAGATAAACAATCGATTTAGCGTTCTTCTATTACTTATGGATCGATTATGGCGGCTGGTTCAAACCGCGATCGGCGTAATTTTTCGCCATCCCATTACAGGCACGAGCATTATTCCCGTTTTGCCAGATGGCCGCATTGTTCTGGTGCAGCGGCACGACAACGGCAGATGGAGTTTACCGGGTGGCATTGTGGACTGGGGCGAGGAAATTTCAGCTTCGGTTCAGCGTGAGCTGAAGGAAGAAACAGGCTTGGAACTGCTGAAAATCAATCGGCTGGTGGGCGTGTATTCCGCGCCCGATCGCGACCCGCGCTTTCACTCGATTTGTGTGGTCGTTGAAGCCGCTGTGCAGGGAACGATGCAGGTTCACGATAAGCTGGAAATTAGGGACGTGCAAGCATTTTTGCCGACGGCACTACCGATCGGTACGCTGTCGCACGACCACGATCGCCAGCTTCAAGATTATCTCAACGGTCAAACGACGCTGGCTTAGCATCTACTGTTCTCTCAAATCGACTCATCAAAGATGACACCGATTCGCAATGCTCGTCTGCGCCTGTCGCAAGGTCAATTGTTTTGGCGAGAAGGCGGGCGGGGGCAAACGCTCGTGTTTTTGCATGGCGCTTGGAGTGACGGCAACCAGTGGCGATCGTGGCTTTCCGATCTCAGTTCGCGCTATCACTGCATTGTGCCGGATCTGCTGGGCTTTGGTGAGTCGGAACGACCCAAGCTGCACTATTCGATCGAACTGGAAGTCGAGTGCTTGGCAGAACTGCTAGAAGCACTGCGCCTCCGCCAAGTTTGCCTGATTGGAGATTCGATCGGCGCGTGGATTGCGGCCAGCTATGCGCTGAGGTTTCCTGAACAGGTGCAGGCGATCGTTCTGCTCAACCCAGAAGGCGTATTTCTGGAAAATCAAGGCTGGCAGATGGCTCGCGTTTTGCATCGCTTTCCGGCTCTACTCAAACCGCTTCGCCTGGTTGCCAAACTGCTCAGGCGTGCAGACTGGCTCAATCAGCAACCGTTTGAGCAGTCGCCCGTCGGCTTTAAGCTGCTGCTTGGCCGCCGCGCCCGCGAAATTCAAGCAGAAGGCTGGCGCGATCGCCTCGCGTGGCTAAAAGTGCCGATTTTGCTGCTGCAAGGTGAACAGGATTCTGCGACTGTCAGGGCGGTGAACCAAACGATCGCTCGCGAAGCGCCTTCAGTGCAGGTGGAAACCTGTGTCGGAACCGACAGCAACTTGTGTGAACCCGAAGCAATTGCGGCGATCGATCGCTTTTTGCAAAATCTCGCCTAGAGATTCATGATTTAGCGCAATTCTTGACTGCGAATTCCAGCTAAAATTCCAGATCCAACGGCCAGCAAAACAAGTGCCCAAACTGCCGCACGCGGAATTGACGGCAGCACATTAAATGCTTGAAGCAGCAGCACGATCGCAAACATCACCAGCAAAATGCCAGCGATATAAAGAAAGATGGTGATACCAAGATTGGGCGATCGCCTCACAGCAAATTCTCCTTCAAGTCTGCCGAATTTCCCCGGAATTTACATTGTGCCACGCAGCTCGGTGTCGAGAGTCGGCACTCCAGCGTCTACTGACTTTCTGAATTCTTACCGAAACTTATTGACTGCTTCATCTTGGCCTTGTGTTATTCCGATCGAGGCCGAGTAACGTTATGGATAGCGTGGTGGATGAGGTAGAAAAATGGTCAGCGCGATCGATCGCCCGACAAGTGACAATCTGGCGGCTTTGCGAAGTGGCGAAGTGCAGATTCAAACGCGGGCGCATTCGGCTTGGGGCGGAGCGGTGACGGCACAACTGTTTTTACCGATCGATCGGGCATCGGCCTGGCAGCAGGTCACAAACTATCCGCGCTGGGTTGAATACTTTCCCGACATTGTGCGAAGTGACGTTTTGGGCAGCATTTCGCAGGGCAAGCGGCTGTATCAAGTCGGGCGCAAAGCGGTTTTGATGTTTGCGGCAGAAGTGGAAATTGTCTTAAGGGCGATCGACTCGACAACGGCTGACCAGCAGCAAATTTTGTTTCAGCTTGAGCGCGGCAGCTTCCGCGATTTTTCAGCCCAGCTTCGCCTGCAAGATTTTCACACCGGGACGCTGCTGACCTACTCGGTGCAGGCCACGCCAGCGATCCCCGTTCCCTCGCTGCTAATTCAAGAAGGCATGAAGCTCGATCTGCCTGCAAATTTGCGATCGATGCGGCACGTTCTTTGCAATCGATAGTTCTTTGCAATCAGTAACGCTGTGACCTAGCCATTGCCAGCGACGATCGCTTATCGTGAATGGATTCTGGCAAAAAAGAGCGTTATGGCAAGCAAAATTTTGAAGCGATCGATCGCTTGGGGCGGCATGGTGGCGATCGGGCTAAGTGGCGGTGTGGTTGTGGCTCCAGCCCACAGCCAGCCGGTTCGACAACCATCGCAGGAAGAACTGGATGGATTAGGAAGCCGACTGGCCGAAATGTTTTCGCCCGATATTCGATCGACCCTATTCACCTGCGTCACGGCGGGCGGCGTCAATCTGGAGGCGAGTGCAGGCGGCGATTCGGTGATCTGCGGCGATGGCTCAACGGTGAACGTACCCTATGCTCGCTATCTTGATACGGCCTCTAATTTTTTTGCGGCCAGCTTTTTGCTCGGCGTGAGCGAAGGGGCAGCTAGAGAACCCGGATTAACGCCGAGAATGGCAGGTTCCTATCTGGCAGGTGGCGGAGCAGACGAGATTCGCCCCCGCCTAGAAGTGGCAGTTGCCAACGATATTTTTGTTCCGGCCAATTCGCCAGAATCCATCGATCTGCTCGTTGATGCCACGTTGCAAAAAGCCGCTGAAACCCTCAACCGTTTAGACAGCTTTGAAGCACTGCTCGGCACGCCAGAGCAAACAAGCTTTGTAGTATCAAGCTTTTGCACGGCTCCAGGCATGACTGAAACAGAAGCTCAGCAGACTGTGCCCAATTTGAGTTCCACGCAGCTTTACGCCATTTGTCTGTATGACGCTGGCTTTGCTGAGGCGATCGGCAACTAGTTGGGATCATGACCTTCGTACTCACGAACGATGACGGCATTGATGCGCCCGGACTGCAAGCACTTTTGCAAGCGATCGATGGCAAAGGCATTGTCGTAGCACCGCTGCATCACCATTCCGGCTGTAGTCATCAGGTCACGACGACGCGATCGATCCCAGTTCACAAACGCAATGAATTTCGCTATGCCGTCGATGGCACACCTGCCGACTGCACCCGCCTCGCCCTCAGCCAGCTTGTGCCAGACGTCAGCTATGTGCTTTCCGGCATCAATGCGGGCGGCAATTTAGGCTCGGATACCTACATCTCTGGTACGGTGGCGGCTGTGCGAGAAGCGGCAATGCTGGGCATTCCGGGCATTGCCGTTTCGCACTATATCAAGCGTGGACTGGCGATCGATTGGGACATGGCCGCGAAGCAAGCCGCTCGCGTCTTCGATAAGCTCTTGCCGCAATCGATCGAACCTGGCAGCTTTTGGAACGTCAATTTTCCACATCTCGCACCGGGATCGCCCGAACCGGAAATTGTCTTTTGTCCGCTGTGCCGTCAGCCGCTTCCGGTGGCCTATGAGCGAGACGGCGACAATTTTCGCTACAGCGGCGAATACAGCCAGCGCAAACGCGATCCGCAATCGGATGTGGATGTGTGCTTTTCGGGCAGCATTGCCATCACGCTGATCCGCCTTTGACCGTAGGATCAAACATGACGGTTTGATCGGGAGGCGATCGATGCGAATTTTGGTGATGGGCGGCACGCGCTTTATTGGCGTTTACCTGACGCGAATCCTGCTGGAGCAAGGGCACGAAGTCGTGCTGTTTAATCGCGGCAACAAGCCCGCTCCGGCTGGCGTCGAGCAGATTCAAGGCGATCGCACCGATGCGGCTCAGCTTCGAGACAAGCTGGCAGGCGAATCGTTCGACGCCATTTTCGACAACAACGGACGCGAACTGAGCGATACTGCGCCACTGGTCGAACTTGGCGATAAAGTGCGGCATTTTGTCTACGTCAGTTCGGCAGGCGTCTATCGCAAATCTGACCAGATGCCGCACGTTGAAGGCGATCCGGTCGATCCGAAAAGTCGTCACAAAGGCAAATTTGAAACAGAAGACTATCTCGATTCGCAGGGCGTTCCCTTCACTTCAATTCGCCCGGTCTATATCTATGGCCCGCAAAACTACAACGACCTCGAAGCGTGGTTTTTCGATCGCATCGTTCGCGATCGCCCCGTTCCCATTCCCGGTTCGGGCGTTCACCTGACGCAGTTCGGCCATGTGCAGGATTTGGCAGCGGCAATGGCAGCCGTGTTAGGAAATCAGCAGGCGATCGGGCAAATTTACAATATTTCTGGCGATCGCGCCGTCAGCTTTGATGGTTTGGCAAAAGCTTGTGCGATCGCAGTGGGCAAATCCGCCGACGATCTCAAAATCGTCCACTACGATCCGACAGCCTTTGACTTCGGCAAGCGCAAAGCCTTTCCGATGCGGGCTCAGCACTTTTTCACCGACATCCACAAAGCCAAACAGGAACTCAATTGGAAACCGCAGTTTGATTTGGTTTCCGGCCTCAAAGATTCGTTCCAAAACGATTATCTGGCGAGTGGACGCGATCGCGCTGAGATCGATTTCTCCGTCGATGACGAAATCCTCGCCGCTTCGTAATCAGTTAGCTGTGAATTTCGGGCGATCGAGGTTTAAGCGCTTCGATCGCCCGTAAACTTCAGCGTCTATGTTTGCTTTTCAATCTTGCGATCGATTTCCCACTGCCGCCCCGACGCTACGCTGGGCAAAAAACACCGTGACTTTTATGGAGCCTTCCAAAAACTCGATCGAGTCGTCCATGTCGGCAGAGCAAGCCTACACGATCACCGTTCGTGAGTTCAAAAGCCTTGAAGCGCAGGGAATTACGGACTTTCAAATTTTCAACTCGCTAGCTGACCTGTTTCACAAGCGCGGCAGACCTGACATTTCTGAACTGATGGCCGAAGCTGCTTACCGCTGTTTCGATCGCGACTAAGGTTCCTCCTGAAGCCATTTCGTTCCCGATTCCGCCGCGCGAAACTGCTGCGGGCGATCGGGCACAAGTTCAAGCTGCTGGGGCGATTGCGGCTTCACGTCGCGTCGTCTTCGTGAAATGCCCTCTTCGGTCGTTTCTTCCGCAATCACTTCATAGAGAATGGCGCGTTTGCCAACTTGTCCTTTTCGCAGCACGCGGCCTAGACGCTGAATGTATTCGCGAGTTGAGCCTGTGCCCGACAGCAAAATTGCGATGCTTGCTTCTGGCACATCGACGCCTTCATTGAGGACGTGAGAGGCAACGATCGCTCGATATTGACCCTCGCGAAACTGCTGCAAAATGTCGTGTCGCTCTTTGACGGGCGTTTGGTGTGTCAGGGCAGGAATCAAAAAATCCTGTGAAATCCGGTAAACGGTGGCGTTGTCGTTGGTGAAAATCAAGGTTTGTTCGGGAAAGTGTCGCGCCATCAGTTCTGTCAGCGTCCGCAGTTTGCCTTCAGTGCCGAGGGCGATCGCTCTTGACTCTCGATGCGCCAGCATTGCCCGCCTGCCCGCTTGCGACTGAGCGCTTGCCATCACAAATCGCTGCCAGCCCTGCACCGAACCAAGCCGAATTCGCGCCTGCTCTAAGAAAGCATTTCGCACTCCCATCAGGTGATCGTAGCGATCGCGCTCTTCGTCCGTCAGCTTCACCTTGATCTGCACAATGTCATGCTCGGCCAAGGCGTGACCCGCCAAATCTTCTGCCGTGCGAGCGTAGACGACCTGTCCCAGCAGAAAATCCAGATCGGCATGGCGACCATCGGCGCGATCGGGTGTAGCTGTTAAACCGAGGCGATACGGCGCGATCGCATATTCGGCAATCACGCGATTGAAGTCGCTGGGCAAGTGATGGCACTCGTCGCAGATCAGCAGACCGTAGCGATTGCCCAAGCTTTCAGCGTGGATGGCCGCACTGTCGTAAGTGGCAACGAGGATAGGAGTGCGATCGCGTGAGCCACCGCCCAACAGTCCCACTTCGACATCTGGAAAGGTTTCCAGCAGTTGGGCGTACCACTGATGCATCAAGTCCAGCGTCGGCACGGTAATCAGCGTACTGCGAGGCGTAGCCTGCATTGCCATCTGTGCCAAAAAGGTTTTGCCTGCGGCAGTGGGTAGAACAACGACACCGCGCCGTCCGGCCTGCACCCAAGCGTCGAGGGCTTCTTGCTGGTGCGGATAAGGTTGGCGATCGAGCAGGTTGCCCAAGGCGATCGGCGCAAATTCCTTGGCTTCGTCGGTAAATGGGGTTCCTTCGGCCTGCAAAGTTTCAACCAGCGATCGATACTGGTTGGCCGGAATCCGAAAGCGCTCGATGCGATCGTCCCAGGTCGCAAAATCGATCCAGGCTTTGCCTTTGGGCGGTGGATGCAAAACGAGCGTGCCGCGATCGAACTTCAAAATGGCAGGGCGAGGCATTGTACGAAGGAAAGGGGGTTTCAACCTATTGTAGGCCTGGCGAGGCTGGCGATCGCTGGTGGGTTAGCGGGATGAATTGTCGTGGGGCACGGCGTGCCCTGCCTCTACCGTTCGATCGTGGGCGATAATAGGGGAACCGTTCATCATCCGCACTCAATCGCTATGGGCAAGCCACGTATTCTTTCTGGAATTCAGACGACCGGAGGCTTGCACCTGGGAAACTATCTGGGTGCAATTCGCAACTGGGTCGAACTGCAAGAAGACTACGACAGCTTTTTCTTCATGGCCGATTTGCACGCCATCACCGTGCCGCACGACCCGAAAGTGCTGGCCGAAAATACCTACGGGGTGGCAGCGATGTATCTCGCGTGCGGCATTGATCTGGCGCGATCGACCGTTTTCGTTCAGTCCCATGTTCCTGCCCATCCCGAACTTGCGTGGCTGCTCACCTGCATCACGCCCTTGAACTGGCTGGACGACATGGTGCAGTTTAAGGAAAAAGCGATCAAGCAAGGGGAAAATGTTGGAACCGGACTGCTCACCTATCCGGTGTTGCAGGCGGCAGACATTTTGCTGTATGAGCCGGATAAAGTTCCAGTTGGGGAAGACCAAAAGCAGCATCTTGAGCTGACTCGCGACATTGCGGCTCGCTTGAACTATCAGTTTGGCAAAGAAGATGAGCCGATCTTGAAGCTGCCGGAACCGATGATTCGGGCAGAAGGTGCGCGGGTGATGAGCCTGACGGACGGTACCAAGAAGATGTCAAAGTCTGATCCGTCAGATTTGAGTCGAATTAATTTGCTCGATCCGCCCGATCAGATTCAGTACAAAATTAAGCGCTGCAAAACCGACCCGATTCGCGGCTTGGTGTTTGGCGATGTCGATCGCCCCGAATGCAACAACCTGTTGACGCTCTACATGATGCTGTCGAACCAAACGAAAGCAGCAGTCGCGGCAGAATGCGCCGATATGGGTTGGGGACAGTTCAAACCGCTCTTAACCGAGGCGACGATCGCCGCCCTCAAACCGATTCAAGATCGATATCACGCAATCATGGCGGAACCGGGATACATTCAGTCGGTGCTGCGCGAAGGTAAAGAGAAGGCGGAGGCGATCGCCAACGTGACGCTTGCCAAAGTGAAAAATGCGCTTGGCTACACCATTCCTGAGTGAGCGGTTCGGCGTTGGGGCTTAGGGCGTGTTGTAAAAGCTCCAAAAGAGGTGCATCGTTTGCGATCGATCCCCCTGTCCCCTTGCTAAGGGGGACTTTGAGGATGACTCCCTCCTTGGTAAGGAGGGTTGGGGAGGATCAAGTGGGCTTTAAAGCACGGCCTAGAGGTTAGGGTAGAAGAGTCTACCTCTTTTCCCTGCCCTCGTTATTCTGTTCGACGATTCAAATCCATATTTATTAGCTCATGTCCGATCGCCCAACTCCCCAACTTCTCACGCCTTTAACTCGCTTTCGTGCCGCCGCTCAAGCGCAAGAATTTCTGATTACGGCGGAAGCAATGCCGCCGAAGGGAGGCGATCCCTGCCACATGATCGAGATGGCAAAACTGCTGCGCGATCGCGTCCATGCCGTCAACATCACCGATGGCAGTCGTGCCGTTTTGCGGATGTCGTCGCTGACGGCTTCGGCCATTTTGCTTCAGCATGGAATTGAGCCAATCTGTCAAATGGCCTGCCGCGATCGCAACTCGATCGCGCTGCAAGCGGATTTGATGGGCGCTCAGGCATTGGGGATTCGCAATATTCTGGCGCTGACGGGCGATCCGATTAAGGCGGGCGATCATCCCAAGGCGCGAGGCGTGTTTGAACTCGAATCGGTGCGCCTGATCAAGCTGATCCACAAGCTCAATCAAGGAGTGGACGCGAACGATACACCGCTGCCTGACAGCGCGATCGATATGTTTGTCGGGGCGGCGATTGATCCGCAGTGTGGAAGCTGGTCGGGTTTGCAGTCGCGCTTTGAGCGCAAGCTCTCAGCCGGAGCGCAATTCTTTCAAAGCCAACTGATTTGCGATTTCGATCGCCTGGAAAAATTCATGGATCAAATTGCGGCAGGCTGCAATAAGCCGATCTTGGCCGGAATTTTTCTGCTCAAGTCGGCCAAGAATGCACAGTTCATCAACCGCAACGTTCCAGGCGTGCAGATTTCGCAAACAATTATCGATCGCCTCGAAGCCGCTCGCGATCCGCTGCAAGAAGGCGTAACGATCGCTGCCGAACAGGTGCAGCAGGCAAAACAGCTTTGTCAGGGCGTTCACCTGATGGCCGTGCGCCGCGAAGATCTAATTCCCGAAATTCTCGATCGCGCTGGAATTCCCTCGCTGCACAGCTATGAGCGATTCGTTTCCCCGACTTGAAACCGATCGCTTAATTCTACGGGCGGCAAAGCTTTCAGATGCCGAAGCGCTGTATCACGTTTATGCGGATGCTGACGTGACGCGCTACCTTGACTTGGAGGCGATCGCCTCGATCGAGCAGGCTAGACGCATCATTTTGCATCGCAGCGATCGCTTCCGCAGCGGTCAGGCCGTTCGCTGGGGCATTGCGCTCAAGTCCAGCTATCGTCTCATTGGGTCGTGCGGCTTCTCCTTGCGTCCGGGCTTTCGCGCCGAAATAGGCTATGAACTTGCCCCTGCCTACTGGCGACAAGGCATCATGAGTGAAGCGCTCACCGCGATCATTGGCTACGGTTGGCGATCGACCCACATCAACCGCTTTGAAGCATTTACAATGCTGGAGAACACGGCATCTGCCCAACTGCTACTAAAGCTCGGCTTTCAAGAAGAAGGCATTTTGCGCGACTATGGATTTTGGAAAGGCACATTTCACGATTTGCGATCGTTTGCACTGCTGCGGGGCGATCGATCAGCAAAATGAAGCTACCTTTTTGAGATTCGCAATTCGGTTAAACGAAAAGTGAAGAATGCAAGCTTGATTTTGCAATGTTCCTGTTAACGTTCTTAAAAAGTGGGTAATCTTTTGTAGGAGCGATGGATAGTTGCAGGAAAAGTGCTGATATGCAGCCGAGGAGTTGGATCGATCGAGTCTGTTCGATAACTCGCTCAGAAACAATAGCCAATTAGACGGTTAATTATGACACCTAAATCTTCTTTGCTGAATTTCTTTGAAAAGTCTTACGTTATTAATCTTCCTGAAAGAATCGATCGGCGCAAGAAGATGGAGCAGGAACTGAAAATGCTTGGTTCTGTTGAGCCATCACGAGTCGTTTTCTTTCCCGCCATCAAGCCTGCCGATCAAGGTGATTTTCCTAGCCTTGGTGCGAGGGGTTGCTTCCTAAGTCATCTGGCGGTGCTGAAGGAAGCAAAACGCGAAAATTTAAACAACGTGCTGATCCTGGAAGATGATTTGCTGTTTACTCGCTTCTTAATCAAGCAGCAAGCTCAAATTGTGAATGAGCTAGAGTCTTTGAACTGGGATATTGTTTATCCTGGACATGGCGAAAACTTAGCTCCTAGCACTAAAGGAATCTTTCAACAATATTCTCAGCCCTTAGTGCTTGCTCATTTTATTGCTTTCAATCGAAACACGATCGCTCAACTGGTCGATTTCTTGGAAGCAGTGTTAAGCCGTCCGCCTGGACATCCACAAGGTGGCCCCATGCATGTTGATGGTGCATACACGACTTTTCGGATGCTGCATCCCGAATTGACCACGTTAATTGCCAACCCAAGTTTGGGATTGCAGCGATCGTCACCCAGCAGTATCGCAGGCTACAAGTGGTTTGAAACGCTGCCCGCATTTGCCCAACTTTTGAGCACATTACGAACCGTGAAAGACTGGCGCAGGCGTAATTCAACTGTCTAGCATTTGCAGAGCGATCGAAATGCAAAGCCGCTTTCTGCCTAATGGCTAAACGCCCGTTTGAGAGCCTGCACCCACCATTGTTTTTGCACTGTCGAGATTTTCTGAATCGGCTTCGGTCAAATCCGGTTCAGTTTCTTGCAGATGTTTTTCTAGTAATGCCAAGTTGCGAATGTTTGACTTGAAATAGGCATCGAATAGATCGCCAGCGATAGGAACCGTTCCAACAACGGCTTCTAATCCAATGTTGAAAATCATCTTTTGTAGCGTTTTTCCTGGCAGACCAAACTGCGTTGCCAGATAGATCAAATAGGCCGAGAAAATTGTATCGATGATATCGCCTGCACCAGGAATCAAACCAATAATCGGATCAAGTCCAAAGCGAAATCCGGTGAATGGAATGCGAAAGGAACTGTCTAACAGGCGGCTGAGTTTGCGAATTCGATTTAGCGTCGCGATACGTTGTACGGTATTCATCCGTCGGCACAATAATATTGATATTTCTGATTCTATGGACTGGGCGATCGATCGCCCAGTTCCACAGGACAGAACTTTTTACCTATCAAGAGAAATACGCAGTTTTCCAATGTCGCTCTTGCGAAGGATGTGAAATGTGAGGCGATCGATTGATGATCCACACAAAATCATATTGGAGCGCACTATGGCAAATTTGGTAGAAACAGCATCGCAGGCCGGATCGTTCACCACTTTACTTGCTGCCGCCGAAGCTGCCGGACTCGTCGATTTTCTCAACGGCCCTGGCCCGTTTACGATCTTGGCTCCCACTGATGATGCATTTGCGGCACTGCCGGAAGGTACGGTTGACGCACTGCTGCAAGATGTACCCAAGCTAAAGCGGATTTTGATGTATCACGTGCTGCCTGGAGAAGTGCTGGCTGAAAACCTGGCAGAACTCGAAGAAGCTGAAACCGAAGAAGGTTCGGTCGTGGCGATCGAGCATGGCGACAGCCTCAAGGTCAACGAAGCCACCGTCACGAAAACTGACATCTTGGCTGACAACGGCGTGATTCACATTATTGACGGTGTGATCATGCCTGCCATGCTTGCAGGTGGCACCTAAACAAGCTCAACCTAATCGGCATATCCTAATCCGAGCAGCAGAAATAGAAAGAAGTTCGTCGCGATTGCCACTGCACCAAACCCGCTGCTAATTGCGAGGAATGCTTTGATCGATCGAGGAGTGCGCGACCATAGCAAAACGGCGGCTACGATCGCAGGAGCGATCGCCGCTGCGCTCAGCCAAGTTTGCAGAATTGTCGTGGCAATGGTCGAAGTATCAATTCCAAAACTGAAGCCGACAAATCCCGCAATTTCTCTGATTACCCAGCCAAAAACCTGCCAGCACAAACCAAAAATGCTTGCACTGATTCCCAGACTCAGCAGCACTCTAATTGCGCGGTTCGATCGCTGCCCCAACAGAGCAATGGTGGCGATCGTGGCCGCAATTCCGGTAGCGATCGCAAGCACCTGAACCATCAGGCTCCAAGTTTCTGGAACGATTCCGTAAGGCGTGACTGCATCGAACGGAACACGTCCCAAAAAGCTCCACCCAATCTGATACGCTCCCAATCCACACATCAAGCTCGCAAAGATTTTGGTCAGCTTGTTCGGACACTGCCAAGCGAAACTAGCGGCAATCAGACCAGCGGCGATCGACAGCCCTGTGCTAATCCAAAAGATACGAATTTCTCCTAACTGCATCAGCAAATTGATTCCCCAATATTGCTGCTGAATCGATCGCAGTTCGGAAGCACTTAAACCCAAGTTCTTGACTTCATAAAGCTGAGAAATTACGGGCGCATAAGTTGAGCCGACGTTCTCACACTCGATCGATTTGCCGTCAAAAAAAGCGTCGCAACGGCTGAACTGATAGTCATCAAATTGATATTGGGAATCGCGACTTAAGTTTACTTTAAGCAGGCGATTTTGAATCTCAGCTTGACACTCGAACTGTTGATTTTCACGAGTACAAGTGAAGATGCGATTTGGTAAATGGACGATCGAATCGGCGCGAATTGCCAAGCTTGCAAACGGCGTGTACTTCGGAACGCGGGGCGCGTTGGACGTGAGCAGCATCAAAAATGCGATCGTCACAACAGCCCACAGCGCGATCGCAAATCGAGAGAAAAATAATCTGGCTCTTCGCATCGTTTTTCCTCATGCGGTTTGAATCGATGCGCTCCCTGACTTTCTGGGTTCAATTCATTCTCCTGCTTTATATTCGCTTTATGCAATCTTTGCTCTTCGCTTCATGCAATCTTTAATTACTAAATTAAAAATCACTCAATTGAAGTGAGATGGGCAAAATCCCGCTTTCAGGAACGGGCGATCGCTGTTATCTGCATCACGAAAGACGGTAAAGAATCTTAACTTCTGCATATCATGAGGGAATGTTCCTCCGCATGATCCGCCGATGCTCAGCCGAATTAAAGACCTTGCCGCCAACCTTGCCCCTCGCCTGATCGAGATTCGCCGCCACCTGCACAGTCATCCGGAACTGAGCGGGCAGGAATATCAAACTGCCGCGTATGTGGCAGGCGTTCTCTCCTCATCTGGACTGCATGTGCAAGAGCTAGTCGGCAAAACTGGGGTAGTCGGTGAACTTGACGGCACAGGACAAGACGATCGCCTGCTTGCCATCCGCACAGACATGGACGCTCTGCCGATTCAAGAACGCACCGGATTAGACTACGCTTCGCGCCAGCCGGGAATCATGCACGCTTGCGGTCACGATGTCCACACGACGGTCGGTTTGGGAACGGCGATGATTTTGGCGCAGTTGGGCGAACCGCTGCCGGGAAAAATTCGCTTTTTGTTTCAGCCTGCCGAGGAGACAGCACAAGGATCGTCGTGGATGGTGAAAGATGGCGTTATGCAAAACGTCAGTTCAATTTTTAGCGTTCATGTGTTTCCTACAATTCCCGGCGGATCGATCGGCATTCGCTACGGCGCACTCACCGCTGCCGCCGACGATTTGGAACTGGTGATCATGGGCGAATCGGGTCACGGCGCAAGACCACATGAAGCGATCGATGCTATCTGGATCGCTTCTCAGGTGATCACCGCTCTTCAGCAGGCAATTAGCCGCACCCAAAATCCGCTTAGACCGATTGTGCTGACGATCGGGCAGATCAGTGGCGGACGTGCGCCAAACGTGATTGCCGATCAGGTGCGACTGCTGGGGACGGTGCGATCGCTCGATCCAGAAACCAGTGCCATGCTGCCAACCTGGATTGAAAACATTGTGGCGAGCGTCTGTCAAACTTACGGCGCCAAGTATGAAATGAACTATCGGCGCGGCGTACCTTCGGTGCAGAACGATCCGGCCTTGACGCAACTGATGGAAGCTGCTGCTGAAGAAGCATGGGGGCGCGATCGCGTGCAGCTTCTCATGGAGCCGTCTTTGGGAGCCGAAGATTTTTCGATCTACCTCGACCATGCGCCCGGAACCATGTTTCGCTTGGGCGTCGCTTTTGCCGATCGTCCCAACTACCCACTGCACCATCCACAGTTTCACGTCGAAGAATCCTGCATTGTTACGGGTGTCGTCACAATGGCGTATGCCGCCTATCGGTACTGGCAGACTCGATGAATTCCTCCAGAGAGATGCGATCGCCCTTGCAAGCAGGTAACTTACTTGAAACATAACAGAGGAATTTGCGATGGCTTCACCTACACCGCTCAAAGGCTTGGAACTGATCGACTGCGCGAAGGCCAATGCGAAACAGGGCATTGAAACGGCGGCTGAACTATGCGGCTACGGCAGCGACTACAGCCAGTTTCAGCAGGAACTCAAGCAGGCTTGTCAAGCGATCGGCGTGGAGGTGAATGAACTAAGCGATTTGCTCACGGATGTCGATCGCCCCACTGCGACCATTCAGCTTGACCCGCCCGGAGTCGAAATTGGACCAGGATTAGACGGAAATTTGTGAAGCGCAAAACGGCGATCGATTCCGTTAGGGCGATCGCTGTTTTACCAATCTTGCTAGCCAAAACTAGCTGCCTAAGCCAAGCATCGACTTTTTCAGCAGATGCAGTCCTTTCTTGACGCGACGCGAAACGGTGACAGCGCTGATGCCTAATCGCTCTGCCGTTTCTTTTTGCGTCAGGTCGTGTAGGAAAACAAATTCCAAAACTTCGCGAGTGCGCTTCTCAAGCTGAATTAGCGCTTGCTGCAAGCGAATTTGGTCTTCTTGAGCAAGCTGGAAGCTGCGGTATTGCGGGTCGGGCAGCAGTTCAACTAGCGAGGCGGAGCCTTCTTCTTCGTCGCGCATGGGCGCATCGAGGCTGAGGGGCGATCGATTGCGGTGCGCCAAGCGAATTTCTTGCCACTCTTCGATCGGAATGTCAAGGGCGGCGGCAAGTTCGGCATCGGTCGGCTGGCGATCGAGTTGCTGCCGTAGTTCGCGCGTCATGTGGACGGCCTGACGCTGCAAAGCTTGCCAGCGGCGGGGAATGCGGACGGGACAGCCTTTGTCGCGCAGGTAGTGCTGAATCTCGCCACGAATGTAGGGAATGGCGAACGAGCTAAAGGCGTGGCCTTTGGCCATATCGAAACGCTCGATCGCGCGAATTAGCCCTAAACTGCCAACCTGTAGCAAATCCTCATAACTCTCAGTGCACTGATTGATCCAGTGATGCGCTTCTTTCCGAACCAAGCCGAGGTTGAGCTGCACAAGCTGATTGCGAACAGAGGCGGAAGGCGACTTTTGATATTCTCGCAGCAGTTGCAGGCTTTCGCTCTTTAGCTCTTTCGTGACGGAGGTAGGCATCATAGACGATTTCAGGTAGGTAAGCACTCGATTTGATAGTCTTCGTTCAGCAAGCGGGTTGCGATCGAAATCATCACCTGCTGCCGCTGAAGCTGCCCAATGCAGATAAAGTTATTCGTTCGCTTGATTCGCGTACAACTGCAATTTCACGGAACTCAATTCCTGATGTGCCTCGGAATTTCCTAGACTATTGTTACATCGATTGCCGAGATCAGCGTTGCTTGCAGTAAGAAAGCAAAGTGCGATCGCAATCTGTTAAAGAGAGTGTGAAGCAGCAGCAACATCTTCTTTCAGACAGATGACTAAACTTGAGATGCTCTTAGCCCTGATTTCGTGTAGACTCCATCTTCTCACAGAACGACGATTCGACTGAAAATTTATGACGGCAGAAATTATTCAACTTCTTATGAACGGCATTGCCGTTGGCAGCATTATTGCGCTGGCCGCTGTTGGCTTGACGCTCACTTATGGAATTTTGCGGCTCTCCAATTTCGCACATGGCGACTTCATGACCTTGGGCGCGTACTTTAGCTTGCTGATGAACGCGATCGGCCTTCCGATTTGGCTGGCGATCGCCGTCGGTGCCGCTTTGACCATTGCTGTCGCCCTTTTATGCGAAAAACTGCTGTGGTCGCCCATGCGCGATCGCCGCGCCACCTCGACTACGCTGATCATCATTTCGATCGGACTCGCTTTATTTCTACGCAACGGCATTATCTTGATTTGGGGCGGCGCTAACCAGTCGTATGAACTGCCTGTGATCAGCGCGATCAATTTTTTTGGTCTGCGGATTCCGTTCTACCGTCTGATCGTGGTTGGATTGGCACTGCTGGCGATCGTCAGCCTGCATTTGCTGCTGCAAAATACCAAAATTGGCAAGGCGATGCGAGCGGTTGCGGACAACACCGACCTGGCGCGAGTGTCGGGGATCAACGTCGATCGCGTTGTGATTTGGACTTGGGTGATTGCGGCGGGACTGACTGCCTTGGGTGGCGGCATGTACGGCATCATTACCGCTGTGCGTCCGAATATGGGCTGGTTTTTGATTTTGCCGATGTTTGCCTCGGTGATTTTGGGCGGAATTGGCAATCCGTATGGCGCGATCGCCGGAGCGTTTGTGATTGGCATTGCCCAAGAAGTGAGCAGCTATTGGCTTCCTTCGGAATACAAGCTAGGGATTGCCCTAATGATCATGGTGGCCGTGCTGCTGGTGCGTCCGCAGGGCATTTTTCGCGGCACAATGTAGCCGGAATTCAACAAAAAGCTGGAGACGCAAAATTGCAGCCTCCAGCGATCGAATTTTTGATGCAGTTTAGTGAAGAATGCCGAAGTAAAAAGCGGCAATCAAAAAGTTACCTGCCAGCAGCAGCAGCGCCCAAAAGGTGCGGTAGGGGTAGGGCGGTTTTCTGCCGCCGATCACAGGAGGTTCTGACCCAGGAGCAGATTTAGCAGTCATACGTGAAATTTCCTCTAGTAAACTTCAGTAATCCCATGCGGGATCGTTTACTCATTATTCAATTAAACGTACCCCGACAAATCTTCCTTGTGGCAAAATTCAATCTTGCTGTTTCTGCTTCTCAAGGCGAATTTTGCGAGTTACGACTCCTCTCCCGCATGATAGGAACTGCGGACTAGCGGAGCAGAGCGGACATGTGAAAAGCCCATTTCGCGTGCAATGTTGCCCAGTCGATCGAATTCTTTTGGCGTCCAATATCTCTGCACAGGCAGATGCAAAAGCGAAGGACGCATGTACTGCCCGATCGTGACGCGATCGCAATCGATCGCCCGGAGATCTCGCAAGGTTTCGATAATTTCAGCCTCCGTTTCACCATGACCGACCATCAAACCGGACTTGGTGGGAATCGTGGGATCGATCGATTTAACCGTTTGAAGGACTTGGAGAGATCGATCGTATTTTGCGCCGCGCCGGACAGGAGCTTGCAGGCGACGAACCGTTTCAATGTTGTGGTTATAGCAGGCGGGTCGGGCGCGAACGACAGTGGCAATGCGATCGATTTGTGAACCGTGACCGCCCCAGAAATCCGGCGTCAGAACTTCGATTTGCGTGTCGGGATTGGAATTACGAATCGTCTGCATCGTTTGTGCGAACCAACCTGCACCTTGATCCGGCAAATCATCCCGCGCAACCGAAGTCAGAACAACGTAGCGCAAACCGAGGAGGGCAACTGATTCTGCGACTTTTTGCGGTTCGTCGGGGTCGAGCGGCATCGGAGCGTGGCCTTTATCGACCTGACAAAAGCCGCACGATCGCGTGCAGGTTGGTCCCATCAGCAGAAACGTGGCGGTTTTTTGGGCGTAACATTCGCCGCGATTTGGGCAGCGGCCTTCTTCACAAATCGTGTGAATCTGCCGCTGCTTGATGACTTGCTGAACAGTAGAAATTTCGCTGGCTTTGCCGATCGAGCCTTTCAACCAAGTAGGCAGTTTTTCGGATGGCGGTTCGATCGGGCGGCGAGAAGAAGTCGGTGGATTCACAGCAAATGGAAGACGATCGGGACTGTTTCGATTCTAATGAGCAATCTGGCTGTGGAGAAACTTGGTAATTTGGGCTATCTAATGAAAGTGTGGCGTTTGCCGCAAGCTGAAGTCAGTCGATCGCAGCAACGCTGCCAGCAGTTAAACTAGTTGCTGTTGGCGCAAGTTAGCCCGATCGCGGCTTCTCGCTGCTTTGCACTCTACCTTGGCTTTGCTCCATCCCAAATTGCAGGAGAAAAGCTTTCGATCGTTCCAGTCACTTCACAGGAGTCCGTTGTGGCAAGTCACAAAATTCTCGTCATTGATGACAGCCGAGTCATTCGCAACATGGTACGCGATATGTTGCCGAAAGGTAACTTTCAAGTCCTGGAAGCCAAAGACGGAGTGGAAGGACTCAACGCCATTCAGCAAGAGCGGCCAAATTTGATCATGCTCGACTTTCTGCTGCCGCGCTTGAGCGGTTGGGAAGTGTTTCAAAAGATTAATGCACAGGCGAATTTGCGAGCGCCCTTGGTGCTGATGTCCGGTCGCAAAGAAGAAGTGACCGAAAAAATTCCCGAACCGTTCGAGTATTTCGAGTTCATCGAAAAGCCGTTTGAGCAGCGCGAACTCGTCGAGGCGATTCGATCGGCAATGGCGAAGTACAAGAAATGGCCGCAGCCGACGCCTGCACAGGTCGCCACCGTCGCCGACGCGGGCAGCGCAGATGTTGCCGCGCTCAACCAAAAGGTCGAAAAAATGCAGGCCGAAATTGACCTGCTCAAAAAGCAAATGGGTCAGCTTTTGACATTCATTCGCCAGAAGTTAAAGTAGACCAACAGCAAGTTCGTTTGACTCAAAGTCAGCATGAAATCCGATTTGCACAAGGGTCAACTCGTTACTTGGAAGGACGACCGAGGTTTTGGATTCATTCAGCCCAGCGAGGGCGGCAAAGAAGTTTTTCTCCATATTTCTCAGGTGAAAACCGTAACTCGCCGTCCTCAAGTCGGAGACACAATTTTCTATCAGTTGGCAACTGATCAAGCTGGCAAAATTTACGCCTCTAACGCTCGAATTGTTGGAGCAACCGCCCAAGCTCTGGCAACCAGTGCCAGCGATCGCCGCAACGAACCACTTCATCTTCAACTTGGATTGAGGTTGCGCTGCTGTCTACGTTGCCTGTAGGGGGAGTGATTCATCTGGCATTAACAGCGGTCAACTCAATTCCGCTGCTTTTGTACTGCGTCATGAGTCTGCTGAGCTTTGCGCTGTATCGTGACGATAAATATCGTGCTGAGCAAGGCAAATGGCGAGTTCCAGAAGGCAATTTGCTTCTGTTCGACCTGCTGGGTGGCTGGATCGGCGGCTTCGTTGCACAGCGAACGTTTCACCACAAGATCAGCAAGACCTCATATCAGTTTTTGTTTCGATCGATCGTCGCTCTCCACCTTGCTTTTTGGTTTGACTCACTCCTCTTGAGTGAAGCGCTGTTGAAGTTGATCGGGAATCGTCTTTTAATAAGTTGAGGAGTGCGATCGCACTTCTACTCCAGCTCGCGCCGACCTTCCAATGCCCGCGCCAGCGTCACCTCGTCGGCATATTCCAGGTCGCCGCCCATCGGCAAACCAAAAGCAATTCGCGTCACTTTCGTAAACGGCTTGAGCAGTTGGCCGACATACAGCGTTGTGGTGTCGCCTTCAACGCTCGGACTGATCGCCAAAATTACTTCTTTAATGCTCTGCTGGCTGACGCGCCGGACGAGCGAAACAATGTGAAGCTGGTCGGGACCGATGCCGTCCATCGGTGAGATCAAGCCGCCCAAGACGTGATATTTGCCGCGATATTCTCGCGTTTTCTCCAGAGCGATTACGTCACGCGAATCGGCAACGACGCAAATCGTGTTTTGATCGCGGCTGGGCGATCGACAAATTTCGCAAACGGGTTCAGCCGAAAAGTGAAAGCACACCGAACACAGGCCGACTTGCGATCGCGCCTCGACAAGGGCTTGAGCCAGCGCATGAACTTCGGCTTCGGGGCGTTTGAGGACATGCAGCGCCAGCCGTTGAGCCGTTTTGGGGCCAACACCAGGCAAGCGCTGAAACTGCTCGATCAAGCGAGCGAGGGGGCGTGTGTAAACCGTGAGTCTTCCTCCAATTCAACCCAAAGCTTGATCATAGCGACTGGTGGCGCACTGGTGCGATCGCATCCACAGCCGAACTTGTTCGCCTTGCCGAACTTTGGCAGCAGCAATCTCCGATCGATTAGCGAGAAAGGAAAATCGATTTTTGCTGCCGCAGCCACAGAACCGCAATCAGCACAACGGCAACCATCGGTAAGCCCGCCCAGTTCACCGCATACCAGCCCATCTGCTGGAAAACCGTGCCTGAGAGCATTGTTGCCAGGGCGACAAAGGCGAACATGAGAAAGTCGTGCAGGGCTTGCGTTTTGGCACGTTCTTCCGGCTGATAGGTTTCGGTGAGTAGCGTGGTGGAGCCGATATAGAGGAAGTTCCAGCCGATGCCAAGGAGGAGGAGGGCGATCGAAAAATTCACCAGTCCCGATCCGAGCAGATTCATTGCCAAACACATCAAGCTCAGCACGCCACCCACACCGATGATGTTCAGCACGCCAAAGCGAGCGATCAGATAGCCCGTGAAAAACGACGGGGTGAACATGCCCAGGACGTGCCACTGAATCACCAGTGCGGCTTCTTGGAACGGATGTGCCTGCGCTACCATTGCCAACGGTGTTGCCGTCATCACCAGCACCATGACGCCATAGCCCAACATGCTGCCCAAGATGGCGACGAGGAAGACGGGCTGCTGAACAACTTCTGGAATCGATCGCCCCGAATAGCCCCGCTCTGCTTGAGCAGGACGCGGCATTTTCAGCAGCAGGAGAACGGCCAGCGAGAGAATTTGCAGCAGGGCGATCGCCGCGTAGGAACCTGCAAAGGTTGCGGTCAGAGCATCTTTTGACCAAGTGGCAAGCTGCGGCCCCAACAGAGCAGCGATCACCCCGCCTGCTACCACCCACGCGATCGCCTGCGATCGAAATTTCTCGCTGGCAATTTCGGCAGCGGCAAAGCGGTAGAAGCCGACAAAGCCGTTGAAGCTGCCAAACAAAATGGTGGAGAAGCAAAACAGCGGGAAGTTGGCGGCAAAGATGGCTGCGATCGCCAAACTTGCTCCAGCCAAACCGATTAAAACGCCGACCATGAATCCAAGCTGTCGCCCGATGCGCTGCATCAGCAAAGAAGCGGGAATCGTGGTGAGCATTGTGGCAATTTGTAGCAGAGCTAGCGGCAGTGTTGCCAGTGCTTTGTTGGCCGCAAGCGACTGACCAACCAGTGCAGCAGTGGTAAACAGCACAATGCTTCCGGTCATGGCGAGTGCTTGACACAAAGCCAGCAGCAGCACTTTGGCGCGAGGCGTATCGATCGACATCACAATTCCTGCAAAATGAGTGGAAATCAAATCGTAGACGTTTTAGGGTGACGCATTGCGATCGCCCAACGCCTGAGCGATCAGGGCTTCTGCTTCAGCCGGGTTGGTGTGAATCAGCATCAGCAACGCTTGAGGATCAAGTCCAGCTTGAGCGGCGTAGTATTTCAGTTCGCTGATCACTCGCGATTCTGACTGGCGCAGATACATCGATAAGCAGTTGAGCGCTTGCGTTTCGCGGGGCTGTTGGCGAAAGAAGGCCAGGGCTGAAAGCAAAGCATCTTCATAAGCGGATGGCGGCGAGAGATGCAGCGGATTTCCAATTTGAAAGCGCATGATTTGGGTTGAGAGTAGCCGGACAAAATCCAATTTTAGGAATGCCTGCCTCAATAAGATCCATTGATTTTGCCAACGGTCTCTAAAAGCAAAACTGTAGACTGAGTTTTAGTGCAGCGATCGCGAGGTGGAGCAATGAATGCGGAACGTCAGCAGTGGCTAAAAGACAATACGCTGCTCGGATCGCTCTCGAATGTCGCTTTGGCGGCGATCGCTGAGGCCGTTTCGATCGAGATCGTTCAGGCAAATCGCCGTCTTGTCTTGGAAGATACGGCTCCGCCTGCGCTCTACATTCTCAAAGACGGACATCTTGAAAGCTATCGCACCAGCCCGACGAGTGCGGCCAACGCGACGAGCTTGCTGGCGGGCAGCGTCCTCTGTCTGCGTGAACTGCTGCTCGATCGACTGGCGGAACAAACAATCATCACGCTGACCGAGTGTGAACTGTGGACGATCGATCGCTCGAAGTTTGAGGCGATCGCCCAGCAGTTTCCCGAAATTGGCCTGACGGTTTCGCGTCAGCTTGCGGCTGAACTGAGCGAAATTTCTTCAAAGCTGGCGTTTGAGCAAGCTAGACAAACGGCTTTGCGGCCTTATCTAGTTCCAAAAGTGCGGCGCGGCATTGTTGGGTCGAGTCGGTATGCGGTGCGATTGCGAAGTGATATTAAAAAGGCGGCAAGCGATCGCCGTCCGGTTGTGATTTTGGGCGAGCCAGGATTGGGAAAAGACAACATTGCCGCGCTAATTCACTTTGGGTCGAGCGATCGCCACGAGCCGCTGATCAAGGTGAACTGCGACACGTTGCAGTCTAGTGGCGCGGATTTGTTTGGGCGCGTGGGCGGCAAACCTGGGCTGCTTGAATGGCTCGGCAGGGGAACGCTGATGCTCAACAACATGCAGGATTTTCCGATCGAGCTAGAAGCCAAACTGATTCGTCTGCTGGAAACGGGTGAATACACACCCATTGGTCAGCCGGATGCCACTGTGAAGCGATCGGAAGCTCGAATTATGTTGACAACCGAGCGATCGCTGCCCAAGATCGATCGCAAATCGCTGATCGGCCATTCGATCAAAGTGCCGCCGCTGCGGGTGCGAAAAGCAGACATTGCCGCGCAGGTGAAGTATTACCTCAGCTTGATTGCGCGATCGCGGGGCATTACGCCGCCGGACGTTGCCCCAGAAGCGTTGCGGCGACTGCAAGGCTACGATTTTCCCGGAAATTTGGCAGAACTAGAAGGTTTGCTGGCACGGGCGATCGTGCAGTGCGACCGCGCTGCTGTCCTCACCGAAGAAGTATTTTGGTCAGCGAGTACCCGCAGCAAACGGTTTCGCGTCAATTTGCTCAACACATATCCGCGTCTGCGGCAGTTTTTGCGGAGCGACTGGTGGCCGGATCGAATTAACTATGGCTTTACCTTAACGGCGTTTGCGATCGTCGTTGCCATCTTGTTTCTCGCACCGCAGTCTCGCGACTCTAACATCGGGCTAAATCTATTTTGGGCGTGGTGGTGGCCGATTATCCTGATCGGATTTCCGTTTGTTGGGCGATTGTGGTGTGCATTTTGTCCGTTCATGATTTACGGCGAACTGGCGCAGACCATTTCGTTGAAGCTGTGGCCGCGTCAGCTATTGCCTTGGCCGCGTCAGCAGGCAGAACGATGGGGCGGCTGGTTTTTGTTCGGCCTGTTTGCCTTGATTTTGCTGTGGGAAGAGTTGTGGAATCTCGAAAACGTTGCGTATCTGTCGGCCTGTTTGCTGCTGCTCATTACCTCCGGTGCGGTGATCTTTTCGCTTTTATTTGAGCGCAGGTTTTGGTGTCGATATTTGTGTCCGATCGGTGGCATGAATGGATTGTTTGCGAAGCTGTCGATCGTGGAACTGCGAGCGCAGCAGGGCATTTGCTCGGCCACCTGCACGACCTATCAGTGCTACAAAGGCGGGCCGCAAAAAGGCGAAGGCATGGAAACGAATGGCTGTCCGGTCTATTCGCATCCGGCGCAGCTTCAAGACAATCGCAACTGCGTGTTGTGTATGACCTGTTTGAAGGCTTGTCCGCATCGATCGGTCGAACTGAATTTGCGGCCACCGGGCATTGAACTGTGGACGACGCACACGGCAACAGCCGCAGAAGTCTCGCTGTTATTTTTGCTGTTTGGCGCGGTTTTGCTGCATCGTCTGCCAGAAATTGAGGCGCAGTTTGGCTGGCAGTTGGGACTTGAAAATTTTGGCGTTCATGCGGGCGTTTCGATGGTTGCGCTGTCGGTTCCGGGTGCGATCGCTCTAACTGCCCATGCCATTCTGCAACTGGTCGATCGCGCAGCGCCGGAACGGTATCGCCTCAAGCCCAAACCGTTTCTAGAACTAGCTTATGGATATCTACCGCTTGTGTTGGGCGGCAGCTTGGCACACTATCTCAGATTGGGTTTGACGGAAGCGGGGCGGGTTGTGCCCGTGACGCTGGCAACCTTTGGCCTGTCGAACGTGGGAATGCCTGTGGCGGTGGCTGACCCGATCATCATTGCTTTTTTGCAGGGTGTGACGCTGATTGTTTCGGTTTGGCTGAGTGTGCTGCTGACTCAAAATATTGCGCGACAGCCGATCGCGAATTTGCTGCCGCAGCATTTGGCAACCCTGGCGATCGGGTGTTTGTTTTGGAAGTTGATTGTGGGATGGTAGGAAAATGGAACTGGGGCTGTGATGTAGTACCTGCCGCCCTGCTCACCACAGTTAAACGCGATCGAGAACTGGTAGTTTGTGCGGAAGATGGAATGGAGCAGCGCTGAGATGAGTTTGATAGCTTCCGCGTGTGTGGATGCTGCTTGTCGGCATTGTCCGATCCTCCAGTCGTCGTGTGATGCAGCTAGAATCGATCGACGCTCGGAAATAATGCCGGATCGATCGCTCTTGCTGCCTCGCCACAGGTGCGCGGCGTAGGAAAGATTTTTTCGGGGTTGGCGAGTCCTTTGGGGTTGAAGGTCGATCGCACCCACTGCATCGTTTCGAGATCCGTTTCGCTGAACATTTCCGGCATGTAGCAGCGTTTATCTGCACCGATGCCGTGTTCGCCTGAAATGCTGCCGCCGACCTTGACACAGAGTTTGAGAATTTCACCGCCCAGTTCTTCAACCTGCTCAAGCTGACCGGGGATGGCGTTGTTGTAGAGAATGAGCGGATGTAAATTGCCGTCTCCGGCGTGGAAAACGTTGGCGACCGGATATCCGTGCTTTTGGCTGAGCGCTTCGATTTCGGCTAAAACTTCTTGAAGTTTCGTGCGGGGAATTACGCCGTCTTGCACATAGTAGTCAGGGCTGATTTTTCCCATTGCAGCGAAAGCAGCTTTGCGGCCTTTCCATAAGGTGAGGCGTTCGATCGAATCGGTGGCAATGCGAATGTTTCGCGCTCCATTTTGGCGGCAGATCGCTTCGACGCGCTGACTGTTGGCTGCGACTTCGACTTCTAATCCGTCCAGTTCGATCAGCAAAATTGCAGTTGCGTCGCGCGGATAGCAATTGGTAGCGACGACATCTTCAACCGCGTTGATGCTGAAGTTGTCCATCATTTCCATGCCGCCCGGAATGATGCCCGCGCTAATGATATCGGAAACAGCTTGTCCTGCCGCTTCGACGCTCGTAAAGTCCGCGAGTAAAACGTGAATCGCTTCAGAAACTTTTAAAATTCGCAGGGTGATCTCAGTGGCAATACCGAGTGTGCCTTCTGAGCCGACAAATAATCCGGTAAGGTCGTATCCGGGCGTTTCAGGAATTTTGCTGCCGATATCCGCGATCGATCCGTCGGGCAGAACCACCTTCAGCCCCAAAACGTGATTTGTCGTCACCCCATATTTGAGACAGTGAACGCCGCCGGAATTTTCAGCGACGTTGCCGCCGATCGAACAGACAATCTGACTGGACGGATCGGGCGCGTAGTAAAATCCGGCTCCGCTGACCGCCTGCGTTACCCAGTTATTAATGACTCCGGGCTGCACAACGACTCGCTGATTTTCCAAGTCAATATCAAGAATTTTCTGCATCCGTGCGGTCACGATCAAAACGCAGTTTTCGATCGGCAGTGCGCCGCCCGACAATCCGGTTCCGGCTCCTCTGGCGATAAACGGAATGTTGTGGCGATCGCAGATTTTGACGGCGGCGGCAACTTCCTCGGTCGTGCGCGGCAAAACTACGACTTGGGGACGTTGGCGATAGCTGGTCAAACCATCACACTCATAGACAAGCAGTTCTTCACGCTTGGCAATCACGCCCGCTTTGCCGATCGCAGCTTCAAACTCGCGGACGATCGGTTTCCAGTCTCGGTGAAGATCTTGAGCAAGCATAAAGTATCAGAGGAACTACTGAACCAACATGAAATATCAGAGAAATTGACTAGTCAAATCATAAAGATTTGAAAGTGCTAATTGCTCAAAGTCACCCCATCATAATTGTAGGGTACATCGGCAGAGAAGTGTATCCCCCGAAACTTTTTTCACACTCCTAACCCGGTTAAGAAACGGTAAATCCCTGTAGAAGCACGTGACCCTGAATTGTTGGAACAGTTAGATTCTCAGTAGTTCTCTGGATGAAATCCCGCCGCTTCTGGTAGACCTCACCAACAATCGTTTATGAAGAATAACACTGTGCCCCGTATTACTTTGGGGATGCCCGTATACAACGGAGCAAAGCATATCCGTGAAACGCTCGACTCGATCTTGGCGCAAACGGTAACGGACTTCCGTTTAGTGATTAGCGACAACGCCTCAACCGATACAACAGGTGAGATCTGTCGCGAATACGCTCAGCGAGACGATCGCATCCGCTACTATCGGCAGTCAGAGAATCTCGGTTTTGTTAACAACTTCAATTTCGTTTTTCAGCCTGAGGGATCGCCCTACTTCAAGTGGGTTGCTCACGACGATTTGCTGAAACCTACCTATTTGCAGCGGTGCTTGGAACTGCTTGAACAGGACGACTCTCTGTCGATGGCGCACTGCATCACCCTGCAAATTGATGAACAGAGTCAAGAAATCGGCAAATACAATAATTTGCGGCTCAGTGGCGATCGAGTCCGCGATCGCTTTTGGGCAATTTTGTGGACGATTGACATCTACGAAGTTTATGGCGTCATGCGATCGGATCTGCTCACCAAAACGCAGCTAGCGGGTAACTACGTGGGTTCCGAGCGGACAATGCTGGCGAAAATGCTGCTGCAAGGCAACATTGGCTACGTTGAGGAAGGGCTGTTTAGCCGTCGTGACCATGCAGGTGCTCAAACCGCAATTCATATTCAGGCTCGGAACGCCGGAAACTACGCAGTCATGCGTAAATGTCAAGCGCCCAAGTCAAAAGTTCCCCGCGTGCTTGCACCTGTGGTGCGCTTTGGGAAGTACCTCGAAGCAATTTCGATGTTTTCCATGCCTGTGGGCGATCGCCTCGCCTGCTTGAAAATGCTCACGGAGTGGGTCATTCACCGCACCGTAGAAAGTGCAACAGGTAATACTGAGCGCTACCGCTACAAGTTCTATGCTGACCTGTGGGCAGCCGAGCCTGTCACGACCGAACAAGGCTCTGTTGAGCCACAGACTGATGCTGCCGAAGAACAAGAGCGCAAGGAAAGTACCGCTGCGTTGCTTTCTGGTGCTCCGGTGCTGATGTGTGAAGCGACTGCTCAACTCACACCATTTGCACAGCCGTTGAGCAACGCAAAATTCTAAATTCGTGCTGTCGGGGTGCACGCAGAACTCGCTTCACTGCGGTGCAGTTTTCCATCTACAAGCTTGACGTTTAACTTATATTTTTGTCTCCGTGCCTTGGTGCTGGTGCGGAGAAACTGCTGTATTGGGGTGCATCATTTCAAGGCGGCGATCGCTGTCCAACCGCGTTCCAAACCATCTTGGCCTCAGAAGCGATCGACTCGATCGCTTCAAGCAAAGCCTGAACTCTATCGATTGAATGAATCGATAGAGTTCTACTTTGTCTTAATCGAAGTCATTGCAATTCTTAGAAATTTATTAATCGTGAGCTAATACTGAACTGAAATTCTAGAAGGTAGGTGCGATCGACTCCACAATTTCACGGTTGCTAGTCGATCGAAGCTGCGAACATTCGACTCAGGTTGCGCTTGCAGCAATCTAGGTTGGCGTAGCGCGAACGGATTCGGGATGCATTTCGATCCCAACACCAGCAGGCTGCTAGGAATTTAGCTGACCTAATAGCGGCTGGAAGTTGCGATCGCGTTAATTCGTCGGTCATCCACATTATCTACCTTCAAATTCAGAAGACATGACAGGCAATCACGTCATTTTTATTCATCCCGACGGAACCAGTCCGGCAACTTTTGCATTTGCGCGGTTTGTCGCTCAAGGCCCAGATGGTCGGCTTAACTGGGACAACCTTGATGAGGCGCGAGTTTACCTGGGGCACATGGAAGACCAGCTTACGGGCACTTCCAATGCGGGCGCTGTCACTCACGCTACCGGAGTGAAAGCTTATGCCGAATCGTTTGGCCTGGAAGTGGTTCGGGACGCCAACGGCAATCCCACTGTTGGCGCCAATGGCCGCGCCCTGGAAACACCGCTGACGGCTTTGTCGGGCAAGCAGCAGACGATCGTGGAAGAAGCCGTCGCCGCCAATAAAGCAACGGCTTTGATCAACTCTGGCGCGATCGCAGAACCGGGTACAGGTGCGTTTGTGGCACAGGTCGGACAAACCGATGTTCCTCCGGGCTTATCGGGCTTTGAGAATTTTCCGCGATCGCAATTCGCCAAGATTACCGAGCAAGTGGTGCGATCGGGTGTTGATGTGATTTTGGGCGGCGGCTTGGTCAACTATCTGCCTGTTGGCACTCAGCCGCCAGCCGGAGCGACCTACGCCACCTCCGCCGCTCAGCTTGATGCCATTTCGAGATCTGCCAGTCAGCGTCCGAACATCAACCTGATTGAACTGGCACAGTCGCTCGGCTACACGATCGTTTATACCGAAGAGCAGCTTAACGCCGTTGTTGCCGATGGCCGCACGACAAAAGTTCTCGGTATCTTCGCCAATGAAGACACCTTTAACGACAACGTTCGTACTGGCACGGGCAACCTCAGCGGCGTTGAGGAAAATTTGATTGCGACCGGAAATGCTCCCTACGTGCCTTCTGCGCCGACGGTGGGCGAAATGCTGGCAGCGGCGCAAACGCTAATGGAGCGCAATCCCAAGTTTCAAAATGGCTCGCTCACCGTTTTGGAAGAAGAGGGAACCGACAACTTCGGCAACATCAACAACGCAGCGGGAATGCTCGAAGCGCTGCGGCGGACGGATGGCGCGATCGGTCAAGCCTTGGCGTTTCACGATCGCCATCCCAACACGCTGATCATCACAGCGGCAGACAGCGAAGCGGGCGGCTTACAGGTTCGCGATCCGCTGCCTGCGGGCAATGTCGGCACGGTTCCCGCCAACCCGACGAACATTCCCGGTCAACCATCGGGCGCGTTCAACAATCCGCTAGATGGGCGATCGGGTTCTCGAACCGAGCCGTTCACTTCAGCCCCAGACGCGCAGGGCAATTCGTTTAACTTTGGCGTCGGCTGGGTTGGTACGCCGGACTTTGCAGGCAACATCGTCACGAAAGCGCACGGTTTGAACGCCGATACGCTGCCTGTGACCGTAGACAACACCGACATCTACCGCGCCATGTACTTGACGCTGTTCGGGGTCGATCTGCCTGCTCGCGTTGCCGATGCCCCTGAAGCGCCTGCCGCCACCAGCACAACGGGCAACGTGATCTTCTTCCATCCCGACGGTCACAGTCCGGCGATGTTTGGCGCGGCTCGCTTTGTCAGCGAGGGGCCAGATGGTCGCCTCAACTGGGACAGAATGAGCAACACGGGCGTTTATCTGGGACATTTGACTGACCAGTTGACTGGTGCTTCAGATGGCAGCGGTGTCGTTCATGCCAATGGCGTCAAGGTGTTCCAAGATTCCTACGGCCTGAACGAAGACGGTAGCCGTGTGACACCGTTCTCCGGAAAGGTGGGCAGCACGATTTTGGAAGAAGCTCGCGATCGCGGCAAAGCCGTTGTCATGATCAACTCTGGCCGCATCAGCGAACCGGGATCGGGCGCATTTGCTGCTGAAGTGTCCAGCCGAGGCGACAACAACGAAATCGTCCGCCAGCACATCATGGAGTCGGGCGCTCAGGTGATCATGGGCGGCGGCGAACGCTGGATGCTGCCGGAAGGCGTGGCCGGACGTTTTGGTGTGGGTGCGCGGACGGACGGGCTGAACCTGATTGCGGAAGCGCAGCAGCTTGGCTATCGCGTGATTTTTACCCGCGAAGAACTCGCGACGATTCAACCGGGCGAGAAAATCCTCGGCGTGTTTGCCTGGGAAGACACCTACAACACCGCGACCGAGGAAAACTTGCAGGCGCGAGGCTTGCAGCCCTACGGTCAGCCCGGAAATCCGAATCCGCCGACTGTGGCCGAAATGATGGAAGGGGCACTGCGATCGGTTCGCAACGCGCCCAACGGCTTCTTCATTGCCTCCGAGGAAGAAGGAACCGACAACTTCCCCAACAGCAACAATGCTGCCGCCACGATTCAGGCGACGCTGCGAGCCGATGCTGCGATCGGAGTTGCCCAAAACTTCGTGAACACGGTAGACCCGAACACGATGATTTTGACAGCCGCAGACAGCGAGGCGGGCGGCCTGCAAGTTTGGCAGCCGACTCCGTTCGCTCCGGGTTTCCCCACCACGCCGCTACCGACCACGCCCACCATTCCCGTCAACCCGACGAATGTGGGAACCAACCAAAATCCGCTAGACGGCCAAAACGGTCGGCTGGCTCCCTGGACGGCTTTCCAGTCGCAGCCGAGTCTGGATGGCGCGATGGGTGGCTTTGGCATCGGCTGGGTCGGAACGCCCGACTTCCCTGGCAACATCGTCGCCAAATCCTACGGCTTGAACGCCGATCGCCTCCCCTCGACGCTGGACAACACCGAGATCTACAAGCAAATGTACTTCTCGCTGTTCGGTGAACTGGGTGATTCCAGCGCGATCGACGGCACGTCCGGAAACGACACGCTGTTTGGCAATTCTTCCGATGAAGCGTTCATCGGTGGCGGCGGCAACGACATCGTTTATGCCGGAGAAGGCAACAACCGTGTCTACATCGGCGTGGGTAACAGCACCGTCTATGTCGGCGCAGGCAACGATGTGGTCAGCACTGATGACGGCAACCAAACGATCTACGCGGGAGAAGGTAACAACCGTCTCTCAGTCGGTCGCGGCAACAGCACCCTGTACGCCGGAGCGGGCAACGATATCATCAGCCTGCTGGGTGGCAACAACACCGTCTACGCCGGAGAAGGCCGCAACGTGATCACGGTGGGCGCGGGAACCGATACCAACGCCGCAGGGGACGATCGCATCTTCACCGGAGCAGGCAACGATTACATCAACGCCAGCGGCGGCAACAACACGATCTACGCCGGAGAAGGCGCAAACAACATCGTGACCGGAGCGGGTGACGACCTGATCGATGTCGGGGCGGGCGATGACTTCATCCGCGCAGGCGCAGGCAACAACACGATCTACGCCGGAGAAGGCAACAACACGATCGCCTCGTCGGGCAACGACTTGATCTACATTGGGTCGGGTCGCGATCGCCTCCAACTCGGACGCGGAACCGGAAACGCAACGGTGATTACCTTCAACAGCGCGATCGATCGAATTGCGCTGGGTGGCGGCTTGCAGTTTAGCGATTTGTCGATCGCCCAAAACGGCGGCGACACCACGATCAGCGCAGGCAGCGATCGACTTGCCACCTTAAAATCGGTGCAGGCTAGCTCGATTACCAGTTCTGTGTTTGCCTAATCGCTTGAATTAAAAGCTGTGCGATTCGTAGGGGCGGGATTTTCTGCTCCTACGATTTCTTTTGCAACGGTTTGTTGAATCAGCAACGTAAAATGATTAACACGCTAACGATCTGCTGCAATCGCCGCTTCGATATCAATGCCTGATTCATCTTCAAACGCTGAATTTCTTCAGCAATGGCGATATGCCCTTGCGCCTTACAACCTGGGATACAAGCTGAAACTCGCTTCTCAACTGATGTATCGCGATTTTCTAGACCGACTTGCGCCCTACGGTCTGACCCCGTTTCACTATCTGGTTCTCTGCTGTTTGTGGGAGGAAGATGGCCTTTCGACAACCGGAATTGCGGACAAACTGAAGCAGTTAGGCGCAACTTTAACGGGAGTCGTCGATCGCATGGAAGATCGCAATCTTGTTTACCGAGAACGCGACTCGATCGATCGCCGGATTGTCCGAGTCTGGCTGACGAATGAAGGAAAGCAACTGATGAAAGTGCTGCCTCCACTGGGCGCGGAAACGATTCAATGCGCTACGAATGATCTATCTGAAGCAGAACAGACAACGGTTTTGAAGCTGCTCGATCGAATCATTGAAAATTTTTTATAGTGTTTTTAGCTCGATGAGCTTGCTTTTTTGAAAATTACTTCATATATTAACTATCAATACGCTGATTTTTTGTTCTGCACAGCTTGAATTCGTGCAGGCTCAACGTTTTGCGGCTTTCAATTACAACAATTCAGGAGGACAAATGCCAAAACTTACTATCCATCAGAAAAACTGGCTGCTGTCAGCACATATTGGTTTTGCAGCACTTTGGACAGGAGCCGTTTTGAGTATGTTTCTGCTGTCACTGAGAAACACCCATTCAACTGATGCAGAAGTTTTGTACACGCTGGATTCTGCAATTACGCTGCTCGATGACTGGATTGTGATTCCTGCTGCGATCGGTTCAGTTGTGACCGCAACTTTCCTTTGCTGGGTAACAAATTATGGCTTTGTGAAATTCTACTGGGTGATTACAAAATGGATATTGACAACTGGACTGGTCATCTTTGGCACGTTCTGGCTATTTCCCTGGGGCAATGTTGCGGCTAGACTTTCTGGCCGCGAAGGGTTACAAGCCCTTGAAAATCCGATCTACACTTTTGATGCAAAAGGTGTGTTGCTAGGGACAATCATTCAGGTGCTTTTCCTATTTGTGATCATTGGAATTTCAGTCTTGAAACCTTGGGGAAGACGACCCACTCAGGCAAAGAACCAAACAAGTTCAAATTAGTCAAATCAGCATCATATTTCACCGCTGACTTGAGCCGTTCTAACTGAGTCAGCGGTGAAGCAAATTTTGTAACGAAAACTGAAGGGTGATTTATCTTTCTCGATGATTCGATCGAGAAACTTCACGATCGTCCATCGGGTCGCAAACCTGCGTACAATGGCGATCGCAAGCGTTGTCGAGGTGAACTGTGCCGCAGGCCGTTGGAGTGATTGAAACACTAGGGTTTCCCGCTGTGCTGGCGGCGGCGGATGCGATGGTGAAAGCGGGACGGGTGACGATCGTGTATTACGGCATTGCCGAGCGGGGCAATATGCTGGTTGCCGTTCGCGGCGGTGTGCAGGAAGTCAAAGTGGCAATGGATGCAGGATTGGCGGCGGCAGAAAGCACGTTTGGCGGCGAGGTGATGGTTCACTACATGATCCCGAATCCGCCCGAAAATGTCGTTGCCGTGTTGCCGATCGACTTCACCGATAAAGACCTACCGTTCCGCGTTTGAAATGCCCTCATCCCCTAACCCCTTCTCCCCAAGGGAGAAGGGGGACAAGAACCGGATCGGAAGTCCCTCTCCCTTGGGGAGAGGGATTTAGGGTGAGGGAAAGGCACGTACAATAAAGCTTGGGTTTACTTCGTAGAACTTGGGAGAGAGTCATGTCGTCGGTTGCAGTTGGTTCGCTTGAAACAAAAGGATTTCCCGCTGTGCTGGCGGCAGCAGACGCGATGATCAAAGCAGGTCGCGTCACGCTGGTCGGATACATTCGCGTCGGGAGCGCCCGCTTCACGGTCAACATTCGCGGCGATGTGTCCGAAGTCAAAACCGCAATGGAAGCGGGGATCGCCGCAGTCGAAAACGTCTACGGTGGAACCCTCGAATCCTGGGTGATCATTCCCCGTCCGCACGAAAACGTCGAAGCCGTCTTGCCGATCGCCTACAGCGACAGCGTGGAGCGCTTCCGCGATGCCGTCGAACAGCCGCGCATCATTGGCCGACTCAACGGCAGCAATTCCTAATACCGCTCAATTAGCAGCTTCACTTCGTCGGCAAGGTCGATGTTTCGCATCGCTTCCCACTCGGCACGGCGAACGGCGAGGAACGCTTTTGCGAGGTCGGAACCCAGCGCATCGAGCAATACTTGGTCTTGGCTGAGACGATCGATCGCTTCGCCTAAATTCGTGGGGAGGCGATCGATCTGGCGAAACTGACGGTCATATTCGCTCAAATCACCCGGATCTTGATTCACAGGTTCACCGAGTTGGAGATTGTGGCGGATGCCGTCGAGTCCGGCTGCGATCGTCCCTGCCATTGCCAGATACGGATTTGCTGTCGCGTCAACGGTTTTGAGTTCGATGTGCGTTGGGCTGGGAGCGATCGGATTGCTGGGTACACGCACCGCTGCTTCGCGATTGTCCACCCCCCAACAGCGAAACGCCCCGCTCCAGAAGTGCGGCTGAAGGCGGCGATAGGAATTCGGGCTGGGCGTGGTGATTGCCATCAGTGCGGGAAGGTGATGCAAAATTCCGGCAACAAAGGCGCGTCCGATCGAACTCAAGCCGTTCTCGCTGGGAAACAAATTTTCTCCGTCGCGCCACAAACTGAGATGCAAATGACAGCCGCTTCCTGCTGCATCTGCAAAGATTTTCGGCAGAAAAGAAGCGCGGAGATGGTGTTGCAAAGCGACGCCGCGAACGGTTTCTCGAAACGCAATTTGGCGATCGCAAGCGGCCATTGCATCCGTATAGCGAATCGCGATTTCATGCTGTCCCCAACCGGATTCAGGATAGTAGCGTTCAACTGGAATATTCTGTGCAATTAGTGCTTCGGTAATGTCATTAATGACGGCGTAATTGAGATCCATGCCAAGCGTCGCGGCAAAGACCGATCGATCCACCGGAGTCAGCGAATCAATATCTTTGAACAGATAAAACTCATTTTCAAAAGATGCTTTCGCCTGCAAACCAAAGGCAGCGAGAGCGCGAATCGATCGCCTGAGACACTCACGCGGACACAACGCCCAAGGCCGACCATTCACCACCAAATTGCCGATCACGCGAGCATGTCCGGGCGCGTAGGGCAAAGCATTGAGCGTTGACCAGTCGGGGATCAGCCATGCTTCGCCCACTGGAGTCAGGCCACTATCGGGAGCCAGCGCATCGTACATGACGGGGATCGCCTGCTGTGCCATTGCGATACCGATGCCAGTCGATCGATGCGCTTTCAAAAATTTGCGATGAAACGCTTTGCCGCGAATGATGTTGGCATTGTCGCACCACAAAATTCGGACAAAGCGAATCTTTTGAGCATCCAAAAATTTAGAAAGCTTGCTCATTCAGGGCGCAGGTGGAATCGTAATGTCGATCGATTCGATCGGTCTGCCTAACTCGCTTAAAGGTGGACTAATCGCGGCATTATTTCCCACAACCAGCGTTACAAGCTGCTCTGGCTTTAGATAGGTTTCGGCAGCGATTTGGACTTGTTCGGCTGTGGTTTCTTCCACCTGTTTTTGATAGCGGAAAATGAAGTCGGACGGATAGCCGTAATATTCGTAGCGCATCAGTCGAGAGAGCGTTTGGGCGGGCGTTTGGAAGTTGAAAATAAACGCATTTAGAACTGAATCTTTGGCGCGATCGAGTTCTGCTTGACTCACTAATGTCGTCCGCGCTTTTTCGATTTCTGCACCGAGCGATCGAATAAACGGAACAGTCGCTTCCGATCGCGTTTGTCCACCACCAACGAACAAGCCCGGATAGTCAAAGCGCGGACTCCAAAAAGCGTAGACAACGTAGGCTAAACCTTGGCGCGATCGCACTTCATTCACCAGTCGTCCGCCAAAGTTATTTAGCACTTCATTCAGCACAGACAAAGCGGCATGAGCCGGATTATCTAAGCGTCCGCCCAAGTGTCCGATTTGAATCGTACTTTGGGTTAGCTGCGGCTGATCGACCAGGAAAATTTTGCCTGCTTGCGCTTGATTGACGGTCGGTAATGTTTGTTCTTGCGACAGGTCGGGGTCGGGTTGCCAATCACCAAAAGCGGCTTCAATTAGCGATCGCATCTGAGTCGGATCAAAATCGCCCACGATGCCCAACAGCATATTGTTGGGGTGGAAATAACTGCGGTAGAAGTTGACAATATCCTCGCGGTTGATGTTAGCAAGCGAGGCATATTCGATCGTGCGGGCATAAGGACTTTCTGCGCCGTAGATCAACTTTTGAAATTCGCGTCCGGCAATTTCGTCAGGGTCGTCGTTGCGTCTAGCAATGCCGCCCGATCGCTGCGTTTTTGCCAGGTCAATTTTGTCTTGTGGAAACGCAGGCTGGCGCAACACTTCCGCAAACAAATTGAAGACTTCCGGCAAATCTTCGGTCAGCGATCCGAAACTGGCCGACCCAACAGCAATATCGATCCCGGTTTCAACCGAGGCGGCTCGCTGTTCCAATAGTTGATTGAGTTCATCGGCGGAATGCTCGGTTGTGCCGCCGCTCCGCATCACTTCACCCACAATGCCCGCCAGTCCGACTTTATCGGCAGGTTCCAGTCGATCGCCCGTGCGAATCATCGCTGACCCGCTGACGATCGGCAGTTCGTGATCCTCCATCAAATACACGACTAGCCCATTCTCCAACTCAAAGCGAGTGTAGTCGGGCAATCGGACTTCGGGGGCGGGTGCGAATTGCAGTTCAGTATAGTGGCGCGGCGTGTCGGCCAAAGCGCGATCGCGACCCCATCCAGTTAGCGTGATTGCAAAGACTGCGATCGCCATCAGCAAATAGGCGATCGTCCGATTTCGACGCGGCATTTTCAAGAACTCCTATGAATTGGGTTGCGGTTCAGCCGTAGGCAGTAGGCGGCCTACCGTGCGATTTTCGGCGCGAAAGGTCGATCGCGCCACGCGCTGCACATCTGCGGCAGTCACAGCTTCGATCGCCTTGAGATCGTCAAAGAGATTTCGCCAGCTTCCGGTTTTGGCTTCGTATTCGGGCAGCAAACTCGCCATGCCTTCGTTGGAAGCCAGCGTGTAGAGCAGTCCGGCGCGGGCTTGCGTTTTGATGCGATCGAGTTCGTTGGGCGAAACCAGTTCGGTTTTCAGCTTTTCGAGTTCGGCTGCAAAGGCGGTGGCGATCTCGTCAACCGTGTGACCGGGAGCAGTGAGAGCGTAGATCAGCATCATCGTGGGGTAGCGATCGCCCGGAAATCCGTTCGCCGTTGCCACATCAAGGGCAAGCTGCTGTTCTTGCACGATCGATTGATACAGCCGCGAAGTTCGTCCACCGACCAGCAAGCCGTCGATCATCTGATACACCACGTTGTCGGGATTGGTGATCGGTGGGCGGTGATAGCCTTCGAGATACCAAGGTTGGCTGGGCAGTTGCAGCGTGAATTCTCGTGGTTCGGTTTGTGCAATGTCGGCAACGGTTAGATCTGGCGCACCCGATCGCGCCTCATACCGACCAAAGTAAATCTCGGCCAGTCGCCGCACTTCGTTGGGATCAACATCGCCAACAACGGCAGCAACGATGTTATCTGGCGTGTAGTAGGTGTCAAAGAGTTCCTGAATGTCGCGGCGGGTCATGTTCCGCAAGTCTTCTTCTGTACCAATCACGGGACGACCATAGGGATGATTGGGAAATCCAGTTTCGAGGAAGGCTTCGATCATTCTGCCGATCGGGGAGTTATCTGTTCGCATCCGGCGCTCTTCCAAAATCACGTCTTTTTCTTCGTAGAATTCGCGAAAGACCGGATCGAGAAAGCGCTCAGACTCCAGCGACATCCACAGTTCCAGCTTGTTTGAGGGAAAGCTGTAGAAATAGCGCGTTGCATCTGCGGAAGTGGTTGCATTCAGACCGACGCCGCCCGCCTGCTCGACAATTTGTCCGTATTCGTTTTGCTTCACGTACTGCGCGGCTTCTGCCCGGACGCGATCGAACTCCGCCTGAAGCCGATCGACGCTTGCCGTATCGTTCGCCGCTCTTGCCGCCAGAATTTGATCAAATAAGGCATCCATGCGATCGAGCAAGGGTTTCTCGGCTTCATAGTTCGTCGTCCCAATCCGCGATGTGCCCTTAAATGCCAAGTGTTCTAAGTAGTGCGCGGCTCCGGTTTTTCCCATCTCTTCATAGGCTGCGCCGATGTTCACATAGGTCATAAACGAGATCACCGGAGCTTGATGCCGCTCCAGCACGATGAACTTCATGCCGTTGTCCAGCGTAAATTCCGTGACGCGATCGACCACGCGATCAAGATACGGTTGAATATTCGGTTGGGCAAACGCACTCAGCGGCCAACCGCCCCAAGCAAACAGGCTCAGCAGCAAACACAGCAGCGCAGTGACGTGACGAACAAGGACGAAACGAAATTGCTTCATAGCAGGCGATCGATCAACACTATCCAGCATAAAGATTTTTACGAACATCAGCGGATGACGGAGCTTCCACCGCTGGGGAAGCAATCTTGTTATATTTCTTAACAAAACCTGTTGAGTCAACCGATGGCACGGCGAACCTACACCACCGATCTTCACAGTTGGGACGATGCCCAAGACCTCGATCGCATCGTGATCGACAAGCGATCAATCAAGCGAGCCACCCCTGCCAAAGGTCGCCGCCGCAATCGCCGCTACGAAAATCAATTGCTGAATGCTCAAACTCAGAACATCGATGAGTTAGAGGAACTGGAGTGAATTTTCACTGCATCGCCTCAATTTGCTGATTCGCTGCCTCTTCTGCCCGCTGCATTGCCTCAGAAAGCGACTGCTCACCCAGCAGCGCACTGATGAACTGATTGTCAAAGTTATTCATCAACGTTTCCGCATACGCTCCCGCCTGCCAAGGTTGCGCGTAAGGTACGCCCGCAATGAACGCCGATCGCAACGGGTCGCGATCGAATCCTAACGTTTTCGCTACCGATTTTCGCGTCGGTAAAGCGAATCCGGTACTTGTCCATCGCTGCATTCCGGCTTTGCTCGTCAGGTAAGAAATCAGTTGCCATGCTTCCGATTTGTGCTCCGATTGCTGATTCATCACGTAGGCAACGGTAAAGGCCGTATTGCTGCGGCGATCGCCCAGCTTCGGAACTTCCGCTGTCCCAAATTCGATATCCGCAAAGGTTTCTTGTAGATAAGGAATTGCCCAATTTCCTTCAATCACCATCGCCACTTTTCCCTGTCCAAACATCTCGCTACCGGAGTTTGTCCCGACGTCAGATTTTTGCGCCGAGGTGCGGTCTTGGCGATACTGATCGATCACAGGTTGCAGTCCCACTATTGCTTTTTCACTTGCAAAAGTTGCTCTCCCTTCGGAGTTTGCGAGTTCGCCGCCCGCTGCTCGAATCATCATGGCTTGACGCGCTAATTCCGGTGCAACCCCAAAGCCATATTGTTCGATTCTTCCATCTTTGTTGGAGTCGATCGTCAGCTTCTTAGAAAATTCCCGCAGTTCATCCCAGGTTTCCGGTGGACGCGACAATCCGGCAGCGGCGAACATTGTTTTGTTGTAGAACAATGCCAACGTTGAGAAGTCTTTCGGAAAGCCGTAAATGCGATTCTCATAGCGAAATGCATTCAGCAATGGTGCTTCAAAATCAGCCGAATCAAAGTCTGAGCCGACATAAGAATCAAGTGGTTCTAGAACGTTTTGACTCACCAAAAACGGTGCTTGAAACACATCCAAATAAAATACATCCGGCGCAGCATCACCGATCAATCGCGTTTTGATCACGTCCATGTATTGATCGTTGATCACTTCATAGCGAATCTTGATTTTTGGATGCGTCTGCTCAAAATCTTGTAAAAGCTGCTGCATCAAACTTTGCTCAGTCGGACTTGCGCCCCAACCGCTGAGCTTCACTGTCACAGCATTCGCATCTAGAGGCGTGGCACTTTGGCAGCTAATCAGCGCGATCGCCACTGCCCACGCGATCGCCACATATCGTAATAACTTTGACTTCAACATCAAATCAAATTTCTAACCGTTGTCCTGCCTCAAATTTTATCGAACCTGCTTCGATCGAAATAGGATCAGTGAAGCTTTACTAATTACAAAAGATGACGACCATTACCGTAACGCTCAAGCTATTTGCCGCCTATCAAGAAGCGTATCAAGTGCCGGAAATGCAGCTTGAATTGCCTGCTGATGCAACGGTTGCCTCGGTACGCGATCGCCTAATCACCGAACACCCCGAACTTGCAAAATGGCGCGATCTCACCCGATTCGGCGTCAATTTACAGTTCGTCGAACCCGAAACACAACTCAAAAACGGCGATGAAGTCGTCCTAATTCCCCCCGTCAGCGGCGGATAACGATCGATCGCCCTCTAGCCGACACCCGATCGAAATTCCGCGATCGCCCTCGAAATGCGATTCAATTTCCGATATGATAAACTAACCTAAATGAGTACAGGTGTATTATGGCGATCATTGCGCTGAAAGCCTGGTATTTGCGCGAATATGAACCCGTCCGCGACCTTGAAAAACGCCCGCACGATCTGCGCCTGAGCAAAAACAGCCTGCTCAAATCCGCGCTCAGAGCCGATTTTCTGGAAGACAGCGAAGAGGTGAAGCAGTCCGAATGGTTTCAGCGCTACCTCGAAGGCGAACCGATCGAGTTTTACATCGAAGGCAGCGGCGGCTACGCGATTTCCAACATCGACCTGATCAGCCACGAAATCTACTTCACCAAGCAAGACATCATGGCGACGCTAGAGCCGATCGTGTTCTTGTGCTATCAAACGCAGTTCAAGGAATCGAGCGAACTGCTCCGCAACGAAATTCAAGCCTACCTCGACAAAGCCAACCGTCGATCGCGCCTGCCCTTGATGCTGGAAGAATCGCACCGTCTCAGCGATGGCCCGATCCGCATGAGCAGTACCCTGATGCGAAAAATTCGCCAAAGTTTGCTGTTCATCGCGGATGGCACGGCGATCGATCGACTGAACACCACGCCCGCCCAGCTAATTCCCAGTCCCAACGTCTGTGTCGAACTCGGCTACGCGCTTCAGTGCAAGCGATCCGAGCAAATTTTGCTGACTCAGATGGAGCGATCGGAATTCGGCGGACAGTTTCCCTTCGATTTGCCCGGACGCAACCGCATCGTCTACAGCAGCAAAACCGATTTGCACAAAAGCTTGCCGGACGCGATCGATCTTCAGCTTCAGCGCTTCAACTTGCTGTAAGCCGAGCTTCGGGCAAAATCAGCGTCGCATCACCAAACGAATAGAAGCGATACTTTTCTCGGATCGCCTCTTCGTATAGGGCAAGCAGGCGCGATCGCCCAATTAGCGCACTCACTAGCATCATCAGGCTGGACTTGGGCAAATGGAAATTCGTGATCAGCCCATCAATTACGCGCCACTCAAAGCCCGGATAGATAAACAAATTCGTTTTGCCGCAGAACGGCTCCAGCTTGCCGCTTTCGGCTGCGGCTCCTTCGAGAGCACGAATTACCGTTGTGCCAACGGCGATGATCCGACCGCCTTGCGATCGCGCCTGCTCAATCCGCTCAACCGTTGCCTTGGGAACTTCCAGCCATTCGCCGTGCATCGGATGCGTCGTAATGTCCTCGACTTCGACCGGGCGAAACGTGCCGATTCCAGTATGCAGCGTCACAAAAGCGCGATCGATTCCTTGTTCTCGAAGGCGATCGAGCAGATCGGGCGTGAAGTGCAAGCCCGCAGTCGGCGCGGCAACGGCTCCCGGTTGCGCGGCGTACACGGTTTGATATTGCTCTGGGTCGATTTCCGCCTGCGTGATGTAGGGCGGCAGGGGAACAACTCCTAGATCCGGCAGCACTTGCAGCAGCGATTTTCCTTCGGGTACGTCGAACTTGAGGATGCGTCCGCCTGTGGCGCGATCGACCGACTGAACGACCGCCTGCACCCACCCGTCACCAAATTCGATCGCCGCACCAGGTTTCAAACGCTTTCCAGGCTTCACCAAGGCCAACCACTGATTCACCTGTTGTTCCTCCAGCAGCAGCACTTCCACCTCAACGCCATTTGACTTACGCCCATACAGTCGGGCGGGAATCACACGAGTATCGTTTAAGACCAGTAGATCGTGCGGGCGCAGCAACTCCGGCAGATCGCGAAAGATGCGATGCTGATGCGTGGTGGGTGAATCGACGACGAGCAGTCGAGCGCTATCTCTGGGTACGACGGGATTTTGAGCGATGCGATCGAGTGGCAGGTCATAGTCGTAGCTGCTCAGTAAGCGATCGAGGTTGGTCGTGGTGTCGGCGTGGGTCATGGATTATCAGGCGATCGAGCAATTGCAATCCGCAAAGTTGCTGAAATTGGGGAGAATTCCCTATGCGAGATCGGGGAGCATTCCCCTACTCGACAGGTCAGCTTTCCTTAACAATAGGAGATGTCGAATTGTTTCGTAACTGCTGGGGTGTTCGCTTCTATGGAATTTCTCTATCACCTCGCGAATGCCAGTTTAACCTTGAGGGTGGTTGAACATCTTCATGGCAGTCCTTGGCTCTCTCTGCGCTTCATCACCGTCATTCACCAGATCGACGGCTGGGTGGTCAAGGTCAAGCTGCTCCACCCGCTGACGGAAGCGGAAGAAGGCAATCTCCGCGCCTATCTCAACGAGCTTGGCATCCCTTGCGAACCGGATATTCGCGTCCGCATGGCGCTGTGGGGTTTGGAAACCGGACAGTCGCCCGTTGAGGTGATGCGTCGCTATCAGGTGGCGATCGTTTCGCACGGTCAGCCCGATCGCACCGAAATCGAAGAATTCCGCCAGCAGTTCGTCCAGGGACTCGGCTATTGCCCGGAAACGCTGGCCTGATCAGGTTAGAAAAATTGAGCAGATGAGTTGGGGGCGTGGGGCTTACGCTCCTTTTTTGTGGTCTTTTGTGATCGATCGCCCTGAAAAACGGGGCATACTGCAAGCTAGCCGTTTTTTGTTTGACAAGACAACCATGTTGAATTCGATTCGGTGTTCGATCGCGATGTTCCGGGAGATTTTAAGTTTGCAACGTGCGATCGTGGCGTTCCGAAGCGGTATCGCGATCGTGCTTCTGGTTTTTTGGGTTTGGATTCCGCCTGCTCAAGCTGCAAATCTCGATCAGATGCAAAAGCTGCTGCAAGAGCGAATTTGCGTCAAGTGTGACCTCAGCGGGGCAGACCTCAAGGACGCAGATTTGCGCGGCGTCAATCTCAATCATGCCAACTTGCAAAGGGCAAACTTGGAGGGTGCAAACTTGGCCGCTGCCAATTTGCGAGATGCTGATTTACGCAAAGCCAATTTGACGCTTGCCAATCTGGTTGCGACTGACTTCAGCGGCGCAAATCTCAAAGAGGCGAACATCTCCAAATCTCGCTATGCCGAGTTGCGCTTGTGCCACACGATCGAACCCAACGGCAAAATGGCCGATCGCAACTGCCCTCGTTCGTCTCGCTGATGCTGAGTGAACCCGCAACTACGCTGACCGACTATGCGCTTGCTCTAGAAGCGATCGTTTTTGCAGGCTGTTTGATTCCACTTCGGCAAACGGCCTGCCATTTCTGGAGCGGAGCATTTGTCTGTCTCGCGATCGCGGCCATTTTGGGCGGCACATTTCACGGCTTCATCTTCTGGCTTGATCCGACGCTGCACAATTGGCTGTGGCGGCTGATGCTCTGTGCGCTGAGCGGCGTCAGCTTTTGCCTGCTGGCCGCTAGCGTGGTGAGTGCTGTGCCGCGATCGCAGCAGTTTGGCTGGTGGACGATCGCGGCTGTTAAAGCTGTTTGCTTCATTGGTCTAGCGCTCTATTTGGCAAATTTCGGGCTGGGCGTTGCGGACTATCTTTCGGCAATGGTGCTAATGTTGATGCTTCAGCTTTGGGGCAGTTCTCTTCGGATTGCAGGCTGGATTGCGGCGGGCGTCTTGGTTTCGGGTTTTGCGGCAGGCGTTCAGCAAAGCGGCTGGGCGATCGGTGTGTTCGATGCGAACGGCCTGTTTCATCTGGTGCAAATGGGCGCGATCGGTTTGTTTTTTCAAGGCGCAAGATTGAGTCAAGATCTCTGAGTCGATCGCCATGCAAAATTTAGCCGAAGTTCAGTGGTTGATTGACCGCACCAAAATTATCGAGACGATTGTTCGTTTTGCGAATGCGCTCGATCGCAAAGACTGGCAAAAGCTGCGCGATTTGCTCACTGAGGAAGTCGCGATCGACTACTCAGAGTTTCGCGGTGAAGCGCCCAAACGCATTGCGGCAGCGGAATATGTACAGCAGCGATCGAAAAGCCTTGCTCATCTGCGAACGCTCCACATCAGCACAAATCATGCAGTCAAAATTCAAGGCAGTTCTGCGGAATGCGATTCCGCCTACTACATTTTTCGACTCGATCCGACGCGCGAAATCAATGCACAGCGGCTTGATACAGCCGGAAATTACTACCATCAGTTCGTCCAAATCGATGAACGCTGGTTGATTTGTGGAATTCGGCAGACGGTGACGGTGAGTGAGGGCGATCGCTCGATTCATCCAGCTTTGCAAGGACAGGCTTTGCAAGGACAATAGAGGGCTGTGAAGCGGTGACTCGATCGCGCTGTAGCCGCTCGCAGAACATGCGCTAGGCTAGATAGGTATCGAGCTTTGCAAAAATCAATACCGCACTCAACGCGAGGACAGCCTCATGAGTCAAACGCTAACGCCACCCCCCGCCAATCTTCAAGATGCTCCGCTTCGTCCGGCTCAAGCCCAACAGTCTGCGGGCTTCCCCGAATTTGTGCAGGAAACCGGAGCGCTGACTCGCCGCTTGTTCATTCAGCTTCAGCGGCGTCCGACGACGCTGATTGCAGGCGTGATTCAGCCGCTGATGTGGCTTTTGCTGTTTGGTGCACTGTTTCAAAATGCGCCGCAGGGCTTGTTTGGCGAGAGCACGAACTACGGTCAGTTTCTGGGCGCAGGCGTAATCGTCTTCACGGCGTTTGCCGGAGCGCTGAACGCCGGATTGCCTGTGATGTTCGATCGCGAATTTGGCTTTCTCAATCGGCTGCTGGTCGCCCCGTTGACTTCGCGCTTTTCGATCGTCCTTGCCTCCGCCATCTTCATCGCCACGCTGAGCATGATTCAAACAGCGGCGATCGTAGCGGCAAGTGCCGCCTTGGGCGCAGGTTTGCCCGGAGCGATCGAACTGTTGCTCGTTGCGGCGATCGTGCTCCTGCTAGTTTTGGGCGTGACGGCGTTGAGCTTGGGTTTAGCGTTTGCGCTGCCTGGTCACGTTGAACTGATTGCGGCCATTTTTGTGACAAACTTGCCGCTTTTGTTTGCAAGTACGGCGCTGGCGCCGCTGGCGTTTATGCCGCGCTGGTTGCAGTGGGTAGCAAGCCTTAATCCCTTGAGCTACGCGATCGAGCCGATCCGCTACCTCTATTTGCATTCCGACTGGTCGCTGGGCAGCGTCGTGATGAATGCGCCGTTTGGTGATGTGACGCTGGGAGCCGCACTGCTGGTTTTGATCGGGTTTGATGCGATCGCCTTTTTGAGCATTCGCGGCTTGCTGCGGCGCACTTTTGCCTGATCGGAATCCTTTCAAACTCCACTACGTCAGCTAGACTAAGCATTAACTCACTCTTTTCAAGCTTGCTATGAAGATTTCTACAGTGCGTGCTGCTGGATTAATGGTCGGAGTGATGGCCTGTGCGATCGCCGCGCCTGCTTTTGCTCAAGCGCCTGTGCAGCCTCCGGCTCGTGGTGGAACAGATGCCCTGCTGCTCAATCCTCAAAGTGGTGACGGTGCTTTCACATCTGATCCGTTTTCGGAGAACGGTAGTGGGCAGATGGGCAGCGTCATGGATTTGGTACAGCGAGCAATTTCGGGCGGATACATGCCCCCCGACGAGTTCAATCGGCAGCAGAGCGAAACGATCAACAGCGAAGCGTCGGATTTTCGATCGCGCCAGCTTGAACTGTTGCAGCAGCAAGTTCAGCCTGCACCTGTGACCACGCCCTAATTCGGCTTCACCTATCAAGAAATTCCACTTCACTCAATGCCCGCTATCATGGCAGGCATTCAGGAAGCCATTTCAATGCGTTTGCGCTTTCAGCCGGAATTTTAATTCGCGGCTTTGCTTCAGTCCTGTATGCAAATTCAAGTGTGAGACGGGCAGCATTACCCAATCGATTCCACGCCTACAGGCAGCGGCAAAACAAGCCTTGCGAAGGGCGATCGCGCAAAGTGGCATTGTTGGCGATTTAGCTTAGCGGCGACTGGTGGTGTCGAGATTCCAGCAGCCGACAACGCGATTGCGGCCTTGCGACTTGGCTTGCAGCAAGTTTTCGTCGGCTCGCCTCAGTAAGCTGATGCCTTTAGCGTCGTCGTCATCCAGCAGCGTTGAAATTCCGGCACTAATTGTGATTTGCAGTTCCAAGCCAGCATTGATTTCAAACGGCTGATCGCCGATCAAGCGACAAATGCGCTGTGCAATCCGTGACGCTCCTTTGCAGTTGGTGTTGCCCAAAATAATCACAAATTCTTCGCCGCCATAGCGAAACGGCGTGTCATAGAAGCGTAGGTTATAGCGCAGCCGCGCTGCTAGCAGCGTCAGAACGCGATCGCCAACCAGATGCCCATAGGTGTCATTGACGTGCTTGAAGAAATCAACATCGAGCATCATCAGGCTAATCGGCGTTTTTTGCGATCGCGCACTGTGTATTTGGCGCGGCAGTTCCCATTCCAAGGCGCGACGGTTGTTCAGTTCGGTAAGCGGGTCGGATAGCGCGATCGCCGACAGCAAATCGTTGGCTCGCATCAGTTCGCGATGGTTTTGCACGCGCCGCAGACCCGATCGAATATGAGCCTGAAGCAAACGCTGCTGTGAAAGAATTTCGGTGTTTGAAGGTTGAAGTACAATCCAGTCATAGCCGTCGGCACTTGCTTCGAGCGCATCGGCGGCGATTGCCTGCTGAATTTGGCGAGCGGGGCAGGGGCGATCGTCAAGCAGAATGCAGCAAATCCACGCGAGTCGGCTTTGGTTTTTCGTTTGGCGACACAGCTCCAGGCAACCGGGCAAGCTTGCCTGCATCACCAAAATGTCCGGCTGTTGAGCTTGAATGAGCGGCGCAGCTTCGTCCGGGTTCGGCGCAACCTCAACGGTAAAAGCGGCCAGTTCTTGAATCGATTTCAGCAGCAACGATCGAAATGCACCGTTGCCGACCAAGAGAATTGATGCATCCATTCAGGGATTTGTAGATCAAAAAATAACACGGATGGAACGGGGATAAATGCAACAACGGCAGCAGCGCCAAACAAAACAACTCCACGCCATCGATCGCAATCAAAAACGACTGGGGGCGATCGGCAGCAAGGAGTGAGGGCGTTTACAAAAGGAGCGTTATCTTAGCATTATTGCTTAACAGGCCAGAAGAAGAAAACTCTTGGAAACAAATTTGCTAGTAGCGAAACTCAATCGAACTCATAAGATTAGACTGCTGCTTTTGACAATTACTCTCATAGTGCCCATTGCCAGCAAGCAAGATGAGATGCGCCATTGAGAGATTTGTCGAATCGAACTGTGATGATTGAAAATGGAAGTCTATCACGCCTGCGCCTGCTCGATCGCTTTTGTCTTCAGTCAAACACATCCCCCTCCCTGGGATTGAAAATGAATTCAAGCGATCGCGTTCCGGTCCATCTTTTTGATTTTTTGTTCGTCCTTCTCTAGTTGCACCACCATGTCCCCAACGCTGAGCGGCTCCGAAATTCGGCAAACCTTTCTTGACTTCTATGCAGCCAGAGGCCACCAGCCCTTGCCCAGTGCCTCACTGGTTCCCGAAGATCCAACTGTGCTGTTGACGATCGCGGGAATGCTGCCGTTTAAGCCGATTTTCCTGGGACAGCGGCAGGCCGAGTTCGATCGCGCCACCACGTCGCAAAAGTGCATCCGCACCAACGATATCGAGAACGTCGGGCGGACGGCGCGTCACCACACTTTCTTTGAAATGCTGGGCAACTTCAGCTTTGGCGACTACTTCAAAGAGCAGGCGATCGCGTGGGCGTGGGAACTTTCGACTCAGGTGTTTGGACTGCCAGCCGATCGACTGGTCGTCAGCGTGTTTCGCGAAGATGACGAAGCCTTCGCAATTTGGCGCGACCAGATTGGCATTCCCGCGCATCGCATTCAGCGCTTAGATGAAGCCGATAACTTTTGGAATTCAGGACCGACTGGTCCCTGTGGGCCTTGCTCTGAGATTTACTACGACTTTCATCCGGAACTGGGAGATGAATCGATCGATCTCGAAGACGATTCGCGCTTCATCGAGTTCTATAACCTCGTGTTCATGCAGTACAACCAGGATGCCGAGGGCAATCTGACGCCGCTGCAAGCGCAAAACATCGACACAGGACTGGGACTGGAGCGGATGGCGCAAATTCTTCAGCGCGTCCCGAACAACTACGAGACAGATTTAATCTTTCCGATCATCAAAACCGCTGCTGAAATCGCCAAAATCGACTACACCCAAGCCGACGAATCCACCAAAGTTTCCCTCAAAGTAATTGGGGATCACGTCCGGGCAGTCGTTCACATGATCGCGGACGGTATCTCCGCCTCGAACTTGGGTCGCGGCTACGTTCTCCGCCGACTGATTCGGCGCGTGGTGCGACACGGGCGACTGGTGGGGATCGATCGCCCCTTCATTCAGGAAGTGGCGGAGACGGCGATCGCCCTGTCCGAGTCGCCCTACCCCGAAGTTCGCGCCCGTGAAGACGCGATCAAAGCCGAACTGCTACTGGAAGAATCGCGCTTTTTGGAAACCTTGGAGCGCGGCGAAAAGCTGCTAAATGAGATCATTGAAAAGCTTCCGCAGGGTTGGCAAATTTCGGGCCACGACGCATTTGTTCTCTATGACACTTATGGTTTTCCACTTGAATTAACTGAGGAAATTGCAGCCGAGAAAAATCGTACTGTTGATGTCACAGAATTCATACTGGAGATGGAAAAGCAGCGCGATCGCTCTCGCGCCGCCCACGAAACGATCGATCTCACCGTCCAAGGCACGATCGACTCGCTGGCTGCCGATCTGCACGAAACCGAATTTTTGGGCTACACGCAGCCGTCCACTCCGGCAGAAGTCAAGCTGTTGCTTGTCGCAGGTCAGCCTGTCGAATCGGCTTCAGCCGGAACGCAAGTCCAAATTGCGCTGGACAAAACGCCGTTTTATGCCGAATCGGGCGGGCAAATTGGCGATCGCGGCTACCTGTCCGGGGCAGATACGCTCGTGCGAATCGAAGATGTCAAAAAAGACGGCGCGATTTTTGTTCACTTTGGCCGCATCGAGCGGGGGTCGCTGAAGCTGGGCGATCGCGTTACGGCTCAAATTGACATTGCCTGTCGCCGTCGCGCTCAAGCGAATCACACCGCTACGCACCTCTTGCAGGCGGCACTGAAGCAAATTGTCGATGACAAGATTTCGCAAGCGGGATCGCTCGTCGCGTTCGATCGCCTCCGCTTCGACTTCAACTGTCCGCGTCCCGTCACGCCCGATGAACTTCAGCAGATTGAAACGCAGGTCAACACTTGGATTGCCGAAGCGCATCAGGCCGATGTGTCGCTGATGCCGCTGACCGAAGCGAAAGCCAAAGGCGCAACCGCGATGTTTGGCGAAAAATACGGCGATGAAGTGCGCGTGATCGATTTTCCGGGCGTGTCGATGGAGCTTTGTGGCGGCACACATGTCAGCAACACGGCAGAAATTGGCTTGTTCAAAATCGTTTCCGAAACCGGAGTTGCAGCCGGAATTCGCCGGATTGAAGCGATCGCTGGCCCCTCGGTTCTGGAATATCTCAACGTTCGCGATCGCGTCGTCCGTGACTTGAGCGATCGCTTCAAGGCCAAACCCGAAGAAGTTCTCGATCGCGTTACGGGACTGCAAACCGAACTCAAATCCACGCAAAAGCAGCTAGAGCAACTGAAAGCAGAACTGGCGATCGCCAAATCCGACGCGCTTTTGTCGGAAGCGCAATCGATCGGGGATCTGAAAGTTCTCGTTGCTCAGCTTGATGGCGTCGATGCAGATGCGCTCAAGGTTGTAGCGGAACGACTCTTGCAAAAGCTAGGCGAGGGCGCGATCGTCCTCGGTTCCGCCGTTGATCCTAACAAGGTCAGCTTGGTTGCCGCTTTCAGTTCGGCTGTGAACCAAAAAGGCTTGCAGGCCGGAAAGTTCATCGGCGGAATTGCCAAAATCTGCGGCGGCGGCGGCGGCGGGCGTCCCAACTTCGCGCAGGCGGGCGGACGCGATGCTAGCAAACTACCTGACGCGATCGCCACCGCCCGCCAGCAAATTGAAGCCAGCCTAACGTGAGGCCGACTGCGGCACGTCGATCGAAACGGTGGATTCGATCGGCACTCCGTTGTGCGTCAAAGCTTCATGTCCGTTGGCGTTGAGGCTGACGGTAATCTCGTGTCTGCCCGGAGGCAAACTTTCCAGGTAGTACCAGTTGCCGTACAGCCGCACAATTTTCTCGCCGCCCACATACAGATGCGCGTGTCCCTCGGTCGGGACGCTCGTCTGGTTGACGCGCTCTGGCGCAAACGCAAAATTCGTCAGTTGCACTTCCAGATTCCAGCCGCGTCGATCGTCCGGGTGAACGACAAGGTTCACCGTTGGCACAGGCTGACCTGGGGGAATTTCCAGCGTTCCGTGTGCATGGTCTTCGCCGTGTGCATGATCTTCGCCATGACCGTGACGGGGCATTGTTTCAGCGGATGGATGGCCGGATTCTTCGTGAGCCACATCTTCGTGAGCCACAACAGGCGTCATGAAAAACATGAAAATTCCAGCGGCAATCAACAGCGATCGATTCATAGTGAGAGACAAACTGCGAAATCAAAACTTCTACATCGATCGATATTGACGATCGATCGAGTCCGCAGTCAAAAGACAACCTGTCAAACTGCTTCTGTCTCCATTCCTCGCTAAACTAAATCGAAGAACCTCTCCTTGTTTCGCCATGCCACCGCTGCCTGAACCGCGTCCGCGTCAGCTATCGCTGGGGCCACTGGAAACCGAAATTCTCGAAATCATCTGGTCGCTTGGTACGGCCACCGTCAAGGAAATTCACGATCGCATCCTGGCCGATCCCGATCGCGAGCTTGCCTACACGTCCGTCACAACCGTTCTGCGCCGACTGGCCGAAAAAGGCTGGCTGGTCTGCGACAAGCAGGATCGGGCATTTGTGTGGCGGGCGATCGTCTCGCAGGAAGAAGCCCAAATTCATCAGGCACACGATCGCCTGCATCGCTTTTTGGCAGTGGGCAATCCTGATGTTGTCGCCGCCTTTGCCGACAGTTTGGATGCCGCCAGCCTCAATCAGCTTGAAGCGATCGCCCAGCGGATCAAAGCCGCCCGACAGAAGCGGGAGGAAGCATAATGCACCTGAGCTTGATTTTGGTTGCGATCGCGCTGGCCTGGAGCATTCGCCGCTGGGCATTTCGTCCGCTGAACGGGCATCGCTGGCAGCAAACGCTAGAGCAATTTTTGCTGCCGCCCTTACTGTTTTTGCTGGCGATCGTTGCCGTCCTGTGCATGGGCACACAAGGGCAGATGCTCGGTTTGCCTGCGGGCTGGCTCGGTTGCGGCTTGGCGTGGGGCGCGATCGCATACGCTCTGCTGCGCGGCGTTCTGCTGGCAGGACAGGCGGCAAACTCGATCGCGCAGGTGCGATCGATTCCCATCGTGACGATTTCCACAGGGGAAGTTGCTCAAACGCCCGTTCGTTTAGTTGAAAGTGAAAGTGCGATCGCGGCTCAGATTGGCTTTTGGCAACCCGACCTCGTCATCAGTCGCGGCCTGATCGAGTTGCTGACGCCCGATCAGCTTGCCGCCGTTTTGACACATGAACAAGCGCACCAGCAGTATCGCGATACCTTCTGGTTTTTCTGGCTGGGCTGGGTGCGACAGTTGACCGCTTGGCTTCCACGCACCGAAGCGCTGTGGCAAGAACTGCTGCTGCTGCGCGAACTGAGAGCCGATCGATGGGCTTCCCAACAGGTTGATCCCCTGCTGCTAGCCGAATCGCTGCTGTTGGTGGTGCAGTCGCCTTTGCAGGAGGAAGAATATTGTGCGGCGTTTAGCGCAATTGCTCCCGCAACTCGATTAGAAGAACGCATCGACGCCCTATTGAGTGAACCCATAGCCGAAGCAGGCCTTACTTTATCTTGGCGGTGGCTGCTGCCGATTTTGCCACTGTTGACTTTGTTGTTGCATCGTTAGCGCGTGGTTTCAAACCGCATGATCCTCCCCGACCCTCCTTAGCAAGGAGGGAGCTAAACCCCGCACTCTCCACCTTGTTAAGAGCAGGGCGAATTCGTTGACAGAAGGAAAATGAGCGGCGCGAGTTGTCGGATAGCAATTGCGAAGATCAGTCCATTTGAATGAGTTTAAGCTTTCAGCCGGAAATTGATCTCACGGCCTCTGCCGCTGTCCTGACTCATTCGACTGCTTCACGTTCTAGGCGATCGCACCTCATGCAGAATTCCAACTTCAGCGATCGCGCAGCGCTCCGGGAACCGTATCGCGCAGCGCAGAGTGAACGGTATTGCCCCACCTTGCCGCTCATCCTTTTGATCGGACTTCCTGGCAGCGGCAAAACCACGATCGCGCAACACATCCAAACCCTCAACAGCGGCTACCTAGTGATCTCAACCGATCGCATCCGTGCCGAACTGTTTGGCGACGAAGCCATCCAAGGAGCTTGGCCGCTGATCGAGCGATCGCTTCACCAGAAAATGCAGCAGGCGATTCGGCAAATTCAGCAGCAGCAGGCGATCGCCGTTCTCTACGATGCCACGAATGCCGTCAGGCGCGATCGACGGCGATTTTTACAGCAGGCGCGATCGATCGGCTTCAATCACCTGACGGGCTTGTGGATCGATACGCCACTCGACTTGTGTTTGCAGCGCAATCAGCAGCGATCGCGCCAAGTTCCTGAACCTGTGATTTTACGGATGCATCGCCGCCTGATGGGAGCGCCGCCCTCGCTAGCTGAAGGATTGGACTGTTTGATTCGCTACCCTACGATCGAAGCTCTGCCTTGCGATAGAGCGATCGCACCGTCATAATTCAGCGTCACGTCTGACAATAGAAAATGCATCCTTCAGGTCGTCATCATGCCCATCATCTCGGTCGAAGCGCTCAACAAAACCTATCCCGTTGCCGTCAAACAGCCGGGATTCAAAGGCACGATCGAGCATTTCTTTCGCCGCACCTACCGCAGCATCCACGCCGTTCAAGATGTTTCGTTTGCGATCGAACCCGGAGAAGTCGTTGGCTTTTTGGGACCAAACGGAGCCGGAAAAACCACGACGCTGAAAATGCTTACCGGATTGATTCGTCCGTCTTCTGGTCAGGTGAGCGTGGCGGGACAAATTCCCTTTCGGCGCGATCGCGATTTTCTGCAAAAAATTACGCTCGTTATGGGGCAAAAGCAGCAGCTTATTTGGGATCTGCCTGCGCTCGATTCACTTCGCATTAATGCCGCCGTTTATGGCATTGGCGATCGTGAATTTGCGGGGCGCGTTGAAGAACTAACGGAAATGCTTTCCCTGCAAACCAAGCTGACTCAACCTGTCCGCAAACTCTCGCTCGGTGAACGCATGAAAGCCGAATTAATGGCTGCACTGATTCACCGACCGAAAGTTCTATTTCTCGATGAACCGACCTTGGGCCTTGACGTAAATGCACAAGTTAATGTCCGCGATTTCTTGCGGGAATATAACGAACGCTATCAGGCGACCGTATTGCTCACCAGTCACTATATGGCCGATATCACGGCACTTTGCGATCGCGTCCTGCTGATCTACAGCGGCAAATTGATCTACGACGGTAGCCTCGATTCGCTGCTAGAACGGTTCGCTCCATATCGTGAAGTCAAAGTGGAACTCGCGGAAGGTTGCGCGACTGAGCAGTTGAAAAGTTATGGTGAGATAGGATCGATCGAAGGTTGCGTGGTCAGCTTCATCGTTCGTCGGGAAGATTTAACAAATACGATTTCTCGCATTCTTGCCGACCTAAAAGTATTAGATATGACCGTTACTGATCCGCCTGTTGAAGAAGTGATCGGGCGTGTTTTTGCCGCAGGAGCCGTTGCATGAATTGGATTTGGCGCAAAGCAAGAACAATCCTAACTGTCTACTATGCCTACATGCTTGAATATCGAGCAGAACTGATTTTATGGGTGCTGTCTGGAACGCTGCCGCTGATTTTGATGGGCGTTTGGGTTGAAGCATCACAGACTGGAGATTTTGCTTTATCTCCTGAACAGTTTGTTCGCTATTTTTTGGCCGTTTTTCTAGTGCGACAGTTCACGGTTGTCTGGGTAATTTGGGAGTTTGAGCGCGAAATTGTTGAGGGTCGCTTATCGATGCGACTGCTACAGCCGATCGATCCTGGTTGGCATCATCTCGCATCACATTTTGCTGAAAAATTTGCCCGTTTGCCGTTTGCATTTCTGCTGATTGGATTATTTTTCTGGCTCTATCCGCAAGCCGCTTGGATTCCCTCGCTCGCCCAGCTTCTTCTCTTTTTGATCAGCGTCACGTTCGCCTTTTTGCTGCGATTTATCATGCAGTACACGATGGCAATGTTGGCCTTTTGGACAGAAAGAGCGAGCGCGATCGAAAACTTTTCGTTCCTGTTTTTTCTCTTCCTTTCCGGCATGATTGCTCCGCTAGAAACTTTTCCGCCGATCGTGCGGGCGATCGCTTTGTGGACGCCGTTTCCCTACCTGATTGCTTTTCCCGCCAGTCTCCTCGTCGGTTTGCCGCAAAATATTCCGGCTGGATTTGCCGCAATGATCGGCTGGGGCGTGATTTTCTTTGGGCTAAATCGCTGGCTGTGGCGGCGTGGCCTGCGGCAATATTCTGGCATGGGCGCATAAGACCGAAGCTAGATGGTTGCTGCTTGGGAATCTTCGACCTGACTAGGCGGATTTTGCAGCTTCAGCGGCAGTTCGATCGAGAACTGCGTTCCCTCATTCACTGTAGAGATGCAGTGCAGTTGACCTTGATGCTGCTCGACAATGATTTGATAGCTGATGGCTAAGCCCAATCCGGTTCCGTCGCCCACAGGTTTTGTGGTGAAAAACGGATCAAACATGCGCGATCGCACTGCTTCCGGCATGCCGCAGCCATTGTCTGAAATGTGAATTGCAACTCCTGTTGCGCGGGTGGCCGTTGCGATCGTAATCCTGGGAACTTCATCCAGCGAGCGATTGCAAAACTTCGCGTCAATCGCGTCGATCGCGTTGTCAATCAGGTTCATCACTACTTGATTGAGTTGACCCGCAAAGCATTCGATCGGCGGCAGCGGCGCGTACTGCTTGGTCAGGACGATTGCAGAGCGATTGGGCAGCGCTTTGAAGCGATGCTGAAGTAACAGCAATGTGCTGTCGATGCCGTCATGCAAATTCACGAGTTTTTGCTGCGCTTCATCAAGCCGCGAGAAGTTACGCAAACTCAAAACAATTTCACAGATGCGATCGGTTCCGGTTCGCATGGAATCGATTAGGTGGGGCAGATCTTGCAGCACAAACGGCAAATCGACGGCTTGGGCATGAACTTGAATTGGGCTACAAGGCTGCGGATAGTGCTGCTGATACAGTTCGATCGCCTGCACCAGATCGTCAACGTAGCGGCTCAAGGGGGCAAGATTGCCGTGAATAAAGCTGACCGGATTGTTGATTTCATGGGCAATTCCCGCCACCATTTGCCCCAGAGACGACATTTTTTCTTGCTGCACCAGTTGCGCCTGCGCCTGCTTGAGCGTTTGCAGCGCCTGCGATAGTTCCTCGGTGCGATCGCGCACTTTGGTTTCCAAATCTTCGTTGCTGGTTTCGAGTGACACAAACGAATTGCGAAGCTGCTCGCTCATGCGGTTGAACGATCGCGCCAGCACGTCCAGTTCGCGAATGGGCGATCGCGCGACTTGCTGATCAAGCTGGCCGTTTGCCATCGCTGCGGATGCCGCGCTTAGCCGCCGCACAGGTTGGGCAATCCAGCGGGCTGTCAGCAAACCGAGCAGCGTCGAGACCAGCAAAGCCAGCAGGCACAGCAAAATCGTGGTGCGCCGATTAGCGTGAATTTGCGCCATGAAGTCAGATTCGGGCACGGTGATCACAACAAGCCAATCCAAACCGAACGCATCGCGCCAAGGCGTCACCTGCACATACTGATGTTCGCCCTCGAAATTAAAATCAAGCTGCTGGCTGGTTTGGATGCCAGGAAGATTGCCCTGTTCCAGCAGAAAGCGGCTGGTCGATCGAATCAGCGGATCGCGGCTGTCGATCGCCTGCAACCGTTTTGCCACTTCTCCATCCCGCTCCACAAACGGCTGCTCAGCACTGGAACTGGCGACCAGTAGGCTGTTGCGCTCGATGATGAAGGCTTTTCCATTCGGGCTGACTTGAAGCTGTCGGAGAAAATCACTAATCTTCGACAGCAGTAGATCAACGCCAATCACCCCAACGATTTGATCTTGAGCATCATAAATCGGCTGACTAAAAGCGATCGAAATATTGATCGGAGGTGCGTCCCCATCCCAGATATAAATTTTGCTCCAGGTGGGTTTGCCAGCAGCCAGCGCATCCACGTACCATGCTTCTCGACGGTAATCGTAGGTGGGATCGGTTCCGCTCTCCACGCGATCGCCTCGGTCGTTCACGATGCTGTAGCTCATCACCTGATTGGTTGCGGCGGAGATTTGGCTGATTGCCATGCCGTCCGCCGGATTGTTTGTGACTTGACCTGCTCCAGCAAACTCGCCTGTTACTTTTCCATAGTTAATATAGCCAGCATTAAATAGCTTGGCCTGCCGCCAGAAATAGCGACCAATTGATGCATAGTCATTCGGCCTGAGCAAGCCTTGATCGATTGCGTCGATCGTCATCTGATTAATTTGTCTGGGCGTTTCCAGATAGCTGTCAAGATGCTGATCGATGCGGTTGCTCATCTCGCTACGCAGTTGGCTTGCCAGCGATTCAACGGCTTTTTGCCCGTTTCGGAGCGAGAAATATCCGGTTAGTCCCACAGCCGTAAAGATTTGCAGCACAAATGGAACCACCAGCACCAATCGAAGAGAAACAGGTTTCATAAGAACAACAGCGATCGCTGCAAACAACTTCAAAACTAGCTGAGATAGGCTGAAACAGAAAATCGATCGCTTTTCTAGTACTCCCTAACTACTCTGAAACGATGCCGAAAATACTTGCAGCTCAAGCAAATGTTCCCCAATGTCCTCTTGCGAACATTATTACTCGCAGTGTTGCATTTCGCAAAAAAGCCTCAGTACGCTGCGGTTGAAGCTGCCCTGTTTCTGTTCTGGGGTGCGTTTAAAGAATCTTTTGATGGTTAGATTGCCTGATGGAGATCCCCCTAAATCCCCCTTGAGAACCCGGACTTTGAGGGGTGGTTCGGCTCCCTCCTTGTTATGGGCTGGGGAGGATCAAGCGGGTTTTAAGGCACGCCCTAGTTCTGCTGGCTGGTAGAAAGAATCCTGATTCAAATCAAGCTTGCAATACAGCGCGATCGATTCATCCAGCCAAGCGGCTGCAAAAAGCTTGATATCAGTGGTAATTCGTATCCTTAGCTACTGCAAATTATCTCAGCTTGTATACAGTATGCACTAGCGCTACGATACAAGCAGCATCTCAATATCTGCCGCTTTTTGGAGGTTTGTCCAACATGGTCACAAGCTACCGCCCCACGCTGTCAATTAATCGCGATCGCCTCGCGCAAAGCATTGTCCAGCTTGCGGCGATCGGCGCACTTCCCAATGGCGGCGTCCGGCGAATTGCCTACAATTCCAAAGATGTGCAGGCGCGACGCTTGGTGCAAGACTGGATGCAGGCAACCGGAATGAGCGTGCGGCTCGATTCGGCAGGCAACATCATCGGGCGCTATCCGGGACGAATCGCCGACGCGCCTGCTTTGGCAACCGGATCGCACATCGACACTGTGCCAATGGGCGGACGATATGACGGCGCTTTCGGCGTTTTGGCCGGATTAGAAGTGGTGCGGACGCTGAACGAAAGCAGATCGCAGCTTGACCATCCGATCGAAGTTATCGTCTTCACTGACGAAGAAGGCAGCATGATCGGCAGCAAGGCAATGGCGGGTCATGTCAATCCCGACCCCGACTACTATCGCCGTCCCGACGGCACGTCGATTCAAGCGTGTCTCGATCGCGTCGGTGGCAACTGGGACACGATCGCCCAAGCGCGTCGCACCAGTCAGGACATTGCGGCGTTTGTCGAACTGCATGTCGAGCAAGGGCCAATTTTGGAATCGATGGGCAAAGCGATCGGCGTTGTGGAAGGCATTGTCGGCCAGCGACGCTTCACCATTACGGTCGAAGGACGAGCCAATCACGCAGGCACAACGCCAATGTCGATGCGGCAAGATGCGCTTGTGGCTGCGTCGCAAATCGTGCTGGCAATTAACCGATTGGCCTTGACTCCAGGGCAGCAGGTGGCAACGGTCGGACAGATGCAGGTGACTCCGAACGCTGCGAACGTTGTTCCAGGCAAAGTTGAGATGAGTTTGGACATTCGCGATATGTCAAATTTGCATCTCGATCGCCTGCTGGAACAGTTGCGGATGCGAATCGATGCGATCGCGTTTGAAACACAATGCACCATTCAAATGTCACCCCGTTTGCACAACGAACCTGCTCCTGCAAAGCTGCATATTCAGCAGGCGATCGTGCAGGTCTGCCAAGAATTCGGCTTGAGCTACACGCATCTGCCGAGTCGTGCCAGCCACGATGCTCAAGAAATGGCGCGATTTACTGACATGGGGATGATTTTTGTTCCCAGTCAGGAAGGCTTGAGCCATGCGGAGGCGGAATATACCTCACCAGAACACTGTACACAGGGTGCAGATACGCTGCTGCAAACGCTGCTGAAGCTCGATCAGCATTATTCTTGCTAGGTTCTCAGTAGCGGAACACCATTCAATTTAAGATGCCTTCGTTCCCCTCACCCCTCACCCTCAGGGAGAGGAGGGCAACAGCGCTTCTGGTTCCTGTTCTCCTCCAAGGAGTTGGGTAAGGGATGAGGGCGATTTCGCTTCTGACAACTCATCTTGGCTTCCTACTGAGTAGCTTAATTCGCTTTACATCTCAGCTCTTACAGGCTCAATCTCCCTAGCCCGACTACCCCTTTCAATTACACCAAAGAGAGGCGCGATCGCTCCACAATTCGTCCGCATTGGTACGAACAAAACAGTCCAGAAATTGTCAGACTAGTGGGCAAATTCTCGGAAGAACTTTGTGAATCAACAAGGTTTTGCCTGGAATTGCAATTCATCTTCAGCTCGCGTTCATCTGAAGAAGTTATCGGGAACTCTGAACGTAGTGAATCACTCTATCTCAGTTCACATGGTTCATTTTGTCCCCGTCCGGCAGGTTGATATGACAGGCTCTGAAGATTCCGTGTCGCTCTCAGAGCATTTGAAGGATGCAGAGCAGCAGCGACTTGCAACGTTGACTGCACTTGGCCTGCTCGAATCCGAGAGCGTACCCATCTTTGAGGAAGCAACCCAAACGGCGGCTCGTCTGCTTGATGCGCCGATCTGTATCTTTAGCTTGATCGATCGCGATCGCCAGTGGTTTAAATCTGCGGTTGGCCTATCACGCATCGGCCTCAAAAACGAACTTGCTTTGTCACGCCAGTTGCCTCGGCAAGATTCATTCTGTGCCCATGTGATTGAAACAAAGCAGGTGCTGGCGATCGCAGACACTCGGCAACATGCCGTTTTTGCTGATCGAGTGTTGACCCAGCGATATGGCATTCGAGCTTATCTTGGTGTACCGCTCATTGCCGCAGACAATAGCTGCTTGGGCACATTGGCTGTATTCACTTTGTCGCCACGTGAATTCACCTCGCGTGACATCGAGCTATTGGAACTGGTTGCTCACTGGAGCATCAGCGAGTTTGAGCGTGATTTTCTTTGGCGCTGTGGAGCCTATCAGTTGTTGAATGCGCCGAAGCCTCTGGATGCCGTTCCAGCGATCGAACCAGTCGACGCGACTTTTTCAAGCGTGAGTGCGGTGAAGGCGAATCTGCTCCATCACATGACGCAAGAACTGCGTACTCCGCTGACTTCAATTTTGGGCATGACCAGCATTCTCCATCGTGAAATTTACGGACCACTCACGGACAAGCAAAAGAAATATATGGATATCGTTCACCAAAGCGGGCAAACGCTGCTCTCACTGGTGAATGAAATTACGAATCTCGGTGCGATCGACCAGCGCGATCGTCGTTTGGATCTCAATCCGGTTGATGTGGAGATGCTGTGTCAGCAAGCGCTGATTGCGATCGAGCAGACCGCTCAGTGCAGCGCTCAGCAGGTGCGGCTAACGATCGAGCCAGGATCGCGAATTTGGCTGCTTGATAAAGTCAAAGTGCGGCAGATGATCTATCAGTTAATCTTTAGCGTTCTGCAAGCGGCAACCGAGGGCAGCACGATTCGCCTGCATATCTCGCGCAAGCATCAGCAGTTACAGTTCATCGTTTGGACTTCGCATCCTTGGCTGGGAGAAGGATTACCTGCCCTGATGCTGACCGCAGGTGCGTTTACCAACGCAGGCGAAATGACGGACGACCCGACCGAGTTTGATGTCAATGTTGTGCCGCAGTTGCAAAGCGATCGCATCACGCGGCAGCAACTCAGCTTGCAACTGAGCGCACAGCTTGCCGAACTGCATGGTGGACAGCTAATGCTGCAAGGTTCAGCAGAAGAAGGCTATCGCTATGTTGTTAGTTTACCGGAGGCGATCGAAATGCTTGAAGAAGCCTGAAATCCTAACTGTGATAAAAATCACATACAATCTCGCCAAATATCACTGAGTTCTTTTCAACTGTCTTTGATACTGTAAACATTCTGTTCCTGTTACTTGCTATGACTGCCCATTTGCATCTGCCGTCCGCTTCGATCGAGCAGATTGTGACTCAAATTTTGGCAACCCGCCGCATTACCCGCCGCGTCCAGCAGCACTTTATGCAGACGGCACTCTCTCAAGGCCAATTAAGTCAGGCCGAGCGAGTGCTGATCGATCGCGTGTTTGAAGCGTTGCGTAGCGGCTTGGTGAAAGTAGTTGATTAGTCGGGCGTGGCATCCTGCGGCTTGGTGAAGCGCTGAATCAGCAGTTGCAGCGCCAGTGCAACCAGCCCCAAGGCCACAATGCCAAATACCATCGTGCCCAAGGTACTCACGCCCACGATCATGGTACGCACCAATCCGGCCAGTCGTGCGGCCAGCGGATTGTTGAAGGCGATCGGCTTGTCATAGGTGGAAACGATCGCCATCGTCAGCCGATACATGACCAGCGCTAAACTGCCTGCAATCAAAGCTCCAGTCATGCAGCGCAAAGGTGTTGGCGATACGGATTTGACAGGGGTGGACTCAGGGCTAGGAGAAGTCATTGTTCAACCACAAGCGGCATCTTTCACGGTAGACGATCGCGCCCAAGTCCGAGCGATCGAACAACCAAAATTAACGCATCGCCAGCGTCAAATCAGGTTCGGACTCGAACGCCCGTTGGCCTGAAGGGTGCAACCCAAAAATCAACGTCCGTAAACTCGGCAGCAAGGCGCGATCGCATTTCTTCCGCCGCTGCCCGCGACTCTGTTAGGCTAAAAACGGTTGGTCCCGACCCTGACATCATCGCCCCGATCGCGTCAACTTGCATTCGGTTTCGCAAATCAGCGACAGGCGGATGTGCAGGCAGGACTACTTTTTCAAGGTCGTTGTTGAGATGCTGGGCGATCGCTTGACTGTCTTTGTGAACGATCGCCGCGACGATCGCGCCGGAGTGGGGATGCGGCGAATCTTGAGTCAAGTCGGCGTAGGTGTGTCCGAACTGCTGGCGATAGGTTTGGTATGCCCAAGGCGTGGAAACCGAAAGGGTGCGGTGCTTTCCCAACAGAGCAACCAGGTGGTCTAAATCCGGCAGCGGCGCAAGTTTTTCGCCTCGACCTGTAGCGATCGCTGTGCCGCCGGAGATGCAGAACGGCACATCCGAGCCGAGTTTTGCGCCCAAATCTTGCAGTTCCGCCTGCGTTAAGCCCAAATTCCACATCAAATCGAGGCCGACCAGCACCGCCGCCGCATTCGTCGAGCCGCCTGCCAGCCCTGCCCCAACCGGAATTCGCTTTTCCACCGCGATATCGACAGCGCCAAATTTGCTGAACGCTTCTGGAAAGGATTCAGCGATCAAAACAGCGGCACGATGAGCCAGATTCGATCGATCGCTGGGCACAAGCGGGTGATCGCAGTAGACGCGAAACTCGTCCGTGCCGTTTGCTCTCAGGTCGATTCGATCGCTCAAGTCCACGCTCTGCATAATCATTGCCAGTTCGTGATAGCCGTCTGCGCGACTGCCAATAATTTCCAGGTAAAGATTGATTTTGGCGGGAGCCAGCAGCGAATAGGAACGCATGGGAATTACGATACAGGCGTTTGTCATCCTAGCCGATCGCGGGAGCGATCGCGTACTTTTAGAACAGAACGAGAACAGAACAGCGATGCGGTAAAGGAATGCGCGACGGTATTTATACTTTGGCAAATGATGCCGTTTATGACCAGCTTGTTGCTTTGCTTAACAGTATCGAGGCAAATGCTGGCCGCGATTTTCCGATTTGCGTGATTGCCTATGACAATCGACTTGACAAAATTCGAGCTGAAATTTCTAATCGATCGCAGGTAACTTTACTAGAAGATCCAGCAATTCTGCAGCGCTGGCGAAATTTTTCACTTCAAGTTTGGCAAACCCATTCAACGGCTTTGCAGCAGTGGCAGTCAAAAGGAATTCCTAGCGTTTATCGACTCAACTGCAATCACCGCTATGCTGCATTTGATCTCGATGCGCCGTTCGATCGATTTCTGTATCTTGACGCTGATACGCTTTTGTTGAACTCACCAAAACTATTTTTTGAAAATCTCGATTGTCATGATTTTGTTACCTATGACTTTCAGTTCAAAGATCCATCACATATTTTCAATTTATACTCCGAAAAACTTGGTCAGTGCTTCAGCGCAGAACAGCTAAAGCAGATTTTTTGCTCTGGCTGTTTCGCCGCGAGGCGCGGATTATTTTCTGAACAGCAGCGCGATCGCCTGATTCAGCAGCTTGCTGCTGGTGAATCTGAAGTGCTGTATCTATCGGCTCCGAATCAATCGGTTTTGAACTACATGGCGTTGCGCTCGAGCCTGTCGATTCATAATCTCGCCTTGCATCTGCCAGAATCCATTCGGACAGGAAACGCGGTAACATCAACGCATTTTGAGCAGCGAGGAATGCAGTTGTTCGATCGCGATCGCCGCCTCACTTATCTACACTATATTGGCTTGTCTCCATTGATTTTTCAAGCAGTTTGTCGAGGTGAGAATCTGGATTTTCCCTACCGCAACTTATTTCTCGACTACCGCTATTTCCATCAGCCGAATTTGCGCCCAAGGTTTCGCCAGCCCTTGCGCCCTCACAACGCACTGCCAAGTTTGCCGCAGCGAGTTTTAAGAAAAATCGGTGTGAGATAAACAATGTATCAGGGGATTTATATTACGGCAAACGATCGCGTCCTCGACCAGTCGACCGCCTTAGTCAACAGCATTCGTCACTACGATCCTGTTGTTCCAATTATTTTGATTCCTTACGATAACGTTTATAAAGAAACTGCTACATACTTACAGAAATACGACGTTTCCATCTATGCAAACTTAGATTTAGTCGAAGAATTATCGATCGCGGTTCAAAGAATTTTCGGCAAGCGCTTTTTTGCCCGACCGAATCAATTTCGGAAGCAGGCTTGCTGGTTTGGTGAGTTCGATCGATTTCTGTATATTGATACTGATATTCTGGTGTTCGATCGCATCATCCAGACACTCAACTATCTCGATCAATATGATTTTGTTTGCGCTGACTATCAGCATCGCGGCGGTTTGACAAATGTTTTCGACCAAAAGATCATCGAAGACCAAGTTTTTCCAGTTGATATTTCGCAACAAATTTTCAACTGTGGATTTTGGGGATCAAAAAAAGGATTAATTTCAAAAACAGATTTACTAGAGACGTTTGCAGAATGTGCTGCACATCCAGAGTACTTTGACTTTTCGCAAAAAGTCTCCGACCAGCCGATTATCAACTATCTAATCTTGAAGCGGATTGCGAAGCGAATTAATCTTGTGCACCGATCGCTTCAGCCTGGAAATTGGGCGGGCAGTCCGCATTTTATTCAACAGGGTTCTGTGTTATTTGATCCGCGATCGCAGCAGCCGTTGCAGTACCTTCACTGGGCAGGAATTCGGATTGAACCGGAATGCCCGTATTGGCAGATTTGGCAGCACTATCGCAATTTATCTCAAGACTGATTGAAACTGCACTTGCTTCTCTCTTTGGGGAGTGAACAGCAAATTCAAACTTCTCTAATCTAGAAGTATAAACCATCAAATGTTCTTAACAAATTGTCATGCAAGCTCCTGTACAAACCGAGAAGACTCATTTTAATCTCGATCGCGTTTCCTCCGTGCTGCGATCGGTTGGCTGGTTGGGAATTGTTATTCAGCTTGCGTTTGCTGCGGCGGCTGGACTGATGGTGCTGTTTGCCCTGACGGGACGAACCTTTAGTCAGGCGATCGCGCCGGATACTGTGTCAACTGGAACGCCAGGACTGGGAATTAGCACGCTGTTTGCCAGCTTGGGCGTGATTGCGCTGCTGATCGGTGCGTTTTTAGCGTTTCGTCAAACTCGCTTTGCCAAGCGATTAAGTAATCCAAATACTGCCGCTCATCCGCCTCGGTCAGAAGTTGTTGCCGTGCTGCGATCGGGTATTATTTTGGGTTTGATTGGAATGCTTTTGACGATTGTGGGTGGCAGTATTGCGCTCAGCGTTCTCCTTGCAAAATCAATTTCGCTGCCGCAAGTTGGCGTCGCGGTTTATGACCCAACGCGAATAATTCGACCGATCGATGTCTTCGTTGCCTTAGCAAATATGGTCGGAATTGCAGGCCATTTCATCAACACCAGTGCCTCTTTAAGCTTGTTTAACTGGTTGCATCGCTAGTCGCTCAACTCTTCCAAAGCGAGCCTGACAAGACGACTTTTGTTTTGCTCGCTTTTGGGTTGCAAAAGTTGTAACTAACAACGATCGCTCGATTCGTGAGTTACGATCGCGACATCCAATTTTGCTGCCAGCCAATGCGAAAACTCACGACGCTATCAACACTGTTTCTCCTGGCTACGAGTTCAAACGCAATGGCAGCGAGTACCGCAATGCAGGTAGTGCCAAACCAAATGATGGAAAACGGGCTGGAATTTAATGTCGAGCGTCGGATTGATCGCAATTTAGATCAGTCAGAATTTACGATCGATGTTGTTACCAAAGATTCTTCATTTCCTGAGGTGGGATACACTTTTCTTAGCACTTTTGAGGTCAAGCCAAATGGTTTCTCAAGTTACGGCCATCGTGATGTTAACTGTATAACCGAAGCTGCACGAATGCACTGCGCCTTCACGGTTTCTGATCAAGAATTACAAAATCAAAACTTGAGTTTTTTACTGAGTATTCCAACACGTCTCGATCCCAACGGTAATGTAGTGCCGTCCATCAGTCTGTTGTATTTCAGATTGAACGATCCGCAAATTCGGATTGTGAATGAACCGATCGATTCAACAAACTTTTTAACGCCACTTTGGAACTTGATTTCTAGTCTGGAAAACCAGATTAGGCAAATATTTTAATAGGCTACGCCCTGAAACTCGATACAATGCAAGCACCGTTCGATTGAATTGTTTTGGCGCGGATGAGGGTATGAGGAGAAAATTGCGGCGATGGATTCAAGGTTTTTTGCTGCTGCTGGGGCTGGCAGTGTTGGCGATGCTGCTGATGGCGCGTCCGGCGATCGCTGAAGTTTTAGTTGCTCAAACTTCACCCGATACGGTCAACTACAACAACGCCAACTTGCAAAACCAAGATTTTTCGCATCAAAACCTCAGCGGCAAAGCGTTTGTCGGCGCGGAAATGCGCGGCATTAATTTTGAAGGGTCGAATTTGGCGAATGCAATTTTTACCAAAGGCGTCTTGCTGGATGCGAATTTGCGCGGCGTGGATTTGACTGGAGCGCTGTTCGATCGCGTCTTTCTGCTCGGAGCCGACTTGACGAATGCTGTGCTGCAAGAAGCAACCGCAACGCGCACCAGCTTTCAAGATGTGACAATCACGGGAGCGGATTTCACCGATGCGATCCTCGATCGCTTCGAGATTGCTCAGCTATGCGATCGAGCGGCGGGCGTCAATCCCACGACGCAAGTTGCAACCCGCGATAGTTTGGGCTGTCGCTGATCTGCCAGCGCACCTAAAATAGAAATTGTGTTTTGGGCGATCGCGCCAGAGTGGACAGCCGCCCAAAGTTCAAATGCTGCAATGATGCTATGTTGATCTAGATGAGAAATTTAGACCAATACTACCGAGTGCTGGAGCTTGAGCCTGGAGCCTCCTTGGAGGAAATCAACCAGGCTTATAAAGACTTGGTGTTTATTTGGCATCCCGATCGCATCCCTGAAGACAATCCGCGCCTTCAGCAAAAAGCGCAAGAAAAGCTCAAGCTGCTGAATCAGGCGAGAGAGCAGTTGCGATCGCATCAGGACGGCAAAACGCGCTTGGCTGCTGCCAGAGCCAGGGCACATGCTACTGCTCGCCCTGCGCCCGCGCCTGCCCCTGCGCCCGCTCCGCCACCGCGCTATCGCTACTATCAGCCGCCGCCGCGTCCGTCCTATCAGCCGCCGCAGCCTGCTCCGGTTGCGCCTCCTCCACCTGCTCCACCGCCACAGCCACGTCGATCGCCACCTGATCTCAGCGGAGCCGATTTGAGCGGCGCAAACTTGACCGAGAAAGATTTGGCCGGACGCAACTTGAGCAACGCCAATCTCAGCAATGCCAATCTCAGCGATGCGTTTTTGCATCGCGTCAACTTCAGCGGCGCGAATTTGCACGGCGCAAATTTGTTTCGGGCGAATTTGCTCGAAGCCGACTTGAGCAACGCCAACCTGCAAGATTCCAATTTGATCGGGTCGGATTTGAGCGGCGCGGATTTGCGAGGAGCGGATTTACGCGGCGCAAAAATTGGCGTCAGCGATCGCGTCATGGTGAAGCTGACCGGAGCAAAATTGGCCGGAACGATTATGCCCGACGGCACGATTCACGAGTAGCGATGGATGCGATCGATCCCCCTGAATCTCCCTTCAAAAGGGGGACTTTGAGGAGTGGTTCGGCTCCCTCCTTGCTAAGGAGGGTTGGGGAGGATCATGCGATTTGAAAACGCACCCTAACGATGATTTTGTCTTTCAAGCTGCGCGAAGTTGCCCGCTCACAGCAGCACTTCCGTCAATTGATGCTGCTCCCACAAGGATTGGTAGAGTCCAGGCTGGTTCAGCAGGTCGGTGTGCGTTCCTGACTGCACGATCGAGCCGCGATCCATGACGAGGATGCGATCGGCGGTGGCGGCAGCGGAAAGCTGATGCGAAATGAAAATCACGGTTTTGCGCTGCGTCCCTTCGGAGAGATTTTTCAGAATTGCCGTCGCGGTTTGGTTGTCCACGCTCGACAGTGAATCATCGAGAATCAAAATCGGCGCATCGACTAAGAGCGCTCTTGCCAGTGCGGTTCGCTGCCGCTGGCCGCCCGAGAGCGTAATGCCGCGTTCTCCGACGATCGTGTCGTACTGTTGCGGAAAATTGAGAATTTCGCCGTGCATTTGCGCGTTTTTGGCCGCATATTCGACTTCTGGCTGCTCGGCATACGGATCGCCATAGCGAATATTGTTGCGAATGACGGTACTGAACAAAAAGCTGTCCTGCGGCACATAGGCGATCGCTGCTCGCAAATCTGCCAGTCGAATGTCGGTAATATCATGCCCGTCAAGAAACAGTTGTCCCGGTGCGATGTCCAACAGGCGCGGCAGGGCGTTCGCCAGCGTCGATTTACCCGACCCGATCGATCCCACAACCGCAACCGTCTCTCCCGGTGCAATTCGGAAGCTGACGCGATCGAGCGAGGGTGCTTTTGCTCCCGGATAGGTGAAGCTGAGATTTTTGGCTTCCAGCCGTCCCTGCACTTCCTCTCTGGGCAAGACGATCGCGGATCGATCATCTTGAATTTGTGGCTGAGCGGCAAGGATATGTTCGACGCGATCGATGCTGACTTCGCCGCGCTGATAAGCCGTGATCGTGAAGCCGAGCAGCGCGGTGGGAAAGACCAATCGTTCGACGTAGAGCAGCAGGGCGATGAAGTCCCCAACGCTGATGGCTCCGCTGGCGATCGCATCTGATCCCTGCCACAGAATTACGAGCAGGCTGACGCTGGCAAGACCGCTGAGCAACGGGAAAAGCGTGGTGCGGGTGCGAGCTAGCTTCAAATTGGCACGGAGAAGTCGCTGATTGTAGCCGTTGAAGGCGCGGCGTTCGTTTTCTTCTTGGGCATAGATTTTGATTAGCGAAATGCCGCTCATGTCTTCTTGAATCAGTTCGCTCAGGTGCGAAGTTTCTTCCTGCACGGCCAACTGTTCGTTGCGGAGTCGATTGCTAAATAGCTGCACCAGCATCAGCATGACGGGATAGACAGCGATCGCAATCAAAGTCAGCCGCACATCGATCAGCAGCATCACAGGCAGCGTCAGCGCATAAGCAAACAGCGTATTTGCCAAGCTCAAGACGGCAAAGCCTAAAAGACGCCGGATATTATCGACATCGCTGGTGGCTCGACTGATCAGATCACCTGCGGTATTGCGAGCAAAATAAGCAGGCTCCATCGTCAGCAGATGGCTGAAAATTCGCTGTTTCAGGTCAAACTCCACCTGTCGCCCGACGCCAAACAGCCAAACGCGCGACGCCATCCGCACTACCCACATCGCAGAAGCCAAAATCAGCACCAGGGCGACGATCCCCGTGACGCGATCGAAGCTGAAGCTGGCCTGCAAGTCGTCAATGCTGTCGCGAATTAGCAGCGGAATGTAGACGCCCAAAGCATTCACAATCAGCAGCGCCACAATGCCCAACACGGCCTCGCGCCAGTGCGGACGCAGGTAGCCACCCAGTTTTTGCAGTTGCGATCGAGCCATTCGAGAAAACCGATGCAGTTTCAGTCGCAGATCCGACAGCGTACCGAGAAATGGGGTCGATCGCAATCTGCAACAAGGGGGAAGAAGCGCCCAGAATTAAAATTCGGGCTAAAAGCTGAAGTCCGTTTAAACGGACTAGCACACAGTCTCGTGAAGCGTTTTAACCCATTTCAATGGGTTTGGGCTTTCAGCCAGGAAATTGATTTCCTGGGAGTTCTGAGTGCGATGTAAAGATGCGTCTTTGCAAGTAGAATGTGGCGATAGCTGAACGGCTCCGACTGCTGGCTGAAGGCTAAAATTTTCAGTTGTCGCGAGTGGTGAAAGCAATGGCAGAAGTTGGCATCATCATGGGCAGCGATTCTGACTTGCCAACGATGCAGGGCGCGATCGCAATTTGCGAACATTTTGGTGTGGCTTGCGAAGTGGCGATCGTGTCTGCCCACCGCACACCCGATCGCATGGTCGAATATGCCAAAACTGCCCACGATCGCGGCCTCAAAGTGATCATCGCTGGAGCCGGAGGAGCCGCCCATCTGCCGGGAATGGTGGCTGCGCTGACGCCGCTTCCCGTCATTGGTGTGCCTGTGCCGAGCCGTCACCTTCAAGGGTTGGATTCGCTCTATTCGATCGTGCAGATGCCAGCCGGAATTCCGGTTGCGACGGTGGCGATCGGCAATGCCACGAATGCAGGCTTACTCGCCATTCAAATGCTCGCCAGCTATCAGCCCGATTTGCTGATGCGGGTGCAGGACTATCGCCAGAGCTTGACGGAAATGGTGATGAGCAAGCAGCAAAAGCTCGATGAAGTGGGCTATCAGCAGTATTTGCAGAATCGATCGATCTGACGGCGATTGCCTGTAAGTATTTCTACCAAGCAAGAAAAACTTTTGCGAGTTTCTGCGGATTTGGTTTGCCAGATGACCAAACGATTTGGAATTCGTTAAGTATAGTGAAGAAAGTATCTTCAACCCGCCGATCGAAACGCCAAAGATGCGATCGATCGCGCAAGCCAAACATCGTTGATCATTCTTGAAACTTTCTCCCGCGCCTCAAATGGGGTGTGGAATTCGTACAACCTATTTTTCCTAGAAGAGGTTTTTGTGACGTTATATGCAGAGCTACACCGTCATTTGGGCGGTTCCGTTGTTCCCCGAATTTTGTGGCGCTATTTCGATCGCGCCCAGTCCGAAGTCAATTCGCGCTTTGCCAACTACGAAGCGTTTGAAGACTTTTACACTCGTCCGCGCAACACGCTCGACGAATATCTGGAACTGCATACGCTGGTGGAGTCGGTGCAGACGGCGGAAGCGTTGCCGTATTTCGTTTCGCGGCTGATGCGCGGCGCATATATTTTTGAGAATTTGGCGTATTTGGAATTGCGATTTACGCCGTTTTTGCGGACGCCTGAACATCTCGGCCAGTCCGATCGCATCGACGCAATGGCCGAAATTGTCGAGATCGTCGGTCGCGCCAGCCGGCTTAGCGAGTATCCGATTACGACCAGCCAAATTTTGTGTATGCACTCGCGCCTGCCGTATGAAGTGAATCGAGCGATCGTCGATCTCGCGGCTGCGATGCCTCAGTACGTTTGCGGAATTGATTTGGCCGGAGGCGATGCTCATTATGCCGATCGACTCGACGAATTCATCGGCCTGTATGACTATGCGCGATCGCTGGGTCTGAACACGACCGGACATCTGTATGAAACAACCGAGGGCTGCTACCCTGAACTGCTGCCCTATCTGATGCGAATTGGGCACGGCATCCAGATTCCGCTGCTTCATCCGGAACTGCTGCCGCAGCTTGCCGCCGCTAATCAATGTCTGGAAGTTTGCCCGACCACGTATCTGAAGACGGGAACGTTAGAGAGCATTCAGCAGCTTAAAGTCGTGTTCGATCGCTGCTTTGATGCCGGAGTGGATATCGCCATCTGTACCGATAACGCCGGACTGCACAACGTCCGCTTGCCGTTTGAGTACGAAAGCCTGCTGACGCATGACGTGATCGGCTTTGAGGAACTGCAAGCCTCTCAGGATGCCGCCTTCCGCCATGCGTTTGCCTGGAAGCACCAACAGCGGCCAGAGTCGATGCTCAGTTCGATGCTGCGATCGACCAATTCGGTTGCCTGAGTTCGATCGAATTCCACTAATGTGCACTGTGATTGAGATTTTTGCCCTCGCCCTAAATCTCTCTCCCACTGGGACAGGGACTTCCGATCGTTCCGATTCCCCTTCTCCTCAAGGGAGAAGGGGCTAGGGGATGAGGGCAAGACTATAGCGAAGTCGAACAGAACATGACCGACGAAAAAGCGATCGCTCTTTCGGGCGATCGCTTTTTTACCAATTTCGTTTAGCCTACGAACCGCGACGCAGGGCAGATTCAACCTGACTGAATTCTTGCTCCAGACGAGTTTTCAGCTTTTGCGGCACGGGACGATTCGGGTAGGAGCTATAGTGTCCGGCCAGCGAATTGAGTGCGGTTCGCATCGTCGTGAACGAAGACAGCTTTGTCACCGAGGCATCGCGCTGATAGCGAGAGGCAAAATTGTTGATCAGTTCACGCGCGTCAGTTTGGGCTTGGGCTTTGTTGGGCGCGTCGTTGGGCAAATCGATCGCGGCTCGCAGTGTTGTAATCAGGGCGAGCGTGTCTTGGCTGTAGTTTCCGCTGAGGCCAGCCGGAGCGTTGGAGCAGCCCATCACGCCGATCGACAAAACCAGCGCTAGTGCCAGCGCCACAAACCGCGACAAGAATCGTTTCATAAAACCTCGAATGGTAAACAACATGCGCCGTCAACACGGGGATCAAGCATTAATGCTCATCTTATCTTGATTCGGACGGGCGATCGATTCCTTCAATCGATAGAATTTCGATCGGCTTGACGACGTTCGCGCAGCTTCAGCAAAATTTCGGCGTGAACTTCACGAGTAATTGGGTAGAAGTAGGCGAGAACGAGTCCAGCAATCAGGGTGAGTGTCGGCAATGGTGCGATCACCAGTCGAATTGCCAGCAGCGCAGAATCCGGCTGCGTCGGTAACGGTTGTCCCGGTGTTGCTTCGATGAATCCGGCAGCGCCGAGTGCCTGCCCGACCAGAAACAGCGCGAGTGCTAGCCCAATTTTTTGCAGCAGCACCATGAAAGCGTAAAAAATCCCTTCGCGTCGCTGTCCGGTTTGCAGTTCATCGAGTTCGATCACGTCCGGCAGCATCGACCAAGGCACAAGGTAAGCCGTCGCCACGCCAACGCCTGCCAAACCCGCCAGCAGAAACAGCAGTGCCGTTTGTCCCGGTCGCAGCAAGAACAGTCCAGCCTGCGCGATGATCCACAAGGCCATGCCTAGAAAGTAGACAACCCGCTTGCCGCGCTGCTTGCTGACCGCACTCCAGACGAACAGCATGACGATTGCCACTGCCTGCACAATCAGCGCAACGGCAAAATATGACTCCAGCCCCATCCAGTTGACCGTGAAATACGGCAAAACCGTTGCGGTAAGCTGAAACGCCAGCCACGAGCAGAGGTAAATGCCAATCACATACAGAAACGGACGATTGCTGAAGACGATTTTTAGCTGCTCAAAGAACGGAATGCTAATTTCGGAATCGCTGCTGTAGCGTTCTTTTGTGCCCAAAACGCACCAGTAGATCGGAAAGACCGACAAGACCGCGCAAACTGCTCCTAGCGCGAGATACTGCTGTGCGGAATCGGGGACGACGAGGGAAATTACGAGGCCAAGAATTAAGGCGAGAATGCTGCCGCCGATCGAAAACGCGAATCGAAAGCTGTTCAGGCTCGTCCGTTCGTGATAGTCCTGCGTCAGTTCTGGCGTCAGCGCAGTGTAGGGCAAATTCACAGCGGTAAATGCCGTGTTAAATAAAATCGAGATGGCGACGTAGTACCAAAACAGCGCGGTTTGATTCGTGGCGGGATTGTCGCTAAAGCGCGGCACGATCCACTGCAAGAAAAAGAAAATGCCGAAGGGAATTGCGCCCAAAATCATCCAGGAGTGGCGGCGACCCCAGCGGGATTTGGTGCGATCGCTCAAGAAGCCGACGATCGGATCGTTGATGGCGTCAAACACTTTGCCGATCGCCAAAATGCTGCCTGCCGTGCGGGGATCAAGTCCGGCGACGTTGGTGAAGAACACCATCAGTGAAAAGGTCAAAATCGTGACGGTGATTCCGGCTCCGGCATCGCCTGCACCATAAGCCAGCTTAGTACTGAGGCTCAGTTTTTCTGATTCTGGTGCGGCAGATGAATTGGTCATGGCGCGGCTCGAACCCGATTAACAGTTGTATGATTCTCATCATTCCAGTATTTGCGATCGCCGTCATGCCAGATTTATACGTGTCTTGGACTGATTACCACCAAAAAATTGAACAATTGGCAATTCAGGTTTACGAATCCGGCTGGAATTTCAATCAGATCGTGTGTCTTGCTAAAGGCGGTTTGCGCGTCGGGGATGTGCTGTCGCGCCTGTTCGATCAGCCACTCGCGATTTTGTCTACGTCATCGTATGGCGGCAAAAACAATCAGGTGCGCGGCTCGATCACTTTCTCGCACGATTTGACGAAAACGACGGCAAATTTAGGCAGTCACATTCTGCTCGTCGATGATCTGGTCGATTCGGGTGTGACGCTGAAGCGGACGCTGCCCTGGCTCGATCGCAAATACGGTTTCTATATTGAAGAAGTGCGGACGGCGGTGATTTGGTACAAGGAGCGATCGATCATCGCCCCGGACTACTACGTTGACTACCTGACGGATAATCCCTGGATTCATCAGCCGTTTGAGCATTATGAACAGATGAGCGTGGCCGAACTTGCCGCCCAGTCAAAATCAGTCAGCGCCAGCTAGTCATCCAGCCGCAGCAGCTTTCGATAGAACGCCTGCGAAAAGTCGGCCAGATGTGCCCGCTTGAAGTTGATGATGACTTCGATCAGAAAATCAACAAACTCAAAGTTTGCCAGCGTCAACTCGTAGCTGAGTTCGGCGTTGCCGTCGAACTGCATTCGGCAGCGCACCAAGTCAGCAGGCAGAGTCGAAACATTCCAACTGGCGACAAACGGAATCGCCTCGCCGCCTTCGATTTTGCGGACGCCTTCTAAGCTGCCGCGCTGATAAAGGCTGATCGCGTAGGGCAATGCGCCGCGCTTGTTGCCGCTGTAGTAGGGCGTGTAAACGTTGACATCTCGCGGATTGGCAGGCTGAAGTTGCTCGATCGACATAACTCAAATCTTCCTTTTCATGGCGCGGATTTGGCGATGTCAGGCCAGCGGAATTTCCCGTGACCTTGCTATACGGTGTAGCATTTCGCCCGTAGTTGAGTGTTCCCACTCTACCAAGAGTTGATTGCAGGCAAAGCCGAAATCTCCAGGAAAATTCAGCTTTTTCTGCGGTTTGTGGAGCTTAGCACTTCATGTCAGCAGATGATGATATTTATGTGCCAGTTTGCCGCGATTTTCACTTGTTTCTCGGCTTCGGATTGATAGATTGTGACCTAAGATCGAAACTTATGAAGCAAACCGCTTCCCTTGTCCTTTTTTCCAACCTAGAAACGCCGTGAGTCCAGAAACGCTGCTGAAAATGCCTGCTGCCTTCAGTCCGGCAGAGTTTGACGAGTATGTGATGCACACATACGCTCGCTTTCCGCTGACGCTCGATCGAGGTGAAGGCTGCCGCGTTTGGGACACAGACGGACGCGAGTATCTCGATTTTGTCGCCGGAATTGCCACCTGCACATTGGGCCACGCGCATCCGGTGCTGATCGATGCCGTCACCGAACAAATTCAAAAGCTGCACCACATCTCCAACCTCTACTACAACGAAGCGCAGGGCAAACTGGCACAGTGGCTCGTGCAGCATTCGACAGGCGATCGCGCTTTCTTCTGCAATTCCGGCGCAGAAGCAAACGAAGGCGCAATCAAGCTCGCCCGCAAATACGCGCACACGGTTCGCGGGATTGACAATCCGATCGTCATCACGGCCAAAGCCAGTTTTCACGGTCGGACACTCGCCACAATTACCGCAACCGGACAGCCGAAGTACCAAAAGAACTTCAGCCCGCTGATGCCGGGATTCTACTACGTTCCTTACAACGACATCGCCGCGATCGAACTGGCAATTTCCTATCTCGACTACGAGAAACCGCAGGTCGCGGCGATCATGATGGAAGCCTTGCAGGGTGAAGGCGGCGTGTCTCCGGGCGATCGCGCCTACTTCCAGCGCATCCGCGAGATTTGCGACGCCAAAGGTATTTTGCTAATCATGGATGAAGTGCAGGTCGGCATGGGTCGGACAGGCCACCTGTGGGGCTATGAAGCCTTGGGGATCGAGCCGGACATCTTCACATCGGCAAAAGGCTTGGGCGGCGGCATTCCGATCGGCGCGATGCTGTGCAAATCCTCCTGTGATGTCTTCGCACCCGGAGATCACGCCAGCACGTTCGGCGGTAACCCGTTCGCCTGTGCCGTCGCGCTTGCGGTCTGCCAAACGCTGGAGCAAAACCGCCTGCTGCAAAATGTGCAGGCCAGAGGCGAACAGCTACGGCAAGGACTGGAAGCGATCGCCCCCAAGTACCCGAATCTAATCAGTCAGGTGCGCGGCTGGGGCTTAATCAACGGTCTGGTCTTGAATGCGGAAAATGAAGTCAATTCGGCGGCGATCGTCAAAGCAGCAATGGCCGAAGGTCTACTTCTCGTTCCGGCTGGTTTGAAAGTGGTGCGGTTTGTGCCGCCGCTGATTGTGACCGAGGCAGAAATCGATCGTGCCCTTGCCGTGATCGATCGCGTCCTGGCTGAACTGTAGCGGCGCGGCGATCGATTGTTGAAGTGAATCGATCGAGGCTCGTCCACCCGATGAGCCTCTTTTTATTCTCCCGATCGCACAGACGCAAGATCTCGAACCCCCAAGTACAGACGCGAGATCTCGCGTCTCAACCCCCAAATTGCAAGTCGATCGCATCAAGACTTGGATATTAAGATTACGGAAAGTTTAGGGTTGACTTCGATAGACTAGAAAATGAAATTAATTCTTTAGGATCTTGCAACAACTATGACCGTCGATCGTCTGCGAACTGCTCAAGCAGGAACGCTGGACGCTTCCACGCTGAGACGGGTTTTTGAGAATCTTTCTGTGGAAAGCTGTCCGCACACCTACAACTTTCACATGCACACCGTCTGCTCAGACGGCAAACTTCAGCCTGCCGAACTGATGACGCAGGCGATCGCGATCGGGCTGAAAGGCATGGCGATCACCGATCACCACACGATCGAAGGCTATCGCGCTGCACAGCGCTGGCTGGAAGATTGGCAGTGGAACCATCCGGGTCAGCCTGTGCCGCATCTGTGGACGGGAACCGAAATCAATGCGAGCTTGCTGAATACGGAAGTTCACATTCTCGCCTATGCCTTTGACCCGCATCACGGCGCCATTCAGCGCTATTTGGGCAGACGCACCCTGAGCGGCAACGACTATCAGGCCGATCGCGTCATTGCGGCGATTCATCAGGCGGGCGGCTTGGCGGTTTTGGCGCATCCGGCTCGCTACCGCAAATCGCATCACGATCTGATTCCTGCCGCTGCAAAAGCAGGCATTGACGGCGTTGAAGCCTTTTATGCCTACAGCAATCCCACCCCTTGGAAGCCCAGCCCTCAACAAACCCATGAAGTGCGATCGCTCAGCGCTAACTATCACCTGCTCAACACCTGTGGAACTGACACGCATGGCCGCAGCCTGCTTCAGCGGCTCTAGATCGCTTCTTCAAGATCCTAAAAATGAAGCCTCTGCTGAACTTCAGCAGAGGCTTTTTGATCAAGGTTTATTAAGTTTTTGAGAAAATGAGTTGGCGATTAGGGCAAAGCATTGATTAGGCTGATCACGCCTGCGCTGACAGCAGTTAGCAGAACGGCGAGCGAAATCGACTGTCCGAGGTGCTTTTTAGCTTGCATGATAATTTCCTGAATGAAAATCTGAAGTTCTTAGACAATATCAGCCCTTTGCAGAGCGAAACCAAAAATAACAGTTTTTATAAGAAACTTTACTTTACTTTATTATCTAAGCAGCGATCGCTCAGGTCAAACCGCTGAAAGCCCTAAGCCACCAATCCAGCGATCGCCCTTGTTGCTATCAAGAATTTTAGAAAATCGAGTCGCCAAAATTTCGCAATTCTTCGTTACAATCACAAGTATTAAACAAATCTAGCTTGCGATGCAGCAGTCTTCTCGATCGCCAATTTTGCTGAAAAGTGAATGGCACGAATCTACGGTTGAGTATGGTCGCCTAGAAGCAGTTGGTGAGTTTGATTTGGCAATGCCCAAACAGGGAATCAGCGTGGCTTTTGTGCCGCACGATCGCGTTAGTTGGTCAGTGGATGGCGATCGCGTTCAAACGACTGCACTTCCCGCAGGCAGCGTATTTTTGTATGCCAATCGACAGTTTGTTTGGCATCATCGCGAAAAGCTGAGCGAATATGTGCATTTGACGCTGGAGCCGCAGTTGCTCGATCGCGTTGCGGCAGAAAACAATTTGCCTGCACCGATCGCGCTGGAACATCGCATTATCTTTTCCGATCCCACGATTTTACACGTCGCTCAGCTTCTTAGATCTGAAGTTGTCATGAGCGGCATTGCTGGAGATTTGTACGTTAATCGCTGCGAAATCTGCTGGCCGTGCATTTGTTGCGAAACTACAGCAGCGTTGCGGCTGCACCCGCGATCGAATTGCGATCGTTCGATACATTTAAGCTCAAACAAATCAAAGATTACATTGACGAAAATTTAACAGAACCGATCGCGATCGCAGATTTGGCTGCTTTAATTCCGATCAGTTCGTTTCACTTTGCGCGAGCATTTAAGAGCGCGATCGGAATGCCGCCACATCAATATATTACGCAGCAGCGGATCGATCGCGCCAAGCTTTTACTATCAGCAACCCAGCTTTCGATCACAGAAGTTACTTTTCAAGTCGGCTTTTCCAATCAAAGCCATTTCACCGCCCAGTTTCGCAAGCTGGTGGGGGCAACGCCGAAACAATATCGCGAACGAATTTGAAGATTAGAAATGGTTCGCGATCGACTGTTCTTGAACGACCGCTTCACACATCTGCCGGACTGAATTGATTAAAAAGATACGCGAACAGTGTTGCAATTCTTCTCGGTAGATGATGCGTTCTTGAACTTTTTTCTGCTGCAACAAATAGCGTCGGTAAGTTCCAGCTAATAGTCCAGAAGCGATCGGTGGCGTGTACCATTTACTATTCAATTCGACAACTAAGTTTCCGGTGCAAAACTCAGTGAGTTCTCCCTTTTCATTCCACAACAGCACTTCATCTAATTCAGGAAACTGCTGTTTCGCCTGTTCATAAATTAAGCGATTGGTTGTTTTGTGATAGAGAAATATATCAGCAGAGTTGACAGGCGATTTCGCAAGGGTAACTTGAAGCGATCGCCCCAATCGCTCATCGTCTACTGCTGCTGTTTCTAACCGCAACTCACCGCATTTTGAAACACAAAGTCGAACTTTATGCGGTAGCAGTGGTAGCGTTTGAGCAGCGGTCAAGAGACGATCGCAGACTCGATCGACATCCACTTCAAACCCAAAATAATTAGCAGAAGTTTGTAAGCGCTGAAGATGAAAGTCAAGCAGAAAATACTCGCTCGATGTCCACAGCAGCGTTTCCAAAAGTTCAAACTGTGGCTGAGCCAAAACTTTTGCTTTCGTGCAGCATTCTTCGTATTCGTCAGCTTCGATCGAGTCCCAAACGATGCCGCCACCGACGCCATATTCTGCGGTTTGGTGAGTGCGATCGATCAGCACAGTCCGAATTGCCACATTAAACTGTGCGGTTTTTTCGGGCGTAAAATATCCGATCGCACCTGTGTAAATTCGTCGGGGACTGTCTTCTAATTCAGCGATAATTTGCATGGTGCTGGATTTGGGTGCGCCTGTAATGGAAGCACAGGGAAAGAGCGATCGCAGCACTTCAACAACATTTGCATCTGTCAAACACTGCACAGAAGAAGTCATTTGCCACAGCGTCGGATATTGCTCAACATTGAACAGTTCCGGCACTTTTACGCTTCCGATTTCAGCAATTCGTCCGAGATCGTTGCGAATCATATCGACAATCATCAAGTTTTCAGCTTGATTTTTTTCTGAATTTCGCAAAGTGGCGGCGAGATGGCGATCGTTCTCCACCAAGCCCCGCGCCAGCGTTCCTTTCATCGGGCGGCAGGTGATTTTTGTTTGAGAGTTCGATTGAGTCTGCTGAAAAAACAGTTCTGGTGAAGCGCTACAAATTGCCCAGTTTTCTAAGTTGACGAAAGCGCCATATTGACAATTTTGCGCTTGGATAAGCTGAAGAAAATAGTGCCAAGGATCGGCTGAAAATTCAGCTTGCAGGCGAAATGAGAAATTGACTTGATAGGTTAAACCTTGGGCAATGTAGGATTTGATTGTGGCGATCGCTTCTCCATATTCTTCCTGAGAAATTGAGCGCTTCCAATTGAGTGAAATGAACGATCGCTTGTCGTTCGATAGAGAAATTGCTTTGTAATCTGCATAGACTCCAAACCAGATTAAGGGAAAATCTTCGCAAGCATTCACCCTGAAACTATGATCAAATGCGGGTGCAGCTTCATAGCTCAAGAATCCAGCGACGTAGTAGCCGCGATCGAGAAATTCCTGAACTTTCTCCAAAATCGGCACAACTTCTGTAACTTGAGTTGCGGTTAGAATCTCGATCGGATTTTGGAAATAAAGCCACTGCTTTCGATCGGCATCTTGCAAAATGACGCTATTAATTGAAGTCGCAATGAATTCTGCTGACAATCGCAATTTTCCTCACGCAATTTAAGTATCTTTGAGGCGAAAATAAACTGCGCCGCGCTGCAAGGTTGGCTCGCTGCCGTAGCTCGTAACGGTGAGCGATCGCACATTTTCTAACACAGGTTTGGCGGCAATTCTAGCGAGTCTTGCGAGTGGAATGCGATCGCCAGAAATGCGCTCGATCGTCGGCCAGTCGAGATACAAATAGCCGTCATTGGGTCGATCGAGGGCAGCGATCGCCTGCTCAAAGTTTTCGCTTTCGGTAATCGGTTCGCTGCGGGCGTTCAGCGCTTGTCGCATCGCTTCGACTGAGGTGGCGAGAATTTCGTACTTGCCGACGCTGGCGCGGACGCCTTGCACTTCCGCTTTCAGGTCAACGCCTGCGCTGCTGCGGCTGTTGGCCTCGGTGGAAAGTTTTGTCCAGGTGGTCACAGCCTGATCATCGAGCGTCAGGGCAACGATGCTGAGGCCGCGATCGCCCGCAATTTCGTCAAATCGCGCAATCTGCTCGCTGGTTTCGGATGTGCGCTCGGTGACGAAAATCCAGTCGGGTGCAGCTTTGCGCTCGATCGGTGCGACCATGCCCAGCGCAAATTCGCCCGTCACCCAGTCGAACAAATCTTCGGGCTGCAAGCTCCAGCGAGCTTCGAGGTCGGTTTGGAGGCGATCGACAAACTCGGCCAGCGGCTTGTACGGAGAAATGCCCTGCGCGATTTCAGTTCGGAACTGCCGCAAATCTTCGCCACCCGCCGCCAGCGGACTTTTAGCGGGAATGAACTTGAGCGCTCCAACCGATCGATCGATCGGCGGTTTGGCAGTAGGCAGCGTTTGACCGGATGCCGCCAGCAAAACCGTATCAGCCAGCAGACCTTGGCGATCGAACTTCAGTGCCGCCGCCAAACTTTCGTAGCGCTGGCTTAAATCTGCGACCTGCGTTTTGTCCAAGAGGCCGGAAAGCGCGGCAAAATTCACGAAAGCGACGCCCATTTGCCGCTTGGGAAACTGCTCGATCGCCCGCTGATAAGCCGCCGTATTGCTCAAGCCCAACTCCGGAGCCTGCACGTTGTTGATCGCTTCGCGCAGCACTTTCGGGTGATTGGCAAACAGGACAAAGCGACTGCCGACCAGCGCCATTGCGGGCAGCTGCGTTCCAGTCGAATTGCCCTCGCTGTAAATAATCTTGACTCCGGCGAACTGCTCAAACGTCAGGTTTGCACCTGCGATCGCCTGCTTCTGCCAAAATAGCTGCAAAAATTCTCGCGCCTGCCGCGAATCACGACTGTCGATCGCCAGCAAATATCCGGCTTGTGCGCCGTTTGTGGAGTCGCGATCGAAATCCGGCGCAGTTACGGCAAACGTCACTTCATTGCCAATCCAAGGCCGAATGTCTTGCTCGTAATTTAGCCCGGTGCGCTGCAACAAATTTTGCTTGAGGCGATCGAACTGCTGGCGGGCGCGATGCCGCTCAGCCGGACGCACGGAAGCCAGCCGAAATGCTTCCAGCCGATCGGGATTTACCAAAAGCGACACAACCGCCGGAGCCTGACGGGGCACAAACACAATTGCTGCCGGAGCGCGATCGCCGCTGTTCAACACGGTGAACGGATTCCCCGACGCCAGCCACACCAAACCGCCCAGTCCCGCCAGCAGCAGCGTCGCCACGATCGCAATTAGCAAATAAAAAAACGCCCGCAGTCGAGGCGGCGTGTTGGAGCGCAACGGAGCCGGAGTGGAAACCATAAGTACAGCGCGATCGGTTGGAATACCAACATTCTGCCAGATGGCGGAGAGGAACTTCGATCCGGCTGTTCCCCTTCTCCCCTAGGGAGAAGGGGTTGGGGGATGAGGGGCGGCTGTCACAAGTCGATCGCGCCGATCGATCGCGACTTGATAGGCTAGAAGCGGCGTGAGGCAAGACGAACTGTGTTTTTTAGCGTCATTATTCCGACTTACAACCGCAAACCGATTCTGGAAAAGTGCCTGCGGGCGATCGAGCATCAGCAGTTTGATTTGCCGTATGAAGTCGTTCTGGTGGATGACGGTTCCACTGACGGCACGATCGATTGGTTCAAAGCGCATCAGGCCGAGTTTCCGCATACGCGCCTGTTTTGCCAAGATCATCAGGGGCCAGCGGCGGCTCGCAATCTTGGAATTGAGCGATCGATCGGTGACACGATTATTTTCATTGACAGCGATCTGGTTGTGACCGATCGCTTTTTGCAAGCTCACTTTGAGGCATTGCGCGACGGTGAGCGGAAACTGGGAAGCGATCGCCTGTTCACCTATGGCTGGGTGATCAATACCGCGAATTTTGACAATCCAACTGCGGAGCCTTACAAAATCACGGATTTTTCCGCCGCCTATTTCGCAACCGGAAACGTGGCGATCGCTCGCAAATGGCTCGATCAGGCCGGACGATTTGACACGCGCTTTCAGCTTTATGGCTGGGAAGATTTGGAACTGGGCGTTCGGCTGAAGCAGCTTGATTTGAAGCTGATCAAGTGTCCGGCGGCGGTGGGCTATCACTGGCATCCGCCGTTTGCATTGGAACAGATTCCCCGGATGATCGATCGCGAAATTCAGCGTGGACGTATGGGCGTGTTGTTTTACCAGAAGCATCCCACGTGGCAAGTCCGCATGATGATTCAGATGACCTGGATTCATCGCGTGTTGTGGGGCTTGCTGTCGCTGGGCGGACGGCTGAACGAGCGCACAATGGCTCCCTTCCTGCAATGGCTAATCGAGTCAGGCAGGCCGCAACTAGCGCTGGAGATCGCTCGGATTTTCCTCAACTGGTACAACGTCCAAGGCGTGTATGCGGCTCAGCGCGAATTCAAGATGAGCTAGCTGAGGGTCGATCGCTCCTGCTTCAAAAAATTGGATGCCTCCCAAATTCAAATTCAGGAGGCGAATCGATCGAACTTTTAGCGAATGTTCAACTGGTTTTTCGATCGCTTCAACTGATGCCAGAGCGATTCGATCTGCTCGTAGGCTTCGGCTGGAGACAGTTTGCCGTTGCTCTCTAGACCGCTGATGAAACTCACACGCTGAGAAAATTCCTGCAAGTTGGCGTCGAACACTAAATTTTCGGGCTTCACTTCGCCCCGATAGCGAACTTGGGGAAACAAAAATCGATCGCGGTCTGACATGATTGCGGCCTCCAGCCTACATAAAAACCTCTAGTCTTAATCGCTAGTTAACCTCATCTTAACCTAGCCACCTTTCAACTCCCATCCACGTTACGGAAGATTAATGCATCGCTTTGGAATGTATTCAGCTTGACAGTCGCGTGGCGATCGCCGTCCTCGAACAGTTGCTCGGTAGAATAATTGAGCCGCTTACCCTGCCAACTGCCATGCCTGAGAAGCTGTACGAAGGAAAAGCCAAGATTCTCTATCCTACTGACGATCCCGATATTTTGCTGACGGTTTTTAAGGACGATGCGACGGCATTTAACGCTCAAAAGCGCGGCAGCATTCGCGGCAAAGGCGAAATTAACTGCGCCATCTCCAGCCATTTGTTTCCACTGCTGGAGGCCAAAGGCATTCCGACGCATTTCATCGATCGCCCCTCCGCCAATGAAATGCGCGTCCGCGCCGTGCAAATTATTCCCCTGGAAGTCGTTGTCAGGAACATTGCGGCGGGTAGTTTGTGTCAACAGACTGGATTGGCAGTCGGAACGATTCTCAATCCGCCCTTGGTGGAGTTCTATTACAAGAATGATGCTTTGGGCGATCCGCTGCTCACGATCGATCGGCTGCATCTGCTGAACTTGGCGACCCCCCAGCAAGTTGATCAGCTTCAGACAATGGCAAATCAAATCAATCAGGTGCTGATCGAATTTTTTCAAAACTGCGGCATTACGCTGGTGGATTTCAAGTTGGAGTTTGGGCTGGATCGATCGCAAACTCTGCTGCTGGCCGATGAAATTAGCCCGGATACCTGCCGCCTGTGGAATCAGGCTGAATCTGATCCCCAGCGGCGCGTTTTGGACAAAGACCGCTTTCGACACGATTTGGGCAACGTCGAAGATGCCTATCGGCAAGTGCTCGATCGCGTTCTGGCACAGCCAACCCAAGCGCCAAGGTGAACAATGCTGTAAAATCTGCTGAGTTTACCTGTCGTTAAAGCAGGGCTGGCAAGCTTGAGTGATGCCGTTTGATTGGCTGTTTGTGACTTAATTGGCTTTTCGTGAGTCGTGGTGTGTGGAAGTGCAAAAACCGTTGAATATTATGCGTTTTTCTCCGATTCTTCTGGCAGTTCTATCTGCCTCGGCCACTGTTGGCTTGTCCAGTCCGACCCGTGCGGCTGAAGCGATTTCTGCATCCGCTCCTGAAGTTGGGATTGCAGCCACAGGGACGATCGCGACTGGCACAACCGCTACCGTTCCCTCTGCGCTACGCGATCGTCCCGCTGCCGTTTTACCCGCTGCTCCCGAAGTGGCACAGGCTCCAACCGAATCCGCGCCGTCTCCTGCCTCGCAAGAAGCCGCGCCAGATGCCGACGACTCTGGCGAAAATCTGCCGGGAAATCCGCCACCGGGAACGCAAACGCCATCGCAGTCGGATACCGATCGCATCCAGATTGAGCTAGACGATCCGCCCACGATCGAGATTACGCCGACGCCCGACGCTTCACCGACTCCAGCGGCTCCTCCCGTCACGCCGACGCCTGCACCCACCCCGACGCCGACGCCGACCCCCAGCGCCGAGCAAGAACCGCGTGTTTTGGTGGCGGAAGTTGTCGTCAGCGGAGCGACAGGCGAGCTAGAGGATGAAGTTTATCAAGTGATCGAAACGCGACCGGGACGGACGACGACGCGATCGCAACTGCAAGCCGACATCAACGCCGTTTTTGCAACAGGGTTCTTCTCGAATGTCCGCGCCGTGCCGACCGATACGCCGCTGGGCGTGCGCGTCACGTTTGAAGTGCAGCCGAATCCCGTCTTGCAGCAGGTGCAAATTCAAGGCACTCAAGTTTTGCCACCTGCGGTGATTGATGAAATTTTTCAGCCGCAGTATGGCCGCATTCTCAACCTGAACGATTTTCAAGCGGGCATTGAAGACCTGAACGAGTGGTATCGCAGCAATGGCTATGTCCTCGCCCAGGTGATCGGTGCACCGCAGGTTTCTTCCGAAGGCGTTGTCACGCTGCAAGTGGCGGAAGGCGTGATCGAAGATATTCAGGTGCGCTTTTTGGACGATGAGGGCAATGCGACCGATGAAGAGGGCAATCCGATCGAGGGCAACACCCGCGAGTTCATCATCACCCGCGAATTTGAATCGCAGTCGGGCGATGTGTTTAATCAGCAGCAGATCCAGGCCGATTTGCAGCGCGTCTTCGGGCTGGGCATCTTTGACGATGTGCGCGTCTCGCTCAATCCCGGTCAAGATCCGCGTCAGGTGGATGTGACGGTCAACGTAATCGAGCGCAACACAGGCAACATTGCAGCGGCAGCAGGCTTTAGTTCGGCCAGCGGTCTGTTTGGTTCGCTGAGCTACACCGAGCAAAACTTGGGGGGCAACAACCAGCGCCTCAGTGCAGAAGTGCAGGCAGGCACCCAGGGCGATTTGCTGTTTAACTTGGGCTTCACCGATCCTTGGATTGCAGGCGATCCGTATCGCACGTCCTACAGCATCAACGCCTTCCGCCGTCAGTCGATTTCGCTAATTTTTGATGGTGGCCCGGACGAGGTGGAGCTGGAAAATGGCGATCGCCCCCGCGTCAACCGATTGGGCGGCGGCATCAGCTTTAGCCGCCCGCTAGAAGAGTGGTTGGGCTTAGAAGGCTGGCGAGCCTCGCTGGGCTTGCAGTATCAGCACGTCACGATCACTGATGGCGATGGCGATCGCGTCACTGAAGACGAAGAAGGCAATCCCTTGAGCTTCAGCGGCGAAGGCGTGGATGACATTACGACGCTTCAGCTTTCGGCTGTAAGCGATCAGCGCGGCTTCACGGACAATCAGGCGACGAGCGGATCGCTGTTTCGCCTCAGCACCGAGCAGTCAATTCCGATCGGGTCAGGCAACATCTTGTTCAACCGCTTGCGTGGCAGCTACAGCCAATATATTCCGGTGAATTTCACCAACTTCACCGATGGTCCTGAAACGCTGTTCTTCAATCTCCAAGCAGGAACCGTTCTGGGCGATTTGCCTCCATACGAAGCGTTTTCACTGGGTGGAACCGATTCAATTCGCGGCTATGGTTCGGGCGACTTGGGCAGCGGTCGCAGCTTTGTTCAGGGCACGGTTGAATATCGCTTTCCGATTTTTGCGATCGTCGGTGGCGCTCTGTTTGTCGATGCTGGAACGGACTTGGGCAGCGGCGATACCGTTCTGGGCGATCCGGCTGGCGCACGAGACAAGCCGGGAAGCGGCTTTGGTGTGGGTGCAGGCATCCGCGTGAATTCGCCGCTCGGCCAAATTCGCGTTGATTTTGCCGTCAATGACGATGGTGACAACCGCATTCACTTCGGCATCGGGGAGCGCTTCTAATGCAAGCCAAACCCGCTGCTGTCGATCGCGCCCTCGATCGACAGCAACAGCAAACCCTCGCAGGTGAATTTGTGCGATCGGGCGTTGGCCTGCACTCCGGCGAAACTGCTTCGGTGCGCGTTCTGCCTGCGCCGCCCGAAAGCGGTCGCTATTTCGTCCGCGTGGATTTAGCGGATGCTCCGGTGATCCCCGCTGCGATCGGCTCGGTTTCTCAAACGACGCTTTCAACCGAACTGGCTGTCGGTTCTGCTCATGTCCGCACGGTCGAGCATTTGCTGGCGGCACTGGCAGCACTGGGAATTGACAACGCCCGCATCGAGATTGACGGGGCAGAAGTTCCTTTGCTTGATGGATCGGCACGAGAGTGGGCCGAAGCGATCGCTCAAGCTGGCATTGCTGCCCAATCCACTAACCGTTCGATTTTTCGATTAGAAGAACCGCTCTGGGTGCATCATGGCGATGCGTTTGTGGCGGCGATTCCGGCACCGGAACTGCGCTGGAGCTACGGGATTGATTTTGAGTTGAGTGCGATCGGCAATCAGTGGTTTAGCTGGTCGCCAAATCGCGAATCGTTTTTGGAGGCGATCGCGCCTGCAAGAACTTTTGGGCTGGCGCACCAAATTGAACAGTTGCGCCAAGCCGGATTAATTAAGGGCGGAAGTCTTGAAAATGCGCTGGTTTGCGGAACGGAAGGATGGTTGAATCCGCCGTTGAGATTTTCAAATGAGCCAGTCCGTCATAAACTTTTAGACTTAGTAGGGGATTTAAGTTTGCTCGGCGTGTTTCCGGTTGCTCATGTGCTGGCCTACAAAGCGAGCCATCAGCTTCATACCCAGCTAACGCGCTTGCTAGCAGATTTTTCCCATACTGTCTAAAAGCTTCACTGTCAACAGCCCTACCTGTACTTGCTCATGTCCATTTTGACTGACGTTCATGCTGTTCCCGCTGCCGAGCCTGAGCAGGAATTGCTCGATCGATCGCCCATGCCCAAAACGACCTTTAGCCTCGAAGAAATTCACAATCTGCTGCCGCATCGCTATCCGTTTTCGCTGGTCGATCGCATCATCGACTTTACTCCGGGCGCAAGAGCGGTCGGCATCAAGAACGTCACGTTCAACGAGCCGCACTTTCAGGGGCATTTTCCCGGACGCCCGATTATGCCTGGTGTGCTGATTGTCGAGGCGATGGCGCAAGTTGGCGGCGTGGTGCTGACGCAGCTACCCGACATTCCTGTTGGGCTGTTTATGTTTGCCGGGATTGATAAAGTCCGATTTCGTCGTCCGGTTGTTCCCGGCGATCAGCTTGTAATGACAGTGGAACTGCTGACCATTAAGCGGCGTCGTTTCGGTAAGATGCAGGGCAGAGCCGAGGTAGACGGTCAGCTTGCTGCCGAGGGCGAACTGATGTTTTCTCTGGTTGACTAAGCTTCTGCTCGATCGACGATCGCAACTCCACCCAGTTCCCTGCCCCCGCTGTGTCAAACTTGACTACCCTCATTCACCCCACTGCCGTTATTCATCCTGGAGCAGAACTGCATCCCACCGTGCAGGTTGGCGCGTATGCCGTAATTGGTGAAAGAGTGAAAGTTGGGGCGGGCACAATCGTCGGGGCGCATGTTGTCCTTGACGGGCGAACGGAGATCGGCGTTGGCAACCAGATTTTTCCGGGTGCGGCGATCGGCCTGGAACCGCAAGACCTCAAATATGACGGGTCGCTGAGTCTGGTCAAAATTGGCGATCGCAACCTGATTCGCGAATACGTCACCATCAACCGCCCGACGCGATCGAACGAAATTACCTCTGTCGGCAACGACAACATGCTGATGGCCTATGTGCATGTCGCCCACAACTGCACGATCGAAGACCGTGTGATCATCGCCAATTCCGTTTCGCTGGCGGGACATGTCTATGTTGAGTCGGGCGCGAGATTTAGCGGACTAATTGGCGTGCATCAGTTTGTCCGGGTTGGCCGAATGGCAATGGTGGGCGGCATGAGCCGGATCGAGCGCGATGTGCCGCCCTACATGCTGGTGGAAGGCAATCCTTCAAGGGTGCGATCGCTGAATTTGGTTGGCCTCAAGCGGGCTGGCGTGGAGGATCTGACCGCCCTAAAAAAGGCGTTTCGGCTACTGTATCGATCGGGCTTAACTTTGAACGAAGCGATTGCCCAATTTGATTTGCTGCCCGACACCGAACCGCTGCGCCATCTGCGAAATTTTTTGATTGAAACGCAGCAACCTGAACGGCGCGGCGTGATTCCAGGGAAGCGATCGAAGGTGAAGAGTGAAGAGTGAAGGGCGTCGGCGGATTTTTATCAGCACCGGGGAAGTGTCCGGCGATTTGCAGGGCGCGATGCTGGTGGAAGCGCTGCATCGACAGGCAAACTCGATCGATCTCGACTTAGAAATTGTGGCATTGGGCGGCGAGCGAATGGCCGCTGCGGGCGCGACGCTGCTGGGCAACACAAGCGGAATTGGTTCGATCGGGCTGGTGGAGTCGCTGCCGTTTCTGGTGCCGACGTTGCGGTTGCAGCAGCGTGTACGGCGAGAATTGCAGCAGCATCCGCCGGATTTAGTTGTGTTTATTGATTATTTGGGACCAAATTTGGGGATCGGGCAGTTTGTCCGCCAGCAGTTGCCGACTGTGCCGACGGTTTACTACATCACGCCGCAAGAATGGGTTTGGTCGGTGAATCCGCGCAACACGCAGCGAATTATCGAGTTGAGCGATCGTCTGCTTGCGATTTTCCCCGGTGAGGCGAGCTATTACCAAAAGTGCGGCGCATCCGTCACCTGGGTTGGGCATCCGCTGGTCGATTGGGTGCAAACGGCTCCGACGCGGAAACAAGCTCGATCGCAACTGAACATTCCGCCAGAGCAAACGGCCATTGCTCTTCTTCCAGCTTCGCGACGGCAAGAATTAAAGTATCTGCTGCCCGTGATTTTTGAAACGGCCAAGCGGCTTCAGGCCAAAATTCCGCAGATTCATTTTTGGATTCCGCTTTCACTAGAAGCGTTGCGATCGCCCATTGAACAAGCAATCCGTGAATTTGGCTTGCAGGCGACGATCGTGGCCGATTCGCGATCGGTCATTGCGGCAGCGGATTTTGCGATCGCCAAGTCGGGAACGGCCAATTTGGAAATTGCGCTGATGAATGTGCCGCAGATTGTTCTCTATCGCGTCAATTCTGTTACAGCTTGGATCGCTCGGAAGATTCTCAAATTTTCGATTCCGTTTGCTTCGCCGCCAAATTTGCTGCTGATGGAAGCGATCGTCCCCGAATTTTTGCAAGAAGACGCGACCGCAGAACATTTGACAAATTGCGCGATCGAACTTTTGCAAAATCTTGATCGCCGTCAGCAAATGCTCGCGGATTACGCCCGGATGCAAAAAGCAGCAGGGGAAGTGGGCGTGTGCGATCGAGCCGCCCAAGAAATCTTGAAGCTGGTGAAATAGTCGGAATCGTTCGGTAAAAGAAGAGATGAAGGTTTGATTCTTCTTTTGGCCGTCTTTCTATGCTGCGATCGATTCCGTTTTCCCGAAAACCTGGCTGGTGGCTGACGCTGAGGCTCAAGCCGTTAGCGCTGAGCGAGTGGATCGAGATTGACGAGAATTTTGCTTCTCAGTTGCAGTTGAAGGCGGAACTGCTGCGCGATCGCCATGACGAAATGTTTGCTGCTTTGCCCGGATCGATCGCCGCTCAGCAAGAAGTCCTCGATTTGCTGATCGATCATTTGCTGAACTACTATCCACAGCACTACCAGCGACAATCCGGCCATTTGCTCAACTGCGCGACCGGAGAAGTTTGGCATCTGGCTGATTTCGCTGAAAAACCGCTGGATTTGGCAGGGCGATTGGTGCAGGAAGATTGGTGCGTGCTGCTGCCGCAAGCGGGTGAGCATGTGTTGGTGGCGGGGTCAGTATGTTTTCCGTCTCGCTGGCGGCTGCAAGATAAATTGGGGCGATCGCTCTTGGGCGTTCATGCACCTGTTCCGGGCTATGCCGAAAAGCTGGCGCGTCCGGTTGATACCGTTTTCGATCGCCTCCGCGCCAACCATCCAAGCATTCGCTTTAACTGGAGCATTGTGGATACGCCGGATTTATGTTTGATGACAGCGCACGGCGAGGCCGGAGTTGATCCGACGATTGCCCTTGAAAATGCAGGTGACAAGCTTTGGCTGCGCGTGGAACGGCAAACGCTGCGGCGACTCCCGCAAACGAACGGCATTTTGTTTGGCATTCGCACCTCGATCGCGCCGCTGTGGCAGGTGAAGGCCGATCGATCGATGGCTCTTCAGTTAGCGGATGCGCTTGAACAGATGCCTGTCGAAGGCCGCGCCTACAAAAGTTTGCTGCCGATCCAGTCTGTGTTGCTGGCGTATTTGCGCGGCTAGGGCGTGGTTGCAAAGCGCTAGCAGGAGTGGTGGTTCGGCTCCCTCCTTAGCAAGGAGGATTGGGGAGGATCAATGCCTTTGGAAACACGGCCTAGAATGTCTGGATTGACGATTGCTGGAGTTGAAGCGATCGATAGTTTCGTTCACGATCGCAATGCCTGTTGATTTGCTAAAGTCTGTGCGTCGATCGCGGCGGCGGTTCGGATCTTCTCTGGTTCTGTGCATCTGTTCGCTCGGCTTGGTGTGGGTGCTGTGGCAAGCGCCAACTGTGCCACGTGGAGCTGTCACCTCAACTGAACTGCGCGGCGTTTGGATGACCGATGTTGGTGCGGCGTTGATGTACTACACGACGCGACTGGATGAAGCGATCGCCCATCTCGCCAAGCTGCGGCTCAACACGCTCTATGCTTCGGTTTGGAACGGAGGGCGAACGCTGTATCCAAGTCCAATTGCTCAGCGGGCGATACCGTTCCGGGAGCGCTTCGCGATCGGCAGTTTGCATCCGCTTTGGTACAGGCTGCCTCGGCCTGATCCCCTGTCGGGACTGTTGAAGCAAGCGCATCGGCAGCATTTGCGGCTGATTCCCTGGTTTGAGTATGGGCTGATGATTCCGCCACAGTCAGCGATCGCCTTGCAGCATCCCGACTGGCTCAGCGCGACTCGCGACGGACAGCAGCAAGATGAAACGAACCAGCAGGCCTGGCTGAATCCGGCTCATCCAGAAGTGCAGAAGTTTCTCACTGATTTGATTGTGGATGTAGCGAAGCGCTATCCGATCGATGGCGTTCAGCTTGACGATCACTTTGGGTTGCCGATCGCGTTTGGCTATGATGCCTACACGGTGAAGCGCTATCGGGCAGAGCATTCCGGCCAAGCGCCGCCTGCCGACCCGACCGATCCAGACTGGATGGCATGGCGATCGAGCCACATCACTCAGTTGATGACGAAGATTGTGCAGGGAGTTCAAGCAGCACGCCCAGAGGCGATCGTGTCGCTCTCGCCAAATCTGCCGGATTTTGCCTATCGAAATTATTTGCAGGACTGGACGCGCTGGGTGGATTTGGGTTTGCTTGATGAAGTGGTTGTGCAGGTGTATCGATCGCAGCCGTCTGCTTTTGCGGCTGAACTGTCGAATGCGCGATTACGACAACTGCGATCGCAAGTTCCAGTCGCGATCGGAATTTATACTGGGCCATTTTTCGCGCCCAAATCGATCGAACAGATACGGCAGCAGATCGATCGCATTCGGCAAACGCAATTTGCGGGCGTCTCGTTTTTCTGCTGGGAAACGACGTTTTGGTGGTTCCGCAGCCCGACCGAGGAGAACAATCGCGTCTATAGTCGCTTGTTTCCACAGGCAAGTCGACCGCGTTAGCGCTCCCGGTACGGTATCGCGATAGCGCAGAGGGAACGGTATCGCGTCAGCGAAGTAGTTCCAAGCCTGCTTTGACGACTTCCTCAACTGAAATGTCGAGGCATTCCAGGTTGTAGGGACAGGTGAACGCATAGCAGGGGCTACAGGATGTGGGACGGCGCAGCAGCTTGGCACGAGTCGATCGCGGCTGCCACTGGCATTCGAGTTCGGTTCCGGCAAACATGACAACGGTGGGCGTGCGCGTGGCGTCGGCAATGTGCATGGTGGAGGTGTTGTTGGTCAGCAGCAGGCGAGCTTGAGCAATTAGGGCAGTCAGTTCGCCCAAGCTGGTTTTGCCGATCGCATCAACAGCGCGATCGCCCAAAATTTTGAGGACGCTGCGGCTGCGATCGCGGTCTTTCTCAACGCCCGTCACGATTATGTCGAATCCAGTCCGGTCGGCAAGCTGGCGGGCAGCTTGGGCGAATCGATCGCCGTCGTAGTTGCGCGACTGGCAGCTTGTCCAAGGGTTAAGGACGAGGTAAGAATTTGGAATTGGAAATTTGGAATTCGGAATTTGCAGGGAGAGGGAGCGATCGCGAATGGTGAATCCGACCGATTCGAGCAGACGGAGGTTGCGATCGACCTGGTGAATTTCGTCGGGCGCGGCGGCAACTTCAGTTGTGAGAACGGTTCCGCCCGTTTCTTTCGATTCGCCTAACCGTAGAGGAATTCCAGCAAGCTGGCAAACTAAAGCGGGCGGGTGCGGGCTTTGGCTGAAGCTGGTGAAGATGATGGCCGCATCGAAGGCGTGCGATCGCAATTCTTCAATGAGCTGCCATTCGCGAGACGGATCAAAGTCGAGACGGCCTAAATTTTGCCAGAGCGATCGCACAGGCAGCACCTGATCGACCCAGGGCAGCAGTTCCGCCGCCAGTGCGCCACCCGGACTTGCCATCAGCGTGATTTTCGCCTGCGGTAAGTTTTCTTTGAGCGATCGCAGAGCAGGACTGGTCATGATCACATCGCCAATGTTGTCCATCCGCAGCACGAGCAGATTGCGAACAGAAGACCATTGAGAAATTAGGGTTTGAGGCTTGGGAGCTAGAAGCGATCGAGCGGCTTGCAACACGGTTTCTGGTGAAATATCGGCGAGACAAGTTTGCCAGTCGGCAATTGAACACTGAGCGCTGTACCAGCAGGCTTGAGCAGTAAAGTTTTGCGGCTGGCGATCGGGGCAGTCGGGCGCACCCTGCAAATTGATGTGTGGCGCAGGCTGACCATAGCGATCGTGCCAGGAAGGACCAAACAGCGTGATGGTTGGAACGTCAAGGGCAGCGGCAATTCGGGCGGGGCCAGTATCCGCCGCAATGCACAAATCACCTTGAGACAAACTAGCTGCTAGCTGCCGCAGCGATCGCTTGGGCAAAACGGTTCCATCGATCGCGGCAGCAATTTGTTTCGACAAATTCGCATCCGACCCGATCGGCACAACGACACTCACGCCATCTTGCCGCAGCGCGTTCCCAACGGTGATGAAAGAATCGGTCGGCCAGCGCTTAATTGCCATGCCCGCATCGGGAATCAGAAACGCGATCGGACGTGGCAGCGCTGCAAATTCGATTTGCGCCGCGCGTTGTTCGGCCTCAGTCAGATACAGACGCGCAGGAAGGATCGATTCCTTCGTAATCAATCCTTCCTTTTGCAAAATTTGGCAGAAGCGATCGCCCACAAACTCATCGTCTGGCGGCGATCGCCACAAATTCGTCACCGTTCGAGCCGCACTGCTCGCCCGAATGACTTCCTCAATGCCGTCATAGTTTGTGTCGGACACAATCAGATCGAAATGGCGATCGCGCAGCAGCGTTTCAACCGCCTGCCGTGCTTGACCTGGAGGTGCAACTAGGACTTCTGCGATCGCCGGATCATGCTCCAGCAGTTCTGCTCCAGGGGCAAACGTGAGAACACACAATTTTGCGGCGGAGTGCGAGTCCGTTCCGGCAGCGCTTCGCGAGTCCGTTCCGGCAGCGCTTCGCGATCGCGCCAGTGCCTGGATCGCCCCAAGCGCAATCAGCACATCACCCAAACCACCCAGAAGTTCAACAAACAGAATTGATTTCATCCGCGAAAAGTAAGGGGGTTAAGGGGAGCAAGTCACACGAGGGACTCGGCGGGAAAGTCAATGTGGTGCACCTCAGCCACAAATCAAACTACAGCGGCAACAACTGCGGCGCATCCAAACGGCGATCGATCACCGTCGTCGGCAACTCCTGGTGATACACGCCAGACGGCAAAACTCCACACCCGCCATATTTCGCCATCACCCGCAACTGCGCCAGCACATCTTCTCCACAGTGATTCATTGGCAGCGCCTCCCAAAAGCCAAATCCGCCTACATCCCGCAGCTTTGCTGCATCAAACAAAATTGCCCCCGCCACCCAAGCGACTTTATACTTGCGAATTTCACCTGCTGCCAACCCAAGATTTTGCTGAACATGCAAAACATTTGCGGCATTGTGCAGCTTATAGCGCTCCCAAGCGGGCGTACCCGATCGCACTATTTCCGGCTGAACAGGCGTTTCCCAAAACTCGATCGCCTGCTGATGCGGACGCACATCGTTGGCAAAACTCAGTCCAATATTGGCACAGCCGACAAACCCACACTGCTCTTGCTGCATTGCGTTCCACAGGCGATCGACCACATCTGCTTCCAAAATCCAATCGTCATCCATAAACAGCACATACGGAGCCGTTGATTGATCGAGCAAAAACTGGCGATGTTCGGCCAAACCGCGCCGAGGCAAATGGCGATGTGTCGTCACCTGATGCCCGTGCAGCCGCAAAACGCGCAAGACTGCTTGGACTTCTCCAACTGCGATCGCGTCATGCTCTTCTGTTTGATCCGAGATAATCACGTTGAAATCGCGCCGAGTTTGAGCGCACAACGCCATCAGCGTGACGGCAAGCGCGGCAGGACGAGAGTAGGTGGGAATGAGGATATCGATCGAAGCCATGATTTAAGAGTGAGCGACTAGGGAAATTGCGGGTTGGGTTTCGTTGAGCAGATCGATCGCCGCTTCCACAACGGATTCGGGCGTGACGAGCCGCAGGCAGTGGTGGTGTCCTTCGGGGCAAATGCTTTTGTAGCAGATGCGGCAGGGAACATCGTGAAACAAAACGCGATTGGGAACGCCCCAAGGCGTGTGTTGCGGATTGGTGAGCGCATACAGGTCTACAACTGGAGTTTCAACGGCGGCGGCGATGTGGACGGGACCAGTGTTGTTGGAAATCAGCAGGGGCGCAAGCTGAAGTAGGGCGCTTAGTTGCGCGAGGTTGAGGCGATCGACCAGCGACACCGAATTCACTTTCATTTCTGCCTGAATGAATTCCACCAGTTCCTTTTCGCTTCCGGTTCCCGTAAAGATGACCTGAATGCCTTGCTGAACGAGCATCCGAGCCACTGTCGCAAAATATTCGGGCGGATAGCGGCGGGAAGGAGCCGTTGCGCCCGGATGAATGACAAGCCAAGGGCGATCGATCTGGATTTCGCGATCGAGCAGTTCGAGGACTTGCTGTTTGGCAGGTGGCGGAACGGTCAGGCGCATTTGTGGATCGATCGCTTCTGCGCCAATCGAGGCGACGAGATCAAGCTGTCGCTGAACTTCGTGGCGAGTAAACTGTTCGGGTTCAGGGTCTTTAATCCAGTCGGTGAGAAGCTGGTAGGGGTTTTCGTGGCAGTGGGCAAGCCGGAGGGGAATGTTTGCCATATAGCATAAGAAGGCGGAGGGAAGCGGGTTTTGGCTGTAGACGGTGAAGATGATGGCGGCGTCGAAGTTGGACTGGCGGAGGCGATCGATCATCTCGAATTCGGGCTGGCTGTTTGCTCTGGGTGCGGTGGCTTTGAGCCAGGGGGAATCGTAGATGATGAGGTCGTCGAGTTCCGGGATTTGCGGTGCGATCGCGGCTCCGGCTGAGGAGGTCATGAGGGTGACACGGCGATTGGGGACGGATTGTTTGAGCGATCGAATCGCGGGCGTCGTCATGATCACGTCGCCGATCGTGTCGAGGCGAATGCAAAGGAGGTTTTGGGCGGTTTTCCAGTCGGGCATGGTTTTGGGATTGTTTTTAGCGAAGGGATTGTTTTTCTGTTGGCTAACTTGTTGATCCGAACCCTTGGAGGCTAGGGGCGTTGCCCCTCCTCCAAACCTCCAACCCCAGCAGGGAGAGTGCCTTTCCCTGCACCCTACGCAAGGGGCGATCGGTGAGCGTCAATGAGCGCTACGCATTGGCTTTCCCGCCGCGTCCCTCGTTTCCGAACCGCTTCCTTCTGCCTTTCGCCGACACTCGACATCGCCTCACCCCCTCACCCTGCTGCCTGCCGAATTCTTGCGATTAAGCTTGCGGTTGAGCCGCCTTGGAAGGGGAGGATGACGATCGCGCCGCCCAATTCTTCAAGCAAGGGGGCTTCGGGTAATTGTTCGATCGCGTAGTTGCTGCCTTTGGTGAAGAGGTCGGGGCGGATGGCGCGGATAAGGTCGCACGGCGTGGATTCGGCAAAGGGGATGACGTAATCCACGCAGTCAAGGGCGGCAAGGATGGTGAGGCGATCGCTCAAGCTGTTGACGGGGCGATCGCTGCCTTTGAGTTGGCGCACGGTTTCGTCGGTGTTGACGCCAACGATCAAAATGTCGCCGAGGGCTTTGGCCTGCTGGAGGTGGGCAATGTGGCCTTGGTGGAGGAGGTCGAAGCAGCCGTTGGTGAGGACGATGCGTTTGCCTTGTGTCCGCTGGCGCTGAATGCGGGCAACCAGTTCGGTGAGGGTGGAGACGCGCTTGCGATCGCTGAGCAAAAACTGCCGCAGTTCCCAGCTTTGGCAGGATGTGGTTTCCGGTTGGGAGACGACGATCGCGGTGGCAGTGGCGGCGAGCGAGGCGGCAGTGGCAGTGGCGGCGTTGGCGACGAGGGCGAGGGCAAGGGTGCTGACAAACGTATCGCCTGCACCGCTAGCTTGCGGACAGGGAACAGGCTGGGCATAAGTGCGGTAGGGGGATTTGCCTGCCTCAAAGACGATCGCACCGTCTTGATCGAGCGTTGCTGCAACGATTTTTGCGCCTGTCAAAGTCAGGAGACGATCGCCGCAGGCCATGATCTGCTCGACGCGCCCACTAGTGAGCTTGTTAAGTCCCAAAAGCTGTACGGTTTCGGCATAGTTGGGCTTGACGGCAGTGACGCCGATCGATCGATACAAACTCAGCCGCTTCGAGTCCACCACGATCGGGCGGGGAGTTTGCGCTTGCAGCAGTGTTAGGGTTTCGATGATTCTGGGCGTGAGAACGCCGTAGCCGTAATCGGAAACAATCACGCCGTCACAGCAGGGGAAGTGCTGGATGAGGGAATCGATCAGTTGCTGTTCGATCGATCGCCTCACTACACCTGTATCGCCCTGATCCACGCGCAAGAGCAAATGACCCGCTGCTAAAACCCGCTGTTTGGCGATCGTCACGCGCTGGGGATCGCTCACCAGCGAATTGATGTTGACGCCGCGATCGCGCAATACCTGCCGCAGTCGATTGCCTTCCACATCTTCGCCCGTCACGCCCAACAGATACGCCTGTCCGCCCAAGCTCTGCACGTTGGCCGCCGTATTTGCTGCACCACCGGGGAAGTCGTGGCGATCGCCCACTGCCACAACGGGAACGGGTGCTTCGGGGCACAGTCGCTCGGCGCTGCCGTGCAAATAGCAGTCGAGCATCGCATCTCCAATCACCAGAATGTTTTGCCCGCTCCAGTTGTCGATCGCGCTGACAAAATCTGCTTTCATCGTGTTCAGGCCATTTGTGCTTGAGTGGGTTGATCGATCGCCGTCACAATTCGCGCCGCCTCGGTCAAGTTTGCAACAATGTGATTGGGCAGGCGCGATCGCTTCAAAATCCATTCGGTCTCGTTGCCGTTGTCAATCAAAATTGTTCGACAGCCCGCTGTCCGCCCTGCCTCAACATCGTTGAGAATGTCGCCGATGAACCACGATCGCGCCAAATCAATGTCGTGATCTTTGGCAGCTTGCAGCAGCATTCCAGGCTTTGGTTTGCGGCAGTCACACTCGATCGCAAATTCATCCACCGTTCCACCTGGATGATGCGGACAGTAGTAAAACCCGCTGAGCGACACATCCAGAAGTTTTTGCAATCGCTGCTCGACGTTCATCAATGCCCTTGCGGGAAAGTAGCCACGTGCAATGCCCGACTGATTGCTGATCACGATTAGCTTGTATCCGACGGCGTGGAGCGATCGCAATCCTTCGATCGCTCCTTGGCAAAGCCGAATGCGATCGGGATCAACGTTATACGGCACGTCTTCGATCAGCGTTCCATCTTTATCGAGAAAAATGGCTCGATTCATACCGCGCCTACGGCCAAGAAGTTTCACGCATTGGCAGGACGGTGACTTCGGGGATCACCGTTTCTTCAGGCTGCATCAGCACATAGCGAATCGTCTCAGCGACGTTTTGCGGCGGTTGCAGCACGTCCAGCGGCGTGTCAGGGAAGCGATCGAGAATGAACGGCGTTTGCATTCCACCTGCTACGATCGCCGTCACTTTGACGCCATGCGGACGCGCCTCGGTGTGTAAAGCGTGACTGAAGCCGAGCAAGCCCCATTTGCTAGCGTGATAAGCCGTTGCGTTCGGCCAAGCGCGTTTGGCGGCAGTCGAAGCGACGTTGACGATATGGCCGCGTCCCTGCTGCTTCATCACTGGAAAGACCGCTTTGGATAGAAGAAATGCACCGCGCAGATTCACGGACAGAACGCGATCCCAGTCGGAGATTTCCAGTTCTTCGATCGAAACCGTTTTATCGGTTCCAGCATTGTTGATTAAGATGTCGATCGCGCCGTACTGATCTAGCACTTTTTGTACCGCATCGCTGACCTGTTCGGCATTTGCCACATCAAGCGGCAGGGCGATGGCTTCTCCACCGCTGTCGCGAATTTGCTGAGCAATTTTCTCCGCTGCTGCAAGCTGAATGTCGCCGACGATCACGGTTGCTCCGGCCTGCGCGATCGACTGGCAGATCGCGGCTCCTAGTCCTTGGCCGCCTCCAGTGACGATCGCAATTTTTCTTTGTAAATCCATTGAAATTTCTCCTAAATCAAGGTAAAAGCGGAACGGAACTCGCAGTTTCCGGGCAATGGGCGATCGGCAGCGGGTGAATTGCTTCGCGCTGTGCCAGTTCTTCATACACCTCCCAGGCAGGCGGTGGACTTGCCAGCTTGGTTTCAATCAGGTCACACAGCAGATGAATCACCAAAATCTGCACTTCCTGAATGCGCGGCGTGTCGGCAGCAGGAACAACGATCGCCTCGGTCGCAAAGGGCAGCACATCGCCGCCATCGCCGCCCAGCAGCGCGATCGAATCAACATTCAGCCGTTGAGCAGCGGCAAATGCCTGGATGAGATTAGGCGATCGCCCGCTCGTACTGATGCCGATCAGCAAATCCTGCGGCTGGGCAAAAGTTTCGACCTGCCGCGCAAATACGTCTTCAAAGCCGATGTCGTTCGACCAAGCGGTGAGAAAGGCGGAATCGGCAGTCAGGGCGATCGCAGGCAGTCCGGCACGATTGAGGCGGCTGAAGCGTCCGACCAGTTCAGCGGCGAAATGTTGAGCATCCGCCGCACTGCCGCCATTGCCGCAGATCAGCAGCTTGCCGCCCTGCGCGAAACAGGTGTGAATGCGATCGGCGGCTTGTGCGATCGCTCCAGGCAAACTGCGGCGAGCCTGCTGTATGGCAAGAATGGCGGCGTCAAACTGGCGATCGATCCGATCGGTTGCGGCAAGCTGACTCAGCCGTACAGCCGAGCGAGACAAGGTGGCTTCATAGACTTGAGCGATCGCGCTTGTCACTTGCTCCCAGGTGAAATGCGTTTGAACGCGCCGACGTGCCTGCTGTCCCATTACCTGCTGCAAGTGCGGCTGGTCAAACAGCAAAGCCAGCTTTTCCGCCAGCAAATCCGGCTGGCGTGGCGGAATCAGAAATCCAGTTTCGCCATCTTTGACGGTAAATTTGACGCCGCCCACTGCCGACCCGATGACGGGAGTGCCGCAAGCCATCGCTTCGAGCGGCGTGATCCCAAACGGCTCGTACCAGGGCGTCGTCACAAATACATCAGCAGCACTGTAGTAATACTTCAGGGCTTCGCGCTGCCGCTGCCCGACGAACGTAACCTGCTCGGAAACGCCGATCGCTTTCGCCACCGTTTGAAGCCGCCCAATTTCCGGCGTCAAAATTGGGTCAGGTGATTCGGACTCCCCACCCACGATCAGCAGATGCGCCGTTCGATCGTGTCGATCGCGCAGCGTCCTCAAGCTGCGAATCACCGTTTCCACGCCTTTGCGCGGAACCATGCGGCCAAGCTGAAGAATCAGGCGATCGCTGGTTGGCAAACCGAGAGTCGATCGCGCTAGCGACTGCGGGATCGGCCAAAATTCACTGCTGTCAAAGCCGCAGGGCACAATCTTAATCCGGCTGGGATCGGCAGCATAAAGATTGAGCAAATCCTCTCGATCTTGAGTGCACTCGGCGATGATGAAGTCGGCTTCGCGCACGATCCGGTCTTCGATCGCCATCCGCTCGTCAGGAAATTGATCTGCCGTGCCCTGATGCAGTCTGCGAACTCGACCTAAAGCATGAAAGGTGATGCCAAACGGAATTTGCAGCGATCGCTTCACTTCCGCTGCCACTAAGCCCGACATCCAAAAATTCGCGTGAATCAAATTGTAGTGATTGCTTGGCGCTTCCGAAACGGTATCGCGCTGACACCACTCGATCACAAATTTGGTGAACTCTGCCATGTACGGCAGCAGCGCTTCTTTGGGTAACGGAACTGCTGCCCCAGCCGGAACGTGAACGACACGCACGCCATGCTGCCAAGTGACGATCGGGGGAAGATCGGCGCGATCGCGCCTGGTGAACACATCCACGCTGTAGCCGATCGCCGCTAGATGTTTCGCCAACTGTCCTACATAAACGTTCTGACCGCCGCTATCCACGCCGCCAAAACAGCCGAGCGGCGAAGCATGTTCACTAATTAAGGCAATGCGTTTCATGGCAGTGAGGGGTGAAATTTTTAGGAGCGAACGAAGCGTTGACTGAGAGCGCGATCGAACGCTTGATTCCAATCGCGGACAAAGCGATCGATGCCAAAGCGAGCCTGAGCGTAATCACGAGCTTCCCGGCTCAAACGGTGCGCCAGTTGAGGATCGGCGATGAGCTGCTGCATCCGATCGATCAGTTCTGCAAGATCTGTGCTGATGAAACCTGTGCGATCGTTTTCGACAACGGTGGCAAGTTCCGTTGTGGCAAGGCCGACGATCGGCAATCCGGTCAGCATTGCTTCGCAGACGGCCAGTCCCAAGCTCGTGTAGCGAACCGGATGAAAAAAGAATCGATAGCGGGCTTGAAAGGCAGGAAGTTGACTGTGCGGCACTTCGCCCAAGCCGCCCAGCGATTCTGCATCCATGCCAACCAGATCGATCGCCACTTTTTGACGGGCGCGATCGAACAAATCCGCTCCCAACCTGCGCCCGCGCTTGCGTAGCCCGTTGGCAACAACGATGCCGCGATCGAGTTCGCCACTGTAGCGCACTTCGTCGGGGATCATGACGCCATGTTCCACAACGCAAGTCGGCGTCCGGCCACTGTCCCACATCAAATCGTTAAAGTGCGTGACGTGAACCAGCAGCACGTCCGGATCATCGACCGGATGTTTAGTATCAGTCGGATGTTCGCGGGGTGGGTCATGTTCAAGGTAAAGGCGAGGGAGCGATCGCTGCTTCTCCGACAAAATCTCAAATTGGTCGTGCTCGTAGTTGCGGCGCGACTGAAATAAGATGCAGTCAAATTCCTGATTCCGCACGTCTTCAGCCGAAATGTCGTGCACATTGTCACTCCAGGCGAAATGTCCTAGCCGCCCGCCATAGCCTTCAGGTTTTCCAGGCTTCACAGGCAAATAAAATTCGTGCGGAGCCTGCGTCAGGTAGTAAAGGTAGCTGCCGTGAATGTGCCAGGTGAGAATCCGAAGTTTCGACATTGCTTAATTTGTCAGGGTGAGAAAGTTTTCAACCAGCTTGATCGATCGCAGCAAATGCAGGTGATGCGCTGTTACATCGTCGGTTTCGATCGGCTGAATGCAGTGCGACAATACGCCGCCGCCAAACTCGATCGACTGTCCCACGCGAATTGGAATGCCTGCCAGATAGCAGCGATACGCAGTTGGGTAAGGCGACTGCTTTGGAGCGGTGAGGACGATCGCTGCATCAAATCCACCGGGAAGCTGCACTTGAGCAAACGACAGGCAGACAATTTCTGCATGAGGAAGCACCTGTTGCAAAGTCTCAAGAATCCCGTCGGGCAATTCATCCGCTACTACCAAAAGCCGCTTCACTTCGTTAAGCATGGGCATACTCCGATTGCAGCAACTCAAACGCCTGCTCGATCGCCCGACTCAATCCGAGATCAGCATACAGCCGCGCATCAATGGCGCGATGCAACTGATGATCGATCGGCCTCCAGCGCTCCAAGTCCGAATCCGAAAACAACACGACGCTGGGCGTTTGCATCGCTGCGGCCAGATGTGAAACTCCGGTATCATTGCAAACCAGCAGTCGCGCCGATTGCAGCAAAACCGCCAGCGAACCCAAATCTGTTTTTCCCGCCAAATTAATCGCTCGATGTTGCATTCGAGTAGCAATCGCCTCGGTCAAATCTGCTTCGATCGCCGTTCCCGTCAGCACTACTTCAAATCCTGCTGTCGCCAGTCGATCGCCCAGCGCGGCAAACTGATCGATCGGCCAGCGACGAGACGCCACACTTGCACCGGGATGCAGGCAAGCGTAGCGATCGAACGGCCACTTGATTGTCTGCTCTTGAGTCGTTAGAGGAAATTCAAGCTGTTCGCCCTGTAGGGAAATTCCCAAGAATTTTAGGAGGTGGAGCGATCGCCGCACTTCCGGTAAATCATCGGGATAGGGCAAATAGAATTGCGGATCGGGGCAGAAGCGATCGGGCAAATAAAATCCTGCCGACTGTTTCGCCGCCAGCAGTGCCACAAAAATATTCATGAGGCTGCCGTTGCCGTGAAGCTGCAACGCCAAGTCAAACGATTCCATTTGACTCAAGAAATGGCTGATACGAACAGGATCGATCGCCACTTCTGGAATTCCTGGAAAACCTGGAAACTCAATCCACTCATCCACATATTCAGCGAAGCGATCGGCAACTCCCCGCGCCGCTGCTAATCCTAACAGTGCAATTCTTGCGTGTGGAAATGCCCGCCGCAGTGCCCGCAAAGCTGGAACGAGGCAAAGCAAATCGCCCAGGCCAGGAAGTGCCCGCACAACAACAATTGACTGTGGATTCAATCGATCGCGCATAGGAGAAGGTTGGTGCTTGAGCGCGATCCTACAAAACGTAATTTGATGAATTCATTGGGCAGATGCCTAACGAACAAATGAACTCTTCACGCCAATTTGGGCAAATGCACAAAAGGCGATCGGATACCAAGCAATGGAAGTGGCAGACAAACAACAACAGAAAGCGGTTTGAAGATCGGGTTGCTCAAGTTAACCGCTGCAACGGCTGATCGAGCAACCCGACAACTGAGTAAAGCTTCCAATTCGTGAATGACTGAGCATCAAATTTCACTCAGCAGCCTGAACGAACTAGGAGTGGGGTGAGGGGGGGTGGATGGGGTGAGATGTGCAACTTGGGGAAGTGTTTGGAGATATTTTCGAGATAGGGGTTGACACCTTTTGACTTTTCTCGTTATATTGGTCAAGCGGTCGAGAGGAGAGCCAAGCGAGCCGAGCGAAAGCGAAGCGGTGCGGCAGTCTTTGAAGGCCAAGCCTGAACCTAGACAATGACATACG
>NZ_JACJPO010000053.1 GCF_014696105.1 Microcoleus sp. FACHB-1515
CGCCGATTGTGGGAGCGGTGCTAGCGGGCTTTGTCTACCAAGCGGTGTTTGCCGATGATACACGCCGCGTCCTGGAGCGCGAGGAAATCGTGCGCGAGAGCATGAAGCCCTAGGGCGATCGAAGCTGGAATTGCCAAAACAGGCAGCAGTCTTGAATTGAACTGCTGCCTGTTTTCGTTTGAGCGATCGGTTTTTAAGTCGGATTAATGCGCTCGCAATCGAAACTGCTTGAGGTATTCGACAACTTCTGGCTGGTCTTCTTCTGCCGCCCAAATCAGTGCTGTCCAGTTGTTGCTGTCGCGCTGGTCAGGGTTGGCTCCGCGATCGAGCAGCAGTTCCACCACTTCAAGTTGACCTTGAGCGGCGGCACTCATCAAGGCCGACAAACCAAAACTGGTTTGGGCATTCACCTCGGCTCTGCGATCGAGCAGCAGTTCCACAATGTCGGCATTTCCGGCTGCGGCGGCTCCCATCAAAGCGGTCCAGCCTTCTTCGTCGCTGCTGTTGACATCAATGCCGCTTCGTAAGAGCCGATCGACTTCTGCGCTTTGCCCCGTTTCGGCAGCGGTGGCGAGGTCGTTTGCGGCCTGCTGAAAATCAACGTCTTCAGTACTCACCCTTGGCTCCTTGCGGCACTTTGTTTGCGTTTAATTCATCCATATTTTAGGAGCGATCGCGCCTGAAGTGGCTCGCTCCGATATGCTCTTGTGTAAGTGTGTGAGTGGAATTGTGGAACCGATCGATATCTTGATTTTGTCGAATGGCCCCGGCGAAGTGGCAACCTGGGTGCGCCCCGTTGTGCGATCGCTCAGGCAACAGTTTGCGGCTCAAGCGCGAATTTCCCTGGTGCTGTCGCCCTGTCCGAATGCGACTGGGCGCGAAGTGGCGATCGCTCAAACCTTTCCGGAACTCGATCGCATTCAGGGCGCAGCGCACTTTCTGCCCTTTTTGTTGACCGGAAAAACAGCAGAAAATTGGGACTGGCACGATCGCGGCGTCGTTCTGTTTTTGGGCGGCGACCAGTTCTTCTCGGTCGTGATTGGCAAACGGCTGGGCTACCGCATCGTGGTTTATGGCGAATGGGAAACGCGCTGGCATCGCTGGGTCGATCGCTTTGGCGTCATGAAGCCGCAACTGATCGATCGCGCTCCCGCGAAATATCGCGATCGGTTGAGTGTTGTCGGTGACTTGATGGCAGAGGTGGGTGTTGGGTGTCGAGATGGCATTGTCGAACCAGTCGATCGCCCCGTTCTCGTTTCAGCCTCGACGGTCAATCAACCGCAACCCCCCACCACCCTGATCGGCCTGCTTCCCGGCTCAAAAGCGGCCAAACTCACTCAGGGCGTACCGCTGGCTTTGGCGATCGCTCAGCAAATTTACGCCGCTTGTCCGCAGGTGCGCTTTGTGCTTCCGGTCGCGCCGACGCTGGATCTGCCGACTTTGGCAAAGTTTGCTGACCCAATGTTCAATCCCATCCTGGCGGATTTGCCAGAAGGGGCGGCAGATTTGGCGATCGCAGATGAGCAAGCCTATCTGAAAACGGCCAGCGGATTGCAAGTCGAACTGGTGCGGCAGTTTCCGGCCTACGACACGCTGGCACAGTGTCAGTTTTGCCTGACGACGGTGGGCGCAAATACGGCAGAACTCGGATCGCTGGCCGTGCCGATGATCGTGCTGCTGCCGACCTATCAGCTTGACGCAATGCGATCGTGGGACGGTCTACCCGGACTGCTGGCGCGGCTTCCCGGTGCAGGCAAAATGTTTGCCAAGCTAATCAACGGCTGGTTTTTGCGGCGATCGCGCCTGCTGGCTTGGCCGAACATTTGGGCAGGCGAAGCGATCGTCCCGGAACTGATTGGCAAGCTGCAACCCGAACAAGTAGCGCTGCTGGCGATCGACTGGCTGCACCATCCGGAAAAGCTGGCCGCGATTCGTCAACGCCTGCGGCAGGTGCGCGGTACGCCCGGAGCAGCAGATCAGCTTGTCGCGATCGTGACGGAAGTTGTGGCAGATTGAGGCGAACGGTTGCGATCGCTTCTGCAAATTCTGGTGGATGAAGCGATCGAACCTTCACTCAATTCCACGCCTTCTCGATAGCTTCGGGCACAGCTTGCCATACCTCTACAATTTTTGCGAATTATCGGCCTTTGGCGGCCTGCCCGTCGCGGCGACCCAGTTCGTATACGCCGCCACCAATGCAGGCCAAAATTCCCGTACTGATCGGCCAGCTTCCGCCCAAGCTCGCTTCTACGCCGAAGTTGCACAGGCCACCCACAATCAAAAAAGGAATGACGCTCAGCAGCGAGGCGAGGAGGGCAGTCAGTTCAAACAAGCGCTGTGGCTCAGGTGAAATGCGGGAAGCGATCGATTTGAGGAGGCGATCGATTTGCTCCATCACCGCTTCACTCAGCGGCGAAAAGCCCAGATATAAAGCGAGCGACCACAATCCAACGCCCGCGATCGAGGCGGCATTCAGCTTCATGCCCAGCGAAACAAGTCCAATCAGCACTGTAAACCTGCTCAATAGAACTTCAATAATTGTAATAGCTTTTGAGAAAGGCAGCGGTCAGCACTCAAGTTCGATCGATTTGAGGCAATTTTTGAGGCAATTGCGGCAGCAAGCGGGCGGCAGCAGTGGAATACGGTTGCTCAATCGCGCTCTGGCTGATACAACAATCAGCGACCAAGAATCGCTATACTATCGAAAATAGACTCTTTTACCAGCGACTATGACCTCATACGCCACTTCATCGGTTCGATCGGATTTGAGCGAATTGCGACGGCTCAAGTCGCTGTTGCCGCCAGAACTGCGAAGCTGGGTTTCGATCGAAGCCACCACAGCCGTCAATCCGCCTTTGATTACGAGCGAAGAAATTGGCAAAGATCAAGTCGAGGTGCAAATCGATTTGCTCAAGTGGGAAGGCTTGGCGCTTGACCAGCGAAATCTGCTGTTTTGGCATGAAGTTGGCCGGATTCAAAACGACACAATTCCCCGCGACGGCTGGGAAATGGCTGCACTGGCGATCGGTTTGGGCGGTGCAGTCGGGGAACTGTGGGTGCAAGACGGTCTGCTGCTGATGCTGGCCTTGGCGCTGTGTGGCGTGTCGGGCTTCCGTCTATATCAGCGCAACAGCAATGAAAAAACGCTCAAAGAAGCCTACGAAGCGGACGAAAAGGCGATCGCTCTCGCCACCCGTTTTGGCTACACGCTGCCCAACGCCTACAAAAGCTTGGGAAGCGCTTTGAAAGTGCTGATCGATCAATCTTCCAGCAAGCGCCAGCGCAAACGCTACGAATCTCGCCTTGAAGCCCTCAAGCAAAGTGCCGCCAGAGCCAAATCGCGCACCAAGCCTGCTCGCGGCGAATAAACTGCGACTTCAGTTTCGCTTGTATTCGCGCCCTTTTCGCTTGCCGCTCCGAACGCATCACGGCGTTTGGCGGCAGCGAGAGGGCGTTTTGCTGCAACTTCAAGACGAGTTCGATCGCATCTCCTACGGTGAAATTGCTCCGATTCCCTGGTTTGGCAGCGAATCGATCGAGCAGGCGATCGCGTTCTGCCACAGTCTGCCGCCAGAGTTTGATGCGGCAAGAATTGCTGAAATTCCTGACTGTTTGCCTGCCTGTCAGTTTGGCTTTGAGTCAGCTTGGCGATCGCTCGATCAAACAGTCGCGCTTGACAAAAAGTTGTTATGTTGCGGATTGCTGCCAACCGGAAGCAGCGCGATCGCAGCACTCGCATCATTGGCGAAAACCTACCCAGCGCTGAAATGGAAAATTGCCGTTGACGCGATCGATCGAGAACTCGATTTACTCACGCAACTGCTGAACCAGCTTCCGACAACGCTAAAGCTGCGGCTGGATGCCAACGGTGGATTGAGCTTCGAGACGGCGCAGCGCTGGCTGGAAGTGTGCGATCGCTCGCCGCAAATCGAATTTTTGGAGCAGCCGTTGCCTGTCGATCGATTCGATCAAATGCTGGAACTGAGTCAGAATTTTTCAACTGCGATCGCGCTGGATGAATCGGTGGCGACGATCGCTCAACTGCAAGCGGCTCATGCCCAAGGCTGGCAGGGCATTTATGTCGTCAAGGCGGCGATCGCGGGATTTCCCTCATGCCTGCGCGAGTTTGTGCAAACGCATCAGCTTTCGGTCGTTTGGTCTTCTGCGCTGGAAACTGCGATCGCTCGTCGCTTCATCGAAACGCATCTGGCTGAGCCGTCTGCTTTGGCGCTGGGGATGGGGGTCGATCACTTATTTGCAGATGGAGTCGATCGCCTGGATGATGAACAGATATGGCAGATCTGGTAAAAGTTTGGCAGAAACGAGGCGGCAAGCTACTGATTGGTGAAGCTGCTCATGACAACACGCCGCGCCTGCAAGAGGCAACGGCGCGACGGACTCAGGAACTCCAGCAGATTGCAAACGGCCTTTTGCCAACGGTACTGTTGACGGAGCGCGATTCGATCGAGTTCCTGGCAGGATTGCTGGCAGCAGCGGCGATCGGTGCGCCGATCGTGCTGGCAAATCCGCAGTGGGTCGAATCGGACTGGCAACAGGTAGCGCGGCTCGTTGAGCCGAATTGCGTCTGGGGAGACTGTCCGATTGTTCCCAGTTCAGCCGCAACCAATGCAGTGCGCGGCAGCGTGATGATTCCGACAGGCGGATCGTCCGGGGAAATTCGGCTGGCGATGCATACCTGGCGATCGCTCACTGCCTCGGTGCGCGGCTTCCAAACCTATTTCGGCCAGTCTCAAATCAACTCCGTCTGTGTTCTGCCGCTGCATCATGTCAGCGGTCTGATGCAGTTTTGGCGCGGCTACGTTACGGGGGGAACGCTGGCAATCGCTCCGTTTAAATCTATCCAAGCCGGATTGCGTCCCGCTGTCGATCCGGCAACCTGCTTCCTATCGTTCGTGCCGACTCAGCTTCAGCGCTTGCTGGATAGCGCGATACCGTTCCGGGAGCGCTGCGCGATACCGTTCCCTCTGCGCTGTGCGATCGACTGGCTGAAGCAGTTTCACACGGTTTTGCTGGGTGGCGCACCCGCTTGGCCGGAACTGCTCGATCGCGCTCAAGCGTTGCAAATTCGCCTCGCACCGACCTACGGCATGACCGAAACCGCTTCGCAAATTGCGACACTGCGTCCAGACGGCTTTTTGCAGGGGCGACGCAGTTGTGGAGTCGTGCTGCCCCATGCCGAAATTCAGTGTGATGCGATCGAACCGTTGCAGATTCGGGCGCGATCGCTCTGCTTGGGCTACTACCCAAACTTTTTTCCGTCCGACGCGCCATTTGTGCCCGACGATCTCGGCTATTTTGACGCATTGGGTGAACTGCACATTGTCGGACGCAGCAGCAGCAAGATCATTACGGGCGGCGAAAACGTCTTTCCAGCAGAAGTGGAAGCGGCAATTTGGGCAACGAAACTGGTGAAGGATGTTTGCGTCTTTGGATTGCCCGATCGCGACTGGGGTGAAGTTGTAACCGCCGCTTGTGTGCTGGCTAATGCCGACAGTTCGATCGATCGATTGCAGCAACTTGTGAGCGCTCAGCTTGTTCCATTCAAGCGACCAAAACGCTGGATTGTTCTGGATACTTTGCCGCGCAATGCCCAGGGAAAACTCAACTTAGCGCAACTCAAAACCGCAATCTTCGATCGCCAAACTGCTAGCTGAACTGCTGCATCCAATGCTGCATCTCTGGCGGCAGAGCTTGCTGACGGCGCGTTGCGCGATCGATGCAAACATGCTCTGTCACCGCTTTGGCTAAAATCCGCTCTAGCGAATCAACTGCAAGAAGCTGATAGGAAATTCTAAATTTCTCTTCGCGAATTTGCGTGGGAGTCAGATGAATTTCGATGCGCTCTCCACAAAACATCGGGGCTAAAAAGTCAGCGCTGGCGTGCGTAATAGGAATGGCGATCGCCACGTTGCCGAAGAACGATCGCAGCTCAATTTCACTTGCCATTAAAGAAGCTTCATACGCTTCATGACACATCGACAGAATGTTTGCGAAATACACAACACCTGCTGCATCAGTGTCGCGAAATTGAATGGTGCGTGAATAGATAAACGACATCTTTTGTTACAAATTTTTAGCACTGGGCAAATGCCAGTTGTCTTCCGTATAGTGAAGAGCATAACAAGGGGAACTTTCCGATTGTGCGAGCAGTCAGCCAATTCTCTCTTGCTTGATTCACTAGATAGATTCGATCGATGAAACCGAAATTTTGGGCTGTGTGTGTGAGTGCGATCGCTGTGCTGATGTTGCCGAAAGCCGCAATCGCTGAAACCGTTCGGGCAGAAGCGGGCAATGTGGAAGCCGCGCTTTCCTATCAGCCCGGAGAGGGCATTTGCGTTTCAGACATTCGTCTGCAAATCGAGCGGGAGGGCGATCGCGTCCTCGATCAGCCGATTACGAACGAAGATGCCTGCCGCACTGGAGAAGGAATGCTGAAGGTGCAAAACCTTGGTGGCGACGCAGAAGCCGAAGTGGTTCTCGACCTCTACACGGGCGGAGCGCACTGCTGCACCTACTCGATGATCTACCGCTACAATCCGCAGTCCGAGCAGTACACCTCGATCGAACACCAGTGGGGCAACGTGGGCTATCGGCTGCAAGACCTCGACACGGACGGCACGATCGAATGGGTCAGCGCGGACGATCGGTTTGCATATGCCTTCAGCAGCTTTGCAGGCTCGAACTTTCCGCCGCAAATTTGGCACTACCAAAACGGCGAACTGGTCGATGTGACGCGCCGCTATCGGCAAACGGTTTACAGTCGCGCTTACCAAATCTGGCAAGCCTACAGCGAAGCGCGGCAGCAAGGCTATGAAGTCAAAGGCCACCTCGCCGCCTATCTCGCCACCAAACATCTGCTCGGTGAAGGGGCAGACGGCTGGCAGCGCGTCCAGCAAGCGTATCAGGAAAGCGATCGCCAGCAGTTTTTCGCCAGCCTCGGCCAATTTCTGCGCGAGAGCGGCTACACCGCCACCGCTACGCCTGCGCCCAGCCCAGTTCCGCAACCTAGCCCAGTTCCGCAACCTAGCCCTGCGCCTGCACCCAGTCCTAGCCAAACGCTGCTGCGAGAAGAAGGCGTTTTAGAACCGGGAGATACGGTTTTACCCTCGGATAACAGCTTGTTCGATCGCTTCACCTTTCAAGGCGAAGCAGGCCAGCGCATCACAATTTCGCTCGAAAGCACCGAGTTTGATACCTATCTCGTTTTGGTCAATCCCGACGGCACATCGCTGGCGCAAAACGACGATATCAGCTCAGCCGATCGCAACGCCCGCATCTCGATCGAACTGCCCACAACGGGAACCTATACTGTTCTCGCAAACGGATTTGACAGCAACAGCCGAGGCCGATACACGCTGACAATCACATCCCCTTGACGCAGTAAAATAGCCAAGTGCCTCTCGTAAATCGATCGAATCGCAATGGCTAAAACCGCGTGGGTGTTTCCCGGACAAGGCTCGCAGGCGATCGGCATGGGAACCGATCTGCTCGACATTCCTGCTGCCCAAGCCAAATTTGCCCAAGCTGAACAGATTTTGGGCTGGTCGGTGCCCGCTGTTTGCCAGAGTCCTGACGACAAGGTGTCGAAGACACTCTACACGCAGCCTTGCCTGTATGTTGTGGAAAGCATTCTGGTCGATTTAATGATGGATCGATCGCAGCCGCCGAGCGTCGTTGCAGGACACAGCTTAGGTGAATATGTGGCTTTGTATGCGGCTGAAGCGTTTGATTTTGAAACGGGGTTGCGCTTGGTGAAGCGACGAGCCGAACTGATGGACAGCGCTTCAGACGGGCAGATGGCCGCGCTGATCGGATTCGATCGCGCCGAGTTAGAGCAGTGCATCCTCAAAACGCCGGACGTGGTTTTGGCGAATGACAACAATGACGGGCAAGTTGTAATTTCCGGGACGCCCGAAGCCGTCGAAACCGTCCTCACACAGGTCAAGGCCAAACGCAAAATCAAGCTCAACGTCAGCGGAGCGTTTCATTCACCGCTGATGGCTGGGGCGGCGATCGAGTTTCAGTCGGTTCTGGCAAACGCGAACTTCAATCCAGCTTGCGTCCCGGTTCTGTCGAACGTGGAGCCGGAACTTGCCACCGATCCGGCTGTGTTGAAAGACCGACTGGCAAGGCAGATGACCGGATCGGTACGCTGGCGCGAAATTTCGCTCAAATTGCCGGAGACAGGCGTTGAGACGGTCGTGGAAATTGGTCCCGGCAAGGTGCTAACTGGGCTAATCAAGCGCACCTGTCCGGGTTTGACCTTACAGAACGTCAGCAGCATCGCGGATTTGCCGCAGTAGGACGCAATTGCCCCATTGACAGAAGCGATCGCGTTTCTCTAGCCGATCGTGAAGTTGAACGTGCCGTTTGTGCTGCCGCCTGCGCCATCGGTGACGGTGAAGCCAAAGCTGTCTTGGCGAGCCGCACTGATCAGAAATACCTGTGACGTGGTTAAGTTCGGGCTGGTCGATCGCGTCCAAACAACGTTGCCGCCCGAAATGCTGGGCGTCACGTTGCTGGCGCTGCTGTTGCTAGTCAGTTGAATCAACGAAGTGCCTGGGCTGTCCGTGAAGAATAATTCCAGGCTGGAGCTTGCTGTGGCTGCACCCCGCCAGACAATGTTGGAGCCGGAAATTTGCGGATTGTTGGCAAATCCGGTTGCCGGGGAGAGGGCGATCGGGGCAGTGGGCGCGTTGCCGACGGCTGTAAAGAAAATGGTGGAGGTGCTGCCGACCGTATTTTGCCAAACGACGTTGGAGCCGGAAATCTGCGGATTCAAGTCGTTCGTTGTGTTCGTTGTGAGGCGGACGGGCGGATTTGCGCCGCCGTTGGAGAAAAAGATTTCAAAGTTATTGTCTGCGACGCCTTGCCAAACAATGTTGGAGCCGGAAATTTGCGGCAGTTGATCGTCTGTACTGTTATTGGTGATCTGTTGAACCTGCGTACCGTTCCAGAAGAAAATTTCGGAATCTGCTACGCCCACATTTTCGTTTTGCCACACCAGGTTCGAGCCGGAAATCCGAACGTTGACATCATCCGTATCGTTGTTGGTGAGCTGCTGAACCTGCGTACCGTTCCAGAAGAAAATTTCAAAATCGTTGCCACTGTCAACGCCGCCTCTGCCAGACCACGCAACATTCGTGCCAGAAATGACCGGAGCGCGATTGTCCGTTGAGGTTGCTAGCGAAAGCGGAGTCGGAGTGGTCGATGCTGGATTGTCAATACCTTGCAGCAGCAAAATTCGCGCACTGCTGCCTGTGCCTTCCTGCCAAACCACATTGGAGCCGGAAATTTGCGGATTAAGGTCGTTTACGCTGTTGTTGGTAAGCGATCGCCTGGTGCTGCCGTCACTGTAGATGATTTCAAAATCACCATCTTCGTTGCCTTCCCAAACCACATTGGAGCCAGAAATTTGCGGGTTGCGATTGAGCGTGGTGGTAGTTGCCAGGGGTCGAGATGATCCTCGGTTGGTGTAGGTGAGTCGTCCAGCAGCGATGTCAGCCTGCGTAAAGGTTCGACCTGGCGCAGTAATCGCTTCATTGTTGAACAGCAGCGACCCGCTCTGCGGCAAGGTAGTCAGCGTATACACTAAATTGCTGGTGGGCTGTTCGGCATCGGTTGCGCTTAGCAAGCTGCTGTTGAGCGTGGCGGTTGTGCCTCGGATCACCGAAATGCCGGAAGAGGCGATCGTTGGATTGGTGTTTCCGGGCGTCGGGGTTGGGGTTGGGCTTGGGCTGGGTGTAGCGGCGCTGTAGCGCAACTGGTAGCGGGTACTATCTTGCCGAGCGCGAGGAGTGACGCGCAAATAGTAAACTCCGGCCTCTAGCGTTCTGTTGATTTGCTCGGTGCGATTTCCAGGACGGCGCGATTGACTGATGACGCGACCGCGATTGTTGAGAAGCGCAAGGTCAGCATTATCTCGAAGCTGTGAGAGGGAAAAGCTGGTGCTGCGGCGATCGGAAAGTCGAAAGCGAAAGAAGTCAGCCGGATCGCCTGCGCCGATCGTCTCGCTAAGCTGTTTGCGTCGAGCAGCGATCGTCAGCGATCGAGCTTGGTTGAGGCGATTTCCTGAATCTCTAGCCATCAGCTTTCCTTGTGCAAGCAGAACACAGTTCAAAAGTAGCTGTAATAAAATACCCTGTCTTTGCGCGGAAATTACAGGCTAAAGAAGTTTCCTTGATTTGCTGGCTGCTTCTTAGCAGAGTGTGGTTCACGCTTCGCTTTAAGATCGAGTCAGATTTGTTTGTGGCAGTTTGTCTTGTGAAGAGTCGTGAACCGCATATCAGCCTTGTTCTCTATCACTTGTTTAAGTGGTCGATCGTCAGCCCGATGCTGCATGGCTATTTTCGGGGACGAATTTATGGGGCTGAGCAGGTGCCGAAACGTGGGCCGCTGATTGTGGTGAGCAATCACGCCAGCGATTTTGATCCGCCAATTTTGTCGGCTGCGGTCAGGCGTCCGGTTTCTTACATGGCAAAGGAAGAACTGTTTGAGATTCCGGTTTTCAGTCGGGCGATCGCGCTTTATGGCGCGTATCCGGTGAAGCGCGGATCGCCGGATCGCAGTGCGATTCGAGCGGCAATGACGCAGCTTGAAAATGGCTGGGCGATCGGAATTTTTTTGACGGGGACGCGGACGATCGATGGACGCATTGATCAGGCGAAGTTGGGGGCCGCGATGATTGCCTCAAAGATGCAGGTGCCGCTGTTGCCTGTGAGTTTGTGGGGAACGCAGGCGATCGTCAAGAAGGGAAAGCTGTTGCCGCGATCGGTACCGATTACGGTGCGAGTTGGGTCGGTGATTGAGCCGCCCATTGCAGGGGATCGATCGGGTTTGGAGGCGGTGACGGCTCGATGTGTGGATGAGATTCACCGCCTGCATGATTTGGGACGCTGACGGATTTTCTTTTGCATCTCCGCTGCACTTCTACACAAGGGGTTACTCGCAAGGTCAATGTGCGCCACATGGGTAGGTTATCCGCGTCCTTGGTTTCCGAACCGCTGGTTGCTGCTTGCCTGTCTTTTACCGATGCCAGATTCCTTAACTTTGCAATTCTTCTAGCCGTGATAGAACTTCTGCACTGTGGATTGCGGGTTGGACGCCGAGGAAGCGATCGCGCAAAATTCCGTCTGGGTCAACAATGTAGGTGTGGCGGAGGGACATGACGCCAAGCCACGAGCCGTAGGCTTTGCTGACGGTTCCTTTGAGGTCGGCAAGGAGGGGAAAGCGTAGTCCTTCGGAGTCGCAAAATTCGGCATGAGACTGTATGTCGTCGGCGCTGATGCCGAGAATTTGCGTGTTTTTGGCTTGGTATTTGGGCAGGTCTTGCTGGAAGCGGCGGGCTTCGAGGGTGCAGCCCGGCGTGAAGTCTTTGGGATAGAAGTAGACGACGACCCACTGGCCGCGATAGTCGGAGAGCGAAACTTCGCCGTCGCCTGTGTTGGTGGGCAGGGTGAAGGCGGGAGCGGGCTGGTCGATCGCAGGCTGCTGGCCGCCTAGCGCGATCGCAGCGGGAACGGTGCTCAAGCACATCAGCAGCGCGAAACTGCAAGCCCAAAGCCAGCGCAGCAGAAAACGTCGATTCATGGAAGGTACAATTTGGGGAGAACTGACATTGAGTTTACATTACTTAATGTTTGGAGAGGAAGGGGCGACCGCTTCAGGTGGCTGAAGTTTGTCAAAGAAGTTCGTCAAAACTGAAGTTCGTCAGAAAGCCGCCAAGATGATCTACCCTGTTGAGAACGCTCTAGAGTACTAGTAGCTGTTGATTGCCTCGACGGAATCTGGTTTGTTGTGATTGCAAACCGCGCTTTTGTTTTTCGTTCGTTCGCTGTAGTCAGGAATTCCGCTGTGACTTCTCAACCGACTCAAATCCAAGCGCTCATTCAGCAGATTGATTCTGTTCTCAGCCGATCTGGGCCAGGATTGCTCTGGGGATTGTCCAGTGAGGCTCAGCAGCAGCGAGCCGTCTTGATGCGGACTCGCGAATATCTAGTGACGCTGTTGCAGGCGGGTGCGGGACGACCTGTCGGCAGCGGATCGTCGCTGGGTCAATACGCGCAGGGTCAAGTGCCCGCTGCGGATTCGGCTCAGCAGGTGCTACAGGCCGTCATGCAGGAGATGAGCTATCTGCGGACGAACGTGATGCAGCCGTTGCGATCGGATCTAGAGCAGCTACAGCAGCAGCGATCGACGTTGCAAGAGGAAGTGCGGCAGCTTGAAGCGCAGCGGCAGCAGTACCGCTTGCCTCCCGTCAATCAGCAGCTCATGGAGGAACTGATGCGATCGCTCACCGATCGCATTCAAGAGCGGCTGTCGGCACAAATTACCCAAATGGGCGGACTGTCCGCAGATTCGACCGAAACTGACCAGTACGTGCTGAAGCTGGATTCTTCACTGCGCGTCATGTTTGATTCGCTGCAAGCGGATCTGCAAAGCTATCAGCGATCGCTCAGCGCCAGCCTGGAGAAAATGCACACGCTCGGCCAGCAAAGTGAAGCGCTGTTTGCTGCTCTGGTCAATCGGTTGGCGCAGCAGCTTGGCCGCGAAACGTCCGGCTATTTGCGGCCAACGGAAGGCGAAGAGGTGCAGATCGATCGGCTCCTCAGCGAGCTTGGCCTGCCCAACTCAACCGCCAGCACCAGCAGTCCGCCGCAGTTGTCGATGCCGCCCCAAACCGATAATCTGCTCAATATTGACCTGCCCCTCAATCTATCGCAGCCCACCCCCGACGAGGAAGTCACCCTATTTCAGGTTGATCCCGCTACTGCTCCTGCTGTGGATGAAGAAATCACGGTGTTTCAGGTTGATCCGCAGCCGTCTAGCTCTGCGATCGATCCGCCTGTTAGTGCTGCGCCTGCGGACGCTGAACCGACTGCTGATCTCGACAATTTCTATGAAAGCTTGTTTGGCGATCGCGCCGTACCCTACACAGGCGAGGACGAATCGCCAAACGGCGAATCCGTCGCGGCTGATCCGCTAGCCAATGCGCTGCCAGATAGCCCACTTTCCGACAACGCGCCGCCTGTTGACCTCGAAGCACTGTTTGCCGATTCGTCTGCTGCTGAGTCGTCTGGGGTGGAATTGTCGGGTGAACAACTGGACGTTGCGCCGACTGAACCGCAATCGCTCGAATCGTTTTTGTTCACGCCCGAACCGGACGCTGTTTCGACTGCTGAACCCGCACCAGAACTGGAAGAACCTGACTCGATCGAGTCGATTCGCAGTTTGTCTGAACTCATCGAGCCTGAACCGATCGACGCGCCCGCGTCCGCTGAGCCGATCGCCGTCTCGCCCGTTGTCCCCACGATCGATGCAGATGCCGAAGATACTTACATTCCCGCTTTGCCCGAAGAAGATCTGCTGGGCAGTCAGGATGCGATCGAGCAGGCAGGATTGATGCAGCTTGATGACAACACGCTTCAGCAGCTTTCCAGCGATTTATCGAATCTTGAAGGGCTAGATCTATCTGCTGAGCTTGCAATTGAGCCGTCCGCTCCTGCACCCGATCTAACCTTGGATGAGTTGTTCGGTTCGAGTGAAATCCCATCTACTGAACCCCCATCCGTTGAGGCAACTCCTGAGCCAGAACTTAGTGCGGAAGCTGATCTGCTCGATTTGTTTGAGGAATCTGCTCGGTCGGAATCGGACGCGCCCGAAGGCGGCGAAGCCATCGAGCCAGAAAATTCCCTCGATTTGTTTGGCGATGCGCCAGAATTGCCACCTACCGATGCGGAACTGCGTGACCTGCTCGACATTCATACGCCGCCCGATTCGCCCCCGGATCTGCCGCCGGATGCGCCACCCCAACCGCCGATTCCACCGCCCGATTTGCCGCCGGATCTGCCGATTCCGCCTGCGGCGATCGATACCGTTGCGGGACGCCACGATCGCGCCAGCATTCTCGCTGCGGATGTCGATGATCTATTTCCGCTGACGGTGACGCCTGCCGAAGTCGAATTGCCTGCGATCAGCCTGACCGAAGACGCTGTTGAGGACGTTATTCCTACCTCCGATGCAATCTTGGTTGAGCCTTTGGAACAGCCAGAGCCGCTCGACGCGATCGAGCCATCGGAATCGCTCGAAGATTTAGCCAGTTTGTTCGCCGAGTCACCCAGCCTTGAAGAATCACAGGCAGCAGGCACAACCGAATCGATCGATGCTGGTCTGTCGCTGGAAGATTTGTTTGCGCCAACAATGGAGAGCGTCGAAACTCCGGCTGATCCGCTCACGCTCGATGATTTCGTTCAGATGCCGCCGATCGATCGCCAGCCGGAGATGGTGGAATCAGACGCCACCGAACCAGAAGTATTTGATGCTGAAGATCTCGATGCGCTGTTTGCTGAATCGGAAGCAGAAATTGCGGCTGCCGAAACGCCTGTGACGCCGACGATCGAAGAGCAAGCGCTGCTGGGCGATTTGCTGTTTGACACGCCTGATTTGCCGGAACCGCTCGCCCCCGAAGAAGCAGGTTTGACGCTCGACAGCTTCACCGAGTCGATCGATGTGCCTGCAACCGAGTCGATCGATTCGCCTCCGCCAGATCAAGCTGAGTCAGCCCTTTTTGCACCATCCGCCTTTGAGCTAGATGAGCCTGAAGCATCAGATGCCCTAACGCTCGAAGACTTTTTCAACGAATCGCCTGCTGTTCCTGCCCCAGAAACCGACGTCGACCCGCTGCCAGACGATTTGCCGCCCGAAGACAACGCTTTTTCCTTGGAAGGACTCGATCGCCTGTTTGAAGAAGCCCCGGACATCGAGCCGCCTGACGAAAAAAAAAACGCAGTAGCGGCTCAATCCCTAACCACTGATGCGCCGCCCACCGAAGCGATCGGCGGTTCCCGACCGACTGCCTACGACAGCGAGGCGATCGAACGGCTGCTCGCGCCGCTTCAACTTCCCACCTCCGAAGGCGACCCAGAAGCCGACACGCTGCCCTTAGAGCCTGCTTCTCCGGAACCGTCTATGGTGAATGAAACGAGTGCGAATGTTTGGTCGCTCGGTCTGGATATCGGCACGACCGGAATTTCTGCTGTTTTGCTCAATCGTTTAAGCTGCGAACTGTTTCCGGTCTACTGGGCAGAAGGCGAAGAACGCACCTTCCGCTTGCCTGCCCGCGTCTACTGCTCCGAAGATGGCGCGGGCGCGATCGCCTCTCGCGAAACGACGCGCATCGCCCTCACCTCACTGCGCGACGAACCTTCCGCACATGGCGCTCGCCTGCTGCAAAACTTCAAGCCCGATTTGCGACTGGGCATTCCCCACTACAGCCCGCAAACCGGAAGCTGGGAGCCTGTGGTGCAGTGGTCTGACCAGCAAACCGTCAGCCTCAGCGTCATTCACCAAGGGCTGCAAACGCTGCTCGTCACGCTGAGCACGCAGCGATCGCCCGTCACTGCCGCCGCCGCTCCGCTCAGTTGTGGAGCTGTCGGACTCGAAACCAGCGCTTTTCAAACGGCACTCCAGCAGCTTGCTCAAGTCATCGTTGGCTATCCGATCAACTGCCCAGACACCTACAGCCTCAACATCCGCGAAGCCGTTTTGGGCGCGAGGCTGGTTGCCCACCCGGAGCAGGTTTGCTTTGTGGAAGATGCGATCGCCGCCATCCTTTCTGGCCTCCGCAGTGCCGATGGCCGATCGGTCGTGCTGCCCAGCGGCCTCGCCCAAAAATCGCAACTGCACAATACCGACTGGCAGGGCGGCACGCTCGCCATCAGTGCAGGCGCGATCGCGACGGAATTTGCCCTCGTGAATCTGCCTGCAAATATGGCAGACGGCTATCCGCTCGACTACCGCGATTTCGCCGTCCGCAGCTTGCCCTACGGCGGCAACGCGATCGACCAAGACATCATCTGCCAACTGCTCCATCCGGCTCGCTTCCGACAGCCTCGTCGCCCTGCCAATCGCAACCTGCTCAGCGCCAACTTCACGCTGGGCGCTCCGGCTGAGCGCGATCGCGACAGCGCTACGCGCAACCGCGCAGCGGCAAGCGATCGCGCCAACTGGCAGACCGATCCGGCCTTGGGAACCTGGGAAAGCTTGGGCTTGTCCGATTTGCCTCTGCCCTTGCCCGGAGAACCCGATCTCGCCAATCGCCTGCGCTTGCAGCAGCACCTCGAAAGCTCGCCACTCGGTCAAAATCTGCTGGAAGCGGCTCGTCACCTAAAGCTAATTTTGCAGCACCAAGACCAGTTCACCCTGGAACTGGGCGATCAGCAGTGGCGACTGACGCGACAAGATTTGGGCAGTCAGGTGATCCTGCCATACATTCAGCGGCTCAATCGCGAACTCAACGCGCTGCTAGCTGCAACGGGGATTCCGCTGACGGCGATCGCGCAGGTCGTCTGCACAGGCGGCACAGGTTCCTTGCGGGCGATCGCTCGCTGGCTGCGCCAAAAGCTGCCCAACGCCACGATCATTCAAGACACCTACGCTCGTGCTGGCGTACCGCTCGAAGCGCGATCGCTCACCTGTAGCCGCATCGCTTATGGACTGGCAACGTTGCCGCTGCATCCGCAAGTCCTCGATTTGCCGCGCCAGCAGTACAGCGATTACTTTTTGCTGCTCGAACTGCTGCGATCGTTTCCCGATCAGCCCTTATCGATCGGCTCAATCATGCAGATGCTCGAACGGCGCGGCATCAATACGCAAGCTTGTCATGGTCACATCCTGGCGCTGCTTGAAGGTCATTTGCCGCCCGGACTGGTTCCGACCGATCGAGACGATCCCGATGCGCCAGAACCGACTCGCCTCGCGCCCGTTTCACGCCAAAACCCCGAATATGCCGCGCTGCTCGCTGCCCCGCTGTTTCACAAGCTCGATGCCCAAACCTATCAGCCCAATCCCGAACAGTGGTCGCGCTTTCAGCAATACCTCGGCACGCTAACCGCCAGCACCCATCAAACTTTGACTGAACCGCTCACGATGCAACTGGGCTAGGGCGTGTTTTCAGACCGCATGACCCTCCCCAACGCTATTGAAATCACGCCCTACGGCATCACTCAAATTTAGTTGCGATCGCCTTTTTACAGTGCCTTTGTCATAAAAACACTATTTGGATCTTCCTTGTAGGTGGAAAAAGGCGCACAGTATTCAAAGCCATATTTCGCATACAAATTCCGCGCTGGCTCAAAAAATGGCATCGATCCAGTTTCCAAACTAATCTGCCGATAGCCTCGCAATTTTGCCTCGTTCAAAATATGTTCCAGCAGCATCGACGCAACGCCTTTTCCTCGATATTCGACAGAGGTTCGCATCGACTTAATTTCTGCATGATTTGCATCTAATTCTTTGATTGCTCCACAGCCAATTAATTGATTGCTCTCCCAAACCGTCCAAAATGTAATTTCCGGTTTTCTCAAACCTTCCAAATCCAATGCGTGTTTACTTTCTGGAGGCGAAACAGATTTCATGTCTCGAATATGCTCCTCTAGAAATTCAGCAATCTCAGAGCCAGATAAATCGTCTATTCTTACTTCCATTGCTCCTCACCATCAGAAATTAACCTTAATTTTACATAAATAGCTGTTGATTCACTTTGGACGAAATGCAGAGTCAAGTGCAATATATTATTGACCAATATATTATTTATATTGAGGGTCTTGAGATGGTCGATGACTGACTCGAAGATCGCGCGTTTGCGCCCCAACGGTTTGACTGCAACTACTCTCAACGCTGGGGTTTCTTGAGAATGGCTAGTAGATGACGATTTGAACCAAACCCTGATGCACAGACAAGTTTAGGGATTTGCTGCTCCAAAACTCACGTTGATTACGCGATCGCCTGCTTCAGCACTTCTCCGTGCATCTGAGCGCGATCGACCAGCGAACCAATCTGATCGAGCGACAGCGCATCCCCATTCGCGTACTGATCGAGCCAGATCGAAGTCATTTCGTCGGCATCGGCAGGCAGGGCATCGATCGACCATCCGGGCAAGTCAAGCTCCTGCATCAATTGCTTCACTTTCGGGTCATAGCTGATTGCAAAACAGCGGCATTCGGCAGCAGCAGCCATAATTAGCCCGTGCAGCCGCATGGCGATCGCCATCTCGACGCCTTGAAACACGCCTTTTAGCTGCTGTGGATTGCTGAGGCTGAGGATGTGGCTGTTTGGAATTTCGGCTTGCAGGGTTTGCGCGATCGCCATATCCTGACTCGCCTGAAACGGAATCAGCAAGATGCAGGTTTGTGTCGCCTGCTGAAAATCTCGCAGGGCGCGACTCAGGCGGAACAAGCGATCGCTCGTCAGAGCGGAATGCGGACGCAGCGACACGGCGACACGGGGCGCAGGCAAATCCCACAGTCCAGGGACGGAAGCAGATTCCAGCGCCCAGACGGGATCGGGCGCGATCGTAAAATCAATCTTCCACTCGCTCAACAGAGCAGCAGAACCTGAATCGCGGACGCTCACCGCCGTACAGTTCGCAAAGGTTTGTCGCGCTAGCCAGCGAGTTCGATCGCGCTTCAAGGGGCCAATGCCCTGCGCCCAGGCGATCGTCTTCAGCCCCATCTGCTGCGCCAGTCGCATCAAGCCGCCGTAGTAGATCGGACTGAGGGCACTGGTCGTGTCCTGCATCAAACTTCCGCCGCCCCAGATGAACAGTTGCGATCGCCGCAAGGCATTCACAACCGCAATCGGACTCATGCGATCGATCGCCTCGACGCCGTAATCGATCTGCGTTTGAGTGGGATTGCCGGAGAGGACAATCGGGTCGATCGTGGCGGGCAGCATTTGCAAAAGCGACGCCAACAGCGCTTCATCGCCGCCGTTCCCTTTTCCGTAATAGCCACACAGCACCGCTTTCATTTGCCGTTTCACGATCGACGAACCGCTTAAGATTCTACGATGGGTTTAAACAATTCCAACGGCTGGATTTTCTCATGCATGTTTTGTCAATTCCAACCTGGGTAATTCACATTTCCAGCGTAATTGAATGGATCGCCGCAATTTGGCTGATCTGGACGTTCGCGGATTTATGCAAGCTTCCCGCTTGGCGGAATTTGTCGATCGCCATGCTGCCTTTGCTGATCAGCGCCATGTGCGCCTGTACCTGGCACTATTTCGACAATGCGCCGAGCCTGAACTGGCTGGTGACGCTGCAAGCCGCGACCACGCTGATCGGCAACTGCACGCTGTGCTGGGCGGGCTGGCGAATTTGGGTTCGATCGCGCCAGCCGAATTCGATCGAACCTGCTGCACCCAAAAATTTGCAGAATTAATTCATGTCCAAAGAAACTTTGTTTGCGCTTTCACTGTTTCCCTACCTGGGATTTTTGTGGTTTTTGACGAAATCCGGTCAAGCACCGAAATTGGCGATCGTCGGTTTTTACATGACCTTAGTGTTTGTTGCCGTGACGATTCCAATTGGAATTTACGCACAGCAAGCTTATGGTGAAGTGCTGGCAAATGTCGATTTTCTGCATGGTGGAGCCGAGTTTTTCCTAACCCTTTCCAATATTTTGATCGTGCTAGGATTTCGCCAAGCCGTGAAAAATGCCGCACCACCAACTTAATTTTATAAAGTGCAAAAGAAATCGATAAAATCTTAACTATCGCCAGTCAGCTTTATTCTTTGCCTTCGTGCGCTACCACCATGATTTGCTGTCTTAATCCTCAGTGCCGCAGACCCCTTAATCTCGATAGCGCGACGGTTTGCCAAGCCTGCGGAGCACCGCTTGTCTCGCTGCGGAGTCGCTATCGCGCCATTCAGCCGCTCGGCCAAGGTGGATTTGGACGGACTTATCTGGCAGTGGATGGCGATCGCCTCAACGCCCGCTGTGTGATCAAGCAGTTTTCGCCGCAAATTCAAGGCACAAAATCGCTGGAAAAAGCGATTTATCTGTTCAATCAAGAAGCCGTCCGCCTGCATGAATTAGGCGAACACGCACAGATTCCCACACTGCTTGCCTACTTCGAGCAAGACCAATATCTCTATCTTGTACAGCAGTTTATCGAAGGCGATAATCTGCTGCAAATTATGCGAAAAGAAGGCGTGTTTGGCGAACGCAAAATTCGCGATGTCCTCTCTGACGTTTTGCCAATTCTGCGCTTTGTTCACAGTCGGCAGGTAATTCACCGCGACATAACGCCCGTCAACATTCTACGCAGGCAGCAAGACGATCGCCTCATGCTGATCGACTTCGGCGTTGCCAAACTCGTCGATGATGATGAATCTTCTACGCCCGGAACTCGCATTGGAACAGAAGGCTATTCGCCAATTGAGCAGTTTCGCGGCGGACGCGCCTATCCCGCCAGCGACCTCTACAGCTTGGGTGCAACCTGCCTGCACCTGATGACCGACACCAAGCCCGACAACCTCTATGACCCGCTCAACGGTCGCTGGATTTGGCGCGAACATTTGCTTCAGCGCGGAACGCACGTGAGCGATCAGCTTGCCGAAATTCTCGATCGAATGCTGAAAGATTTGGTTGCCGAGCGCTACCAGTCAGCCGATGAGGTGATGCGCGACCTCAACGCCGATTCGTTCTTGCCCGCTTCGCGTCGTTTCACTCCCACTTCCTCGCCGCCCGTTTCTGCTCCGCCCAAGCCGCCTACGAGTCGTCCCAGCATTCCACCCACGCCACCGATCGCAAATCGCCCCAGCGTGCCGCCTGTGGTCAGTCGTCTCTCTATGCCGCCGAGCAGACCCGCCTCGCGTCTGCCCAGTTCGCCGCCGCGATCGACTGCCGCAGAACGATCGAAAGACCGCCGCTGCTTGATGATCCTGACAGGCCACACGTCCTGGGTAACAGGCGTAGCGCTCAGTCCAATCGCACCGATCGCCGCTAGCAGCAGCCTTGACGACACTGTCAGAATTTGGAATCTGGCGACGGGAGAACTTCAGCACACTTTGAGCGGCCATACTCGCGACGTGAACACGATCGCGATCACGCCCGACGGCACAATGGCAATTAGCGGCGGCGATGACCACCAAATCCGCTGCTGGAATTTACAGGACGCAACACCCGGACGCACCCTAAGCGGCCACGCCCGCGACGTGAACGCGATTGCCATCTCGCCCAACGGCCAAATTCTTGCCAGTGCCAGCGAAGACCGCAGTGTCCGCATCTGGCAGTTACCCACCGGATCACCGCTGCGATCGCTGATGGGTACAATCGGCATGGTGCGAGCGATCGCCATTAGTCCCGACAGCACGTTACTCGCGACAGGCGGACTTGATCAGAAGGTGAAGCTGTGGAATTTGAGCAACGGCGAACTGGTGCGGGTTTTGCACGGTCATCTCAATGCCGTCCAATCGATCGCCTTCACTTCAGACGGCAGACACATCGCCAGCAGCAGTAAAGACAAAACCCTGCGGATGTGGAACCTCCAGTCAGGCGAACTGCTCCGCACCTTCAGCGGTCACACCAGAGAAGTCAACGCGATCGCCACTTCCCGCGACGGTCGCTTACTCGCCAGTGGCAGCAGTGACACAACCATCAAAATTTGGAACATGGCAACGGGTGATGTATTTGACACGCTCACAGGCCACGCTGATGCGGTGAATGCGATCGCCTTTACATCCGACAGCAAACGATTGGTTAGCGCCAGTGCAGACAATACGCTGCGAGTTTGGCAGGTGGTGTATTAAGGGGATCTTATAGCTTCACCGCTTCAGCTAGGGCTAGAATTTGCAGCGCGATCGATGACTCGACTGGCATCACTGACAGTCGGTTGCCTGATCGCACCACTCCCAGTTCTTCTGCCGAAAACTTCTGCTTCAGTTCATCGAGCGTAACTAAACGCAAAAACGTTTGTTCATAGGCAACTTTGACAGTTTGCCAGCGTGGAGATTCCACAGTCGATTTTGGATCAAAGTACTTGCTCTGCGCGTCAAACTGCGTTGGGTCGGCAAGGTTTACTGCGGTGATGTGCATTAGCCCAACGATCCCCGGTGGCGAAACGTTGGAATGATAGAAGAATGCACGATCGCCGATCTGCATCGATCGCAAAAAATTTCTCGCCTGATAGTTGCGGACGCCATCCCAAATTGTTTCGCGATCTCGCGCCAAGTCCTCAATGCTGTAAGAAGTTGGCTCGGACTTCATTAGCCAATAGTTCATAGGTCGATCGTAGCAGCAGACCTAAACTGAGCAATAAAAAACCGCCCCCTGTAAAGGAAGCGGTCAGTTGCTAACTCAAGTCGAGAACTAGCCGTTGATGTCGGGCGCTTGCACTGCGGCCAGGTCAAGCGGGAAGTTGTGAGCATTGCGCTCGTGCATCACTTCCATCCCCAGGTTCGCTCGGTTC
>NZ_JACJPO010000054.1 GCF_014696105.1 Microcoleus sp. FACHB-1515
AAGACACTCTCGTTCTCAAAGAAGCTTGCTAACCATATTGGAGCAATTTGGTACTTCATCCACCACTACAATGCGAGTTTACAACCCTGAATCATTACTTCTACATCTCTACCCAAATTTTTTTGTATGAGCGTGGGCTAGTGGAAACGCGAGGCGACCAGGTTCGATCGGCTCGCTATCAGGACTTAAAAATTTTTCAGAAGGGCGTCCGGGTTACTGCCTATGGAGTTGTTCCGCTTGCAACTGCGGTTGATTACACCTTGCATTTTCCAGACGGAACCCGATCGAGCCTTGACTGGAGCTACGGTCGTCGTTCAATTGGCGAAGTTCTCCAAGATCTCATTTATCAACAGCAACTTGTTAATGCGATCGCCACGATTGAACACGGAAATGATGTCACCTTTGGGCAGGTTCATCTTAATGCTAGGGGTTTAAGCGATGGACGCAAAATGCTGACCTGGGCAGAAATCGATCGCGTTCAGCTATTAGACGGAACGTTTTACGTTTTTCCACCCCGCAGCGATCGCTTCGCTATTCATGTTGACTATGGTAATGTACCAAACGCTCCTGTATTCATGGCGCTTCTCAAGCAGTTTGGTAAATTTTGAGTTCTGGTTGTTTCTTCAAACTCACTTGATCTACTCAGCCACACATGATCTTCGATCTCATTCTCGCGCCGATCGCCGCTCCCATCAACGGCCTTTCCTGGATTGGCGAAAAAATTCTAGAAAGCGCCTCGGCTGAACTGGACGAAAAGGAAAACTTGAGTAAGCAACTGCTCGCGCTGCAACTGGCGTTTGATTTGGGTGAAATTCCCGAAGACGAATTTGAGGCGCAGGAAGAAGCTTTGCTGCTGGCAATGGCGGAACTGGCCGATCGCGAGAAAAGCTAAGACTTTCAGAAAGCGCAAATGGGGATCGATTCCTGCGGACAGCGCTTCGCGATCGCAATGCAGTAAAATTACTGTTTGTGGAATTTGTGGAAACTCACAGCCGCGCCGATCCTCACCGTGCCAACTCATGCATAAGGTTCTTGTTTCCGATCCGATCGATCAAGTCGGCATCGATATTTTGTCTCAAGTTGCTCAGGTCGATGTTCAGACCAGCTTGTCCAACGAAGATCTGATTCGCATCATTCCCGACTACGATGCGCTGATGATTCGCTCTGGAACCCGCGTCACCCAAGACATCATCGAAGCGGGCAAACAGCTTAAAATTATTGGTCGCGCCGGAGTGGGCGTGGATAACGTCGATGTGCCTGCCGCCACGCGCAAGGGAATTGTCGTCGTTAATTCGCCTGAGGGCAATACGATCGCTGCCGCCGAACATGCGGTCGCCATGATGCTGTCGATGTCGCGCTACATTCCAGAGGCCAACGCTTCCGTCAAAAGCGGCAAGTGGGATCGCAAAAGTTTTACCGGAGTCGAAGTTTACAAAAAAACGTTGGGCGTGGTCGGACTCGGCAAAATTGGGTCACACGTCGCCACGATCGCCCGCGCAATGGGAATGCGTCTTTTGGCCTTCGATCCGTTCCTCTCACTCGAACGCGCCGAACAGCTTGGCTGTCAACTCGTCGATCTTGACATTCTGTTTCAAGAATCGGACTACATCACGCTACACATCCCGAAAACGCCAGAAACGCAGCACTTGATTAACGCCGAAGCGATCGCCAAAATGAAGCCGACCGCTCGGATCATCAACTGCGCCAGAGGCGGCATCATTGACGAAAACGCTCTAGCCGAAGCGCTGAAAGCGGGCAAAATTGCCGGAGCCGCGATCGATGTCTACGAAACTGAGCCGCTGGGTGAATCGGACTTGCGATCGATCGGCAAAGAAATCGTTCTGACGCCGCACTTGGGAGCTTCGACGGAAGAGGCGCAGGTGAACGTGGCGATCGACGTGGCCGAACAAATTCGCGATGTCTTGCTCGGACTTCCGGCGCGATCGGCGGTCAACATTCCCGGATTGCGCCCGGAACTCTTGGAAAAACTGCGCCCCTACTTGCAGCTTGCCGAAACGCTGGGCAACTTGGTCAGTCAGCTTGCAGGCGGACGGATCGAATCGTTTAACGTGCGGCTTCAGGGCGATCTGGCGATGAAGGAAAGCCAGCCGATCGTGATTGCCGCGCTCAAAGGTTTGCTCTCTCACGCTTTGCAGGAGCGGGTGAACTATGTGAACGCCTCGATCGAAGCCAAGGAGCGCGGCATCCGCGTCACGGAAACTCGCGATGCTCAGGTGAGAGACTACACCGGATCGCTGCATCTCTCAGCCAAAGGCTCGCTCGGTGAACATTCGGTCACAGGCTCGATCTTGGGCGACAACGAAATCCGCATCACCAACATTGACGACTTCCCGATCAACGTGCCGCCCAACCGCCACATGCTGTTTACGCTGCACCGCGATATGCCTGGAATCATCGGCAAAATCGGCTCGCTCTTGGGCAGCTTCAACGTCAACATCGCCAGTATGCAGGTCGGTCGCAAGATTGTGCGGGGTGATGCCGTCATGGTGCTGAGCATCGACGATCCGCTACCGGATGGCATTCTGGAGGAAATCTTGAAAGTCTCCGGCATTCGCGATGCCTACACGGTGACGCTTTCAACTTGAGGCGTTGGGGCGAGCGCTCCTCACCTGTGATTGCACTTTTCCTAAAATGGAAAGTGTGGAAGTGGTTCGATCGCGATGCGAATTTTGCTAGTAGATGACGAAGCCGAACTGACCGATCCGCTCAGTCGCGTTTTGGTGCGGCAGGGCTACGAAGTCGATGTGGTGCATGATGGCGGCGAGGGCAGCAAACTGGCGTCACAAGGCGACTACGATTTGCTGATTCTCGACTGGATGCTGCCGATGCAGACGGGACTGGAGATTTGTCAGCAGTTGCGATCGCAAGGCGACACCACGCCCGTTTTGTTTCTGACGGCAAAAGATACCGTTGACGATCGCGTCCTTGGACTGGATGCGGGCGCAGATGACTATCTCGTCAAGCCGTTTGAACTGCGCGAACTGCTGGCACGAGTGCGGGCGTTGCTCAGGCGTCCACCTTTGGCTGCGCTGGAAGTTGATCGCCTCCGCGTTGAAGATTTGGAACTCGATTTGCAAAATCAACGAGCCTATCGGCAGGAGCGATCGATCGAACTGTCAGAAAAAGAAAGCCAGTTGCTCGCCTACTTCATGCGCCATCCAAACCAACTCCTGACGCACGACCAGATTCAGCAGCACATCTGGGGAGCGGAACCACCAAGCAGTAATGCGCTTGCGGCTCAGGTGCGTCTGCTGCGGCGAAAAATTGAAGCGGATGGCGAATCTGCTTTGATTCAAACCATTTACGGCAAGGGCTATCGGTTTGGAAGTGGCGAGAATTAGTGACGTGTCGTTGCGCCGAGATAGAGTTCACCGACTTTGGGATCGTTGAGCAGATCGCTTCCGCGTCCTTCAAATCGATCGCGTCCCGACTCCAAAACATAACCGCGATCGGCCATCTCCAGCGCTTTGCGGGCATTTTGTTCGACCAGAACGATCGCCGTTCCCGTTTGATTAATGCGACGGATTTGCTCAAAAACGCTGTTGACCAAAATCGGAGACAGGGCGGCAGAAGGTTCATCTAACAAAAGCAGCGTGGGTTGCAGCATCAGGGCGCGTCCCATTGCAAGCTGTTGGCGTTCACCGCCGGATAGAGTTCCGGCTCGCTGGCGGCGACGCTGAGCAAGCAGGGGAAAGGTGTCGAAAATTTGCTGCTTGAGCGGCTGGAGCGGCGTCTTGCGGATGAACGCGCCCATTTCCAGATTTTCCTCGATCGTCAGCGAGGGAAACACATTGGCAATCTGTGGCACATAGCACATGCCGCGCTCGACAATTTGATTCGACTTGAGACCGACAATGTTTTCGCCGTTGAAGTGAATTTTGCCGCGATGGGGGGTGAGCAGGCCAAAAATCGTTTTTGCCAGCGTGGATTTTCCGGCTCCGTTCGGACCGATCACGGCCACCAGTTCGCCTGAGGCAATCCGAAAATTGATGCCTTGCAGAATGTCGAGATCCTGCACATATCCGGCGTAAACATCCTCAACGGACAGCAGCGAATTCGTCATGGCTACTGCGGCGTTTCCTGCAACTCTGGGCGTTCTTCGGGCACGATCGCTCCCTCCACCGGACACACTTCCAAACAGATGCCGCAGTCGATGCAGGTGTCGAAGTCGATCCAGTACCAGTCTGTTCCCTTTTGATTTTTTCCGGGTCCTTCGTGGATGCAGGCGACGGGGCAGTTGTCGGCACAGGTGGCAACGCCTTCGCAAACGTTGGTCACGATCGTATGCGGCATAATTCTTCTTTCAGCGGATCGAGCAGTGTTCTCTTTCAGCCTAGCAGGTTACTTTACTTCACAAAGACGAGTTAAGTTCTGCTGCCATAAAAAAATCAGAGCCTTGGCTCTGACTTTGGCAAGACAATTGGAACCAGAAGATTTAGAGGGCTTGACGAGAGATTTGCATCTCGATCGCAGCCTGGGTGCGATGCAGCAATTGTTCGCGGCTGTCGGCAGTGTGGGTCAGGGTGGGAACGAGTTTGCGAGCTTGCAAGGCCATGTGGAGTTGGAGTTCGGCCACGTACTCGCTAAAGTTTTCGCGCAGGGGTAGGGATTGTTCAGACTGGGAAATCAAAGTGTTCATCCTCTCTAGCACTATCGACTGATGCAATCTGACATAGACCGTATCATAGAGGGGTCGATCGATTTTTTCAACTGTAATGAAGCGTTACTTATTCTTCCCAAAAGGTTGAGTAATTTTAACTTCAGTTACAACTGCTTCAAGTCGATCGCCCAATTTCATCCTAGCTGCATTTCGATCGACGTATCCCGTTGGGCAGATAACCTCGCGAATTTTGCTCCACTTGCTCTGTAACCTGCTGCATCCTCTCTTGAGTTCTAAACAGTTCTTAACTCTTTCACCGCCCCACACTTACCGTGCTGCCTACCAAGAAGCAGGCACGGGTTCGCCGATCGTGCTTCTGCACGGCTTCATGGGCGACAGCAGCAATTGGCGGTTTCTCGTTCCCCTGCTGCAAAGTCGCCATCGCTGTATCAGCCTTGATCTATTGGGTTTTGGCGATTCGTCAAAGCCACAAATTCGCTACGACATTGCTCAGCAAGTGGAATTTTTAGATCAGGTGATTGCGGCTTTGGGGTTGGAGAACTGCGCGATCGCAGGCCATTCTCTTGGCGGCTGGGTGGCTTCAGCTTATGCGCTGGCACATCCCGATCGCGTCCGCGCTCTTGTCCTCGTTGCGCCCGCAGGCATTCGCGATGACAGCTTCTGCGGCAAATACGATCATCTGCGTCCTCTGCTGTGGCAAACGCCGATCGTCGATTGGGCACTCAGTCTCGCTGATCCGATCGCGCCACTGCTCGGACAAGAAAAAAATCTGAATCAACTGCGCTGGTTTCGACGCGAACTCAACGCCCAACCTGCGGCTCGATCGTTTCTGGTCGATCGCCTGCGTCCCGAAGATGCGATCGATACGGTCGAAAAAGAAATTCACCGTTTGCGCGTTCCCACTTTGGTCATCGCCGGAGAGCTTGACGAAACGATTCCGATGTGGCACTGCCAAACCTACGCCCGCGAAATTCTCCACGCTCAGCTTGAGATCATCCCGCACGCCGATCACGCTTTGCCGCAGAAAAATAGCGAGTCGATCGCCACTTTGGTTGAACCATTCCTCGCTCAACTAGAAGCGGCGATCGACCAGTGATAAGCTGATCCCCATTCGACCTCCACCATCCCAATGCACTCCTCGATCGCTTCTCTCCAGCACGGTCTGATCGTCTCCTGCCAAGCTCCCGCCGACTCGCCTTTGCATTCGCCCGTTGTGATTGCGGCGATGGCAAAAACGGCAGTCAATCAAGGGGCGATCGCGGTTCGCATCGATTCGCCTGATCATGTGGCAGCGGTGCGGCAGCAGGTAGACGTGCCGATCATCGGCTTGTGGAAGCAGCAGTTTCCCGACTCGTCGGTTTACATTACGCCGCAGTTTCATCACGCCCAAGCAATTGCAGCAGCGGGAGCCGACATTATTGCGATCGATGCGACAAATCGAACTCGACCCGGAGGCGAAACGCTTGCCGAATTAATCGCGCAAATTCACAGTTTGAATAAGCCTGTGATGGCCGATGTCGATACTTTGGAGGCGGCGATCGCGGCGGCGGAAGCGAAAGCCGATTGCGTTGGCACGACACTTTACGGCTACACCGAAGCAACGCAGAACTGTCAACCGCCAGGATTCGATCTGCTGAAACAGATGGTTGAAAACCTTCAAGTTCCGGCGATTTGTGAAGGGGGAATTGCGTCGCCCGCAATGGCAAAAGAGGCGATCGATTTGGGTGCCTATGCAGTTGTCGTGGGCACAGCAATTACCGGGATTGATGCATTAGTCAAAACCTACCGATTGGCTTTAACAAATTGAAAGCTCGACCTCAGTTTGGGGAACTCTAAACAAAAGTCGCGAGACAAAGTAGTTTTGCTGCGATATTGCGGTTCGATTTTAGAAAACTCCGTTAACATCTCGTTGGTATGTCTTCGATCAAGATTCTTGCTGTGTCGGATGATCCGGCTGTCGCTGCCTTTTGCGATCGCCTCCGTTCACCCTCAATTCATCTTACCTGTGTTGCCTCTGCTGCTTTTCCGATCGCCGCTGATCTTTACCTGGTGGATGAACAGCTTGCTTGGCAAACTTTTCATCCCGCGATCGTTCTGGCTCGCTCTGAAAATTCTGCTGACGCGATTGCTGCGCTGCAAGCAGGCGCGATCGACTATCTCGCTCTTGACCATCTCACAGCAGACAGCTTTGCGATCGCGCTGCATAAAGCGGCTGTCCGCTGGCAGCAACGACAGCAAGACGAACGCAACGCGCTGGCGATCGCCGGAGCCAATGACGGCCTGTGGGACTGGAACATTGCAAGCGGACAGGTTCATTTTTCGCCGCGCTGGAGGGAAATGCTGGGGTATGGCGAAGAAATTGGCGATGCGATCGATGAATGGCTCGATCGCATCCATCCCGACGATCTCGATTGGGTGAAGGTGAAGCTAGTTGCTCATGTGAATGGACTGACTGCCCACTTTGACAACGAACATCGCCTGCGCCACCAAGACGGCAGCTACCGCTGGATGCTGACACGCGGATTGGCCGTGCGCGATGCCAACGGGCAAACCACTCGCATGGTTGGCTCGCTCACCGACATCACCACGCGCAAACACACCGAAGCGCAACTCTTACACGACGCGCTGCACGATGTCTTAACCGGACTGCCGAATCGCACCTTGCTGCTCGATCGCCTCCGGCACGCCATCCAAATTGCTAAGCGCAACTCAGACTATCTGTTTGCTGTTTTGTTTCTCGACCTCGATCGCTTCAAAGTGATTAACGACAGCTTGGGTCACATGATCGGCGATCAGCTTTTAATTGCGATCGCACATCGGCTCTCGATCTGTTTACGTCCCGGTGATACGGTTGCTCGCTTGGGCGGCGATGAATTTGTTGTGCTGCTCGAAGATGTGCCGCATGTGCAGGACGTGACAACGATCGCCGAACGCATTCAGCAGGCACTCAGCCAGCCGTTTAACATCGACGGCAACGAAGTGTTTACAACGGCCAGCATCGGCATTGCCCTCAGTCCGACAGGCTATGACGCACCGGAAGATCTGTTGCGCGATGCCGACATCGCCATGTATCGTGCTAAGGAGCAAGGCCGCGCCCGTCATGAAATTTTCAATCCTGGCATGTACACTCGTGCGGTTGCGCTGTTGCAGATCGAAACGGATTTGCGTAGGGCGATCGATCGGCAAGAGCTAGCGCTTTATTATCAGCCGATCGTTTCACTGCGAACGCTGCAAATCACCGGATTTGAAACGCTGCTGCGCTGGCATCATCCCTATAAAGGATTGGTGTCGCCCACTGACTTTATTCCGATCGCTGAAGAAACCGGATTGATCGTGCCGATCGGGTTGTGGGTATTGCGGCAAGCCTGTCAGCAAATGCGCCAGTGGCAGGCGGAATTTCCCGATCGATCGCCGCTGACGATCAGCGTCAACCTCTCAGGCAAGCAGTTTACGCCGCAGATGGTGCAGCAAATTCGCACAATTCTAGAAGAAACTCAGCTTCAGCCGCGCTTTTTGCGCCTGGAAATCACCGAAAGCGTGCTGATGGACAATACCGAAGCTGCCGCTTCAATGCTGAGTGAACTGCGGAATCTTGGCATTCAGTTGTCGATGGATGATTTTGGCACAGGCTATTCTTCGCTGAGCTATTTGCATCGCTTTCCGATCGACACGATCAAAATCGATCGATCGTTCATTCACCAGATCGATCGCGACGGCGAACAGCTCGCGATCGTCCGCACAATCATCACGCTTGCTTGGAATTTGGGCATGGACGTGATTGCTGAAGGACTTGAAACAACAAAGCAGTTGGCGCAGTTGCGATCGCTCCAGTGCGATTTGGGGCAGGGCTATTTGTTTTCACCACCGCTCAATGCCGCAGATGCCGTTCACCTGTTGTCGGGATCGCAACCCTGGCCGAGTTTGATCAGCGCCAGTGCCTAGCGCGATATCGTGGAGAGGAAAAATCGAAAAATTGGCTCATGAGCAGTTTGGATCAAGCCGCCTCGATCGAACTCGCGGCGCAAATTGACGCAGGCGATCGCAGCTTTGACAATGCCTACCGTGCAGTTTTGGCGGTCGAAGGTGCAGTTTATGTGCAGGGATTTTTGGTCACGCCGACTTCCATCGAGCCGATCGAGCATGGCTGGATCGAAGCGGGCGATCGCATTCTTGATCCAACGCTGGCGCGTTTGCCCAGTCCAACGCTGCTGCAATATTTTCCGGCTCAGCGACTCAGCCGCAAGCAGCTCAAAGCGGCGATCGAAGAAGCCCAAGAAGACTATCCCGAAGATGAACCGCTCCCGGTTTATGGCGCAGCTCCCTATGCGTACTACGGTGACGTAATGCTGGGCGGACAAGACTATCTTGATGCCTATGAAGCCGCAAAAGCTCAGTGCAACGCTGCTGACTTGAATTAGGCTGCTGAACGACACGATCGACTGGCGATGCGCGGTCGCGCCGGACTGAAAGTTCCCAAGGTGGGCGACGGTGATTTTGTTGCGTGTCATTTAGCCGAGTCAATGAACAGCAGCGGTAATTTTTTGCTAAACAGAAAGGTGAATCGATCGCGGCTTGCCGGACTGTCGATTTGTTGCCGAACTATTTTCAAGATTTATGGTAGGGAAATTTTTTCAAAAGCCAGCACCAGAGCAAAGCGATCGCGTTCCTCCGGGGCAGCATCTCGCCAAAGGCTTTCCAGTTTTAACGTATGGGGAAACGCCGATCGTTTCCAAAGCAGAATGGCAGTTTCGCGTTTGGGGTCTTGCCAAGCCCGCAACGTTCACCTGGGACGATTTCATGAACATGCCCCAGAGCAACTTCACCGCAGATTTTCACTGCGTCACCACTTGGTCAAAGCTGGATGTGCAGTGGACAGGCGTGAAAGTGCTGGACTTCATGAAGCACATTGAAGTCGATCCCAAAGCCGTTCACATCATGGAACACTGCTACGGCGGCTATACGACGAACATTGCAATCGATGACTTCCTGCGCGAAGAAAATTTCTTTGCTCACACGCTGTCTGGCGAACCGCTGCCTGCCGATCACGGTGGTCCGATGCGCCTCGTCGTCCCGCACCTGTACGCTTGGAAAAGCGCCAAGTGGATCAACGGTCTGGAATTTCTCGATCATCAAGAACTCGGCTTCTGGGAACGCAACGGCTATCACCATCGCGGCGAACCGTTTGCTGAAGAGCGCTACAGCAGTCGATTTTTCTGAGGCTGAAGGCGGAGGGATGAAGGCAGTGCTTTTTCATCCCTTCCGATGAATGCGATACGATCGCACATAATGTAACGAGCAACACGCTATGGAGTCAGAAACGCTGCCCACTGAGGTGATCTTGAGTCATCCGCGCAAAACGATCGGCAATGTGCGGCTCGACTGGAACCCGCAGCCAGGGGCATTTCTCGACCTGGAAGGCAAAACCTACGCCGTTTTAGAACGCCGTCACCGCTATCAGTTTCGCGCCGGAAAATATCGCCTCCACAAAATCGCGCTCTATGTCCAAAAAGCGCAGCGACCAGCGGAACGCACGCAAATTGATGGTCGCTGGATCATTGGCGATGCATCTTGCCGCTTTAATGCCCTGTCGGAACTGATGCGCTGTGCCGTGAATCCAACTGGCCCCTGTGAGTCTTGCCGTTTCTATGAGCAGCACGCCGAATCGTTTGATGCGGTGACAGATTAGCCGCAAATTATTTTTGCCCAGTCGATCGCCTGCTCGATCGAGTCTGCCGTCTCAACCGCTCCCAACTGTTGAAAAAATTCGATACTGCGATCGGTTGCCCCTAGCAGCAAGACAGGCTTTTTTTCCTTCAGCGCGATCGCAACTTCGCTGGCCGTACCCGCTCCCATGCCGCAGGCGATCACCGCGTCGCTCGACAGAACGTTGATGGCGTTGCGGGCGTTGCCCATTCCGGTGCAAATTGCGATCGCTACTGCTGCCGAAGCGTTCGCCGCTGTGCGATCGGGCAAAATTCCGATCGTCAAGCCGCCCGCTTGCTGTGCGCCGCGACAAGCCGCATCCATCACGCCGACATTGCGGCCTCCGGTCAACAGCACCCAGCCTTGAGCCGCGATCGCCCTGCCCAACTCAAACGCCAACTGTCGATCGATCGCGCTTGCACTTTCTCCGGCTCCCATCACGCCAACAATTATTTTTCGCATGGGTTAAAAACCTGAGTCGCGATCGCGCTTGTCAAAATTTGATCACATTGGGAACTGCAAACGGCGAAAACTCCCTCTTGAGAAATTTGCATCTTTGAATGGAGATTGACTAGGTTTAATATCAAACTAGCTCCTCCTCGAAAGTGAATGGCTTCTACTCAGCGAAATCCAGCGGGTGTACTGCCGCTGGTGTCGGTGGTCATTCCCCTATACAACGCCGCCGCAGACCTGGATGGCCTGCTGCATTGTCTTGCACTTCAGGACTATCCGATCGATCGCGTGGAATATCTGCTGGTGGACAATGCCAGCCGCGATCGCACTGCCGCTCTGCTGCAAGCCGCCGCGCAACAATCGCATCTCCGTTTGCTCAGTCAGCCGCAGATTCAAAGCTCCTATGCGGCTCGCAACGTCGGTATTCAAGCGGCCAGCGGCGAAATCATTGCGTTTACGGATGCGGACTGTCGCCCCAAGTCGAACTGGCTCTCTCGCCTGGTTGCGCCGTTTGTCGATCGCACGGTCGGACTGGTGGCCGGAGAAGTTACCGCTCTTCCCGGTCGCACAATTTTGGAGCAGTTTGCCGATCGCCAAGCTTTCCTCTCACAGCGGCACACCTTGGCGCATTCGCACCCTTATGGTCAAACGGCGAATCTGGCCGTGCGGCGATCGATTTTTGAGCAAATTGGCTTGTTTCGTCCTTATCTGACGACCGGAGGCGACGCGGATTTTTGCTGGCGCGTGCAGCAGCAGACCGACTGGCGATTGACGTTTGCGCCCGATGCGATCGTGCAGCATCGGCATCGATCGCGTCTTCCTGAACTGCGGCAGCAGTGGCAGCGCTACGGCCAATCGAACCGCTATTTGCACGAACTACACGGCGTTGCACTCGCACCCGAACTGAACGCGCTAGATTATCTCTACCGCTGTAGTCGCTGGCTGGTGAAGGAAATGCCGATCGCGCTGGTGCAGCAGCAATGGACAACGCTGCTCGACACGCCGCTGCACTTGGTTTGCGTTCAAGCACGGCTGCATGGTCAGCAGCGATCGCAACTGCCGCCCAAAGCAGATTGGATTGAGCCGTTTGCCAAGCCGCTGCTGACCTGCGGCACTCGTCGCAGCAAACCGCCTGACTAGCGAATGGCCTGATAGCTCTTGGCTACAGGCGGGAACGTTAAATTCCACAAGTTCCTCTGGTTCGCTTTGGTTGCCCCGCTATTGTTGCCCTCCGTGAAGCTCCAGTGAAGTTCTCCTTGTTCTCCTCACACCGACTGCTGCCCCGATTCGATCGCCCCCAAACCTGGCTGTCTGCTTTGGCCTTGGCGATCGGCCTTGCTGCTCCTGCCCACGCTGCCGAACGGCTCACTATCCGCTTGGGACCAGTGCAGCAAACCGTTGAAGTATCCGATCTAGCACGATTTGCTCAGACGGGCGAAGTTCCAGACTCGCTAAATCTGTTTGCGCCCTTGCTGAACGCAGACACACAGCAAGCACTCACCAGTCGGCTGCTGGTTGAACCCGAAGTGGCCGAAAAGCTGATGGATGACTTGATGCAGACTTCAGCCGGAGAGCGAATTTTAGGCACGATCAATCTGGCCTTGCCCGACAGCAGCCCGCAGACGATCAAAACCGCGATCGCCAACGCCACCCAGCAGCGCGAAGGCTTAAGCGTGATTGGCTTTTTGCGCGGCTATCCCGACCAAACGCTGACGATCGATGCGCGATCGGCGATCGTCCTGGCGTCCCAGATGAACCTTCCCTATTGGCACAGTCAGGCACTCGGTTCGCTGCTGCAAAGCGAACTGACGGTTCCCGATGCCAGCTTCAACGCGCAGTTTGACCCGACGCAACTGGGGCCAGAGTGGGTACGTCAGCAAACTTTGACCTTTCACGATTACGATCGCAACCGCTCCATTCCGGTTGATCTCTACTGGAGTCGGCACACGCGCGGTCCCTTGATCGTCATTTCACACGGCTTTGGTGCCGATCGCCGCTTCTTGAGCTATCTAGGCTATCATCTCGCCTCCTATGGCTTCAGCGTGGCAGCGATCGAGCATCCGGGCAGCAATGTCACCTGGCTGACGCAGATTGCGACGCAAACGAGCTACGGAACGCCCAGCGAAATTTTGCCCGCCAACGAATTTATCGATCGCCCCAAAGATGTCAGCTTTTTGCTCGACCAGCTTCGCCGACTCAACGAATATTCCCTGACCTTTCGCGGCAAGTTCAACACGCAGCAGACCACCGTGATCGGCCACTCGCTCGGCGGCTACACGGCGTTGGCTTTAGCGGGCGGACAGCTTGATTTGGCGCAACTGCGGCAGTTTTGCGATGTGCGACAGCTTGTTGGGCTTGCGCCTGCGGACTGGCTTCAGTGTGCCGCTGTTGATCTGCCGACTGACCAGCCTGTGAATCTGCGCGATCCGCGTGTCGTTCAAGCGATCGCGCTCAATCCGGTGATTGGACATCTCTTTTCTGCCGCCAGTTTGAGCAAAATTACCGTTCCCGTCATGATGCTCAGCAGTACGGATGACGCCATTACGCCCGCTGTGAGCCAGCAGCTTTTGCCGTTTGCACAACTGCGAATGAAAAATAAGTATTTGCTGGCGGCGATCGGTGGGACGCACCTGAGCGCAGGCGATCCGGCGAATCTCAATCAAGCCCTGACGCAAAGCTTGTTTGTGCGCGAACGGCGCGGCGAAGATACCGAAGTGCTGCGGCAAATGCTGCGCGGCACGACTTTGGCCTTCGTCGAGCAGATGACGCCCCAAGCACGACGCTATGCGCCGTTTCTTTCGTCGGCCTATGTCCAGTCGTTTTCCAGTCCCAGCCTTCAGTTACGCCTCAGTTCGAGTTTGCCTGCCAGCTTGTCAAACTGGCTGAGTGCCGCTGTGCCGATCGAACAGTTTGTTTCAACCGCGCTGCTTCAGCAAGGCCGCCACCGCAACGCCGCCGAGTGCAACACTTCGGTTTCCTGCGTGTTCAGCCGTTTGCCTTTGGTAATGTTTATTTTGCCAGGAGGATTGCCGCTGGTCGCCGGAAAGTTTCGGCTCGATCGCTGGCAGCAGCGTCGCGATCGCAGAACACGTCGCCTGTAGTTTTTACCACCGTGATTGTACAGAAAGCGCACAGCTAATCTGAACAAAAACCTTAGGGCGATCGCGGTTTTAACGAAAGCTTAAATCTGTTATGTTGCGTGCCTTTTCTAACGGTGACTAGTTTAGGATGGAGGCAGTTGTGCATTTTGAGAAGCGACCCAAGATCATTCGTTTTGCGCTGATCGAGAACGCATGGTCTGTTAAGTTTGAACGATAGCGGGTGGTGCCGCTAAACGATCGGGGTGTAGTGCCGTTTCAGTACAGTTCATCGCTGGACTTTAAGCGTTTTCAACCGTTCATGAACTTCTCCGTCTCCGATCGATCGCTGATGAATTCAAGCGATTTGCAGGCATTTATTGAGCAGTCGAGCGATGCGTTTGTTGCGTATGATGCACGGCTGCGCTGCATTTCGCTGAATGCGGCTGGAGCAGAATTTCTTGGCCTCTCGCTTGATGGGGCGATCGACCGACCGATTGCTGAATTTTCCGATCGCACGATTCTCACAACGGTTGAGCAGGTCTTTGCCACGCAAATGAGCGTCACCGTGACGCATTCGCGCAGCGATCGCAGCTATGAGACGGTCTACACGCCCGTGCGCGACGCTGCCGGAAGCGTTGTCAAAGTTTGTAGCTGGGGTCGCCCGATCGATCGCGCCGTTCCTGTGACCGCTGACGATCGCCGCCTTGCCACTTTCACCGCTGTGCTGCAACAGGTGATCGATCATTTGCCCTGGCTGATTTTTTGGAAAGACCGCAACCTGGTTTATCAAGGCTGCAATCAAGCTTGGGCAGAAGTGGCGGGCTTGAGCAGTCCAGCAGATGCGATCGGCAAAGTGGATGCTGACCTGCCCTGGACAGCCGCCGAAACCGAATGGTATCTCGAAATCGATCGCCGCGTGATGGAAACGGGCGTGGCCGAACTGCATATCGAGCAGACGCAGCACCAAGCCAACGGTCAGCGCAACTGGCGCGACTGCAACAAAATTCCGCTACGCAACGCTCAGGGCGAAATTATTGGCGTGCTGGGCACGATCGAAGACATCACGCAGCGCAAAGAAGCCGAACTGCGATTGCAAGAGCGCGAAACGCAATTTCGCACGCTGGCTCAGCGCGAAAAGCTGATCAACTACCTTGCCAGCCAGATTCGCAACTCGCTCGATCTCGAAACGATCTTGCAAACCACCGTCGATGCCCTCCGCAGCTTGCTTCAGGTCGATCGCTGCAACTTCGTGTGGTACTGCGCCGACACCGATCCGCCCAGCTACGATTTGGTGCATGAATCGCACGCCGCCGACTTGCCCAGCGTCATTCGCCGCTATCCGATCGACAATCCTGACAATCCGTTTCTTCAGGCGATGCTGAACTTTCGCACAGTGGCGATCGACAATCTCGCGACCGATGCGCTGCTCGATGCCCAAACCCGCGATCGCCTGATTGCCTCTGGCTACATTTCCCATCTCAGTTGCCCGGTTCAAACGCACTCTGGTCGCATTGGCATTCTCACCTGCGCCCACACCCGCGAACAGCGATCGTGGCAAACCGAAGAAGTTGAACTGCTCGAAGCCACCGCGATTCAACTGGCGATCGCGCTCGACCAAGCCACGCTCTATCACCAAAGCCACACCGCTGCCTTGCAAGCCCAAGCGCAAGCCCGTCAGCTTGCCCACGCGCTCAAAGAACTTCAGCGGACGCAAATGCAGCTGATCCAAACCGAAAAAATGTCAAGTTTGGGTCAGTTGGTGGCCGGAGTTGCTCATGAAATTAACAACCCCGTCACCTTCATCACGGGCAATTTGCTACACACGCACAACTACGCGCACGATTTGCTGGGCGTGCTGCATCTTTATCAGCAGCACTATCCCACTCCCGTTGAAGAAATTCAGCAGGCATCCGAAGCGATCGACCTGGATTTCTTGATGGAAGATTTTCCCCGCCTGCTGGACTCCATGAAGGTTGGAGCCGAACGCATCCGCCAAATTGTCGCCAGCCTGCGGAACTTCTCGCGCTTCGACGAAGCGACCAAAAAGCCGATTGATCTGCACGAAGGACTCGACAACACGCTGATGATTTTGCAGCATCGCCTCAAAGCGAAACCGGACTGTCCTGCGATCGCGGTGATCAAAGATTACGGCGATCTGCCGCTTGTGGAATGCTGGGGCGGCCAGATCAATCAGGTGTTCATGAACATTTTGTCGAACGCGATCGACGCGCTGGAAGACCGAGTCGCGCAAGAAACACAAGCCCGATTTGCCAAAGGCGAAAGCTTGAGCCGCTGGGATCAAAGCCCCTCGCCGCTGATTCGGATTGCCACCGACGTTTTGCCCACGTTCGATCGCGTCGTCATTCGCATCAGCGACAACGGCACGGGCATTCCGCCGCACGCCATTCGCCGCCTGTTCGATCCGTTTTTCACCACCAAACCCGTCGGCACCGGAACTGGACTCGGCCTTTCCATCAGCTATCAAATCGTGGTGGATCGACATGGCGGCTTGTTGAAATGTCGATCGACTCCGCAGCAAGGCGCAGAATTTTGGATTGAACTGCCTGTGCATCAGCGGTAGAAGTCAGGAGTCGGCCAAAGCGAGTGAGTCTGCTTGACAAACGATGACGATCGCCAGATTCACACCTCCAGATGTCAATCCCTCGATCGCCACAACTGCCGCTCCTGCCTTTACCAATTCCCAAAATGTCGATTTGCAGGCAAACGCAAATCAATTGCCAATGGTAGGATCGCTTCGATCGATTCGCATCCCCGCTATGGATCTCAAAACTCTGATTCGCGACATTCCCGATTTTCCAAAACCTGGCATTTTGTTTCGCGACATCACCACGCTGCTCAACAATCCAGACGGGTTGCGCTACACGATCGACCGCTTGGCCGACTCCTGCGGAGATCTCAACGTTGAATATGTCGCTGGAATGGAATCGCGCGGCTTTATTTTTGGCACCGCTTTGGCTTACCGCTTAGGCGTTGGCTTCATCCCTGTGCGTAAACCGGGAAAGCTGCCCGCTCCCACGTTTTCCGGCGAATATTTGCTGGAATATGGCAGCGATCGCCTCGAAATGCATCAGGACGCCGTACCTCCTGACAGCCGCGTTTTGATCGTCGATGACCTGATCGCCACAGGCGGCACCGCCGCTGCCACCGCCAAGCTGATCGAACAGGCCAACGCTGAACTGGTAGGCTTTGCCTTTGTAATTGAGCTAACCTTTTTGCAAGGGCGCAAACAGCTTCCCGACGTTCCGATTCATACGCTTGTGCAGTATTAGGTTGCCACTTGCTCTTCGACTCCTATGACTTCTCGATCGACCCGCTCTTCTCGTCTCCAAACCATCGGCACTGGTGCTCGAAATTTCCTGACGGGCGAAACTTTTCGCTACATTGTCAAACGGCTGCTGCAAGCGCTGTTGACGCTGCTGTTGGCTTCAGCATTGTGCTTTGGAATTATTCAGCTTGCGCCCGGAGATTATTTGGATACGTTGCGATCGAATCCGCAGATCGATCAAGAAACGATCCAAGCTTTGCAGGAGCAGTTTGGCCTGGATCAGCCTGTGTGGGAGCAATATCGCCGCTGGCTAACGCAAATTCTGACGCAGGGCAATTTTGGCCGCAGTTTTGCCTACAACCGATCGGTGGCTGCGCTCTTGTGGGAGCGGGTTCCGGCCACGCTGCTGCTGTCGATCGCCTCCCTCCTAGTGACTTGGGCGATCGCCGTGCCGCTGGGAATTATTGGAGCGGTCAAGCAAAATACCTGGCTCGATCGAATTTTGCGCGTCCTGAGCTACACCGGACAAGGCTTTCCCGCCCTGATTACCGGATTGCTGCTGCTGTTTTTGGCGCAAAACCTGTCGCCGCTGGTTCCGGTTGGCGGCATGACCAGCATTGACCATTCGGATCTGTCCCCGATCGGCAAAGTTCTTGACATCGGCTGGCACATGATCTTTCCGACGCTGGCTTTGGGAATTACCGGATTTGCCGGACTGCAACGGCTCACACGCGGACAGATGCTCGATGTGATGCGCCAAAACTACATTCAAACCGCTCGCGCCAAAGGCTTGCCAGAAAATCGCGTCATCTACGTTCACGCCCTGCGAAATGCCGTCAACCCGCTGATCACGCTGCTGGGATTTGAGTTCGCTGGCTTGCTGGGCGGCGCATTCATTACCGAAAATTTGTTTGACTGGCCGGGATTGGGTCAACTGATTTTGCAGGCACTCACGGCCCAAGATCTGTACTTGGTGATGGCAAGTTTGATGATGGGAGCCGTCTTGCTGATCATTGGCAACTTACTTGCTGATTTGCTGCTCAGTGCCGTTGACCCGCGCATCAAGCTCTCAGAGATTGATTAGGCGAATGGGCAATACTCAGGCTGGTTCAACTTTTAGCGAGAAGCAAATCGAGCAATTTTGGTAAATGGTAGAAGACGAGCGAGTGTGACTTCGCGATCTGTGTCTTTAGGCGGCGTAAGATGAGAGCAAATTGCATCAAGATGAGAAGCAGCGCTCGCGCCAGCGGATGCTTTCGTATAATTGATGAAGTTTTGTTAAGGGATTTGTCATGAGTCTGAGTTTAGAGGAGATTGCAAATCGGCTAGAAAGCGAAAACTCTGCCGATCGCATGGTGGCACTCGCCTCACTGCGCGATTTTCCGGCTGCTGATGCCGTGCCGCTGATCAAAAAAATGCTGGACGACGACAATTTACAGATTCGATCGATGGCCGTGTTTGCGCTCGGCATCAAGCAAACCGAAGACTGCTACCCGATTTTGGTGCGAATTCTAGAAACCGACCCGGATTACGGCATTCGCGCTGACGCGGCGGGCGCACTGGGCTATCTCGAAGATGTCCGAGCACTATTGCCACTCAAGCGTGCTTTTTACGAAGATACAGACTGGCTGGTGCGCTTTAGTGCTGCTGTTGCTTTGGGAAATCTCAAAGATCCTGGTGCGCGAGATGTGCTGCGCCAAGCGCTCGACAGCCCGGAAACCGTACTTCAACAAGCGGCGATCGCGGCTCTGGGTGAAATCAAAGATGTCTCTTCGGTCGAAAAGCTGCTGACCTTTGCTCAGTCGGAAGATTGGCTGGTGCGTCAGCGATTAGCCGAAGCGCTTTCGCAACTGCCTTCTCCCAAAACGATTTCTGCCCTGCAATATCTGGCGAAGGACAATCACCCAAACGTTTCTGCCGCAGCCACGATCGCCCTGCAACGCCTCGAAGACGCTGACGCTAATCCCAGCTAAGACTGCCGCGATCGCCATCGATTGTGACGGGCAGGCCGACGGGCAAGCAGGCATTGACGCCATCGTGACCGAACGGCAGATCGGAGACGATCGGGATCTTCAGGTCAGATAGGCGATCGCGCAGCACTTCCTCAACCGTGAAGCTCGGAAGATTGGGCGGCGGCAAGCACTGGCTGAAGCGTCCGATCGCCACGCCGCGAATTTGCCTCAGTGCGCCGCTCATGCGCCACTGAGTCAGCATTCGATCGATGCGGTAGGGCGCTTCGGACACATCTTCGATCGCCAAAATCACGCCGTCCAAATCCGGCTGTGCTGCGGTATTCAGCAGATGCGTGGCAACCGTGAGATTTGCAGGCAACAATAGACCACGAGCCGCACCGCCTCCCCAGCCTTGACCGGAAAGCGACGGCAGTGATTTTCCGGCGACCCACTCGAAAAGCCGCTGCTGTGACCAGGTTGGCTCAGTGGCGATCGTCGTCAACAAAGGCGCATGGACGCCCGAAATTCCTTGCAGGCTGAGGCTCCACAGCAAGCTGGTAATATCCGAAAAGCCGATCAGCCATTTGGGTTCGCTGGGCGGCCACTGCCACTGCTCCAGCAGCCTTGCACCACCCCAGCCGCCACGAGCGCACAAAATTCCGCGACAGTCCGGATCTTTCCAGGCAATTTCTAGCTGCGATCGCCGCTCCTCGTCTGTTCCAGCCAGATAGCCGGATCGCCCGTCAAATCCCGGAGTCAGTTCAACCTGATAGCCTTGTGCTCGCCACAGTTCTACCCCGCGATCGAAAGCGGCGTATTCGCGCAGTGTGCCGCTGGGAGCAACGACGCAGAGGCGATCGCTGGGACGAAGGGGAGGAGGCGTTTGGCAGGACAGCATGAGCGGCGATCAAGTGTTGGCTTTGTGTGTGTCAAGAATATCACCGAGCCAAGATTCGACGCGATCGCCCATTGCGGCGATCGAATATTCAGCTTCGGCCTGATGGCGGCAGGCGTGGCGATCGAGTTTGTCTAATCGGGCGATCGCGCTGACGAGTCCAGCGACAGAATCGGGTTCAACCAGCCATCCCGTTTCACCATCGCGAACGATTTCAGCCGGGCCACCGCGACGGTAGGCAATGACGGGAACGCCACAGGCCAACGCTTCGATCGCCACATTGCCAAAGGCTTCTACCCAGCGCGGCGTCATCAGCAAACCGCAACATCGACCCAGAATTTGCTGAAGCTGAGCAGTCGGCAAAAATCCCTCATAGCTGATGGGTGCATGGGGATAAGTTTGCTGTAGCTGCTGCCAATAGTCGGAATCTTGCAGGATGCCCATGATTTTGAGCGATCGATTTGCGGTTTGACAAGCGGCGATCGCATCTTCCAGTCCTTTTTCCGGCGCAATCCGTCCGACCCAGGCCAGTGAATTTCCAGGCCGAGCACAAAATTCATACTGCGACAGGTCGAATCCGTTTCCTAAGACTCGGCAGGCAGCGGCAAAGGGAAACGTTTCAGCTTGAGCGCGACTGTGAACGCCGATCGATCCGGGAAAGTTTTGGGCGACCTGAGCGATCGCTGCATCCATTGTGTCTGTGAGCGATCCCATGCTGACCAGGTGCGCGATCGGACGGCGAAAAAATGGCGTCAGATAAAACGGCAGCCAGTCATAAGCAAAATTGATCAGCGCGTCGTAGTCGCTTTGAACGGTGCGGGCATAGTCCCACATGTGAGCCAGGACGGAATTGGCAGGCAGTTCGATCGCCGCTTCGCGACTCTGCGTTTGTGCCGTTGTTTGAAGTTGACCGGGGATCTGCTCGATTCGCACGTCCATATCGAGGACGGAACCTGCTGGAGCAACGATCGTGACCGCATGGCCTTTCAGCCTGAGCGCTTGGACGAGATTCCGCAGCGTCAATTCCACGCCGCCGCCGAGTCCGGAGCCGATCGCCCCGACGGAAGTGGAAAGCAGCAGCAGACGAAGGGAAGTTGAGGACACTAGCGGATCGAGGAGTTGAGGATAGGCAATTCGAGGTTGCGGCTTGAGGCTGCTAGACGATCGTACCGTTCCTTACCCCTCACCCCTGACCTGCACTTTGCGAAATCGCGAGCTTTTCCGAAATTTGCTTCGCGGCTTCTTGCAGATAGTCGAGGAATGTGCTGGCGACGACCGACAACTGCTTGCCCGACAAAGAAACAACGTACCACTGCCGATCGATCGGAAAGCCCTCGACATCAAGCACCACGAGTTCTCCGGCGTTTTCGTTGGTAAGCGTGTGGCGCGATAGGACGGAAATTCCCAGACCTCCGGCGATCGCCTGCTTGATCGCTTCGTTGCTGCCCAGTTCTAGGCGCACTTTCACCGTTAGATTTTTCTGATCGAGCATGGTTTGAATCGCTCGGCGTGTGCCTGATCCGGGTTCGCGCATGATGAACGGTTCTTCGGCCAAGCGTTCCAGCGTAATGTTGCGTTCTTTTTCCAGCGGGTGTCCAGCGGGTGCGATGACGACTAGGGGATTATCGAGAAACGGATGCGAATTGATTTCTAGATGTTCGGGCAACTGGCTCATCACATACAGATCGTCTTGATTGTTGGCGAGGCGATCGATGACGCGCTCGTGATTTGTGACCGTCAGCGAAACGTCGATGCCCGGATAAAGCTGACAAAATGGCCCCAGCAGCTTCGGCATGAAATATTTGGCCGTTGTAATGACCGACAGCCGCAAATGTCCTTGCTTCATGCCTTTGAGGTCAGCGACTTTCATCTCAAGCTGTTCAAGCTGACTAAAAATTTGCTGACAGGTTGAGAACAGTTCGCGTCCGGCCTCGGTCAGAAACAGCCGCTTGCCGACCTGCTCAAATAGGGGAAGACCAACGGCCTTGGTCAACTGCTTGACCTGCATTGAGACGGTGGGCTGGGTCAGAAACAGTTCTTCAGCGGCGCGAGTGAAGCTACCGTGACGAGCGGTCGCTTCAAAAACTTTGAGCTGGTGTAAGGTCGCGTGAATCAACGGTGCGGCTCCTCGATGGTTACAAGAGTTCGGATGCAATTCATAGAATAAAATCTATTGTATTATTAAAATATAGTGATTTTCATCTATGTGCCTTAAGGCTATCATAAATTGCAATGGCAACTCTACAAGTTCCCTTCCAGTCTGTGCCGCTCAATCAACAAGCTGCTGCTTAGCTTCAGGAAGCACCTGATTTCCACTCCTACAGTCGATCGGTTTTGCCGAAGATGACTAAGCAGAAACGCTCGATTGGGCGGCACTTTCTTTGAGTTGACCGATTGATGTAAGTTGTGTGTGAAGGCAGAGGAAAGGAATCGATCGAATGGCAGATATTGTAGACATCGCAGTTGGTGCAGACAATTTTAAAACGCTTGTGACCGCAGTAACCGCAGCAAATCTAGTCGAAACGCTCAAAAGTCCAGGGCCGTTCACCGTTTTCGCCCCCACTGATGATGCTTTCGCAAAATTGCCGCCTGGAACGATTCAAACGCTGGTGCAAAACATTCCGCAACTAACGCGAATTCTTTGCTATCACGTTGTTCCCGGTCGGCTGAAAAAAGAAGACCTCGCCAAAGTGAATTCTGTCACATCCGTTGAAGGCTCTACAATTCGCATCGACTGTTCGGACGGCTTTGAGGTGAAAAACGCAACCGTGATTGCTGCCGACATTGAAGCTGACAACGGCATTATTCACGTGATTGACAACGTGATTTTGATGGGATAGCCCATCCAGATGCAGCCAGTCCGGATCGCGATCGCTCCCTCAATTTCATTTGTGAGATTGGGGGAGCGATTGCTATGAACTTCTAGGAACAAACTTGTAAAGCTAGTTTAAGTAATTTTGCGAAAAATATGTTTCTGTTCGCTTTATTTCAGTTTTTCAGGCTTTTGCTGAAGGTCAACAAAGTAACGTTAAATACTATCAAACTGCTCTGTCGGCTGATGGATTGAATAGACAAAGCTTTGACTCTACAGGAAGACGTTTTAGTGAGAAGCGATCGGCACGATGGAACTTAATTCCACTCGTGCATTCTACAAACTTAGCGAGGAGGAAAATTAAAGATTGGAGTAAATCAAATGTCTACAATTGCAAAATCCGTTCAATGGCTGCCACTTTGTTCCACTGCGGCGATCGGCGTATTGTTCATCGTCATCGCTCACTGTTTCGCATGATTTCAAGCTGAAAAACAACTTTCGATCGACCCTGCTGCACATTCGCTTCAGCTAAAGCAGCTTGATTCGTATTTTTCCCACACTAACTTGAACTCAAAAGCGCGATCGATTGAATGATTTCGATCGCGCTCCTGGCAAGAATTGACTTTAACGAGCGATCGAGAAATCACTCGCCGTCAACTGCAATCCATTCGCTAGATCGGCAAACTGACCGCCAGAACCAAATCCTTTTGCTGCACCATTTTGGTTGTAAAACAGTGCGCCTGTTCTTTGAATATAGGTGATTTCGGCATCGCTGTTTCGGGCTTGGGCGATCGTTCTCACCGTTCTAAAATCCGATCGATCGACATTTCCAAACGTCGATCGACGCAGCACGATCGAATCTTCACCGCGCTCAAAGTCGGTGATGCGATCGATGCTCATTTTTTCGGGAGATCTCGATCGGCTAGGAGAAACACTACCAAACTGAAAGTCATCTGCGCCTTCTCCTCCGGTGAGTCGATCGGTTCCTGTGCCGCCGCTGAGTGTGTCCCTGCCTGTATCGCCAATCAATGTATCTCGACCGACTTCACCTGTGAGATTGTCGTTGCCTGCACCACCCACTAGCGTGTCATTTTCTTCTCCGCCCGTGAGATCGTCGTTGCCCTCAGTGAGATCAAGATTAAGGATCTTCCCGCTAGAAATGCCGTTGATGATCTCAAAACAGCCAATCCCTGCTTCATTGGTTCTAAAATTCTTGAAGAAATCCAGGATCGCAAAATCGTCTTTTACGTTGTACTTGCCGTCTCGATTCAGGTCGATCCCCAAATCTTTGCCCAGTCTTGCAAATCCGACAGTGCCACGTTCCATTGCAGCGGGAGAAATTCTGACGCCTACGATGATTATGGTGTCGGTACCATCATTTACACCTGCTCCAGTACCCAGACTTCCACCCGCCGCATATGATGGGGAGAACACGAAATCGGTGCTTCCATCTTTGTCTGGAGTGCCACCTGCACCAAGGTTGAGCTTCAAGATTTCAGCACCTGGAATACCACCAACATTTTCGATGAAGCCGGAGCCTGCACCAATTTTTCTCGACTCAGCAAAGAAACTTTCGATCGCCAGATCTTCATGCAAAGTAAATTTGCCATCGCGATTTAGATCAACTTGGAGTGCAACGCCGCTTCGTGCAAATCCCATTACACCTGGGGCAAACAACCCTAATGTTGGCGAACCACCTGTAAAAGTTACCGTGTCTATACCGCCTCTATCCTCAATGTAGGTAACACCTCCAGCTACATCGATCACAAAAGTCGTATCACCTGCATCGCCATCTCGCGATCGCAAGAAAGGCATGAAAAAAGGTGGAGGCCAAATGCTGAAATCAGCAGCAAGAATGTCAGTACCAGAAATGCCGCCGATCGTCTCGATAAAGCCTCGACCTGGAAGATTACTAGATGGGTTAGCAAAAAAATCCACAATGGTCAAATCTTCTGTCCAAACATCTTGACCGTCACGATTTAGATCAACATACAAATTGGTGGAGAAGCGATCGAATCCCATTACGCCAGGAGTTCGCTTTGCAAGTGTCGGGGAAGCATCAGTAAAAGTTAGCGAGTCCGTCCCACCTGAATCAGAAATAGTAGTGCCGCCTCCACTAGCAGCCGTCACAACGTAAGCTGTGTCGCTTGCGCTGTCTCCCGGTGAGTCGTAGAGAAGAGTTGGATTAAAAGACATTGGTTTCCCGCTCGAAAAGGTAAAAACTGTTACCGCCTAGCTCGAAAATACTCGATCTTCTAGCTCAAAGTATCCGGTTTTTCTCGTAAATGTTGCCTGGATGTGATGAAGATTTGGTGAGGAGCGATGTCGGTTTTCAAGCTGGCGCGATCGCCCCTCTTCTTTTTCCACATTCAATTGCCACGAAAAAGCAGCCTTGCTCATTGAGCAAAACTGCAATTTGTGTAATTAATCAGCGAAAAATTGTGCGAATTGCTAAACGCTATTTGACGCGAATCAAATCGTAGATTTCCAGATAGTCTTTGCCGGGATAATTCCACGAGTAATCGTAGTTCATGCCCTGCACCACAAGCTGATGAAATTCTTCCGGTGCATTGCGCCAAAGTCCGATCGCTCGATTGATCGCAAATTCAAGCGCATGATAATCGGTTTGATAAAAAACATAGCCGTTGCGCTGTTCGGGCAAATGCGTTTCATCGTAGTCGCGATCGAACACGGTATTTACTAAGCCACCGACACCGCGCACGATTGGAACTGTGCCGTATTTCAAGCCGATCATCTGCGTTAAGCCGCAGGGTTCGTAGTTGCTGGGCACGATGATCATGTCTGCGCCCGCATAAATTAAATGCGACAGTTCTTCGTTGAATCCGAGTTCAAGATGCACGTCGGGGTTGTCGTTGAGAAACTGCTTTTCGTGCTGAAAATGCGCGTTGATTCCGGCTTCCGTTGCTGATCCTAATAATACAAACTGGGCGTTTTGTTTGAGGGCGTGGTAGATCGCATGGTGAACGAGGTGTACACCTTTCTGTTCATCTAAGCGACCGATAAAACAGATGAGTGGTTTATCAGCATCTTGCAGAAGCAGTCGATCGCGCAGTGCTTTTTTATTTTGGGTTTTGCCTTCCAAATTTTCAGCGTTGAACTTGAAGGGAATGTAGCGATCGATTTCTGGGTTCCAAACATCATAATCGATACCGTTTAAGACTCCCCGGAACTTATCTTGATAAAGGTGCAGCGTGTGACCGAGACCATAGCCGACATCGGTGTGGCGAGCCTCCCAAGCGTGATGCGGTGAAACGGTGGTGACGAAATTGGAATAGACAATTCCGCCTTTCATGAAGTTGAGCGAGAACGGATTGAAATTGTCTTGCAGGCGATCGAGATTAAAATAATATTCGGGTCGATTTAATCCCGTTAAGGCTAATACGTTCTCGCCGCCAAAGCCTTGATGTTTAAAGTTGTGAATGGTGTAGCAAACGCGCTGGTTCTCCATGCCGATGTATTTGTACATCTCAAACAGCATGACGGGAACCAGTCCAGTTTGCCAGTCGTGGCAGTGAATCACGTCAGGACGTTTGTTGGTTTTGAGCAGAAATTCAAGGGCAGCTTTGCTGAAGAAAGCGAAGCGAATATTGTCATCATCGCAGCCGTAATAGCAGCCGCGATCGAAGTAAAAATCATCCGAATGCGGCTCAATAAAAAAGCACTGCCGTCCATGTACCCAGCCACAGAAAACGGTGCAGTGAATCGTGCCTTGATACCAAGGCACAAATAGATCGCGGTAGGCTTCATGCAGTCCCCAAATGTGGTCATAGCGCATACAGTCGTACTTGGGCAGAATGATTTCGACCGTGTTGCCGCGCGTTTCGAGTTCGCGACTTAGCCCATACACAACATCACCCAAGCCGCCCGCTTTGATCACCGGAGCGCATTCGGAGGCAATTTGTACGATATACATCTGTACGTCCTGCTGCTAATAGAAATTTGCCACTTCACAAAAGTATAGGAAGTTCTGAGCGATCGCAACCAACCTATGGCAGGTTTCAATTGAGGCAAAATTAGGCAGGACTGAGGATTTAGAGTGAGTGGAAGTAAAGAGATCAACCTAAAGTTATGACCGCTTGTTGATCCAAACCCCTGGAGGCTAGTGCCTGTATTAGAAGCCTAAAGCTAAAGCACAATAGCAGCCATTGTGCGGACAGCAATCTCGCGATCGATCCCGCACTTCCATTAATTTCAATGAATCTACAGCGATCGCGTCCCTGAGTCGATATTATGTCTGACGAGCACAACCTCCACACCACCCCAGCAGGACACGACTCAAGATGGCACGAATTTTCATTTCGGCGCAGCACGGCGGCATCGAAGGCGGCAGACCCGATCCGGGCGCGATCGTCGGCAACACAACCGAAGCCGCCGAAATGATTCAGCTACGCAATCTCGTCGTTGCCGAACTGCGATCGCGCAATCAGCTTGTCCTCTCTGTGCCCGACGACCTCAGCCAAGAGCAAACCCTTTCCTGGATCAACACTCGCGCCCAGCCCGGAGACGTTGCCCTCGAAATTGCTGCCAACGCCTACGGCAACCCGTCCGTGCGCGGAGCCAGCGTCTTCTATATCGTCAACAACGCTCAGCGCAAAGGCCACGCCGAACTTGTCCTGATGGCCTATTTGCAGCGCGTCCCCCAACTGCCCAGTCGCGGCGCAATTCCTGATACCGCAACCGCGACGGGCAGCCTTGCCTTCTGCCGCCGCCTCACCATCCCCTCGCTGATCATGGAAGTCGTCGTCTTGACCAACCCAGACGATCGCGCCATTTTGCAAAACCGCCGCCGCGATCTTGCTGTGGGCATTGCCGATGGACTGGTTGCCTTCAGCCGCGCCGTCAACAACACGACACCCACACCGCCCGATGTTGTCTATGAAGCGATCGACATCAACGTGAACGGCGGCATCTACGGTGAGCGCGGCATCATCGTCAACGGCAACGCCTATATTCCAATCGATCTGGTCGATCGACTGGGCGTGAATCTAGCCGACGCGCCCAACGTGGTGCGGCTCACCTATCGCGGCGTTGTTTACGTCAAAGCGATCGAACTGCGCGACTTTAATATCTCGGTGAGTTGGGATGCCACCACGCGCACCGTCACCTTGCGATCGGCAATCGGCAATTGTCCGGGCGCATTCGATCGGATTATGGGATTTGGCAACACCAGCGAAGTGCAGTTGCTTGTTTTTCTCAAGTCAAACAACGAAAGTGCCGTGACGGTTTTTCCCGACTTGCCGCGCCTTTATCGCGAAGAAGGCGCGATCGAGCGCGTCAATCACGATATCGCCTTTGCCCAAATGTGTGTCGAAACTGATTTTCTCCGCTTTGGGCGTGACGTGCTGCCCACGCAAAACAACTTCGCCGGATTGGGAGCCGCAGGCGGCGAAAATGTCTCGGCCTCATTTCCCAGTGCCCGAATCGGGGTGCGAGCGCAAATTCAGCACCTCAAAGCTTATGCCAGTACCGAACCGCTCGTGCAAGAACTGGTCGATCCGCGCTTTCGGTTCGTGACGCGCGGCATTGCACCGCTGGTCGGGCAGCTTAGCGGACGCTGGAGAGCCGACCCCAACTATGGCGCGAACATTCTTGCCGTTTTGCGGCGGCTGTATGAATCAGCCGGATTGCTGTAGAAACTCGATCGCAACCGCAAAACCTGATATCTTCCCGTAAAAGCACGATCGCGCTGAAAATCTGTCGCTAGACTCTAGATCGAAGCGCTTTTGCGCCTCTACAGTCTCCTACAGCATTTGTGCGGCAGTTAGCCATGTATATCGACCATGTTCACTTCTATGTCGAAGATGCAAAAGCGTGGCGCGACTGGTTCGTTTCCATCTTTGGATTTAGCCCGATCGCATCCGGCTTGAGTGCCGACACGCACAGCGAAGTCGTTGGCATCGGGCGAATTTGCATAGTACTGTCTGCGGCACGAACTGAGCAAAGCGCGATCGCGCAATATCTGCGGCAGCATCCGCCTGGCGTTGTGAATATTGCGCTGCGTGTTCCGCAGCTTGAGCCAGTTTTGGCGCAGGCGATCGCAGCAGGAATGCCGCTGCTGCAATCAATTCAGACGCGATCGCAGCAGCGCTGGGCAATCGTTGGCGGCTGGGAATCGCTTCAGCACACGCTAATCGAAGGCGACGGACTGGCAGCAGCGCTGGCGCATCTAGGCAGCGAGCGTTCGATCGAGTTCGCTCCGGTTCCACCATCACAACATTCGCCATTTTTGGGTGTCGATCACGTTGTATTGAACGTTGCCGCAGGCGAATTAGAGCGGGCAGTTGCTTGGTATGAAGCAGGATTAGGACTGTGCCGCCAGCAGGTGTTCGCGATTCACACCGATCGATCGGCACTGTGCAGCCAGGTGTTGAAGCATCCACAAGGTTCGGTGCAAATGCCGATTAATGAACCTGCTTCTTCCAGTTCACAAATCCAAGAATTTCTCGACCATAATCGCGGTGCGGGCATTCAGCACATTGCGATCGCCACTGCAAATGTGGTCGAGTCGATCGCTCGTTTGCGGCAGCGCGGCTTGGCGTTTCTGCCCGTTCCCCAAACCTATTACGACGAACTGCCGCAGCGATCGGGCTTTCAACTGTTGGCAGCGCAGTGGCAAGCGATCGCCCGTGAGCAGGTGTTGGTAGATTGGCCGAGCGATCGTCCGGAAGCGATGTTGCTTCAAGCGTTTACGCAGCCAATTTTTTCGCAACCCACTTTCTTTTTTGAACTGATTGAGCGCCAACGCTATCAGGTAAATCAGCGCACGCATCAGGCAGAAGGCTTTGGCGAAGGCAATTTTCGCGCGTTGTTTGAGGCGATCGAGCGAGAACAACTGAAGCGCGGTAGCCTACAGTGAAGCGCGACTAGGGCGTGGCTTCAGAAGCGCTAGCAGCAGTGGATGGTGTGCGACCGCGAAGCGCTCTTTGCAGGAATCGATCCCCCTGCTTGAGCAGGGCAGATTGGGTCGTCTGCGTCTCTCGTGTTGCTTGCTTTCTCTTGGACTCCTCGTGCCTTCTGCGACACCCGGTTATCTCCTATAAAGTTGCAAAAAATGTAACCAAAACATCTTGTTCAACGTGGGAATGCCACAGTAGAAGCATCGAATCCATGTAAGGTGAGGAGATTATGAAGACTCGATCGATGGCAAAGGTTCCAGCGCGGTTTCTACTGCCTTTGGCGCTAGGTTTGGCAAGTGTGATGATGGTGCTTCCGGCAAATGCTCAACAGTCCCAACAGCTTATGCGAACGATTACGGTAACAGGTCAAGGTAGCGAGGATATTCCAACGACGATTACGCAGGTGCGGCTGGGCGTGGAAGTGCAGGGTCGGACGGCGGAGGAAGTGCAGCAGGAGGCGGCAAGGCGATCGAGTGCTGTTGTGGATTTGCTGCGATCGCGCAATGTGCAAAAGCTGCAAACGACGGGGATCAGTCTTAATCCGATCTATAGCTATGAAGACAATCGACAGCGGCTGACGGGCTATTCGGCCACCAACACGGTTAGCTTTGAAATTGTGACGGATCAGGCAGGCTCGATCCTCGATGATGCGGTGAGTGCAGGTGCAAGCCGCATTGATGGGGTCAGCTTTATTGCCAGTGATGAAGCGATCGCCCAAGCTCGTCAGGTGGCGTTGCGCGAGGCGACGCAAGAAGCGCGGCAGCAGGCGCAAGCGGTGCTGGAAAGCTTGAACCTCAGCGAGCAAGAGATCGTGGGCATTCAAGTGAATGGTGCGAGTGCTCCACCGCCGCCGCCTGTTGCGCTTCAAGCATTGGCGCAGCGAGCAGAACTGTCTGATGCCCGCACTCCCGTTGTGGGTGGCGAGCAGGAAGTGCAAGCGTCTGTGACGCTGCAAATTCGCTACTAAGGTGAGTGTTAACAGGCAGTGATCCTCCCCAACCCTCCTTAGCAAGGAGGGAGCCGAACCACACCTCAAAGTCCCCCTTGAAAAGGGGGATTTAGGGGGATCAATGCCTGCAAAGAGCGCTTCGCAATCGGACACCCTCCACTCCTGCTAGCGCTTTTAACACACCCTATGCTTTTGCTAATTTGCCGCTCAAGTTCTTTAGAAGAAAGTTGAGGGGCGAATTTTTTGGCGATCGGCTAATTGCGGTACAGGTCTTTTCTGCGCCCACCCTCTCTGGGGAGAGAGGCGATCGAGCCTTGCTGCTGGCTAGGCTGTAGAAAACAATACAAATTCTAGATGGAATCTAAAACAAAGCTTAAGATTTTTAACTTTTGACCTGAATCTGCTGAATTACTGATCTAAGTTTGGAAGATAAACGGTATAGTCGGTACGAATTAACACAACATATTTTTTAACAATTGAATCTTTGACATTTACACCACCATGTTTATTAGCAACTATCAAATCCTCGTTGTCGATGACATTCCTGATAATGTGTTTCTGCTGCAAATGCTGCTAGAGGCAGAAGGATACGAGGTTGAAACGGCTCCAGATGGCAGCACCGCGCTTCAAAAAGTCAAGGAAATTCAGCCCAATCTTATTCTGTTGGATGTGATGATGCCGGATTTGAGCGGCTTTGAAGTGACGCGCCGCATTCGGGAAGATGAAGCAGTTTCCGATATTCCGATCGTTCTACTGACGGCTCACGACGAAGCTAGCTTGAACGAAGGGCTTGAAGCTGGAGCGAATGAATTTCTGCGGAAGCCGCTGGAGTGCGATCGCCTGCTAGAGCGAGTCAAAGCATACTGCCCTAGCGTGATAGCGTCATAACCTAAAGCTCTGCTTCTGTATAGATTTCAACGCAAAGTTGATATCACTACAGTAAAAGCAGTTGGGTTCAACCAGGTTTCCATGTCTCCCGCGCAGCAAGACCGCGCCCTGCGGCAACACATCAAAGCGATTACCAGCACGAAACCCGTTGCGGCTGCCAGTGCCGTTGGCCTGCGCTATGTGTCGGATGACGCACCGGGAATCACTCGCAAGCGATCGCGGCGTGCCGAAGCGAACTCGCGCCAGGACGACAGCTTTGTTTACACGGATGCGAACGGGCGGCGAGTGCGCGATCGCCAAACGCTAGAGCGTATCCGGGCGTTGGGCATTCCGCCCGCTTGGGAACAGGTGTGGATTTGCCCAATCGAAAATGGTCATTTGCAGGCGACCGGACGCGACGCCAAAGGCCGCAAGCAATATCGCTATCATGCGCTTTGGCGACAAATTCGCGACCAAACGAAGTTCACCAAAATGATTGCGTTCAGCGAAACATTGCCGAAGCTCCGTCAGCAAATTAATCACGACCTGGCTCTGCCCGGACTGCCAAAACAAAAAGTTTTAGCAACGGTCTTGCGGCTGATGGAACTGACTCGTATTCGAGTTGGCAATGAGGAATATGCCAAGACAAACAACTCGTTCGGCTTGACTACGATGCAAGACGAACATGTGGATATTTCTGGTTCAACCGTGCGTTTTCAGTTTCGCGGCAAAAGCGGCGTTGAACACGATATTGAAGTGCGCGATCGCCGCCTTGCAAACATCATCAAGCGCTGCCGCGACATTGCCGGACAAGAACTGTTTCAGTACATTGATGACAACGGCGATCGCCAGTCGATTGATTCTGGCGATGTCAATGAATACCTGAAAGAAGTCACCGGACAAGACTTTACCGCCAAAGATTTTCGCACTTGGGCAGGCACAGTTTTAGCTGCCAGAGAACTGCACGGACTGGGTGAATGTTCTTCCCAAACTGAAGCGAAAAAAGCGCTCGTTCAAGCGATCAAAACCGTTTCGCAACACTTGGGAAACCGCCCGGCCACCTGCCGCAAATACTACGTTCATCCCACGATTCTGGACTGCTATCTGGATGGTTCACTCTGCCAAATCGTGCAGCAGCATCTCGATCAAGAGTTAGCGATTGATCCGCACGGTTTGCGTCAGGAAGAACTGGCGGTTGTCATGCTGCTCAAGCAGCAGCTTCTCCAAGAGCTACAGCAGCAAGTCGCCAGCTAAATGACCTACTTTGCTCGTCCTGTCTGCTGATGATAGCTCATGTAGATGACCGCAGCGGTTTCGGCAGCGAGCAGGGCAATTCCCGGCGCAGCGATCGGAATCCACCCGCGATCGAGCAGCAGTCCCCAGCTTACTCCGGCGATCGTGACGACTGCGAGAATTGTGCCTGCCGCCAGCTTGACGGGATGACGCAGCCAAACGGCGATCGCGCCGCCGACACCCGCCCAAACCACAATCCAACCAATTTCGATCGCATCCGGCCAGAACCAGTAGAGCGCTTTTGGATCAGTTGCGCTATCGAGAATTTGGCTGACGATTTGCGCGTGCAGCATCACGCCCGCCATTTGAAAATCAGTTGATTCCCCGGCGCTGTACGGTGTCGTAAACAAGTCTTTGGCGCTCGGTGCAGTTGTGCCAATCAGGACGATTTGATTGTTGATCTGGGCGGGATCGATGCGATCGCTCAGTACATCTGTGAGCGTCAGGCGATGGGCAACCGCCTCGATCGCCCGATAGCGCAGCAAAATTTGATAGCCTGCTGTGTCTGCGTGCTGATAGCCGCCTGCTGTTGGCTGAAGCGGCACAAAGGTTGTTTTGCCAATCTGAAGATAGTCCCGCATCTCTGGATTGCTTTGGGGTTTGAGGTTTTGCCGCGCGAGATATTGCAGGGCAACGCGCAGAGCAAAGGAATAATATGTCGTGCCATCCGGCGGCGAGGCAAACAGCAGGGCGCGACGGGCAACGCCGTCCGGGTCAAGCGGCATATCGTTAAAGCCGATGCGATCGATCGGCACGTTTGGCGGTGGCGGAATGCGATCGGTGTTGCTGGTTCCCAGATTCGTGATCGCCACGAGATTGTCGGCCTGTAGCTGCTGCGCCAGTTCTGCCGCGCCGGGAGCTTGAGGAATGTCGCGATGCAAATCCAAACCAATCACGGCGGGCTGATGCTGCTGGAGGTTCGCGATCGCCTGCGCCAGCGATCGATCGGTTGGCGTCGTCCGCTGAAGCTGCTGCAAATCGGTTTCGGTGATTTCTACCAGCGTCAGCCGAGAATCAGATGGCATCTGCGGCTGGAGGCGCACCATGCGATCGAACGCAGCCAGTTCAAGCGATTCAAACCAGCCAAGCTGTCTGCTGCCCAGCACAATTGCGGCGATCGCCAGGGAAGCGATCGCCGCACTGCGCCACCGTCGGCGTAGCGGAGCGCCTAACGTGGTTTCGACCACATCTTCTATTTTCTCCTGTTCACCCTGCGGCAGCAAAATGCTGGGAATGCTCGTCAATTCTGTGGGTAGTTCGGCCAAATGCTGCAACGCTCGCAGCACTTCATGCGCCGACTGATAGCGCTCTCTTGCCTGAAGCCGCACCATGCGATTGAGGACGATCGCCAGTCCCAAACTCACCTTTGCCTCACTTTGCCACAGCAGTTCTCCGGTGTCGGGGTCTTCGGGCAACACCGAGGGCTGATAGCCTGTGAGCGCGTGAATCGCCGTCATCCCCAGCGCATATAGATCGCTACAGTAGCGCGGCTTTCCGGCAAGCTGTTCGGCTGGCGTATAGCCCTGCGTGCCAATGCCCACTGTGAAGCTAGAGTGACCCGCCTGCTGCAAAATCTGAGTTTGAATTTCTTTGACCGCGCCAAAATCGATCAGCACAATCCTTCCATCGCTGCGGCGGCGAATCAAATTTCCTGGCTTGATGTCGCGATGAATCACATGCTGGCCGTGCACGAATTCCAAAATGTTCAGCACGTCCTTGAGCAAATCGATCGCTTCCATTTCGCGATACGGCTCCCGATTGGCAAATTCCTCGCTCAGCGTTTCCCCGTCAACATATTCCTGTACCAGATAAAATTCGTTGTCTTCCTCAAAGGAATCGAGCAGAGCCGGAATTTGATTGTGCTGGCCGACCTTGCGGAGCGTTTCGACTTCCGTATCAAACAGGCGGCGGGCGATCGCCAAAAACTGAGGTTCCTGATTGCTCGGCTTAAACTGTTTGATCACGCAGGACAAACTGTCGGGCTGCTGCGTATCCTGCGCCAAAAAAGTTTGCCCAAAGCCGCCAGTGCCCAGTTCTGCAATCAGCTTATATCGGCCTGCCAGTAGTCCCATGCGCTCCAGTGGCGATCGTCTTTCGATTCTGGCATACAATTCTGGGGCTAGCCGGACGCAATCCGTCGCGATCGCGCCTCGCTTCCTCATCGACTCAGCCAAGACGCGATCGCTGAATTCAATTGCCGCTGTCAGCGAGTCTTAAAACTGAATGTGGCGACACAGGTTTCAAGATTGACTTCAGCAGTGGAGATGTCGATCGAGGTGCTTAGCGCACTACGAAATCGCGGGAAGTAATCAATCCTTGAGGCGTGTTGCGTAAGGTTGCCAGCGTGACAAAATTCGTTCCAGATCCCACGCCATCCGCATCAATTTGAATTCGCGTAGCGGCTCCTACCTGACCCAGGCGAACGAACTGCTGTAGCCGATTGACATCACTTGCGCCTTCCACCTGAAAAGCAGGCTGACGAAAGATTTGTCGCAAATCAATCAGGTCTTGCCCGATTCTGAAGCCGACGATCGCATCGTTGCCGTCATTGACGCGCTCATACACGAACAGATCGCGACCTGTTCCGCCGTTGAGCGTATCGGCTCCTGCCCCGCCAATTAAAACATCATTGCCAGCATCGCCGTTGAGCGTACTCTGCCGCCACCGCCTGTGAGCAAATCATCGCTCTGCCTGCCAATCAGCCGATCGCCGCTTGCTGCTCCAAACAGGCGGTCTTTGCGCGGTGTTCCCTGCAAGACGCGATTGCGACGAGTCGATCGCAACACCGCGCCACGATTGACCCGAAAGTTAATTGGCGGTAGGGCAGTGCCGAGGACTCCATCGGTCGGAGGAGGAGTTAAGAAAACCGTCGTATTGATTAGAACGGTCGCAGTACCGCCGCTATTTGCCGTTGCAATGTCCAGCTTGCCGTCGCCATTCAGGTCAGCGACTGCCACTGCACCGGGCGATCGCCCAGTAATTGGAAAAGCAATTTGAGGCAGAAAGCCACCGCTGCCATTGTTGAGCAGCACGGATACCGAGGCATCGCTGAAGCTGGTTGCACTCGTGCCGAAGTTTGCTGCTGCAATGTCAGGTCTGCCATCTTCGTTGAAGTCACCCACCGCGATCGAGAAAGGTCTTCCGCTAACCGGAAAAATGCTTTGAGGTAGAAACCCGCCGCTGCCATTGTTGAGCAGCACGGATACTGAGTCATCGTCAAGATTTGAAACAGCTAGATCGGCCTGACCATCGCTGTTGAAATCGTTCACTGCTGCTGAAGCTGGCGACAGCCCAGTTGCAAAAATGCTTTGAGGCAAAAAACCGCCACTGCCATTGTTGAGCAGCACGGATACTGAGTCATCGCTGAAATTTATCGTTGCAATGTCAGGTCTGCCGTCACGGTTGAAGTCAGCCGCAACCGTTGAGGAAACGTTTCGCCCAGTCGGAAAAGCAGTTCGAGGCAGAAACCCGCCACTGCCATTGTTAAGCAGGACGGATACAGAGCCGTTGATGCTGTCGCTTCCTACCGCCAAGTCAAGTCTGCCGTCACGATTAAAGTCGTTCACCGCGATCGAGAAGGGCGACAGCCCAGTCGCAAAAACGCTTTGAGGCAGAAATCCGCCGCTACCGTTGTTGAGCAGGACAGAGACCGAGGCATCGCCACGATTCGCGACAGCCAGGTCGAGTCTACCATCTGCATTAAAGTCGCCTACTGCGACCTCTTCAGGAGCAGCTCCCACTGTAAAAGGAGTTTGAGAAAGAAAACTGCCGCTGCCGTTGTTGAGCAGCACGAACACCGGTCGAGTGTCATTACCACCTATGGCAACCAGATCCGGTCTACCATCTCCGTTGAAGTCGCCCGCTGCCAGTGAGAAAGGACTCAGTTCAGCCGCAAGAGTCGATCGAGTCGAAAAGGTAAGCGTTGTCATCGAGATCACTCCTGATCAAGAGGTTTAATAGATTGAATCGTGAGATTGAACCGTGAGAGTGCAGGCAGTTCCTGGACTCGCTCGACATCACAAGCGATCGCTTTTTGTCGATCGCCCAGCCAACATCAGTGAATGGCGATCGCACTGTGACAGGCCGCGATCGTGACAGGCCGCGATCGATCATTATCTTGCAAATGCTGCGGCATTTCGATCCACTCCTCAACGCTCATGCCCTTTGAACTGCGCCATACTGTTTGACGATTCGCCACTCCCTCTATGATCACTGGAACGACCAAACTTCTCGGCGTGATCGGCCACCCGATCGCCCACTCGCTTTCGCCCGTCATGCACAACGCCGCGATCGCCCATCTCGGCTTAGATTTTGTTTATCTGCCGCTGCCTGTGCCGCCCGATCGATTAGCGCAGGCGATTGAGGGATTTGACGCGATCGATCTGCAAGGCTTTAGCGTCACCATTCCGCACAAGCAGGCGATTATGCCGCTGTTGCAGGAAATTTCGCCAACGGCAAAGACGATTGGCGCGGTGAATACCGTTGCTCGCACCGATCGCGGCTGGTTTGGCACCAATACCGACGCGATCGGATTTCTGGCTCCGCTGCGGGAACTGAATCGATCGTGGCGGCGAGCCGTAATCTTAGGCAATGGCGGCGCAGCGCGAGCAGTCGTAGCTGGATGTCAAACGCTTGGCTGTGCAGAAATTCAAGTGGTGGGACGCGATCGCAGCAAGCTCGACGCTTTCCGCACTAGTTGGCCGGAGAATTTGCCGCTCACCGTTCACGCTTGGTTCGATCTGCCGACGCTGCTTCCCCAAGCGGATTTGCTGGTCAACACGACACCGATCGGAATGCATCCAAACAGCGATCGATCGCCGCTCGAAGCACTCGATCGCTTGTCGGACACGGCGATCGTCTATGACTTGATCTACACGCCGCGTCCGACTCTGCTGTTGCAGCAGGCGCAAGCGCGGGGACTCAGGGCGATCGATGGCCTCGAAATGCTGGTGCAGCAGGGAGCCGCCGCGCTGGAACTTTGGATAAAGCAGCCTGTTCCTGTTGAGGTGATGCGGCAGGCTTTGGAAGCAGCTTTGGCAAAGCACTAATCGGTTTTAGGGGCGATCGAGCTTACCCAAAGGCTTTGCCCTCATCCCCCAACCCCTTCTCCCTTGGGGAGAAGGGGAACCGAACCGAATTCAAAGTCCCTCTCCCTCAGGGAGAGGGATTTAGGGTGAGGGCGGCTGTTCCTAATTGATAATCCTACTAATCGCCTTTTGGATCGATCGCCTCAAACGCCGGACAAAATCCTTCTGGTGTAACTTTGAAGCCGTAGAGCGGTGAGGCTTGATTCCAGCAGCGGCTCGCCCGGAAGTGGACGCAGGTTTCGCAGCATTCCAGGTCGATTGCCGGAGCGGTTTCGTGAATGCGGCTGAGCAGTTCGCGCTGCGGCAATCCGCGCAAAATCAGTTCGTCCCCTTGCCAGCGAGCTTCCACCACGCCCGTATCCGCGAAGTTCTGCCAGCGCGGATCGGCAGCGAGGCCATCCGGCAGCGTGATCATGATGGTGGTTTCCAGTTCAGTCAGTTCGCCTTCATAGCGAGCATCCGGGGCAGCAGGCTGAATGAACACTTCACCGATCGGCAGTTCCACCTGAGTTCCGGCTGAAGGCGAATGGAGCTGATAGCGATTGTGCAGTTCTTCCAAATTCGTCAAATCGCTCAGATATGTCGGCGCACCGTGAACAAAAACAACATGCTGCGGACGCAAATTGTGAATAAGCTGTGTCGTTCCCGCCCCGTCGCAGTGTTCGCTCAGCAGATAAGACTCGATCGCGACCTGATCGGCTCTTTGCCAATCATGCCAGTCGGTTCGATCGCTTTGCCCCGGTCGCTGCGGCAGCAACACCAGCCAAGACAAATCGCACAAATACGGTGCGGGATCGGCTTCTTCTTGAACGATGACGATGCAGGGATGCTTCAGTTCAGTGTCAGGCGTGTGACGGCGCACATGTGGACGAATGCGATCGTCCCAAAACAGCGCTTGATGTCGAGCGAAATTCTGCACCGAACTGGGAAAATGCGGCAGCAGTTCTAGATAAGCATCGCAGGCAGCGGCGATCGACTCGTCCACCCAAATTTCGATCGGGCGTCCTGTGAAGTGATGGTGACTCCGCAACAGCATCAGCAGTTCTTGTCCCAGTCCCAGCGTCGGGGCGGGCAGCAGGATCGATCGCCCACTTGCCAAAGCGCGATTGATTCGTTCGGCAAGCCGATTTTCCTGCTGCCGACGATGCGGATAGCGAGCCGTGCCGTAGCTGCCTTCGAGAATCAGCACGTCGGGCTTGAGGCTTCGCAGTTCACCCAGCGGCAAACCATCGACCAAGCGCGAATTTGATAGGAAAAAGTCGCCGCTGTAAAAAACAGTCTGCGTCCGCTCTTGAGTCGTGTAGCTCAGCAGCAGTGCCGCTGCTCCAGGCAAATGTCCAGCGGGAATCAGCTCGGCACTGAGTCCGTCAAAAAATTCCAGGGGCGATCGCCAAGGCAAAGCGTGACAAAAGGCAGGAACCGATCGATCGAGCCAGTTGAGCGGCAAAAGCTGCGCCGTCACTTCGCTGGCATAGATCGGCAGTTGCGGAAACGCCTCATGCAGGGCAAGCAGTCCCCGCGCATGATCGGCATGAGCATGACTGCACAGCACCAAGTCAGGCGGATTCGATCGCTGCAAGTCATCCAGCAGCGGCGTCAAGCTCTTCAGTCCGCAGTCGAGCAGAACGCGATAGGGGCCAAGTCGCAGCAGTAAACAAATGCCCTCGTCGGTGTGACCCACGCCGTAGGGCAGGCATTCGAGATCAATCACTCTTGATGGAATTTACAAGCCCGATCGATCGGGGACGGAGCTAGTGGGCTGAGCCGTTGCCGTGATAGTTGTCGGTATCGTAGAAGCCGTTGCGTGTGCCAAAAAACAAGCAGGCCACAATAAAGATCGGCGTCAGCGCTAGCAAAATCAGTTTTACATCCATTATCCCACCTCTAATAAAACGGCGTCTTGAAGAAATGAATCTCAACAGTCGCCAAAGTTACCTCGATTGTGTCTTAAATTTCCACGACTGGGAATGTCTGAAGCCTGATTTCTTTCTTAAGAACGATCGCGTATCGTCTGCTGCTGTATCGATCGCCCTAATTCTTAAGTTTTATGAAAAACTGGAAGCGAGAGGTTTGGAACACTGTATGTCGAATTTGAGTGAACTGCTAGAACCGATCGCGGCTTGGTTTCGCAGCCTGGGAATCCCCAGCCCGATCGTGCATTGGGGACATCCGGCGATGATGGCGATCGTGGTTTTCGTGATGGGCAGCTATGTTGGACTGACGGGCTGGCGCGGTCGCGTCGTCGAGGACAAAGATGCTGCCGTCAAAAGTCGGCTCGATCACCGCAAGCTTGCTCCGCTGATGTATCTGTTCATCGTGCTGGGCGCAACGGGCGGAATTTTGTCGCTCGTCATGCAGCACAAGCCGATTTTGACTAGTCCGCATTTTTGGACGGCGATCGCGGTACTGATTTTGCTGACTGGAAACGCAGTGATAGCGGCGATCGGTTTCGGGAACAATAAAGCAACCCTCCGCACGATTCACGCTTATTCTGGCAGCATCGCGCTGTGTTTGCTGTTTCTGCACGCGCTGCTCGGCCTGAAATTGGGACTCTCCATTTAGCAAATCGGCGGCGGGAAATTCGGGTACGGAGATCCCATGACGCCGTTTGCGATCGCGCTACTTTGTGCTGCCTACATTTTTGGCCTGCTGCTGACCGGATTTGGCAACGTGGCCGGACTGCCGATCGGCGCGATCGCCTCGCTCGGTTTGGCTGTTCTAGCGGCGGTCGCGATGCCGAAATTTTGGCGAATCGGGCGATCGCGCAACTGGCTGGCCGCAGGTCTAGTAGGCTGCATCGCCGTTTTCTACTTTCAATTTCGCATTCCACAGCCGATCGCATCCGACATTAGCCATCTGCTCAATGACGATTTTTTACAGGTGCAGGTACAAGGAACGATCGACAGTACGCCCCGCCTGACGCGCAGCCAGAAAATTCAGTTTTGGCTGAGGGCAAATCAAGCGAAAATTGGCGATCGATCGCAGTCCGTTACAGGCAAGCTGTACGTCACCGTGCCACTTTTGCAAGCAACCGGACTCTATCCAGGGCAAACGGTCAGCGTCAGTGGATTCCTTTACGATCCCAAGCCTGCCACGAATCCAGGTGGCTTCAATTTTCAGGCATATTTGCGGCAGGAAGGCGGATTTGCCGGACTGAGTGGGCGATCGATCGAGATCACTTCTTCATCTCCACCGCCGATTTTGTGGACGGTACGGCAGCGAATTTTGCGATCGCAAGTTTCCGCCTTGGGCGTTCCTGCTGGCGTGCTGGTCAGCGCGATGGTAATGGGGCGCAATGGAATCGATTTGCCGTTTGCCGTGCAAGATGAATTTAGCCGCGCAGGTTTGGCGCACGCACTGGCGGCTTCTGGCTTTCAGGTGTCGCTGCTGATCAGCATGATTTTGGCGTTGACACGAAGACTTTCCGGTCGGACGGGCTGGATTTTAGGAACTGCAATTGTCCTCGCTTATGTTGGCCTGACGGGACTTCAGCCCGCCGTTTTGAGAGCCGCAATCATGGGATTGGCGGCGCTGTATGCCTTGACGAGCGATCGCAAAATCCGCCCGATCGCCAGTCTCCTTGTCGCGGCCACCGTTCTACTTTTGTGGAATCCGCTGTGGATTTGGAATCTCGGCTTTCAGTTCAGCTTTATGGCAACGCTGGGCTTACTGCTGACGGCGCAACCGTTGAGCGATCGCCTCGACTGGCTGCCGACTTCGATCGCTTCGACGGCTGCCGTTTCGATCGCCGCCTATTTGTGGACATTGCCGCTTCAGCTTTACGTGTTTGGGACGGTTTCGCCCTACAGCATTTTGATTAACATTCTGGCGACACCGCTGATTGTCGGGGTCAGCATTGGCGGCATGGTCAACGCGCTGATTGCTTTGGGTTCGCCTGCGATCGGTGCTTTGACCGCGAAATTGCTGTTTCTCCCGACTCACGCCCTGTTGCAACTGGTCGCTCAGGTCGATCGCCTGCCGGGAAATCTGTACGCGATCGGTGCGGCTTCCACCTTTCAAGTCGTGATTCTCTACCTACTTTGGGCTAGCCTAAGCTGGCGACTTTCTCCACCGCAAAAGCCAGCCCCGCGTTTGCTGTGGATAACTGCCTTCTTGAGTTTGAGTTTGGTTGCCCTGCCTGCTTGGTACGATCGCGCTCATCTCACGCAAATCAGCGTTCTTGCAACCGAGGAAATGCCCGTTGTCGTTGTGCAAACGCCTGGTCAGGTAGTTTTGATTAACAGCGGCAGCGAAACCGAAGTGCGCTACACGGTGCAGCCGTTTTTGCGGCAGGCGGGAATCAACCGGATCGATCGCGCCATCGCCCTCGACGATCGATCGAACTGGGAAAAACTGCGTGAAACGAATGCGATCGAAACGCGCTATCAGGTCGGGCGGGCGATCGATGCTCGGCTGTTGGGCGAAGGTCAAACGCTGACGATCGACCCGCTACGCCTACACATTGTTTCGGCAAATCCGCCGATTCTCGAAATGCAACTTCACAATCAGCGCTGGCTACTGTTGGGATCGAAAGGGCAAATTCCTTCAACGCTGCCTCGCGCCGATGTAGTTTGGTGGCCGGGGCACAACGCATCCATGCTGTTTCGTGCTGTTCAGCCGCAAGTAGCGATCGCCCCCAGCCTTGAGCCACCAGCCTCCAGCCTTCAGCAGAAAAACATCCACACGATCGCCACTGACGAGCAAGGTGCGATCGTGTGGACGCCCGATCGCGGATTTGCTGCCCTCCTGAGCGAAGACGAATCAAGTGGCCTATAAGTAGCTCCCCACCCGTTTATGTGCTTTTGCAAGCGTCAGTAGTGCCAAAACTTTAGCTTGGCGATCGCTCTATCTCCACGTCGATATCTTGTGCTTCTTGACCTTAACCTGTTCTTAATCTTATCATCCCCTTATCTGAGCGACTTACCGGAGTTAAGGCAATGCAAGACGAAACCAATCTGCTGTTTTTCAGCCCGAATGATTGGCAAATGCTTGTGTTTCGCTTGAGTATGGCTTTGTTGGCTGGTGGCGCGATCGGATTGAATCGTCAGCGATCGAATCGACCCGCAGGAGTGCGAACCTACATGACTGTCAGCGTTGGGGCAGCCATGTTTGTGATGATTCCGCTTCAAACGAGCATTGACATTAACTCAATTAATGCGCTCAGCCGCACGGTTCAAGGCATTGCCACAGGGGTAGGATTCATCGGTGCGGGGTTGATTTTGCAGCAGTCAAGACAGAACTTGAAACCCCAAGTCAAAGGCTTAACGTCTGCCGCAGCACTGTGGCTGACCGCAGGGCTAGGAACAGCGGCAGGCTGCGGATTGTGGCGCATGAGCTTAATTGGAACAGTGCTGATGCTGTTTATTTTAAGCGGCGTGAAAGAACTCAAACGCGCTCCGATTTATCGATATCACCTCTATGGCAAGCGCAGTAAGAAGGCGCGATCGATTCACACTTCATCCAGTACCTCGTCTTCAACTGACGAATCAGATTAATTTGTTTTAACATTAGGGGCGATCGCAGCTTCGGCTATCACGCGGATTGCTCAAAATTACGATCGGCGGCTTTTCGGCCAAGCGTGAAGTGCTGCAATGATGCCGCTCAGCTTACGATGGAGATTTGCAGTTCGTGATTCTATGGTGTCGATCGACTCACACGCTGCCAGCCCGCTCGCTGCCCGAATGCGTCCGCGCACGCTCGATGAATTTGTCGGGCAAGATGCCATTTTGGGACAGGGACGACTGCTCAGACGAGCCATCCAAGCCGATCAGCTTTCTTCCATCATTTTTTACGGTCCACCGGGGACGGGCAAAACGACGCTGGCGCAGATTATCGCCAACACAACTCGCGCTCACTTCATTGCGATCAATGCCGTCCTCGATGGGGTCAAGGAAATTCGTGCTGCGGTGGCTTCGCCTCCGGGTGCCACTGCCCAAACGAAGCAGCAGTCCAAGCAAAAAACGATTCTGTTTGTCGATGAGGTGCATCGCTTCAACAAAGCGCAGCAAGACGCGCTCCTGCCTTGGGTTGAGAATGGCACCGTCATCTTGATTGGCGCAACAACTGAAAATCCGTATTTTGAGGTCAACAAAGCCCTCGTGAGTCGATCGCGCCTGTTCCAACTCAAGCCACTGACTGAAACGGATTTGCGATCGATCGTGCAGCAGGCGTTAACCGATGGCGATCGCGGTTATGGCAAGCTCAACGTTCAAATTGACTTGGACGCGATCGATCATCTGGTCAACGTTGCCAATGGCGATGCGCGAGCTTTGCTCAACGCGCTGGAACTGGCGGTTGAAACGACGCCGCCCAACGACGCAGGCGAAATTCACATTTCCCTGTCGGTTGCGGAAGAATCGATTCAGCAGCGAGCCGTGCTGTATGACAAAGAAGGCGACGTGCATTTCGACACGATCAGCGCCTTCATCAAAAGTGTGCGCGGCTCCGATGCGGATGCTGCTTTGTACTGGCTGGCTCGCATGGTGTATGCGGGAGAAGACCCGCGCTTTTTGTTTCGACGGATGCTGATTTTGGCGAGCGAGGATGTGGGTTTGGCCGATCCGCAGGCGGTTGTCGTCGTGAATGCTTGTGCAATGGCGTTCGATCGCGTCGGACTGCCCGAAGGCCGCTATCCGCTGGCTCAAGCTGCGCTGTATCTGGCAACCGCTCCCAAGTCCAACAGCGTCATGGGCTTTTTTGATGCCCTCGCTGCCGTCGAACAAGAGCGCGAAGCCGAAGTGCCCAATCCGCTGCGTGATGCTAAGCGCGATCGCGAAGGCTTTGGGCATGGCGCAGGCTACCTCTATCCGCACGCCTATCGCGATCACTGGGTTGCCCAGCAGTATTTGCCGAACGCCTTGCAAGGCCAAGTGTTCTATCAGCCATCCAGTCAAGGCGATGAACTGCAAATCCAAACGCAGGTGGCACGGCAGCGCGAAGCCCAACTCGCGGCAATGGTTGCAGGCAGCGCGATCGCCCCGCCCGAAATTCTCACCAATAGTCCTGTCAATCGATCGCAAGACCGCTGGCTGGAGCGCACGATTTCTCAAACCGCCACGCAGCTTGCCACCGTGCGCGATCGCCTGTTTGCCGCCGCCGCGCCCCAGCGTCATCATCTGCTGCTCGACCTCAACGCCAGCAGCGGCTTACTGGTGTGGGAAGCGGTGCGACAAGTGCCCGAAGGCGGCGTGTATGCCAGGGTTCGCACTCCGGTAGAAGCTGAGGCGTTGCAGGAGCAGGCGATCGCGCTGGCCGAATTGTCGCGCCCGATCGTTGTCACCAGTTCACTAATTGAGCTGTCCACACCGTTGCCGGAGTTGCGCTTCGATCGCATCCTCGGACACAACGCCCTGATTGCGGAGCCAAACAAAGCGGAAATTTTGCGATCGATCGCCACCTTGCTCGCCGCCGATGGGGTGCTGTTGCTGGGGGAAACCGTACCCCGCCATACGCAACGGCTCTATCAGCTAGTTGAATCCGATCGATTTCCGGCTGATTTCTACCAGCGGTGGATTGCGGCGGAAGAAACGATCTACCAGAATGCCGCTGATCCGATGACCAACTGGGATGCGGTTGATCTGCAAGCTGCCGCTGAGCAGGCCGGACTGAGGGCGACCGTGCAGCTAGAGCCGACCCAAACCCAAATGCTGCTGACGCCTGCGCTGCTCGATCGCTGGTTTCGTCCGGGTAAAGATCGCCCCAGCTATGGCGATCGATTGGCGCAACACCTCAAGCCGAGTGAGGTTGCAGCCATTGAGCAGGCATTGACCCGCCTTGCTTCGCAGCAGGTGCACTGGCGAGGCGCGATCGCTTATCTGCGTGCAGAGCTTTAACTCAAGCTTGAGCATCGGGCGAGCACCCGCGCGAGGGCATGGCACGCCATGCCCCGACACCAAGTCATTGATCTGAAAACGGATGCGATCGCCACGAAATCAACGCAGTCTGCTACGGGACGGTTCGTTAACCAAGTCCGCTCAAGGTTGAGCCGGAAAAAACAGAATTAGCGGCGAGTGCCTGAGTGCGAGTGAACGGCTGATTGGCTTCCTGATACATGCGTGCCAAAGCACCTGTAAAGGCAGCATTGTAGTCCAAGGCGACTTCGTTCGTGATGAAGTTGGTGCGATCGTCAACATAGGCGTTGTCGTTGGGCGCAGACAAGCCGCCAACCAACGCACCCGTCAAGACATTGCGGTTAGTCAGCGGGTCGTTGATGTTGTTGGTGGTGGAGCCATGTGCAGCGCGATGGTGCGGATTGCGGGGAGCGTTGTTGCCAAATCCCACCACATAGCTGCGGTTGTTGGGATTATCGCCCAGCAGGTAGTCGATTTGATCAGCGGCAAAGTTGGAGTAGCGCCCGGAGGAGGCGGAGCCACCGCCCGGATCGTTCACCGTGTCGCTATAAACTCCGGCCACAAACGCAGTATTGGCGCTATAGCGAGCGGAACCCCACTGGTCGAGCCACGCGAAACCACCGGGCGTGTAGCGAATGCCTGCGCCGCTTTTGTCGCTCCAGTGGTTGAGCCAGTTTTCGACATCTGTGCGATAGCGAGAATTGCCCGTTTCCTGCGCCAGCAGAACTGCTGCACCGTGCGATTTTTCATCCCAAGATTGCGTCCAGCCTTGGTACACACCTTGGTAGTAGCTTTGCGCTTTGTTGAGGTAGAACGTGTCGGTTCCACCTTTGGCTTCGATCGCTTTGTGCAGCCAAGTTGCAGACCACACCAGTTCATCCGTGTAGCTGTAGGACGGATAGAAGTTGGCCGCATCAGGAATCGAATCTGAGTATTTGCCGCGATACGTGTCTGCGAAGCTAAAAAGCTGGGTGGCGTGGGTGAGCAGGCGATCGGCATAGGCAGCATCAGTGGGACGAAACGCGATCGAGGCTGCTGCTAGTGCTGCCGCTGCTTCTCCAGCTAGATCAGAGCCAGGACGCTGAGCATCAATCTTGAAGGCTGGCCGCGCCATTGTCATCGTTTCGGGCGGCCCCCAGTAGGCATGGTCAGGCCCACCGAGTCCGACTTGACCCCAAAATTCGTTCGGTGCAGTGTGCGCTTTGAGAATGTAGTCGGTTCCCCACTTGATCGCGTCGAGCGCTTCATCAAGCTGGCCGCTTTGCTGGTAGGCACTGCGATATTGCACCACGCCCCAGCCCAACATCGTCATTGACGCGGCCATCGGAAAGCCAAACTTGACGTGATCGCCCGCGTCGTAATAGCCGCCTGTCAGGTCAACACCGACATCTGCACCATCGCGCAAGGCGGAATCGCCCCGCCAAGCAATGCGATTGGTGCTGGGCAATCTGCCCGATCGCTGCGCTTCGTAAAACAAAAACGACTTCTCCAATGCCTCCCCGTAGTTAAACCTGCTGGATGCAGGCGGCGCATCGTTGTCGATAATCGTCGCAACGCCTTCTCCATCCGCGATCGTCGCGTTGGCGGCACTGCTGAGGTTAACCGCAAAAGTTTCACCCGATTCCGCGATCGTGTCGCCCAAAACGCTCACTTCGATCGTCTTGCGCGTTTCGCCCGGAGCAAAGCGCAGTGTGCCCGTTTTGCTGGTGTAGTCCGAATTGGCGATCGCAGTCCGATTGGCCGTCGCAAAATTCACGTCAATGGTGCGCGTGCTGCTGGCGGAAAGGTTGACGCTGAACGTGGCGGTTGCTGCGCCAGTGTTGCCCTCGGTGACGGTGACATCACCGATCGAAAGATTAGGGGTTGGAATGGGAGTTGGGGCTGGAGTTGGAGCGGGCGTTGGAATTGGAACTGGAGCAACATCATCGTTGGTAATTGTGCCAACGCCTTCTCCATCTGCGATCGTGGCGTTGGTTGCACCGCTGAGTCTGACCGAGAAAGTTTCGTTAGATTCCGCGATCGTGTCGCCCAAAACGCCGACCGTAATGGTTTTCTTTGTTTCGCCTGGTGCAAACCTCAAGGTGTTGGTGCTGGCCGTGTAGTCTGAGCCTGCCGTTGCGGTTCCATTGGCAGTGGCGTACTGCACCGTCACGGTTTGCTGGCTGGCTTGTGACAGTTGCACATCAAACGTGGCAGGCGCGGTTCCGGTATTGCCCTCAGCGATCGTTCTGTCGGCGATGGACAAGGTTGGCAGAGCGACTGCGCCACCGCTATTGAGGGGAGAACCGTTCAAAATGAAGTTCGTCGGCTGTGCGACTGCGCCGCTCGCTTTGCTGCCGTTGAACCCAAAAGAGGCAGTGCTAGTTGGAACGATGGTGCGGTTCCAACTAGCGTTCCGTATCACATAGCGGCTACCTTGACGGCTAACAATTTCAGCATTCCAGATTTCAGTAATCGTGAAGGGCGCGTCAAACTCTAGCGTCCAGCCATTTAAACTGCTGGTGCTGGAGTTGGCGATCGACAGATTCGCACTGAAGCCGCTGCCCCAGTCGCTTGCAACGGAGAAGTCAACAGTATTCATTCAAGGTTGGGGGTAATGTATGCAGGGAAGGCGTGACAAAATCACGTCAACAAAAGCGATCGATGCAAGATTGAGTTGAGAACCATTGCCCTTAACCAGAGCAAATTGGCTGCAAAACTAGAACCACATCATTGTGAAAATTCCAATCAATTGTGCTGTTGTCTTGAGACAAGAGAAGCCATGTTTCAAGGAAAGGGCGATCGCCTAATGAAGCTGCAAATCTGTGTTTGCAGAAGATAAAGGTTAGGCGAGAGTTTGTCGTTCAAGCAACGACTCACCGTAGGTTTAACAGTCAGAAAAGCATCAAAAAGCAGCGTTTAACAAATATCTACGTGAGTTTTAACTCGGTAAGCGTTGAAATTAAACGACGACCCAACTTTAACGACCCAATTTCCATTGAGAACTGCTCAAGAGTCTTAACAGGCAGATGCTCGCGTCCAAATATAGCCCAACCAAGATTGAGCCAGTTGAGTAAATTTACGAAAGTTTTAAGCTCGTGCCGCTGTAAAATTAATAACACTGCTTTATGCAATACACCGAGCAAAAAGTTGTGCATTGAGAATTGAACTATCAGTTGATGAAGTTTCGTTGTATACGTTACGTGAACTTCAAGCAACTTAAATATCTGCAAAACAAACTTCAAATGATACTCGGGTAATTTGTAGAATCTTTAACCGCAAGTCCGGAAGTGTGATTTCAATTACTAGACTTGAGATCTTAATAAACTAACTCAATTTGACTCGATGAAATGCTCGAATTAGACAAGAACAGTATCAAGCTTGGCGCATCTGCCTCAAGCAAGATAGACGCTATTCAACAGGTAGGGTCGCTGCTGGTTGAAGCCGGACATATGCAGCCGGAATATGTCAGTAGCATGGTTAATCGCGAGAAAGTTGCCAATACTTATCTTGGTAACGGCATCGCCATTCCACATGGTCTACCGATCGATCGCAACCTAATCAAAGAAACGGGGATCGCGGTTTTGCAGGTTCCTGCTGGAGTCGAGTGGAATCCGGGTGAAACTGTTCACTTAGTTGTCGGAATTGCAGCAAAATCCGATGAACATATCGAAGTTTTGCAGAATTTGACGCATGTTTTGGGCGATGAATCGATCGTCGCTCGACTTGCAACGACAGAAAATCCGATCGATATTGTTCGCCAATTAACGAATCCGCAAGCTGCATCTGCACCGATTGAAATTGAGCCGGATTTTGCCAAATCGATCGACGTGGCGATCGCAGCGGGAGCCGGATTGCACGCTCGTCCGGCAACCGCTTTGGTGAATTTAGCCAAAGAATTCGAGTCAGAAATTCGAGTGCGATATGGCGATCGAACCGCCAACGCCAAAAGCTTAGTTTCACTGTTGAAATTAGGCGTAGAAGGCGGGCAAACGATTCGCATTATGGCCGAAGGAACAGATGCCGATCGCGCTTTGGAGACGCTCAGAAGTGCGATCGCGGCTGGACTCGAAGACGAAGAGGAAAACGTTCCCGTCAGGCTCGGCCAAAGTTTGCAGTTTGAATCGACTCCAATTCCCGGAATTGCGGCTTCTCCGGGCGTAGCGATCGGCTCGGTTTTTCAGCTTCAGCGCGGCAGCATTGTCTTTGCAGGAACCGCAAAAGATCCTGCTTTGGAAGAAACCCGTTTGCTGCAAGCGATCGAGGCGGCCAAAGTTCAGCTTCAAGATTTGTATGAAGAGGTGAAGGCGAAATCGGGCGCGGCCAAAGCGCAAATTTTCCAGGCACATCAGGAGTTTTTGTCTGATCCCGAACTGGTGGAGGACGCGATCGCCCACCTCAAAGACGATCGCAGCGCAGCGTGGGCATGGCAGCAAAGCTATGAACAGCGAGCTTCTGCGCTGGAAAAACTGCCGGATGCGCTGCTGGCAGCCAGAGCGATCGATCTGCGGGATGTCGGTCAGCGCGTGTTGCGTTTGCTGGCCGATCGCGTCGAGGATGAGCCAGTCATGCCAAATTCTCCGATGATTTTGATTGCCGAAGATTTGTCACCCTCGGACACGGCGCGGCTGAATCCGGATTTGATCTTGGGATTCTGCACGGCTTACGGCGGCGCAACGTCGCACTCGGCCATCATTGCGCGATCGCTCGATATTCCGGCGATCGTTGGGGCGGGACCTGCCGTCCTGAATTTGCCGAACGGCACACCCTGCATTCTCGATGGCGAAGGCGGCAACCTCTACCCCAACCCGTCTGAAGCGGATTTGCGAACGGCTACCACTGCCCAGAAAGATTTGCAGGCAATTCGGGCAGCAGAAAAGCTGGCCTGCTATCAGCCTGCGCTGTTGACGGACGGGCATCGCGTTGAGGTCGTGGCGAATATTGGGGCGGCGATCGAAGCGGAACAAGCCGTCAATGCCGGAGCGGAAGGGGTCGGACTGCTGCGGACGGAGTTTCTGTTTTTGAATCGATCGGAGCCACCTTCGGAAGAAGAACAGTACGCCGCTTATGCCCAAATGGTCGATGCGCTCAACGGTTTGCCGCTGATCGTCCGCACGCTCGACATCGGCGGCGATAAAGCGATTCCCTACCTGAACATGCCTGCCGAAGAAAACCCGTTCTTGGGTGTGCGCGGTGTGCGGCTTTGCTTCCAGCGTCCGGATCTGTTTGAGACGCAGCTTAGAGCGATCTTCCGCGCCTCGGCTCAAGGTGAAATCAAGATCATGTTTCCGATGATCGCCACGATCGAAGATTTCCGGCAGGCGAAACAGATGGCCGAACAGGTGCGATCGCAAGTCGGTGCGGTTCCGGTCGAGTACGGCATGATGGTCGAGGTTCCGTCTGCGGCGATTCTGGCGGCGGAATTTGCCAAAGAAGTCGATTTCTTCTCAGTTGGCACGAACGATCTCACGCAGTACACGCTGGCAATGGATCGCGGCCATCCCGTCCTCGCCAAACAAGCGGACGGCTTGCATCCTGCCGTGTTGCGCCTGATTCACCAAACTGTGCAGGCGGCAAAATCGGAAGGCAAATGGGTCGGCGTTTGCGGCGGCATTGCTGGGGAGCCGATCGGCGCGGCGATTCTGACGGGCTTGGGCGTGAGCGAACTCAGCGTCAGCATTCCCAGCGTGGCGGCGGTGAAAGCGAAACTGCGGAGTTTATCGCTGGCTCAGGCAGAGGATTTGGCGAATCGGGCGTTGCACTGTCGGACTGTGCAAGCGGTGAGAGCGCTGCGTTGAAGCTGCCCTCACCCTAAATCCCTCTCCCCCAGGGAGAGGGACTTCTGATTCCGGTTCGATCCCCCTTCTCCCCAGAGAGAGGGAGCTAGGGAGAGTTTAAACAGCCGATCTTCCCCAACCCTCCTTTTTAAGGAGGGAGCCGAACCACCGATCAAAGTCCCCCTTTCTAAGGGGGATTTAGGGGGATCTCCACAGGCCAACCAAGCCACACAGAAGATTTTAAAGCACACCCTAGGGAATTTAGAGGGCGATCGCAAACCCAACTCAATCAACAATCATGACTCTTCAAATCGCCACAGTGACGTTAAATCCAGCGATCGATCAAACCGCCTCGATCGCCAATTTCCGCGCAGGCGAAGTCAATCGCGTGGCGTGGGAGCAGTCCGATCCGGGCGGCAAAGGCGTTAACGTGGCTTCGTTTCTGCGCGACTTTCAGCTAACCGTAACCGCATCGGGTTTTTTGGGAAAAGGAAATATCGAACTGTTTCGCAATTTCTTTTTCAAGAAGCAGATTTGCGATCGATTCATTCCGATCGCAGGACGAACGCGCACGAATGTCAAAATCATTGACGAGGTGCAAAATCAAGTTACCGACATTAATTTTCCCGGTCAAGCTCCCACCGGAGAAGATGTGGAAAGTTTGCATCAGGAGATCGATCGATTGGCGATCAATCACGACTGGTTCATTCTTTCTGGCAGTTTGCCTGCCAATGTTTCTCCTAATATTTATTTCGAGCTAACTGAACGACTCAAAGCGCAAGGAAAAACGATCGTTCTAGATGCGAGTGGTGAAAGCTTGAAACAGGCACTTCGTGCTGCACCTTTTGCCATTAAACCAAATCTAGAAGAACTGCAAGAAGGATTGGGGCGATCGCTCCAATCCACTACAGAAATTGTGCAGGCGGCTCGCGAACTGATCGATCGCGGCATTCAGTGCGTAGTCGTGTCGATGGGTGTAAAGGGTGCACTTTTTGTCGAAGCAAAATCGGCAGTTTGGGCGCGTCCGCCTCGTGTCGAAGTGGTCAGCACGGTGGGCGCGGGCGATGCGATGGTGTCGGGTTTAGTGGTGGGAAAACTGCGGAATTTGTCACTTCCGGATACGGCTCGATTGGCAACCGCTTGTTCGATCGGAGCCTTGAGCCAAGTGGGACCACGTTTGCCGCCTCAAGACGCGATCGCCTCGTTCACTACACAAGTTGAAGTCGAAGTTTTGGACTAATTCAATTCACCTTTCAAACACAAGAAAATGACAACCATTCAAAACATTGTGGCGGTTACTGCCTGTCCAACCGGAGTCGCTCACACCTTTATGGCGGCGGAAGCATTGCGGCAAACCGCCCAGATGCAAGGCTATCGAATCAAGATCGAAACGCAAGGATCGGAAGGCGTCAAAAATGCGCTTTCTGACAGCGATATTGGTGCGGCGGATCTGGTGATTATTGCCGCAGATATTCACGTCAATCTCGATCGATTTCGCGGCAAACCTGTTTACGCTGTTTCAACAAGCAAGGCAATTCGCGATACAAAACAGGTGTTGTCGGCGGCGATCGCGGAAGCCCAACAAACCAGCGCTCCTGCTGCACAACTGACAGCTCCACCGCCCGTTTCAACAACTGATCAAAACGGTACAGCGACAAAGCGATTGGTGGGCATCACGTCTTGTCCAACCGGAATTGCACATACCTTCATGGCAGCGGAAGCGTTGCGAAAGGCAGCGATCGGACTCGGCCACGAAATTAAAGTGGAAACGCAAGGTTCGGTCGGTGCAAAAAACCAACTGACATCCGAAGAAATTGCTCAAGCCGATGCAGTCGTAATCGCCGCCGATACGCACGTCGATCTGTCGCGCTTTCGAGGCAAACGAGTCTACGAAACTTCGACTAAGCAGGCGTTGAAAGATGGGGCGGGCGTGGTTCAAGCAGCCTTGGCCTTGCCTGAACCTGTAGCAACGACGGCTTCCGGGTCGAACGGACAAGGCTACTTACAGTCGGTGCAGGAAGCGAAGGCAGCGCGATCGGCTCAGCGCTCTGGCCCCTACAAGCATTTGCTGACGGGCGTTTCCTACATGCTGCCTGTGATCGTGGCGGGCGGCTTGATTATCGCGATGTCGTTTGTGTTTGGGCTGACGCCAGCACCAGGATCGATCGGCGATGCTCTGCTGCAAATTGGCGGCAAGTCGGCCTTTGCGCTGATTGTTCCGGTGCTATCAGGATTTATTGCATTTTCGATCGCAGACCGCCCCGGACTCGCTCCCGGACTGATTGGCGGCATGTTGGCCTCAAACCTCGGCATGGGCTTTCTAGGCGGAATTTTGTCCGGATTTCTGGCGGGATATATTGCGCTGTGGGTGCGCGATCGCATCAAGCTGCCGCCCAACCTAGAAGGACTTAAGCCCGTTTTGGTGATTCCTCTGCTTTCCACACTTGCGGTCGGACTGCTGCTGTTCTACGTCTTCGGCACTCCGGTCAAGGCGCTTCTCGATGGCCTGACCGCATTTTTGCAAAACATGGGGCAGACGAACGCCATCCTGCTGGGTTTGGTGCTTGGCGGCATGATGGCGGTTGATATGGGTGGCCCGGTCAACAAGGCTGCTTATACGTTTGCGGTTGGCCTGCTGGCAAATAATACGGCTGGAAATAGCGTATTTCTCCCGATGGCGGCTGTGATGGCGGCGGGAATGACGCCACCGCTCGGTTTGGCGCTTGCCACGCTGATCAACAAGCGCAACTTCAGCGAAGATGAACGCGAGGCGGGCAAAGTCGCATCCGTTTTAGGAATTTCCTTTATCACCGAGGGCGCGATTCCGTTTGCGGCGAAAGATCCTTTGCGCGTGATTCCTGCGTGCATCGCGGGGTCTGCGATCGCGGGCGCATTGTCGATGCTGTTTGGCTGTACGCTTCGCGCTCCACATGGCGGAATTTTCGTGCTGGCAATTCCGAATGCGGTCGGCAATGGCGGCATGTATGTTGTGGCGATCGCTGTCGGTACACTTGTCACCGCGATCGTTGTAACTCAACTCAAGCGAATGCAGCGCACTCCCAAAGTTGAGCAGGAAACACCACCAGAAATGGCTTCTTCCGTTCGCTAAACTAAACTGAAATCATTGCTTAAACCGCAGAGCAGAAGGTATCTTGATCTTCTGCTCTTGCTCTTTCTAAGTCAGACAAATGCACTAAAATAGCTACATTAGCAGTTCAAGTTATCTTCTCTCAAGTAAGCACTCAACATGGTTCAAACTAAAGTAAGATTTGAAAGTTTTGAAGAGTATCTGGCCTATGATGACGGCACAGACTATCTGTATGAGCTATTCAATGGAGAGTTAGTTGCATTGCCACCGGAATCAGGAAGAAATTTCAGTATTGCAGGCTTTCTCTTTATGCAGTTCGCTTCGATACTAGGACATCAGCGAGTACGCGGGCATGGCCTAGAGCTTGAAGTGCGAGGAGAGCCAAGAAATCGCTTTCCCGATCTCACCATTTTGCGCGAAGAACACATCGAACAACTACAGAAACGCAACACGATTCGTCTATCAATGGCTCCACCGTTATTGGTGATTGAAATTGTCAGTCCGGGCGATTTGCAGCGCGATCGAGACTACATCGCCAAGCGATCGCAATACCAAGATCGAGGCATTCCTGAATACTGGATCATCGATCCGCAGACTGAGGAAATTTTGCAATTAAGTTTAACTGAAGCTGGGTTCACTGAAGTTCAATATCAACAGGATGAGCAGATTCGCTTTCAACTTATCGAACTCAATCTGACGACTGCTCAGATTCTTGCAGCAGGATAATGAAAATTTTGATGCTGTCTTCTACCTTTCCATTTCCGCCAAGTCGAGGCGGAACGGAGGTGCGGACATTCAATTTACTAAAGTATTTAGCTCAAAATTATAGCGTCACGATCGCCACTCAGCGTCATTCTCAAGTCAGCGATCGAGACATCGAATTGCTGAAACAATACGTCGATCGTCTGGTGATTTTCTCCCTACCTAATTCCCCTCGAAATTTGAGTTGGACAGGAAAGATCGATCGATTCACGCAATCTTGGATCAAGCAAACTCCGCCAAACGTCCTGCATCGCTACAGCGCAGAAATGCAAGATTGGGTTGATGAAAATCTCGCGGATTTTGATGTTGTGACCTGTGAGCATAGCGTGAATGAAATTTATATTCGTTCTTCTGAGATTCGATCGATCGTTAACATTCATAGTTCAGTTTATGGCTGGACGCGCAATCAGCTTGCTGCTGGTGCATCGGTTCAACCTTGGCGCGATCGCCTCTATCTTCCTTTACTCAAGAATTACGAGAAACGCTATTGCGAAAAGTTCGATCGCATTGTCGTCACAACTGAGGACGATCGCCGAACACTGCAATCAATCGGCGTTAAGAAATCGATCGAGGTGATTCCAAACGGAGTGGATCTGGAATTGTTTCCGATGCGATCGCGCGATCCCAGCAATCATCAGCTTGTGTTTGTCGGGGCGATGGACGCCGATCACAACATTGACGCGATGCGGTTCTTCGTGCTAGAAGTTCTACCTCAAGTTCGCGATCGCGATGCGGATGTGGACTTGGCGATCGTCGGGGCGCGTCCGGCTGCCACTGTGCGATCGCTTGCGAACCATCCGGGCGTGACTGTCACGGGTGCAGTGGAATCCGTTGCGGCTTGGCTGCATGAAGCGACCGTTTGCGTGTTGCCGTTGCGCGTTGGGTTTGGCATCAAAAACAAAACCCTCGAAGCAATGGCGGCAGGTGTGCCGATCGTCGGCAGCGATCGCGCCCTCGAAGGCTTGCCGCCGATCGGACTGCGAGCCAATCGCGTCGAGGAATATGTCAGCGCGATCGATCGCCTCCTCACCCAGCCCGACCTGCGATCGCAACTGTCCACTCAAGGCCGAATTTGCGTCGAGCAAGCGTACACTTGGGAGCAGATTGGCCGCAGGTATGCCGGGGTGCTTGAGCAAACGGATTGAGAGCAAACTGAATTGAGGAAAGCGCATGTCAGGGTCTCGATCGCCACATCCGCATCACCGCAACCAACAGGCTCGTTGTGCCGTCGCCAAGCCTGTGAAACAGGCGGTGAAAGTCAAAGTTTTGCAGCCACGCCGTTCTAGCATCTTAACGCCGCTTCTGAGCCTAGCGCTGCTGATGGCGATGAGCAGTACGGTCGTGCTGGGGGCGTGGCTGGCCGTGATGCTGATTGTCAATCCCGGTTCGGTGAGTGGGCTGGCGTGGCTGCTGCCAGAGTGGAACCGCACGCCGCTGTCGCGCTACCAGTCGATCGCAGAAATTCGTCAGGAAGCGCAATCACTGGGCTTGACGGTGGGCACGACAATTCCGATCGCCGCTCACGTCAGTGGCGATCGAGATGAACTGCTCATCCCAATTTTGAAATCGTCCGAAGAAATGGTGGAACTGCGCGTCTACCGTCCGCACTCCAACAATCAAAGTCAGCTAGAGCTAATCGATCGCCTCAACGTCACTGGGCCGCAGGAAATTTTTGTTCTCGCGCCCTTGAGCCAAACGCCTTCAACCAGCGGCGGTACGGCGCGATCGCTGCCCGTCAGTCAGGTGAGCGTTTTGAACGACAGCGGCGCACCGGGAGTTTGGCTGAGTTTGCGCGGCGAGTGGGCACGCGGCAGCACTCGCACCAGCTATGGATTGATCGTGCGCTATGACCTGAATCAGCATCGGCTGCAAACGCTGCTGCCCTGGACAAGTCCAAACGGCGAAGATCCCAAGTGGCAGCAGGTGACGGGCAATTTTACTCCGGAACTCGTCGTCAATCAAACGGTTGGACTGTCGCCAAACTTCAAGTTCTATCAGCCGATCGCCACTGGCCGACCGATCGACCCGATGAAACTGGTGGCGATCGCGCTTGATCCGCCTGCTTTGCAGCAGTCTCGATTCGTCAACGGACTGCGACTCGCGCAGCAAGGACTGTGGACACCCGCCCTGCAACTGCTAGAAGCCGCCAAGCAGCGCGGCGACTGGTCAACAGTGGCGCAGGCACAGCTTGATGTCGTGAAGTTTCACGCCGCGATTACAAAAGCGCAGGCCGATCGCGACTGGGCAAATCCGACCGAGGCGATCGCTGCCAATTTGCTGGATGGCCGCTGGAGTCGATCGCTTCAGCTTTTGCAGTCGGCAGTGGCGAGCGGTGCAGAACTTCAAGATCTGCTGGGGAATGTCGATCGCTTGGCAAATCGCATCGACACGGCACTCAGCCTCAATCCGGCGCAAGTCGATTTGCAGGCGTTGGGCACTTTGGCGCAGTTTGTGCAGCATGGGCGCGAACCTGCGTTGCGCTGGCTGACGACTCGCAATCGCAATGTGGCGACGCTGGTGGCAAATCGATCGATCGATCCGCGCCTCCAAGCTGTCCTCGATTTGCTCAATCGTCCGCTGCTCGTGGCCGATCACACCAGTCGGATTGTGGGAACTGCTGTGCCAATTCGTCCGCAGGCAAATGATTGGCTGTGGCCGCGATCGCCGGATCTGCCGCCCAATCAAACCTGGTATCGCATCCGCGTCAGCGATTTTTTTGATGGGCGAAGCTGGCGGCGATCGAGCGCGGACTTGAATCTGGCGGCGATCGGGCAAGCGCAACAGCTTTGGAGCGCTTTGGGGCTGACCAGCGATTCCACCATCCAACTGATTCGCTGGGATGCAAACAGTCAGCCGCAGTCGATCGAAGCCGTGATCAAAGCAACGCAAGTTCAAAACGGCCAAGTCTCTTTGCTAGCGGCTGTTGCTGATCCATCTCCGGTTGTGGATGCGCCTGCGGTTGCTTCGGCCTCACCCATCCTTGCCCTCACAACTGCCACCGTTCAGTGGATCACGCCCACGCAGCAATCGCTCAGCGATCTATCGCGCCAACAGCCCGCTTGGACAGAGCTGATGCTGCCAACGCTGCAAGCGGCACTTCCCAACATCACTTTGGTTTCGACGCCGAGCGAATCAATTTTGCAGGGCGCGGAAAATCTTGCTGTCCAGCTTCAGGAACTCACAGGCAATCAGCAGCTTGACGCGATCGTGACGCTTCCCCATCGATCGGGGCGTTCCGAAACGCGATCGCCAACCGTGATTTTTTCTGACCAAGGCCGATTGATCTACAGTGAACTCGGTCAAAATGCTGGACAATCGCTTGCAGCGATCGCCAATTTGGGTGATGGAAAAACGGCGCTTTTGGTGGAACGCAATCAAGCCTATTCGCTGCAACTGTGGTCGCCAGAGCGCGATCGATTTGAGTAGCATATTCGGTGCGGTTCAATCAGGTTGCAGTGCCTTGAAGCGAGTGAATATTATGGTCGAAGCGATCGACTGCGCCCAGCGAGCGATCGTGACTGAGAATACACTGAATAATTTCCAACTAAAGGCGGATTTTCTCACGCTTACCCTTTTGGAGATAGTGAGAGGTGTCGCAATTTTTAGCGACTTGTCCACGTTTTGAAAAAAGCACAATGAACAGCGATCGCCCTATTCAATCTCGCAATTCAGCTCCGTCTTCAGAGCCAACCGGAACCTGCACGATCGATCCGCAATTTGATTTTGATAGCTGGGCGATCGCGGTGAGACGCCAGCTATTAGCCTCTTTGCATAAGCGGACGGAGCGATCGTCCTAATCAATTTTTCGGTGAGATAAACCCGATCGAAAAACGCTGCAATTGGATCGGGTTTATTTGAACATGCTGTATTAATCAGTACGCTAAATATTTACAAACAGGCGATCGACTGCTCTTTGTCCGCCAAACTGCTCAGTAATCAAATCTTGGTAGGTGTTGGCGATCGCAGCAACAGCGAGAATGCAGGTTTGCAGTTCCAGCAAATCCATATTTTCGCCGCCCAAAACCGTATGCGTGAATAGCACCTGTCCGGCTTCGTCAAGCTGAAACGCACCAAAGCGCATTTTGCGATTTTCAGAGAGCAGATATTGCATCAGCTTAGCGTCGCCCTGAGAACCGATCGAAACGCAGCTTGAAGCTTTGACGATCGCCAGTTCATCGCCGTCCCAAGGATTGATGTTCCAAGGTAAAACTTCGACTTCGATTAAGGTGGCATCTTGATAGAGCAAATCGAATTTGGGCTGATCGGCGTGCGATCGCATCGAGTGGCGAAATAAGCTGGTTTTGAGATAGTCTGCGACCTTGGTATAGGTCAATTCTTGAGTGCTGTTCGTGAAAACGATCGACATAAATTTAACAGTTGCTGATAGAAACTACATCATGAACATCTGAGAATCGATCGCTTTGGGATCGTGGGTGTGGCTGCTGACAAAATCGTTGGGATGCGAATCGGATTCCAGCCGACCGTCTACGAGGTTGATGATGCGATCGGCCACATCCAAAATGCGGTTGTCGTGCGTCACCATCAAGATCGTGCAGCCTTCTTCTTTGGCGAGCTTTTGCATCAGCGTGACCACATCGCGACCAGACTGCTTGTCAAGGGCTGCTGTCGGTTCGTCCGCAAGAATGAGCTTCGGCTGGTTCACCAAAGCGCGAGCGATCGCGACGCGCTGCTTTTGTCCGCCCGACAGCGAATTCGGCTTGTAATCAACACGATGACCCAGCCCCAGTTTGTCGAGAATAGCAACTGCTTGTTCGCGCTTGGTGCGAAAGCCGCCTAACAGTTCAACGGCCATTTCAACGTTTTGAGCGGCAGTGAGCGATTCAAACAAATTGTGTGCCTGAAAAATGAAGCCGATGCCGCGTCGGACGGTCACAAGCTCACGATTGCTCATACCCACAAGTTCGCGTCCCATCACTTTGAGGCTGCCTTCGTGAATCGTTCGCAGTGCGCCAATCAAACTTAAAAAAGTCGTTTTACCAGAACCAGAGGGACCCGTGATAATTGCAATTTGACCTTTGGGAAAGGTGATGCTGATATCAAATAGCGCTTGCTTTTGCAGATCGCCCGACCCGAAATAGTAGTTGAGATTGGTCACTTCAACAGCGGGCGTTTCGTCGATCGCTCCATTCATTTGCAAAGAAGTTTGCATCATCCGAACACCTCCGCCGGATCAGTAGCTTGAACTTTTCGCACGGCGATCGCGCCTGAGATTAAACACATAATGAAGGTTAGCAGTAGAATGTTGAGGGCGCGATCGAACCGCATTTCCATTAATAATCCCGTCGCGTTTGCGGTTGCAATATAGAGCAGCGTACTAATACAAAAACCGGGAATGAAGCCGAGAATTGAGAGAATTACAGCTTCTTGTAGAACAACACCGAGCAGGAAAATATTTTTGTAGCCCATTGCTTTTAATGTGGCGTATTCTGCCCAGTGATCGGCCACATCGGTATAGAGAATTTGGTAAACCAGGATAATTCCGACGACAAAAGACATGGCCGTCAGCAGCGAAAACACAAATCCGATCGTGGTATTTTCCTGCCAGTAAGTCAGTTCTTGCTGCACGAACTCAGCTTTGGTTTTGACCGCGACATCTTTGGGCAATCGATCGCGAATGCTGGCCGCCATGCGATCGGCATTCACGCCCGGAGCAAGCTTGATTAAGCCGATGTCAACGGTGGCGAGGCTGCGGCTGTCTTCTTCGGGACCGAGGTTGGCGAAGTAGCGCAAGAAGTTTTGGTCGCTCATAATCAAATTGCCGTTGCCAGAGGCAAAGTCGGTTCCGAGTGTGAAATTGCCGATGACGCGGACTTGGCGATCGGACAGCTCGGTGACGGTTCCGGGCGTGATTGAACCGACTTCCGGACGCGATTTTGTATCAACCATTACGGTGTCGGACATTTGTAGATCCGCTCGATGCGCTTTAATTTCCGGCAGCGGCAAGATCGGATCTTGCGGATTGAAAGCCAACACGCGCATCGGACGAGTCAGCTTGGTTTCCGGGTTTTTCCAGTTGGCGTTGTTGATGTAGAGCGGGTAGGCCGACTCGACGCCCTCAAACGTGCGAGCCTGAAACAGACGGCGGCGGGCGAACGCTTCGGGCACAAACATATTGGTGCGGAGGCTGCTCGACAGCACAATGTCGGCGTTGAGCTTGCCCAAAAGCTGCACTTGCGAATCAAACAAAGCGTTTTTGAAGCCTGTGAAGATGAACATCAGCAGCACAGCAAACGCAACTCCGGCCAGTGAAGTGGCAAGCTTGCGGCGATCGTGCGTCAGATTCAGCCAGGCCAGCGGAGTGCGTCTGGAAGATCTTCTTTGGGCAAATCGCTTCATGAAAACACCTCCGCAGGATCAGCTTTAATCACTTTTCGGACGGAAATCAAGCCGGAGATGGAACACATGGCGATCGTCAAGAGCAGCACAAAAATCGCGCGTCCCATGTTCATTGCCATTGGCAAAGCGTTGTTGGTCGCCGTGCGCGTCAATCCATAAAGTCCGATCGAGATGATGTAGCCAGGAATGTAGCCCATGACTGCCAGAATCACGGCTTCTTGCAGAACGACGTTGAACAAAAAGCGGCTGCGGTAGCCCATTGCTTTGAGCGTCGCGTATTCCGGTAGATGGCTGGCGATGTCGGTTGAGAGAATCTGATAAACAATCACCGTGCCAACGATGAACGAGACGACAACGCCCATGCCGAAGATGAAGCCGATCGAAGTGGTGCCAATCCAGTAAGCCTGCTCACGATCGATAATTTCCTGCTGCGTCATCACCAAGACATCTTTCGGCAATCGGGCGCGAACTGCCTTTTTCACCGCTTCGACGTTTGCACCTGGTGTGACTTGAATTAAGCCCAAATCAATGCTGCTGAGCGGACGCGGACTAAACAGCCTACGGAAATTTTGGTCGCTGACGATAATCGTGCCGTCTGCTGCAAAGCCGCCGCCCAACGTGTATTGCCCGCCGATCGTGACTCGCCGCCGACTGCTTTCGGTTTCGATTCCGGTTGTCTGCGGTCCAAATTCTGGACGCGAGAAGCGATCGATCAAAACTGTATCCGGCTGGCGCAAAATCTGAAGCGTTTCCGGCTGATTCAGTTCTGGCATTGTCCAAACCGGATCGGTCGGATTAAAGCCATACACGAACATCGATCGCGTCCGGCGAGTTTCCGGATTGCGCCACTGCTGATAGCCGACATACAAAGGCATGACGCGCTCAACGCCTTCGAGTCCGGCCACCTGATAAAGTCGGTCGCGATCGAAGGGTTTGCTGGTGCTAATTTCCAACGTGCGCGGCGAGATCAGGAAAATTTGCGCGTTCATCCGGCTATAAAGCTGGCTGGCCGTTAGCGCCAAAGAACCGAGAAAGCCAAGATTCATGAACACCAGCAGGACGGCAAACGCGACTCCGGCGATCGCCACAATCAAGCGCGTCCGTTCTGAAATTAAATTGAGAAAGGCCAATGGTGTGCGTTTCATTCCAACACCTCTCGCACATCGATCGATCGCATTCCCGCTCGTTTGGCGGCTTCAAGTCCCGTATCGCTGTCTTCATAAACTAAGCAGTCAGCCGGAGCAACGCCGAGCCGTTCCGCCGCCAGCAGAAAAATGTCGGGTGCAGGTTTACCGTGCTGCACATCGTTTCGGCAAACGATCGCATCAAAATCTTGACGCATCTCGATCGCATCCAAAGTCGCTTCCACCACAGATCGATCGCCGCCCGAAGCTAGTGCGATCGGCAGTTTTCCAGCGTGGTCGCGAGCAATTGCGGCGATCGGCTCGATCGGGCGAATTTTGTCAACAAGCTGATAAAACTGCTGCTGGCGCGATCGATTCACTGCGTCTACGTCCAGCGCGTAGCCAAACTGCTGATTGAACTGCACGAGCATTTCACCTGCCGACAAGCCACAGTGGTCGTAAAACCAAGCGCGATCGAACGCGATGCCAAATGCGTGGAGGGCGATCGCAAACGATTCAAAATGCGCGGGCAGCGTATCGGCCAGCGTCCCGTCGCAGTCAAAAATTAGAGCGCGGGCGTTCATGACGGTTCAGAAGTAGCAGTGGGACTGGGCGAAGGCGTGACGGGTGAAGGCGCCCCTTCAACATCAATGCGGACATCCACCTGTAAGTTAGTAAGCTGCCGCACTGGTTCACTTTGATCGAGGCGGATGCGGACTTCGACCACGCGAGCATCCGCATTTGCTGCGGGATCATCATCCAAAATATTGTTTTTGAAGATTTGGCTGCCGATGCGAGTCACGCGGCCTGTCAACGTCTCGCTGAATGCTCCGTTGCGGCTGGTAATCGTTGCTGTTTGACCGACCCGGACGCGCCCGATGTCAGTTTCATATACTTCTGCCACCACATCCATCTGGCGTGTGTTGCCTAATTCCAAAATGCCCTGTTCTTGCGTGCCGCTGCCGCCTGCTGCGATCGCTTCTCCGGTTTTCGTATGGATTCGCAGCACTTCGCCTGTACGCGGAGCGCGAATGACCGTCCGAGCCAGTTGCGCCTCGGCAAGCTGCAAGTTGCGAGCAGCAGACTGAACGGTGACTTCGGCTTGCGATCGCGTCAGTTCCGCTTCAGCAGATTGCACCTGCGCCTGCGCGTTCGATAGGTCAGAATTGCGAGCGGTTTGCAGGCGAACCAGTTCGGCGCGAGCGCTGTTGAGGGCTTCTTGCCGCTGCCGGAGTTCCGAGGTGCGCTGGTCGAGCTGCTGCCGCGCCACTGCGCCTTGATTGACGAGATCTTGCGTCCGCCGCAGTTCTATTTGCGCTAAATCGAGTTCGGCCTGAAGCTGACGAATCGTGGCGGCTTGCGCCTGAACCTCGGCAGCTTGGGGGCGATCGACCTGCGACACTCGCGTTTGTGCTTCTTGAATTTCAGCTTGGCCGGACTGAGTGATGGCAGCGAGGCGCGATCGCGCTTCGGCTAATTCACTGGCGGCCACATCACGCTGCGCCTGTTGCTGGTCGTAGGTTTCTAGCACTGCCAAGATTTGCCCCTGCTGCACATAGTCGCCTTCTGCGACGAGCATCCGCGCAATTCGTTCGCCTGCTGGCCCGCCGACGCGCACCACTTCGCCTTCCGGCTCAAGCCGACCGAGCGCGGCGACGGTTACCTGCTGTGGGGGTGGAGCCGCTTCCTCGATCGCTTGCTGCTCTGCTCGCTGCGTGTACGTGCGGAAGGCAAAAAATCCGAGTCCGGGCAGCAAGAGCAAAAGAAGTACGATCAGGATATTCCGCCCTTGATTGTTTCTGTTTCGCCCCTGTTTGGGCTTGCGAGGCACGTCTGTAATCGTCATGGCCGCTAGTGTCTTGGCGCGAGGGGAGACCAATCGATCGAGTTCAGTGCTGCTTCTGGGCAGTCGGCGCAAGCTCGCAGCCGAGAGGCATCTGAAGAAAAGATGGAAATCGATCGCGAAGCTTGCGGTACGGTATCGTCACTGCAATTTGCAGTAACTGCACTGCACCGTGTAGTGTGGTTATATGTCTTTACACTACACCGTTCCGTGCAGTCTGTCTACAAAAGTTCATATGCTCGAACTGTAGCAAGCCACTTGTGACCTGCCTCCTCCGCACGTCAGACTTTCATTTTGTTCTTTCACTTATGATTTGCCCGCCATGCTTAGCGAACAATCAGGCCTTTTTTCACCCCATACTAAAGACAAGCCTGAGCAAATTTTGCAGGGGGCAATGCAGGTTTTTTTGCAGCACGGCTATCGCGGCACTAGTATGGATCGCGTTGCTGCCCAAGCAGGCGTTTCAAAACACACAATCTACAATCACTTTCAGGGCAAAGAAGGACTTTTTGTTGCTCTCATTGAACGCCTAGTGCTGCGTCGATTTGACCTGGAATTTCCCGATTGTTCGCTGCCTTTAAGTGAACCACCCGATCGCGTTTTACGTCGCGTTGCCGAAATCTTTTTGGGACTGATGGACGACCCGGAATACATTGCGTTCATTCGCTTGATGATTGCCGAATCTGGTCGCTTTCCCGATCTGGCTCAGCTTTATATGCGCCAGGTTTTGCAAGAGGGCGATGCAGTTTTGGGTGAGTATTTTCGATCGCATCCCCAGCTTAATCTTGCCGATCCAGAAATGACAACGCGCGTTTTTACAGGGGCATTGGTAAGTTTTATTCTCGGCCAAGAAGTGCTGCACGAAAAACAAATTAATCCGATCGATAAACAGCGATTTGTTGAAAACCTGGTGGCGATCGTGCTGTGCCAAGCGAATCCCACAAAGTGATGGAATGCTAGTTCTAAATCGGTAGACACGATTTAACAGAAGTTGGGTCAGGACTGACGCTGTGAAAAGGTAAATTTGAGGTTGTTGATCATTTCTGGTTGCGCTAGTGCGATCGATCCGGCTGAAGTCTAATCAATTTCCTGAAGCTGAGCGGCGATGCGTTCGCCAAATTCGGCATCAGTGTTTGCCAGCCCCAACAGTTGCAAATATTCCACTTCGCTCAGTCCTGCTGCGGCGATCGCCCCATACGCTTCGGCTTCAATTTCTTGCTGAATTCGCAGAGATTCCGATTCGGTTTCTGCCGCTTGCAGTTCGGGTTCGCGGCGATCGATCAGCCGCAGCACTTGCAGGTAGGCTTGCACGAACTGACTAACTTTTTCAGCCGAAATATCGCTGGCGCTGAAGCTGGATGGTGCAGGAGCAGCAATGGCTGGAGGCGGTTCGATCGCATCGGGGACATCGGCTGCCCAAGTTGGAGTGAGCCAGTTGAGCCATAGAATTAGGGCGATCGCAGGCAAGAGTATTAATTTTTTTATAAACTTCTCAGAATTGCAGCCGTTTTGCTCCGCAGATTTGCCTACGCAGCCTCTAGAATTGAAGAATAAGCATAAGTACATAGTAAAAAGGGAAAGGGTGGTAAAGCAGTATGGCAAATGAAGATACGTCTTCGGTGGGGACACTATCTGAGCGAGAATTGCAAATTGTTGAACTTGTCGCGTCCGGCTTGACAAACCAGGAAATTGCCGAAAAGCTCGAAATCAGCAAGCGCACCGTTGACAACCATATCAGCAATATTTTGACGAAAACCGCAACGGGCAATCGTGTCGCCTTGGTGCGTTGGGCGTTGCAGTGGGGCAAGGTCTGCATTGATGAAGTCAACTGCTGTACGCTGCCTGCCGTGCCAATTCCTCGCGATGAACTGATTTCTTAAAGCGATCGCTTCACTAGTCGATGATTTCTGTGAAAATTCATGCCTTCGATCGAATCTCCTGTGCAAATTTGCTGTCCCCGCTTGCCGCTGGCGATTTACCGAGAGGTGAGAGCGCACTTGCGGCAGGTTGAAGGCGTCGAGGTGGAACTGCTGCCGCAAATGTCGCTTCAGTTTGACTATCTGCAAAGTCAGGTTGGCGGAATTGATATTCGCTACACCCAGGCAGCAACCACTCAATCGGTCGAGCGGGTGGGTCAGATTTTGGCGTACTATGGCGATCGCTACGGCAGTTGGCAGGCGATCTAAATTAGAAAAATGGGCAGCATTCAGGCAGTTCGAGGCACAAGGGACATTTTGCCCGAAGAAGTCGGCTATTGGCAGCAGGCCGAAGCAACGGCACGCGAGATTTTTCGCCGTGCGGCCTATCACGAAATTCGTCCGCCTGTCTTCGAGCAAACCGACCTCTATGAGCGCGGCATCGGTGAGGCGACGGATGTGGTCGGCAAGGAAATGTATACGTTTAAGGATCGGGGCGATCGATCGATCACGCTGCGCCCGGAAGCGACTGCCGGAATCGTCCGCGCCTTCATCGAGCACGGACTACACGCCCAAGGCGGCGTTCAGCGCTTGTGGTACATTGGCCCCATGTTTCGCTACGAACGACCGCAAGCCGGACGCCAGCGGCAGTTTCACCAGATTGACCTGGAAATTTTGGGCAGTGCCGATCCAAGAGCGGATGTCGAGGTAATTGCGATCGCGACTGACCTTTTGCAAAGGTTGGGCGTGAAATCGCTCAGTCTCGATCTCAACTCAGTGGGAACACCGATCGATCGCGCCACCTACCGCGAAGCACTGGTCAATTATTTCACGCCCTACAAAGCCGACCTTGACCCGGATTCGCAAGACCGCCTGACGCGCAATCCGCTCCGCATTCTCGACAGCAAAGATGAGCGGACGCAAGACATTGTGCGCGATGCGCCAAGCATTCTCGATCACCTCAGTTCTGAGTCACAAGCGCGGTTCGATCGCGTGCAGCAAGGACTCACCGATTTGGGCATCGCCTTCAAGCTCAATCCCCGACTGGTGCGCGGATTGGACTACTACACACACACCGCCTTCGAGATTCAGTCGAGCGACTTGGGTGCACAGGCGACGGTTTGCGGCGGCGGACGTTATGACGGACTGGTGCGCGAACTGGGTGGTCCCGATACTCCCGCGATCGGGTGGGGCATGGGCATGGAGCGCTTGATCTTGCTGATGCAAAAGCTCGCAGAACCTACATCGCCGCCGCTTGATTTCTACGTGATTTCGCGAGGCGAACAGGCAGAAGCTCAGGCGCTCAAGCTGGCGCAAACGATGCGGCATCTCGATTTTGCGGTTGAGCTAGATCTCAGCAGCAGCGCATTTGGCAAACAGTTTAAGCGAGCCGATCGATCGGGCGCTTTGGCCTGCCTAATTATCGGAGACGACGAAGCCGCAGTCCAATCCGTGAAGCTCAAGTGGTTGGGATCGGGCGAACAGCAAGCGATCGATCAGTCCAATCTTCCAACAATGGCCGCAGAACTTCACCAAAAACTGAACGTCCTGCGGCAGCCATAGCGATTCGGATCGCCTCATTGTCCATTTTGCCTCCTCCAATCATGCACCTGCGATCGGCTCACGCTCAAGATATCGATTTCATCGTGGCGCAAGAAGCGCGATCGGACTTTCAAAACTTCATCGGTCGCTGGAGCCGCGAAGAACACACGGCCAATCTGCAAGATGCCGATCAGCAATATCTGGTTGTTGAGGAAGCTGGAGTAATCGGCTACGCGATTTTGAAAGGCTTGCAGTCTGCCAATCGATCGATTGAACTGGCTCGCTTCGTCATTTCCCAGCCCGGACGAGGCTTCGGACGCAAAGCGCTCTGTCAACTGATCACGCTTGCCTTTGAGCAGCATCACGCGCATCGCTTTTGGCTCGATGTGTTTCCGCACAATGCGCGGGCGCGGCATCTGTATGAATCGATCGGCTTTCAGGTCGAGGGAACCCTGCGCGATGTCGAGAAGCGCGGCGAAGCGTACTATTCTTTGATCATTATGTCGATGCTCGAAGCCGAATACCGTTCGCTATTTTTGCATGAAGATTCCGCCGATTTCCGACTGGCCGACCACTGCCGCTGATGCTGTCGTGCTACAAAACAAGCTGCGATCGAGCATCATCACGACCGACCAGCTTCGTGAAGTGCGGTACGTGGCCGGAGTCGATGCGGGCTATGAAGACGACGGTGAAATCACTCGCGCTGCGGTTGCCGTCCTCAGCTTTCCTGACCTGAAGCTGCAAGAGCAAGCGATCGCCCATCGCCCGACCACTTTTCCTTACGTCCCCGGCTTCCTCTCCTTCCGCGAAGTGCCCGCCGTCCTCGCCGCCCTAGAACAACTGACAATCACGCCGGATCTGCTGCTCTGTGACGGACAAGGACTGGCGCATCCGCGTCGCTTCGGCATCGCCTGCCATCTTGGATTACTCGTCGATCTGCCTGCGATCGGAGTTGCCAAATCTCGCCTGATCGGAACCCACGCCGAACTGAGCGAAGAAAAAGGCGCGTGGGTTCCGCTGATCGACAAGAAAGAAACGATCGGCGCCGTGTTGCGGACGCGATCGCGCACCAATCCGCTTTATATTTCGATCGGTCATCGGATTAGTTTGGAGACGGCGATCGACTATGTACTCCGCTGCACTCCCAAATATCGTCTTCCCGAAACGACGCGCATCGCTGACAAACTCGCGTCTAATCGGAATTAGCACTAACTCCTCATTACAATGGAGCTTGAATATCGTTTTCATCCGAGAAGGCAAGTGGGATTACTTTTTTGGGCGTGTTGCTTCCACACCTGCAAATCAAGCTCGATCGATACAAAATAAGGAAAATTTGCTGGCTTTAGGTATTGACGAGGAAAACAACGGACGTGATCGCCTGCTTGAAATTTTTGAAGCAGGGTTAGATGCACCTCAAACTGAGCAAAGAGTAGACAGCTATGGAACCACAATCAGCCGGAGAATTCAAATCAGAAATGGTGCTGTCGAGGGAGATATCACAGTTCGATACTTGTACCGAGGAGGAGACCTGTCTTCAATTCCTGAAGTGACCTCAATTTTGCCCAGAGTGTACAGGTAGGAGATTTGAGCATGATTCAATTTGTTTCTGAAGATGTTTTCAATCAAATCGATGGAGTTAGACAGATTATTGCAGGCGAATATTCCAGAAAATTTGCAGTAATCGAACTAGAAGGCAAGCTCGGAAACTATGGATTAAGTTGGAATAGCGATTTGATTGAGCCAATTGTAAAGCGATCGCCCGATCAATCAGCGCTGTGGATTGGAGTCGATCGACAACTTGCAGCAATCTGTCTCAGGACTGGTCGAGTTCTGCTAAAACTTAATCTATTCACAAATCTAGTTAATATTGAATTTGCAGATTCCAAGGCTGCTGTAATTGCGGAAACAGAAGTATTCACTTTTAATGAAAGCGCTACAACGATGGTGAGTTATTGGCTACCAGAAATTGCGATCGATGCAGTTTTTTTTGAGGCTAAACTAAGCGTTAAATTGCTTGATGGGCAAGAATTTATACTCGATTTGCAGACGGGAAAAAGCACAATTTCAAATCCCTTAGTGCGATCGCCTGGTTCGTAAATAATTTCTAATCATTCACTCACAAACCTTTAATTCATGACCACGATCGCCGCTGCCCTTGCTGCCAATCAAGCCTTCTATCGCGCTTTTGAGAAAAAAGAGATTGAAGCGATGCGATCGATTTGGTCGAAGGGAACCGGAAGTTTGTGCATTCATCCGGGTAGTGCCGCTCTGCGCGGCTGGGAGCAAATTGAAATTTCGTGGCAAAAGATTTTTCGCAATACGGCCTACATGGAAGTTGAAATCGAAGTCATTTCCGCCGAGATCAGTGGCAATTTGGCTTACATTGTGCTGACGGAAACGGTTTTGCAGATCGTGGGCGGACGTAGGGTGCAGGCTGCGACGATCGCCACGAATATTTTTGAACTGATGGGTGGAGAGTGGTTTTTGATTCACCATCACGGCAGTCCCATCCTACGTTAGGTAGACGGCGCAACGAGGGCGATCGCGCTAAAGTAAATCGCATTCCCTAACTTGAATGCTGTCCTCAAGCAATATGCGACGTTCTGCCTGTCTAATTTTCAATCCGGTTGCAGGTCAAGGCGATCCAGAGCAAGATTTAGCCAGAATTCAGGAGTTGCTAGAGCCTGAATTTGATCTTGATATTCGACTCACTTCACCGGATGTGGGTGCGGATGTGCTGGCAAAAGAAGCGGTTGAGCGGGGCGCGGAGATGATCATTGCGTCGGGTGGCGACGGGACGCTTTCGACGGCAGCAGCTGCTCTAATTGGCACAGGTATTCCCTGCGGCATCATCTCGCGCGGCACGGCAAACGCTTTTGCGAACGCGATGGACATTCCCGATACGATCGATGCTGCCTGCGAAACAATCCTCAACGGCAAAACGCAAGTCGTGGATGCGGCGATGTGTAACGGAATGCCGATGGTGCTGCTGATGGGGATTGGTTTTGAAGCGGAAGTGGTAGAAAAAGCCGATCGCCAAGCCAAAAATCGCTTTGGCATTTTGGCCTACGTGCTGGCCGGACTTCAGCAATTGCGCGAGATGAATCGGTTCACAGCAGAAATCGAAACCGAAGAGAAAATTGTGCAGGTTGAGGCTGCGGCAATTACGATCGCCAACGCCGCTCCGCCCACTTCGATTTTGGCGCAAGGTCCCGCTGGACTTGACGTGGCCGATGGGCTGCTTGACATTACAATCGTTGCACCAACCACGAAAGCAAGTGCGATCGCGGCCAGCGTTCATCTGCTGCAAACGGCTCTGAACAGCAATCCAGTCGAGCGCGACGACATCGGCTATCTGCGTGCCCGCAAGATTCGCGTTACGGCTGACCCTGCTCAAAAAGTTGTGGTGGATGGTGAACTGTTTGGCGAGACGCCGATCGAAATCGAGTGCATTCCGGGCGGTCTGACGCTGTTGGTGCCTGCTGTGGAAGAAGAAATTCCGGCTGAGAAGCTGGATGGTTTGCCGGGACTGGTCATAATCGAGAAAGACGAACCCGCGCTGGAAACGGCCGAGTAGCCTAGTCAAATTTAAGCTGTACGAGGTTGGAGAGGCGTTCTGTTTAGAGCGCCTTTTTCTTGCCTTGGCAGGGTCGATCGCAGTGGGCAACATGACAGTATTTCTGCTTTGAAACAGGTGGCACAGCGATCGGAACAAAGCTTACTTTTCTACGTCCAACAATGACAAAATTTTCATCATTCTGTTATGAAACACTAAGGTCATAGAGTGACAAACTTTTCAATCTTTTTATTTTGATGTGACAGTTGACGAACAGACCATTAGTCATTCACAAGAGTAACTTTACAAATTACAACAATAATATCAGTGCAGTGAAATCAAAGCAAATAAGGCGCTTCCGCTCTACCGAATCATATCAGAAAGGTAAAAAGCGGAGCCTAAGCCATTTGCAAAGTTGCTCAATATTCCTTCTGATTGAGAAAAACAACTTGCCCCACTGCCCAAACTCGCTGGAACTTTGAAGTCGGTTTCAACGACAAAGTAATTAAAGGAAAGTGACTTCCAAAAACCATTCAACGCTAAGGAACGTGACCATGAAATTCTCGAAAATTGCAACGCTTTCTGCTCTTGCTGCTGTTGTTGTTGCCCCGATCGTGGCAGGCGCTCGCCCTGCTGCTGCACTGCCAACTGGCATGGAAGGAACCTACGTGGGTGCTGGCGTGTCGGCGGGCGTGATCAGCGGTGACGGCCAAGATTCACAGTTTGGCGGTACGATTCAAGGCCGCATCGACATTCCCAACGTGCCAGTTTCGGCTCGCGGTGCCGTCCTGTTTACCGATGACACCAGCGCGATCGTCCCCACGCTGACCTACGACATTCCTATCAGCAGCCGTGCCAACATCTATGCAGGTGCAGGCTACTCGTTCGTCGATTCTGACGGTCTGCAAACTTCGCCCTTGGGCAACCAAGACTCGTTTGTGCTGACGGCAGGTGCTGAAACCGAAGTTGCGCCTCGTGTCGTGGTCTTTGGTGATGCCAAGCTTGGCTTTGATGCCTACCAACAAAGCTCTGATCCTGCTCTTGCCCTGCAAGTCGGTGCTGGCTTCCGGTTCTAATTGTCTCGAATGGGGGGAGATATCCCCCTATTCAGGTACGAGTAATAAGGTTTTCAAACGGAGATGGTGAGGAGGCAGACAGATTTCTTGTCTGCCTTTTTTGCTTACAAGCTTTGCAGCGCTGCGACTGTTTTTTCATTCACAACATTGCCCGTGTTGAGCGTCGAAACTGGCTCAAGCAGCATCACGTGCGCTTCTTCAAGGGCAACGGGTTTATGTTCTACGCCTTTGGGAACGATGATGAATTCACCAGGATTAAGCGTTACTGTTCGAGTCCGTTCCGGCAGCGCTTCGCGGCCAGCGAAGCTGATCCGTACCGGATCGCGAAATTCGATCGACAACTGCCCTTGAATCACTAGAAAAAGCTTGTCTTCCTGCCCGTGATGATGCCAGGTAAACTCTCCTTGAACCTTAACCAGCTTGACCTGCTGCCCATTTAGTTCACCAACAATTTTGGGACTCCAGTAGTCCGAGAATAAAGCGAATTTTTCGTTAAGGTTTACTTTCTCCATTAGTCTTCTTGAGGTTGATACTGCAAAAAAAAGGGACACAATTCCTTAGCTGTGTCCCTCAACAATTATTTCATCCAAATTTTAGTGGTGATGGTGATGATGGCCGTGATCGTGGCTGTGGCTATGGCCGTGATCGTGCGAGTGTTGCGCTTGAGCAACGGCCAGCGTGGGATTGACGGCGCTCGCCTGCTCCGACAGCAAAGCAGCAATTTGGGGATTTGCCCAGTCTGCTGCCATTTTGAGGAATTCGGGGCGATCGTTCACGCAGGGCATTTGCACGTAGGTGACATGCGGATGCTTGCGGCGCAGTCCGTGAATGATGTGATCAACATCTAGCAGCGTCTCGTGATTTTCGGTCGCGAAGCCGATCGGCATGAAGACGAGCGCAGTTGCGCCCAAGTCGATCAAATTGCGGGCGGCGAGATCGGCGTTCGGCTGCGTCCACTCGATCAGGGGCGTTTGGTGATTCAGCCAGCCAACCGAGATGAGTGGAAAGCGGTAGATCAGTTTTTCGCGGACGCGATCGTAGAGTGCCTGACTTTCCTCAATGCCAGACGTGAAGCCTTTTGCCTTGTGCGGACAGCCGTGATTCATCAAGATGATTCCGGTCTGTGAGGGCAAATGCGCGACGGCGAGATCTTTTGCGATCTTTTCTTCGACCATTTGCGCCATCAGATCGATATAGGCAGGCTCGTTGTAGAACGAGGGGATGTAGCGCTGGCCTTTAACCCAGTGTTCCGTGCCATCCACCATTTGCGCCAGCGCTTTGTTCACCTGCTCGACGGCAATGCCGCTGGTGAAAATCGAATCGACCACTAGTGCAGGGTGGCGGAAGTCGTTATACAGCTAAGATGAGGGCATTGTCGCTCTAAAACTGATCAATGCCGACCCCTCAAGCACTGGCTGTTGAATTGTCTGAGCAACAAATGCTG
>NZ_JACJPO010000055.1 GCF_014696105.1 Microcoleus sp. FACHB-1515
AGCTAAGCTGCCCTGTGGATCGGTGTCAGCGACAAGAACCTTATGCTGCTGAGACAAGATTGCTGCGAGTGAAAGAGCTGTGGTGCTTTTGCAGCTTCCGCCCTTACCAGAAGCGATCGCCACGATTTTCATGATTATTTTTGACACACTTCAATGCGGTCAGTATGTCACAGACTTCAAGAGTTGCAAACTCACAAACTTACAGAGTTTGGAAGTTTGTGAGTTTGCGTCAAAATGCGCTGCAAATCGACCAAACCCAAATCCGAAGCTCAACGTACTTCCATCTAAACCTCATCAGGATCGATGCCTAGTGCCCGTAGTCGTTCAGCCAGTCGGTCTGCCCGCTGACGCTCAATCTCTTGACCTTCCGCACCAGTGGGAATGACGCGACCCTCGCGATCGCACCACCGCAACCAGAGCCGTGTGATCTCCTCCTCAAACTGCCCTTCCCATAGCGTTAGCCCCAGGCCAACTCCCTCCAACCAAATCGACTCACCAATCGCAGTAATGTCTGCGGCTGAAGTCAGTTCTGTGTAGCCTGTTGGCGCGATCGTCCACACCCGCAGCAGCGCTCCGTTCATTTCATCCGCGCCCTGAAGCTGCTTGAGCGGATCAAACACCACGTAGTAGCGGACGCCAATTCGAGCGTACAGGTCTTTCTTGACGGTCGTTTTCCCTTTTTGCTGCGACTTCCGGCTCAGCGTCAGTTCATCACCCTCCTGGTTGGAGACAATTTCAATGCACACCTCCGGCAGCTTGCCGAACTCCCACACGAAATAGGAACGGTTTCGCCGCTGCGAGAAGTCGTCGGGGCGCTGCACTCCTAAACTCAACAGCGCATCGGGAACGACAGGCTCACCTTTGAGCTTATAGAACAGTCCCACATTTGCCGCCGCCAAGAAGGGGGCGGGAAGCGCTTTGGCACTGTAGAGTGGTTCCACCAGCAGTCGCTGCTGTTCCTCCGATTGAAAATTGTCCACAGGGGTATCGTCCTCGATCGCAAGGTGGCTAATGTCAAGCTCGGTGACGATCTCATCTGAGTCCAGTAATTCTTGAGTCATGGCAGTGACCAAACCCGATGTTTCATTATCGGCTGAATCCCGGCAAGACGGCCTTCTTTCGACGAGGGATACCCAGCGATCGAGGTGAAATACTACAATTGTGCTACAAACGCTGGCTTAAAACTGGACTGAAGGACGTACTACAACGCACTCGAAACCCGCATTCTTTCGTTGCTGCTGGGGCGATCGCCAGTCCAGGCCAGAAAACGCTGCGCTCCTTGTGCTGACTGGGGTTGAGTCATTTAGTGCAGCTTTGACTAATTGCTTTAGAGAGCAAATCTACATTGACAAATGCGATCGCGCTTCAAAGCAGATTGCGTTGTGCCCAGAGTGCGGCGGCAATGCGATCGCGCATTTCCAACTTGCTCAAAATTTGGGTGACATAGTTTTTCACCGTTCCTTCACTCAGGTAAAGTGCTTGTGCAATCTCTAGGTTATTCCTGCCTTCACCGATGAGTTTCAAAACTTCAATTTCTCGTTTGCCCAGTGAACTGGGCGCATTGGGGGAAGCAGGTGCTTTTAATTGAGAGAAGGCTTTCGTTGCAATGGTGGGGCCAAGTTGACTGTAACCTTGGGAAACAGAGCGAATCGCAGTGGCAATCTCAGGCGCGGGTGTCCGCTTGAGGAGATAGCCTAACGCTCCAACTTGCAGCGACTGGAGAATGTATTCATCATCATCAAACGTTGTAAGGACTAAAATCCGAATCCAGGGATAGCATTCGTGGATGATTTGAGTTGCCTGCACCCCATTACAGATCGGCATTTGCACATCCATCAAAATGACGTGCGGTTGCAACCGTTTCGCCATTTCGATCGCTTCTTGACCATTGGCCGCTTGTCCCGCAATTTCTAGATCTGGCTCAACTGAGAGCATCGTCGCGAGTCCTTGCCGGAAGATCGCTTGGTCATCTGCTAACAACAGCCGAATCATAGCGGGAGCGTGATGTGAATTTGAGTGCCTTGAGCCGCCTCAGTTTGCAGGTCAAATTGACCACCGAGGAGTTGAACACGCTCGATCATACCCTGAAGCCCAAATCCGGGTGTAAAAGCAGTTTTATTAAATCCAATGCCATCATCGACGAGATCGATCGCAATGCCTCGATCGGTTTGATGGGCAGAAAATTGAACGCGAGACGCTTTGGCGTGTTTCTGCACGTTCATTAATGCCTCTTTGACAAGGCAATAGATTTGATAGCTTTGATAAACTGGCAGATTCGGAAGATTGACTTTCCACTCTACTTTTAGCGTAGAAGTTTGCCTCAGTTGTTCAATTAGGGCAATTAAGGCTTGATTGAGATCAAAGTCAGATTCGCGCATTCGGCTTAAAGCTTGACTGACATCCTCGATACATTGCCGAGCCAGTTGTTTTGCAGTGTCAACGGCTTCAAACGCTTGGGTTGGGTTGTGCGATCGCAAGGTTTGCGCCACAGCAAGCTGAGTATCTAAATTGGTTAATGTGTGCCCTAAAGAATCGTGAATTTCCCGTGCAATGCGTGTGCGCTCTAAGGTTGCTGCGAGTGATTCAACTTGTTCTGAGAGTTCTTCAATTTTCTGATCTTTTTTCTGCTGAATGACGACCATTTGACTCAGCATTAGAGTGAAGAAACTAGCCGCCGCATAGATCGCTAATGTAAAAATTGCAAAGCGAATTGGATCGATCGAATCGAGACCGGATGAAGCTTGTAGTTGATGCGATTCTCTTGCGTACTCATTAAATGCCCAAGGAATTGCGGTTAGCCCAACCAGCGCGATCGCCGTCCGCCGCCCTAGCAGGAAGTAACTTTTAGCTACATAAACTTGTAAAAACAAGCCCAGATTCACACCAAACAAGCCTGCCCCTAACACCGTACTCATTGCGAACAAAACATAGCTGAGGCGTTGCCATTGAGGGCGATGAAGTGGAAAAACCCAACTCATCAGAAAAAGCGTGACACAACCGCCTAATACGATCGAAAAATTATGATTCGATGCACTCAGCAACAGCCCCAGATGACCAATGAGGAATGTCCATTCTAGAGATCGAAAAAATTGGGAAAGCGATCGCAAAAAAACCATATTGACCAAGTGTAGTGTCTGAAAGTTCCCTCTAATTATCGTTACTGTACTGCATTTTTTCTAGTTATTGACCATGACCTGGGTCATGGTTTTCCATGCCTCATCGGACTACTTTAGGGTCTGTCTTCTAGCTAGAATGCTGTTCACAACCACCGAAGCACAATCAATTGAAACATGGCTAAAAAAAGGTTGCCCTGATGATTATCCAGCTTCGCAGATTAATTCAGAACCAAACTCAAGCTCAATTCTGAATTAGAAGAAGTCGTGCCATCAAACGATTTCTGTCAAACTCTACTCTCTCAACTCATTCTTTTGGAGATTGTTCCATGAAAGTCACTTCTTCGTCTAAAGCAGTTCGCACGATCGTCTTGGCGGCTCTCGTTGCTGTGGTGGGTTATGTAGGGCTACAAAAACCCGCCAATGCTCAACTTCAAACTCAGAGTGAACCTGCTCAGAGTGCTTGTGCGATCGCTTCTGAGCAAGCGCCAAATGGTGTCTTCGACGGTGTGAATCTTTCTGCAAGACAATTTGCTGCTTATGATGCAGTCATCAATCGGTATAACACTCAAGTCGTGCCTCGGCTCGATGCGAGGGCTGAACGAGTCATCAAACCTGATGCAATGGTTGTGTTTATTCCACAGCGAGGTGTCGAAGTCCCGTCTGAAGTGCAAAACGCAATTAGCACTGAAGTGATAATTGCCACACCTGCCCAAATCGACGCATTGACTGCAAGATACAGTCAGTATGGAAGCTTCTTTCCGGAACAAACGCTGGTTTACAGTCAAGCACTGTTTGAGGAGTTTGAAAGAGAGAGTCAGGCGTTGCAAAATCAGATCCTTGCTGTGATGACTCCTGAACAACAACAGAGATATCGACAGAACCAAACAGCCTTCCAAAGAAGCAATGAGGCTTGTGGTCTCAGCAACAGCCCTTTTACCAGGGTCGGAAACTCCTATGAGATGGGAGGTTTGTTCTAAACAAAATTAGCGACAAAAAGCGAACTCACGGTGTAGTTCAAAGCCTTGACAACGTTCTAGTTCCATCGATTGAACAGTTCAAGCAATATCTTCTCTCGACCTACTTCGATTTGCCCGGAAATCAATCTCCGGGCAATACACCCAAACAGAAAGACGACCAACATGAAATTTTCCCTGCTTTCAAAAACGCTTGGTGCACTTGGTTTGATTGCTGCACTTTCCGCTTTAGTCAGTGTGAGTGGACAAGAACCTGCTCAGTCTTTAACTTGAGATTTCTGATATGAAATTCATTTCCTTGTCTAAATCAGTTCGATCGATCGGCGCGATCGCCGTTCTCTCTTTAATGTTCGGTACTGCTGTTCAACAATCTGCTCAGTCTCAAAACCGAACTCAACTTGAAGCTCAACCTTCCGCCCAAAATGGGAATTCCCAAAATCTCATCAGTTGTATCCCTGGGTTTGAAACTGCCTTGTCCTACGACTTCCAGGGCATCACATTCACGCCTGAGCAAGAGTCTGCATTCCAAAGATTTTCAGCCGAACTCAATCGAAGGTCGGAAACGGAGCTTGGGACGATTCAAACCGATCCTAATTTTGGGGGAAGTTCTCTCCAAGTCTCGATCAGAGAGGAATTTGTTGGGACTGAGGGCGATCGCATTGGGCCAGAAATTTCTGCCGCACAGGACGAGATGATCCGTAACAATGTTCCTTTCACGCGACAAGTAGAACTGCTCACCCAGCAATTCGGTCGGTACGCTACGTTCTCCACTGACCAAAGATTGCTCCTCACCCGCGAGCAAATCGCAACTCGATCAAGGCTCAAGCGTGAATTTGATGCTCAGATGATGTCTGTCTTGACTCCAGAGCAGCAGGCGATCTATCGGGCAAATCTGGCAAGCGATCGCAGTCTTGGAACCTGTGCGGCAACCGCAACGGACAGCGTGAGCCAGCAAAGACCCGCCCAGTCTTCGGGTGCTGAACTGACGATCGCCGAAATCGTGTCCCAAAGCGGCGGTCAGTATGACAGCAATCCCGAAGACTTCGACATCTTGCTCAACGCAGTCAAACAGACGGGTCTTGTCGATGCCCTCGCAGACCAAGCGGCGAATTTGACTGTGTTCGCGCCCACCGATGCGGCTTTCTTGAAACTCTCTCGCTTCTTCGGCTACCAAGGCAACGATGAAGCCGCTGTGCTGGACGTGATTAACCAAGAGTTCGCCAGAATGAATCAGCTTGACGTTGCCAGAGGCGGCAGCAACCCCAACGCTTTTAATTTGAGAGATGTGCTGCTGTACCATGTCTCTTCCGGTGCAAAAAACCTGGATGCCCTTCAGCAATTGCCAGGTGACAAAAGCATGGCAACGCTGCTTAACTGGGGGGATAGGCCAGTTAACGCCAATCGAATTGCCTATGTCAATGGCAACCTGATTGACGCTGCGCCGAACTTAATGGCTCCTAGAATTCAAGAGAATCTCCAAGACATCGCAGCCCGCAATGGGGTGATTCAAGGAATCGATCGCGTTCTGTTTCCCTACTTCCTATCAGGTCAATTTCCAGTCTTGCCCAGGACGCAACCGCAAGCAGGCCAGCCAACGACGATCGCAAGTGTTCTCGCTCAGAGCGGCAGTGGCTTCGATGACAATCGCCAGGATTTCGATATTTTGAACAAGCTGCTGGCAACGGCTGAAATTGCGGATCTCTTCGCAGCCCCGAACGCGAACCTGACGCTTTTTGCGCCCACGGATGCTGCTTTTATCGAGTTTGCGGAGTTTACCCTTGGCGGGGTTGACCAGGGAACTGAAGATGCAGAGTCGAAGGCATACCGCCAAATCATCAACGTTATTCAGCAAGTGGATCAAGTGACGACACAAGAGGTATTTGTGGGTGGTGATGCAGTCCCGCTGCTGCAAAAAGTGCTCCAATATCATGCCTCCGCAGGGGCAAAGACCGCTGAAGAGATTCAAGCTGCATCCTCGATTCCCACATTGCTCAACGGTGCTGCTATTACGCCCCAACAGGGCGATCGCGCTCCATCGAGCGACTTGACCAACTCACAGTTCCAGCTTGGCGATATCTATGTTCAGACTACGAACGGCGTCATCCAAAGCATTGACAATGTTCTAGTTCCGTCGATCAAGCAAGCTCGGTAACACATTCTTCAGGTCTACCTCAATTCGCCCGGAGATTAGTCTCCGGGTGAAATACCTAAACAGATCGCAATCAAGGAAAAGCTCAATTGCAACTTTGAAGCTCAGATAATGTTTATCTTCACACCCGATTAGCAAAAGACTTGTTAAGAAAACCTAGTTATCAAACGTTAAATCATTGAAATTCGTAATTCCAACTACTCGATGCCACGGTCGTCATTCAATTCATAAATGCGTTGGCGGGACTTCATGAGTTGCTGTTGTAACTGCTGAAGGTGAAGCTGCAAATCCTCATTCCAATCCTTTACGTTGGAAACATGGCGCTGCGCCCCTGGTAACTCCGCTTGCAACCGCTGGGCGATCGCCTCACCAGCCGCGTCATTATCAAGCGCCAACACCACTTCAGGCAATTCCTTCAACCGCTCTAAGGGAACACTGCCAGAGCCGTCCGTCGCCAAGTACAGCGTGTTTTTCTTCGACGGGTACAGCACGGCATAAGACAAGGCATCGATCGGAGACTCACAAATCACGGCTCGCTCTGGGTTGTCCGCTCCAACCATGAAACAACCTTGTGTCCGGCGTGTTCCAGCCGCCAGCCCTTTGAAGCTATTGTTTTCGCCTGCCGTACCCCTGAGCGATGCGCCTGTCACCTCACCCTCAAACGACATTCGTAGAAAAACGGCGTTTTGGTGTTTGTCTGCGTAGAGCAATCCATCCTCATGCAGCCGATCGATCAAGGCGCTGGGCAGCTTGCGCTTTTGAATCAGGTAATTCCTCACCTGCTGCCAATGCTGTTCGTCTGGTTGGGGCGGCGTGAATGATTGGGGCGGCTGCTCTTCAAGGGTGCGCTCCACCTGTCGGGCGATGGTCTGTGAAACCTCAGCTCTGCCAAAGCGATTGTGCAGCCAGCCGATCGCATCCGTGAAGCTGCACCGCTCCATCTGCATCACCAAATCGATCGCGCCACCGCCGCCGCGCATCTCGCCAAAATCATAAAACTTGCTGCCCGTGATGTTAATCGTGCGGCTTTCGTCTTTCCACTTGCGCTTATCCTTGGAGTCGGGGTCGAAGCCTAATTCGATCGCCACATCAGCCAGGGGAATTTCTCGAAGCTCGGCAACCCGCGCTCGATATTTTTGCTGCCAGTTTTGCGCGGCCTGCCGCTGGTGATGCGCCTCAACTTCTAGATCTCGAACTCGCTGCTGCAACAATTCCTTTTCACGCTCTAGCGATCGAGCCGTGCGCTCCAAATCGTCATTCTCTTTCAGCACACGAGCGCGGTCAGCGAGCTGGTGATGAATTTCGTCCTGCGACAGTTCTTGATCCGGCTCTTTGGTAACGGCTGAGTAGTAGTCCTTGACCTGCGTGTGCGTTGCCCGACTCCCCTTGATGCCGCGCTCCAACCCCAAGTGCGCGACTGCCTGAGCGTAGCTGTCCTGCAACTGAGAAAGCTTTTTGCGATCGCCAAATAAACTCTTGCAGTTCAGCTTATCCTGGTCATCCAGGGGAACCAGATAAATGTGGATGTGGGGCGTAGCCTCGTCGAGGTGCAATTCGGCTCGCACCACGCGATCGCCGTACCTTGCCTCCAGCCATTCGCCTACCGCATCCTTCCACGTCTCTAGCTGCTCAGAGTCCCATTCACCCGCTTTGCCGCGATCCCCCGGTCGAAAGTACTCAGGACTGGCCGTGAGCATCATTTCGACGCAAAGAACGGCATCGGTGCGAATCTTCTTTCCTCCATTGCTGCCGATTCGGGCAAACACCTCATTTTCTAAAAGTGCCCCTTCTGCTACTGGGGAGCCGATAAACCGTTCATTAAATTTAGACAGGTCGGCGTTCGGGGTGTCACGGGTGCGCTTAGTATGAGATTCAGAGGCGGCGATCGCCCCTCCGCTTTTGAGCTTGGCAATTCGACAGATGGCTTTCGGCATGGCGAGGGGAAGGATATTTCTTTTCCGAGTAGCTGGGGGTCGGGGGTCTCCCCCGCGAACGAACCTTTTTTCGAGTGTAGCGAAGCGGAACGCCCCGTAGGGCGAAAAAAGGTGTAGTGAGTACACCAACTCTGGCTACTCGGAAAAAGACAGCAGCAGGAATCTCACATGGTTACAGTTTTTGATATTGAAACAGAGGCAATCATGGTAGATAAAACTTCAACTCAGAAAATCAAAGTTAAAACGATCGAGAAGGCGATTGAGACTCTGGCAGCAGTGCCAGAAAAGCCAAAGGAAGAGGTATCGCTTCGAGAGGCAATTGAATTTATGAAGGAGACGCTCGTACAGCTACTCGATCGCGGGTATAGCTACGAAGAAATCGCGGAGATGTTAAAGGAAAGTGAAATACAGATCAGTGGCGCAACTCTGAAACAGTATCTCGGTGCTAAAAAACCAAGAACCTCTGCCCAAACAGGCGTTAAGTCAGATGGAAGTAAAAATAGAAAAGTCGATGGAAGTAAAAGCAGTTCTAGCAAGAAATTAGAAAAGCTAGGCAGCTCTCAAGGTAAACAAAAAGACGAGCAAACTAAAGTGATTGACGAAGCCAGTTTAGATGAAAAAAGCAATGATGCTAATGAAAGTAAAGACAGTATTTCAGTGAACAAAGATGAAGCCGCCCGATTAGTGCCAAAAGAAGAAAATAAATCTACAATGAAGAAGTCACAATCCTCTAAGAAAGCGGAGGATGAGTTTAGTAGTTATTAAAGTGTATGAAGCTACATTTCATCAACGCTGAAAAGGGTGGTGTCGGCAAGTCTTTTATTACATCCACGTTTGTTCAGTATTTAACGACTAAAGGCGTTTTATTCTATCTCGTTGCAACCGATCGATCGAACCCGACCTCTACGAATCGGTACAAGGATCGCGAAGATTCTCGGATCGTCAAGCCGAGATATCAAAAGTTCTGGGATGACTCCGTTCGCTTCGTCATTTTCAGTGAAGCTGAGAAGAGAGAGGATGCGCCCGATGAGCTGTTTGAATTGGCGATCGAGCGGGATGTCGTCGTTGATCTAGCGGCTCAAACATTTCGCCCGATGAGCCAGTGGATTACGAAAAAGAATATTTTTCAGTTGGCGAAGAAGTATAAAGTTGAGTTTCGCAACTGGTTCGTGTGTGATGGCGAAGACGACTCAATCAATTTGTTTCTCCAGTCGATTAATTACTACCAGGACAAAATGCCCCACATCCTGATTAGAAACTGGGGACGTTGCAGCGACTGGGAATACTTTGAAGAGAACACGGAATTGCAGGATGCAATCGAGCAATACCGAGTTCCGGTGATCGATTTTCCTAAGCTCTCGGACGGCAAGCGGATCAAGATCAATGCTCGGCGCTGGACGTTTGAGGAAGCGCTGGAGTCGCCAGAGTTCAAAATCATTGCCAAGCAGGATATCAAACGTTTTTTGGACGAAGCTTACACTGCCCTCGAATCTTCAGGAGCACTATGAATTCTGATGCCATCCCACCCAAAGACAAAACCCTTCTGGACATGGCTCTAGAAGGCAAGTCGGACACATTTAAGGTGAAGGTGTTCGAGATCGTTCGCAAGTTTCGGCTCGACGCTACCGATCCCAGCTTTCTATTGCTGATTAGCACTGGGCAATTACAGGCGTTGCTTGAAGAATTTCCGGACGCATTCGAGGCGCTGTTTATGAGGCTGCTGGAGAAAATGCAGCAGAAATATCAGCAGATGGTGGACGGGCTGCAAGCGGAAATCAAAACCGTAAAAGACATCGCGGAAGGGGTGCAGACGACCAACGAGGAGCTTGCCGAGGACCTGAAGACGGCGATCGAGGATCTGCGGCAGTTCAGCAAGGATCATGAACAGGCGACGATCGAGCGCGTCGAGCAGATTGTGACGCTTGCAAAGGCGCAGCGTGAGGCACTGACAAGGGAAGTGAAGCAGCGTGAGGAAGAAGAGCGTAAGAAAAGGGGAGAAGCCTACCGAGAGGCTCTGCAAAAAAGCGCAAAAACGTTGATCACTGAGGCTGGAGCCGCACTGAAGTCGAAGCACGTTCGAGAGCTAATTCTGCCGCTGGTATTGGGGGCACTCGTCTTCACTGGGCTGGGTGGATGGGTTGGGAGAACCATTGGACAAAATCAGTTGCGTTCCGAATACGGCTATCAATGGGCGATGGAACACTACCGAGTCAACTACCGTTTCATCCAGGAATGCGAGAAGCAAAGGCGGACGACATGCAACGTCAACACGATCGCGCCTGGAGTCGTCCCAGGCGGCTAAGCAGCCTCGGCCTACGTCGATGTCTTGCAAGTGAATCGATCGCCAATGCGGATTTAGGTTACTCCAATTGGCGAAGCTCCAGCAGCAGCAGGATTAATTCATCATCGGTAAGCTGGCTTTGACGTTTACCGTCAAACCAATCGGCAACATAGGACTTTAGCGCTCCAGCATCCCACAGCAGCCGATGCTGATGGACGTGAATTTCGGCCAGAACTGAACTCAAGTCTTTGGGCTGGTCAGGCTGGTCAATCTGGTCGAGCTGGGGCGCTGGCTCTAGCAGCGAGGTACTAGGTTCCAGTTGAGGAGCGATCGCTCCAGATGGCTCATTTGACGAAGTTTCAGGCTGAGGAGCGATCGACTGAAAGTACTGGTTTGCCTCAGCAACCAGGATAGGGTCGTCACTGTTTGCCCACCGCTGCATCTGCGACCGCTGGGCTTCAGCGGTCGCAGCACACCCCCCAGACCCCCCAAACTTCAAAAGCCTTGCTGCCCACCCTGTAGAGGCGGCAGACTGCGGTACAAGTTCCTTATGCGAGATAGGTGTGAACTTCGCTCCCTGACTGGGTTTCACACCTGTTTCAATCTCTTCAGAGGGTAAAATAGGTGTGAACCTCTGATTCTGTAAAGGTTCTGAGGCATTTATCAGATGTTTTGGATGCCACAAGTCAAGGTGACGGTACAAAGTGCCCCGATCGATTCCGAGCGCTTCAAACGCTGCAACTCGAACCATGATGGCGAGTGGGAAATCGCCTTGCCCTTGCAGTTGGGCGATCGCCTTCAGAATGCGCTCCCGTGCGCCCTGCTGTTGTCGCTGGTTATGGGTTGGTTCGTTCTGGTCGATTGGTTGCGCTTTGTCAATCTTTTTCTTGCCGTAGCCGTAAGGCTCATATTTCGTTTTCTGTACCCAAGTTGCCCACTTCCATGCGATTTTCTCTAGCTCGTGGTTGTGGGCACAGAACTGTTCTCTGCCGGGAAGAGGCAGGATGTAGTCGAGAATTGCAGCGGCGAGGCGAGCGGTTTCCCAGAAAGGATCAGTGTTTAACAGGAAATGTCCAAAGACTCGCAGCAGGCGAGCGACATCGAAAAACAGTTGATTGGTTTGTGCGTGTTCTGTCCAGCCGCGATGAACTTTGGTCAGTAGGTCACTGAGGTATTGATTGCCGCGAACGCTGATTTTTTTGAATCGTTTGGGCTTGGTTGCCAGAATCGCCTCAATGCGATCGCGGGTGATGTCGTTACGGCGCTCACAGCAATTTGCCAGTCGCAGAAACTCCTGCTGCTGATCAAGCCAAATTGAGAGGAGCGGAGCGCAGTCGTTATCGAGGTCGATTAAGTAGCTTCCTGGCTCCTGGAAGGGAAGGCGGATGGCGCTGTATTGGCTCCAGTCTTCTGGATTGTCGCTGTCGATGAAGGTTTTGCTGTTGGGAAAGATTTCAAGGTGTCCGGGCTGAAGGACGAAACCAGCATCTTTAAGCGCGATCGCGACGGCTTCGGCCAGGTGATAGGCATTTTGTTCTTCCTCAAACCAGAACCACAAATGAATCCCGCCGCTGTCGCTGGAGCGAACGGCAATACACTCGACCAAACCTAAGCGGTCTGCCAACACTTGCCGCATTTTGGGAATTGCATACGGGTTTTGGTTGGGGTGGTATCGGCTTTTTACATCGATGTCAGAGACCAAAAAGTGCGTGAGGGCGTGGGGTCGGATGGCGATTAGCTTGCCGCGATTTGCCATCTTCTGAGCGATCGGGTAGCCCTTAACCTCTTTCCAGTCGGGGCGATCGCCTGCTTGCGGTGGCGTCGCCTGCAAAAACTGCCAGGGATTGAAGCGGCTCCAAAAGGGATCTTCTCGATCCGGTCGGGGTGGCACGACAACAGCAAGAACTGGACTCTGCTGCACCTCTGCCTGTGAATGCTCTGGTTCAACCACAGTCGATCGAGGCGGCGTTGGTCGTTGGTTTCGCGACGAGCTGGCAGAGATTGCCCGCTCGATCGAAGGTTCAATCAACAGGTGGACGGGAAGCGTATCTTTGCAGTTCGGACAGAAGTTAGGGCTGGATGGAGAGGCAACTGCAATCATGCTGCATCGCCTCCCAAAGCACTCAATTTAGACGGCATTACTCAAATTCCTTTACTGGATTTTCGTTCCGAAGAGAATGAACGAGAAACCAGGTGCGCCAGCCTTAGAGCCTTAGTATCTCCAAGTCCTTGAGAGGCAAGGCATTGAAGGAATTTGACAAGCAAATAGCAGATTTTGCTATGATTGCAGGTACTACGGCTTGAAGTAGCAGCTTCGCTGCTCTTAAGGTCTGGGAAAAAAGCGGCTAAACTTTTTTGACCTGGTTACGAAAATGCCTACTAGCCCTCTGTCGCGTGGCGATGGGGGGTTTGGCATATTTGGCGGTTATGAAGTGTTATTTTTCTGCTGCATCTGTTGAAGCCGCCAGTCGCGGATAAAAGAAACTAGTTGATTCTCCTCCAACATACAAATAGTGCCTGTCTTGCGGAGAACTAGATACGAGCTACTACCTATATTGGAGTACAAAGATTCTGGGTGCAACCCTAACTTTGTATCTCCCCATAATGCCAAAACTTTGACGAGCGGGCGGCGCGAGTCACGGGATGACCCACCAAATAGATCCCGTCGATTCTTCCGCAGCCAAAGCTCTTGATCGTTAAGTTCTTGTAGAGGGTGAGGTTTCCACTTATTTGAGGCTGTACCGCCTTTACGCTTTATTCGCAGGTCATCCACGTTCTCGCTGAAGACAATTTTGCTGTCTCCTTTTGAGCGGACGGCGATCGCAAAGAAAGTTTTGTCTGGAAATCGCACAAATAGATCTAGGTCTTGCTGCCCTTCAACATCGAGTGAAGCGAAGACCTGAACTCCCTCCTTCTCAAAGGCTTCTAACAGTGTTGGGACGACTCGCTCAAGCTGCGCGGTCTTTTGAACCCCATTCAACGTTGCTGTAGTTGGTGCAAGCCCAACCAAAATCAACGGAGAGAAGAGTATAGAACCGACGATGGCAACTCCACCCCAGCCCAATGCAGCAGCAGAATACAGATCCTTTTGTTGCTGAATCTGCTTGAGCGCTTCCCAGTTGTAAGCTTCTGGAACTGGAGGGTATATGGATGCTGGGTCTACCACAAACTGCTGACAACGGTTTTCTTCCATTGTCAACTGTCTGACAATATTGGTGAATCGTCGAGAGGGAAGTAGTCCAGGTAGATATGCAGCAATTAATTTGCCCACTCATTCATCTCACAATCATCACGACGATCGCGCTCTAGCTCAGTAGTCGTTGTACATCGATCGAGACATCCTGAAATGCCAGTGGCTTGATTGTGCCTTGCATGAACTTTTGCTCTGACTGGTAGCCCGTTGCAGTAGGCGATCGAAAAACAGTCAGTTCCATTTTCTTGAGATTCAGCACCCAATACTCGCGAATGCCTGCGGCTGCATAGGTTTGGGGCTTGACCTCCAAATCCTTCTTCAAACTGGAATTGGAGAACTCAATCAGACAGAAAATATCTTCTGGGTAGGGGTGATGCGCGTCGTACTCGATGTTTTCGCAGATGCACAAGTCCGGCTCTGGTTCCGAGTCGTTCGGTAAGGTGATTGGCTTACCAACTCGCAGCCAAGCGCGATCGCCGAGTAATTTGCGGATGTACCGTTCAGCCCGATCGCTTGAGCTTGCGTGTGGGACGCCTTCGGGCGGCATTTCAACAATTTCTCCATTCAATAATTCGACGTGGCGATCGTCGAGTTCGCCCGCGTCAATCATGCGGTGATACTCGTCAAGTGTTACCCGTCGCTGTGTTGCTGTCGTCATGGCGATCGACCTCACTGAATAGCTGCTAAAAACTCGTTCACCGCGTCGTACTGGTCGTGATAGGTGATGTATCGCGTGAACAGGTCGATCGGAAAGTTTTGCACCAGTTCCGTGTTGCTGACCTTCTCATAGCCATTACTTCTCAGGTGATAAATGTCTAAAACGCCGTCCTCCCAAAACCACACCTCAGTAACGCTCATCCGCCGATAGCCTTCGAGCCGATCGACGCCCCCACTGGTAACAGTCACCTCGAAAACGAGATCGGGATACTGACCGCGAGTGCCAATACTGAAAGACTCGTCAGGCTCATTTCTTGCGCCCTGCTCTTTGCGTCCCAATGTGGGGCCGCCACGACTGTAGAACCGGATGCCTTTCACTCTGAGGTAGTTTTCGAGCAATACCCGCATCGTAGCCTTAGCGTCTTCATGCTCCTCACCGATCGTCATAATCTCCAGCGTTCCATCCAGGTAGACGAGCTTCACCCCAGCCACATCTTCGAGAGAGCGATCGAACTCCTCTAGCTGCTGCCAAGTGAGATCGTGAATAACCCGCGCCTGCTTGGGTTTGGGGAACTGTGTAAGCTGGGTTGTCATGCGTTAGCTTCGCTCCACGTAGTGTTCGCCCTCATTTGCTCATGTCGAAAATTTGCTCAGCCGTCAGTGGCAGGTCAGAAAATAGCTTAGATTCAATGCGGTCTTGCCCTCGAAACACCTTTGGCGTTTGGTATTCGCCGTCCTCAAGCTGGTAAATGGTGATCGTTGGTCGTTTGGGTGAATCAGTGAATCGAACGCCGCCAAACGGCAAATAATCCACAATCCAATACTCCAAAACGCCCAAAGTTTCGTATTCAGCCAGCTTCGTGAGATAGTCGTCCTTCCAGTTGTTGCTGACAACCTCGATAAGGCCTGGAGGCGCAACGTAGGCAGCAGCAGAGCTAGAAATGCCCTTCATCCGCTGCCATTCGTCCTTGGCAAACACAACGATGTCAGCTTTCCGGCTTTTCTCCTTTTCTCCTGGCTCTGCTCCTAGTCGCACCTGTTTGGACTGCCGAGCCACATAAGCCAAGTTTTGCGTTTGACAGAAGTTTTCGAGATACGTGCAAAGCCGCTCGATCAAATCCTCATGGTTGGCATTCGGTTCAGATAGCGGCATTGGAATCCCGTCAACTAGCTCGAAGTTTCTGCCTGAGCCGTCATCCCAAGCCAGGAACTCCTCAAAGGTCAGTCTTTTAGTGACTGTTGCGGTCATGGCGATCGAGCCTCACTTGCCTTTACTGGTTTGCTGTTTTGTCTGCCGCTCTCTCGCAGCCAGCGTCACTAATGCCGCTGCAAGATTTGCAACAGTTCGCACCTCCTCAGCAGCCCAATTCTCCAAGATCTCATGCACGTCATCATCGACAGAGATCGTCATGCGCTTAGTCATATCTGTGGAATTGTTTTGCATAAATCCTAGCTCTTAGCGAACGTTAGTAAAACATTTATGCTGATGGCACTAGAAACAATTTATGCAATCCGCATAAAACGATGTTATCATCCTGAACTAAGAAAGAACTTAGAAAGGACACGGCTAGATCGACCGCTCGATCGTCCCTACTCTGCTTCAATCTGCCTCTACGCCTCATAGAGCCAAGCTTTAGCCCCTACGCGACAGGAAAATTTGCCATGACCCTTGCTTACTCGCAATCCCTCGTGCGGATTGCCAACGAACACACTGAGAACAGCCCGCTCATCCGCCCTGTTGTCTGCTTCGACGGTGGAAACAGAACGATCCAGTGGATCGACCCTGACGGCAACATTCGCCAAATTCCCAGCTACCTCAAGCCGATCGATCCCACTTGGGAGGAAGTGGAGCCGGACGCAAACAGCATCGTGATCGAGTTTGAAAATCAGCACTTTGCGATCGGGCAGGTCGCGAAAGATATGGGCGGAACTCCCACATTCCAAGCCGACAAAATCGAACTTGCCCGCCGTCTCGTCCTGGCCGCGCTGGAGCCAAACCCCGTCAATCAATTCGATGCCCTGCGCGTCGAGCGATTGCTGATCGCCTTGCCCAACTCTCGCGGCGATCTGTCGAGCCTCAAGGCGATCGAGGGCACATACGACTTTGTTCGCAATGGGCAGGCAATCGTCGCCACCGTCCGCCGCGTCGAAGCGATCGACGAAACCCGCGCTGCTTATGCCTACGCGATGCAACAGGGGCTATTCCTCAGCCGCAAGCAGGTTAATGGAGTTTTGGATCTTGGTGGTGGTACATCGATCGCCCGTCTCTACTCGGTTGGCGGCTCACTGATGCGCGAAGCCGATGTCATCTTGCCGGGAACGTTCGACTTGGCTCGCAAGATTGCCAGCCGCATCAATCGCGACTTGTCAACTTCCGCCGATCTGTCGCTCATCATGGACGCGATCGAGCGTAGCGATTACTGCTACGGCACAACTGGCTACAGCTTCGCGCCTGCCTTCGAGTCCGCCCGCGCCGAATGGCTCGACGAGATTCGCGGTCAAATCAAAACGCGCTGGGGTCAGTGGCTCCCCAATCTAGGTGAAGTGCTGATTATTGGCGGCTCTGCCCCGATCGCCCTACCGCTACAGGAAGCCACAAAGCAGCGCTTCAAAATTGCGCCCAACCCGCAGACCATCAGCATCGTCGGTATGGGAGCGCTGTAAATCATGGCGCTCTCTCGAATCATTCTTGACCCCGACATTCGCCACATCGTAGACGCAGTTCAAGCCAAAACGCGATCGCCATCTCCGAGCGCTGCGATCGCCCTGCTGGTGAGTCGCTACGGAAAGCATCTGATCGAGACTTGGGAACTTGACCCAAACCAGTATCGAGACCCGCATCTCGTCACCACTGCCGCCGCTTCCCCGACTCTGCCAGCCACACCACAGCCAGCGCCCGCAATCGAGTTTCAATTCACTGAAGCGATCGACCTGTAGCCAGCCCTCCACCTTCCAAAGTCTCAGGCTGGCTACTCTCCCGCAAAGCACAAAAATTACAGGAGTAATTCAATCATGGCTCAACCTGTTTCCTACTTCATTGAAACGCCTGCAATTAACGCCCTCACACAGCGTTGTGGTGTTTTCTTGGAACGCCTGAGCGCTCAGCAAAAAATGCTGGTCGTTGGCGCGATCGCGGATCACATGGCGTCCGCACACCAGACACACCCAATGCAGAGCAGCATCGAGGCGATCGACCCTGACAACATTCTTGGCGACGGCCTTAAATTCCTGCTGATCAAAGTCGCTGACGAGTCAACCGCTGACGAACTTAACGAACTGATGGCGGCGATCGTGGCTCAACATCGTGACAACATCCACGCCGGAGCCTACGACTGATGCAGGCCGAAACTCTCTCCACCTCAACCGGATTAGAAGTGATGGCTGGCTTCTTCGGTGAAAACTTCCAAGGCTTGAGCAGAACCGAAAAGCTGGGCGTTATTGCTGCCCTGATGCAAGTTGTTTACCAGTGTGAATTCTCGGAAGATTGGACACTGCACGACGAACTTGAAAGCGGGCGATACGAGGCGCTTTCGCCACAGGTCAAAGGCGCAATCCTTGCCTTTGATGAAGATAACCAAGACGATGCGATCGCCTGGTGTACCGCCGTCCTGCTGAAGATGGCAATGCAGCAAAGCAAGTAAGTTTTGCATCTCAAATTCGACACATTCACTAACAAGAATTACCTCATGTCTACGCAGTTTTTCAAAGACAATCCACTCGTTTTAATTGGTGTTGGCGTGGTTGCCGTTGGCCTATTCACAGGTGGCGGCGACAAATTCCAATCGACGCAGCGACAAAGCGCAATGGTGCAGCAGCAGCGGCAGGCCAACAGCGAGCAGCAGATTCAACTGCGGCTCTCGCAGAACCAAGCCCAGCAAAGTGCTGAAATCGCCAACGCCCGCTACCAGTCCGGCTGCGTGATGGTTGTCGCCACCAATTCACCGAGCGACTTCACCACGCTCACTCAAGGCCAGCCTGTGATCGATCGCGTCCGCCAGGTCCCTCTGCCCGACAACACCCTGGTCTGCGATGCCAACGGCATCACGGGCGAAATCATTGGCGGAGTCGTTGATCGCATGGCGTTCACGGGCGATCGCTTGATTGTCGATGCCGCCATGCAGCGGACGGGTGGCCTCTATCGCACACCTGCACAGTAGGAGGAGAAATTGCCATGAGATCCACAAAAGAAAAGGTGCAAGACGCAACTCGTCAGTTTCAAGACCGTGTGCAGCAAGCCTATCGATCGCGTCACTACAACCGCAAATCTGCTCTGCTGGTCTTCATTCTCAATCTCGTTTTCGCCTGCATGATTATTGCCGCAGGGCTATTCATCTTTCTCAACATCCAGCCCTACATTCGAGCGGTTGAGATGTTAGCCAATCAAGCACTCAACTACTCGCTGATTAACTTTGTGATGTCGCTACCGTTAATTGGTTGGCTGCTTGGATTGATCGCCAGCATTGCGACAACCTTGATCGGCGTGGCATTGTGGGCGATCTTTCAATTCTTCGAGTTATTGCCTTGGATTCTAACGAGGGATGCTGACACTTTGCGATCGCTCATCGAGCGGATCGAGCGGTTTGAAGTGCTGGCCGTCAAGCCGTCTGACACGCCGATGGTAGCGGCCTTGAAGGAGCGACACAACAACATCCCGATCGAGTGGGTTGCCCAGGCCACGACCTACGCAGCCATTGCCTACACAATCGACGGCTTGATGAATCTCGTCACCTATCCACCGATCAAGGGTGGTTTAGATGCCGTCTCGCTCTGGCTGCTGGCTCCCAGCATGGCTGATGTCGATTGGGGCAATTTGATCACTGTCGTCATTACCCTGATTGCGGTCGAAGTGATTGTGAAGCTATGGCACTGGCTGCGGCAGGTGTTTGGCTATATGCGCCAGCAGCGACAGGAGCAGCAAGACGAAGCGGCTCAGCAGTCCAACTAATTCCTAAATTCATTTACCGCCCGCCCATCGCGGGTAGGGCGGTTTTTTCATACCATCGAGGCATCGAATCATGAGTAATCAAGACGCAATCGAGAAAATTGAATCGAAACTTGCCAGTGGCGAACTTGCGCCTGACTACCACGTTAAACAGGCGATCGTGAATCGCTACGCTGAAAATCATGGCGGCTTGCAGCTTGTTGGCGGCGTCCTCGTTGCGGTCGTCGGCTTCTCCCTGGTCGGCTGGATGGGTGGCGTTGGCATTGGTCTGATTGCTGCTCAACACCTGATGAACTGGCATAAAAAGCGATCGCAAGACTGGCGGGCGATCGACTCAGGCCAATACGCTCATCTGCTCACACCGACTGAAGCCAAGCTTTACGAGCGCACTTACGGCAAAGGCAGCTTGCAGGCTGCGAAGCAGGGTGATTACTCTCACGCTGGAATCGAACCAGACGAGGCAATTTGTTCCGACGCTGGTGCGATCGACGTGCCCGCCGAGGCCGTCAAAGACACGGTAGAAAAGTCTGAGCCGCCGCTTGATTTCCTTCAGTCCGAGATCGAAGCGCTGGCCGCAGAGGGTGCAGCCGCCATGCCAGAGCCGTCCGAAGATTCATCCGACTCTAGAACCCCACCCCCAATCATGACAGCAACATCGCAGACGCAAGCGTCGCTTGGATCGACGCACGAACTTGCCACAGATAGCGATCGCAAAGCGCTGACGCAGCCTCGCTTTGCCTGGGCGAAAGACTTGCTTCATTTTCCAGCCGTTCTAATTTGGGGACCACAAGGGTCAGGCAAAACCAGCTTCGCTGCATGGCTCCTGCACCAACGCATTGCCGCTGGACATTTGGCCTGGGTGTGCGATCCGCATAAGGAATATGGGCAGTGGAAAGGGTTAAAAGTGGTTGGGGCAGGCATGGACTACGTGGACTGCGACCGCGCCATGCTCGGTTTCGCCAATACTGTCAAACAGGCGTACAAGGCTCGATCGGAGCAGCCTAACTACCAGCCAATACGGGAAACGGTGCTGGTTGAAGAGTTCACCAACTGGTCGCTGCGCTGTGAAAACTCAGCCGATTTCTTCGCCGCCGCACTCTCTGACCTTCGGAAAATCAAGAAAGGCGTTATCTTTGTCAGTCACGATCGATCGCTGGTGGCGCTGGGCAATGCTAAAGGATTCAGCAAAGCCCGCAATAACGGACTGCTGGAACTACAGCTTGAGGCGGTGATCGATCCTGTCACTGGTGAGCCAGTTCCGGCACTCAAGGGCAAGCTGAAGCATCCAGGCAAGAGCGCGATTGAAGTTGAGATCAGCACCGAGATGAACGGCTCAATGGATTTTACGGCAGCACTGGCACAGCCCGCACAGCCGCAGCCGGATGTAAGAGATCGGTTGGAAACGATTTTCCGCGCCTCGGAAAGCGATCGACCTGAGCCGGAAATTTCCACCGCGCCGGAAAACGAGGAAAGCCAGCCGGAAAGCGAGTTTCCAGGCTCAAACGGCACAGAGGAAAATTTCCACTTCGAGGATTTCCAGCTTGGAAAAGCGCTGTTTTTGGCTGTAAAGGCGGAAATGGAAAACGGGAAAGGCAAAGCGGCGATCGTGCTGGAGGTGCTGGAGTGTCCTGGCCGCAAGTATCGATATGGCTGCGCCTGGTTTGACGCCCTGATGCAAAAGCATGGTGGACGACAAGCATAATAGCGCTGTCTCCAACTTGACTAAAGCGGTTGCTTCAAGTTTCGAGGCAACCGCTTCAACTATCTTCGTTTGCGTTACTCGCGGGGCGGCAGCCCAAGCGACCTAAGTAGTTCTTCTTCAGTTGTGCCCTGCAATTGCTCTGCGTTCTCCAGCAGCAGATCGATCGCCACCCGAATCAAAGTATTTTCGGTCAGACGCTCCCCCTTGCCCTTCCTGGCTCGATTCAACTTGCGAGTCACAACAGTGAGGTTGTCTAACTGCGAGAGGCGCAATCGCACCTCCTTCCGCTCCAGTTGCAAATACTTGGCGGTTCCAGAGTTTGAGGGTTCAAGAGTTTCGGACTCTGTAACTTTCGGACTTTGAATCTCTGTAATCACTGGGGGTGCTGCCTCCTGCTGCTTCGAGGAAATTGAATCTTCTGGTAAACTCTGTAAGTCCGAAAGCTCGGAACTCAGTAAGTCTGTAATCTTTTTCTTCGGCATGGCTTACACTCCCATTTCTCGTAGGAGTTCGCTGGCAACACGCCGATAGTCGTCGGCTGCATCCTTTGCGCCGCTGCCACGATATTGAGTGATCAGCTTGCCCTCAACGATCGCCCGCTCATGCGCCACAAAATTTCGAGCGATCGCGTTGAAGACCGGAACTCCAGCCGCCATCAATTGACTTTGAATTGATAGAGCTTCATTGATGCGGCGACTATCAACCCTGGCTAGCAAAACTCGATAGGGAGTCCCCAATGGAGCGATCACCTGCTTAATCGTTCGAGTCAGTTCTCGAATATCGAGCGGAGAGGTGGGGCTAGGCAAAACGGCAAAGTCAGATAGCTTGACCGTCACGCTCAGTGCTTCGGAGGCGAGCGCTGGGGGTGTATCGCACAGCAAAAAGTCGTACCCGCCTATCTCGCGAAACCGCCCTAAAACCTTCTGATCAGTTTCACTTACAACATCGAATTCAGCATCGGAACGCTCAGCTACCCAAGCTAAGCTGCCCTGTGGATCGGTGTCAGCGACAAGAACCTTATGCTGCTGAGACAAGATTGCTGCGAGTGAAAGAGCTGTGGTGCTTTTGCAGCTTCCGCCCTTACCAGAAG
>NZ_JACJPO010000056.1 GCF_014696105.1 Microcoleus sp. FACHB-1515
ATGAACTACTGCCCGCAACATCCGAGACGTTGATCTACGTTGCCATGATTCGTTTGATGGTGAGGCGCTTGGCATAAAAGCTCACACTGTTCACCTTTTCAAACGTCCTCTAAAAGAGTGCAGTATCGCTCTAATTCATCTTCAGATTCAAAAACACCATCTGCAATTCCTCCCATCGCCTTGTAGTCCTGCTTAAACTCGTTGATTGGACTTGAAAATTGACCAAAGCCAGGTATGAAAGGTGGTGTTGTGAACCAAGAGAACATTCCGCTTGCGCCAGCCCACATCAAATCAATTAGCGATCTCAATTTCTCATCCGCACAAATTTCCTCAAAAAATTCAGTTGGAATTGCTTGTTTTCTGATAGTATGGCTCATTTTCTTTACATAATAGTAGATTTTATAATAGAGGAAATATGGAGCATCCTAATATAATTGTACTGCTATAGCAAATTGAACTTGAGCGATCGCATTTGCGGCTATTGAGAAACGATCGCTTTGTCACTTTCCCTTGGATAGAAATCTATTTTGAAGCGCGATCGCAGCCCGATCGCGCACTTCGGTTATCCGCCCTAGCTGCTGGTGTTGCCTGCTCGATACAGTAGAGCAAGAGAAGTTTACACATCTTCACCAAGCTGTCGAATTCCCCGCTCGCAACGGTTTTGAGCCACGCTCATAGGCTCGTGGTGCTGCCGATCGAAACGTGCCACAACCGCTTCATTTATATAGAGGAGACTTTTCCCCCTCATGTTTGAATACTTTACTGACAAAGCGATCGCCGTCGTGATGGCGGCTCAGGAAGAAGCGCGGCGCTTGGGACACAACTTCGTCGGCACTGAGCAAATCTTGCTGGGGATTATTAAAGAGAAAACCAGCGTTGCCTCGAAAGTGCTGGCCGAACTGGGCATCACGCTCGAAGACGCTCGCGCTGAAGTCGAAAACATTATTGGTCGCGGTTCGGGCTTTGTGCCTGCCGAGCTTCCGTTTACTCCGAAAACGAAGCGCATCTTTGAGCAGGCATTCCAGCAAGCCCGCCAGTTCGATCAGCGCTACATCGCTCCCGAACATTTGCTGCTCAGCTTGGTGCAAGACGGCGAAGGTGTTGCCTCGAAAGTGCTGCAAAACCTCGGCGTTGATCTCTCGTTCATTCGTAGCCAAATCATTCGTGCTTTGGGCGAAGAAGTTCCCACTGCTGCGGGTCGTCAAGAAGCGCGTCGTCCGAATGCTCGCGGCAGCAAGCAGCCGAAAGCGCTGTTGGAGTTTGGCACTGACCTGACGCAGATGGCGGCTGACGGCAAGCTTGACCCGATGATTGGTCGGCAAAAAGAAGTTGAGCGCGTCGTGCAGATTTTGGGACGCCGCACGAAGAACAATCCCGTTCTCGTGGGTGAGCCGGGGGTGGGCAAGACGGCGATCGCAGAAGGACTCGCTCAGCGCATCATCGATCAGGCCGTTCCTGACATTCTGCAAGACAAGCGCGTGATCAGCCTCGACATGGGGGCGCTGATGGCCGGAACTCGCTTCCGGGGCGACTTTGAAGAGCGCGTCAAGCAAATCATGGAAGAGGTGCGCGAGTCAGAAGGCAGCATCATTTTGATGATCGACGAAATCCATACGCTTGTCGGTGCGGGTGCGGTCGAAGGCGGATTGGATGCGGCCAACCTGCTTAAGCCTGCCCTCGCTCGTGGTGATTTCCAGTGCGTCGGCGCAACCACCTTGGACGAATACCGCAAGCACATCGAGCGCGATGCGGCTCTGGAGCGTCGTTTCCAGCCTGTGATGGTCGGTGAGCCTTCTGTGGAAGACACGATCGCCATTCTCTTTGGACTGCGCGATCGCTACGAGCAACATCACCGTCTGACGATTTCCGATGAAGCCCTCAAAGCCGCAGCGGAACTGTCTGACCGCTACATTCCCGATCGATTCCTGCCCGACAAGGCGATCGACCTGATTGACGAAGCCGGATCGCGTGTGCGCTTCCGCTCGACTCAGCAATCCGCCTCGAAGGAACTCAAGCAGGAGCTTCGCAAGGTGACGGCTGAGAAGACGGCTGCCGTTCAAGCGCAGGACTTTGATAAGGCGGGCAAGCTGCGCGATCGCGAAATGGAACTCGAAGCTAAGCTGCAAGACAATCAGACCGCTCCGGTTTCGACCACTGCGATTGTCACGGCGGAAGATATCGCGCAGGTCGTCTCGGCTTGGTCGGGCGTTCCCGTCAATCAGCTTACCGAGTCGGAATCCGTCATGCTGCTGCACCTGGAAGATACGCTGCACGAACGCCTGATTGGTCAAGAGGAAGCGGTTGTTGCGGTTGCCCGTGCGATTCGTCGCGCTCGTGTCGGTTTGGGCAATCCGAATCGTCCGATCGCCAGCTTCATCTTCTCTGGCCCCACTGGAGTCGGTAAGACCGAACTGACGAAAGCTTTAGCCGCTGCCGTCTTCGGCTCGGAAGAAGCGATGATTCGGCTGGATATGTCCGAGTACATGGAGCGTCACACCGTCTCGAAGCTGATCGGTTCGCCTCCTGGCTATGTTGGCTATGACGAAGGCGGTCAATTGACCGAAGCCGTTCGCCGCAAGCCCTACACGGTCGTGCTGTTTGACGAAATCGAAAAGGCGCACCCGGATGTCTTCAATATGCTGCTGCAACTGCTCGAAGACGGTCGCCTCACCGATGCCAAAGGCCGCACGGTCAGCTTCAAGAATACTCTTCTGATCATGACCTCGAATATCGGCTCGAAGGTGATCGAAAAGGGCGGCGGCGGACTGGGCTTTGAGTTCGCGACGACGGATGCGGCGACGGCTCGCTACGATCGCGTCAAGTCCCTGGTCAACGAAGAACTCAAGCAAATCTTCCGCCCTGAGTTCCTCAACCGCCTCGACGACATCATCGTCTTCCGTCAGCTTGATCGATCCGAGATCAACCGCATCGCGGATCTCTTAATTCAAGAAGTGGGCGATCGACTTGCGGAGCAAAACATCCGCCTCGAAGTCACCCAGCCCGTCAAAGACCGCCTCGTGGCTGAAGGCTACAACCCCAGCTACGGCGCACGTCCGCTCCGTCGCGCCATCACCCGCACGATCGAGGATGCTCTGGCCGAAGCGATGCTATCAGGCCGCATCCAGTCCGGCGATACTGCCGTGATGGACATCGACGATGACGGTCAGGTGCAAGTACGTCCCGTTCACCCGAATGTGCCGCAGTTGGTTGGGTAGAGGGTAATTGATTTGATATGGAAAGCCACTCGATCGGGGGTGGCTTTTTTGTTGGGCGATCGCTGATCGGATGCCATAATATTAAAGATAGATTGTTTAACCTGCTTCAAGGCTAAGAAGGCATCCTCAAAGCTAAACCTCGAGTATGGCTAGAAATACACAGAACTCCATTCAACTACTTGTAGATAATGCTGACAATTCTATTGCTAGCTTTATTGAAGAAATAGATAGAGTTAAGTCTGTTTTGGAGAAAAACTATGAGTCAGAAACCAGCGAAATCCCAAGAGAAAAACTTTTTGAGGATATAGAGAGATTGATCGTTGTATCAGAACATATAAAAGCCGCCGAAAATCTCTTAGATAAAATTGATATTCTTCAGTCAGAATATGAGCCATTAGCGGAAGAGATGAGAGCCAGATATGCAGATTTTTTGACGGCTGAAGATGTAGAGAAGATTGAAGAATTAGAAGCTTGTGCAAAGGCACCTCAGGAAATGCTTTTAGCGCAAGGAGTAATGATTCATGCGTTTCTAAATGTTGAAGATGCAGTCGAACAAGCTAACTTGTTATATACTGGTCTAGTTAAAATCTCTGAGGCTTTAGAGAAATACATCAAGTATTTCACTCCTCAAGCAAGAGAGAATGCAAGAAAAATCGCTAGTAGCTTTCTTGCGGACTCAACTTACAATCCAGACAATCATCCAGATCAAACAGAGATAAAAAGTTGCATGATTGCGTTGAGAAATACAGCAAGAGCGGTGTTATGGCAGATTGATCAGTATCAGCAAGAAGAGAAGTATACCGTTGGAGCAATTTTAGACTGGATGCAAACTTCTTCAGGCTGGTTAGGGAATGATTTTGATGATTGCCTCGATTACGTCAACCAAGTAAGAAAAGAATAGTATTTAGGGGCAAGTTGCGTTGTATCTACTTGACACAAATCACTGTAGCGACATCCTTTCCAGAAAAAATGCAAATGTAGCTAATAAACTTAGCCAACTTCCAAGAGAGTCTTCCATTTCCATAAACACAATAATTTATGGAGAACTCACATTGATGGTTGAGAAATCCGAGCGAAGACCTGAGAACCTTGTCCTGCTGAATGATTTTCTAAGACTTGTAAGAATTTACACGGTAGATGAAGGAACAGCAATGATTTATGGAAATCTTTATGCTCAAATATTTAAACAGTTTGCACCAAAAGATAAGGCTAAGAGGAGAAAATTTAGCCTTAAGGAAATTGGAATTCACAATCGCGATTTATGGATTGCAAGCAGCGCAATTCAACACGATTTGATTATTGTTTCATCTGATAGTGACTTTGCTCGAATGCAAGAAGTCAAACAGCTAAAGATAGAAACCTGGAGAAATGCATAGCTAACAGTCAATTAAATTTCCATTGCTTGATCACCCCAATTCTAATCATTAGATTGTGGGGCGATCGCTCCCTGATTTCTGTGGTTCGATCGCGTCACTGTGAATGTTTTAGGGTGGAAGCGATCGCCCTTCATCATCGCAACGAAGAACGATCGCCAGTCGCAAGAATTGCTCGATCGAAACGTAGCGCGTGAGGCTTCGCATCAACTTACCAGGAATGGGTGCAGGCAGCAGCAATGACCATTCTTGAACTTCAGCAAAGCCGTGAATGTGCAGGCTATGCACAACATTTGTGATGCCTTTGTCGGAGCCGATCACCAAAATTTGTACCGCTTCTCGATCAGGATTGGAGAGTGTTGCAATCAGTCGATCGATTTCCGGCGAAGAAAGTTTGGGTGTGGAGAGAAAATTCCTAGACATGGTTTGTTACCGATTGGACTACGGCCAAGTCTAGCACAACGTAGTCCAATCGGTGTCATTTACTCGGTCATGACCCTTTGACAGAATCAAGGGCATGGGGAAAGCAGGCAAAGCACTAAGGCAAGTACTGGAAACATACGATATCAGTCAGAATCGAGTCGCAACAGAAATGGGAATTGGCCGATCGAATTTGCACCGATGGGTGAATGAGATTCGCGATCCGGGTGCAGAGATGGTCATTCAGCTTAGGGATGCGCTTAAGCAAATTAACCCTGAAGCTGCAAGAGAATTTGTGAGATTGTATTTGGGGGATGAGGAGGCGTGAGGGATCGTACCGTTCTGCAAGCTTTGCGATCGCGATGCTCTCAATTTAGGGCGATCGCTCTTCTTACGAAGGCATCTACATCCGCAAATTACAATGAGAGAAGAGCTTGAGGGAGAGAGCTGATGACGCTGCAAGAATTGCAGAACCAAGTGTTGCAGTTATCGATTCGCGATCGCTGGCGTTTAGTTCAGTCGGTGCTGGCTTCCATTCAACAAGAAACGCTGTCGTCAATGTCTCCATCGAGCGCAAAATCGATCGCTGATCTTGACCCTTGGACTCAAAGCCTGATGGGTGTCATTCAGTTAGGTACAGAAGACTCCGCTGAATCTTACGTCGATTATTTAGAGGAGAAATATCGTTGAGGCGCGTGTTGTTTGACAGCGATGTGCTGCTAGATGTTCTCGCTCAACGTCAGCCCTTTGTTACTGCATCCGCTCAAGCTTTGAACACCGTAGCGCAACAGCAAGTGCAAGGATATGTTTCCGGCCATGCTGTAACAAATCTCTTTTATATCTTGCGCCGTCAGCTTGGCAGTGAAGCAGCGCGGCAACTCATATCAACATTATTGCAGCGAATTCAAGTGGCTAGCGTTACAGATGAAGTGATTCGATCGGCGTTGCAGAGTTTTGTCACAGATTTTGAAGATGCGGTGACAAGCGAAGCTGCATTTGCAGCAGGCTTGGAAGTCATCGTCACTCGCAATACATCTGATTTTGCCGCCTCTTCAGTCCCCGCAATGCGACCAGAAGAGTTCATGGCAACACTCTCTGAATCGTAGGTTTATTTGGTCAAGAGCTTATGGTGGCGATCGCTATGAAGCAAGTGATAGTCGTAGAGAATGCAATCCCTGGTCAACGAAGAACTCAAGCAAATCTTCCGCCCTGAGTTCCTCAACCGTCTCGACGATATCATTGTCTTCCGTCAGCTCGATCGGGGGTGACTTTTTTACATGTGTAAATACGGGGATCAATTTGTGAATTTTTGGCGATATAGAGAGATTGCGGTGGTTTCTCTACGGAAATTTGAAATAGAAAAGATGAAGTAATTTTCGGACTCTTAATTTCATGGTTTCAGCTAGCGAAGACAACGGCAGCAACATTGTACAGACCACTCTTGAATGGATCGCTGATGCTGGTATCAACGGCTTGGGAGTCCTGCCTTCTGCGGAGCAGGTAGCAGAAGATCATCTGAGCAAGGCAGCTAGTGTTGAGGACGCAATTGATTCAGTCATTGCGTGGAGAACTACATATGCTGCTGGAACAGGCTTTGTTACTGGGCTGGGTGGTATTGCCGCAATGCCAGTCACGATTCCGGCAGGCTTAGCTGCATCCTATGCGCTTGGGGCAAACACAGCCGCCGCAGTAGCCTATCTTCGCGGCTATGACATTCATTCTGAACAAGTGAGAACGATGGTTTTGCTCTGTTTGATTGGCGAAGCAACCGAGGAAGTTCTAAAAACCGCAGGCGTTGCGATCGGAACCAAGGTATGTCAAAACGTGATCAAGCAAATACCTGGCAAGGTCTTGATCGAAATCAATAAAAAGATTGGTTTCCGCTTGATTACGAAGGCTGGTGAAAAAGGCGTGATCAATCTCATGAAAATGGTACCGCTAGTAGGAGGTGTTGTCGGCGGCGCGTTTGATGGCATGTTTGTAAATGGCTGTGGGCAAACTGCAAAAGCAGTATTTTCGGAAACGCCAAACTAGTAAACTTAACTGCATAAAAGAGCGATCGCCCCTCGCTTCTAATCATTGGATTGTGGGGCGATTGCTCCATGATTTCTGTTGTTCGATCGCGTTGCTGTGAGCATTTTGGGGTGGAAGCGATACCCTACGGGGAGCGCTTCGCGATCGTGGTTTAGTTGTTTTCTGGAGGTGGGAAGAGGCGATCGAGAATGCGGCGATTTTCTAATTGCAATTCGCGAATTTCTGCTTGTTGAACTGCAAAACGGACATCGCTATCAATCTTCATTTGTCTCAGATCTGACAGTATAATCTCGAAGCGCTGATCGCTTTCCTGCTGCCGTTGGCGAACAGTCTGCAACTCAGCAGCGATCGTTTCAAAATTAGTTTGATGAATCTGGATAGCCTGTAATAACGCTTCGGCTGTGATTCGTAAATCAGACGTACTGCGCTCCAAATTACTCACTCGATTTTCGATCGGTTCCGGTGATTGGGGTGTTTGCGTCATACACTGCCATCCTCGAACTCTACTTCATTTTAGGCGATCGCCCCTCAATCATTGAATCTGAAAAGCGATCGAGGTTGGGGGTGTGGGAGTGCGATCGATTGGATTAATTATTGTCTTCTTGAGGAAAGAGGCGATCGAGGATGCGACTGATTTCTGCTTGTTGGGCAGCAAAGCGAGCATCGCTGTCAATCTTCATCTGGCGAAGCTCAGAGAGCATGATCTCAAATTGATCGTCACCTTTCCCGTTGACGCTGGCGGATCACCTGCAACTCAGTCGTAACTGTCTCAAAATTGGTTTAATGAATTTGAACGGCCTGCAACAAGGATGCGGCTGCACTTCGTAAGTCAAGCATTCCACGCTCCAGATTTGTTACTCGATTTTATTGGATGCTTTTGCGATCGATTGCATTGGGATCAGCGGGTGCAGCAAGCAACTGCTCAACATCGCCTCGACGATACATCGGCTTGTGCAGGGTAGGACGCGGCGCAATGCCTGCGGCTTCGATCTGTAGCTGTGCTTTGCGGACTGAACAGCCAAGCATGTTAGCGATCATTCGGAGCGGCAACCACTGCTGCGCCAGGCGCTTCAGCAGCACATCATCCTCAATCTGGTTTAGTTCTGCAAGCAAGCGTTTTGCCAATAGCCAGCAGGCGATCGTATCCGCTTCGGCACGGTGCGATCGTCCGACGTTAAAGCCAAAATGCTGCACCAAATCGGGCAAGCGACGCGAGGGCAAATCGGGCAGCAGCAATCGAGCAAGCAGAACGGTACAAAGCTGATCGGATGGCGATCGCGCAAAATCCGTACCCAAGCGAGCGTATTCCTGCTGCAAAAAACCGTAGTCAAATTCGAGATTGTGTGCGGTTAGCACGCCCGATCGCAGTTGCGGCTCATAGCGCGGCAGCACATTTGCAGCAGGCGCAGCCGCATCGACCATTGCCTGCGTAATCCCGGTAAAGCGGATGATATATGGCTGCATCTTAAGCTGGGGATTGATTAAATCCGTTTGCTGCTCGATGATTTCACCTTCTGGCGTAGCGCTCAGCACCGACAGTTCGGTAATGCGATCGCGAGAGGCATATTTCCCGGTTGTTTCAACATCCACAACGGTGAGCGATCGTCCACTCAAGGAACGGTAGTAGCGCAACAGATCGATCGATTTCACAATCAGTTCAGTGACAAGGCTAAGAAGCGTTTATTGTATCAGGGTTGGTCTTATTCACGACCTTGGTTGCGAGCTTGCCACGCTAGATCAAGCAGCTTCACCCAGCGGCGATGCACCTGTTTGGGCGTACATTTAAGAATTTTGGCGATCGCTTCGTCCGATCGCGGTTCAGTTTGCACGACGCCGACACCAACGCCTTTAAGTTCCAGCAGTTGCCGCTGTTCGGGCGAAAGCGTTTTGACAAAAGCTTCCCACTGCAAACGCGATAAGCCAAGATTTTGATCCAGGTCGGCTCCGAGCCACTGGTGAACGAGCTGCCATTTGTGCGATCGGGCAAACTTTTCAACGTGGTACTTAAAGCGCTGCTGCAAGTAGTCGCGCTGGCGCGGCGTCAAACCGAGGATCGAATCAATTTCGGGAACGGAGAGATCTTGCATTTTCAAGGCGAGGTAGTCGGCACAGTCGGCTTGGCCTTGGGCTTCGAGGTACTGAGTGAGTTCTTGGACGACGCGATCGCGCAACACGGATTCTGCCGGATCAGCCGCTTCCGACACCATCTGTTCGCGGACTTGCTGGACGAGCGGCGATCGACTGTGGTTCTCGGCATCTTCACCTTTTGCCGTTTCGACTGCCGCTTCCATATCCAGCGCGGTTTCTGGCGGCTGACGTTTAGCAAAGCCTTGGGCACGCAGAACAATAAGCTGCTGGTTGCGCTGACCGGATAGCGAAATTCTCCGCTTGGCGTAGTGTTCGGTAAAGGCCATGTATTCCGCCAATTCCAAGCGCGTGCCTGGGCTGTAGTCGGCGGGCAAGTCGGCTTCGCGGCGAAACTGCTTGAGTGCTTCAATATAAAAGCTTTGTAAAAAATCTTCGATTAAGCTGTAGCGTCCACTGAAACCCAAGTGCGATCGACTGGGCGCAACGTGCCGATAAACCATTGCGCTGAGATGGCTGTGCAGTTCAACGCGCCCCCGACGCGAACCAAGCTGATAGTAGCTGAGGCATTTTTGCAGCCGATGGCGAGCTAGAGTAAGCTGCCACGTGTGCTGCTGGCCGGAAGCCTGAATGCGATCGCTTTTTTGGCAGACGCGATCGACTTCGGCAGCGAGGCGATGGGCAACCGCTTGAGCCGTCGCAGAAGCGGCGGGAATTTGGGCAGTCAGTTCCTGTAGAAGCAGGTGGGTGAGTTCTTCGCGCGGGAGGTAGCGTTCGCTGCTGACAGCGGAAGCAACCAGTAGTTCTTCGGAATCAGTCAGTGTCTGGCGAGTTTTGGTAGGTTCAAAGTTCATCTTGGCGGCCCTGGTAGTTGCACGGACAGTTTGAGTCAGGGCTGAAACGGGTATAAACCGGAACACCAAGCTATTTCCAGTTTAGCGATCGCAGTGAAAATCATCTGCGGTCAATCTTCAGCCCTTGACTCATGAAACTGTCTACAGAGCAATCGTCGAAAACTACGGGCAACAGTGCCTTTGCCTAGGTCAGTTTCTCAGGTGTCTGTCCGGATTCGGAGAATGGAGCGATCGAACCGATGAAAATCCCGCTTGCTGCTCAACTGTCACAAAATCTGAGTGGACAGTTGAGCAGCCGGATCAAATCTTCTAAGCAGTTTCACTGAATTCCTCAACACCCCACTGCAAGGCAGTTTCCCAACCCAAACCGCGCCGCACCAAGTTGGGCGTATCTGTGCTGAAATCGAGAATTGTCGAAACCTGCGTTCCCGGTTCGCTGCCGTCATCCACAATCAGATCAACAATGTTCTCAAAGCGATCGAACAGTTCGGCCTGCGAGATCCGGTCGGGTTCTGGCTCGTCTTCTACATACGGATGCGCGGATGTGGAAATAATCGGATTGCCCAAAGCGGTGAGCAGCGCTTGCGAAACCGGATGGTCGGGGACGCGAATTCCCGTTGTTTTGCGCTTGGGATTCATCACCAGCTTGGGAACCAGCTTCGTGGCGGGCAGCAAAAAGGTGTAGGGGCCAGGAATCAAATGCCGCATTGTTCGATAGGCACGATCGGTGACGATCGCATATTGCGAAATGTCGGACAGCGAGGGACACAAAAACGTCAGCGGCTTGTCGTTGGATAGCTGCTTGATTTTGCGGACGCGATCGATCGCTTGCTTTGAGGTGAGGTCGCAGCCGATCGCATACACGGTATCGGTGGGATACAGCATCACGGCTCCCGATCGCAAAGCAGCGCGGATTTGCTCGATCGTGCGTGCCTGCGGCGTTTGCGGATGAAGCGAATAGATCGTTGCCATGCTCATGCCCCTCTCATCTCTTCTCTATGGTTAGCTCAATTTTGAGATGCGATCGTCCGTCTTAAGGCTCGCGATCGATCCGCTTAGCTCGACGACCAAGTTGGGGATGAAGTGCGGATTGCGCTCGTCCGGGTAGCCTCTGGGATTACAGAGGACTCGCGTTTTGCCAATCGAATAATCTTGCTGCTGATGCAGATGTCCATGAACCCACAACGCCGCCTGCGACTGTTCGACTACGCAATCGAGCGGAGAAGCGTAAGCCGCATTGAGTAAATCTTCACGATTATCGGGAAGCGATCGCGAACTGGGCGCGTGATGCGTAATCACGACGATCGGCTGATTTTGCTGATCGCTTAGTTCACTACTAAGCCACTGTAAAGATTTGTTGTGAATAATCGCGGTGTCGATCGATCGCAGCTTGCGATAGTCAGAACTGACGCGAATCTTGCGATAGTCGCTCATCGTTTGAGTCGCCTGATGACCTGCAACTTTTGGATTCCCATACAGGTTGAAATCTGTCCATAGGGTACAACCCAAAAACGTAATGCCATCGAGCGTGAGGCGATCGTTTTCCAGAATGTGGATGTTCGTGCCCTCAGCTAATTTCTTGAGATCAATGACGTGCTTGGGAAAGGCTTTCCCATAAAATTCGTGATTGCCCAGCACATAAATTACAGGCTTGTTTGAGAAGTGTGTTTTTGCCCATTCAACGCCTTTTTTGCCAACATGAATATCGCCCGCCAACACGATCGCATCGGCATTCGTCACGGGCGGAGTGAACGCTTCAAATTCAAGATGCAAGTCGCTGAGAATATGCAGTTTCATTCGATCCGTTAAGCTGATGTTGTCTCAATTTCTACACCACTGCTTATGCCGAAGCTGGCTTATCTCGATTGCCCGACTGGAATTGCGGGCGATATGTGTTTGGGCGCACTGGTGGATGCAGGCGTACCGTTAGCCTATCTCAGCGAGCAGCTTAGTCGCCTCGGTTTGGCCGCAGAATATCGCCTCTCAGCCGAGTTGGTGCGGCGCAACGGTCAGCAGGGAACGAAAGTGCAGGTGCATCTGGTGCAGCCACCCGCCCAGCGATCGACGGAAGCAGGCGTCGATGCTCATACGACGTTTAACCACGAGGCGCATTCGCACGAGCATTCGCATACGCGCCACCTGCCAGAAATTGAGCAGTTGATTATTCAGGCGAACTTGAGCGATCGCGCTACTCGTTGGAGTCTTGCCGTGTTTCGCCGCTTGGCCGAAGCAGAAGGAGCCGTACACGGAATTTCGCCCGCCGAAGTGCATTTTCACGAGGTTGGGGCGATCGATGCGATCGTAGACATCGTGGGAACCTGCATCGGCCTGGACTGGCTGGGCATTGAGCAGATTCACTGTTCTCCGCTGCCTGTGGGCGGCGGCACGATTCGAGCGGCACATGGACGCTTGCCCGTGCCTGCGCCTGCCGTCCTGAAGCTGTTTGAACTGCGGCAAATTCCGATCTACAGCAACGGCATCGATCGCGAACTGGTGACGCCGACCGGAGCCGCGATCGCAACGACACTCGCCACCCATTTTGGCGCACCACCGCCGATGATTCTGCGGAAAGTTGGCTTGGGTGCAGGCGGGCGCGATCTGGCGTTGCCGAATCTGCTGCGGCTGTGGATTGGCGAAACGGACGCGATCGAATTTCATCACCACGCTTCGATCGAGTCGCATCACCCTCACCCTCACGCTTCCGACTCGATCGAACCGATCGCCGTTTTGGAAACGCAAATTGATGATTGCAGTCCGCAGGCGATCGGCTATGTGTTCGAGCGATTGTTTGCCTCAGGTGCGGTCGATGTATTTACGCAGGCGATCGGCATGAAGAAATCGCGTCCGGGAATTTTGCTGAGTGTGGTTTGCCCGATCGATCGCGTGACGGCTTGTCAAACCGTTTTGTTTCGCGAAACGACGACCTTGGGCATCCGGCGATCGCTGCAAGAGCGCACGATTTTACAGCGCGAGATGCAGTCGATCGAAACGCCTTATGGTGCGGTGCGAATCAAGGTGGCGCGTCCCACAACCGGAGAAATTCTCAACGTGCAGCCGGAATATGAAGACTGTGCGGACATTGCGCGGCGGATCGATCGACCCTGGCGCGAAATTCACCAGATCGCTTTAGCTAAGGCGCGATCGAAATTGGGCTTGAGCGAGCCGGGCTATTCGGACTGAATTAGATTTTCGGGAAAGGCGATCGGGCGCATCTGCAAGGTTTGGGCTTGACCGCTGCGGTTGATTTCAACGCTGAGCACTTGCCCGACGCGGCTCTCTTCGACTTGTGCCTGCACATCTGCCGAAGTTTCAACGGGCACGTTGTTAATTTTGACAATGACATCTCCGGGGCGGAGTCCGGCTTGGGCGGCAGGGGCGTTAAGCGCAACTTCGACGATCACCACGCCGCGATCGATCGCCACATTCAGATTCAATCTGGGATTTTCGTTGAGTTCTTTGCGGCGCTCCGGCGTCAGATCGAGCATTTGAATTCCCAAGTAGGGATGCTGCACTTCTCCGGTTGCAAATAGCTGCTCGGCGATGCGGTTGGCCGTTTCGATCGGAATGGCAAAGCCTAAGCCTTGCGCGTTGGCGCGAATCGCCGTGTTGATGCCGATCACTTCGCCGCGATCGTTGAGCAGTGGACCGCCAGAATTGCCCGGATTGATGGCGGCATCGGTTTGGATGAACCGGACACGCTTATCGGGAACGCCGACCTGTAGACTGGTGCGATCGAGTGCGCTGATGATGCCTGCCGTAACGGTGTTGTCGAGGCCGAGCGGATTGCCGATCGCGATCGCCCACTGTCCGGGCTGAAGCTGGGTGGAATTACCTAGGGTGGCTGTTGGCAGATTGGTTGCGCCAATTTGAATCACGGCGACATCCGTGACCGGATCTTCACCAATCACTCTGCCGTCAAATGTGCGTCCGTCTTTGAGCGTCACCGTAACGCGATCGGCTCCATCCACGACGTGAGCATTGGTGAGAATGCGACCGTCGGCGCTGAGAATGAATCCTGATCCGGTTCCTTCTTCGACGCGCTGCGGTGGAAGTGGACGCTGACCTCCCTCAAAAAATCGTCTAAAAAACGGGTTTTGCAGCGCGTCGGTTTGGGCGCGGGTGCGCGTGGAGTCAATGCGAACGACAGCTCCACCGACGCGATCGACGGCATCGGCGATGAAATTGGCGGTTTGGGGGGCAGCCGTTGGCGTGGGTGACTGAATCGGCAGCGAGACAGGAATCGCCTGCGGCACGTTGGCAGCAGGGCGATCGAGCCAGTGGGTTCCCGCCCAGCCGACCGCACCTCCCAAGGCTAGAACGGCAGCATAGCGGCTCAATTGGGTGAACAAGGCGCGGGGCTGAAAATCCATAGCGGTGAATGAAATGCGATCGACAATCGAGATGATTTACATAGAAGCCTAGCCGAATCTGGAAAAAAAGCTCTAAATCTCAGCTTCACATAAAAATTTGTTGGGAAAGATTTTGCATGTTGACGTGTACCGTATTACATTAATAAATGTAAAGAATGACTTAGTATTTCTCATCTTTTCGGAGATCCGTTAAGATTTATTCCTTAAAAGGGCTGAAGCGATCGATGTCAAAATCCTCTATTCACCGAGTTCTCGCAACGGTTGCTGCTGTTTTTCTAGTGCTGGCAAGCTGGGCCGTCTCTCCACCTGCTTATGCCTATGACAATCCGGATTTGCTGCCTGACCATCCCACCAACATTATTGATCTGGCTGATTCGCTGACAAGCGTGCAGGAAGACAATCTCGATCGCGACTTGCAGCAGTTTGAAGCGGAAACGGGCTGGAAGCTGCGAGTCTTGACACAGTTCGATCGCACTCCCGGTCGGGCGGTAAAGGCTTTCTGGGGACTTGACGACAAAAGCGTTTTGCTCGTCGCCGACCCGCGTGGCGGCAATTTGCTCAACTTCAGCGTTGGGGACGATTTGTATCCGCTGCTGTCGCGCACGTTCTGGATCGAACTGCAAACGCGCTATGGCAATCAGTTTTTTGTCCGAGAGAACGGCGAAGACGGTTCGATTCTCGGTGCGCTTGGCTCGATCAAAACCTGTTTGGCGCAAAACGGCTGTAGCGTCGTTCCCGGTTTGCCGCGCGAGCAGTGGATTTTGACGCTGATTACTTCGGTAATTGGTGGAATTGTTTGCGGCTTTGCGGCTCAGCCACGTCAGCCCGGTCAAGTTGTTGCGTGGCAGTGGGCGCTGATTTTCTCGCCGCTGTGGGGTATTTTGTTTATCGCGTTTGGGATTGGGCCAGTCGTGACGCGCACGTCTGAGTGGTTGCCCCTGTTCCGCAATGTGGCGGGATTTGTCCTTGGTGCGCTGGTAGCTTATCTGTCGCCAATGCTCAATGCATCGTCTTCCACTTCGGAAACCTAAGTGCTCTACCCTGAAGTATCGTTCGGCAGGGGGATCGATCGATCTCCCTGCTTTTTGCTTTCTCCCCTGCGAAAGGTGACGGCTGATACTAGAAATTCTTATAACCAAAGAGCAAGTCTGAAGGAAGCAGTTAACCATGTTGATGGAATCGCCCTTACGAGACGAAGTTCGCCGTCTGGCTGATGAAGCGTTTCACCATAAGCTGATTTCGGGTTATGGAGATGGTGAATTTAGTGATGAGTTTCAAATTGTGTTTCAGGGAAAGCCGAGGCACTATCCGCTGGATGCGGCGCGGGTGTTTTTGAGGCGGCTGTTGGAGTCGGAGGTTTCTCAACAGGCTTGAGGTCTCTAAAGGAATGGCGGCTGTAGGACAGCAGCGGGGCGATCGAAGCGGATGAATCGATTCGTGCGGATAGCGCTTGGCAATCGCGTTTCAAACGACCTCAGCTCCGGAACCAGTGGAGGCTAGGGCGTGATCAGCGTCAGTTGAATGGACAGGCTCAAGCAATGGGCAGATTGTCGCACGACCACTGGCGAGCGCGATCGATTGTCGATCGTGCTCGCCAGTGGTCGTAGTGTTGGATATCATCAACCAGTGCCTAAGCGACAACTCGCTTGCAGCGTTCGCCAGAGCACCACAAGGACGTGCTTATTGCCCGCTTGATCCTCCCCAACCCCATACAAAAGGAGGGAGTCATCCTCAAAGTCTCCCTTCTCAAGGGAGATTTAGGGGGATCGATCGCAAACGACGCACCTCTTTTGGAGCTTTGAAAACACGCCCTAGCCTCCCACTCGGTAGTGAATGCAATTTGCAACCAAATTTCGCGTCTAGCTTGTTATCGTCAGCACCAGTTGTACAGCTTTGTAACGGCGCACCGATGCGAGGTCAAAAGAGTGAATTTATTGATAAATGCCTTTTCTCCGAACAATGAACCTGGATTAATTACTGTTGATTAAGCAGTTGTCTTCCTTGCAGGGCGATCGCTTTTGAACTCGACAGATGCATTTTTTGAAAGTTAGAAAACTAGCATCAGCTAAAGTAATTTTAGGCTGAACCTCCCCTTTGAATACACTGCATACAAACGCTAAATAAGGTAAGCACTAATACAATTTCGATCGGAATCTGTAGGACAGATGGGGCAGCCACTAGCCCAGCTAGAATGAGAGCTGAACCAAAAAAAATAGAAACAAGGAGAATAACCTCATCGTCAAATAGTTTCAGTCCTATCCAAAATGTGACAAACCCAAGCATCCAGAAGAGAAAATAATGCATAGATTTCCGTTTTGTCATGCAATATCCTTTCAACCAGGATACTCTAAGCGATCGCTTTGATCTATCTCCTCAACCTTGCGAAGCAGTTTCCACTCGGCACAGCCTAGCAACGGTTGCTCCTGCGGACAAGACGATCGCTTGATTTGTTCAAACTTTGATATGTTCTTAAACAGGCGCTTGCTGGGTAAGCGGGCGATCGCTAGCAGTATCCTTCAAAAGTCAGAGGAGAAGGTGTGATATTCCTCGTAGGATAAGTGGCAAGCATTCAAGAATTGACTAAAAAAGTATGGCAAATCCTCAAAACGCGGCTCGTCGCAAAATTCGTTACGCTGTCGTCGGTTTGGGTTGGTTTGCTCAAGCGGCTGCAATGCCAGCTTTCGCTCAAGCCGAAAACTCTGAACTTGCAGCGCTCGTTTCAGATGATCCTCAGAAACGAGCGGAGCTTGGTAAGCAATACAACATTCAACGCACCTATTCTTACGAACAGTATGAGGAGTGTTTGAACAGCGGCGAAGTGGATGCTGTTTATATTGCTTTGCCCAATCACCTGCATCGCGAATACACTGTTCGTGCCGCTCAAGCTGGCATTCATATCCTGTGTGAAAAGCCGATGGCCGTCACCACAAATGAATGTGAAGCAATGATTCAGGCAGCCAAAGATCATCAGGTCAAGCTGATGATTGCCTACCGTTTGCATCTTGAAGAGGCCAATTTGCAGGCTGTTGAAACTTTGCGATCGGGCAAGATTGGCGAGCCTCGCATCTTTAACTCGATTTTCACTCAGCAAACCGTTGAAGGAAACGTTCGCCTTGAAAAGGAAAAAGGCGGTGGTACACTCGATGACATTGGCATCTACTGCATTAATGCGGCTCGCTATCTATTTCAAGACGAGCCGATCGAAGTTTTTGCCACCAGTGCTAACAATGGCGAGAAGCGCTTTCGCGAAGTCGATGAAATGACGAGTGCAATCTTGCGTTTTCCTGGCAATCGATTGGCAACTTTTACGGTTAGCTTTGGAGGCGCGAAGGTCTCAACCTATCAAGTTGTTGGAACGAAAGGCGAATTGCGCGTTGATCCGGCTTACGGAACCGAAGGCGAAATCAAACATACACTTACCATTGATGGTGAAAAACAAGAGCGATCGTTTGAGCCGCATGGTCAGCTTGCTGCTGAATTTGTTTATTTCTCTGACTGCATTTTGCAGGACAAGGAGCCAGAACCATCTGGCAAAGAAGGGCTAATTGATGTCAAAATTATTCGAGCACTTTACCACTCGATCGAAACTGGAAGTTTTGTCAAAGTTGATTTGCCTGAGCGTCAGCAGCGTCCAACTGCTAGCCAAACGATCGAGCGTTCCCCCATGCAAGAGCAGCCCGATTTAATCAATGCGGCTGATCCTTCTGGTAAGTCGTAGCTGTTCTAAAGTCACTGTCGATCGAATGGCAATCGTGTCCCGACACCGCGCCATTTATCATGTGCGGCTGCGGTCTGTTGTGAAACGAAATATCTAAGAAAAAACGGTTTGTGACCAGTTCGATCGCGCCAATCGATCGCTAATTTGCTGTTTCCAAACGGCTAATTCTTGGGCAAATTCATCGCTTTGTAAACCACGTCGCCACAAAATTAAAGCGTCTTCACCATTGTCGGGATAGTATTTTGGTCGCTTGCCAACTTCGGTGAAGCCAAACTTTGCGTAAAGCGCGATCGCCACCTGATTAGAAGCTCTTACCTCCAGCGTTGCCCAGCTTAAATTTCGTCGTCTTGCCGCCATTAATAAAGCCAGCAGCATCGCCTGTCCTAAACCTTGTCGCTGATAGTCGGGATGAACCGCGAGTAAGGTAATGTGCGCTTCGTCGAGAATTGCCCACATGCAGCCCAGCGCGATCGGTAAATTGACAGAATCGCTGGTTAAAATCAACAGTTCACTATTTGGGCTGTCGATTTCGCGCTGATAGCCCGATCGTGTCCACATGCCGCCCAGCGCGAGGCGATCGAGTTCCACTGCGGCATCAAGCCATCGATCGGTGAGCGGATGCAGTTCAAGATTCACGGGGCAATCGATGAAATCGCAGGGGGCGATCGACAAATTCGCTGAAGGAGAAACAGCCCTCAATTGTACACTGGATAACAGTGAAATTCGCAGTTTTTAGGCACGGGTAATCATGGTTTCCACTCCAGCGGCAGTTGACAATTCTGCACGGCAATATCTGCCAAATTCTGATAGCAAAAATGCATCTCCCAACCAGCAAATTTTGCCGCTGACGGCGATCGCGAACGATCGCGACCATCTCGAAATCGGCGGCTGTGACGTAGTGGACTTGGTGCAAAAATTCGGCTCACCGCTCTACATTTTGGACGAAACTTCGCTGAGAACTGCTTGCCGTCAATATCGTCAGGCGTTCGATCGCTACTATCCGGGTGAAGCGCTGGTTTTATATGCCTCGAAAGCGTGGAACTGTCTCGCGGTTTGTGCGATCGCTCACAGCGAAGGATTGGGCGTAGATGTCGTGTCCGGCGGTGAACTCTACACGGCTCTGACGGCGGGCGTGAAGTCCGAGAAGCTGTATCTGCATGGCAACAACAAGTCGCGATCGGAACTGGAGATGGCGATCGAGGCGAAAGTTACGGTAGTTGTCGATAACTGGCTCGATTTGCACAATCTGGTCGAAATGGCATCAGTGGACGCCCCGACGCGAATTCTCTTGCGGCTGACACCGGGAATCGAGTGCCACACGCACGAATACATCCGGACGGGACACCTCGACAGCAAGTTCGGCTTCGATCCGGATCAGATGGAAGCGGTTTTTCAATTTTTGACAGACAAGCCGCAAATTCACTGTGCTGGACTCGACGCGCATATCGGTTCGCAGATTTTTGACCTTCAGGCGCACCAGGATTTGACAAAAGTGATGGTGCAGTGGTTCACCAAAGCGCAGCAGTACAACTTGCCCGTCAGTGAAATTGACGTGGGTGGCGGCTTGGGCATTCGCTATACGGAAAGCGACGATCCGCCCAGCATTGACGAGTGGGTGCGCGTCGTGTGTGAAGGGGTGGTGAAGGCGTGTGAAGATTTGAAGATGCCGCTGCCAAAACTGATTGTGGAGCCGGGGCGATCGCTGATCGGGTCGTCCTGTATCACCGCTTACACAGTGGGCAGTCAAAAAACCGTCCCCGGTATTCGCACCTACATTACCGTTGATGGCGGCATGTCCGATAATCCGCGCCCGATCACCTATCAGTCGGTTTATCGATCGCTCAAGGCCAATCAAATGTCTGCACCCTGCACCGAAACCGTCACGGTTGCGGGAAAACACTGTGAATCCGGTGATATCTTGATTAAGCAGGCATTGCTGCCACCGATGCAGACGGGTGATATCCTCGTCGTTGCCAGTACGGGCGCGTACAATTACAGCATGGCCTCAAACTACAATCGACTGCCTCGACCTGCTGCCGTGCTGGTGCAAAATAGGGAAGCGTCCCTGATTCTCCAGCGCGAATCGATCGAAGATTTGCTGCGGCACGATCGCCTTCCCGAACGGCTCGTCACGCACTAGATCGTTTTGGGGCGCAGCAGTTGCACGGCTTTTAACCGATCCCCATGAATTTTTCGCTGAAGCAGTGGCTGATAACGCTGGACTGGCCGCAGTCTCTGCTTCACGTCCTCGATGTGTCGCTCGTGTTGATCCTCACCTACATGGTGCTGGTGATCGTGGGCGAACGGCGGACGCTGTGGATGGTGCGCGGCTTGATTTTTCTGATGCTGGCAGCGGCGCTGAGCGATCGCCTCGGCCTAAATTTGCTCAGCTTTGTTCTCGAAAAGCTCGTCCTCGGTTCTGCCGTTGCGATGGCCTTCAGCCTGCAAGCGGAATTTCGGCGTTTGTTGGAACAGATCGGACGCGGTGAAATTCTTCAACTTTTTCAGCCGGATCATGAAGCGATTGCAAAGCCTGACAGTGTAATTGACGAAATTGTGGACGCGGTGAAAGAACTTTCGCAAAATCGTACCGGGGCGCTGATGATCCTGGAAACCAGCCGCCCGATCGATGAGCGCGATTTCTCAGTTCCCGGTGTCCGTTTGAACGCAGAAGTGTCCAAAGAATTGCTGCAAACGATTTTCCAAACTTCCACCCTCCTGCATGACGGAGCCGTGCTGATTCGCGGGTCTCGCGTCATCGCCGCAGGGGTGATTTTGCCACTTTCGGAACGGACGGCATCGCGACAGCTTGGCACTCGCCACCGCGCCGCAATGGGCATCACCGATCGCGTTGCGAATTGTGTTTGCGTCGTCGTTTCCGAAGAAACCGGATCGATTTCGCTGGCCGAACGGGGCACACTGAATCGACCGTTAACAAGCAGTAGACTAAGGGAGCTATTGCGAGAGCGATTTTCCCAGTCGGTCGATCGCGAAACGGTCGCCCCCCGCCTTCGCATCTTAGGTCGCCAAATTCGTTCAGGCTTATCCCATTTCAGCCGCTCTTTCACGGCCTCACGGAAGAAAAAATGACAGCACACACGACGCTCCAAGACTTGCCTACTGATTTGCTGCGCGATCGCCTCCCGCGCCACGTCGCCGTAATTATGGACGGCAACGGACGCTGGGCAAAACGGCAAGGCTTACCCCGAATCATGGGTCACAAGCGCGGCGTCGATACGCTGAAAAGTTTGCTGCGCTGCTGTCGCGACTGGGGCATTCAGGCATTAACCGCCTACGCTTTTTCAACCGAAAACTGGGGCAGACCGCTCGAAGAAGTTGACTTTTTGATGACGCTATTTGAGCGGGTTTTGCGTCAAGAACTGCGCGAAATGATGGAAGAAGGCGTGAAGATTAAATTCGTCGGCAACCTCAACGCCCTACCTCGATCGCTCCAAGCCGAAATCGATCGCGCCATGTCCGAAACGGAACACAACAAAGGCATTCAGTTTACGGTCGCCACCAACTACGGCGGTCGCCAAGAAATTGTCCAAGCGTGTCAGGCGATCGCGGCTCAAGTCCAACAAGGCCACCTCCAACCCGACCAAATCGACGAAACTCTGTTCGCCAAACATCTCTACACGGGCAACCTTTGCGACCCCGATCTGCTCATCCGCACCAGCGGCGAAATGCGAATCAGCAACTTCTTACTCTGGCAAATGGCCTATGCAGAGATTTATGTGACGAATACGCTATGGCCGGACTTCGATCGAGCGGAGTTTCATCGAGCGCTCTGTGATTATCAGGGGCGCGATCGGCGTTTTGGTAAGGTTTGATGTTGAATTGGTAAAAAGTTGATGTTTTGCTAGTGCAGTATGTTGGCGCTTACAAACTTCAGAAGGATACTTGAGTTTATAGTGTCAAATTTTTGGAGTTAGAGCGTGACAGCCCACGAAGTAAGTCATCCTGAATCACAAGAAATTTGCGATGCGCTGCTACAGTTTATGCAACAGCAATTAGCAGGCGTTGAGCGTAAAGAAGCAGAAGATACCTGCGCGTTTTTTCATCCAGAAGGAAGCAGATTTGCGTATCTGTATCATCAAAGGAACAAGCCAGAAACGCGAATTTATTTTCGTGCTAATCCTAATACAGATCCTCGATGGTTTCCAGATGGTGTAAAACTTCAGAAGCGATTGAGATTCGACAATTCTTGGGCGCAGAGATTTCCTTATTTCTTCGACGTTTCGGCATCTGATAATTTGGAGAAGGTCGCTGTGTTCCTCATAGAAGAAGCATATCCTCTTTCTATGAAGCTGAAAACGAAGCACTCTAGAAAACGCCTAGAATACTTTACGTCGGAAGAGGTTGAAGCAGTTAAATTTGTTGAAGGAAGCGTTAAATCAATCCGCGTTAATGCCTATGAGCGAAATCGCAAGGCGCGTAATGCTTGCTTGAAGCACTATGGCACAGCTTGCTTTATTTGCGGGTTCAGTTTTGCTAGTTTTGGTAAAAGCTTTGCAAGCTTCATTCACGTACATCACCTAGTTCCGATTTCGTCAATTGGTCATGAATACCATTTAGATCCGATTAAAGATTTAAGGCCAGTCTGTCCGAACTGTCATGCAGTAATCCATAGACGAGAACCTCCTTTTGGAATTGAAGAAGTGAAGAGCATGTTAAAGAAACATCAGCACTAATCGCTGAATTGACTCATACACTCGGAAAACTGTTTGAACAGCGCGATCGCCCTCCCCTTCCACCAACCCGATCGCACCCTACAATCAAAACATCCCACTCAAAATCTTGCATCATGACACCAGAACAGCTTGAAATTGAAGCGCTGGCACTGCCGAGACCAGCTTTAGCAGAATTGCTGGCGCGACTGTTAGGCTATTTAGGGCAGACAGAAGAAATTGATCAGGATATTGCGGCGATTTGGGTGGATGAGGCGGAACGGCGCGATCGCACTCTCGATGAAAATCAATTGAGCAATCGTCAGTAAAATAAAGAAACTCGATCGCTTTGGTGAAATATGCAAGTCACCGTTGAAATTCCCGATGTTATTGCTCAGCAGTTGAATCAAACCGAGGGAGATCTTGCCCGTCGTTTGCTTGAGGTGATTGTGGCGGATGCTTATCGCGATCGCAAAATCAACACGGCTGAAGTCCGTCAGATCCTCCAGCTACCTACACGACTTGCAACTCATGCTTTCCTAAAGCGGATGGGTGTTCATCTAAATTACGACGAAGCTGAATTGAAGCAAGATCTTCAAACGCTCAAAGAATTTAGAGTTCAATGATTGTCGTTTCTAATACTTGTTTGATCTGCTATTTGCTGTTGATTGATCAAATCAAATTCCTGCAAAACTAGTATTTCATCCCAAGATTATTCCATCTGAAATTCGTAATTAGCTTGCGTCGAACAGATCGATCGGCAGCGTCCCATAAGTTGCATTGACACTCGTTGGATCAGCAGATTGACAAGAGACTAAAACACCGCGACTAGAGCCGCTGTAGGGTTCCGCGTAGCAGGTGTTCGATCGCCCGTTAAACTTCACATACACCGCTCCGGGTAAATTCGGTAAATCAGCGGTTGGCGTGTAGCCGAGTGCTTTGGCGTAGGTGGCAAGCGCGGATTTTGCCGAATCGATCGAATCGGCGCAGATGCCGAGAAACTGATAGTCGCTGGCGTTGACGACCTGCATAAGCGCATCGCGCAAGGTTGGGTAGTCGAGGTCGGGTGGATTTTGACAGTCAAACGAGGCGAGGAGGGTTTGGGCAGTGGGAAGATCGATCGCGCTCATGCCATGCCTGCCTCTTGCAATGCGAGTTCCATCAGGATTTTTTGTGAGCTTTGTTCGCTTGAACCTTCGGCGGGGCGACGCTGGATGTAGCGTCCGTCTGGCTGCAAGTCCCAGGCTTGGCGGTTGTCTGCCAGCATGATGCCCAAGAGTTCCTGGAGGTCTTTGGCGATCGCTTCGTCCTCGATCGGCACAACCGCTTCGACGCGACGATCGAGGTTGCGCGTCATCCAGTCGGCGCTGCCGATGTAGACTTCTTCGGCTCCGCCATTTTGGAAATAGAAGATGCGCGAATGCTCCAAAAATCGCCCGACAATGCTGATGACGCGAATGTTGTCGCTCACGTCCTCGACACCCGGACGCAAACAGCAGATGCCGCGCACAATCAGATCGATTTCAACTCCGGCGCGAGAGGCTTCATACAGGGCGCGGATGATTTGCGGATCGACGAGGGCGTTCATTTTGGCGACGATGCGGCTGGGCTGTCCGAGGCGGCTGTGGTCGGCTTCACGTTGGATTAAGGCAATCATGCGATCGCGCAGATTCACTGGGGCAACCAGCAGTTTGCGGTAGGACTGCTGGCGGGAATATCCGGTCAGGTAGTTAAACAGGTCGGTCAAATCTGCGCCCAAGGCATCGCGGCAGCTTAGCAGGCCGAGATCCGTGTAGAGGCGGGCGGTTTTGGAATTGTAGTTGCCTGTGCCGATGTGGACATAGCGGCGGATGCGGCCTTCTTCACGACGGACAACGAGGGCGATTTTGGTGTGCGTTTTGAGGCCGACCAGTCCGTAAACGACGTGAATGCCGCCGCTTTCCAGCTTTCGCGCCCAGCTAATATTATTTTCTTCGTCAAAGCGGGCTTTGAGTTCCATCAGCACGGCGACCTGTTTGCCATTTTCGGCAGCGGCGATCAGGGCGTTGAGAATCGGTGAATCGCCGGATGTGCGGTAGAGCGTCATTTTGATCGCCAGCACGTCCGGGTCGTGGGCGGCTTGCGTGATGAAGCGCTGTACGGTTCCGGCAAACGAATGATACGGGTGATGCACCATCAGGTCGCTTTTGCGGAGAACCGAGAAGATGTCTTCTTCACCGTCAGCCCCAAAATCCGATCGATCGCCCTCCACGTCGCTCAACCGCTGAAACGGCAGCGGCACGACCGGAGACCAATTCGGATCTTTGAGTTCTGGCAGCGGCAGACCGAGGAACGACATCAGATCGGACAGACACAGCAAGCCCTCGACTTCGTAGACATCGCTGGTGTCGATTTCCATTTCTTCAATCAGCGTGTCGCGGATCACATCGGGCATGGTGGCGTGAATTTCCAGCCGGACGATCGAGCCGCCAAACCGCCGCTTGCGAAGCTCCTGCTCGATCGCCAGCATTAGATCGTCCGCTTCGTCTTCTTCCACTTCCAGATCGGCGTTGCGGGTGACGCGAAACAGGTAATATTCCTGAATGTTCATGCCCGGAAACAGAAATTCCAGGTTGTGCGCCACGACTTGCTCTAGCGAAACACCTGTCCAAGGCGACGGTTTGCCTTTGAACGGCAGGCGCAGATGTTCGGGCAGGGCAATGAAGCGCGGCAGCACGTTGGGAACTTTGACGCGGGCGAAATGCTCTTCTTCGGTTTCCGCATCTTTGATCACAACCGCGAGACTGAGGCTGAGATTGGAGATGTAGGGAAACGGATGTCCCGGATCAACGGCCAGCGGTGTGAGGACGGGGAAAATTTGCTCTTCAAAATACTGCTGAAGGAATAAGCGCTGCTCTTGGTTCAAATCGACGTAATCGAGCAGGTGAATTCCATGTGCGGCGAGTTGTGGACGCAATGCCTGATCGAAATGGCGATGCTGCTTGGCGACCATCGGGCGGAGGCGACGGGCGATCGCTTCAAGCTGCTGCTGGGCGGTGCGGCCATCGGCGGAAAGCTTGGTGACTTTGGCTTCGACCTGCTGCTTCAGCGCGGCGACGCGCACCATAAAGTATTCGTCCAGGTTGGAGCTAAAAATCGCGATGAATTTGAGGCGATCGATCAGCGGAGTCCGAGGATCAAACGCTTCATGCAACACGCGATTGTTAAACTCCAGCCAGCTTAGTTCACGGCTGAAATAGTATTGCGGATCGGTTAGCTCAACGTCGGGTAGAGACTTCTTCAGGCGCGGCATAGCTCAAACGTCGATCGAACGTCAGCAGGGATACCGTTATGATAGACGCGCCTTTTACTTTGGTGACGGTTAAAAAAGTGACGGTTAAAAAACTTGATCTTCGATTCCCAGCCACCATTCGCCCAAGTTGATGATGTCGCGATGGATGTCGGCCAGCGATCGCACATATTCTTCGGGACTGAGCAAATGCTGCTGCTCTTGCAGTTTTTTCAGACGCAGTTGCGCCAGCAACCAGGGTTTTGAAATTCCGTCAGTGGCGGCGATGTAGGCCGAAAGTTCGTCGCTGTTCATCTTTGAAAAAGAGCAAGGGCAATGCTCTGATTGTAGGCATAGAAAAGATTGTAGGCATGGAAAACTCGATAGGCTGGATTAGGATTGTCTAGACGCGATCGCAGCGGCTTGGAATGATCGAACTTCGCCATTTGCGCTACTTCATTGCCGTTGCCGAAGAACTGCATTTTGGCCGCGCCGCCGATCGATTGCAGATGGCGCAGCCGCCGTTAAGTCAGCAAATTCGCCAGCTTGAAACACAGCTTGGCTTTCAGCTTTTTCATCGGACGAAACGGAGCGTTCAGCTTACGACGGCGGGACGAGTTTTCTTAAGAGAAGCGCGGCGGATTTTGAGTCAGCTTGAGCAGGCGATCGAAACTGGACGGCAAGCGAGTCGCGGCGAATTGGGGCAGCTAGCGATCGGGTTTGTCAGTTCCGCCTCGTACAGCATTTTGCCCAAAATTTTGAGCGGCTTTCGCCATCAACTGCCGACTGTGGAGCTTGCATTGCACGAACTGACGACCGATCAGCAGTTGCGATGGCTGCGCGACGGACGAATTGACGTGGGCTTTGTGCGTCCGCCGATCGATGACGACTCGCTTGGCATTTCCACCATTCTGCAAGAGCCGCTCGTGGTCGCTTTGCCGCAGGCGCATCCGTTCGCCACTGCTGAATCTGTCTCGTTGCGATCGCTGAGCAGCGAGTCTTTCATTCTCTTTCCTCGCCAGCTTGCCCCCGGACTGTACGACCAAATTATTGCCCTGTGTCAGCAAATGGAATTTAGTCCGAAAGTCGTGCAGGAAGCAATTCAGATGCAAACGATCGTCAGCCTCGTCGCGGCGGAAATTGGGATCGCGATCGTCCCAATTTCCCTACAAAACTTGCAGCGCACCGGAGTCGTCTACCGCCGTTTGCAGGAACCGACCCCCAAAGCCGCGATCGCCGTTGTCTGGAAGCAGCACGAGAGTTCGCCCATTGTCGATCGCTTCCTCGAAGCCGTGACACAAGTTGCTCAAGCTGGGATACAAACTGAAACAAAGTAGGAATGCTAAGCTGACACCCGACACAGACGCGAGATCTCGCTCTCCCCGACACCCGATCCCCAATGCTCGAACGTACACAATTTTGGTTTCGATCGACGCTGCGCTGGCGCGGTTCTGTTTTACCTGCCGTACTACCCAAAGCGATCGCCTGTGGCGCAGTGGCGATCGTCGTGACGATTTTGCACGAGCAGGGCTGGCCGATGGCGATTCCGGCTTTGGCAGGTTTGGTGCCAAATATCGTGCTGGGGTTGGTGCTCGTCTTTCGGACGAATACGGCCTATGAACGCTTTTGGGAAGGGCGCAAGCTGTGGGGCAGTCTGGTGAATTTGACGCGCAACTTGGCGCGGCAGCTTTGGACGAATGTTGAGGAGCGTGACGCGGCTGACCATGAGGCAAAGGCAGCGACATTGCGCTTGCTGGTGGCTTTTTCGATCGCCACCAAACAGCATTTACGCAATCAGCCCGTCAACGAAGAAATCGCCCAACTGCTGCCCAAATCGCAATACTACACGCTCAAGCTGATGAACAATCCGCCGCTGGAAATCGCCTTTTGGATTGGCGATTATCTTCAGCAGCAGTATCGGCGCGATCGACTGGAACTCTATCAGCTTACGGCGATGCAAAAACTGCTGGATGGCATGGTGGACTGCTTAGGTGGCTGCGAACGCATTCTCAAAACGCCGATTCCAATGGCCTACATGATTCATCTGCGACAACTGCTGCTGCTGTATTGCCTGTCGCTGCCGTTTCAGTTCGTCAACGATCTGGGCTGGTGGACGAGCGTGATTGTGGTCTTGATTAGCTTCACGCTGTTTGGCATCGAAGAAATTGGCGTGGAGATTGAAAATCCGTTTGGTGGAGATGCGAACGATCTACCGCTGGATGCGATCTGTGAAACAATGCTGCGAAATGTTGAGGATTTGATGACTTTAGCACCCAGTACGCATGATTTTTCTAGTCGATAATCTGTTGAATTTATCAATTTCGCTGTGAATTGTTGGGTTGAGATTTTGCGATCGCCCAATCATCTTCTTTTTGACTGCAAACATCAGGAGAAGTTAGGCCAAAAGTTATACAAATCGCGATGATATTTTGCTGCTAATTGAGAATTGTTGCCAGCAATAAATTGATTTCGATCGCGTGTTGAGAATAACTTTTATTAGATGAAAAATCACGATTGACGGCTGTAGGCAACCCCGATAGATTGAAGAAGTTGAATCTTTCGATCGCGTCCTATTCGAGACATAGGGGAACATCAATCATGGCTACCATCGACACTCCGCTACAGGCATTTGACCAAGTTGTTGACAACCCGATCCTGCTCGATCGCCAAGTTACCGCAGCAGTTTGTGAAGGCTTCAACATCGTTTTGTCCAGCTTCCAAGCGCTGTATTTGCAGTATCAAAAGCATCACTTCGTCGTCGAAGGGTCAGAATTCTATCAGCTTCACGAATTCTTCCAAGAAGGCTACGAACAAGTCCAAAACCACGTTCACGAAATTGGCGAACGACTCAACGGCTTGGGTGGCGTTCCCGCTGCCAGCTTCCACAAACTTGCGGAACTTTGCTGCTTCACGCCCGAAGCCGACGGCGCGTACTCCTGCCGCCAAATGGTCGAACATGACCTCGCCGCCGAACAAGCAATCATCCGCGTCATCCGTCAGCAAGCCGGACAAGCCGAAAGCCTGGGCGATCGCGCCACCCGCTACCTCTACGAACAAATCCTGCTGAAAACTGAAGACCGCGCCTTCCACCTCGCCCACTTCCTCGCCCCCGACAGCTTGACCTTGGCCTTCAATCGCGTCGTCAACAACTAGGCGATCGGGTGTCGGGTGTCGGGTGTCGGCTCAGAAACGAGGGACGCGGTCGGCACACCGATGCGTAGCGCCACATTGCCACCCACCAGTAACCCCTTTGGGAGTCCAGCCCTTTGGTCAGGGTTGGAGGTGTGGAGGAGGGATGAAATCCCTAGCCTCCACTGGCTCGGAAAACCAAAAAAAGTAAAAAGGGGATTGATTCCGTTTGCGATCGCGAAGCGCTATCCGCAGGAATCAATCCCCTTTTCCCATCAAAACATTCTAAACCTGAGCATACGTCGGTTCAGTTCGAGCCGCGATCGTTGGCATATCCGCCTCCACGCCATACACCTCAGCCGAATTATTCGGACTCTCAATCAGCTTCACCTTATACAGCGTCGCACCCGTTTGACGAATCGGCTCCAACAGCAAATCGCGAATGTGAACCGCAATATTTTCCGCCGTCGGCACAACCTGCGCGAAATAGGGAATGTCTTTATTGAGAAAAGTGTGATCGAACGGTTCAACCACGTGATCCTCGATCGCCTGCTGCACCTCACCCAAATCTGCCAGCATTCCAGTACGCGGATCAATCTCGCCCTTCACCGTCACTTCGAGATGATAGTTGTGGCCGTGACCATTTTCCCTGGCACACTTGCCATAAATTTCCGAATTTTGCTCCAGCGTCAAATGCGGCAACGCTAACCGATGCGCCGCGCTGAAGTGCGTGCTGATGGTTAAATAAGCTTCCATGTGATTCCCCGTGTATTCTGCCCAAAGTTCCGGATGCTCAAAAAGCTGAACGCGCACGATCGGCAAATGCGGAGCCAACCGCTGCCAAATCACCCGCGCCATATTTTCAGTCGTCGGCAAAGTTTGACGAAACTCCGGCCAAGCGTCATTCAAAAACGAAAAGTCAAGCTGGCGCGTCACTTCCCGCTTGATCACCTGCTTGACATCCGACAAATTCAGCACCATGCCGTATTCATCAAGCTCTCCCACCATCGAAACATAGAGAACATAGTTGTGCCCATGCCCCAGAGGTTGAGCGCACAAGCCGAATTTTGCTTGATTTTCCGCTTCGCTTAACTCCGGCAGCCAGTAGCGATGACTCGCCGAAAACTGAGCGCGGCGATCGATGATGCATTTCATAGCAAAGTAAAGTTCCGTTAAGCCCTGTCTTTAAAGATAAGGCAAGTCAAGACGGATGGAACGCAAATCGCAGGAACACGCTGCCCGGCTGGTACTGCATAGAAAATTATCGAAGCTGTGACCAGTTCCGCAAGGTAGATTCTTCGGAGAGATCTCGCAACTCTCTAGAATATTCGGCACAATTCAGAAGAAGACGCCATTTGCAGGAGCCGATGTTACTGCCTTCCGACTCGCGATCGATCTCCCTCGCTCAGATTATGGAACGCCACCCGCTGAAACTCTCCGCCGAAACCGGGATAGTAGAAGCATTTCAGGCAATGGCACAAGCAAAGCTACGTGCTGATAACGGAAGACTCGCAGCTTATTGGTATTTTCACCGAAAGAGATGTTGTGAAAATAACAGCAAATCAGCCGGATTTTCACAAACTCCGACTCTTAGACGTGATGACGCGATCGATCATCACGATCGATCAGTCACGCATCCACAACGTGTACGACGTGCTAGAGCAACTGCGACAGCATCACATCCGGCATCTCCCCGTCGTATCCGCAGGCGAAGTGGTGGGCGTTTTGACGCTGCAAGCCATTCGAGCCGTCCTTCCTGCGGACCTGCTGAAGCTGCGGCGCGTCCGCGAAGCAATGAGATCGGCTGTGATTGCGATCGCTCCGACCGATTCACTCTGGAAACTGCGCTATGAAGCTGCCGATCGCGCCAGCGGCCAAATGCTTTATGAGCGGGATTTAACGAGCGATCGCGTCACTTGGGGCTGCAACACCGAGCAGATTTTGGGCTTTGCCTCTGAGGAAATGCCGCAAGATGCCGATGCATTCATGATGCTGGTGCATCCTGACGACTTCGAGTGGATCAACGCTGCCGACTATCGTGCCAAACAGTCTAACCGTCGAGAATATCAAATTCGCCGCAAAGATGACACGTATATCTGGGTTGCCGATTGCTATCAAAGAATTGGCAGCGATCGCATTATTGGCTTTTTAATCAACATTACCGATCGCAAGCAGGCCGAAGCAAACTTGCAGCGAACCGAGCAATGGCTACAACAATTTAGCCGCCTGTCGCCCAGTTTAATCTATACGTTGGTGTGCGAAGCAGATGGTCGATGCATTTGTTGAAGCTGCTTTCACTGCGTTGCGATCAGACGGTTCAATCGGCGATCTTCACGCCTACAAATTTGTGATGCACAGTCCTTCGGGCGATCGATTTTTGGGCGGCATGGCGTTTGATATTACCGATCGCAAACAGGCAGAACTAGCTCGCGAACAAGCCGAAAGCGCAAGGCGAGAAAGCGAAGAAAGGTTTCGTCAGCTTGCCGAAAACATTGACGATGTGTTTTGGATTATGGATGCCAAAACGCGCCAAATTCTCTACATCAGTCCGGCGTTTGAAACGGTTTGGGGCTATTCGCGATCGACTGTTCATGAAACCTATCAAAGCTGGATTGCCACCATTCATCCAGATGATTTGCCAAAGCTGCACGCCACAACGCAACTGCCGATCGGCGATCCGGTTGCGGTTGAGTATCGAATTATTCGCGAGGACGGCGAAATTCGCTGGATTAGCGATCGCGGCTTTCCCATTCGCAATGCCGCAGGTGAAGTGTATCGGATTGCTGGAATTGCCGCAGACATCACCGATCGTAAACTGTCCGAGGAAAATCTTCAGCAGAGCGCATCGCGGCTCGACACGCAGCAGTGCTACCAACTGATTCATCAACTTTCAACCGAGCATCAGGAGATTGCAAGTCGCCTGCGGCTGCTGGTCGATGATTTTCGCTTTGATACGCTGCTGGAACTGTTGGCAAAACAAGCGATCGACACCAACCGATAGCGCGGAACAGGCGAAATTGGCTGTTATTGAAATCGATCGCGTCCGGGTAATCCTTGCTGACGATGGAGCAGGCATTGCTGAAGACAGCGCGATCGCAGTTGTTCAATTCTGGCTCGGTCAGAGGCCAGCGGTCGATCGTCAAAATTTTTGCCAAAATCACAGCAGGAAGTGATTTTGCACAAGAGGTGTGATGGTGCGACGACATCGCGTTTTAGGAAGTCTGCTGGTGTGTTGTGCGATCGCGGCGGCAATTCTTCCACCTGCAACCGCGCAAGAATCACTGTGTCCGGCTCCTGCTCTGTCGCGCCTGACTCGACATCGAATTGCTGCCGGAGAAACGCTGGCCGCGATCGCACAGCGCTACAGCTTGATCCCCGCAACGCTAATCGGCTTCAATCCAGCCTTGCGAAACGGATTGCCGCCTGTGGGCACTGAGATCGTGATTCCGCCCTACAACGGCATTCGGGTCGAAGTGCCTGCGGGTCAAACTTGGCGCGATGTGGCAGCGCGATATGGCGTCCGAGCCGACGTGCTGTTTGAAGTGAATGGCTGTCAACGTCAGCCGCGCGTTGTGTTTATCCCCGGTGTCAACTGGTCGCCCACCGGAACGACAACCGCAACTCAGCCGACCGGAGGAGTGCTGACGGGCTATCCGCTGCCCAGCGAGGCGACGATTTTGCAGGCATATGGCTGGCAGGTTTCCCCCACGACTGGTCAGGTCGTGTTCAACAGCGGCGTTGAACTGGCGGCACAACCGGGAACGCCCGTGCTGGCAACGGGCAGCGGCACGATCGCCTTTGCCGGAGCGCAAAACGGCACGAATTTGATTGTGATCAACCATGCACAAGGACTGCAAACGCGCTATGCGCTGCTGGGATCGATCGGCGTTCGGGTCGGACAAACCGTCCGCGCAGGCGATCGCATCGGGACAAGCGCTACTTCGCTGCACTTTGAGGTGCGATCGAATTCCAGCTTGGGCTGGGTGGCACAAAATCCCAGCACCTACATTCGCAACCTCAATCTGAGAACGCAGTAAACCAGCCGCGCACATCAACGGCCAGCCGTTCGCCCAGTCGCAGAAACGCTGGCGCGTCGATTTGACCTGATGCGATCGCAGGCAGAATTTGACGGTGGACGCGCAGGTAAACTTCCTGGGCGCGATCGAGGGCGAGCGGCTGATGAAGCTGGTGGCTGGTTGCAAGCAGTTGTTCGAGCCAAAGGACAATTGCGGGATCGTTCAGGCAGTGGTGAAGCGATCGCAGCACGATACGCTCCAGCGTTTGCCGCAGTTCGGGAAGTTGCAGCGAGCAGCGTAATTGGTCGGCTTCGGTTGCGATCGCTTGCAGTTCGGCCAGATAGCTGTGGCACAGTTGCGGCTTGGCAAAGGGAAAATCGCTGGTTTCGCGATCGATCGCTTGCACGGCAATCAGGGCGCGATGGCCGAGAGCAATTTCGGCGGCCACCTGCAATTCTTTTGGCGCTTCCACTTCGTCGCGATGAAAGGCCATTAGAACGCCGTAGTTGTCGCGATAGACCTGTGTGTAAAGCTGGTCAAGGCGGGTCAGCGTTTCTTGGCTGAGCAGGCGCATGATCCGGTGACGCTCTTCGGCAAATAGATCTTGCAGGCTAAAAGATTGATTTCCAAAGCAGCGACTCATCGCCAGAATCGTTTGGGCAGCGCTGGCCTGCTGGAGTGCATCAAACAGCGCATCTCGAATTTGACTGTGGGCACGTCGCCCGGTGAATGGCTGAATGCAGCAGTGGAAATCCCAGCCGCCCAGATGCAGCACGGCAACCGTAAAGTTGACCGATTCTCGTGTAATTTCCGATGTGAGTTGCAGTTGGGCGATCGCCAAGGTCAACGCGCCCATCCGCCGCATTTGATAGTCGGACTGCTGTGCGGTGTAGCAGTAGATGCGCTGTTCGGGGGCGTAGGGCGTGAACAGCGAGCTAATTGCGTAGTGTGCCGCGACCTGTTCCAAGCTGATTTGTGCGGGTTTGACCAGTTGACGATAAACTTCTGCCCCGTTGCGAAACAAATCGACATTGCTGGGGATCACGGCCAAGCGCTTCACAAAGGCTTTTTCAAGCTGCACTCCGGCTGCATCTCCAGCTAGTTCGATCGCCCGCGCCGCATAGCGCAAAATTTGCGTGCCTTCTGGTCGGGAGACTTCATCGAAGAACCAGCCGCAGCTTGTGAACATCAGCAGGGCGTGCCGCTGCATCTCCAAAAGCCGCAGCGCGTCTACTTTTTCGGCATTCGTGAGGCGATGCGACTGGTGCAGGGCGAAGAAGCGGGTGAGGTTGGCGATCGATCGATCGCCGATGATCTGAATGTATTCGTCGCGGGCTTTCCAAGGATGGTGAAACAGCTTTGATCCGGTTTCTTCAAACACCTTCACAAGCTGATCCCGCAGCCAGTTGAGCGCGTCACGTAACGGTTTGCGCCACTGCTGATTCCACAAACCGCCGCCACAGCCGCAATCCTCCTGCCAGCGATCGACGCCGTGTGCACAACTCCAAGCCGTGACGGGCTTTAGCTCGACTTCCCAAGTCGGCGGATTTTGACTGAGGTAGTGGGCGTAGTTCGTCACCGTCCAGCCGCGACTCGGAAATTCCTGCGTGAAGGCGTAGGCCAAAGCTTTTTCCGTGCCGCCTTTGTGATGCCCAAAGGTTTCACCATCCGTTGCAACTGAAACAAGCTGCGTGGGCTGATCCCCGCGTACCGCCTGCGCGAGTCGTCCGGCAAAATGCTGGGAACTGCTCAGCACGTCATTGAAGCCCATGTCGCGCGAAATCGGCCCGTCGTAAAAGAAAATGTCGATGTAGCGATCGCGATTCGTTGAAAAGCAGCGGTAAGGCCGGACGGGATCGATCTGGTTGCCGCCCACTTCGAGCCATTGCGGAGCCGGATTTTCGTCGCTTGGTAGGAGACGGCAGCGCTGCGCCTGCGAGGGCGCGAGGATGATGAAGCGAATCTCTTCGCTGATCAAAGCTTCGATCGTGGCGCGATCGATCGCGGTTTCCGCCAGCCACATGCCTTCGGGATCGCGGCCAAAGCGCGTGCGAAAATCTTGCTTGCCCCAGCGAATCTGCGTCAGTTTGTCGCGATCGCTCGCTAGGGGCAGGATGATGTGGTTGTAGACCTGTGCGATCGCGTTGCCATGACCGTTGAGCCGTTCGCAACTGCGGCGATCGGCTTCGAGGATGCGCTGATAAACTTCCAAGTCGTGCCGCTCAATCCAGCTCATCAGCGTGGGGCCGATGTTGAAGCTGAGGTATTCGTAGTTGTTGACGATCCCCAAAATTTCGCCTTGCTCGTTGAGAACACGCGCAAAGGCGTTGGGGCGATAGCATTCCGAGTGAATGCGCTCGTTCCAGTCGTGAAACGGATGAGCGCTGGGCTGACGTTCGATCGCATCGAGATACGGATTTTCGCGCGGCGGCTGGTAGAAATGCCCGTGAATTGTGACGTGGACACCTGTGGCGATCGGCTGGGGATCAAGCTGAGAGACGGAATCGATCGATCGGACAGATTCGAGATCAAAAGAAGTCATGAAGAAAGCTCGATGTGTGAATTGAAGCGAACCGCAGCGGGGATCACCCAATTTTTCGCAGGTCTTCGCGCAAACCGCAGCGGAAATCAAAGAAATAGGACGCAGCAAAACTGATGACGCTAAGCAGGAAGGGAGCGCAGTTTTGACTCGGAATTTATGAGCTGTGGGGCAATTTCTTAACGTATTTTAATCTACGGCAAAGGTCAGTCGGCATTCTCAGCGGTTTACCTTTCTCAACAAAGTGTGACAGTGCTTTGTTTGCGATGAAACATTCGACATCTTAGTGTAGGCGATCGCTCACTCCCCTCTACTGCAAAGCAGATTTCCCAGCCGGAATTAATATTCCTGCTGCTCCAGCGATTCTAGACTTTTTAGCAGATCGATCGCTGCTGTGTAAGCTTCTTGTGTCCATTCGCGCTGTTCAGCAGGCGTATCAATCAACCCATCTACCATCAGGCGCAGCGATCCCAGCATGGTGTTGAGGCGATCGCGAATTTCATACGAGGTGCGGGCGAGATCAGCGCGAAGCAGATCCGGTCGCGATCGCGGTGGATTGGTTGCGTGCGTCGCATATAAGCGGGCATAGTGGCCTGCCTGTGCCAGCAGATCAGCATGTGTGCCTTGCTCGATGATGCGTCCGCGATCGAGAACAAGGATGCGATCGGCATTTTGCACGGTCGAAAGGCGATGGGCAATGACGAGCGTGGTGCGCTGCTGGCTGAGGTCATCGATCGCCTGCTGTACAAGTCGTTCTGAAAGGGTATCGAGGGCAGAGGTGGCTTCGTCGAGAATCAGAATTTCTGGATTTTGCAGGAGGGCACGGGCGATCGCAATTCGCTGACGCTGCCCGCCGGAAAGCAGCACGCCGCGATCCCCGATTGGCGTATCGAAGCCTTGCGGCAGTTCGCAAATGAAATCGTAGGCGTTCGCTCGTTTTGCCGCTGCGATTACCTCAGATTCGTCTACCTGCGGCCAGCCATAAGCGATGTTGTCGCGCACAGAAGCGTTGAATAAAAAGGTGTCCTGACTGACGATTCCGATCGATCGTCTGAGGCTGCGCCAGTCTAACTCGGTGAGGTTGCGCCCGTCGAGCGAAATGATCCCCGCTGTGGGATCGTAAAAACGCAGCAGTAAATCAACAATCGTAGACTTGCCTGCGCCAGATGCGCCAACGAGGGCGAAGGTTTGACCCTGCGGCAGCGAGAAGCTGATCTCTTGCAGGACAGGTGCATCGTGATTGGGATAGGTGAAGGAGACGCGATCGAAGCGAATTTCTTGCCGCAGGCCGTGAAAGGCGATCGTGCCGTTTATCATAAACGGTTTGTTGTCCTGGCGCAGGAAATCTTTCACCAGTTCAATGCTGGTGCTGGCGTTGGCAATTTGGTTGCGAGCGTCATTCAGTTGCGAAACGAGGGGCAGCGTCCGAAACAGCACAAATAAATAGGTAAGCAACACGGCAGAAACCGATTCGATTTGAGCCGAGAGAAACAGCCGTCCGAGAACGACGATGCAGATCAGCGCCAAAACGCCTGTTACTTCGCTCAAGGGTGCGATCGCCGCAAAGTTCGCCTGCGATTCATATTCGGCCTGTTCGCGCTGGTGAATCAACTGCCGGAGTCGATCGAATTCCGCCGATTCATTCGCCAGCGACCGCACTAAGCGCATTCCGCCCAGCACTTCCAAAATGGCGATCGAATAGGCTTTGGAGAGGTCAGAAAGCCGCTGACCGAATTGTTTGGAGCGGCGAATCGTGAATTGATTAACGAGCGCAACGATCGCCAGCAGTCCACTCGCGGCAACGGTCAGCGGCAAAGACAACGCGAGCAAAATGCTGACAAATACAAGAATGGTCAGCAGCGTAGTCAGCGATCGAATCGTCATCACGATCGCTGCTGCCGCCCGATTGATTTCGGTATTCAGCCGATGAATCAAGTCGCCAATGCTGTTTTTGGCGTGAAAGTCGAGATCCACTTCGAGCAGCAGGCGCAGCCCAGATTCACGCAAATCGCTGACTAGATGGCGCTTCAAACGGCTCGCGGCTAAAGTGCTGGCATAGGCAGCGGCGTTCTTGAGGACGATGAGCAGGACGATCGCTCCGCCCATCAGCAGCAAACTTTGATTGGCATCGGCAAACGGGGCGAGCAGCGATCGCAGCAGCACGGGCACATGGGCGATCGTGATTGCTTGCCCCAGAAAATTCAGCAGCACGGGCACGATCAAAGCGGTACTGATGCCGTTGAACAGCGCTCCGGAAAAGCCCAGCCCGATCGTGAGCGCAACCAGCAGCGGATACCGCCTCGCAAGATTGAGGAGCAAGCGATGGGTCGATCGAGTTGTCCAGATCATCGCGTTGGGGCGGCAGACTTCATCCTGTGCCGCCAGTATAGTCTGATTCATGCAAGTGCATTTAGGAGTGGGGCGAGCGCGGCTGACATCGCTTCGATGCTGTAGTGCTGGCAGCAGCGCGATCGCGCGTTGATCCCGCGCTGTTTGGCTTCAGTTGGATGCGCGAAAATCCAATCGATCGCTGCGGCGAGGCGATCGGGCGCGTCCGGTTCAACCAAAAATCCTGTGTCGCCCAAGATTTCTGGCATGTCGCCCACCTGAGTCGCCAAAATTGGCTTTGCCATTGCCATGCCGTCTGTCAGCTTCAGCGGAAATTGGGCTTGGGCGGCAGGCGTGTTGCGCTGCGGCACGGCAACAATATCAGCAGCGGCAACGATCGCAGGCATTTCGGCATACGGCAATTTCGGTAGCTTCACAATCCATCTGCCCCACTGGTGCATTAGCTGCGCGTCGTAGTCATCATAGGGACTGCCACCCACGATCACTAGACGCAAATCCGGCCAGTTCAACTGAGCGATCGCCATCAGCAAATCTTCAACGCCTTTGTAAGGACGAGGTGCGCCCGGAAAAATCAGCGTCCGGTAGCTGCTCAGGCCGTAGCGATCGCGACAAGCGGCAGAATCGTAGCGATCGGGATCAAACAGCGTCACGTCCTTACCGTTGGGAACATAAATGCCGCCAAACCGATGTTGCAAAAAGCGCGTGTGGACGGTGATTGCATCTGCCCGCTGCACCTGTTTTTCCAGCCAGCGCAGGTAAACGGGATGATCGGGCTGTCGCAACGCACCGCCCGATTTGAAGAGGTCGCGGGCGAACTGCTTGGGCGTGGGTTGATACTGGTTGCGATCGCCTCCGTGCCAGCTCAGTTCCCAATCGTCAATGTCGAGAATGACCGGACGCCGATCGCGCCACTTTTGCCAGAGCGCCACGCCAAAACTGCTCACTTTTGGCTTGATGGCATAGATGATATCGCCGCGAATCTGGGAGAGCAGACGGCTTGCGGACTGAAGGAATTTTGGATAGTCGGGGGCGGCGATCGCCGTGACGCCTTCTAGGGTCAACTCGCCAAATGTGAAGCCGACAACTTCGACCGAATGGCCGAGTGCTTCGATCGCCTGCTTGAGTCGGAAAACTCGAACGCCGTCCCATCGACCCGCGCCGCTGCTGGAGAGATCGCTGACGAGGAGCGTAACGTGGCGGCTCAATCGATCAGCTTGAGGCGACCGATTTGGATGAAGTCGAAGACGCGATTGATCTGACGGCGTTCTTCTTCGCTGAGGTGAAAATCCGACAAGATGGTAGAGGCAAGCTGTAGATGTTCTTGCCGATTAATTTGTCCGGCAGAGAGAATTTGCTCTACCAGGTCGCGAATCGCTGCGCCTGAATGACTTTGCACTGTCCAAACCATAAGATTTCGTCCTGGTCGGTTTCGGCGGTCAAGCTGTTCCTGACGGTTGATAGAGACCATTGTGCTGTTTGGTAGATGAGAATTGGGCAAAGCGATCGCGCCATCGAATGAAGAGTTGATGAACTTTGGGCAACGCGAGTTGACCGCAAATTATCACTCAGACGGCAAACTCTCCGAACAGTCTATCGGTAGACCGCTCGAAACACAAGCCGCGCTTTAACAAACCGAAAAAAGACATCCGCCAACATGCTGATTTTCCGAATTCCAGTCCTGAACGACAACTATATTTTTCTGCTGCATGACTCGGCACAGAACATCGCCGCAGTCGTTGATCCCGCTGTTGCATCGCCCGTCTTGCAGTGGCTACACGATCGCCAAGCCAAACTCGTCGCCATTTTCAACACGCACCACCATTCCGATCACGTCGGCGGCAATCGCGAACTGCTGCAACAGTATCCTGAAGCGATCGTTTACGGCGGCGCGATCGATCGCGGACGCATTCCGGGTCAGCAGGTGTTTTTGCAGGCGGGCGATCGCGTCGAGTTTGCCGATCGCGTGGCGGAAGTGTTTTTCGTTCCCGGACATACCAAAGCGCATATTGCCTACTACTTCTTGCCGACGGAAATCGCAGGCGGCGAGTTGTTCTGCGGCGACACGCTGTTTGCTGGCGGCTGTGGACGATTATTTGAAGGAACGCCTGCTCAGATGGTGGATTCACTCAGCAAGCTGCGATCGCTGCCGGAAGACACGCGAGTTTGGTGCGCTCACGAATACACGCTCAACAACTTGCGCTTTGCACTGACGGTTGATCCGGACAATGCCGATCTGCGATCGCGTTGCGAAACAGTGCAAGCGCTGCGTCGTCAGAATGAAGCGACTGTGCCCACTTCGATCGCACTGGAAAAACAAACAAATCCGTTTCTGCGCTGGGATCAGTTGCGATCGAGCGGTGAAGATGCGGTGAAAACGTTCGCTCGCTTACGCCGACTGAAAGATCAGTTTTGAATTACCCAGGGCAGCGGCAGCAGCCGTGAAATGAATTTCCGGCTGAAAGCGCAAACCCATTCAAATGGGTTAGGATGACGGGCTACGTCAGTTGAAACGGATTTAAGAGTTGGAACTTGTGTTTCTGCTGGCAATGCGTCAGGCCTATCACCGTCAAGTTTTGCTTGTGGCGATCGCCTCCAACCAATTTGCGGCTTTTCCGATCGCGGCAATTTCCGCTTGGCGCTGACCGTTGGCCGTCATGGTGAGGTGAATTTCGAGATAGGCATCCGGACGAATTGCAAGCCGTTCTGCCCACTCGATCGCCACAATTCCTAACGGCTGCTCTTGTCCTTCCCAGTAGCTTTCCAAATTGAGCGCTTGGACTTCTGCGGGATCGAGGCGATAGAGGTCGAGGTGGTAGAGCGGTAGGCGACCTTCGAGATATTCATTAATTAAGGTGAAGGTGGGGCTGGCGATCGCATCGGTAATGCCAAGCTCGCGCCCCAAGCCTTGAACGAGCGTGGTTTTGCCGCTGCCCAAGTTGCCTGTCAGGAAAATAACGCTGCCTGCGGGGAGCGATCGTCCCAGCAGTGCGCCCAAATCGGCAGTTGCGTCGGCGTCGGCAAGATGAAACGTGAGGGCAGACATGAAACTCAAAAAGCAAGAGGGAGGACTGAAGCTCAGTTCTCCCTCAAAGTTTACATCGCCTGCAAACCGTCAGGCGGCACTGCATTATCTAGCACTGCATCACCTAGTTATCGTAGATGCGGCACTCGTCGGCCTCAGGATTGGCGTCACAGTATTGCTCTAGCGAAGTTTTCTTTTCGCTTTCGGTTTTGCTGCGCTGGTGAGACGCTTCGGCTTGCAGTTCTTCAACTGCATCCCAAGCAGCGGCGCACTCTTGGGAGTTGACGCCATTGGTGTCGCAAACGGCGCGAGCCTGGTCGCGCTCTTCTTGAATCTGAGAATGAATATCGCTCATGCTGTTGTCCCAATCTTCCTGTGTTGTTGGTGGGGTAGCCCTACCGCTGCGCTGAGTGTCTACTCAACAGCCAGCCATTTCCACCCTCCTAGTAAGGCACAAAACCCAGCGATTTGAGTGCAAGCAAGCTCATTTCTTAAGATTTTGCTGCTGTAGCCCCAGCAAGAAAGGTATGATGGAGAACTCCCGATATGATTATGTTAGCGAATGTTAAGCGGTAAGGCGAGGCCACAATGAGTATTCTTACTCGATCTTAAGGCAGAATTGTGTCCTTTGCCCAGCTTATGCATTCGCCCAGCTTATACAGTGCGGTAGAAGCAGTCGAATTCATCCAAAACGTATGACGGACAAGATGAAGTGGGTTAGCGCACTCTCGACTCGTCCTTCGCTGGAAGGGGCGATCGCAGAAGCAGTCGAACAAGCACAAAGCCGATTGCAGGACACGGCAGACTTGGCGATCGTCTTCATTTCGTCTGCCTTTACAAGCGAATTTTCGCGCCTGATGCCGCTGCTGCAAGAAAAACTTGCCGTTCCCACCCTGATTGGCTGTAGCGGTGGCGGCGTAATTGGCGTGGATGCTCAGACGCAGGTACAAGAAGTCGAGGGCAATGCCGCCCTAAGCTTGACGCTGGCAAAACTGCCGGATGTGAAGGTGCAAGTTTTTCAAGTCAGCGGCGAGGATTTGCCGGATTTGGACAGTCCGCCCGATCGCTGGGTCGATTTGATTGGGGTCAATCCGCAAGACAATCCGCAGTTTATTTTGCTGGCCGATCCGGTTTCGGCAGGCGTGAACAATTTGCTGCAAGGCTTGGACTACGCTTACCCCAACGCCATCAAGATTGGTGGACTTGCCAGCGCAGGCACAATTTCGCCGCACAGCACGTTGTTTTGCAACTATCAACTCGTGCGCGAGGGCGTGGTGGGTTTGGCGCTGAGTGGAAATGTGGTTTTAGAGGCGATCGTTGCCCAAGGATGCCGACCGATCGGCCAGCCCTATCGTGTTGTCGAGGCCGATCGCAACATCCTGATGCAGCTTGAAGAACAAGTCGATGCTGACATGGTTCCGGCTCAGCGTCGCAGCAGCACTCGTCGGACGCCGCTCGATGTTTTGCAAGCGCTGTTTCAAGATTTGAGCGAAGCCGATCGCGTCCTCGCTCAGCATTCGCTGTTTGTCGGCATTGCCAGCAACGAATTCAAAACTACGCTGGAACAAGGCGATTTTCTCGTTCGCAATCTACTTGGCGTCGATCCAAAAACGGGCGCGATCGCAGTAGGCGATCGCATTCGTCCGGGTCAGCGTATTCAGTTTCATCTGCGCGATGCCGAAACGTCGGGCGAAGATTTGGAACTGCTGCTCGATCGTCATCGGACGGAAAGTGAAGCGATTGGCGCACTGATGTTTTCCTGTTTGGGCAGAGGCGAAGGGCTGTACGGCCAGCCCAACTATGACTCGAAACTGTTCGATCGCTACTTTGCCCAAGTTCCCGTCAGCGGCTTCTTCTGCAACGGCGAGATCGGGCCAGTCGGCAACATGACATTTCTGCACGGCTACACTTCGGTTTTTGGCATTGTGCGGCAGCCTTGAGCGCGAAGGCCGCTGAACCTGTCACGAATACTGCCTGACGATTTTGAGCATCGTATCGATCGCCTCGATCGCCTCCTTCACGTCAGCAGGCTGGTTCGCACCCACTGCACCCAAGACCGCAAACAGTTCATCAACTTTGAAATTGCCTTGGTTATCCACAATCTCAACGCCGAGCGGCAAGCCTGCGGGCAGCGCATCAGCAGCACCTTGCAGCTTGCAGGCCGACAGCAGTTGTTTCACCAGCGTCAGCGGCGACAAAGGCCAAACCGTATCAAACGCGCCGCTGGCCGCAAAGCTCGACGTTGCCGTGTTGTGGCTAAACGTCGGCACTTTGAACTTGATCGTGCCAAACTCTTACAAATCACACAGCCACCAAGGATATTCTCTGGGTTGCAGCGGTTCGCCGCGATCGTTAATCAAGCTGATCGATCGAATGGAGGAAGTGGGTACGACCTCAATGCCCGCCGTACCGATGCGGAGTTCCGCTTTGACAATGGTGTTTTCGCGCTCGCTTGGATCGAACGTATTGAAGTTTGCACTTCCAATTAAGCCGATCGGGGATGTCGCTCGATTGAAAGCATCGTTGCGGTTTTCGTAACCGTGCAGTTTGAGCGATCGCAAACCGCAGATACTAGCAGCCATCTTCTGTAACTCCTGCTGATGTCGCTGCAAGATGCTCGAATTTATCAGATTGGCTTTTTGTGTTTGTTTTTGCTGCTCGGCGTAAGCACCAAAGATTGGGAACTGCGATCGGACAGGATTGCCGTAATCGTGTGTACCTGCATCGGAACGCAGGGAGCCGCATTCGCCCTAAAGCACTGGCAGTCAGATCGCGAGGAACAGCAGCCACAGCTTTTACAGTCGCTTCCCAGCGCGGTCATTACGAGTTTGGGCTTGAGTTTGCTGCTGCGGGCAGACCACTACAGCACGCTGATGCTGGCAAGTGCAGCGGCAATTTTGAGTAAGTTTGTGCTGCAAGTGCAAGGCAAGCATTTGTTTAATCCGGCTAACTTTGGCATCATTGCCGCTCTGACGCTGACGCAGAATGCTTGGGTGTCGCCGGGGCAGTGGGGCGAAACGCAATGGTGTGGGCTGCTGTTTGTCGGGACGGGCGGCGTGGTGCTGCGGCGCGTGGGACGCTGGGACACCTCGATCGCCTTCCTCGCTGTTTATGCCGGACTAGAGGCACTTCGCAATCTCTGGCTCGGCTGGAGTTGGGACGTGTGGGCGCATCGGCTGATGAGCGGGTCGCTGCTGCTGTTTGCGCTGTTTATGATCACTGACCCGCGCACGATTCCCAATGCTCGATCGAGCCGAGTCGTCTGGGCGATCGCGATCGCCATTCTCACGTTCATTCTGCGTAATTTTTACTTTTTACCGACCGCTGCATTCTGGGCGCTGTTCGTTTTGTCGCCCGTGAGCCTGCTGCTCGATCGCTGCTGGCCTGCCGATCGATTTACCTGGCAGTCGATCGAGCTATTCACTTCACCTCAAGGAAACGAACCATGAAACCACTACGGATTCTGCTGACGGTTTTGCTGGTCTGTCTTGCCTGCCTAGTTGTTGCACCGCGAGCTTGGGCGTTTTGCGGCTTTTATGTCGCCAGAGCGGATGCGAGTCTTTATAATCAGGCGTCTCAGGTGGCGATCGCTCGCAGCGGCAACCGGACGGTGCTGACGATGGCGAACGATTTTCAAGGCACTGTGAGCGATTTTGCGATCGTTGTTCCGGTTCCGGTTGTGCTGCAAGAAAATCAGGTGCAGGTGAGCGATGCACGGATCATCGAACGGCTCGATAGCTTTAGTGCGCCGCGCCTAGTTGAGTATTTTGATCCCGACCCTTGTGCGTCTGATTTGTTCGAGCAGTTGCCTGCTCCAATGGCTGCGAGTCAAGCAACCGACGGAGCGGAGCGGGGGCGATCGAATTCCGCGCTGGGCGTGACGGTGGAATCTCGATTCACAGTGGGCGAATACGACATCTTGATTCTCAGCGCTAGAGAATCGGGCGGGCTGGAAAGCTGGCTGCGGCAAAACGGCTATCGGCTACCGCAGAACGCGAACCAACTGCTGCGGCCTTATATTCGGCAGGGCATGAAGTTTTTTGTGGCAAAGGTCAACCTGGAAGAATATGAGGCAGCGGGCTATCAGTCGCTTCGCCCGCTGCAAATTCACTATGAGTCGCCGCGCTTCATGCTGCCGATTCGTCTGGGAATGCTCAACGCGCAGAGCGCTCAAGATTTGATTGTCTACATTTTGTCGCCGCAGGGTCAGGCCGAAGTGACGAACTATCGCACCGTCAAGATTCCCTCGGATGCCGAGATTCCGCTGTTTGTCAAAGACGAATTTAGCGATTTCTACCGCGCCACGTTCGAGACGGCCTACAACCGCGAAGGTCGCAACGTCGCGTTTCTCGAATACGCTTGGGATATGGCGGGCTGCGATCCTTGTTCTGCCGATCCGCTGACGCCCGATGAACTGCGGCAGGCGGGCGTCTTTTGGCTACCTCAAGGTGATGCCTGGATGAATGCGCCGAGCGTGTTTTTGACGCGGCTGCATGTTCGCTATACGCGCGATCGCTTTCCAGAAGACTTGATGTTTCAGCAAACGCGCAACCAGGAGTTTTTTCAGGGGCGCTATATTCTGCGACATCCGTTTACCGATGCAGCCCTTTGTCCTGCCGGACGGCAGTATCAGCGTACACTGCGCCAACGCCATGAGCAGCAGGCACAAACCCTGGCACGGCTGACCGGATGGAATATTCAGAACATCCGGCAGCGACTTCCTCAGATGCCAAGCCAGCTTGATTTTTGGTGGGAGCAAGTTTGGACGATGATTTCAGGTGTGTCGAGCCGCTAGCAACCATCACAGGAAGTTTGCAAACTGCTAGCGCAACTGATCAATTTGCTTCCAAGCAAAGATGATGATCAGCCCAAACAGCGTAATTCCGATGATGTTGTCGATCGGATAAGGCAAAATTCGCAGAATTTGCGCGATCACAAAGCGTCCGACGACGACCGCGACGATCGCAAACAAAATTGCCTTGAGCAATCGCAACGGCAGCGATCGATCGCTGAGACGGTCTGCGATCGAAGCTCTGCGGCGGCTGGGCGGCAGCGTTTGTCCGGGTGGAATTTCGCGCAGATGGCGAGGCGGCTCGGTGCGATCGTCATCAACCGGAAGCGGGTGATCAGGCTGAGACGATTCATCGATCAGCGTTTCAGGTGGAACAGTGACGATCGGAGCTTCCAGAGGAGTCTCAGATTCGATCGCCGTTGAATCTGCAACTTGCGTCGGCTGATCAATGGGCGGAGCGATTGTTTCCGTGACGGTTGGCGTTTTTTGCGGATTGAGCAGAGCCGCGATCAGTTCCGCGATCGCCGCATCCTTCTCGTTGACTCCGCGCTGCATCTGCTTGAGATGCGCTTGACTTGATGGCGAATCATCGGCCATCAGCAACTCTTGCTGATAGCGCTGGAGTTGCGCTTCATCGCGATCGCGCTGTTGCCGGACGGCAGTTTCTTCTGCTAAGGCCACATCGATCGATCGCAGGTGCAGCGATTGCTGAAGCGAATCGAGTTCCTGCAAGGTCTGCGGCGGTAACGGGCGATTTGGTGCAGCGTGATCCAAGAAAAACTGCTGATACTGCTGCAATCGAGCGGCATACGGCGGCAGTTGCGGATCGTCGCTTTCAGGCGGTACTGCACTGGGCGCAGGCGCGTGACGCTGCCAAATCACGTTTACGTGGCGCGGCAACAGGTGAAGCTGCTCCTCCAGATAGCGAAATTCGTTGCGCTGAGCGCGATCGAGCCACGCCCCCGACGCAACTTGCTGAGCGACATACTGTTCATACTGCTGCAAATTTTGGCGATAGCGCTGTTCTGGTGCGGCCAAGGTTTCTTTGGCGATCGCCGCTGCTTGATCTGGGCTTAGCCCAAGCTGCTGCCGAAGCTGATCCAGCGCCATTTCGGTTGCAGGTTTGAACGGATATTGAAACTGGGCGATCGCCTTGAGCGTGTCTTGATAGCGCTGGCGATTTTGCAGATGCGTTTGATGCGGCTTGAGGACGCTCGCTTCAATTTGATTCGCCGTGTCGGGTGACAGGCCAAGCTGATTGCGATGCCAGTTGAGCAGCAGGCGATCGAAGTCCGAAATCGTGCCGCTTTTGGCTCGCTCCTCCACTTCCGATCGATACATCAGCGCGTCATTGCGCGGCGGGGCAGTGGCGATCGCTACGGCCACTTCTGGATGCGGCGGGATGATTTGCGGCTCAACAGCCGGAAACGCAGGCTGCATTCGCGACTGAATGTACTGATGAATCTGATGCGTGGTGACGGCTGTACCCGGAGGCAAACCGCATCCGGTTTCGATCGCCTCCCGCAAAAATTCCGTATAAACCGACAGTTCGCCTTGCTTGTGCGCTGTCGTGTAGCCCGTCGTGCTGGTCGCGCTCAAGACGATTCGGTTGGGTGCGCCAAGCTGCGCCGCGATATCGATGCGGTGGGAACTGCTGCCCAAAAAGCTGCAATCGAGAATGATCACTTGCTGAGCCGGACAATCGCTGAGCAGCGATTGCAGGGAGGAGAACGCGATCGCCGTTGCCTTGTTCAGTTCACCCAGCGTATTGTTGCGCGTGTTCGTGGCGGCGAGAAACAGATGTCCGTCTTCGTCAACCATGCCTTGCCCGGAGTAGTAAATCAGCAGCAGATCGTTGGGCTGACAGTTGCTCGCGGCGGCGTAGATTTCTTCTTCTAACCGCTGGCGATCGAGATTGATCAAAGGCGCGATCGTTGAAAAGCTGGATTTCAGCAGGGTTTGCAGGGCTTGCACATCTCGCCAAGCCGCGATCGATCGCTCTGACACGCCGCGCAATCGTCGTTCGATATCTGCCTCAATGCCAATCAGCAATGCGCGACGATTGCGACCGGACGGTGCGGGCGAACTGGATTCGACAGGATTCTCACGATTGATCATGCTGTAGCTACCCCAAATGCTGGCTTTAATGATACTGAGGTGGCTGACGGCTTGCAGATAATTCACTAAAAATCTTTATTCTGAGCAATATTGTGAGCGATCGGCAGCGTCAGCGTGAACGCCGTTTCACCCGCCGAAGTGTCATCTAGCGTTAAATTGCCCTGATGCGCCCGCGCAATTTCTCGCGCCAAACTTAGCCCCAAACCCACGCCTTCGACTTTGCGAGTCCGAGCCGGATCGCCCCGATAAAATCGATCGAAAATGCGGGCGCGATCGATCGCCAAAACTTCGGCTGATGCGTTGGCGATCGTCATCTTCACCGTCTCCGATTGCCGTTCGGCTTGCAGTTTGATCCAGCCATTCGGCAAATTATATTTCACCGCATTCACAATCAAGTTTTGCAGAATTTGGGCGATTAGATCGCGATCGCCCCACACTTTCAAACCTGCTGCAATGTCAGTTTCGACTCGCAAATCTGGAGCGATGAGTTCGATATCTTCGATCGTGACGGCCAGCATTCCCGATAGATCAATCTCAACTTTATACAGATTCATCTGTCCCGCATCTGCTAGCGAAAGTAACAGCAACTTTCGCACAATTCCACTCAAACGTCGCACTTCATCTAGCAGATTGCTTAAGTTTTGCTGCAAAGCAGATCCAGGTTCGGCCTGCTGCAATGCCTGCTCTAATTCACCCTGCAAAATTGCCAGCGGTGTCTTTAATTCATGGGCTGCATCACCGCTAAAGCGAGAAGCTTGCTTGAAGCTGCGCTCTAATCGCTTCAGCATTTGGTTGAACACTTGAATCAGTTCAACAAACTCGATGTCAGTCGATTCGATCGACACTTGCTGATCCAATCCGATCGCCGTCACCTGCTGAATTTCTGTCGTTAATCTGCGAATCGGACGCAGCGCACTTCCTGACACAATCCACGCGCCGACAACAACCAGCAGCAGCGTTCCCGGAATCGCAATCAGAAAAATATTGCGAATCGCGGCCATGTCCTGATCGATGACGCTGAGGCTAACGGCGATCGCCACTCGCGTTTGTGGAAAGCGAGTCGCACTGACGCGCCAACTGCCGGATGAAGTGGCGATCGTTGTGATTTGCGGATTGAGATCGGGTGGAGGGCGATACCCTTCGGGGAGCGCTGCGCGATACCCTTCGGGGAGCGCTGCGCGATCGAACGATCGGCGCGGCAAAAACGCAGGTGGCGCAGGCAAAAACGGCTGCAAATCTAGTGAGTTTGACTGATAGAGAATTTGGTTATTTTCATCCACGACGAGCAGCGCGATTGCCGTCTCTGAATTGGTTTCCAGCTCACGCGGCAGCGAATCGGCAAACTGCGGCCACGCATTCGGCGGACGCGGACGAGCCGATCGCCGCACCAAATTTTCCAGTTTGGCATCAAGCCGATTGACTTCTGCGGCGTAAATCAATCGCCACGCAATCAAGCTAAATCCCGCGATCGCACTGCCCGCCAGTGCCGCTGATAAAAGCGCAATTCGCAATCGAAACGATCGGATCACAAGGCTACGTTCGGCTGGCGAAACCGATACCCGACGCCGCGCACACTTTCAATCCAGCTTGGCGAATCTGCCGCATCAATTTTCTTCCGAATTCGCTGAATGCAGACATCAACAACGTTCGTATTTGGATTAAAATCGTAGCCCCAAACATGTTCTAGAATTTGCGTTCGTGTAAAGACTCGTCCGGGCGATCGCATCAAATATTCCAGCAAATTAAATTCACGACTTGTTAATTCAACCATTTGCTGATCGCAGGTAACGGTGCGCGTGATTCGATCGAGCTTGAGCATTCCAACCGATAGAAAATTTTGGCGATCGCCCAAGCTGCGCCGCACAACAGCATGAATGCGGGCGACGAGTTCTTCGACAAAAAATGGCTTGGCAATGTAGTCATCTGCACCGAAGTTTAATCCTTCAAGGCGATCGTCTAATTCATTGCGAGCCGTCAGCAAAATGACAGGCGTATTCTGACTGGATTTCCGCAAGCTTTTCAAGATTGAGAGTCCATCTTTGCCCGGAACCATAATGTCCAGAATAATCACGTCATATTCATGATTAACTGCACGAAAATAGCCTTCATCGCCGTTGTCACAATAATCCACGACAAAGCCTTGTTCCTTCAGTCCGGCCTGAACGAAACTGGCAATTTTCGATTCGTCTTCCACAAATAGAACGTGCATCAATTTATTCTAGTTCGATCGATTCTCCGTCAAATTACAAAACTGTAATCGACTGACAAGCCAAATTGTTATTTTCACATCGCTTAATGAAAAACGTAGAGCTTCAAGGAATTGAGATGAAATATCAACTGCTGGCGATCGCAACCGTTTCCCTCATTGGGCTGGGCGCGATCGGCGTTGGAATGAACAAGGCGACGGCGGATGCACCTGTGTCGATCGCACAGGCAACGCCAGCCGCACCGCCCGAAGGAGACAGACTGCACCGCCGCATTGATTTCGCTGCTGCCGCTTCGCAACTGGGCACAACTGAAGCGAACCTGCGAACCGCCTTGGGCTTACCTGCTCAGCGGCCAGAGCGTCCGCGTCCGGATTTATCAGCCGCCGCGAGTAGCTTGGGCGTGACCGAGGAGCAGTTGCGAACCGCGCTGGGAATTACGATCGACCCGCAAACCAATCTTCCCGTCCGGCCTCGCACTCGTCCAGATTTGGCCGCCGCAGCCACACAGCTTAACGTCACCGAAGAACGGCTGCGAACCGCATTGGGACTTCCCGATCGCCCGCCCACAGGCGAACGTCCGCCCCGCCCTCAGCTTGACATTGCAGGCGCAGCAACACGGCTGGGTGTGACGCAAGAGCAGGTGATTCGCGCTTTGGGAATTGAAGCGCCGACGGACACGAATCAACCGCAGTAGAACGAATGGCATTGCGGAGCGATCCCACGCTTCAGCAATGCCGTTCCTAGAATTGAAGCAGCACAAGGAGAAAAGATGCAGCGATTTAGATTAAGCCGTCGTCACCTGCTCGGCATGATTCGAGCGATCGCCGCCGCCTCGCTCGTCGGGTGCATCGGCAGAAAAGCAGATGGAGACGCGATCGCCCAAACGACCACGCAGACGACTAGTCAAACCGTCAACCAGCCCGGATGCATTGTCCGACCGCAGCAAACCGAGGGGCCGTATTTTGTCGATGAGCGGCTGAATCGATCGGATATTCGATCGAATCCTGCTGATGGAACGGTGAAGGAAGGCGTTCCTTTACGGTTGGTTTTTCAGGTTTCGCAAGTTGGCGCTTCAGCCTGTACGCCGCTGAGCGACGCCACTGTTGATGTGTGGCACTGTGACGCGCAAGGTGTGTATTCAGACGTGCAGGATCGAGCGGCTGACACACGCGGACAGCAATTTTTGCGCGGCTATCAGGTGACAAATGCCAACGGCGGCGCGGAATTCTTGACGATCTATCCGGGCTGGTATCCTGGCCGAACTACACATATTCACTTCAAAATTCGCACGGCAGCAGGCTACGAATTCACCTCGCAACTTTACTTTGATGATGCCGTGAGCGATCGCGTCTACACTCAAGCGCCTTACTCTACCAAAGGACAGCGCAACCAAACCAACGCCCAGGACGGCATTTTCCGCAATGGCGGCGATCGACTTTTGCTAACATTAACCGAGGGCGAAAACGGCTATGTCGGTCGCTTTGAGATTGGGCTGGAGATGGCTTGAAGATTCGCGCTAATCGTCGTCACGATTCGATCGAAACTTCAGCTTGATGGAATAGTCTTCGCGATCGCCATCTGTTGTGATTCTTAAATAGTACGTGCCTCTGTCAAGATCAGCTTTGAGTTTGCCCTTTTCATCTTCATCTACTTCTCGAAACAGCCGCCGTCCATCGGCCACAATCAAGCGATTTTGTGAGTTGACGATCGAAAAAGTAATCGACTCTTCGCCTTCGTTTTTGAAGTTGAATTTGACGCTGCCGCTATTTTTGATCTTGAAGCGGTAGAAGACTGATTCATCGTCGCGCACCTGCCCGTCATCGTCATACTTGAAGCTTTTGTTGAGTTTGCCGATGTTGATCGAATCGTCGATCGAATCGTTGCGATCGTGAAACCACCAAAAGCGCGATCGATTGCTGCTGAGCGAAGAAGTTTGCAGAGGCGTGAATCTGCGAGACTGGGCAAACATGAACTCAAACCTAACTCGGTAATGTTCGAGGTGTCGTCTGTATAGCACTTTTTGTTCCCAGTCTCAATCATTCTTAATCATTGCGATCGGGGCTTGGCCGAATTTGCGATCGCTAGCAGGATGCGGAAGTGAAAGCAGCTTGCTAGTCTGAGAACAAATCATTTTTCTCAGTCTGTATGTCTCACTACCAGCAAATCTTGAAGATCCAAACCAGCGGTAAAACGCTGCACAAAATTACGTCAAAGGTGGCGGATGTAGTTGCCCAAGCGGGAATTGAAACTGGCCTGTGCAGCTTGTTTTTGCGCCACACGTCAGCCAGCTTGATTATTCAAGAAAATGCCGATCCAGATGTGCTCAAAGATCTGGCAAATTTCTTGGCAAAGCTTGTGCCAGAAGGCGATCGCTACATCCACAGCACCGAGGGCGCAGACGATATGCCCGCTCACATTCGCACCGTTTTAACGCACACTTCCGAACAAATTCCGATCGCCAACGGTCGTCTTGTGCTGGGTACTTGGCAGGGCATTTATGTCTGGGAACATCGCCAGCATTCGCACCTGCGCGAATTAGTCGTGCATATTTCTGGCACATGAATTCATGCCTTTATATGCGGTTTATCTAACTGCAAGCATATGAATTTTTCTACTGCTTCAGGATTCATTTTCGCAGTGGCGATCGAATTCTAAAAATTGCTTTTAGGGCATTAGATTGAATGCCCTAAAAGCGATCGACTAGAATTTGCGGTACTCAAAGCCCACCTTTGGACGGTGAATTTCAGGATCAATTAAATCGTCTGCAAACATCGATTTAGCAGCAGGTCGCAGAAAAGGAATGTCCTCTTCATCGTCTGCATCTTCTTCAACAGTGACTTCTGGTAGTTCTGGCTCTGGCGGAATGGCTACTTCCTCGATCGCGCCATCTGCCTGATCAAGATCGACAATTTGTCCATTGAACATTTGCGCTAAGTTCTTGGCCGCTTTGGTCACATCATCTTCTTCCCAAACGGGCGGAGGAGGTGCGGCTTCGGCTCGATCGATCGGCGGAGACGGCACAGATTCGATCGCAGCCGACTGAGGCGACTCGATCGCAGATAAAGTTGTCATCGCGCCTGGAAGAACCACCTCAAGCGTAACGCTAACGGGTTGCCCGCATCGCTGTGTAAAAGCTGCTTCAATATTCGGCAATTTAGCTTTTGCCATATTAAAAAGCTTTTCAGTTTTTGTGCCGATTCGAGCTTCTTTGCCTGTGAAATCAATCAAATGACACTGCTGGCGCAGCATGGCTTGAGTTGAAAATGGCTGCACGAGTTCAAGCACCTGCTTCCAGAGGCGATCGAGATCAGAAGTTGGGGGTTGAGCATCGGCGGGAAGTTGCGGATCAGCAGGTAATTCTTCAACCGGAGTCGGCGGAGAAGCGATTGGTTCTGGAGTTGATTCTGGAGGTGAGAAATTGTTCGCGATCGATTCACGAACGACTGGCGGCGGCACAACTTCACGATTGAAAGCAGGTGCCGAAATAGGGCGATCGTCGCCAGCAGGTAGCAAAGTCATCAGTGCAACTTCTAACCACAAGCGCGGCTGAGTAGAACTTTTAATTTGCTGTTCGCTTTCGCGCAATTGCTGCTGACTAGTCAGAATCCAACTCAAGTCAACCTGATTGCTAAACTGCCGCAGTTCACTCCAAGTTGGAGCAGTCAGGCTGACCAAATCCGAGCGATCGCCCGCCGTCTTTGCGATTAGCAAATCGCGAAAGAAACTCGCCAAATTTTGCAGCACGATCAGCGGTTCCCGCCCGCGATCCATCAATCTTCGTGCTGATTCGATCGCGGTTACGCCATCACTCGCAGCGATCGCTTTTACTAAATTGAGTAACTCTCGTTCCGGTACGGCTCCAACAAGATCCCAAACGCGATCGATCGTCACTTCGTCATCCATTAAGCTCAACTGATCGAGCAAGCTTTCGGCATCACGTAAGCCACCTTGCGACAGTTGCGCGACGAGTTGAAGGGCGTCGGGTTGAATGTTAATGAATTCTTTTTGGGCGATCGCCTGCAAGTGCGCCACCATTTCAGCCAGCGGAATTCGTCGAAAATCAAATCTTTGACAGCGTGAAATGATAGTAGGAAGAACGCGCTGCGGGTCGGTGGTTGCTAATACGAAAACGACGCGATCGGGCGGTTCTTCTAAAGTCTTAAGAAGGGCATTAAATGCCTGCGTACTTAACATATGACATTCATCGACCACATATACTTTGAAGCGGCATTGAACCGGAGCAAATTGGGCGCGTTCGATTAATTCTCGAATATTATCAACGCCTGTATTGCTAGCAGCATCAATTTCGATTACATCGAGGGCAGAACCGTTGGCGATCGATCGACATACCTCACAAACTCCGCAAGGATTATCCGTCGGCACATCGCTATTCAGGCAGTTGAGCGACTTGGCGAAAATACGGGCGCTTGAGGTTTTGCCCGTTCCTCTTGCGCCCGTGAACAGATAGGCGGGAGCGATGCGCTGCGATCGCAAGGCGGTACTGAGCGTCGTGGCGATCGCGCCTTGTCCGACGAGCTGAGCGAAGGTCTGCGGGCGATATTTGTGGTGGAGCGGTTCGTAGGACATAAGTTCTAGTGCGATTGCCTACAATCTAGAGTATCTGTTAGGTGGGAAGATCTGGCGAGACAAAAGGAGGATGGATGGCGGATGATTTTTAGGTCTTGAAGCGGATCTTCAACGCCTTTGATCCGTTTAGGCCGCTTCCCGCAGGCGATCCCGTGTATGTGGACTGTCGGGAGGTGCGGGGCGACGGCAATATTTTAGAGGAACTGGGCAAGGAAATCCGGTTTGCCGATCGAATGACCTGTCAGCTTTATGCCGGACATCGGGGCGCAGGCAAGTCCACCGAACTGCTCAGGCTGAAGAAAGATTTGGAAGATCATCAGTTTCGCGTCGTTTATTTTGCCGCAGATGAAGAGGATATCGACGCGGAAGATACGCAGTACACCGATATTTTGCTGGCCTGCACTCGTCATTTAATGCAGGATTTGAAGGGATCTGATAAAAATCCCGTCGCGAAGTGGCTGCAAGACCGGACGCGATCGCTCGTCGCTTTAATGGGCAGCGAAATGAAGTTTGAAGGTGTGGCGATCGAATCGCAAATTAGTCAGTTTGCCAAGCTGACGGCAACGCTGAAGGCGAGTCCGAATACTCGACATGAAATCCGGCGCGAAATTGAGCCGCATACGGTTTCTTTAATTGAAGCGTTGAACGAGTTTATTAAAGAGGCGATGGCGCGTCAAAATGAATCAACTGGGCAGCTTGTCGTGATTGCAGATAGCCTCGATCGCATTACGCCGATCGTCGATTCGGAAAGCGGACGTAGCAATTATGACCAGATTTTTATCGATCGCAGCGAACAGCTTAAAAGCCTAAATTGCCATGTTGTTTATACTGTTCCGATCTCGATGGTGCATTCCAATCGAGCCAGCGATATTGAAGCCATCTACGGCACTGGAACGCAAGTTTTGCCGATGGTGATGGTGCAAACTCCTGATAATCAACCCTATGAACCTGGCATTCAAAAACTGAAGGAATTGGTTTGTAAACGGGTTGATATGGCTGTTCCACGCTATGCCCTAGAACCCGATTTACCCAATGTATTTGACCAGAAACAAACGTTGGAGCGGCTATGCTTGATGAGTGGGGGGCATGTCCGCGATCTACTTCTGCTGATGAAGGCGGCAGTGAAGCAGATCGATCGCCTTCCAATTACAGCGAGGGCGGCACAGCGGGCAATTAGTGCAGAGCGAGAAATCTATCATCGAACGGTGGATGATCCACAGTGGCCGATTTTGGCTGAAGTTTGGCGAACCAAGAAAATTCGCAATGATGAAACGCATCGAAGTTTGCTGTTTCGTCGCTGCATCTTGGAATATCGACAGATTAATGCAGATGGAGCATTTGAGCCTTGGTACGATGTGCATCCTTTAATTCAAGGTTTGAAGGAATTTCAGGAAGCTTTATGAATTCAGAATCGATCGATTGGAACGCCGAAATCGACTTCGATCCAGAGGAAGAATATCAGTCACTCCTCCGCACTTTGCGCTGGACAGAAGGATTTGGACTGATGTTTGTGCGCTGTTCGCCCGCAGAGGGAACAAGCCTGATCGATCGCATCCACAAAGACTTACCCCAGAAAAAAACCGAAACCCTAACCCTCGGTGCATCTGACTGGAATCTCTACGATATTGTCAATAATCTCCCAAATAAAGATGAAATCGAAATTCTCTTTATTCAAGGTTTAGAAAATCCGATCTACGACTATGAGAAAAATCGGATGTGGGATGATTCAAGCGATCGCTATTCCTACAGCTTATCCGGCGTTCCTCGGCTACTGAGTCACTTAAATATGCGCCGAGAAAGCTTTCGAGATAATTTCAAAATCTGCTTTGTTTTTCTCGTGCCGCTGTTCGTTTTGAAGTATTTAATTCGTCGTGCGCCTGATTTTTTTGATTGGCGATCGGGTGTGTGGGAGTTTGACACCGATCCAGAAGTTATTAAGAGAGAAGTAATCAGGGTTTTTAGAGAGGCAGCTTATCACAAATATTTAATTCTTACTTCTGAGGAGCGAAATCAAAAGATCTTGGAAGTTCAATCCTGGATTGAAGAAGCTCAACCATCTCAATTAAAAGCTAGACTCTTGTATAAACAAGGTATGTTTTTCTATATTGATCGTGATTTTGTTGTGGCAATTGGTTGCTATGATAAAGCTATAGAAATTGAACCTGACTTTCTCCTTACTTGGCTCGGTAAAGCTGTAGCGTTAATGGAGCTAGAGCGTTATGAAGAGGCAATTGTTAATCTTGATGAAGTAATAAAAATCAAACCCAATTATTTCTATCCCTGGTGCCTTCAAGGAGACGCATTAAAGAAGTTGGGATACTATGAGAAAGCAATTACTAATTATGACAAAGCTATAAAACTTGATTCTGATCATCATTGGATCTGGATTGAGCGAGGTCATGCACTTGAGAAACTAGGGCAATACTATGAAGCACTTTCTAGTTACAATAAAGCACTAAAAATTAAACCTGACTACGACTATGGGTGGAGTTGCCGAGGCCATGCTTTGGAGAAATTAGGACAATATAAGAAAGCATTAGATAGCTATAATAAAGCTATAGAAATTGAGCCTAATGATCCCAGTAATTGGTGTTGGCAAGGTATCTCACTAAGGAAGCTGGGACACTACAGAAAAGCACTTTTCAGTTACGATAAAGCTATAGAAATTAAACCCGATTATGCCTTTGCTTGGAATGAGCGAGGCTATGTGCTAAGAAAACTTAGACGCTACGATGAGGCAATTGCTAGTTACGATAGAGCTTTAGAAATCAATCCAGATAATGAAGTGAGTCAAACTGGCAAGCGTACATTGATGAAGCGAACGTCACGGAGGTTAATGCTGTTTTTGACATCACTTTTAAAATCGCTAGGTTTTATGCGCTGATTCAGACTTAAGGCAAATAAGGGAGTGTGATGCGAGCGCAAATCTCCTACTTCTGCTGGATAAAGTCGATCGCACCCGATGTGTACCGTAGAAATAATCGACGTGCGGTTCTCTTTGCGGTACTGATATGGCTTATCCTTCTGCTCCTTGGACGCTGCGCGGCTTTGCGCTTCAGACAATTCAGCCTGTGGATGTCGATCGCGTCCGTCCCTCGATTCCCGGTGAACTGGAGATCGTTTCGATATTTCCGGGTAAGACGATCGGCGGCATTTACGTTTCCTCTTACGGCACAGGTTCGACGCTGCAATATAGCGAACTGATTGTCGTCAGTGCAGTTGTGCGGCAGGGTGCGCGGTTGGGCGCGTGGATTTCGCATATTTATGTGGATGATGCCGATTCGATCGCAGGCGGGCGCGACATCTGGAGTTTGCCCAAGGAAAACGCGCAGTTTGACTGGCAGCCTGGAAAGCCGCACTGCGTCACGGTTCGGCAAGACGATCGCATCTTGTGCCGCCTCAATACCAACTGGCAGCTTGCCATTCCCAACATTTCGCTTCCGGCTCTGCCGATTCCGATCGCAATGGGAACCTTTAGCGCCACCGACGATCGTCTGCTGTGGTTCTCGGCCAGAGGCAATCTGAATCTGAGTCCGACGGGTGGAACGGTGGAAGTGCCGATCGGCAGTCCGTTCTATGGATTTGGTCTCGATCGCCCCTGGCAAACTCTGTACGGCGATAATCTGAATTTGACGATCGACGCGCCCAGCGTGGTTGGCACGCGGGCAAGGGCATATCGGTATTCGTGAAAGGCAGAGGGCAGAGGACAAGAGGTTCGAGCCTTTTGCCCTCTGCCTTACTGACTTAAATCCTGCCAGTGGCGAATCAGTTCTGCAACCGACCAGGCTTGCGCGATCGCTCCTTGTGGCGTGTGCGGAGCATCGCCGTCGAAAATTTCGGAAACCGAATGCAAGCAAGCTTGATTTTGAAAATGCTCAATCAGCAAGCTGGCATCGAACGGCAGCGGATCGTCAGGGTAAAAGCGCTGCCATGCGCGGATGAACGAGCCGATCAGCCAGCTCCAAACGGTTCCCTGGTGATAGGCGCGATCGCGGTGCTGCACATCTCCCGCATAGGAGCCGACATATTGAGGATCGGCGGGATCGAGCGATCGCAGTCCATACGGCGTCAGCAGGCGATCGCGAGCCACTTGCAAAACGCGCTTGGCCTGATATTCAGAAAAGCCGCAGTAGTGCAGGGAAAGGGCAATGACGGCGTTGGGGCGAATGGAAGGGTCAGGATGATCCGTCGGAGCGATCGCGTCGTAGAAGTAGTGGCGCTCTGGATTCCAGAATTTTTGCAGCGAGGCTTTTACCTGTTCGGCCTGCTGACGATAGCGAGCGGCGTGATTGGCGATCGAAGGGTCGGGCGATCGTTCTGCCCACTGGGTCAACCAGCACAAAGCGGAATACCAAAGGGCGTTGATCTCGATCGCTTTGCCGTATCGAGGCGTCACGGGTTGACCGTCCAGAACCGCATCCATCCAGGTGAGCGCGACGCCGGGAGCCGACCAGGTGACGAGACCATCGAAGGCATCAACGCGGATATCGTGCAGCGTTCCGGCGAAAAAGCCTTTGTAGATGCGGCGAGCGATCGGATACTGCTCAGTCAAAAATTCCCAGTCTTGACTGGCTTCGACATAGAGTCCCAAGGTTTCAATCCACCACAAGGCGGCGTCGATGCTGTTGTAGTAGGGTTTTGCTCCGGCATCGGGGAAAGCGTTGGGGATCAAGCCATATTGACAGTATTGGGCAAAGGTGGCAAGTAAGCCTCGCGCAATCTCAAACCGTCCGGTTGTCAAGGTTAAACCGGGAAGGGCGATCAGCGTGTCGCGTCCCCAATCGTTGAACCAAGGATAGCCTGCGATCACGGTGGGGCCAGAAATCGAAGCGCGATGCACGATGAAGCGATCGCCTGCCTTGAGCAACTGCTGCCACAGATGCAGCTTTTCTTTTGATTCAACGATCGGCGCATGAACGGCAAACTGCTGATCGAGGCGTTGCTGTTCGAGTTGCAGGGCGCGATCGAACGTTGCATCGGTGAGGGGGTCGGGCGGTTGAACCAAATCGGGATAGCGCACTCGCGCTTCCAGCGTCAGGGTGTCGCCCGGATGCAGAATGACAACTAGATAGCCTGGACTGTAGAGATCTTCGCGATCGCCCAGGCCGCGCTGGGTTTCTTCGGGATAGCAGTAGTTGCGATACCACAGTCCGTCGGCGTGGTAAGCGCCTTGCGTCCAGCTAAGCTGCCAGGATGTGCCAACCCAGTTTGATCGCTGTGCCTGCAAGAGAATTCGCTGGGGATCGATCAGTTGCGAGAAGTGCAAATCCGGGTCGGACTGCTGCTGGTGGTGAAAGTTGCGATCGGCAATTAGCGGCCTCAGGTTGAGCGTGGCCGAGTTCGTGCCCTGGTAGGTGTAGCGAATCAAAACGCGATTGCACCAGCCTTCTGCTGCGAGTCCATAGGGCAGCAGCAGTTCGCGAGTACACTGCCATTGCTCGGTTGACCATTCCCAAGTGGGTGCTGGCTGATCGGAGAACGATCGCAGCAGTTCGTAGCCTGTCGGGGCGATCGTGCCGCCCTGCCAAAAATTGGTGCCAAGTTCAAACTGCTGACCGCTTGTTTCCAACGTGGCATCAATGCGCGACAGTAATAGCCGTCGATCGCTAGGCGGATCGATCGCCGCAAACAGCCAGCCGTGATAAGTGCGGGTGTGGGCGTCGCTGAGGGTGCCACTGGCAAAGCTGCCTAAACCGTTGGTGAGCAGCCATTCTCTGGTGTCTGGTTCGTTCATTGAGCAGGCGATCGCTGCGAAGCAGGCCGATTTAGAAAAAGTTTATTCTAACCGTCAAGATTGCCTGTTGTAATCGCTACTCGTTCTTGGAGTTCCGCTACGGCAACTGCTTCCGCTGCTAGACGGCTGCGACCAATTGATTTTTGAGCCAGATGGCGTCGCGAGCGTGCAAATAGCGCGGGTCGGGATGCAGCGCGATCGCCCGCTCATATGCCGCCAGCGCTAAGCCATACGCAAACATTTCGGCCAGCAGCAAACCGCGATTGAACCAGGCTTGGTGATAGCTGCCGTCGAGGGCAATGGCGCGATCGTAAGCTGCGAGTGCTTCTGCCGATCGCTGCATGGCTGAAAGCGCATTGCCGCGATAGTTCCAGGCTTGGCTGCTGCGCGGCGAGAGGGCAATGGCGCAATCGAAAGTCGCGATCGCTTCACCATACTGCTCGTTTTGACAAAGCTGACAGCCTTGATTGATTAGCTGCTCGATCGAATTCACGGGTTTACTCCTGTTTACTGCGTTTGTTTACTGCATTGAATTCATGCTAGCGAACGGAAAATGGCGATCGAGTTTCGGCTTGTCCTTCCGCCGAGTTGGTAGACTGAGAAGGCCTTTTCATCGCTCAAGTTCATGCAAAAGCGTTCTAACCTCGATTCGACTCAACTGCACCGTCGGGCTGAAGACTTGATCAATGCGGCTTCTAACCGCTATCGCATCACTGTTCAAGTGGCAAATCGAGCGCAGCGCCGCCGCTACGAAGATTTCGACAGCGTGGATGAAAGCAAGATGAAACCTGTGATGCGGGCGATTATTGAAATGTCCGACGAACTGACGCAGCCAGAAATTATTGGCGAATAGACTGCGATGCGATCGATTCTCAACTTTCTGCGAATGGCTTGTCTCGCGGCTGCGATCGTGCTTTTGCTGGGTGCGATCGCTCCGGCTGTGGCGCAGTTTGGCAGTCGATCGATCGATGTGCAGCAGGTTTATGTGCAATTGCCCGACCTGCCGCTGGAAAATCAATATGTCAGCCGCGAAACAGGTGAAGTGGCTCAACACAATACGCTGGTCAGCCGAATGGTGCAGTATCACCTGCTGGTTGCCAACCGGATTCCAACATCGCGATTGGACTGGAAGCTGACGATGGCCGACTATCTGGGTGCGAACGAGTGGATGCGGCCTGGACTGTATCCCGGTGCAGACACCTTTCGGGCCAATCCGATCGAGGGCGATCGAGCCGCGATCGAGCAGCTTAACCGCGCTCAGCGTGACGCCTTGATCGATGTGCTAGTCGGCTTATTTTCTGCGTCTGCGGATGCGCCGAACGTTCCTCCAAGACAGGTTCCGGCAGAACCAAACGCCGCGCAGCAGTTGCCACGATGACACAGCAGTTGCACAGCGGTTCGGGCTGGCGAATCGGCTGGAATCCAAATGCTCATCCGTATTGCGGGCTGGTTGGAGCGGATGACTGGGCGATCGAACTGACGCAGCTTGAGTTTGATGATTTTTGTCGGCTACTGGAGCAAATTAGCGAAGCGATCGCGGCGATTCAAACGGAACTGATGCCGGAAGAAGGCTTGAGTTGCGAGGTGGAGAGCGATCGAATTTTGCTGACTGCGGAGGGAATCCCGACTGCCTACGCGCTGCATTTAACGGTACTGCAAGGACGACGGGCAGAAGGAAGCTGGAGCGCTTTGGCCGCTGCGAATTTGCTGCCGACCGTGCAGCTTCTGAAGGCCGAAAACCTCTAAGATACAATAGACTTTATGGGCAATTTTTGCGCCCATTTCCCCATTCTTTTTGCTGCACTGCGCTTATGTTTGAGGCACTTGCCGATCGCCTAGAAGGAGCTTGGAAAAAGCTTCGCGGCCAAGACAAAATTTCCGAGTCGAACATTCAAGACGCGCTGCGAGAAGTGCGGCGGGCGTTGCTGGAGGCGGATGTCAACCTCCAGGTCGTCAAAGAATTTGTCGCGGATGTTCAGGAAAAAGCGCTCGGCGCAGATGTCGTCGCGGGTGTGCGGCCTGACCAGCAGTTCATCAAGATCGTGTATGACGAACTGCTGGAAGTGATGGGCGAAACCAACGCACCGCTAGCGGAAGCCACCGATCCGCCCACGATCGTGCTGATGGCAGGCTTGCAGGGAACAGGTAAAACAACCGCAACGGCCAAACTCGCGCTGCATCTGCGGAAGCAAAATCGATCGACTCTCCTGGTTGCCACTGACGTATATCGGCCAGCAGCGATCGATCAGCTTGTCACCTTGGGTAAGCAAATCGACGTTCCCGTCTTTGAGATGGGGTCAGACGCCGATCCGGTCGAGATTGCCAGAGCAGGCGTGGAAAAGGCGCGGGTCGATCGCGTCGATACCGTGATCATTGACACGGCAGGCCGCCTGCAAATCGACGAATCGATGATGGGCGAACTCGCTCGCATCAAAGAAACTGTCCAGCCGCATGAAGTTCTGCTCGTTGTCGATGCGATGACCGGACAAGAAGCCGCCAACCTGACGCGCACCTTCCACGAACAAATCGGCATCACCGGAGCTATTCTCACCAAGCTGGACGGCGACACCAGAGGCGGCGCAGCCCTGTCCGTCCGCAAAATTTCCGGCCAGCCGATCAAATTTGTCGGCGTTGGGGAAAAAGTTGAGGCGTTGCAGCCGTTCTACCCCGATCGCATGGCCTCGCGCATTTTGGGCATGGGCGATGTCCTCACCCTCGTTGAAAAAGCGCAAGAAGAAGTCGATCTAGCCGAAGCCGAAAAAATGCAGGAGAAAATTCTCTCCGCCAAATTCGACTTCACCGACTTCCTCAAGCAAACCCGCCTGCTGAAAAACATGGGATCGCTCGGCGGCATCATGAAGCTGATCCCCGGTATGAACAAGCTATCGAGCGAACAGCTTCAGCAAGGTGAAGTTCAGCTTAAACGCGCCGAATCGATGATCAACTCCATGACCCTCGAAGAACGCCGCGACCCCGACTTGCTCGCAGGCTCCCCCAGCCGTCGCCGCCGCATTGCCAAAGGTTCCGGCTACGGCGTTGACGACGTAAGCAAACTGGTGAGCGACTTCCAAAAAATGCGATCGCTCATGCAGCAAATGGGACAAGGCAACTTCCCCGGAATGCCCGGAATGGGAATGCCTGGCATGGACGGCATGAACCCCTATGGCGCTCCCCAAATGGGCGCACGCCCCGGCTTCCGAGGCTATCCCGGCGCAGGCAACCCCAACAAAAAGAAGAAAAAAGACAAAAAGAAAAAAGGCTTCGGAACGCTGTAAAGCGATCGGGTGTCGGCTCGAAAAACCCAAGTCGCGGTCAACACAGCCAATGCGTAGCGCCACATTGACGCTTACGAGTCGCCCCTTGCGTGGGGGTGCAGGGGGAAGGCACTCCCCCCTGCTGGGGTTGGAGGTTTGGAGGAGGGGCAACGCCCCTAGCCTCCAAGGGTTCGGATCACCAAAAGAAATCAGTAAGACGATCGATCCATCTCCATCCAAAAATCACCGAATCAATGCTTCGACAACTCGATCGCCTTAAACGAATTCCCACACCCACAATGCTGCTCCGCATTCGGATTATCAAACCGAAACCCTCCGCCCATCAAATCCTCACTATAGTCAACCGTTAGCCCATTCAAATAAGGCAAACTGTGTGCATCCACTGCAACTTGCAGATCCTCACACTGCCACAGTCGATCGCCCACAGCAGGCGCAGCCACAAACTCCAACGTGTAATAAAAATCTGAGCAGCCCCCAGACTGAACGCCCAACCGCAAAATCGCATTCAACGAATTGCCGTCAGAACAACGACGCTGGAGACGTTTCACTTCCGAAAGGGCTGCTCGGCTTAGGGATATCATGATGCTCGATCGCACAGAAGACACTTTGACGATCTTACCGCGATCGATCGCTACGGCTGAGTGCGGGCATAGTCGTCTTGAAAGCGGACGATATCGTCTTCACCCAAATATTCACCGTTCTGCACTTCAATCAGCACCAGCGAAATCACACCCGGATTTTCCAAACGGTGAGCCGTGCAGGGCGGCACATAAGTCGATTGGTTGCTAAACAGCAACGTTTCTTCCTCACCACAAATCACTTTGGCCGTACCCGAAACGACGATCCAGTGTTCGCTGCGGTGGTGGTGCATCTGTAAGCTGAGGCGATGACCCGGCTTGACTTCGATGCGCTTAATTTTGTAGCCCCGACCTTCTTCCAAAACAGTGAACGACCCCCAGGGGCGAAGTTCTGTTGCAGCAATGCCTTTCGCAGAGGATGACAAAGCGATCGAGGAAGGGACAATTTCTTGAGACTGCACGATAATTTCTCCTTTTCAGCTTGCATTGAACTGGCGGGCGTATCAGCACCTATGTCCAGCTAGCCCTGCTTGGCACAAAAAAGCAACATTTTTACAGAACCGCTGCTAACGATAGCAAAACTAGCGTGAACATTTCCACTGTTGACGGCGCGAATGACGGCTGCATTTACGGATTCTTCAATGTATCTTCAGCGAACTTTATGAAAACCAAATTTAAATGAATAATTTGATACAGACTAATTCAGAAGCCCGCACTATGCATCGGCTGGGCTGAGCGCGAACGTGGGTTTTCAAGCCTTCTGCACCAAGTATCCGATCGCTTTAGCGCTCCCGGAACGGTATCGCGAAGCTTTCGGAACGGGATCGCTACTCTTCCACTCGGTAGCCAAAATCCGCAAGTCGAGTGCGCGACTGTCGCCACTTGGGTTGAACTTTAACAAAAAGTTCCAGGTAGACTTTGCCCATGATCAGCTTTTGAATTTGCTGACGAGCAACCGTTCCAATGGCTTTTAACATACTGCCACCCTTGCCAATCACGATCGCTTTTTGCGAAGGACGTTCGACGTGAATCGTTGCCCAGATACGAGTAATTTCCGGTTCTTCAATGATTTGTTCGATCGCGATCGCAACCGAGTGAGGAACTTCTTCACGAGTGAGCAGTAAAATTTGCTCGCGGATGAGTTCGCCAATGATGAAGCGTTCAGGCTGATCGGTGACGAGATCGGGCGGGTAGTAGTAGGGGCCAGGATCAAGCCGCTCGATGAGCATTTGCTGCAAGATATCAAGGCCATCGCCTGTAAGAGCAGAAAACTTCAGGGTTTGCCAGTTGTGCGGTTGAGCAAGATCGAGGTAGCTTTGGTCGATCGCTTCGGCCTGTTCCGGTTGCTCGTCGGCTTTGTTGATACCCAAGATGACCGGAACGGAAGCGGAGGCAAGCAAATCGGCCACGAAGCGATCGCCGCCGCCTGCTTCAACCGAGCCATCGACAACAAACAGCAGCACATCGACCGAGGCGATCGCGTTGCGAGCGTTTTTGACCAGCACCTCGCCAAGCTGATGATGGGGCTTGTGAATTCCCGGTGTGTCTACAAAAATGATTTGCGCGGTGGGCGTCGTAAGAATGCCGCGAAGCCGATTGCGCGTCGTTTGGGCAACGGGTGAAGTGATGGCAATTTTCTGGCCGACGAGCTGATTCATCAAGGTGGATTTGCCGACGTTGGGTCGTCCGACAATGCCCACAAAGCCCGATCGAAAGTTTTCAGGTGCAATCGGAACGAGCGGCGTGTTCGTCCACTCGATCGTGCCCTCAGCAGAATTTCGATCGTTTGTCATGAAAAATTTGCAAGTCTTCCTTTCACAATCTTGCCGTAAACTGTCCCTTTTGCGGCTTGAGCATCTTAATCTGTTTTTGACATCTCTCTAAAGAGAGAGTTGATGAAATAATTAAGCACCGCCGTATTACTGGCTTCAATGTCTAACTTCAATGTCACAATCGAACAAACCTCTCAAGGCCAATCCATTTGTTGCAGTCCGCGATTAGTCCGGACGCTGGCTGGTTCGTGTGCCGGAAGGCAACTGTCAGTGTCCGCGTTGCTGCCAGCTTGATGTTGACAATCACTGCTCGTCGATCGCACCTGCCACAACCTGAACGGTCAAGTTTGCGGCATTAGCACGGCCAGCTTTTGGGTAGCGATCGCTGCGTGCGTCGCCGTTTTCCACTCTGGCAGGCTAATCAGAGTTTGAACCTCGAAGTCATAGCCAAATCCAATCGCATACAGCTTAAAGCGATCGCTCCAGTAGGCGATCGTTTCGGCAGGTGAAAAGGGCGTGGAGCGCAGCGATTTTTCAAGCTGCTCTTGCATTTCTCGATAGTGATGGCTTTGATACAGTCGCCACGCTAGCCAAACATAAGTTTGAAAGCGCGATTGCGATTCGAGTTTGCGAACCGATTCCGGCAAGTCAAGGCGATCGAACACCTGATCGAGTACGCCCTGCATCGATCGCGCTGTTTTGGGTGTGCTTTTTGAGGACGCGCTGAAGTCGTGGACGCGATAGCAAACTGTGATTTCCGGTAGCCAAGCCGACTGACAGCCCGCCAGCACGACGCGCAAGGTAATATCGACATCTTCAGCAGGCGGAAAGCGCGGATCAAAGCCGCCGACGCGCACCAGCCACTCGCGGCGAAACATCATCGCACTCGGCAAAACAGGCTTGTGCAAAAACCAGTTTTCGATCGATAAGGGCGTAATGTACCACCACTTCATCTCGGCTCGCGCCACGCCATCCGAATCAACGATCCGAAAGCCGCTGTTCACCAGTCCGACCTGCGGCTGCGCGTCAAACACGGCCACCTGATGCACCAGCTTGTCCAGTAAAAAGTAATCGTCTGCATCCAGCAGGGCAATGAGTTCGCCGCGAGCCAGATGAATCGCTCGATTGCGGGCTGAGGCCACGCCGCGATTTTCCTGGTAGACATACCGAATTCGAGCCGCATACGGCTCCAGCAATTCTCGCGTGTTGTCGGTTGAGCCGTCGTCCACGACGATCGCCTCGACCGATTCATACGTTTGGTTCAACACGCTCTCGATCGCCTCTACGATGTAAGCGGCACAGTTGTAGCTGGGAATCACAACGCTGACGCGGGGTGGACGGTACGCGATCGCTCGGCGGACAAGCTGCTGCCACTGTGGGGTTTGAGTCAGGGCGTAGCTGCTAAACGAGTTGCCATTTGTGCGGGCGGCTGCGCTGAAAAATCGCATCCAGTCCGCGATCGTTTCCACAGGTGAAAACGGCGTGTAGAGCAGCGATCGCTGCAAATAATCGGCCATTTCATCCAGGCGATCCACGCTCTGCAAGCGCCACGCCAGCCACACCAAAAGGCAATAGCGCGACTCGCACTCCAATTCCTGCACAGGCTTGGGCAGATTAGACTGGGCGAAAAAACGATCGTACATCTGCTCAAACGATCGAATCTGGGCATCCAAATTGCGCGTCAAAGCGTGGGGATGCTGCCGATAGCAAACGCCAATTTTTTTCAGCCAGTCGGCTTTGCCGCCGTTGAGCATCAATCGCAAAATGCACTCGACATCTTCGGCATAGCGCAAGCTGGCATCAAAGCCGCCGATGTTTTCCAAACTCGATCGCCGGAATACCGTCGCACTCGGCAGCACAGGCCGCCACTTCAAAAAGCTTGCCAGCGTTAGATCAAGCTGAGACTCCCACAGGCGCAGATCCGCGATCGCGTCCCCCTGCTCGTTCGTCAGCCGCCAACCGTTGACGACCAAATTCAGATCAAGATCGGCGGCAAATCGATCGATCTGTGCGGCCAGAATGTTCGGCAGCAGGCGATCGTCCGCATCGAGAAACAAAATCAGTTTGCCCTGAGCGTGACGCAATCCGACGTTGCGAGCGATCGATGGCCCCTGATTCTCCTGACGAATGTAGCGAATGCGATCGCGATACGGCTGCACAACTGCACGAGTTTCATCGGTTGAACCATCATCGACGACAATAATTTCCGCCGCGACTTCCGATTGCGCGAGGACGCTTTCGATCGCCTCCGTCAAATAGCGCCCGTAATTGTAAGTCGGAATCACGACGCTGATCTGCGGCGTTGGCGTCGGCTCAACTGCGGCAGGCTTGACGCCAAAATACAGTTTCTCGGTTGGCTCCAGGCCATATTTTTCGGCTGCTGCCGCTCCGACTTCGGCGGTGAAATCTTCAATTTTGACCTGAAAGCCCGCCGCCGCCAGTCGATCGCCATAGTCCAAGCCATACAGCCGCACATGGTCGAACTGCCAGAAAAATCGATCGCGGTCTTCCGGCGAGATAATCGCATCGTCCTCAAAGGTTTGCTCGCGGGAAATGTCGATCGGCACTTGCAGAAATGCCCAGCCTCCGGGCTTGAGGACGCGAAACAGTTCGCGCATCGCCCGCCCATCGTCGGGCACATGCTCCAAAACGTGACTGCAAAAAATCACGTCAAACGAATCGTCTGCAAACGGAATTTGCGTAATGTCGATCTGGATATCGACAGTGGGATCGTTGAGATCGGCTGTAATGTAGTCAAGATTGGGCAGGGCGGCGAACGCCTGACGCAACACGGTTTCCGGCGCGAAGTGCAGCACTTTTTGCTTGGCCGTATAAAAATCGGTGCGCGTTTGCAGGTAAAGCTGAAGCGATCGATGCCGAGGCTGAAGATTGCAGTGCGGACAAACGACGTTGCGATAGGTTGGGCTGAAGTCAAGCCACCGATCGCAGGTGTGGCCGCAGCAAGGACAAAAGTGACGATCGTGGCGTCCCGGAACGGGATCGATCGAGGACATCGGCTGCTCCTTTGCGGTAGTGCGTTTTGGAAGCGGATGAGCGAATTCAACCGATCAGTTTACGCCACGCTTGACAAAGAGGCGATCGCATCCGGAATATTGTCAGACGGCGCAGAAAATTCACCGACGACCACAAATTCTAATCGCAGCTTCAGCCAGGTAATAAATTGTGCGTTAGTCGAAACGATCGCGGCGGCAGGCTGCGGCACTTTCGGCTTGATTTTTGCAAATTCAGGTGCGTCCAGAAATGCAGGCTGCCGCACCAGCCAAAAATCAATTTCCTTATTTTGTTCTTGATAGTTGCGGCGACGCTCTTTCAAGACTTCTTCGATCGATTCGTCCTCGATCAAAAATTTGGCGCTGGCAAGGACAAAGTGATAGGTCTGCATGGCTGTTTGGGTGTCGGCGGTTGCAGTGGCTCGATCGATAATAGCGAAGTTCCAAGCCACCGCGAAAGCTTTCTGCCAACGCTACTCACTTCTGGCCGTCAGCATCAAATGCTTCATCTCGCGCACCGCTCGTTCTAGACCGACCAAAACAGCGCGACTGACGATCGAATGTCCAATATTCAATTCTTCCATTCCGGGCAGCGCGGCGACGGGCTGTACGTTCCAGTAGGTCAGTCCATGTCCGGCATTGACGCGCACACCCAGCGCGATCGCGCGTTCGCAACCTTGCTCCAGCATCACCAGTTCTTTGCCGCGCGTCACGTCGTCCCTGGCGTTGGCATAGTGTCCGGTGTGCAGTTCGATGAATCTTGCGCCAATTTCGGCAGAAGCGGTGATCTGGTCAAAATCGGCGTCAATAAACAGGCTGACGGGGATTTGAGCGCCTTGCAACTGTGCGACGATCGCTCCCAGTCGATCGCGCTGCCCGACGATATCAAGCCCGCCCTCAGTTGTGACTTCTTCGCGCTTTTCGGGAACCAGCGTCACATAGTCCGGACGAATGTCCAGCGCGATCGCCACCATTTCCTCGGTCGCCGCCATTTCCAGGTTGAGATGAGTGCGGACGGTTTGCCTCAGCAGGCGCACGTCACGGTCTTGGATATGCCGACGGTCTTCGCGCAGATGAACCGTGATGCCGTCTGCACCGCCCAACTCGGCCAAGACTGCCGCTGCGATCGGGTCGGGTTCAACCGTCTGCCGCGCCTGCCGAATCGTCGCAATATGGTCGATGTTTACCCCCAAAGTCAGCACGGCGATCGCTCCCCCCAGTTTTTTCTGCCCAAAACTTTTTCGATTGTAACGGCTCAGAAGAGTTCTCAAGCGGATTGACCGAGTCGAGAAAAGTTTGAAATCCAGGCACAAAAAAACCGATCGCTTCATGTTGCGATCGGCTCAAAATCAATTTGCGCTTAGGCTTGCTTGTTCAAGAAGTTCTGCACCTGCTTGAGTGCGGCTGCGCCAATGTTGAATGCTGCCCAGCTTGCAGCAACAATGACCGGGGCGAGAACTGCGACCACGCGCCAATCAAAATCCATCTTCGGCTCCTCCCTTAAAGATTTGTGAAACCTTCTCATCTTTGATTCTATTGTGGAGCTAAGTGGCGAGATTGGCTAGATGGGAAAGGGAATTTTTTGAGCGTCGGGGATCGGCAGATGGAGCGCGATCGCAAATCCCAACACGCTACTTAAATCCAATATCCGTTCCGGTTCCGGCATGAACGCGAGCTAGTTTTTCGTAGCGCTGAGCATGTTCAATCAAATCAGCGGCTTCGGCGTCGCTGACTGGACGGCGGACTTGAGCGGGAACACCGACCACAAGCGATCGCGACGGAACATCTTTGGTGACGACCGATCCGGCTCCGACAATGCTGCCCGCCCCCACGCGCACCCCATCCAGAACGATCGCGCCGATGCCGATTAAGCAGCCTTGCTCGATGTGGGCACTGTGGATGACGGCGCGATGGCCGATCGTGACGTTGGCTTCGAGAATCGTGGGTTTGCCCGGATCGCCATGTAGAATTGCGCCGTCTTGGACGTTCGTGCCTGCGCCGATCGCAATGCGCTCCACGTCACCGCGCACGATCGCCCCGTACCAAATGCTGGCTCCGGTCGCAATCTCGACTTGGCCGATCACGGTGGCATTTGCCGCGACGAAAGCGGCTTGGGATAGATCGGGGGGCGACCAAAAGGGAGAAGAAACGGTTAAATCAGCAGTCATATCAACATAAAGTCATGCTTAGGAAAGGCGGATGGGGCTGAACTGCACCGCTATAATAAAATTCACACGTTGGTTTAGGGAGACAACGCTGGCGCAAGACATGATCAATCCAGCCCTACAGTATCCAATTTTTGGCGCGGAGATTCAATGTCCCCACTGTCGCCAGACCATTCCCGCTTTGACGCTGACCGACACCTATCTGTGTCAGCGGCATGGCGCGTTTGAAGCCGACCCGAAAACCTCAGAACTGATTCATCTGCAATCTGGGCGGCATTGGCGACAGTGGAACAACGAATGGTATCGCCAGCACACGCATCCCGATGGCATTCGCTTTGAAATCCACGAAGCGCTCGATCGCCTCTATACGCAAGGCTATCGCGCCACGAAGGTAATTATCGCCCAGCGTTACAAAGAACTGATCAGCACTTATCTAGAGCGCAGCACGCCTTGGCGCGGTCAGGCCGATTCGCCTCGTCCGCGTCTGTACGGATTGCCTGTTGAATTCAGCCCTGATCCCACGCTCGAACCTTGCTGGGAAGTGATCAATTTTGATTTGGAGAAAGAACCGGGTGCGCCCGTCCGCTATCCGTATTTCCGCCTGTTTGAATAGCGATCGAACCGTTTGTCTTATGACGATCGCTCTTTACTCAGACGGAAAAGAGCGATCGCACTGTGCTAGTTTGCCGCGTTTGAATCTGCCACTTCTGAGGTGGGAAACGCGCATTCAACCGTCACTTTGATGTTGCAGCCTGCGGTTCCCGTTGCGATGTAGGGAACGCCCGCCACACCTGCCACGTTGACGCCAAACTCTAGCGTCACGGTTTGAACCTCGGCAACGGCCATTTTGCGAAAGGCGTTGAGCGTGTAGAGCGTGTAGAGGCGAATCGTGCTTTCGATCGCCTGAAAGCTTTGCATCGCTTGCTGAGTCGATCGCGTCATGACGCCGCCTTTTGCACCGCCGCGCTGCACTTCGCCCGTTTCGGCACCGCTAGCAGGAGTGAGAATGGGCACGTCGATCGATTCGTTCGTCTCAATGTAAATGACTGTGTTTTCGTCAATTTGAATCGGTTGGAGTTTGTTCATGCTGTAGATGCACCAGCGATCGAAACAACAAAGCTGGTTCGTCTTGAGCGTACCCATCCAACTGTGAACTGTAACGAGGGTGACACCCCCAATTGCGATCGACGGGAACTTTTGGGGTACGCTTTCGTCTTAGCGCCAGTTCATTCACTGGAGTCAGGCGATGTCTCGGCACACAAAAACGGCTTTGCTGACGGCTTTGAGTTTCGTGGCAACTAGCGCATTGCCATTTGCGGCAGTGGCGTCTGAGCCGATGCAGGTGGCGCAGCTATTTCCGCAGGAGCAAGTTGGCCTGCCAACCGGAACGACGATCGCAGTTCGCTATGACGAGGCCGAGCGGATCATCGTCACGCCCGAAGAAACGGCTCCGGTGACGCTGATTGTGGCGCAAGATGTGCGTTCGGCCAGCGGCACGGTTCTGATTCGATCGGGCAGCACGATCGCAGGCGAACTGCGCCCCGATGGAGATGGAACCCGCTTTTTTGCCGAAACCCTGACGCCTGCGGGCAGCACGCGATCGATTTCCATTGACGCCACTTCTGGACTGATTACCGAGCGCGAAACGATCACTCGCGAAAGCAACCCGGATTTCTTGAGAGGGGCGGCGATCGGAGCAGCGGCAGGCGCAGTGATCGGCGAGATTTTTGGCAGCATTGATTTCGGCGAAGTGCTGTTGGGCGCGGGGGTTGGCACGCTGGCTTCCGTTTTGCTGCGCGGTCGCGAAGAAGTTGAGGTGGTTGTGGTGAATCCTGCCACTGATTTGACGCTCACTTTGCAGTCAAATTTTGTGCTGCGCTAAGGCAAAGCTTGCGTTTTTCTGAAGAATTAGGGTGCGATCGAAGCGGCGGGATTTTATTTGCGATCGTGCTTCTGTTTTGCTGCAAATACATCAGCTAAAGCGTTGAAAGTAGGCAGATCAAACTGCGACTGTTTGACGCATTTTACAAGTGAAATGATCAGCAATAAAATTTGTGAGTCGTATCCAGCGTGCGGAAGTTCTGCTTCTGAAAGTGTAGCCATTTGAGCAGTTCATCACCTGCTAAAATCTGTTTCTTGTCTTGAACAAGCTAAACTTCAATTTCTTGGAGAGGAATACTATGTTTGCCAAAACTCAAAAATTCGCACAGTTTCGTCAATCTGACTTGAATGTGCGAATCAATCGATCGCGCTTCTTTGGTGGCGACGGTGACGATTCGATCGATGATGCCAGAGATTTAGGTCGGCTCAAAAGCAGTCTTGAAGACGGCGGGCGCGTCAGCGAAAACGATCCGGACTACTACAAATTCACGCTCAAAAAAGACGGCATCGTCAAATTCAACTTCAAAAATAGCGGCGACGAATCAATTCAATTTTCAGTTGTGGATAAGCGCGATCGCACCATTTCGGTCAACGGCACTCGGCTTTTTGCTGAAGTGGACGACGGCGACAAAATCAAGTTCAGCGCTCGCCTCAGCAAAGGCGCTTATTTCCTCAAAGTTGACACCGAGGAAGGTCGCCGAGAGCGCTTTAACATCAAGCTGAAACTGGAGTCTAGCCGGAACGACGACAGCGACGACGATTAAGTCGTGTGCAGCGCGATCGAACAGTTGTTGTCAATCGGTTCGATCGCGCCAAACCGCTCGAAATGAGCACGAGCCGCAGGTGGAAAATTCGAGAAATTAAAGTTTGCATCTCCATTGGCAATGTCTGCCCAGAAATTACGCAGTTGAGCAGTGAGCGGTTCCGCTTCTGCTAGCGATAAGTTGACAGGTGGTTCTGTCAGTAATTTGAGCATGAAGGGCAGCGATCGATCGGCCATCCACTGTCGCGAAACGGCTTGCAAATCCGGCCATTCGGGAAGCGATCGCACTCGTCCCGATTCAATAACAAGATTGCCATCTTGATAGTGCAAAAGCCGATAAGGATGAGGATAGCTGACGAGCGATCCCGTCGTGATGTCATAAACACCATTTTGCTCAGCGACATCTTGAACATGCAGATGACCTGTGAAAATTAAGCGGACATGGTGCGATCGCAAAACTGCCAATAAATCAGCCGCATTGTCGATCATGTAGCGGCGTCCAAGTGAATTTGTCGATTGACCTGGCAAATGTTCAATCGCGTTGTGATGCACCATCACGATTACAAATTTATTCTGCAAATTCGCTAGCGTTTCTTCTAGCCAGCGCAACTGTTCTGCATCCACATGTCCCCAGCCCAACTGCTTTCCTTGAGCATCAAAACTGTTAGAATTTAAGCCAATTAAATGCACATCCGGCAACACTTCTGTGCAGTAATAAAGCTGCTGCGGATCGTCATAGCCAAACTTGGCGTAATAATGCCCAAACTCCATCAAACCAATATTGAAATCCGATCGATCGCGCTGCACGACATCGTGATTTCCCGGAACCACATAGACCGGATAGGGCAAGCGGAAAAGGCGATCGACCAGCCAAGCGTGATTTTCCGGTTCGCCGTGCTGCGTCAAATCTCCGGGCAGCAGCAAAAAATCGAGATCCAACAATTCAAGCTGCGACAGCACAAACTCAAAGGCGGGAATGCTGACCTCCACCAAGTGAAACCGATTCGGCGCATGATGAATCGTCTGCGGCAGGGCGATGTGCAGGTCGCTGACGATCGCAAATCGAAAATTACGCGGCATAGCAGGAAGTTGAGTTGCAAAGGTTGCCTTCTATTGTGAGGGCGATCGAGTGGCGGGGGTCGGAGCGGAAAACCACAAGTAATCTTAACGACCGAAAAGCCGTTCGATCGCCCGATCCGCCCCAACGCTAAAATCAAAATCGCATTCAAATTCCAGGAGCAATGCTTGTGTCACAGGTGCGCGTGCGTCAGCACGTCAACCCCCTCAGCCTCAAATACCAGCGTCCGATCGCCCTGCCCGACTGGAGCGAGATTTTCACTCATCCCGCCCAACCGCTGCACCTCGACATTGGCTGCGCTCGCGGCCAATTTCTGCTGCAAATGGCGGCTAATCAATCCGATCGCAACTTCTTGGGACTCGAAATTCGCGAACCGCTGGTGATTCAGGCCAATCGCGATCGCACCGAGCAAAACCTGACGAACCTGCATTTTCTGTTTTGCAACGTCTCGAATGCGATCGCCCCGCTGCTGGAAAGCTACCCCGGTCAACTGGTTCAGGTGTCGATTCAATTTCCCGACCCCTGGTTCAAAAAACGCCACCAGAAGCGGCGCGTCGTGCAGCCTCAACTGGTCGATCAGCTTGCAGAATTTTTAATCAGCGGCGGCTGGGTCTTCCTACAATCCGACATTGAAGCGGTGGCGATCGAAATGCGCGATCGCTTTGCCGAACATTCGGCCTTTGTCGATTCTGGCTGGCTGGATGTCAACCCGCTCCCCGTCCCAACTGAGCGCGAACAGATGGTGCTGGAGCAGGGCGATCGCGTGTATCGAGTTCTGTTTCAGCGCGTGTAAGTCAAGCGCCTCCGGTCAAATCCACGATCGCAGCCAGCGACGCGACATCACGGCTTCCGGCGTCATCGGCAAGCCTAGGAACATGGGTAGCCAGTAAACAAAGGCAATCAGAATGAGAAAAACGGCGGTGAGGCCAACGATGCGCTGCCAATCTCGCGGACTGGCGAGCCAGCGATCGATTACCAGCGCCAGCGCCATGAACGCGAACAGCACCGAGGGCATGTAGTGGTAGATGAACACGCAGCGCGTCACGCTCACCCAAGGCAGAAGATTCGCCACCCAGTTGACAACGACGTAGAGCGCTGTCCAGGTGTAAGCGTCGTCCAGGCTGACCGGACGCTGCCGCAGCCAAACGATCGCACGAGCGACCAACAGGGCGACCAACAGAGCGATCGCCCCAACGGTAAACCACCACAGAACCGGATTGCCCATCGCGTGAACGTCATAGATTGCGCGTTCGGCGGCAACAGGCAGCGGCGGCCCAACGATCGGCGGCGGCTCATTCAGTCCGTGCGAGGTTTTGTAGAAATACGCGACCGGACGCAGCATGAACACCCAGCTATACCAGCGTGAGCAGTAAGGATGGGCATCCATGCCGCCGACGCGGTGGTGATAGTCGATGATGCGAGATTGCCACTGCAAGAACGACACGCCCGGAGTCAGCCGCAGATACGGCAGCCAGCTTAGATAGTAAGTCAGAGCGGGAATCAAGCCCAGCGTGGCGATCGCCTGAACGGGATGAATTTGCGTCAGGTTTTGCAGCGGGTTCGGCTGAGCGAGCGATCCTGCCGATCGCCCCTCCCGCCGCTTCAAGACTTCCCAAATTCGCAGTCCCCACGCGATCGACAGCAGCAGATAAACACCGAGCAAATAGCCCAAGCCGTTCCACTTGACCGCAGGCGCGGCTCCTAAACAAACGCCCGCCCCGATCAGCCACCAGCTCCGCCGATCGCGATCGCGATTGAGGCCAGCCAGCAGCAGCCAGTGTCCCAGCAGCCCAAACAGAATCAAAAAGACGTTGATCAGGCCGTAGCGCGATTCGACCAGAAACAGGCCATCGACGGCAACGAACAGGCCAGCCAGCAGCGCAAAGCTACGGCGATGCGAGAGTTCATACGCGATCGCTGCCGTCACGATCGGAATGAACGATCCCACCAGCGCATCCAGCCAGCGGTAGCTGATCGGCGCGAGAAACAATCCGCTCCAGTCGTTTTTGACGGGACTTGCGCCGATCGGCGTGTGGTCGGCAATCCAAATACCGATCGCCAAAATGTAGGTACTCAAAGGCGGATGGCCTTCAAACAGCGGAATGCCTTTGAGGTAGTGGCTGGCAAATTTGGGAAAGTACACTTCATCAAAAACGAGCATGTTGAAGCGGCCTAATCCCCAAAAGCGCAACGCCAAAGAGAACAGCAGCAGCCCCAGCAATCCCAAGCGAAACCAGGGAATCGGGCGATCCCGCTCTGGGAACGCTTTGCGATCGCGCTTGACGGCACGATTGAACGCAGAATTTGTCATAACGCTAGCTTGCTGATGCACGTCATCGATCTAGACTAACCGCATTCGACCCACAGTGATTCTGAGGAAGACGGCAGGTAGAGGGCAAAAGGTTTCAACCCTTTCATTCCTCATCCTTTCCCCTATGCTGACCTGCGGAGGAATTGTATTGTCGATCGCTTGACAGTTTTCCTCGACATTTTGCACACTGATAGTAAGCACATTTGCTTATTCATTAGCGATTGCGCGGATTGTTTGCTCAGACAGACGATCGCCAATCGGATCAGTCAACCGCAACGACGCGGATTTTCACCTCAGCGTGGAATTGCGATCGCTTTAGCGCTCCCGGAACGATATTGCTGCGGTTGACACGTTCGATATTTCGCAACTGATTCCTTTATTTTTTGGATGGCAAGATGCTTCCAGCCAAGGTCGTTTTTGCATTCGTTTTTGCACTGTTGATTCTGGCCGCGCCGATTTATGCCGTGCTGCACGCGCTGACATTTGCCCTGCCGCTGTATGTGCTGCTGCTGAGCGTCGGCATCGGCTTGCTGTCTGTTGGCCTGCAAGCTGACCTGAAGTTAGAAGAAGCATTTCTGGTTTCGGCCATTTTCATCGGCGTCTGCTGCACGATCGCAGGCTTGGCGATGCTGGTGCACATCGTCGCGGCGATCGCGCTGTTCACGGTTTGGGGACGCTATCAGGTCGAACTGTAGCTTGTTCCGGTATGCTGATGGCGTATCGATCGGGGGTGCTTGTGAAAGCAGTGGTGATGAGCGCGGCAGGCGATCCGGATGTGTTGCAGATGCAGGACATCCCGACGCCGAGCATTCAAACTGAAACTGATGTTCTCGTTCGCCTCAAGGCAGCGGGAATCAATCCGATCGACACAAAACTGCGGCAGCGCGGCACGTTCTACCCCGATCGAATGCCTGCCGTGCTGGGCTGTGACGGTGCAGGCGTGGTTGAAGCGGTTGGCGCGATGGTGCGCGAATGGCAAGTCGGCGATGAAGTTTACTTTTGTCGCGGCGGCTTAGGGGAGATGGGCAACTATGCGGAATATACGGTTGTCGATGCTCGCTACATTGCCCACAAACCGAAAAGCTTGAGCTTTGTGGAAGCTGCTGCCGTGCCGCTCGTTCTGATTACCGCTTGGGAAGCGCTGTTCGATCGCGCCCGTCTCACGTCCGGCCAAACTGTTCTGATTCAGGCGGGAGCGGGCGGCGTTGGGCACGTGGCAATTCAGCTTGCAAAATCGGCAGGTGCGAGGATTGCTGCAACGGTAAGTTCTGAGCAAAAGGCGGAATTTGTCACAAGTTTGGGCTGCGATCGCCCCATCCACTACCGCAAAATCGATGTCGTTTCTGAAATTCAACGCTGGACGGACGGAACGGGCGTGGATGTCGGCTTTGATACGGTCGGTGGGGCAACGCTCTCACAGACGATCGCCTGCACGCGCACCTATGGCGATGTTGTGACGATTTTGGCGGCGGCTGCGGATACCGATTGGAAGACGGTGCGCGATCGCAATCAGCGCGTCAGCTTTGAACTGATGCTGACCCCACAACTTCAAGCACTAGCAACTGCCGAACGTCATCAGGCCGAGATTTTGCAGCAGTGCGCTCCGCGATTCGATCGAGGCGAACTGAAAATTCACGTTCAGCAGGTGTTTCCGCTGAGTGAAGCTGCCGCTGCCCATCGGCTTCTCGAAGCGGGCGGATTGACAGGAAAGCTGGTGTTGGCGATCGATTAGGCTGGGTTTCAGAAATCTTGGCAGCTCCCTAAATTCCCCAATTTTGGGGGACTTTGAGGATGGTTTGCCAGTAGCAGCGATCGGAATTCAAACGCGCCCTAAAGCGCTCCCACCAGAAAGAACGCCGACCAGTCACGCGGATTGGCAAACTGTGGCTGTTCAATTTGCCGCAGCATCGCTTGTCGGAGGGCTTGGGCTTTGCTGGGCTGCTGCTGAAGCTGGCGATAAAACTCGATCATCAATGCCGCCGTCGCGTCATCGGGAACCGCCCACAGGGAGACGACGACGCTCGACGCACCTGCAAGGAGAAGCGATCGCGACAAGCCAATCACGCCGTCTCCGGTGATCCGTCCGCGTCCAGTATCGCAGGCGCTCAGAACGACCAAATCCGCTTGCAAATTCAGATTGAGGATTTCGCTGGCGTTGAGAAAGCCGTCCGAGTTGGCCGAAGGTGCAAGCGCGATCGCCCCTGGAGTGGCTGCTTCAAAGCCGTCGAGCAGGCCATGCGTGGCGAGGTGAATAATTTGCGCCTGCGGCATCGCGGCCACGACTGCCGTTTCCGTTGCCTGATTTCCCGTTAGGACGGGCGATCGCAACACTTCTGCAACGGCTTTGGCTTCGGCTTCGGCTCCGGGCAAGCTGGCGAGCGGCTGAGCAGGCTGATTTGGCGTGGCGGGCAAGGCGGGCATGGTGGGATTCCCGACGATCAAATCATTGCCGTCTTCGATCGATCGCGCCTGTGTCAGCGCCAACGCCTGAATCGACGGAGCGATCGCGATCGTGTGCTGCTGAATCAAATATTGCCCGTCAGGATTTTGCAGGGCGGCAAACGGCACGAGAAATAGTTCATCTTGCGGCACGAACACAACCGGAGACAGCGGATCAATCGGCAGCAAATCTGCGATCGGGGCAATCAGAATTTGGTGAAGCTGCTGCAACTGACGATTGGCAGGTCGTGCCGTCCCGGTCGATTCACGCAGGCTCGATCGCGTCTGCGTCACCAATTCATCCAGTCCGCCCCGTCCGATCGCCGCTGCAACTCTGGTCTGTTCCGCCACCTGACCGACAGGCAACCCTAGCCCCTGCAAATCCACTGGCCGAAACGCAATTTCGCCATTCGGCTGCACCACCCAAACGTAAAGGCGACTGTCGCCAATCAGCGTGTATTGCACCAGTGTTGCCTGCCGATCGATCGCCGCTTGCCTAATCTGCGCGAGAGTTGGCGCGTCGGCAACGATCGGCGTGGTCGAATTGGCCGCCAGTCGCGTCGTCAGCAGATCGACAAAGGCGCGGGCGCGACTTCGTTCCGCAACTTCAAGCGCAGGCTCAACTTTGTTTTGATTAACCAGCGCGACTTGCAGCAGGCGAAAGGTGGCGGCCTGCGTTTCAAAAATGCTGACCTTTTGGGCATCGCTTAAGCCCGGACGCATCGCATCGAGCAGATCGATCGCCGCCCGCAACTTCTGCTCCGCTTCGGCAGGCTGATCAAGACTGAGCAAACTTGCGCCCAAATTGTTCAGCGTCGTGGCTTCCGCCGATCGATCGCCCGTTTCCCTGGTCAAACTCAGCGCTTGCTCATAGCGATCGATCGCTTGCTGAAATCGTCCCTGAGCATCCTCGATCGAGCCAAGATTGTTCAATCCGGCGGCAATGCCTGTGCGATCGTTCAGTTCGCGAGTCATTTCCAGGCTTTGCTCATACGCCGATCGCGCCTGCTCAAACTGATTTTGTGCGGCATACAGCAAGCCCAAATTGTTCAGCGTGTTCGCCTGCGCCGCTCGATCGCTCAAGCTTTGCTGCAAATTCAACGCCTGCTCGATCGCCTGCTGCGCTTCGGCAAACTGACCCTGATAGCGCAGCGTGTTTCCCAGTGCGCTCAAGGTTGCCGCCTCGCCCGATCGATTGCCGATGCTGTGGTAGAGGTCGATCGCCTGCGAATACTGCTTCACCGAGTCGTCATACTGTCCCAACTGACGATAGAGCAGCGCCAAATTGCTCAGCGTGTCCGCAACTCCGGCGCGATCGCCCACCGCCTGCCGAATCGCCAGCGCTTGCTGATGGAGATTCAGCGCGATCGCAAACTGCCCTAAGCTGCCTCGCAGTTCGCCAAAATTATCCAGTGCGGCGGCGAGTTCGGGACGATTGCCGATCGATTCATACAGCCCGATCGCTTGTTCGTAGCTGGCGATCGCCTCAGATGTGCGGCCAAAATCGCTCAGCAACCCCGCCCGATTGCCGTAAATCTGCGCTTGATCGGCGCGATTGTTCACCTGCTGCGCGATCGCCAACGCCTGCTCATAAGCGGCCAGGGCGCGATCGCGCTGTCCCAACCGCCGATAGACGATGCCCAAACTGTTGTAGGTTTGGCCTTCGCCGCGTCGATCGCCTTCTTCCTGCCGCCGCCGCAACGCCTGCTGAAAGTAGTCCAGCGCTTCGTCCAGTCGCCCCAGCTTCTCATAAACCACGCCGATGTTGTTCAGCAAGGTTCCCTCGCCCGATCGATCTCCGGTTTCCCGCCCGATCGCGATCGCCTCTTGATAGGCCGCCAGCGCCGCCTCGTAGTTACTCAAACCGCGCTGCGTGACGCCGATCGCAGACAGCGCCGTGCGCTCAAACTGACGATTGCCTTGCTGCCGCGCCTGTTCCAGCAGCGTTTCCAGCGTGGTCAGGGCAGCTTGAAATTCACCACGACTGTACTGCTGCTGCGCTTGCTGTTCCAAGCGATCGAGGTTGCCTACAGCGGGTGCAACCGGACGCGCCTGAGCGGGGATCATCCACAGCGAGAGCAGAAGGGCGATCGAGCCAATCCGACGAATAGCCATAGTGAGACGATCGAGTGACGTATCCGATCAGGCTAGCATTTGGCGATCGGGTGTCGGCTGTCTCCCTCACTCCTCATCCTGTAAAGACGCGAGATCTCGCGTCTCTAGGGTCGCTGGACGATCGATTCGCCTGTCCGCTGGCGATCGGCGGTGATCCCGACAATTCGCACATAGTCGTGGGGATGCTCATTCAGGCAGGCTTCCAGAGCGGTGACGGCTTCGGCGTGATTTTGGGCAGTCGTGAAGCTTTGCCACGCATTCGTGCGGAAGCGACGCGGATCGACCCACTCGATGCCGACCCGCCCGCCGCTGCCGATCAGGTCGCGCACCTGCTGCATCATGCTGGCAACGAGGCGCGAACCGGAGTGGGAGCCTTCGTAGGAGGTGGCGCGAGTTGGAGCTTGAACAGGCGATCGCTCAGCAGGCGGATTGCCGTTGGCGGGCGTGGTGTGGCCGTTGGGGGCGGAAAATTCCGAGGCAGACCAGTTGCGGGCAGAAGCTTTGGCGGCAGTGTCCGAGAGTTTGGTTTGGTCGTCGCGGCGCGTGTCGCTGTATTCCTTGCCCAAATATTCGCGGCCTAAACGCATATTTTCGATCCGCTGCTGTTCGGCCACCATTTGCGAACCGAGTTCGATCAGGTGGGCAAGGCGGAAGTCAGGCGATCGAAATTCTGGGGGGCGATCGTTGCTGTTGACAACGCGCTGCGAAATTTTCTCGATCCCGACGCTGTGAATCAAATCGCGCACCTGTTCGTCAAACAAGCGCGATCGCAACGCACTGTAGAAATCGATCGACTGCGTAGGGAATCGATCGATGAGCTGCTCAACATCCGATCGCGGCACACCATCCGCCTGAAAAATGCCGCTGACAATGCCAATGCGATCGTCGCGATCGGGTTCCCAGTAAAACTTTTCCATCCGTCCATCGCGAATCAGCGGCGCATACAGCGTTGAGAAATCGTTGCCCGTCACGATGATCGGGACGCGATGAATTGGATTCGAGTCATAAGCGCCCGGAAGTTGCACGTTCGTTGGATTGTCGGCAATATTCATCAGTGTGCCGTTGACAAGCTGCGTGTTGACCGTGTATTGCGTCGTCGCATCAAATCGTCCCGCACCTGCATCGAGATCGTTGATCATCAGCGCGACCATTTTGCCGCGCACCTTGACAAACTCGGCGGCTTCCCGATAGCGGAGGCGAATCAGTCGAGCCGGATCGCCTGCATCCGGGCTTTCCAGTTCACCTGCGGACATGTGAACGACTTCCACGCCCATCCGCTCAAAAACCAGTTCACACTGAAACGATTTGCCCTCGCCCTTGCGCCCGTGAACGCCCAAAATCAGCGGTACGCGGACATTTGGCAGATCGAGAAAATTCTTGGTGATGTGAACCGCGAGTTTATCGAGAAAGCGAGGCGAAATGTAATAAGACATCAGGAGCGATCGAATACGGCAGCTTCCTCATGCTACCAACGCTTGGCGATCGCAAATCGTTTGAGGCAGGTGCGATCGATCGCAGCGATAAAATGAAAAATAAACGTCGCCAATCTACCGATGTCTGAAGCAACCGAAATTGCCGTCGGCGATCGCGTCCGCGTCATCGCCCTGCCCAGCTACGTCAAAACCGCCGAACCCATGCCGATGCTGCGCCCTCCCAGCGTGATTGCGCTTGGCGAAGAAGGAACCGTTCTCGATCGCCGTCCCGGAGGCTATTGGGGCATTCGCTTTGCCAGAGGCGCATTCCTGATGGAACGCCAATACCTCGAAGTCATCCGCGAAACCAACGCCACTAGCGCTACACCACAACAGTAGCACCCACACCATAAACGTCCCACGATTCGACTCCGCCAGCCCCACCAAATATGAAGGGAAGCAAGCAGCACGAGAGTCGCGGTCGGCACACCAATGTGGCGCACATTGACGCTCACGAGTAAGACCTTTGGGAGTCCAGAGGGTGGCCTTTGGTCAGGGTTGGAGGTGTGGAGGAGGGGTGGCCCTAGCCTCCACTGGCTCGGAAACCAAAAGCAGTTCTAAAGGGCGATCCTTTCACCAAAAATAATCCAGCGATCGCCCTACCCTTTCCGCGCAGCCAACGCCACAGGCAAATACCCCAACTCCTCCAGCTTCGCCAAAATTTTCGTTACGCCTTCCTCGATCGATTCTTGATCCGTCCGACACTCCACCTCCGGCTGCAACGGCGCTTCATACGGATCATCAATCCCCGTAAACTGCTTAATTTCCCCCGCCCGCGCCTTCTTGTACAGCCCCTTCACATCCCGCTCCTCGCAAACCGATAGCGGTGCATTCACGTAGACCTCGACAAAATCTTTGATCCGCTCTCGCACCTCATCCCGCACTTCCCGATATGGTGAAATTGCCGACACCAACACGATCACCCCGTTGCGCGTCAGCAAATGCGACACAAACCCAATCCGCCGAATATTCTCATCGCGATCGGCCTTGCTAAACCCCAAGCCTTTCGTCAAGTTTTCGCGCACAATATCGCCATCTAGCACTTCCACCGGATAGCCCGCACCGCGCAGCTTTTGCTCAACCGCCATTCTCAGCGTCGTTTTGCCTGCACCGCTCAACCCTGTAAACCAAATTGTGACGCCGCGCTGTGTGGTCATCCTCGAAACTCCTCAATAGAACTGTTGTGCGCTTTTTACTCTGCCCTTCCGCCGAGATTTCACGCTTCCGCAAATATACGGGCTGGCTCGGACGATCGCCCCGCGATCCACCGTATTTTACAGAATCTTTTCTTAATATCAAATTCACAAACATCAACAAAAGTTAGTTTTCACGAACCCCCGATCGGTCAATACCCGTGCTGCAACGCTTTCAACAGCACCCGATCGATCGCGATAGAATAAAAATGTCGTCCTTGCTTTTCGGCCATGCCCGACACCTATCGCCAAGAAGACGCTCAGCAAATTTTGCAAATCGCGATCGCTCGTCAGGTTGAATCCGGCGAGCTAACTAGAACACAGCTTTTCGAGATCGCGGATGAATTGGGAATTTCGGCAACCGATTTGGAACTGGCCGAAGCGCAGTGGCAGTTGCAACACGGGGAAAGGCAAGAGCGGCAAGCGTTCGATCGCTACCGTCGCACCAAACTAGGTCAGAGCTTTGGACGATTTGCGATCGTCAACGGCTTTTTCATGCTGCTCAACGGCATGGGCGGCGAACTTTCCTGGTCGCTCTACATTGCGGCAGTTTGGGGAATGCTGCTTTCACTGCAAACCTGGCAAACCTACCAAACAGCAGGAGAAGCATACGAAACGGCGTTTTCCCGCTGGTATCAAAAGCGGCGAATTCGGCGTAAGTTCAGCAGCTTTGTCGATCGCCTGCTCAAAGCTTGATGGCGAAATTTTCTAAACGTCGCTGCGTGTTGATCTGTCAGCATCGCTCTTGTTTGCGGAGCGGTGCGGATGTTGTGCTGCAAAAATTCCGATCGATCGCCACACCCAACGTCCTGATTAATCCATCTGACTGCCTCGGCCAGTGCGGATCGGGGCCAACGGTGCGCGTGATGCCCGACGATAGCTGGTACTGTCGCGTCAAGCCAGATGATGTCGAAACGATCGCCACCGAGCATTTGCAGGGCGATCGACCTGTTGCCCGACTGCTGCATCCGCGCTTTCATCCTCATCCTGATGCCTTCAAGCCGTCCTGAATTGAGGCATAATCAGCGTAGCTTTAGAGGGCAGCGATGTGATAAACGCGATCGGCATGGTGGTGTTGGTCTTGCTGCTGGGAATTTTTACCGGACTGTATGTGCGCGGTTCATTTCGTCCGAAGCCGGAATTTGACATTGCGATCGTTCCCAACACCAACGACATCACGTTTTTTCTGGCAGTTGCTGGCCTCACCACGTCGCTGACCACGCAGGCAGAGGTGACTGGTTTTTTTGTCGAAGCGCCCGAAATTTATCCGGCCAGAATTGCCGCCATCCGCCGTGCTCAGCGGACGCTGCATTTTGAAACGTTTTTCATGACGCCCGGAAAGCGAGCCGATGAATTTGCCTCAGCGATTTGCGATCGCGCTCAGGCCGGAGTCAAGGTGCGGCTGATCATTGACAATCACGGAGCGCACACAATGCCGAAAGAATATTGGCGATCGCTGCGATCGGCTGGCGTGGAACTCGGCTTTTTTCGCGATTTTGACTGGCGTGCCCCCTTCGACTACAACGCCCGCACCCATCGAAAGCTACTGCTAATTGACGGCGAGGAAGCGCTGTTGGGCGGCGCGGGCGTCTCAGACTCATGGGACGGTGAACGGAATGTACCCTGGTGCGATTTTGAAGTGGGCTATCGGGGGCCGATCGTCACTCTGTTGGAAGGCGTATTCATGGAGAACTGGGCAAGTGTCGGCGGAGCGCTTGATCTGGGCAGCGATGTCTTTCGTACTCATCCGCCAGAAGGTCGAGCAGCATTTGTCACCAAGGGCACTTTTTCGCTCGAAAATTCTCCGCTGCGCCTGCTGTTTCACACCAGTATGGCGGCAGCGCGACAGCGATTGTGGCTTGCGAGTCCTTATCTTGTGCCAGATCCGAGTACCCAAGAAGTTTTAATTCAGGCTTGTCAGCGCGGTGTGGATGTGCGAATCCTGACGATGGGCAAGCGCAATGACAAATCCTATGTTTATTACAGCGCTCGCGAACTGTATGGCCGATTGCTCAAAGCAGGCGTGAAAATTTTTGAATATCAGCCGAGCATGATGCACGCCAAACTGCTTTTAGTGGACGATCGCTGGGTCAGTCACGGCAGCACAAACGTCGATGAACGCAGCTTTTTCATCAACGATGAACTGAATGTTTCTGTCAGCGATCCCGACTTAGCAATGCAAATGGAAAAGTTTCTAATTACCTCTTTTGAAAACAGCGTTTTGGTAACGATCGATCGCTGGCGAAAACGATCGATCGTCCAGCGCATTCGCGGTCGAATCGGCTTGCTGTTTCGGCGGTTATTCTAAACTGTGGACTTTCAAAGCATCTTGTGATTTTCAAGTGCTTTGCAGATGTCGAAAAACGCTAGGATTCTCTGGAATTCGCGTTATCCGATCGCGTCAGCTTGCGGAACGGTATCGCTTCTGAAATCCACTGCTTCAACGTAGGAATCACTGCTTCGATCGCAATTTCTTGAGACGATCGATCGGCGCGTTTGACAACTTCCACTTTGCCTTGGGCAAGCGATCGACCTGTAACAATTCGATAGGGAATTCCGACAAGATCAGCATCTTTGAATTTCACGCCTGCTCGCTCATTGCGGTCATCCAACAGCGTTTCAACTCCAGCTTGATTCAGTTCGATCGCCAGCTTTTCTGCCGCTTCCGCTTGAGCCGCATCTGCGATATTCGGAATCACAACGATCGCGTGATAGGGTGCGATCGCCACAGGCCAAATAATGCCGTCTTTGTCATACGATTGCTCGACCGCAGCCTGCGCCAAGCGCGAGACACCGACGCCATAGCAGCCCATCACCAGTGGAACTTCTTCACCTTGTTCGTTCGTAAACGTTGCGCCCAATGCTTTTGAGTATTTCGTGCCGAGTTGGAAAATGTGGCCGATCTCGATGCCTCGCGCGGATTGCAGCGTTTGTGTGGAATCGTGAACGGCACGATCGCCTGCGATCGACTTCCGCACATCCACAACGCGATCGGGCAGCTTAAACTGATCGCCCCAGTTTGCACCAACAACGTGATAGTCCGATTCGTTTGATCCGGTAACGAAGTTTTTCAAATCTACTGCGGTTTGATCAACCAGTCGCAAAAACTTGGGTGCAATGTTCTTGATCTGCTGAATGTAGTCATCACTTAAATCGGGCGCAATGTAGCCCAACGGTAATAGTTTGGCTGCCCATTTTGCTTGTGCTTCTGCGTCGGGAACTTCGATCGCCAAAATCGTTTTGCCGCCATATTCGCCCGCCACTTTCACTAATTCATTTTGCAGCTTCACTTCATTCACATCTTGATCGCCGCGAATGCTCACCAGCACCAAAACGGTCATACCGCTATCGTAAACAACCTGATAGAGGACATTTTTAAGAGTTTGTGTGGGCGAACATTTGAAGTAGTCGCAAAGCGTCGCGATCGTATTGGTTCCGGGTGTGTGGTGCTTTTCGTAACTCGTAAATGAGGAAGGTTCGGCATCGGGCGCAAGCGAAATTGCCTTTTCGACGTTGGCTGCATATTTGCCGTCTTCGGTGTAGAGAACTTCATCTTCACCTGCCGCCGTGAGCACCATGAACTCTTGCGATCCCGACCCGCCGATCGCTCCCGAATCGGCATCAACCGCACGGAATTCTAGGCCGCAGCGACGCAAAATATTGTGGTAGGCGACGTTCATTTTGGCGTAGCTTTCTTTCATTCCAGCTTCGTCTACGTCAAATGAATAAGCATCTTTCATAATGAATTCGCGTCCCCGCAGCAGGCCGAAGCGCGGACGAATTTCATCGCGAAACTTCGTTTGAATCTGATACAAATTCAGCGGGAGTTGCCGATAGGAACGAATCATGTCGCGAGCGATCGAGGTAATCACTTCTTCGTGCGTCGGCCCCAAACCCAATTCGCGCTCTTGGCGATCGCGCAAGGCAAACATAATGCCCTCGGCCTGCGTGTAGGTGTCCCAGCGACCCGATTCGCGCCACAGTTCGGACGGCTGAAGCGTCGGCAACAGGGTTTCTTGCGCTCCGGTTGCGTCCATTTCTTCACGCACAATCTGCGAAACCTTGCGTAGAACGCGCCACATGAACGGCAAATAGGCAAAGACGCCGCTGCCCACGCGCCGAATGTACCCTGCTCTAAGCAAAAGCTTGTGGCTGGGAATTTCCGCTTCTGCCGGATCTTCGCGGAGGGTGACAAACAACATTTGAGACAGTCGCATGGGCGTTTCTCGATCGAGGTTTCAATTCCCCAGTCTAGACCAGCAAGGAATCCCTGAGCGAAAGGCTTGACCTGGCGCCGCTCGATCGCAAATAATGAAAGGAATATGAAATAACCTACGCCGATTCCATGACTGCAATTCTGACGCCTGAGCCGCAAAATTTGACTGACCCCACCGAAATCATCCCCGTCGAATCGGCCAGCGTTCCTGCCAAGCTCACCTTCAAGCAGGAGTTGCAGATCTTCACTTCAACTTTTTTCGCCGTTTTTCTAGCTGAACTGGGCGACAAAACCCAAATGACAACGCTGCTGATGAGTGCCCAATCGCAAACGCCCTGGATTGTATTTTTAGGCGCAGGTGCCGCTTTGATCGGTACGAGTTTGGTCGGCGTTCTGGTGGGTCGCTGGCTGTCGCGGCATGTCTCGGTCACAACGCTGGAAACCGCAACGGGCGCAATCTTGCTGCTGATTGCGGCAATGCTGGTGTGGGACGTGGTGCAGCTTTAAGGAATCACCGGCATGGATTGGCACTTACTCGGCATCAGCTTCATCACCATTTTCATCTCAGAACTGGGCGACAAAAGCCAGCTTGCGACGATCGCCCTCAGCGGCCAGACGCGATCGCTCCGTGCTGTCTTTCTGGGAACCGTTGCTGCGCTTCTACTTGCCAGTCTGATTGGCGTTTTGCTCGGCGGCAGTGCAGCGCAATTTTTGCCGATTCGCTGGGTCAAAACGATCGCGGCGATCGGATTTACGATCATGGGGATTCGCCTGCTTTGGCCGAAGCCCACTGAGGAAATTGAAGAAGCTTAGGCGATCGAAGCTTGACGATGCTTTTCTAGCGGTTGAATTTGAGGAATGTGCGGTCGCAACGCACTCAACGCCACGCCTTGACGATGCGCGACGATCGCCCCGATCGCTTCTAGATAGGAATTGACGGTGTGCGATCGCAGTCCAATTGCCGCCGCCTCCACCTGCATTCGCGTCGTATTTTCGCGCACGGTAATCAGTTGCACCGATTCACTCAGGCTGAGGATGCTGCTGCCACCGCAGGCACTCGCAGGCGCAATCAGCGCATCGACTTGATCTGACCAGATGTCTGTTGGTTGAGACGGAGCGCGGGTGACGAACTGCGGAGCGCGACTCAAGCCTGCCAAAACGCAAGGCAAAAACGTGTGGCCGAGTTCTTCCGCAGCCGATCGCGGCGACAAACTTGGATCAAGCGGTAGGGGCGCAAGGGCGGGTGCATGAGCGCAAGGAATCTGAAACGATCGCACCACTAAATGACTGATGACGGCTTCCGCACCGGCGAGCGGATCAACGCCCTGACCTTGCCGATAGTGCTGAAGCGCTTCGCTGCCTTCGTCGTCGGGAAAGCGAGCGACGATCGCGATCGCAGTCGCCCCCGCTTGCGTGATGGACTGCTCCACTGCTCGAAGTAAACTATCCGGTCGATCGATCGTGCCCCAAGTCGCGCCCGATTGTGCCGATCGCAGTTCCACGCCCAGCGGCGCATCCGTGACAACATAATCTGTGAGATCGAGGCCGAGCGTCGCTCTGGCGGCATCGGCGGCTTGCAGATGTCGCCAGCGTAAGTCGGGTTCAATGGCGCGATCGATCACCAGTCCAATCCGATTTTGATGAACCGGACGCAAGCCCCAGCGACCAGAGGCAAACTGATCGAGTCCGTAGCCTTCGACATACAGCACGTTGGGCAGCGGCCAGTAAAGCTGTGCGCCGTTCATCACGTTGGGATGCGTGATTAGGCGATCGACTGCTCCCGACATCGCCCGCACAACCGGAATTGCATCGCCCGCATAGCCGCCGATCGCCGCTCCGATTCCGGTCGGTACAACCAAAACGGCAGTATAAGGACGCGCCATGCTCACGACTCCAGAATCACAACGGCTTCGATCGCCACCCTGCGTCGATCCGCATCAACCGAAACGATCGCCCAGCGCAACGGTTCGCCATGCTGCCGCAGCGTCGTTTCGATCGCTTCATGCAGCAGGCTGGGCGGATTTTGCAGTTCAACTTCAGCCGTCACAAAAGCAGTCTGCATCGTTTACTTGCGCGATTGAAACTGGCCGAACTGCAAGTGATAAACGGTTTCTTCCTTTTCGGTTTCGATCTTCAGGTTCGATCGCGGGTAGGAAACACACAGCAGCGCATAGCCTTGGTCGCGAATTTCCGGACTGATTCCCATCCCGTCCGATTGATCGACCGTGCCTTCAATCAGTTGAGCCGCGCAGGTCGTGCAAACGCCCGCATTGCAGGAGTAGGGCAAATCGAGGCCAGCCGCTTCTGCCGCCGCGAGAACCGTTTGATCTTCAGGAACATTCAGCGTGTGAGTTTGGCCTTGGTGGTGAATTTCGACAGTGTAGAAGTTGGACATCGCACAAAAACGGAATCGATCGGCGTTTTCCATTGTTTCACGAATTGCTGAGTTCGGGGCGCGATCGATTCTGCTTTGGGCTAAGCAAATCGGGCTGAAAATTCAGGTGTGAAATGCAGCTTTACGCTTGAATTGGCAGCCGCCAAACTCAGTAAAGCTCCGGTTTGTGGAGCAGTCGATCGGTATCGAAAGAACCGCAAAGCCTCAACCAGAGCAAGAGTTGCAGTCTTTGCCAGTTCGTTCGGAGGGTAGAGGGACTGATTCTGCTCTACCCGCTAAACTACAAACTAAGTTAAATCAGTTTGATTAATGTGTAGTGGACGCTAATCTTCAAAGCCGCATGTTGTCTCATCGGTCACCTAACCTCCGCGTCCTTGTTGTGGACGATCACGAACTTATTCGCTACAGCCTCAAGATGGCGTTGCAGCGACAGCCCAACATTGAGCTAGTGGGCTTAGCCAGTAACGGTAAAGAGGCGGTCGAAATGGTTAAGCAGCATCGTCCTGACGTGGTGATTCTCGATTTACAGATGCCGATCGTAGATGGGCTAAGCGCTTCTCTGCAAATCAAAGGCATGTATCCGCAAACGCAAATTGTCGCCTATTCCTCGGTCAAAGATCCGCAGGTTGAAGTGATGGTTCAAACCGCCCAGGTCGATGCATTTTGCGAAAAGGAAGTGCCGATTCAAGAATTGATTAACGTCGTCACACAGCTTGGTCGGGCGGCATCTAGCCGTCAGCAGTAGTCAGAACATCATTCAAAAATTCCCTCGCTCTCTTTGGTGGAGTGAGGGAATTTTTTCGGCGCGATCGCCATTCAAATTCGATCGAACCCTACAGAACTTCTTCCGGAAACGTGCGCTTGAACTCATCGATGAGATCGTCAAGTTCTTCCAGCGCTTGATTCACATCAATGCGAAGCGTTCCTAAATTCGGTTGTTCCAGCAGGCGCAGCAGCGATTCGCGCTTGGTGGCAACTGCTTGGACGCGCGTTTTCAACACTTCAATTTCCATGATTTGCTCCTAAATTTTTGAAACTAGGTCGATCGACCCAGCCACAATAGTGAATAATTGTGAAGTATCTTGCTTCTATGGTATCGCGATGTTTGGCCGAATCTCACTGGGATCGATCGGGTTGGTCGTTGGCGGCATATTGACCGTCACCGGATTTTATGCGTACTTTGTCGGCAATTCGACCTTGAATCTGATCGGATTTTTTTATGGCATTCCGATTTTGCTCGGCGGTTTTGCCTTGAAAGCAGCGGAGCTTCGACCCGTGCCGCAATCAGAGCCAACCCCGGAAGTTTTGCAGCTTCGATCGCAGCAGGCAACGGCAACACAAAACCAAATTCGCAAAGACGTAACGCGCTTTCGCTATGGTCAAGAAGCGCACCTTGATAGCTCGCTGGAGCATTTGGGCATGAGTCCGTCTGACGAAGAACGCCCGCGTTTGAAGGCGTTGCGCGAAGAAGCGATCGACGGTCACTACGCGCTGATTTTGGAATTCGAGTCGCCGCTGATTAAATTTGAAACTTGGGAGCAAAAGCGCGAAAAAATGGAGCGCTTTTTTGGTCCCGGACTGCGCCTCACCCTCAAGCAGCTTCCTGAAGATGAAGTGGAAATGGCGCTGATTGCAGCTTCTGCTCCGGCTGCCGTCGCTCAGTCGAATTCTTAAGCATCAATTCCAGCCAGAGCACTTTCGTGCGATTCAACTTCAGCACTGACAGCGGGAATTTGCCGCAGGGGAATTTCGATCGAAAACTCGGTTCCCTGCCCAACATCCGAAATGCACTCTAAGCGTCCGCCGTGCCGCTCGGTAATGATTTGGTGGGTGATCGCCATGCCGAGTCCTGTTCCTTTGCCGACAGGTTTGGTTGTGAAAAACGGATCGAGCAGGCGACGCTGAATTTCTTCGCTCATGCCCGAACCATTGTCGCGAATTTGAATGAAGACTTGCTGATCGATCGCGGCGGTTTGAATCGTGATGATCCCCAATCGCCCTTCGCCCACGATCGCGACCGACTGAAGATAAGCGTCTTCGATCGCATCGATCGCATTGGTGAGCAAATTCATAAACACTTGATTCAACTGTCCGGCGTAGCACTCAACCAGCGGTAAACTGCCGTACTTGCGAACGACTTCGATCGCAGGCCGCTTGGGAGTTGCTTTGAGCCGACTTTGCAAAATCATCAGCGTACTTTCAATGCCGTCATGGATATCGACTGCTTTGACTTCGGCTTCGTCTAGTCGGGAAAAGCTGCGGAGCGATCGCACAATGTCGCAGATTCGATCGGTTCCCACCTTCATCGAGGCCAGCAGTCGCGGCAAATCTTCAATCAAAAATGGCAAATCGATCTGAGCAATTTGCGATCGCAGAGTTGGCGTGGCGTCTGGGTAGGTTGTCTGATAGAGCGCCAATAAATTCAGGAGATCTTGCGTGTATTGACTGGCGTAATTGACGTTTGCGTGAATAAAATTGATCGGATTGTTGATTTCGTGCGCCACGCCTGCAACCAGTTGACCCAAACTCGACATTTTCTCTTGCTGAAGCATTTGCGCCTGAGTTTTTTGCAGTTCTTGAATCGTTTGCTGAAGCTGGTGGGCTTGTTGACGCAGTTGCATTTCCGATCGCAGCAGTGCCGTTTCTGCTGTTTTGCGCTCGGTGATGTCGCGCAAAATCACCATGTATTCGCTCGATCGATCGGGCAAGGTTGTGCGCGAAATCGACATTTCGACCATGCGCTTGGTTTGATTGGGCAAACAGAGCCGCTGTTCGCTGCGATCCAACCAGCGATTCGGACTGCCTTCAAGATCGATCAGCAGTTCTGACAGTGCGGCTCCCAAAAGCGACGTTTCCGGCTGAAACAGTTCGTGCGCGGCAGGGTTGGCCTGCTGAATTCGTCCCGTTTCATCCAACACCAAAATTGCATTGAGGGCAACGCCAAACAAATGCTCGGCGCGTTCTTTTGCTTCAGCGATCGCCGTCACCTGCGGCAAACTCGTCCAGCAAGCGACGGCAATGCTGACAAACGCGACGGTCAGCAGCACAACGATAAACAGATTCGTGCTGACATCGCTGGAAGCTGTCACTAAATCCGATCGCAGCATCCAAACTAAAATCGCCGTGCCGCAAACCAGCAGCAGCAAAATGAAGACCTGAAGCGCGACGACATTTTGCTGCTGCTGAAGACGCGGGCGATCGCGCTGCATCCACCATTGCGGCTGAAACACAGGCCAGTCGAGACGGCGAATCAGCACGTCCATGCCTAAAATTGCGGCGGGCAGCAGCAAGCCCAGCAAAAAATCTTGCCAGCTCCACGCCAAACCGCCAACCACAAGGACAACGCACTCAACCGTGAAAAAAGCGATCGACCCGCGCGGCCAAATGACTTCTGGGCGATCGCGTCGCAGCCACAGACCCAGATGCAGGGCAACGATCGAGCAAAAATAACCAGTTCCCGTCACCATGACGACACGAGACACATCGCCCCACACCACGCCCGTCAAGCTCACCAGCAAGGTGAAAATTAAGGCAGGTCCTAGCACGCCGCGCCGTGAAGCGATCGCAAAGACCGGAGCAAGATAGCCATCTTGGGCAAGCTGGTAGAGAATGCGCGGCGAATTCGAGAACCCGGTGGCGCAACTGAGCAGACAGCTTGAAACGACCAGAAACGTGACCAGCAGCGGAGTTGCACCGCCCCAGAACGGTGTGGCAGCACTGAGCAAGTTGAGAAAAGCGTTGCTGTCGGTTTCTAGTCCGTTTGACAGGCGCATCAGCACCCAAGAGCCGCCTAGGTAGACGATTGGGATCAAGCTGGCCGTCACCGACAGACAGCGCAGCGTCCAGCTTGGCTCGCGGCTGTCGGAGACAAACGAAGAAGCGGTTTCGCAGGCATAAAGCGCGTAAACAGTGATGAAAAACCACTTTGCCCACTCGACAAAATTGAAGCTCGGCCACTGCGTCGGAAAAAATCCGGGACTGAGCGGCGAAAACATCAGCCAGCCCAATCCTTGCAGGCAAAAGGCCAGCAAAAATCCGAGGGCAGGCACGATGAAGAATAAATGCAAAATGCCCAAAGCACGAGTGCCGCTGAAGGCGACCACAAACGCCAAAACCGTAAAGCCAACCTTGAGAATGACACCTGGACAGTGCATTCCCAGCGAGGCAAGATTAGCCTGAATCAAATCGGTGAGAATAATTGCGTTCACCAGGGGAACGGCTGCCCAGCCAAAGAAATAGCCGATCGCCGCATAAGCCGCTAATTTTGGATGATTCTCCAGCAGGCGCGTCGTGTAGTTGGGTGTTCCGCCTGCGATCGACGGCCAAAAAGTTCCCAGCCGCTTCACCTGCAAGTTCAGCAACATGCCGACGATCACGCCCGGAATCCACACCCAAATTGCGCGATCGCCCAAAACCGCGTGCATTGCAGGCGCAGGTCCCAGCCACAGCAGCAAGCCGCTGAAGCCAAATCCCCATGATTCCGGCGAAGTCAAGCTCGGCAGCAGGCGCATTCCCACCGGAGGCTGGACGTGACCGATTGAATTGGTTGCAGAAAGATGTTCCTGCTGATCGCTCATAAATTGTGCAGTCGTGTCGGACAAAGATTCGCTAGCTGCACCCTGCGATCGCTCACTTCAACGCTCGACTCGCGGAACAGCTCCGTGCCAAACTCGTGACAAACTGATGCTGTCCGCCGAAGCTGCCGCACCAAACGATACTACTGGTATTCCCCATCACCACTATCGATCGATCCCCAATCGAGAACTGTTAAAGGTGAACGGTTTTTTGACTGAAGCTGTGGGTGTCGATCGAAACTCGATCGCGAATTGCCACCCAAAAGTCGCGCTTCGATTTGAGGCGCGAGTGCTGAAATTGCGATGGAGCTAGCTACTTCTCGGTGCGAATGACATACCACTGCAAGAACTGCCCTGGCCCGACATCAAGTTCGCAAGATGATTCCATCAGGTATTGCGCTTGGTCATCGATCGAGTCGAACCGCTGCAAATCTCTGGGCAGATCGGCTTGGCGATCGGCGAGGATGGCCTTGAGCTTGTCGAACAGTTCGGTGGGCGAGAGGAACTGTTCGGGCTGGTCGGGTTCAAGCACGACGAAGCCATCGCCGCTGAACATGATCGAGTCGGGCATAGTGGCTTACTCGTCTTCGGCAAAGACGTATTTGTACAAATCGGCGGGATCAGGTTCGGGACTTTCGATCGCAAACTGAACCGCTTCTTCAACCAAAGCCGTGATCTTGCGATCGATTGCTTTGAGTTCTTCTGCACTGGCGAGATTGTTCTCAGTCAGGTACGCACTGAACTTTTTGATTGGGTCGCGGGCGAACCAAAATTCTTTTTCGGCTTTCGATCGCAACTCATCAGGATCGGCCAACGAGTGACCCCGGAAGCGGTAGGTCAAGCACTCAATTAGCGTGGGACCTTCACCTGCACGAGCGCGAGCAACAGCTTCTTGGGCGACTTTGTGAACCGCTAAGACATCCATGCCGTCCACTTCAACTCCGGGCATTCCAAAGACGCTGGCTTTTTTGTAGATTTCCGGCTGCGAGGTGGCGCGATCGTGCGCCATACCGATCGCCCATTTGTTATTTTCGACCACAAACAAAATCGGCAGCTTCCACAGCGCAGCCATGTTCAGACACTCGAAAAACTGTCCGTTGTTCGCTGTGCCGTCACCAAAAAAGCTGGCCGTCACCTGATCGGCAGATTCGTCGCCCAAGGCTTCACGGCGATATTTGGTTTGAAAGGCGGCTCCGGTTGCGACCGGAATGCCTTCCCCGATGAACGCATAGCCGCCCAGCAAATTGTGTTCGGCAGAAAACAGGTGCATCGATCCGCCGCGCCCTTTGCTGCATCCGGTCACTTTACCGAACAGTTCGGCCATCACTTCGCGGGCGGGAACTCCAGCGCTGAGGGCATGGACGTGATCGCGATAGGTGCTGCAAACGTAATCGTCAGGGCGCATCGCTTTGATCACGCCGGAAGAAACCGCTTCTTGCCCGTTGTACAAGTGGACAAACCCAAACATCTTGCCCCGATAGTACATTTCGGCGCATTTATCTTCAAAGAAGCGGCCTAACACCATGTCTTCATACAGCCGCAGCCCTTCTGCTTTGGTGATTGTAGCGGCGGCTACGGGAGGCAATGTTCTTTCTTGAACCATGAGCTTGCAGTTGTCCTCTGAGCAAGTGAAGCGCTAGTATTAAGCGCGATTCTAGATCGTATCAGGCTTCTTTCGGCAATGCTATCGATCGCCGCTGCCAAGTTCGTGACTCTATACGGAGTCGAGCTTGTAAAAACTTATGTTAAAGCCAGCGGATCTTTCGAGCGGTTTGGAGGTAAATTTCACCCAACTCCGACTCGTTATGATAAAGATACTATTTTGACGGGTTGCAAGCGATACGGGTCGATCGAGCTATTTTTACTTGGGGAAGTGGACTGTGCGAATTCCGCTGGATTACTACCGGATTTTGGGATTGCCGATTCAGGCGACGAGCGAGCAGCTTCAGCAGGCTCACCGCGATCGCACGCTGCAACTTCCTCGCCGCGAATACTCGGAAGCCGCGATCGCCGCAAGGCGGCAACTGATCGACGAAGCCTTTGCCGTTTTGTCGGACTCGACGCAGCGCCAAGCCTATGACGCGAATTTTCTCGCCAAAGCGTATGAGGTAGACGGCGATCGTCGTTCCGAGGCAGGCGGCGAAAACGGCACAGGCGGCGTGGCAGTGGCAACTGACCCGATCGCCGAATCCTACACGCCCAGCATTGAAATCGAAGACGATCAGCTTGTCGGCGCACTGCTGATTTTGCTGGAACTGGGCGAATATGAACTGGTTCTCAAGCTCGGTCGCCCTTACCTCAGCAGCGGCTCAAAACGCTATGCCTATGCCGCCCAGCCTGCAAACCAAGCGTCAGATTTGGTACAGGCGGATATTGTTCTCACCTTGGCGTTTGCCTGTTTGGAATTAGGCCGTGAACAGTGGCAGCAAGGCCAGTACGAAAACGCTGCCGAATCGCTGGAAACCGGACAGGAATTGCTGCTGCGCGAAGGCGGATTTGCCAGTGTGCGCGGCGAAATTCAAGCGGATTTGTTTAAGCTGCGGCCTTATCGCGTCCTGGAACTGCTGGCTTTGCCGGAAACGAGCGTGAGCGATCGCAAGCAAGGCTTGAACCTGCTGCAAGACATGCTGCAAGACCGAGGCGGCATTGATGGCAGCGGCGATGACCACTCTGGCCTCAGCACCGACGATTTTTTGCGCTTCATTCAGCAGCTTCGCAGCTACCTGACTGCCGCTGAACAGCAAACTTTGTTTGAAGCAGAAGCGAGGCGACCTTCGGCAGTTGCAACGTATCTGGCAGTTTATGCGCTGCTGGCACGAGGATTTGGCGATCGCGAACCTGCTTTGATTCGTCGCGCCAAAGTGCTTTTAGTTCGACTCGGCACGCGCCAAGATGTTCACCTCGAACAAGCCGTTTGTGCGCTGTTGCTGGGGCAAACCGAAGAAGCGAGTCGTGCCCTGGAACTGAGCCACGAATACGAATCGCTCGCCTTCATTCGCGAACATTCGCAAGGTTCGCCAGATTTGCTGCCGGGGCTATGCCTCTACAGCGAACGCTGGCTGCAAAACGAAGTTTTTCCGCATTTTCGCGACCTTGCCCGCCGCGAAGCGTCCCTGAAAGATTATTTCGCTGATCAGCAGGTGCAAGCCTATCTCGAAGAACTGCCGAACGAGCCGGAAGCCGCAAATCAGTGGACGGTCGTGCAGGCTACTCCGGCCAAGCGATCGACTTCTGCCGCAATCGATCCGCCTGTGAACGATCGCAACGGCACAGTTCCGATGCCCAGTGCCGAACGAATTAGCCAAACACCGATCGCGCCGCTACCTGTTGAAGTGGGTGAGCGTCCGCAGTCGCGCCCGCGTCAAGCCGCTGTGCGTCGTCGGTCTTCGCCTCGGTTCGATCGCCTGGCGCTGATGGTGCTGCTGGGCATTTTGGGAATTGGCATTTTTGGATTCCTCGCCAGTCGCACCTTTGCCTGGCTTGGGAATGCGCTGAATCCTGGCCCGCAACTCGAAGGAGAACAGCTTGATATTGGCGTGAGTCAGCCGCCGATCGCCCTGCCAAGTTCGCCCGCCGCGATCGATCCCACAGCACCCCTAACCACCGAAAGCGCTCAACAAATTCTCGAGACCTGGCTGGAAGCGAAATCCGCTGCGATGGGCGAAAATCACGATCGCGCTCAGCTTGCCACAATTTTGACTGATCCCGCTTTGTCGCAGTGGCAAAAGAACGTGGACGATGCCGAGCGTGACGGCCAATATTTTGAATATGAGCATGAGGTGAACGTGACGGGCGTTGAAGCGGATACCAACAATCCCGATGAGGCGACGATCGAAGCAGAAGTCACTGAGGCGGCCAATCTGTTTGAAGACGGCCAGCCGAGTTCAGATGGTTCACGCAACGATCGCCTCCAGATTCGCTATGAGCTAGTTCGTCAAGATGGACAATGGCGCATCAAAGCCTGGACGGTGCAATAATTTTTGAGGAACGACCTCCTCAAGCAAAATGAGCGACACGCTAATTCAGGCTTACCTGCCGCTGCTCGTCTGGACAGGGCTAGGATTGTTAATTTGTCGCTTTTTGCCCGCTGCCTTTCCTCGTCTGCTGGGACGCGCCCTCTACTGGATCGGCGTACCGCTGCAAATTTTCACCCTCGCTCGACAAACGCAAATCACAGTGGCGGTAGGACTCACACCCTTCGTCACGATCGCCGCCCTAATTACCGGATTGGGATTGGGCTGGAGCGGTTTGCAGTGGCTGCGCTGGCGCTCGATCCCCGACTCGTCTGACATCTGGGAAGCACGATCGCGCCAAGGCAGCTTCATCCTGTCCACGATGATTGGCAATACGGGCTTTGTCGGACTGGCGATCGCGCCGACGTTCATCGATCCGGCCTATCACGGCTGGCTGGTTTTCTACAGCGTCACGCAGAATTTGATCGGCACTTACGGAATTGGCGTGGCAATCTCTAGCTATTTTGGTCGCGACGCAAAGCAAAACCGCTGGTGGATGCAGGTGCGCGACGTGCTGACGGTTCCTTCGCTGTGGGCGTTCATCGTTGGAACGCTGACTAGACCTGTGGCCTTTCCCGATCTGTTTGAGGTGGGACTGCATCGATCGATCTGGATTGTGATCCCCTGTGCTTTAACGCTGATGGGCATTCGACTGGCACAGTTGCAGGGTTGGAAAAGCTTGCGATTGGCGATCGTGCCTGCCTGCCTCAAAGTCGTGCTGATGCCGCTGCTGGTTGGAATCGCCACGACGCTGATTGATTTTGAGCCGTCTGCCCGTCTTGCAATGGTGCTGATGTCCGGAATGCCAACGGCGTTTGCCGGATTGATTTTGGCGGAAGAATATGAACTCGATCGCGAACTGATTGCTAGCAGCATTCTTCTCTCCACGATTTTGCTGCTGCTGACCATTCCGCTGTGGCTATTATTGTTTCACGTCCTGTAATTCGATCGCCCTGCTGACAATTTGAATAAATCGCCGTGCGATCGAAATAAATTCGTTGTATCGATAGCTATAAAATATGTTTCGTGTTGTGATGCCCGGATATTCTCAAGAGTTTGAGCGGTGGACAGATGCGCTAGAAACCGCCAATTCGCTCAAGCCCAAATGCAAGCGGTTGACCGAAGATATTCGGATTTTTCTGTTTGATGAACTGATTTGGATCTACAGTCGATCGCACAAATATCCGCAATACATCGGCGCAGGCATGTACGATCGACTAGCTCGATTGTTTGTTCAAGAAGCAATGGAAGCCGAAGCCGCGAGTTCAGATGAGACAGCGAATGAGTAACCTTTTTAACGATTACAGTAGCCAAACAATCGCAGTAAGATTGTGCTGATTCATTAAAGAATTACTGCAAATTCAATTGTTGATTTCGATCGCTCTCCTCTCAAAACTATGCGCCTCCCCCTTCCGCAATTCTCGACATCCGATCGCCCCGCCAACCACATTGGCGAAGTAATCGAAACTTCAACCACTGAATTCTTAGCGCAGTGTCTTGAGCCGGAAGATTTAAGTTTTGCCGTGATGCCGCCGTTTGGAAGCTGGGTAAAGGCGATCGATGAAGAATCCGGCAATTTGGTTTATGCCGTTGTTTATCACGCCACAACCAGCCCGATCGATTCGGTTCATCGCGCTCGCGCTTTGGGCATGTCAATGGCAGAACTGCGCGAACAGCAGCCACAAATTTTCGCAATGCTGCGAACTGAGTTTCGAGCGGCGATCGTTGGTTTTCAAACGCAGTCGCGCAATAACGGCAGTTCGATCGCAGGCACAACCTATCAATATTTGCCGCCGCGCCCGCCCCAAATTCACCAGGCGGTTTATTACTGCGAGGTGGAAGAAGTGATTCACTTTAGCGAAAAGCTGGATTTTCTGCGGACGCTTTTGCAGGTCAGCCAGGCTCCCGTCGATGGCTTGACGGCAGCGGCAATTCGCGAGATTTACCAGCTTCGCAAGGGCGATCGCGCTTGGCTGGTGCAGGCGGGGCGGATGTTGAGCTTGCTGCTCAAGGATGATTTCGATCGCCTCCAGGTCATCCTCAGCCAAATTCATCTGTAGTTTTCTGAAATTTTGCTAGCGGCAAACGGCACTGCTTGGCTTTAACCATCTTCCCTTTCCGGATCTTGGCGCGATCAGACTGAGTAAAAGAAATAGGCGGCGTTAATTCGACGACTGCTCGATCGGTGCGGAATCGGTGAAGGCGGTAAGCGATGACAACAGTTTTAATTGTGGATGACAGCCCGACTTTGAGAGGCGTGCTTGCAGATGTGTTGCAGGGCATTGGCTTTGCCGTCGTTGAAGCGAAGAATGGCGTTGAGGCGAAGGCAAAGATCGAAGCGGATGCACCGGATTTGGTGATTACGGATTTGATCATGCCGCAGATGAATGGCTATGATTTGTGTCGCTGGCTAAAGCATGATCCCAATACGAGAAGTATTCCGGTTTTGATTTGTTCGACGAAAAATCAAGAGTTCGATCGCTACTGGGGACTCAAACAAGGGGCAGATGCGTACATCGCGAAGCCGTTTCAGCCGCCGGAGTTGGTGCAGACAGTGAAGCGATTATTGCGAGGAATTTAGGATTTCTCGATTTTTGGGGCGAACGGAGCGATCGAAGTTGAACTACAGAACTGACGCATTGCACCCGAAAATCTTATCCGAAAACAATTTCCAAACCTCAAAGCTCAAGTTCGTTTCAACGGACTGAGAGTCATCAACCCAACCCATTTAAATGGGTTTCAGCTTTGAGCCGGAACTTCAGTTCACGGCAGTTGTCTGCTCCCTGAATACCTGACACCCAACACTCCCATTCTCCACTTAGCGTTAAACTGCTTCCAGACAGTGAAACGCGATCGAGCAGGGTCATGGAAAACGTAACGGTGATTGGGCATCCGCTGATTCAGCATAAGCTGACGTTGATGCGGCGGGCGGAAACGAGTACGGCGAAGTTTCGATCGCTGCTGCGCGAAATTAGTATGCTGCTGGCGTATGAAGTAACGCGAGATTTGCCGCTGAAGAAGGAGCAAATTCAAACGCCGATGGCAGCGATGGATGCGCCGATTTTGGCTCCTGAAAAAAAGATGGTGATTGTCTCGATTATGCGGGCGGGGCAAGGCATTCTCGATGGCATGTTGGAGCTGATGCCTTCGGCGCGAGTGGGGCACATTGGCCTGTATCGCGATCCGCGCACTTTGGCCGTGATTGAGTATTACTTTAAGCTGCCGCACGATGTTGAAGATCGCGATATGCTCGTGGTCGATCCGATGTTGGCAACCGGAAATTCGGCAGTGGCAGCGGTGCATCGGCTCAAGGATGCGACACCGCGATCGCTCAAGTTCGTCTGCTTACTGGCCGCGCCCGAAGGGATTGAAAACTTTCAGGCGCACCATCCCGACGTGCCGATCTACACGGCAGCGATCGATGAAACGCTCGACGCACACGGCTACATTATTCCGGGTTTGGGCGATGCGGGCGATCGAATGTTTGGCACGAAATAAGTTTAGAGCAAGGCAGTGAGACGATCGATCGTGCGCTGATTTTCTTCAGGCGTTCCCACTGTGATGCGGAGGCCATTGGCGATTGATCGCACCAGCGTCCCCTGCGCTTTGAGAGCGTGAAAAACGTCTTCGAGCGAACTTTCATCTTTTCGGCGGACAAATAGAAAATTGGCGTCGCTCGGCCATACTTGCAGTTCGGGCAGCGTGCGAAGGGCAGAAAGCAGGCGCGATCGCTCCTCTAGAATCGTGGGAATCACCGTCAGCAATTCATGACGCTGGGCAAGGGTGACGAGGGCGGCAATCTGTGAAAAGCTCGGCAAATTGTAGGGCAGTCGGACTTTTTCGAGGGCGGCAATCAGTTCGGGATGGGCGATCGCATAGCCAACTCGCTGAGCCGCTAGCCGAAACGCTTTCGAGAAAGTCCGCAAAATCACCCAGTTCGATCGCAGTGAACCGACTAGGCTGGTCTGACTAAATTCAAAATACGCTTCATCTACAACGACGAGAACTTCTGGCGGCAAGCTCAGGAGCCAATCGATTTCGCGCTCCGTCAGCGCGTTTGCGGTCGGGGAATTGGGATGAACCACGAAGACGGCACGAATGGGTGGATTTTGCGTTGCGTCAATCGCTCGCTGTGCCGCTGTCAGATCCATCTCAAATTGGATCGATCGATCGATCGTCACAACCGGAACGCTCAAGGTTTTCGCGGTAATTGCATACATCGAAAAGGTCGGCTGAGCGACGAGAATCGCGCCGTTTCCACCAATGCACGAGGCGATCAAAATCGATCGAATCAGTTCATCTGAGCCGTTGCTGACAGAAATATTGGCGGCTGTGATGGCGTTCGCCTCAAGTTGGGTGGACTCGGTGACGTACTGCGCGATCGCTGCTTTCAGCGCAGCATGAGCGCCATCTGGATAGCGATTCGCTTCCAGTTCATGCTGAAACTGCCACGCCAGCTTTTGCTTCAGGTCGTTCGGCAGATCGTAGGGGCATTCATTCGTGTCGAGACGATCGCGGAGCGCTCCTGGAACGGTATCGATCGCGATCGATTCGGGACTTCCCGACTTGCCACCGGGATGCGGCGTGTAGGCGATCAGTTGAGCGAGATCGGATCGAAGAAAAGGCAGCATGAGCAGATGTTGGCAAAGTCCTCAGTCTTTAACAATACCAACGACCTTACACAATATGAGCAACTGTGACGCCTGTGCCGCCGTCAGCTTGTTCGGCTGCTTCAAATCGATCGACCTGCGGATGCCGCTGCAAAAATTCCTGAACGCCGCGCTTGAGCTTGCCTGTTCCGTGCCCGTGAATAATCCATAGTGGCCCCGGTTGGGCAGTCGCGATCGCCCGCTCCAGTTCAACTTCCGCATCTCCAACCCGACTGCCGCGCAGATCGATCGTGTTGCGCGAAGTCCGCACAGCCGGAGCCGACGGGGGCGGACTGGGCACGGGTGCAGGTTCGGGCTTCGGCTTGACTGGTTCGGCCTTTTCACCGCTGAGCGATTCAAGATCGGCGAGCGCAACGCTCATCTTCATCAAACCAAAGCGGACGGTGAGTTCGCCTGCATCGTCGGGACTGCTCAAAACTTCGGCAGTTTGGCCTAAGCGAGGGATGCGGACGCGATCGCCCACTTTGGGACGAAAGCCCGGTTTTGGTTTGGGCGGCTGTTGACGAGAAGGCAACCGCTCAGCCGCAATTTGATTCAGTGCATCGGTGGCTTGCTGAGCATCTTGTCCGGTCGCAGTTCCCTTTTGCAGACGGCGAATCACCTGCGCGATTTCGCCTTTGGCCTGCTGAATCGCTTGCTGAACGGCTTGTTCTTGCTGCTGCTGCAAGCTTTGTTCGCGCTGCTGGAGGCGATCGGCTCTTTGCGACACTTCGCGATACAGTCGCTCGGCTTCCTTCAACAGTTGCTCGGCTTCTTGATGCTTTTGCTCTTGCTGTCTGCGCTGATTTTCTAGCCCGCTAATTACCTGATTCACGTCTTCCGATGCGCCGCCAACCAGCGATTGCGCCTGAGCCACAATTTCGGCATCGAGTCCGAGCCGTTGCGCGATCGCCAAGGCATTCGATCGCCCCGGAATTCCCCACAGCAAACGGTAAGTGGGCGACAGGGTGACATCGTTGAATTCGACCGAGGCATTTTCAAAGCGATCGTCTTGATACTTCAGGGCTTTCAGTTCGCCAAAGTGCGTTGTCGCAACGGTGAGGCGAGCGTGGTCAGCCAAGTGTTTGAGCAGGGCGATCGCCAAAGCGCTCCCTTCAGAAGGATCAGTTCCGGCTCCGACTTCATCAAGCAAAACGAGCGCATTTGCAGGCCGATCGCCGTCTAATGCGTTTAAAATTCGGCTAATTCGGCGAATATGGCCGGAAAAGGTGGACAGACTTTGCTCTAGCGACTGCTCATCGCCAATATCGGCCAAAACCTGATTCAGCCAGGGCAGTTCGACAGGTTCACGAGCGGGCACGAACATTCCCATTTTTGCCATCAGCATCGCCAATCCGATCGACTTTAGCGTCACCGTTTTGCCGCCCGTGTTGGGACCAGTAATGGCGACGACGCGCAACTGCGGTTTCACGATCGCATCGATCGGCACAACGGACGCGCCCTGCTCGTGCTGCTGCTGCCACACGAGGAGCGGATGCCGCAATTGCCGCAAGACGATCGATTCGTTCGTTTCCTTCACCTCGCCTTGCTCGTCCAAATTGATGAAGCGCGGCGGATTTGCACCCAGCCAGAAGGCATAGCGGGAGCGAGCCGTCGCTAGATCGATCGTCGTGGCAACTTCCAGGACGCGATCGAGATCCGGCTTGACTTCTGCCACCTGTCCGCTCAACACTCGGCGCACGGCTTCTTCTTCGATTTGCTCTTGGCGCACCAGTTGCCGAATCTGGTTGCCCAGCCCGACGATCGCATTCGGCTCGACATACAGCGTTGCGCCGCTGGTCGAGGTGTCGTGGACGATGCCGGGAATTTGATCTTTCTGCGGTGCTTTGACGGGAATCACAAAGCGATCGCCCCGCTGCGTAATCAGCGATTCCTGAATGGCGTTTGCCTGTCGCTGCAAGATGCGATTGAGAATTTCGTAGATGCGATCGCGCTGCTGCCTGAGTTGTTCGCGAATGCCGCCCAGCTTTGGACTGGCGCGATCGGCCACTCGTCCGCGATCGTCAATGCAGCGGTGAATTTCCTGCTCCAGTTCCGGGTAAGTCCGCAGATCTTCGACCAGTTCGTTGAGCGTTTCGAGGTCGGGGCGATCGTCGATCACGCGCCGGATCTGCCGCACTCCGGCTAATGTTGTGGCGATCGCCAGCAGTTCGTCTCCGGCCAAAATGCCTTGGCGATCGGCTCTTTCTAGCGCATCGCTAATGTCTTCGATGCCGTCAAAGCTCAAGCTGGCTGCACCGCTTTCAAGCTGATAAATTTCTTTGGTTTGTGCCAGTCGGTTCAAGCTTTCGACGGGCGAAGTGGGAATTTCAAGTTGTCGAGCAGCGATCGCGCCTCGCTTGGTGGCGGCAAATGTCGCGAGATGCTGACCGAGCCGCGACCATTCAAGTAGTTCTAAAGTTTCGGTTTGAATCAACGCGCTTCTACGGGTTCCTACTGCTTCCATTATCGAATATTCACAGGCGATCGAGCTTTCCCCACAAGAGGGATTTCCGGTCTCCAGCCTGTTCGTCGATACGCTCTTCTAGAGGTTAAAACCGCCTTAATGTCTCATTCCCGCCGCCTTAATGTGCCTGTGAGATTTTGAGGAAGGCCAAGTGATCAATTCACGAATTTCTCGGTATTCCCCCGCATGACTTTAAGACTGCAACTGCTACATGCCTCGGATTTTGAAGGTGGCATTCCGGCGATCGATGACGCGGTACGCTTCTCCGCAGTCATCAATCGCCTGCGTACTAATACTGATCCGGCAACTTTTGGCGTAAACAGCACAACGCTAGCAAATACCCTGACGCTTTCTTCGGGCGACAACTACATTCCTGGCCCTTTTCTCAATGCTTCATCTGACACTTCTTTGAACGGCGTCGGTGGCTTGGGGACTTCCTCGGCTCCAGTTTTAGGACGCGGTGATGTTGGCATTTTGAACGCGATCGGCATTCAGGCATCCGCCTTGGGTAACCACGAATTTGACCTGGGTGTGCGGCAGGTGCGCGACATTTTGCGGGCTGGCAGCGGCAATCCGGGCGTCAACTTTCCCTACCTCAGCACCAATCTCGACTTTTCGCCGGAAACCAGCAACACGGCCAGAGGCGATCTTGCTGCTAGCGATCTCGCCGAGAATCAGACAACCGCAGAAGCTAACACAATTCGCGGCAAAATCGCCAAAAGTACGGTAATCACCGTTGCGGGCGAAGACGGACAGCTTGGCACAGCAGACGACGAGCGGATCGGGATCGTGGGTGCGACGACGCCAACGCTGCGATCGATTTCTTCTCCGGGCGACATTCGCGTCTTGCCTGCGAATTCCGGCGACTACGATGCGCTAGCGGCAGAAATTCAAACAACGGTTGATGCGCTGACCAATGAGGGAATCGACAAAATCATTTTGCTTTCGCACATGCAGCAGTTGTTCATCGAGCGCGATGAACTGGCGCGGCGACTGCGGAACGTGGACATCATCGTGGCGGGCGGTTCCCACACGCTGCTAGCCGATAGCACCGACCCGATTCGACCGGGAGATACGAGCGGCGGCACCTATCCGATCGTTCGCACTTCGGCCAGCAATCAGCCTGTCCTCGTCGTCAACACCGAAGCAAATTACAAGTATGTCGGGCGCTTGGTGGTCGATTTCGACGATAGTGGCGTGATTTTGCCGGGAAGCATCGATCCCAACCTTACAGGCGCGTATGCCACGACGGAAGCGGGAGTCGATCGCGTCTATGGGGCAGATGTTGATTCCCGCGCTCAGGCCAATCCCAACGTTGTCGCCATCTCCGATGCAATTCGCAACGTCATCGCTGCCAAGGACGGCTTGATTTTTGGCAGCACCGATGTGTTTCTCAACGGCAGACGCGCCGACGTGCGAACGCAGGAAACCAACTTGGGCAACCTCAGCGCCGATGCCAATTTGTTCTATGCCCGCCAGGTTGATCCGACAGTGGTGATTTCCTTGAAAAATGGCGGTGGCATCCGCGACAACATCGGCACGATTACGGCTTCTCCGGGCGCGACCGACCCGAATGCAGTTGAGGAACTGCCGCCGCAGGCCAATCCGATCGCCAACAAGCAAACAGGCGATATTTCCCGCCTCGACATCGAAAACTCGCTGCGCTTCAACAACGGTTTGACGCTTATTAGTGTCACGGCTCAGCAGCTACTCCAAACGATCGAGCAGGGCGTGGCCGACACTCGCGCTGGCAACACACCCGGACGATTTCCGCAAGTGAGCGGCTTATCGTTTAGCTTTGATCCGACTCGTCCCCGCGCCGAAGACCTCAACAGCAACGGCGTGATCGACACGGGCGAAGACCTCAACGGCAATGGCATTCTGGATGCGGGGCAGCGGGTGCGATCGCTGGCCGTTACCGATGCAAACGGCAGAATCATCGATGTGGTGGCGCGAGATGGCGCGATCGTTGGTGATGCCAACCGGACGTTTCGCATGGTGACGCTGAACTTTTTGGCCGGAACAACGGTGGATTCGGTGGGCGGCGATGGTTACGCCTTTGGCCGCTTTGTGCGCGACAATCCGACCTTGGCAAATCGCGTTGATCTGCTGGCCGAAACGGTTGACCTAAATCGCAACGGCAGACTTGATCCCGCCGCACCTCTTTCTCCGGGTCAAGCAACGTTCCAATCCATAGGCAGCGAGCAAGACGCTCTGGCCGAATTTCTGCTGCAATCGGACACCTACACCGCAAGAGACACAGCGCCCGATCGCGACATTCGCATTCAAAATCTCAGCGCTCGATCGGACATGGTTTTCTCGGCTGGCCGTCTGCGGGTGGGAGCAAAAAGTCGCGATCGCCTGCGCGGAACTAGCAGCAGCGATGAACTGATTGGCTTGGGCAATGTCGATCGCCTCAATGGTTTGGGCGGTGACGACATTCTCAACGGCGGCATCGGCAGCGACAGGCTAATCGGTGGACGCGGCGACGATACGCTGGTCAGCGGGGCGGGCAGCGACACACTGATCGGCGGGGAAGGACGCGATCTGTTCGTTCTGGAAACGGGAAATGGGGTCGATATTATCCGCGACTTTCAGAATGGACGCGATCGCTTTGGCCGCGATGCAGGCTTGCGCTTCAACCGTCTTGACTTTGAGGGGCGTGGCAACAGCACCGTGATCAGCTTGGGTGATGACGAGCTGGCGATCGTCCGAGGCATCCGTCCCAATCAGCTTACGGCAGCAGATTTCACGTTGTTTAGTGTGGCGTAATGGTAGGCGAGGCAGCAGGGCAATCCGCCTGCTGCCTTTAGTAGCTGAACCGAAATGCGCCCAGCGTCAACTGCCCATCGATCGCTTGAATGGTGATGCGGTGAATGTTTTCGGCGTGCAGGCTCAGTTCAAGGTTTGGCGGAATTTCGGCATCCGCTCCGGCTAAATTTGCGCTGGGCGTTTCGGTTTGTGCCAGCGGGCGATCGTCTGCATCAAAAGCAGACAGCACGGCGCGGCGCGAACTGGTGACGCAACTGCTGACATAGCGCACGGGCTGCGGAAAGTTGGCTGCGAGCCAGCCGCTTTTGGGAGCGGCCAGCAAAACGGTTTTTCCGGTTGCGGGCGGATAAGCTGGATTGGAAGGCACTAGCGCGATCGCATTTTCAAACTGCACGCCGCGATCGAGAAACTGCTGCTCTACCGTTTCATAAATGGCGAGTTCTGTCCAGTCAAGGTGCACCCAATCGGGCGGAGCGGCCAACTCCGTTTGAGACCGCAGCGGCAGGGCGGTTGGCTCGATCGGCGGCTGGGACGCAAACTCTGCTGGCGCCAGCGGAACAGCTCGAAGGTCATGAGGATTTGTCATAGGTCTTTCTATAAGGCCGCTGGCTGCTGAGCAATCGAGCGGCAAACGACGGTGATTCACGCAGCGATCGTCTGCAAGACATTAAAGTGCTTTGCTCAGACGGATCGCTTTCACACTCCTCTTTCAATCCGATTCACAAATCTGCCTATCATCAAAACAAGTTTGACTTTGGGAAAGTCCAAGCTCAACACGGTGGTAAACAAGCTGCTCTACACTCAAAGAAGCCGAAAAATGGGTGCAGGCGCGAGACAAGAGATGACACAACCTCAAGAAGCTATTTAGCTGAAGCAGAACGCGAATCAAATGTTTGAAGATGCACCTGGCTTTCTAAATTTGCCTGCGGGCAGGCAGAGAGAAATTTGGACAAGCTTCCACGTTACTTCAGAATTAAGCCGAGAATACCAGGTTTTGCCCGAAGAGTTCAGATCTTTACGAACATAAAGCTCAATTTCATCAAGCTTTGCTTAAATTATGTTTCAACCACCTGGATTTTGCCAGCACGCGCTTGTGACGAGTCTTGGTACGATCGCGTACTATTGCGCGGATGATGCACCTTGGGAGCAGAGCGATCGATCAGACACTTTGGTGTTTCTACATGGCTTTGGTGGAGGTTCTTCGGCGTTTGAGTGGTCGCGGGTGTATCCGGCGTTCGCCAGTGAATATCGAGTGTTGGCACCGGATTTGCTGGGCTGGGGGCGATCGGATCATCCGGAACGGAACTATCGGGTAGAAGACTATCTCACGATAATTCGTGAATTTTTGGAGGCGACCTGCACCGAGCCTGTGACGGTGATTGCGTCGTCGCTGACGGCGGCAATGACGCTGCGACTGGCAACCGAATCGCCGCAGTTGTTTCGATCGCTCATCTTGACGACGCCTGCGGGTCTGTCGGATTTTGGCAATGATTACAGCCGCAGCTTTTTTGCTCAACTAGTGAGTACGCCAATTGTCGATCGCGTTCTCTACAGTGCGGGAATTGCGACGCCCAACGGCATTCGCAGTTTTTTGGAGCAGCGGCAGTTTGCCGATCCGCGCCGGATTGATGCGGAAATTGTGGCGGCTTATCTGGCCTCGGCTCAGCAGCCGAATGCGGAATATAGTGCGTTGTCGTTTGTGCGGGGAGATTTGTGTTTTGATCTGGCTTTGTATGTGCCGAAGTTGGAAACGCGGACGGCGATGATTTGGGGGCGCAAGTCGCAGTTTACGAGTCCGGAACTGGGTGAGCGGTTGGCGGCGTTGAATCCGGGGGCGATCGAGGCGCTGGAAATTGTTGAATCGGTGGGGTTGACGCCGCAGCTTGAGTTGCCGGGGCTGACGATCGGGCTGATTCGCAAGTTTTTACGACGGTTTGAGGGCGATCGAAGCGAATAGATTATTTGTCTTTTTGATGGCTTTTGGTTTCCGAGCCAGTGGAGTGTTGGAGTTGCCCCCACACACACCTCCAACCCCACAGGGGGGAGTGCCTTCCCCCTGACCCCCACGCAAGGGGCGATCGGTGAGCGTCAATGTGGCGCTACGCATCTGCTTTCCCGCCGCGTCCTTCGTTTCCGAGCCGTTGCCTTCTGCTCATCCACCTCTTGCCAACTCCTGACTCCCGATTCTCTAAAAAACCGTGCCGTCACTTTCGATCGCAATTGACGGTGCTCCGTTCGATCGCAGTTTGGCGGCGATTTGGCGTCCGGCTGTCCAGGTGCCGCCTTGCAAAACTTTGACGAGGGGTAGGGTGGTTTCGGTTTGGTTGAGGGTTTGGCGGATGCGATCGGCAATGCGATCGAGCAAAATCACGGTGAGCGATCGCCATTCGACGATGATTTCCGATCCGCTCGTGTGAACATGGTCTAACACGTCGGGGTGTTTGGCTTTGAGCAAGCCAAGGTCGAGGCACAAGCCGCCGTTGCGATATTCGGGTAGTCCGGTGAGTTCGTCCAAGTGGGTAATTTGCAGGCCGATCGACTGGAGCGGTTCGAGGAGCGAGTAGGTGAGCCACTGCGAAAGCTTGTGGAAGGGGACAAGCTGCGATCCGGGTGCGGTGTCGGGCAGGGCGGAGTGCGGCCAGACATCGCCCAAGTTGACACCATCGAGACGAATGCGGCTCGGCCAAATGTCGCTCAGGCTTTCGAGGACGGCGGCGAAAACAAGGCGGGCGGGTAGGATGTTGGCTTGGGCTTGTGGCAGCAGGTAATCGACCATTGCGCCGAGTCGGGGATTGTCGCTGCCGAAAATCTGGGGGCGATCGAGCATGGCTGCGCCCAACCGCTGCAATAGTTTGACTCGTCCGCTCAGTCCCACGATTGGGTTGTCCTGGCTGACTTGAAAGGCAGTGGCGATCGTCTCCTCACTCAAGTTCAAAAGCGCTTGGGCGTCGGTTCGTCGGTGAGCGGGATCGCTCGACAGTTTGCCCGCTGTGAACAGGTGATAGCTGGCGATCGCTAAGCCTTCCGATCGTCCGAATACTTGATTGGTGTCGGGTTCGACAAATTTCCAGGCGGTTCCGGCTCCGGCATCCAGCAAAACGCTGGGGATCACCAGGTCAAACATGACTCTGGCCTGTTCGATCGCGTCTTCCTGATGCAGGCGGGCGGCACGATCGATGCCACCGACCTCAAAATGCCGCCAGCGGCTATGAAACGGCACGTTGCCGTCGGGATATTGTGTCTGCATTACGTCCAGCACGTATGCGGCAACGACATCGAGCCGATCGAGATCAACGCGAAAATGCTCAAGTTTATCTGCACAGGCGAGTTCAAACACTTGTCCGCAGCGATCGCGAATGGCCGAGGGCGACCGCAAATATTGCACGGTGGCGTTCAGTTCAGACATCGGGTCAGGCATCGGGTTCGATCGAGTGAAGGTTCCTCGCTCAGCTTATCGCCCTTTCAAGCAGCATCGACGGGGCGATCGCGATTCGCTTAGGCGACTGCTTGCCTGGCGGATGTGCGTTTTGCGGCAGCAGCTTTCGGAAAGATCGCGGATGATAGAACCACTCCTGTCTGTCATTTCGGCAGAGACCAGGCAAACCTAGACCAGCGCAATCGTTCGATCGCAACGAAATTGCTTTGGAGCCGATTTTTGATCTCCAACTTCCGAAACCCGCCTGACTATGCCTGCTTCGTTTCGCCGCATTATTACTGGAGGCGTGTTCTTTACGATCACGCTGATTGTGGCCGTTGCGGGCTACATGATTTCGGGCTGGACACCGATCGAATCGGTGTACATGGTGGTGATTACCATCTTTGGGGTCGGCTTTGGCGAGGTGCGCCCGATTCAAACCACAACGCTGCGTGTTTTTACAATTTTGGTGATTGTCTGCGGCTATGCGTCGGTGGCGTATACGATCGGGGGCTTTTTGCAACTGGTGACGGAAGGGGAACTCAATCAAGCGCTCAAATATCGACGCAAAATTATGGAGATCGATCGACTGCACGATCACGTGATCATCTGCGGTTTTGGCCGTTTGGGGCAGGTGATGGCGCGAAAACTCAAGGAATCGCGAGAGGCGGCGGTGATCATTGATAGCTGCACCGATCGCATTACGCTGGCCGAGGAAATGGGCTACCTTGCCTTGGTCGGCAACGCGACAGATGAAACGATCTTGCAGGCGGCGGGGATCGATCGCGCTCGGTTTTTGGCGACGGTTTTGCCGGATGATGCCGCGAATGTGTTTATTACGCTGACGGCTCGCGGACTAAATACCAATTTGATCATTCTTGCCAGAGGCGAACTGCCTTCAACGGAAAATAAGCTGCGGCTGGCCGGAGCCGATCATGTCGTTTTGCCTGCGACGATCGGCGGTTTGCGAATGGCACACATGATTACGCATCCTGCTGCACTGGATTTTCTTGACCAAAATGACGGCGGCAGCACGATCAACGAGCTGCTGGAGCCGTATGACATTCAGATTGAGGAGTTGGCGATCGTGCCGGATTCGCCGCTGATTGGCCGCACGATCGGAGATATCGAGGTGCGAGGCAAGGGCGGCTTCATCGTCATGGCACTGCGGCGCGAAGATGGCACAACGTTTAAGCATCCTGAACACAGTACGCTGGTGATGACGGGCGACACGCTGATCGTGCTGGGACACCAAGGCGACATTCCCAAATTCGCGCAGCACTACACGCTCAAGCGCCAAGACCGCACCTATCGCGGCACGACCTATCGCGCCTGACGCAACGCTGTTACCGCTTGGATCACCTGGCGATATTCGGCAGCGCGACCCGCCTGCAAATACAGTTCTGCTGCCAGATTGAAGTCGGCTAGCGCACCTGCTTGATTGCCTTGATTTGCCCGCAGCCGACCGCGATTGAAATAGGCATCGGCATTTTCCGGATCGATGGCGATCGCCCGCTCAAGATCCGCCAGCGCACTGGATGGATCGCCCTGCGCCAAGGCGAGATTGGCGCGTCCGGTCAGCGCTTCGGCGCTGCTGGGATTGAAGGAAATCGCCTGCGTGAAATCTTGGGTTGCTCCGATCGCGTCTCCCTGCGCGGCCAGCAAGTTCGCCCGTGCAATGTAAGCATCGGCGGAATTTGGCTCTAGCGCGATCGCTTCGGAATAGTCTGCGATCGCGCCTGCCGAATCGCCGATCGCCTGTCGCAGTTGCGCCCGCCGAATGTAGGCTTCGGGGTTCGGTTGCAGCGCGATCGCCTGCGAAAAATCCGCGATCGCCCCGTTCACATTTCCTAAGCTGGCCTGTACTGCCGCTCGTCCGAGCAAAGCTTTGGCGCTGTTGGCATCGAGTTCAATGGCGCGATCGAAATCTCGCTGTGCCTGCCGCAGATTGCCCACTGTTGCCAGCAGATAGCCGCGATTGTAGTAGGCATCCGAGTTTTCCGCGTCGAGTTCAATCGCCCGATCGAAATTTTCCCGCGCCAGATCGCGATCGCCCTGCCGATACAAAGCCGCTCCCCGTCCGACATACGCAGCGGCTAATTGCGGATTGAGATCAATGGCGCGATCGAAATCGGCAAAGGCGGCATCAAAGTTTTCCTGCACGGCGTACAGTGCGCCCCGATGCAAATAGGCTTCAGCGTAGTCGGGCTGTGCGGCGATCGCCCGCTCAAAGTCTGCCATTGCCCCTGCTGGATCGCCTGCTGACTGCCGCAAAATGCCGCGATACACCAAGGCAGGAGCCATGTTTTCATCCAGGGCGATCGCCTGCTCAAAATCCGCCGTAGCCTCACCAAAATTGCGCTGGTCGTAGTACACCAAACCGCGATGGAAGTAGGCAAGGGCGTTGTTGCGATCGAGTGCGATCGCCTGATTGAAATCTTCCAGTGCAGCGGCATCTGCTTCCGGGTCGGCCAGCGTCCGCGCAAAACCGCGATACACATAGGCAGGCGCAAAGCTGGGATCGGCAGTGATGGCGCGATCGAACGCGGCGATCGCATCTTCGTAGTCGCCATCTTCAATGTCTTCGATGCCCTGCGAAAATCCGGTGGGCAACGACTGCGCGGACGATGACTGTGCGATCGCAGGGACGGCAACGCTCGAAACCAAAACCGCGCTCAAGATCGTGACAACCCATTTCATCGGGGGAGGCTCCCAGTGTGACATGGAGTTTAAATTACCCGAATTCAAAGCGATCGCTGTCAGGTCGAGCGCAAATCGCCTAAGCGCACCGCTGCCAGGCTTGCCGCTGGAGGCGATGCATGTGATCGAACAGTTGCCAGCAATATTGCTCTGGCAAACCGCAAGTGACCGCGCCGCGCAGGACAACGTTAAAGTACCAGTCGTTGGGCGCGTGTTCTTCGGGAAGCTTTTCGGTGACGGTGTAGGTGCGGACGTTGGTGTAGGTGCGCTTGCCTGTACTTACTTCGATCGTTTCGTGGTGATAGCCCAATTCGCGCAGGTCGAGCGCCTCACTGAAGCGCCAGGGAAGCTCGTATAAAACGCCTTCAACGGTGGAACCGGGATCTTTGACGATATCCAAAACGCCGCTGTCGCGAAAGCGCGATCGACTGAAGAAGCCTAAGCGATAGCCTTGCAGTTGCGCTGCGCCGATCACGTAGTGGTGCATATCTGCGCCGAGCGATCGCTTCAGATCAACGGGGCACATGCAGGAGCCATAAGCGAAATAGTAGAACGTCGGTTCAGCGATCGATCGAGCTTCAGCGGGCGACGGATGCAGGTTCGACAAGGCTCCCATAGGTTTCTTACGGATGTTTTGAACGCATACAACAATTTCCCAGCATCATAGCAGATACCGGGAAGTAATGTCACCTATTCCGACCTGAAAACCGTAGATTAGCGATTCGGACGGCGGCGCTGGAGAAATTCAGGAATATCAAGTCCGGGTTTGGCGGCAGGCTGGTCTTTACGCGGTTCCGCTGTCGGGATCGATCGCACTGGAGGCTGCGCCGATCGCTGAATTGGGGCAACTCTGGCAGCAGGCGGCGCGGTTTGCGCTTCCGGGCTGAATCCCGTTGCGATCACGGTGATACGGACTTCTCCCTGGAGGCGATCGTCAATCACTGCGCCAAAGATGATGTTGGCATTCGGGTCAACGGCCTCGTAGATGATTTCGGCTGCTGAGTTGACTTCATGCAGTGTGAGGTCGCTGCCTCCGGTGATGTTGAACACGACACCGCGAGCGCCATCGATCGAGCTTTCCAGCAGCGGAGACGAGATCGCCGTCATTGCCGCTTCTCTCGCTCTGGACTTGCCCGACCCGACGCCAATGCCCATCAGTGCTGATCCGGCATCGGCCATCACTGCCCGCACGTCGGCAAAGTCCACGTTCACCAGTCCGGGAATCGTGATGATGTCGGAAATGCCCTGCACACCCTGCCGCAGAATGTCGTCCGCGACGCGAAACGCTTCTTGAACCGGGGTTTGCTCGGAAATGACTGAGAGCAATTTGTCGTTGGGGATGATGATCAGCGTGTCAACGCTGCCTTGCAGCGCGGCGATGCCTTCATCTGCCTGGTTGGTGCGTCTGCGCCCTTCAAACGTAAACGGACGGGTGACGACGCCAACCGTCAACGCGCCGACTTCTTTGGCAACTTCTGCGACGATCGGAGCCGCGCCTGTGCCCGTGCCGCCGCCCATGCCTGCCGTGATGAACACCAAATCGGCATCTTCAAGCGCAGCCGAAATTTCATCACGTGATTCTTCAGCGGCTTTTTGGCCGATCGCCGGATTGCCGCCCGCGCCCAAACCGCGTGTCAGCTTTTGGCCGACTTGCAGGCGATTGTAAGCTTCGGCATTCGTCAGTGCTTGCGCGTCGGTGTTGATCGACCAAAATTCGATGCCCGACACTTCGCTGGCGATCATGCGGTTGACCGCATTGCAGCCACCACCCCCGACCCCAATCACCTTAATTTTGGCAACACTGCTCGGCACGACTTCCACACTCCTAGATTCTTCTGCCGCGCTTTTGGCGTCGCGGACTTGTCCCAAGTGTATGCCAGAGTTTGTAAAAGGATTGGAAGCATTCATTGATGGTAAAAAAGTCGGTTGTTCTTCTGAGGGAGCCTGCATCGGTCATACCTAGCGATTTCAATGGACTTGCAGCCAGAAGCCACTGAGACTGACGATTTGACCCGCTCCCCGATCGTGCGTGTTCACGATTGAGGAAGTCGCTGGAAAAACCAATCATAGCACTGAGTCATCTGTGGATTTTGACGGGCGATCGACCCCTTGTCAACTTTAATTTTCCTTTCATTACACGGTCGTTTCGCACTCAAGGCGTTGGGTCGTCAGCAGAACTCGGCTCAGTGCGGCCATCTTGCACCGTGCGGCTGTCCTGCACCAACTGCACCAGCGGCGAATCCGGGCTACGCAAATCAATGTAGGCAATCTGCGTCGGATTGACATTGCTGCCAATTTGCCGCATTCGATCGAGCGATCGAAGCTGTTGATTTAATCGTGGACTCAAAGCGCCCAGATGAGCGCTTCCCAATTCAGTTTTTAGAATTAAATTCGTTGGTTGCCGCCAGTCGATCTCCGAAATTTTCACGGGACTGCTGCTGATCGCCTGATAGAGCGTCGTCCACTGGCTGCGATACTGCTCTTGCATTCCCAGCACCTTCAAAGATGGCAGCGCGATCGACTGATTAAGCCGCTGAAAAGTTTGCAACGGAATCGCCTGCCCTTCCGCATCCAGCAAACTGGTTGTGTTGTCCGCAGCAACCGCGATCGCGACCGGAGTGCGCTCTTGAATTTGCACCTTCAGCCGAGGCGGAAACAACTGCCGCGAAACGGTCGCCTGCGCGATCGGTGCTTGCTGCTGAAGCTCTTGGGCGATCGCTTCCGGCTGAATTTGCCAAAGCGACTGCGGATAGGCGATCGGCAGCAGCTTTTGCACAGTGGCCGTAGACAAAAGTTGATTGCCCTGCACCTCAACCTGCTGCGGCTGACGCACCACCCAAGCAGGCAGCGACATCACCCACACCGAACCGCTGGCAACTCCCAACACAAACAGCAAGCGCCAGCTCGCCTGCATAATCCGTACTTTGCGCTGGCGGCGCAGTTTTCGCCGTCGTTCAGTCAATTCAGCGCGAGACACATCTGCAAAAGGCATCGATCGATCACATGGTTTCGTTGGGTTCAGATTGTAACCGAGGAAGCTGCGATCGCAGCATCTTTCCCCACTCCTGCGCCAAACCCAAATCCGTAAACGGCACTTGAATCGGTTGATCCCCACTCTCAAACCGAAACGCCAAAGCCGCCCGTTGAGCGCGAGGCAGCGTTTCCGCACTCAGATCAACCGATCGATCGTCCGCCAGCAGCTCGATCGATTGCACCCGCCCCAGCGAAAAACTTTGCAACTCGATCATCCCCTGGCGCGTCGGCTTGCCCCAAGTCAAAGCGTCCCCTTTCTGTCCCAAAACCGCCAGAATATCGTACTTGGCGCGATCGAACTGCTCCGCCCAGCCGCGATACACCTGCACTTTTTGATACTCATTCCACCCCGCCCAAGCCAGCCAGAAAAACAACGCCAGCAGCGGCAACCAGATTAAACCTCTAGTCATGCGATCGATTTTGGTGCATCAGATTTAACGGTAGCAGGAGAGGGGCGATCGGGTGTCGGATGTCGGCAAAAGGCAGAACAGCAGAAGGTAGGAGGTTCGGAAACGGGAGACGCGGCGGGAAAGCAGATGCGAAGCGCCACCATCGGGTAAGCAGATATGCCCTTGCGTAGGGTGCAGGGAAATGCAATCTCCCTGCTGGGGTTGGAGGTGTGGAGGAGGGGTGAAACCCCTAGCCTCCACTGGCTCGGAAACCAAAAGTAATCCAACAGGTGATTCACTCCATTTCCGCTGAACAATCCTGTAACAATCAACTACAAATTTCCCTGCTCATCCATGCAGCTAAGTTAAGGTAGAAGTCACTTCTGAAGACAGATGAAGCGATGAAAAAGCTGTTGTGGACTGGACTATTCCTCGCCCCGATTCTCTGGGCACTGCTGAGCTTCCCCGGCATGGCAGCAAAAGGCAACTATGACTCGATCGCGATCGACTTTCGCGAAGACATTCCCGCCGACCAAATTGCCGCCGAAGTTCAAGCAATTTCAGATCAGTTCGGCAAATTGATTTATCCCAACAGCATCTTTTCCCAAAGCGATCATCTGTATATTGTTCCAGGTGACGAATCCCTGCTGAGAGCACTGCGGCGATCGAACCTGAAGCAATACACCGAAGCGATCGAACCCAACTACATCTGGACAAAAGACGACATTCCCAACGATCCCGACTACGCCAAACAGTGGAACCTCCGCAGCATCAACGTAGAATCCGCCTGGAATGAAACACACGGACAAGGCGTCACAGTCGCCGTGATCGACACCGGGATCAGCCCCGTCCCCGACCTGGAAAACACCAAAATTGTCGCAGGCTATGATTTCGTGAGCGATCGCGAAGACGCCACCGACGACAACGGACACGGAACGCATGTCGCAGGCACGATCGCCCAATCCACCAACAACGAATTCGGCGTCGCGGGGATCGCCTACGAAGCCGCGCTCATGCCCCTGAAAGTTCTGGGTGCAGGCGGCGGCGGCACGGTAGCTGACATTGCTGAAGCGATTCGATTTGCCGCCGATCACGGCGCGGACGTGATCAACATGAGCTTGGGCGGCGGCGGCGACACCGATCTGATGCGCGAAGCGATCGACTATGCCCACAGCAAAGGCGTCGTGATCGTGGCCGCAGCCGGAAACGCCAACAGCAACGCCGCCGCCTATCCCGCCCGCTACCCCAACGTAATCGCCGTTTCCGCGCTCGACCCCGCCGGACAAAAAGCCGAGTATTCCAACTACGGCGCGGGCGTGGACATTGCCGCTCCGGGCGGCGGCGGCACAACTGAGGCAGACGGCATTTTGCAAAACACGATCGATCCCCAAACGGGCGAAAGCGTCTTCACGTCGCTTCAGGGAACGAGCATGGCGGCTCCACATGTGGCAGGCGTGGCCGCGCTAATTAAGGCGAGTGGGGTGCAGGAACCGGAGGCGATCGCCCAGATCCTCAAGCAGTCCGCCCGCCCGATCAAAGACGACGAACTCAACTACTTCGGCGCAGGCCAGCTTGATGCCGATGCCGCTGTCAAACTCGCGCTCAAAGGCCAGATCACCTTCAAAGACTTCTGGCGCTGGCTGAGTCAAAACGGCTATCTGAATTTGCGCTTCTGGTTCGATGGCGGCGTCGTTGCCCTGCTGCCCAAGATCGGCATGGTGTTAGGTTCGTATCTGCTGGCGTGGTTTTTGCGGAACTACCTTCCTGGCTGGAGCTTCGCGCTAGGCAGCGGCTTGGTGATGGGCAGTGCTGGACTGTTCCCCTTGCGCGGCCTGTACCGCTACGACTTGCCGCAGTTTCCGTTCCGCCTGCTGGGAAGCTCGATCCCCGAATTGGGTAGCGCCATTCAAGCCAGTCCGATGCTGAATCCGCTGTTCGCCAGCGTGATCGTTCCGTTCATCCTGGTCGCCTTGCTGCTGGGACATTCCCAATGGCGCTGGTTTGCAGTGGGATCAACCCTGGGAGTGGCTGCTTGCTTGGCTGTGAGTGCTATGGTGGCTCCATCAGTTCTGTGGCTGGGCAGCGGCGCGATCGCCCAAACTTTCCTGCTGGTGAACGCCCTGCTGTGCTTCGGACTGGCCTACCTTGCAGCAAAAGCAGAAACAGCATGAGCATCACCGTCAGCGGCACAATGAAAAAGTCGAATTTGGGCGCGGGCACTTGGGCGCTGAATTCAGACGACGGCCAAACCTACGAGGTGATGCACGACGCGCCTCAAGAACTGCTCAAAGACGGGCAAAAAGTGCAGGTGAAAGGCCAAGTTCGCAACGATGTCATGTCAGTGGCGATGATTGGGCCAGTGTTGGAAGTGGAAAGCTTCGAGGTCAAGTAGGCCGCTCATCGCTGCTGACTTTGACGACGCGGGCGATCGCTTCCTGCACAAACGCCCGAATAAACTCGTCGCGCCGATTCAGTTGAAACTGTTCCTGCACCACTTGGCTCATGCCGCCATCGCCCCAATTTTGATCGCGGCGAAAATACTCGATGAAGCTTCTTCCGGCGATGCGCGTTAGATACGCCGCCGTTGCCGCCTGAATCGCTCGTCCGGCCAGAAACGTCGCCACGTTGGTTTGCAGCGCGATCGAAAATAGCTCGATCGCTCCGCGCAAAATGCCCAGTCCCGCCAAGGTTTTCGCCAGCGAAACGGCGAGTTCTTTACCGCGATCGAGATTGATTTCGCAGCCGTAAACCCGTCCAATTTCGACCACCATTTGGGCGTTGACTGCCGCCGTTGCCAGCAAATCCACGACCGGAAGCGGCGTCACGGCAATCACGCCCGCGCCAATCCACTGAAAGCGATCGACGATCGCCTCGGCCTGCCGCAGTCGTTGTGCGTCAATAATTCGCCGCGCTTCTTCGCCCAAGCGCTGCGACTGCAACAAAATATTGTCCGCCACCAAATCTTCCCCTTCCGCCCGCAGAATCGCGGCAATTCGGCGCAGGAGGGGCAGAATATCCGGATCAAGCCGATACAGATCGCCATTGTCCAGCACCATTGGACGCGGATTGGCAGCGACCGCAACGAGATCCGGCTGGGGGCGAAACGACTGGAGACGATTCCGCAGTCGATCGAAAATCCGATCGCGATCGACTTCCGAGTACAAATCCGTTTTGTTGAAGACGACGATCGATCGCTTGCCGATTTCCACGAGCGATCGCAGCGGCTCATATTCGGACTTCCGTAAATCGTTGTCCAAAACGAACAAGAGCAAATCCGCTTCGGTCGCCAGTTTACGCGCCAACTGTTCGCGTCCGGTTCCCTGAACACCCGCTTCCAGGATGCCCGGAGTATCGGTAAGCCAAATTTCGCGATCGAGGCCGCGCAGCCGAAAGCTGTAGGTTTTGCCGACTTCGGTTGTGCCCATCGGTGCGCCGACTTCCCCGACAATTTGTCCCAGGATGGCGTTGACGATCGAAGTTTTGCCCGCCGACCCGACGCCAAACACAACCAGATGAATTTCGCGCTTCGCCAGATTCTCTTCAATCAGCCGCGACTGCTCAAACAAAGCTTGCCGCGCCACTTCATCTTGAATCTGCTCAACCTGCTGCCGTACCGCTTTCAGGGTTTCTTCTGCCGCAGTGGTTTTTTCGACCGGAGCTTGCGGGATCGCTCTTGCCGTGCGGCTCGGCGGACGCAAGAAAAGATAGCCGTAATAGGCGATCGCACCTACCAGCGCGACCAGCAAAACAATCACCACCAGCAGCAGCAAATTCGCCAACAGCGGCGAACTAAAGGCGATGCTTGAATACAGTCGATTCACTGCATCCAGCAGCCAAGCCACCAAGCCTAAAGTCAGGACAATCCCAACAACTAAAATCCAGATCCGCGATCGCAACATGGCCGCAACGTCCAGTAATGCCTTTCATCTTAATCCTTCCATCCTCGACGCCCGATCGCGGCCTGCCGGAACAGACTTCCTGACACCTGATCCCCACACCCCTAGAGAATGAGGAATACAGCGCAGCCCATCTGTCAGAATGTAAACAGCAATTGCAGGGAGAGAAACGGTGAGCAGCGTACCCGAAAGGCGGATCAGCTTTTCTTTGTCAAGCATCTTGGTGGTGCTGGCAACGATTTTATCGATCGTGGTGCTGTGGCAAATCCGCAGCTTAATCGTGTTGTTGCTAATTTCGATCGTGCTTGCTTCGGCAATTGCGCCGATCGTCGATTGGGCAGAAAGGTTTCGCGTCCCTCGCTGGCTAACGGTGATTTTGGTGTATCTCAGCTTGATTGCCGGACTGGTCGGGCTGGCCGTTGCATTTGGCCCTGCGGCCTTCACCCAGATCGAACAACTGATTCGATCGCTGCCGGAATATGTGCGGGAACTGACCGTTCTGGTGGAAAACTGGGTATTGAGCATCAACGACAGTCGCCCGGAACTCGTCAGCCAGGTCGAAAAGCTGTTTGATATCCAAAGCATCACGGCCTGGGCAATTCGATCGAGCCAGCAGGCGATCGCCCGCTCCTATTCGCTCACGACAGGCTTTGTCGGCAGCATCATCAACGTGATTCTGTCGCTGTTTGTTTCGGGCTACATGGTGGCCGACAGCAAAAATTTAATTCGCGGCGCGGTGCGCGTCTTACCGCGTCCTTGGGATCGCCGTCTGGAAACGCAAATTGGTCCGGTCAGCGCTCGCATCGGTTCCTACATTCGCGGTCGCATCATCGTTTCAACGATTTTGGGCGTGGCTGCGACGATCGGCATGAGCGTGTTGGGCTTGTCAGATGTCGCTTTGGGCTTGGGCGCGATCGCAGGCGTGGCAAACTTCATTCCGTTCGTGGGCCCGATTTTGGGCGCAATTCCCTCGCTGGTCGTGGCGCTTTCTTATGGCTGGTGGACGCTGCTGTGGGTGTTTCTCCTGTTTGTGATTATTCAAAATTTGGAAGCATATATTCTCGCTCCGGTTGTGATCGGCTCCTCGGTTGGCCTGCATCCGCTCTATTTGCTGCTGGCCGTTTTGGGCGGAACCGAAGTCTTGGGAATTTTTGGGGCGCTGCTGGCTCCGCCGCTGGTGGGGGGAGCCGCTTTGCTGCTGGAAAATCTTTATTTGGAACCGAAAGAAATGGCAGAATCGCAAGAGCCGCTGCTGGTGGGCAAACCTTCGGAAGGAATGCCTGTGGGACAAATCGATCGCTAAAGTGACGCCATTACCCGCAATTACAGTCTGAATCAAACTAACTAAAATCAGGCTGATATGGTTCCGCAACTCTTCACTATTTGCATTCAGAAAATGACGATCGAGCCGAGTCGAAGTGCCGTCGAGCGATTTGTAGCGATTTGCTAAGTTCAGTTGTCGATGTGAAGATTTCTTGACAGGCTCGAAAGAGGTGAAATTTTTTGGAGCGTCTATGAGCCTTGCTGTGATTAAATTTTCTTCGGAAGACTGCGGCCTTTGTCACAAAATGTCGTTTTACGACCAAAAGGTGGCGCAGGAGTTGGGGTTGGAATTTGTCGATGTGAAGATGCAGGACACAGCGACCTACCGCAAATACCGCAAAATCCTGTTGGCGCAATATCCTGATAAGGCGGAAATGGGCTGGCCGACCTATTTGATCTGCAAATCGCCGGAAGCAGAATTTAAGATCGTCGGAGAAGTAAAAGGCGCACATCCGAAAGGCGAATTTCGATCGCGCCTGCAAGAACTGATTGATCAGGTTCCAGCCAATTAATGAATTGAATCTCGATCGCTCAATTCAATCTGAACTGACGCTAAAAGCCAGGAAATTAACTTCCTGGTTTTTTACTGCAATAAACAACTAATCGGTTGATTCTTCATCAGAGCGATCGTCTTCCTCAAATGTAATATCACTCAGATACAACCTGACAAAATCTCTTGCTGCTTGTCGATTAATTTTTTCTAAAGCAACAACAATATCCGCTACTGACTCAGCAACAGGATCTTGTGTTTCATTGAACCAATAGTGAATTTTAGAGCATCCAACGCCCATTGTTGTAGCAAGTTTGTTTTGATTAATTCCGTACTGCTGCATCACTTCACGGAGCGCCCTACCTGCCTTTCCCATCTTTTGTTAATGATTCATCACACATATCTGTTCAGAAAACTGAACTTCTACCACCTAATTAAAGTCAGAAGCCAGCCCGAACCGTCGGAAGTGCAAGGCTGGCTCTGGCTTCAAATTGCAATGGAGACAACCCACATTATGACCTATCGCGATCGCTTACACTACTGGGCAGTCGTTCGATTTTTGCCGGATATGCAGCGCATTACAATCGCTCGATTTGCCAATCGAAGGGATACAGACGGACATTTGCAGGCGTTTCGGCGGCTTTTACCGGATGCAAACGTGGCGATCGTTTTTGATCTCAACGATGGCCTCAAACCGGAGCAACGCGATCGAAAATAGAGGGTCTTAATTCGCTGGCAGTCACCAGTGGATGAATCGCCACATGACAGTCGGAATCGATGCTCATGACGCGAAACATTTCGCACGATCGCAAGAATTTGGGAAAGTGTGAACCGAGTTTCCACGATCGCATAATTTCCGTTACACCAAAGCCATAGTGCTTTTGGAAATGGCTCGCGAGTGCTCCCACACTAACTGAACTGCCCGGTTTATGCGCCGTCAATGCGACTAGCAGCTTCGCCAATCGTTGCTCCAGTTCATCATGCGGATCAAACTTACCTGCACCTAATTCAAACAGTTGAATTCTGCCTGTTGTCCAGTCCGTCAGCCGAAACTGATGGCCGAATCGTCCCACCCCATGCACTTTCCAACCCTGCGATTGTAGTAGATTACAAAGCATAATCAAATGCCCATCGTTGGAGCAAACAAATACTTCTTTGGCGTGCGGATATTGCAGAAACAGCGAAGATCCGATCGCCGTCATTTGAATATCGGCAGCATTTTTTCCAGACGGCACGTGGATCATTTGATAGCCGCGATCGTGCAGGTCAATATCCTGCTTGCCCAATCCGCGCCAATTGGCAACCGCAACTTTTACTCGAATTGGATAGGTTGAAAAGCTGCTCAGTGCTTGTTCTTCCAGCTGCTCAAGGCGAATATTTTCAACGTCCAGCAGCAGAATTGCGATCGGCTCTAACTGGAGCAGGCGATCGTCAGAACGTGAGAAAAATTCCTGGTCAATTTGCTTCAATAAATCGCCGTAGCGAACAGATTGAAAGAAGCCATCGGTGCAAATTTGCTGCAAAAATTGCTTGAGCATCGCGGCGATCGAAGCGCAACGATGCATCTGCTCCAGGAGGTCTTGAAGCTGACAAACAAACATGATTTTGCACTGTGACAGAGGCGACTGGCGATGTCGTTCGACGATCCATTCGGGCTGCTGCTGCTGAATTGAAACAAGGGTTTCGTAGACCATCAGACTAATTTTTTCAAATCGCTCGGATGGCTTAGGGGAAGGCAGGTTCGATCGCGGCAATCTAGACACAAATTTTAATATTCCAAACAACTAAATTTTTAATGTAATATCACAAATTCGTACACCTTGGCTACTCAAATTCGCAACGCCACCAGCGCTTGCATCTTGGCTGAACGCTACGGTCATCAGCAGAATTGCGATCGCGCTAGTTTTTCGGCTTCAAGACTGCGGATAAGCATTCAAAAAGGGTGTGGCGATCGCATCGACACTTCATGCTCACCAGAGCATTCGCCAACCAAACCGACTCGAACTGCCATGCGATCACGCCTCCGCCAGTAGCCTACTATATCCAATTGGGAGCGGGGCGAGCGGATGTGTTTCGTATGTTACAGGCTTAATTCTCTAAAAAGGAGATCTGGCCTTCTCTTACCTTCTTTCTAAGAACTGCTTTAACTTTCACAGAAGTAAAATTTAGCCTAGCTGCTAAATCATCCAAATCTTTAAAGGGTCTCTCTTTTATCAACCTATCAAGGGTTGTTTTCTTCACACCCGTTCCTTTGAAGGCAATGATCAAAGCATCTTTATCAGCACTGTTAATGTTAGTAGAATCAGCGCTGTTAATGCCAATACACAAATTCACTGTTTGACTGGTTGGCTGAGTGCTTTCGCTCTCTTCCTCTATGCCTTCACTCGATTTCTTATTCTTATCAACGACTTTATCCGATTGTAGAAACTTTATTCCTTTAAGCTCCAGCTTTCGCTGTAAAAGAGAAGGGCAAGATGGGGCAATCATAAAAGCAAGGTCGGGTGGAGTTTTACCATCAGTTGAAGGTTTGAAGCTTACATCTTGTAGCCATCGATCGAATGTCTCCAAGTGACCGCTCAAAAGCTCATAGTTTTTAGCTTCGCCAAAACATCTAGCGACAGTAGAATTATTGTGTTTCAGTTCCACAAAACAATCGAAAGCATGACCTGAAAGTATGGTTGTAGTCGAAACATCAGATAAGCTGTATGAGCTTTTGTTCAAATAATCCTTCCAGTGCTGTTCACACTGCGCTTTCACTAGATCGCGGGCATTACCCTCAAAGCTCTTTTCTGGCTCTTCCGTGAAATATCTTTCGTATATCTCAAGTACCGCTGATGCATGAGCTTGACAAAATTTCCTTAAATTCTGAGCAGGATTCAACGGTATGCTCTGAATTTCTTGCCAAGCAACATCAAAGTTTTTGTATCCTCCAAACGCTTTTTCTATACGGTCATCGATTTTATTCTTAATCATTCCAAACTCGTTACCGTATCCTTTATTCAAGTTTATAACTTGATGACCAACAAGACTTTCAATGACTGAGCCTTCAGCAATAAAGCTGCCTACATTCTCTGATGTTCCTACTAAATAGATGAGGAGACGAATTTTCGAGTTAAATTCTTGCGCTACCCTCTTAACTAAAGCTGTGACTAAGGATCTCGTCTCCTGAAGCTGGCTGGGGAAGTTCTGTAACGAATCCAGTTCGTCGATTAAATATGCAAAAGTGAACCGAGGCTCTACCTTATGAATCTCCTCGATCGTCTCAAAGAAAAAGTCTTCAAAAACAACTTGACTTTTGCCAAAGTAGTTGCTGAATTTAGATAAGAAGGGTGGAAATTTGCTCATTCCTACGAGCTGATGAACCTCTGCTTGCTCCAAATAATCGCTCAATATGCTTTTTGCTGTTTTTTGAACTTCTGATTCTGAACTGTGCAACAACTCCCAAAAAGTTTGAGCTAGCACATAACTGTACAGTTTCACACTAAAGCTTTGATTACCACCAGTCATCAGTAGATCAGAAAGTTGAAAACGGTTAACAACGGAAAATCTTTGATAAGCCGATTTCGTTTTAGTTAGCCCATGCAGATAGGTGAGCAAAGAAGTTTTTCCGCTGCCAACTAAAGCAGCAACAAATCTAAAGGTGAAATACCCCTCATCAAAGCTATGCCTAAGATCGTCTTCCAACAACTCGGTCAAGTTGCTTATCCTTCTTCTAGACAAGCTCTGCGCTGTTGACCCCTCGCCGTCTGATCCTGGCGCTCTGATAGTACGTTCAATCCAGATGTCTTCGATTAAACCTTCTCCCGCTTTTACCCGTTGAAGAAAGTCTTTGATAAATTTTTTCTTTCCTGCGTCTTCAGGCATGGTTTATTCTACCCATTGAATCAGTTCGTTATCTTTCTCAATCACGGAGAAAATCTTGCCGTTTGATTTGAGCAGTTCAAAGTTTTGGATCAGTTTTTCTTCAGAAATAGAGGTTGCATCCATAAATTTCTGGCAAAGCTCTTTGCTGTGAATTGCAACAACACCTCGAAGCTCTTGGCGCTTTCGCTCCTCAAAATACAGTTGCTTAAACTTCTGCTCAAACTCGGCAAATGACATTTCCTGTTGAGATTTAGAAGCGGGGGAATCTTGAGAAGTTTCTTTGATGCAGGCTAGCAAGGTATTCAGCACTTTTTGACCTTTGGAAGAATCAAACTGATAAGTAGTCACAGCAAGACTGCTAGCAAGCGCTTTTTTTCCCTGTGGTGTGACGGAAAAACGTCCTTCTCTTTTTGTCGGTTTCCCTTCCTTATCTACTTGCAAAATTAATTCCTGAGTTTGTAAAGCAGTACAGATCTCCTGTGCTTGCTTCTGCCATTCACTCGGTAGATGAGATTTTACAGTGCCTTTCGTTACTGTACCCCTCTCCGAGTAAGAATCGGCATAGAGCAGATAGAGCATTTGTTCCGTCGTAAGTTCAGCCATATTAGCCTCCTGATTAGTTGTAGCTTTTCATATCAGAAAGTAGCAAGGGGTGCAGCGATCGCCACACCCCCTTAAGAATTGCCTGAAGCTGTTTGTATTAATGCAGCAGATACAGCATTCCAAACAGAATGATCCACACCACGTCTACAAAGTGCCAGTAAATTTCCGTTGCTTCGACGCCGAAGTGGTGTTCGCTGGAGTAGTGATCGGCCTTGCGGGTTCGCCATAGAACCGCGAGCATCAAACACAGACCGAGGAAGACATGCAGCCCGTGAAAGCCCGTTAGCACATAGAACGTGCTGGCAAACAAATTCGTTCTGAGGCTGAATTCGAGGTTGCTGTATTCGTAAAGCTGGCCGAGCAGGAAAATCGTGCCCATGACGATCGTGGCCGAGAACCAGATCCGCAAGCCTCGCATGTCGTTCTTCTTGACGGCAGTATCGCCTTTGTGAATCACAAAGCTGCTGGCGATCAAAATTGCGGTGTTGATCCCCGGAAGCAGCAGTTCCAAGCGGGGCGTACCTGCGGGCGGCCATTCCGGGGAAACGAGCCGGAAGGTAAGGTAGGCAATAAACAGTCCGGCGAAGATCATGCTTTCTGCGCCGAGGAAGACGAGCAGCCCGAAGATGCGGTGATCCGGGTGTTCTTCGTGATGCGCGGCGGCAGCTTCGGCGGCGTGATGGTGGTTGAGCGCTGTTTTAGCGGGATCGATCGTGGAGCCTTGCATAAGCGATTTTGGGATGTCGGGAATCGGAAATTGAAGATCGGCAGGTTGCGCCAGCAAAACAAACTGGTCGAATTATTCTTCGGCGTTGCCTGCTCTGGCTTCTTCCGGCGGAATGAATCCGGGCGGCGCGTCCATGTTGGTTTGCTGTTCGGCTTCGTCTACTTTCGGGTTGCGATCGCCCACGCCATAATCATACGGGCCACCAACCAGAACGGGCAGCGTCTCGAAGTTTTCGATCGGCGGTGGACTCGTGGTTTGCCACTCAAAGGTGAGGGCGTTCCAAGGGTTTGAGGGAGCGATCGGGCCATTTACCCAAGCCCAGCAAGCGTTGATCAAGAAGGGAATCGTCGAGACGGCGAGAATGTAGGAGCCGATCGAGCAAAGCAAATTTAGCGTCGCAAATTTCGGGTCGTACAGGGCGACACGGCGCGGCATTCCCAAGAGACCCAGTTCGTGCATCGGCATAAATGTCAGGTTTGCGCCGATCAAGGTGAGGACAAAGTGAACATAGCCCAGCGGCTCGTTCATCATCCGTCCGGTCATCTTGGGGAACCAGTGATAGATCGCGGCGTAGATGCCAAACACTGATCCGCCAAACAGCACGTAGTGCAGGTGAGCCACGACGAAATAGGTGTCGTGGACGTGGATATCAAACGGTACTGCGGCCACCATGACTCCGGTGATCCCGCCGATCAAGAACATCGCGACAAAGCCGATCGCAAACCACATCGCCGTCGTCATGTCGAGCTTGCCGCCCCAAATCGTGGCCGTCCAGCCGAAGACTTTGATTCCGGTCGGCACGGCAATCACCATCGTCGTGATCATGAAGAACATCCGCAGCCAAGCCGGAGTACCGCTGGTGAACATGTGGTGCGCCCAGACGATCAATCCGAGGAAGGCGATCGCTTGACTGGAGTAGGCGATCGCTCGATATCCAAAGATCGGCTTGCGGCAGTGGACGGGCAGCACTTCGGAAATCGACCCGAACAGCGGCAAAATCATGATGTACACCGCTGGGTGCGAGTAAAACCAGAACATATGCTGGTAGACGATCGGATCGCCGCCGCCAGTTGGATTGAAGAACGCCGTTCCCGCCAGCAGGTCAAAGGCCAAGAGAATCAACGCACCCGCTAAGACGGGTGTGCCAATGAGGACTAGACCGGAAAGAGCGAGCATTGACCAGCAAAACAGGGGCATATCGTTTAAGCCCATGCTGGGAACGCGCATCTTCAAAATCGTCACCAGGAAGTTAATCGCGCCCAAGATGGACGAGGTTCCCAGCGTCAGCAGGCAGAAGATCCAGATACCTTCGCCGACTTTTCCGGTCAGCAGACTGAGCGGTGGATAGGAAGTCCAGCCTGCTTCGGGAGCTTGAACGGCAAAGCTGGCGGCAAGCACGATCCCCGCTGGCGGAATCATCCAAAAGGCGATCGCGTTCAGCTTGGGGAACGCCATGTCCCTCGCGCCGATCATCAGCGGGATCAGATAGTTCGCCAAGCCCGCACCCGCCGGAATGATCCACAAGAAGATCATGATCGTGCCGTGAACCGTAAACAGGCTGTTATAGATTTCCGGGCTGACGAGATCGGATTCGGGCGTGGCGAGTTCAGTGCGAATCACGGTCGCCAGTGCGCCGCCGATCAAATAAAAGATAAAAGACGTGACCAGATATTGAATGCCGATCACTTTATGGTCGGTGTTAAAGGTGAAGTAGTCCGTCCAGGGTCGCTGTCCGGGTTTTCCACCTTGCTCAGTCGGGTTGGCGACTGATTGCCATTCTGCTTGTGTCATGGTTGAGTGTCGGGGGTTCCTTCGGAGCGCTTACGCGAGCAGGTGTCGGGAATCGGCTGATCCCCAGCTACCGATTTACTGATGGGGATGGAGTTGGGCGATCGCGTCAGGCGCGATGTCCAGTTGGCCTGCGAAGGGAGCGAGGTAGTCGGCCTCAGTGCGATCGGAAGGGGCGATTGCCACCGTCTGCGATTCACTACCGAGCGCGACCTGCTCTTGTACCCACTTGTCGTAGTCTTCGGGTGTGTGAACATACAGCTTGGTGTTCATCGCGCCGTGATAGGGACCACACAGTTCCGCACAGTTGATTGAATATTCACCGGGAACCGTTGGCTTGAAGCGCAATTCGGCTTCACGGTTGGGGATCGCGTCTTGCTTCAGGCGCAGTTCTGGAACCCAAAAGGCATGGAGGACATCTTGCGCTTTGATGTTCAACTGCACTTCTTCATTCGCGGGGACGTGCAGTTCCCCAGATGTGATCCCGCTTTCTGGGTAGGTGAAGATCCAGGCATATTGCAGGCCTGTCACATCCACGTTTACGTCAGCAGGACGGCCTTCATCTTGCGGGAATGCACCAACGCCCAACGCCATCATGTGGTTATGTCCGCCTTTGTGCTTGGGTGGCGTGACCAGATTTGAAGCTGTGCCATCCGGCAGCATGGCGACTTGGGTGACGCTGCCAGCACCGGGATCGCTGGCTGCTTCGGGATCGAAGCCGCCCAAGGCGCGGTAAACATCGAAGCTGTAGACGCCGATGATCAGCACGATCACAGCAGGAATGGCCGTCCAGACGATTTCCAGCGGCACGTTGCCATGAATCGGGGGACCGTCTTCGGTGTCCCCTTTTTTACGGCGAAACTTGATTACCGAGATCACCAGTGCGCCTTCGATGAGGAGAAACAGACCGATCGAAACGGTCATCATTGTGTTGAACAGGCCATCCACCATCGCCGCTTCAGCAGAAACCGCTGGTGGCAAAAGCCCGTGATTTTGTCCGTACCATAAGCTGATGAGCGTAATTGCGATGCCCGCCAACATGGTCAAAATGCTTGGAGGAATATTCACAGTGAATGGCTTCTTACTTACGTTCTCTACTTGGATTTGTATCCATCTACCACGTTAGTTCAGCATTTGAAATCCGATCGAATAAAACTAGGAATCTTTAGCTTTTTCTTCGTAATTTCTTTGGGATCACAGGTTCATTCCTCTACCCAAAGAGGTAGATAAGAATGCTTAGCGCAAGTGTTTAATTTTCTATGGGAAAGTATTAAGTTTTTCCGTGCTTTTCTAATCGGAAGAAAAGCCTAAAACCGCGCAGTTTTCTAGCAGCGATCGCTAGAGTAGGAGTTGGAAGCTAGCCCAAGAGCGATCGCTCCTACCTCTGTGAACTTGAGTATCGATCGTACTTGCTTCCTGATGGTTAAACGTTTGAGGAGAACCTTTGGATGACTGACTCCGCTTCGACTCAGAGGATTGCGCTCTCCACAAATACCTCTGTGCCGATCGCACCTCAAGACCGCATCCGCCGCTTGATCTGGAAAATGGCGATCGCCACGCTGATTCTGATGGCGATCGGCAGTGCCACTCGCGTCATGAATGCCGGACTTGCCTGCCCCGACTGGCCGCTGTGCTACGGCACACTCGTTCCGACGCAGCAAATGAATTTGCAGGTGTTCCTCGAATGGATTCACCGCCTGGATGCCTCGCTAATCGGGCTAATGGCGATCGCGCTTGTTGCCCTCTCTTGCTGGTATCGCCGCGACCTTCCTACCTGGACACCCTGGGCATCTGTCTTCGCCCTCTTCCTGATCGTCTTTCAGGGCGTTTTGGGTGGCCTGACGGTGACGCAACTCCTCCGCTTTGATATCGTCACCGCCCACCTGGGAACCGCCCTGCTGTTCTTTATGACGCTGCTCGTGATGGGCGTTCTGCTCCTCCCCTATCGCGGCACGGGAACCGTAGGCCGCTTGCCCTGGGTGAGCCTGACCGCAGTGGGACTAATCTATGCACAAAGCTTGTCGGGCGCTTTGGTCGGTTCGCGCTGGGCGCTGCATCAGTGCCTTGCGGGATCAAAACTTTGCCTCGTTCTCAATAGCCATCTAATCGGCGTTTTGCCTGCTAGCGTTTCGGTTGTAGCCGTCGTTGTGATGGCGTGGCGAACTGCGGCCTTGCACCCTGCCCTGCGCCAACTGGCGAAAATTGCGGGCGGCTTGCTGCTCTTACAGGTGCTTTTGGGGGTGGCGACTTTCCGACTGCACTTGCAGATCGAACCGCTGACCGTCATGCACCAAACGGTAGGTGCAATGCTGCTGGGAACGCTCGTATGCTTTAGCGTTTTGGCTTTGCGCGATCGCCAATTCACTCCAAAAGACGCGCCCGCCCCTTTGTGAGGACATTTGAATACATGAACGAAACAACCTGGACATCGGCAACACGCCACCACGAAAACTTGGGACAGGTCTTGCAAAGCTATTGGCAACTGACCAAACCGCGCATCATCATTCTGCTGCTGATCACGACAGCGGGCAGTATGTGGATGGCCGCACAGGGACAAGTTGATCCCGTTCTGCTGCTGGTGACGCTGCTGAGTGGCGCACTGGCCGCAGCTTCCGCCAACACGATTAATTGCCTGTACGATCGCGACATCGACTACGAAATGGAGCGGACGCGCCATCGTCCCTTGCCTTCGGGTCGAATTCAGCCGCAGCACGCGATTTTGTTTGCGATCGCCCTCGCCGCAACCTCTTTCACCCTCCTCGCTGTCTTTGCCAATCTCCTCGCCGCCTGCCTCGCCATGTCGGGGATCGCAACCTATGTCGTGGTTTACACGCACTGGCTGAAGCGCCACAGTACGCAAAACATCGTCATTGGTGGTGCAGCGGGCGCGATTCCGCCCCTCGTCGGTTGGGCAGCAGTGACAGGCGATCTAAGCTGGGCAGCCTGGGTATTTTTTGCGATCGTCTTCCTATGGACGCCGCCGCACTTTTGGGCGCTCGCGCTGATGATCCGCGAAGACTACGCGAAAGTGGGCGTGCCGATGCTGCCTGTGGTTGTGGGAGACGAACCAACCGCAAAACAAATCTGGATCTACACGCTGATCTTGATCCCCGCCACCTTGTTGCTGACCTATCCGCTGCACGTGACGGGTGCGGTGTATGCCGTAATTGCTTTAGCGCTTGGTGCAATCTTCATCCGCAAAGCTTGGGCACTCTTGCAAACTCCGTCTGACGTACAGCAGGCGCGATCGGTGTTCAAATACTCGATTTTCTACATGATGCTGCTCTGTGCAGGCATGGGGATCGATAGTCTGCCTGTGACGCGCCAGTTGAGCGCAACCATTGCTCAGAATTTCCAGCTTTGGCTTGGCGCGATCGTCCGCTAGCTGCAATTTATTACAATTGGTGAAGAACCCTCTCGAAAGGAAATTGCGATGCCTGCCGCAGTCTCGATCGAAAAACTGCAAAAGCGCTTTGGGAACGTTGAAGCCGTCAAAGACGTATCGCTGCAAGTTCAACCCGGAGAAATCTTTGGCCTGTTGGGGCCAAACGGAGCCGGAAAAACCACGACGCTGCGCTGCCTTTGCACCCTGTCTACGCCGGACAGCGGCTCGATCGAAGTGTCAGGGATATCCGTCCTCGACAACCCCAAACTGGCGCGGCAGCGATTAGGCTATGTCGCCCAACAAGTCGCGCCTGACAAAGTGCTAACCGGGCGCGAACTGCTTCAGCTTCAGGCCGCGCTGTACCATCTGCCAAAGTCGTTTGCAGGCGATCGCATCTCGAAAATGATTTCTCTCCTCGGTCTAGAAGCTTGGGCAGACAAACGCAGCGGCACTTATTCTGGCGGCATTCTCAAGCGGCTCGATCTGGCGATGGGTCTGCTGCATCAGCCGGATGTTTTGGTGCTGGATGAGCCGACGGTGGGACTCGATATCGAAAGTCGATCGGCCATCTGGGATTTTCTGCGACAGCTTAAGGCCAGTGGGACAGCGGTTCTGCTGACCAGCCACTACCTTGAAGAAGTCGATGCTTTGGCCGATCGAGTCGCAATCATCGACAACGGCACGGTGATCGCAGCCGGAACGCCCTCGGAACTAAAAGATCGAGTCGGGGGCGATCGCGTTACGCTCCGCATTCGCGAATTCACATCCGTCGAAGAAGCGAATCAGGCCAGCGTCATGCTCGCTCAGTTTCCCTTTGTGCAGGAAGTGATCGTCAACAGCGCTCAAGGCAACTCGCTAAATCTAGTAGTCACGCCTCAAAGCGATGCGCTCTTAACCATTCAGCAAGCGCTGAAAGAAGCTGGACTTCCCACCTTTGGCATTTCGCAATCGCGCCCCAGCCTCGATGACGTTTATCTAGCGGCAACCGGAAAAACCCTGACTGATGCCGAACTTGCCGCTGCGGGCAGTCGCGATCCCAAGGCGGAGCGCAAGCAAAATATGCGGTAGGGCGATCGATGCCACTCTCCGATCTTCCTGCTCCCGTTGCCGTCAGCCTCGGTGCGATCCCCGGTGCGCTCAGTCGCTACTACTTGGGCTTATTCCTGACTCGCAAGCTGGGATCGCAGTTTCCGTTTGGAACGTTTGCGGTGAATTTGTCCGGATCGCTCTTGATGGGAATCGTGGCGACTTTGGCGATCGAACGAGCGATCCCCGCGAATTTGCAACTCTCGATCGCAACGGGATTTCTTGGTTCTTACACCACTTTTTCCACCTACGCGCTCGATACGGTCGGGCTTTGGCAGTCGAGCAAATCCGCCGCGCTGTTTTACAGTATTGGCAGCATTGGATTTGGGCTGTTGGGATTGGGGTTTGGCGTGATGCTGGTGCGGATGCTGTGAGGGCGGCAGTTGCGATTAGTTTGGGGGCGATCGCTGGAGCGTTGAGCCGTTATTTTGTGGCGATCGCGCTTCAGAACTGGCTGGGAGCAAGTTTTCCGTTTGGAACACTGTTTGTCAACTTGTCGGGCGCGTTTGCGATGGGGTGGTTTTCCGGGTTGGCGATCGCACCGCGATCGCCGGAACTCCGCTTGCTGCTTGCCGTTGGCTTCCTCGGCTCTTACACAACTTTTTCAACCTATGAACTGGATGTCGCCAATCTGCTCGCCCTCAAACAGTGGCAAGCTGCCGTACTGTACTGGCTGGGAAGTGCAATTTTGGGCATTGGGGCGCTAGTGGGTGGCCGACTGGTCGCTGCCAAAAAATCACAAAATTGATGCGGATTTCTACCAGGATGCAGTGAAGCAGGATACCAAATTTGGATAGATTTGAATTTAACCCTGCGTCACTTTTTTATCATTCATCTGCAATGAACGCCGAAGAACTGCTAGAACGTTATGCTGCGGGCGATCGCGATTTTCGCAACGTTGATTTACGCTTTGCCAAACTCACAGGCGCAATCTTAAACGACATCGATCTGAGCGGTGCGATGCTCGAAATTGCTGGGCTGAATAACGTCACGCTGCACAACGCCACGCTCAGAGGTGCATCACTGGCGGGAGCAAACTTAACGAATGCCGATTTGTCTGGAGCAGATTTGTCGGAAGCCGATTTAAGCGCGGCAATTTTGATGCGAGCGAAGCTAGATAATGCCAAATTTAAGGGAACAAATTTGCGCTGGGCGTCCTTGGTCAACGCGACGCCCGCTGATGTTAATTTGCGAGATGCACAGCTCGATCGAACGATCATGCCGTGCGGTTCACCGTCCAGCGTACAAACTTAAGTTGGGCGATCGAACTTTCAGCAAATGCAGTAACTTTAAGAGCAACGAGATCGAGATGTGACTATGACGCAAGGATTTCACGATGAGCTTTCGCTGGCCGATCGCGCCGTTGCGCTGGGTGAACAAGCGATGAAGCAAGGAATCATCCCAAGTTTTGTCGTGCGCCACTACCCCGACAGCCGCCAGTTTCTCATCCCCGATGACTCTGCTGAACCGTTGACTCCAGAGGAAGCTTTTCTGAAGTTCAAGAAGATGCTAGGAGAAATCTAAAGAACTGAGGAGATGCTGAGTCGAGGCCAAACCTCGATCCTCAGCACTGCTCGATCGCGGTTTAACTGCCTTCTTGCGAAGCGTTGCCCGCAGGTTCCGGCGACATAGGACGGCGATCGTAAGGCGTCGGAATATACTGCACGCTGGGGCGTCCGCCTCTGGGTTGCGGGAAAAGATCCATCAGTCGATAAATCGGCTTCGGGAGACCAACGGTGATCGGCAAGCCTAGCTGCTTGGCTTCTTCCACCATGATCGGGTAGTCGTGCGTCACGCGACCAGTCGTCAGCGCCTCGATGATTGAATCGACTTTCTCAGGCGCAACTTTTGGCTTGGGGACAACATCAAGCAGCAAAGTCCGCACAAATTTCTGCACCTGATCGATCGCTTTCTTCGACAAATCCGCCATGATCAGCGTTTGGTCATCAATTTCTGCGATCGGTTTGTCCTGCACGACGCGCAAAATGCTAGCGGCAGCAAAGTTGCCCAACTGCGGATCAACCGGTCCCAAAACCGCATTTTCATCCATGACAATTTCATCCGCTGCCAAGGCGAGCATTGTGCCGCCGCTCATGGCGTAGTGCGGTACAAAAACCGTCACTTTGGCAGGGTGGCGAATCAGAGCGTGGGCAATTTGCTCGGTGGCAAGGACGAGTCCGCCGGGAGTGTGGAGGATTAGATCGATCGGCACGTCGTCGGGCGTGAGGCGAATCGCTCGTAAGACCTGTTCAGAGTCTTCAATGCTGATAAAGCGCGAAATCGGAATTCCCAAGAGGCTAACCGATTCTTGACGGTGAATCAGCAAAATGACGCGACTGTTGCGTCCCTGCTCAAACTCGCGCAGGGCACGAAGGCGACGCAGTTCTGTTGTCTGCCGCTGCCAAGCGGGTTGCACAGAAATGATGAAGAAGATAATCCAAAATAGGTCAGAAAAATTAAAGTTCATTGTCGCGATCGCATAAGACAAATGCCTTTATTCTTCCACTGCCTGGTTTGCGAGCATTCTACCCGCAGAATTAATTCCTATTTGTTACAAGCAACCGCTGTTACAGGCAACCTAAGCGGCTGGCGTGTTGGCAGGTGGGGGAGGCGGAACGTTTTCGATCGGGTCGCTGATTGGGCCACAGCGAACCTGCGTGGCGATCGTCCCCGGTGGCAGTTGGCGGTTAATCAAGCTTGCAACTCGCGTCACGTTGCAGGCTCGCGTTAGGTAAAAGCCATTGCGATATGAACTGGGACCTTGCCAAAGCGCCTGCATCAGCACGGTGTATTGCGTTCCGGGTGGCACAGTCGCTCGCAGTTGCCACAGCGAATTTTCGTTAACCTCTTCCAGCCGAGCCTGCGTCTGCTGCTGAATCTGCGTCATCTCGCTATCGAGATTCAGCAGAAAGCGCTCGGTTTCTGACCAAGCACGACCATCGAGGCGCTCGGTCAGAATGTCGCCCGCCACATTCAAAATTGCCACGCCTCGCGACACCTGCTGCTGCCGCTGCACTCCTGGCAAAGTAATTTCATTGACGAACGTGCTGCGGCTGAAGTCGCCATTGGCAATGCTGGGATACTCAGCTAGCCAATCGCGAATCGTGAAGTTGAAAGCAATCCAGCAGCTTAGCAGGGCGTTGGCAAGAATGACGAGCAGCAGATTTTGCCGCGTTGAAGGCTTGGGAACGGTGAGAGCTGGACCGGGCTTCAAGAAGCTGGTGGTGGAAGCGATCGCAGACGAGATCAGCGGCCAAATCACCCAGGGCACCGAATTTGGCAAATCTGGAAAACTGGCGGCGATGAAAATGCTGTACAGCGCTCCGCTCACCCAGGGGCCGGGTTGAATGTCAATATCAAAAAACGGCACTCTAAATTTGCGTCCGCCCAGCGCCCAAGCGACACTCAGCGTCAAAAATAGCCAGCCCAATGCGGCCAAAGCATCCTTGACGTAATCGGTACGCGCCAGAAACGACATCACAGCGGAAAAAATGCTCAGATACAGCAAGGTTTGCCACGAAAACGTTTTCGGCGGCTTGGCTCGCTGCCAGATGTTGACGATCAGGTTAATAAAGAAGAGATCTCTGAGCAGTGTAAATAGTGAACTCATGGCCTGCTTTATTTCCCCATCAAATAGCGGCGAGCGTGAGTTGGCGCAGCACCAGGACGAGCGAAATTGCGCTGTAGCTCACCAAATTTGCCAGCAGCACGATCGCCGCCAGCCGAGTTCCCCTTGGTCTCGGTCGCTTCAGCGTTGCAAAATTCGGCGTTTGGCGCGGTTCAATTGCTTCTTCTCGCGGTTCTTCGCGCACCCGCTTCAGCAAAATTAGCCCTTGCAGCTTGAGGAAAAAGCTGAGGAAAAACGTAACGATCGCCGTCGGCACTGCCCAGCTTTCCATTCCTTCTGACCACTGGTTAAAAAAGATGAAGTTCAGCAGTTGCAATCGCAAAACCTGGGGCAGCAGCTCTTCCACAAAAAAGAACAGCAGCCAGCCTGCCACAACGGACAGCAGTTCGATCGTGGCGGCATACTCGACGCTGGTGCGCGGCGACACCTGCAACTGACGGCGAAAAATATAACTTTGGATGGCGATCGCAATCAGGACGAACAACGCCTGAAACACAATCGTTCGTAGCGGCACAACGTTCATAGGGGCGGCTCCTTGCCCAAGCTGCTATCCCCATCCTCTCCGATCGCTGACGTTTTCACTGCACTATATTCCTTGTGAGACGGAATTTCTGAATCGAGCAAGCGCTAGTCGTAGAATCATTGCTCGATCGACTAGCCAAAGTAGCGCTATTTATAGCGTAGTTTGTTCCAAGACTCAACACCAATTTAGACCAGCATGTACTACGATCGAATTCTCAAAAGGCAGTTGCAACCAATATGACCACAGGCATTGGCATTCGCACCGCTCAAGCCCGCAGCGAACGCTTGAAAGGACAGATCCACGTCTACGATGGCGTTGGCAAAGGCAAGTCTCAAGCCGCGCTTGGCGTTGTGCTGCGATCGATCGGCTTGGGCATCCACACCGGAGCGCAAACTCGCGTTTTGCTCTTGCGCTTCCTCAAAGGTCCCGGACGCACCTATGACGAAGATGCGGCGATCGAAGCGCTTCAGCGCGGCTTTCCACATTTAATCGATCAGGTGCGAACCGGACGAGCCGAATTTTTTGGTGCAGACGACATTACTCGTTTCGACAAGCTCGAAGCGCAGCGCGGTTGGGACGTGGCAAAGGGCGCGATCGCATCCGGCCTCTATTCAGTTGTCGTGCTGGACGAACTCAATCCCGTGCTGGATTTGGGACTCTTGGCGATCGATGAAGTTGTGCAAACGCTCAAGCGCAAACCGGAAGATCTCGAAATCATTGCGACCGGACGAGGTGCACCCCAACCCCTGCTCGACATCGCCGATCTGCATTCAGAAATGAAGCCCTACCCCGATGCAGGGCACGGCATGGAAGGCATCGAAATTTACACCGGATCGGGCAAAGGCAAATCAACAAGCGCCTTGGGCAAAGCGCTTCAGGCGATCGGCAAAGGCATCAGCCAAGACAAATCGCATCGCGTTTTGATTATGCAGTGGCTCAAAGGCGGCGTCGGCTATACCGAAGATGCGGCGATCGCTGCCCTCCACCAAAGCTATCCCAATTTGGTCGATCATCAGCGCTGTGGACGAGATGCGATCGTCTGGCGCGGCCAGCAGCAAGAACTCGACTACATCGAAGCCGAACGCGGTTGGGAAATTGCCCGCGCCGCGATCGCTTCCGGCCTCTACAAAACGATTATTTTGGATGAGTTAAATCCCACAGTTGATTTAGAATTGCTGCCGCAACAACCGATCGTTCAAGCTTTGTTGCGTAAGCCTCGCGACACCGAAGTGATTATTACCGGACGGTATAAAAATCCGCCCGCCTATTTCGATCTCGCCAGCACTCATTCCGAAGTTTTCAACCACAAACATTACGCTGAGAAAGGTGTGGATTTGAAACGAGGTGTGGATTTTTAAGAAATTTCAGGTTTGGATGGTGTAGCAGTTCTGCGATTGCGATCGCCCACCTCCAATCTGTATGAGCCAAAATCCTGTCGTCTCCACGATCGAACTCACCAAACTCAAGTCTTAATTGCCGCTGCTCTGCTGCCCTGGTTAATTGTTAACCAAGTTGCGGTAAATTACCCACTTAGCATGGCGATCGCTTTCCTGGCGGTTGCAAACATCTTATTAATTTATGGCGTTTTAATTCAAATGATTTTTGCTAGCAAAAATCGCAATCCGCTGGTTTGGGCGCTTGGTGCATTAATTGTCGCAGCAGGTGTACCGCCCACTATTTTGTCATTGCTAAGTTGGCTTCCTCAAAGAACAGGTGGCGCGATTTTTGCGACAGCTTGGACATTCTTCGGTTATCCTTTGTGGAACTATAACGATCGCTCTCATTTGCTGTTCGCTGCTCTAGGAGTTGTACTTCAATTAGTTCTTTTGGCAGGACTGCTGCTGAAATTTCGTCAAACGCTACGCTGCTTGAAGGTAAGTGCGTCTCAGCCCATCGAGACGAATTATTGAATTTTTCTAAGCATTACAGAATCTGGCAACTGTTCAATCTACAGCGCATAATTAAAGTGATCTTTCGATCGCTTTAATTATGCTGCAATCGGCTCAACTGCTGCAAAATCGCTATCGGCTCGATCGCCCTTTAAGCCAAGCAGCAGGACGCGAAACTTGGCTCGCTACTGATACACAAACGCAAGAGCAAGTCGTTGTCAAGCTGTTAGCGTTTAGCGACGCCGTGCAGTGGAATCGTGTGCGGTTGTTTGAGCGTGAGGCCGCAATTTTGCGACAGCTTCAGCACGATCGCATTCCTCAATACCGCGACCAGTTTTGTCTAGACGATCGCCTCTTGTGGTTTGGTTTGGTGCATGACTACATTCCTGGTCGATCGCTCAAAGAAGAACTGAGCGATCGCGGCAAATTTTCTGAAGATGACGTGCGAGCGATCGCAATTTCTGTTCTCGAAGTTCTCGATTATCTACACAGCTTGAATCCGCCCGTCTTGCATCGCGATATCAAGCCGAGCAATTTAATTTGCAGTGCAGACAATCAAATTTATCTCATTGATTTCGGCACAGTTCAAGATCGAATTGCTAAAGAAGGTGCAACCTTTACCGTTGTAGGAACCTATGGCTATGTGCCGCTAGAGCAGCTTGGCGGACGTACCATTCCCGCCTCAGATCTGTATGCGCTTGGTGCAACTTTAATGCATTTGCTAACAGGGATTGCGCCCGCAGATTTACCGCTGCAAGATAGCCGATCGCTGGTTTCCCTCGATGCCAGTCCTGCGTTACGCCGTTGGCTGTTGCGGATGATCGAACCAAATTTCGATCGCCGTTTCACAAGCGCCAAACTCGCTTTGGCAGCGCTGCGATCGACTCAAAAAACTCAAAATATACAGCACAAATTTGTCAATCAACGCATCAAGATTCAAAAAGCTCCGCATCGCTTCAGACTTGAGCTGCCCATGTCATATCAAGTGATTGTACTGCCACTTTTGATAGCAGGAATGATTGCGCTCATCTTCACACTGCCCATTCATTCATTGGCAACAGCAACTCTCTGGATATATGGGATTTGGTTGACCGCACTCCTTGGTGTTTTACCTTTATTTATTTTTTGGCTGCTCACGCTACCAGATGCGATCGCAACTCAAGTCAAAATCAATCCCCAACAATTTGAAATTTGCTGGAAGCTGTTAGGCATTCCGATTCACCGGGTGCGAGGCGAAACGGCTGAGATCGATCGCGTTTATTCAACCACAAATCGTGTTAAAAGCGGACAGTTTGGCATTGGCATCAGTGCCGGAATTCACGAATATCGCCTCAGTCCAACTGGACTGAAGCTGGATGCGGAAGATTGCCGTAAGTTAGCCGCAGAAATTGCAGATTGGCTCGGACTAATAGAGGAAGCATACGATGCCGAAAACTAATCAAATTCTAGTCGATCGCTACAGGCTCGATCGCCAGCTTGGACAAAATGCTAGTCGCCAAACTTGGCTCGCGACAGATATCGAAACGCAAGCCGCTGTCGTCGTCAAGCTATTGGCATTTAATCCGCAGATGCAATGGGAAGAATCAAAGTTGTTTGAGCGCGAAGCCGCTGTTCTACAATCGCTCAATCATTCCCAAATTCCCAAGTACCAAGATTTTTTTACGCTCGACAGTCTTCCCGATTCTCGATTTCCCTGGTTTGGCTTAGTCCAAACCAACATTCCGGGTGAATCGCTGCAAGCGAAAGTCGATCGAGGCGATCGCTTCCATGAATCTGACATTGAAAAAATTGCTCGCGAGCTATTAGCAGTTTTATCCTACTTGCACAATCTTAATCCGCCAGTGCTGCACCGGGATATCAAGCCAAGCAACATTATTTGGGGCAAAGACGATCGAATTCATCTTGTTGATTTTGGCGCAGTGCAAGACCAAGCGGCTCAAGAAGGCGCAACGTTTACTGTTGTAGGAACTTATGGCTATGTACCAATTGAACAGTTTGGTGGACGCGCCGTTCCTGCCTCAGATTTGTATGCTCTAGGAATGACGCTGATCCATTTGGTGACGGGAATTTCACCTGCGGATTTACCTCAAGAACATGGGCATATTCAATTTCGCAATACCCTACCGAGACGCCACGATACCCTACCGAGACGCCACGATACCGTGCCGGGAGCGCTTCGCAATCACCTTGCGCTAGATGCAGGTTGGATTAATTGGCTGGAAAAAATAACCGCACCGAATTGGGGCGATCGCTTTCCTTCTGCTCAAGCTGCATTAGATGCATTAAGTCAGCGACAATTGCTGCTAACGCGATCGCAAACGCCTCAGCCTCGCGGCAGCAAAATTAAGATGAAGCGATCGCCCCAATCGCTAGAGTTTCTTACGCCTGCGAGGGGTCGCGCTGCATTTAGCGTGGTGCAAATTGTTGGTTTAGTGGTGATGTCGATCGCTCAGGCTGGCGTCTTGGGATTGGTTATTTTGCTGATGGGAGTCGCTTGGATAGGCGGCACTTTTGCGGTATGGCTGCTGTTAGCAATTGCGCTGCTATTAGGCTTTAATATTGCTCCTGCATTTACGCGCATTCGTTTAGTTTGCGATCGAAACTGGCTCATGCTCAGACACGAGCTATTCGGCATTTGCTACCGCAAACAGATTATTCCGCTCGACAAAATTCAAGAAATTTTTGCAGGGGATGATCTTGATCGATTGGAGAAGACAATTCGGGCAAGCATCGCATCTTCCTATAGAGCCTATCCTCATTTATTTTGTGAATTCCAGGCTGCTTGTCGTGCCGCCTTGGTCAAGTTTAGTGATCGACTCGTCATTCAAGCCAGCGATCGATTCTACAGAACGAATCTGCTTTCACTTGCCGAGCGAATTTGGCTGCGCGATGAACTTTTGCACTGGTTGAAACAAGCGCGATCGACTAGGCCAAATTCGCGAACTGATGTACCATAAATTCAGTTTTCAAAGGTTGGAGTGAATGCTGCCCAGCGAATTATTAATCAGTCGGCACAGCGGCGAGGAACTGACGCCGAAGCGGTTGGCGATTGCGCCTCACAATCTCGAAATGGCCGAAGAACTCATTCGCCTGTTTGCTGCCGCAAGGGGGACAACGCAGGGCGAACTGAATCGGCAACTGCTGGAGCTTGAAGGCGAAGACACTGACTATCGCATCAAGCGCGGACTTGCTCATTTGCTGAAGGCCGAGGCGTTCAGTACGTTTGAGGTCGTGAGTCCGCTAGAGCCGCAGTTGTTGCGATCGCGCGTCTTTGCCCTTGCTGCCCAGTCTGCGCCGTTGCCACAAACCGCTCCCAACACGCTTGACGCTCTGGCCGATCATCTCAGTTCCGAACTGGGCTACGAAGTTTTTCCCGACCAGATTCGCTGCGGACTTTATGCCGACTTGCAGGAAAATCGCATTCTGACGCAGTTCGATGCGCCCACACCTGAAGCCCTCCTGCACCGCTACAATTTGTCGCAAGTTCAAGGCGTTTTCTACCGCGCCAGCCACATTTTGATCAACGCGCACCGCAACGATCCGGGTGAGTATAAGCTGCTGTTTCGCTACCTGAAGCTGTTCGGCCTGATGACCTACATCGAAGGCGACGCCGATCACGGCTTTACGATTACGATCGACGGTCCCACCAGCCTTTTCAAGCCCAGCACCCGCTACGGACTCGACATCGCCAAATTGATCCCCGCGCTGTTGCACGTGACGCGCTGGAGCCTCAAAGCCGATTTACACATCAAAGACAACTACAGCAACAAAGATAAAACGCGCCGCTTCAGCCTCAATTCCGACTGTGGCCTCGTCTCGCACTATCCACCCGGAAAGCCCTACGACAGCATGTTAGAAGCTTCATTTGCCGATCGCTGGCCGACGACGAGCGACTGGCAGCTAGAGCGCGAGGTGGATCTGATTCCGATTCCCGGCAGCGTCATGATCCCGGACTTTCGACTCGTTCACGCAGACGGACGATCGTTCCTGCTCGAAATTGTCGGCTATTGGCGACCGGAATATTTGCGGAAGAAATTCTTTCAAGTCCAACAGTCGGGACGCGACGACATTATTTTGGCAATTAGCGATCGCCTCAACCTTGAAAAAGCCGGAGTCAAAGTCAACGAAACGCCTGCTCGCGTCGTCTGGTTCAAAGACAAGCTTTCTCCCAAAGCCGTCCTATCCATCCTCGAAGCACAATCCACGCCTTAATTGCCTCTTAGCATTGCCGACCAATAAGAAACGCCGTGTTTGCCAAAGTGAATGCTGGCAACAATCATCCAGTGTTCTAAACATTCAACCAGCCAGTTGACGCCCTGACTATCTTGCATTTCATATTCTCGAAACAAAGCCGCAAATCGTTCTGCGAGGTGCGATCGAATCGCGTCCAAATTCGGATCAATTCCTGCCTCAGAAGCAAGCGGTGAGTTGCCGTTGTGACACACTAAAACGATTTTGAGCAGCAGTCCGACCGTCAGCATCGTCCCCAAATTAGCCGTCAAATCAAGCAGCTTCACGTGACCGTCGATGCGATCGCGCGGCGGCTCTAGCAGCACATCCAGCAGATGCGTACAAGTTTGCACTCGTAAACTCACGTTTGGCGGCTGATTGTCATGTTGGGGCAGCGCAGTTTGTAGCTGTTGATGCAGCCAGCGACCAAAGTGGTGATCGGCATAATCGTAATCCGGACGGCTATGGGGATTGTGCATCCGAAAGGCTTGGGTGGCAAACGCGCAAAGCTCTTGGTGAAGCTGCGCTTTGAACGCACGATGATTGGGAAGCTGGTGCGATCGCAACACAAGCTGACGCGCCGCTTCGTGATAGCTCATCGCTCCAACGCCTTCATAGCTGAAGTGCCGCAGCGCTCGATCGACTTCTGCCGTGTCGAGCAGCGTGGGATTTTCGGGTAGCGTTTGCGATCGATGCCGATGTCCAGACATCTTTCGCAAGCCATAGCGCCACAGCATCTCTTCAATTTCCTGTTCGCGATTTTGCTGATGCTGATGCACGGCATCTCGTCCGCCTTCGCTGCTGTCAAACTCCAACAGATAGTGCGGGTAAAGCGGCGGAAAACGGCTGATTAATTCGCGCAGCGGACGAGTTTTGCGGTTTTGTTTGGTGTCGTGCAGATTTTTGCTGGCCGAAGCGCGTCGCTGCAACACTTGATGCTGACTGCTTTGGACAAATTGCTGCACCAGTTCGTGTAGCCGCTGCACCGAAGCTGCATCATTGGCGCGTGGCGTTTCTTGAAATAGTGCAATTAGCCGTTCTGTTGCTTCTCCCCCATTGGGCAAATAGCTCCAATAGTTGATCAAGATGTAGCAGCAGCGGTTGAGAATCGCGCTGAAGCGGCGATCTGCCCAACGACAATTGGCAAGACGATGAACGGCCTGCTGAATCTCGTGTTTTTGATAGCCGCTGCCGTGAATAAACAAATGACGGTAACGATCGATCAGTTGTGAGCAAGATTCAGCTTGACGAACGAGTTGCAGGTGATTGAACAGCAGTTTTTCATCCGCTTCAAAATCGGCATACGAATAGCTTGACCGCATGGACATGAAAAGATGCCTACTTGGGATACACCACCAACGAAGAGGAACAGCGACTCAACAACAGCAAAAGCGATTCAGTGACAACGGCAAGTATCGACAGCAAGTGACAACGGCAATTAGCAACGGCCAGATATCCGAAAGAACTTGGTTTTTCAGGAAGATTTCGGAAAATTCTACCGTGAGGATAAAATTTCCTACTTGTTAGCATAGGACACTTACCGAACTGGCTTGAAGAATTTCAGCAATCTTTAACTCACTTCACTTCCATCAAGCAAATAGCGTCTGAGCAGTCGCGTTAAACCATAATTTGCTTCATCAATTTCCAGCAGCGATCGCCTGCGGAGTGAATTCAAAGCGGCTCGTAATTGGCGCGATCGATTAGCGGTTTGAATCTCGCTAAACGTGGCAGGTTCATGTTCGGCCAAATAGTTCACCACCTGTCGTTCCAGCGGCGACAAGCGAGCGAATTGGGTTTCAATTTGCGATCGCGCATGGTCTAACAGCACTTCTTCTTGCGACTCTTCGAGATATTGGGCAATATCGCCACCATAGAAATCACGAATGAAAGCAGCAACTTCATTCAGCGCGTAAGGATTGCCATCATACAGCCGCATTAATGTCCACCAGTCGCCATCGCTGCCGCTGAAACTGCCTTTGTGGTTGAACACCGTGCGGACGCTGCGATCGCCCAATCCTCGAACCGGAAAAGACTGAACCGCAGCAGGCATTTGTTCTTTGAGCGCGGCAATTTCTTTGGGTTCTTCGCGACTTGTGAGAATGAAGCAGCTTTGATGCATCGTGTGGCCGATTTCGCTGAACAGTTGACCATATTCTTCATAGCCGTCTAGGTATGCACCATCATGAACGCCGCCTTGCAACAGCGCTTCAAAACCGTCTAAAACAATTAAACAGCGACGATCGCGCAATTGGTCGCGCAGTCGCTTGGCTGGACGATCGCTTAAAACCTCCTGCAAATCCGCAATCAGCGCGTCCATCGTGGGTCGCTGGTGAACGATCGATCGCCAAATGCACACCTGAAACTGATCCCAAACTGTTTCCCCCAGTTTTGCCGCCAGTGCTGTTTTGCCCACACCGCCAATGCCATACAGCGTCAGCAGCCGACAACCGCGCAGGCGAATTTGTCGCGCAAGCTGATTTAAGTCAGAATTGCGCCCCACAAACAGCGGCACATCCGGCACAAATCGATACCAATCTTCGCGATCGATTTCCAGTTCACTGCGATTTTCTGAGGGATTTGCTGAAGTTATGCTGTTCAAATCATTCGGATGCATTGCTTTCCAAGCGCGATCGATCAACCCCTGCAAAGTGTTCTTTTTGACAGGTTCACCCAGCACTTGAGAAAGTTTTTTCCGCAGTTTAGCCGCCACATTGCGTTCAAGATGTTCAAGGCTAGTTCGATTTTTGCAGGTTTGATAAATCTCTTGATAAGAATCACCGTTCCAAGCACCCTTGAAAACAATACGCTCTAAGTCGCTGAGGCGGAGGTTTTGCTGGGCAAGCAGCGATTCAACGAATTCCAAAGCTTCGTCGGCAGTCATGGGCGATCGCGTCGTAGATGCTACAGGACAGCATAGGCTGAACTAAGCTGTAGTTTCCTGTACTTTGTAAACATTTCAGCTTTACCTCGCTCCAAAAAAACTTGATTCTTCTGTATTTCGAGAATTGAACGGTGTTTCTAAACTTGAAAGTAATCAAGCTTCTAGGTCATTTGCAGCGATCGAACTTGATTGTTGGCCTGTTCATCAAACGACAGCTTACAACCAGGAGGAACTTTCATGTTGAGCGATTCAAGCTTTACGAGCGAGTGTCCAAAATGCGGCAAAAAAGCGCTGATCAAGCGGCAAGATAGCCTTTATCAGTGCCTTGCTTGCAACTTCAAAAAAGATCTAGAAAAGCCAGAAGCAGAACCTTCTGGCATCGCGCTGGCCTTTGCGATCGCCCTGCTGATCATTTTGATTGTCACAGTTACCCACTATGGAATCACTAATCCTTGTGCGCCAAACGATTTGCAGTGCATCGAGCGGGAACGATTGAATCGCTAAAGCGCTGTTTTGTGTGGGTGCATCTGCCGTTCTCTGTTTTTTGGAGGAACCGTGATGGCTAACCAAATCGAATCACTAGAGCGAGAAGCGATCGTGACCCTGACGATCGCCCCCGGACGCGCCGGACAAGTGCAGTTTCAAGGTTCATGGTGGAAAGCTCGCTGTGCCGATGCGATTACCTTGCTGCCCGGAACGATTGTGTATGTGATCGATCGCCAGTTCGTGACCACGCTCTACGTTAAGCCTGTGGTTGCATCGGTTTGAAACAGCCAGCCCTGATTCCCTAGATCCCTTAACCCCTTCATTTGTGGAAGAAGGGAAATTGGATTTCAAAGTCCCTCTCCTCTAGGGAGAGGGATTTAGGGTGAGGGCAAAAGCAATTAGGACGATTTGATGATTGGAGGCACGATCGCCCTTCCAAAATCACTGCCGCACTTCAAACTGCCGCAAATTTTCCGGCGGCTCATATTCGATCGCTACTTCATCTACGATCGCCCAACTCGATCCCTGATGACACCAGCGCAACATTTCTTGAACCGTCTCCGCTGATCCTTCAAACACGGCTTCCACCCGCCCATCACTCAGATTCCGCACCCAGCCATTCAGCTTCAGCGCAATTGCCTGATCGTAAGTAGCGGCTCGATAGCCTACGCCCTGCACTCGACCGGAGACCCAAACGTGAGCGCGAATTAGCGAGGTTGAATCAGTCATAAAAACGGGCGAGAAGCATGATGGAATCAGGCTTGAGGCAGAAATCGCGACTTCAGTTCGGGAAACCGTACAGAAAAACTGGTTGCAGTTCAATCCATCGTTCGCTAAATTAGCACTCAGAGGTCGAGAGTGCTAATGTGGTTTAGGACTTGACCTCGATCGCGCCGATCCATAAGTTTGAATTGGCTTGTGAATCGATCGCCAACTGCAAGTTTAGCTCCGAATCCAGACGGGTTGGAGTTTTATTTTGTGTGTCGTAGTTTTAGTTGAAACTGGAAAGTTTTGGAGAGTTTTGTATGGCAGCCGTATCTCTAAGCGTTTCGACGGTTAAACCGCTGGGTGAGCGCGTCTTTATCAAAGTCAGCGCGTCGGAAGAAAAAACCGCAGGCGGCATTTTGCTCCCCGATACTGCGAAGGAAAAGCCGCAGGTGGGCGAAATTGTGGCCGTTGGTTCGGGCAAGCGCAACGATGACGGTTCACGCTCGGAACTCGAAGTCAAAGTGGGTGACAAAGTTCTCTACTCGAAGTACGCCGGAACCGATGTGAAACTCGGCTCGGATGAATATGTGCTTCTGTCTGAAAAAGACATTTTGGCGATCGTTTCCTAGCGGCGCAGATGCCGTGAACGAAAGTTCCGGCTGAAAGCTGAAACCCATCGAAATGAAATGGGTTTTGCGATTGGTTTGAGTCCGTTTCAACTGACTTGAGCTTTGAGCCAGGAAATTGATTTCCTGGTGCAAGTATGTAACTCCTGCTAGAAGTTTCGATCGATTTCGCTCCATTTGAATTACCCCAACAACACAGGAATCTATGGCTAAGCGCATCATTTATAACGAGAATGCTCGTCGCGCCTTGGAAAAAGGCATTGATATTTTGGCCGAAGCCGTCGCCGTGACGCTGGGTCCCAAAGGTCGCAACGTCGTGCTGGAAAAGAAATTTGGCGCTCCCCAAATTGTCAATGACGGTGTGACGATCGCCAAAGAAATTGAACTGGAAGACCACATTGAAAACACCGGAGTTTCGCTGATTCGTCAGGCCGCTTCCAAGACGAACGATGCCGCAGGTGACGGCACCACAACCGCTACCGTTCTGGCTCACGCGATGGTGAAAGAAGGTCTGCGGAACGTGGCCGCTGGAGCTAACGCGATCTCGCTGAAGCGCGGCGTGGACAAAGCCACCGCTTTCCTGGTCGATCGCATTGCCGAACACGCCCGTCAGGTGGAAGACACCAAGGCGATCGCGCAGGTCGGTTCGATTTCGGCGGGTAACGACGAAGAAGTCGGCGCGATGATCGCGGAAGCGATGGAAAAGGTCGGTCGCGAAGGCGTGATTTCGCTGGAAGAAGGCAAGTCGATGACGACTGAACTGGAAGTCACCGAAGGAATGCGCTTCGACAAAGGCTACATCTCGCCTTACTTCGCAACGGATACCGAGCGGATGGAAGCCGTTCTCGATGAGCCGTTCTTGCTGATCACTGACAAGAAGATCACGCTGGTTCAAGATCTCGTTCCCGTGCTGGAGCAAGTCGCCCGCGCCGGACGCCCGCTGCTGATTTTGGCAGAAGACATTGAGAAGGAAGCGCTGGCAACGCTGGTTGTCAACCGTCTGCGTGGCGTGTTGAACGTGGCGGCTGTTAAGGCTCCGGGCTTTGGCGATCGCCGGAAAGCCATGCTCGAAGACATCGCCGTTCTCACAGGCGGTCAACTGATCACCGAAGATGCTGGCCTGAAGATCGACACGGCTCGCCTCGACATGCTGGGCAAAGCTCGCCGCGTCACGATCACCAAAGACAGCACCACGATCGTCGCAGAAGGCAACGAAGCTGGCGTCAAAGCTCGCGTTGAGCAAATTCGTCGTCAAATGGAAGAAACTGATTCTTCCTACGACAAGGAAAAGCTGCAAGAGCGCTTGGCAAAACTGTCGGGCGGTGTTGCTGTCGTTAAAGTCGGCGCGGCAACGGAAACCGAAATGAAAGACCGCAAGCTGCGCCTCGAAGACGCGATCAACGCAACCAAGGCCGCAGTCGAAGAAGGCATCGTTCCCGGTGGCGGCACGACGCTGGCACACCTCTCGCCCAGCCTGGAAGAGTGGGCAACCGCCAACCTCAAGGACGAAGAATTGATTGGCGCGATGATTGTGGCGCGATCGCTTTCTGCTCCGCTCAAGCGCATTGCCGAAAACGCCGGACAAAACGGCGCAGTCATTGCTGAGCGTGTCAAAGAGAAGGACTTCAACGTCGGCTACAACGCGGCCAGCAATCAGTTCGTCGATATGTTTGAGGCGGGCATTGTTGACCCTGCAAAGGTGACGCGATCGGCACTCCAAAATGCCGCTTCGATCGCCGGAATGGTGCTGACAACCGAGTGCATCGTCGTTGACAAACCCGAACCCAAAGATGCTGCGGCAGCGGGTGCTGGCGCGGGCATGGGCGGCGACTTCGATTACTAGACGCGAGATCTTCGCGTCTGTACGGGTCGGGTGTCGGCATCCGAGCCTGAAGAAGTGAAGAGGGCGATCGTCTTTTTGAAGGGGCGATCGTCCTCTTGTGTAGAACGAATGAAGTTTCTTTTGATACTCAGGATCGCTTGAGGGGAAAACTGAATGTAGTTTTGTAACCCTCCCCTTCAGCCAAGACTGACCATTCCATGCAAAAAGCAAAGAAAGCAGTGGCAATTGTAATGACCACTTTATTTCTCACACTTCACCTGTGCTTTGCCGTACCCGCACCAGCCTTTGCAGGTGACACGATCATCAATAATGATTGTCGCTACGGCTATCAAGCAAGTTGCGGAAATGTTCAACAAAGCGATTCAGGTTTGGCAGAGGCAACAGGTTATGTTGCTGGCATTGTTGGAGATGTTGCAGCAATCTCAAGCTTGGGAAGCGTTGCAGGTTTAAGCGGCGCAGGAATTGCATCAGGTTTAGCCACGATCGGTAGCGTAGTCGGCGGCGGCATGGTAGCAGGTCTAGCAATCACTGTTGCTGCTCCTGCTGTTGCAGCGCTAGCAGTCGGTGCAGGTGTACACTATCTGAGTCAGGCGAATTCACCTGCGGCTGATCAGCCAGTTGAGCGAGTGAATCCGTAATTTTTAAAGCTTGGATTAAACAAATTGATTGACACTTGGGCGATCGTTTCCTTACAGAACGATCGCTCTCTTGTAAGTACAGTGATTGAAACTCTGCTAATTCCTGTATGCCTGCAAGGGATGTCTATCACGGCTCTGTTAAAAATGCCTTACTGAAAGACGGTTGGACAATTACAGCGGAAGATTATGTACTTGAGTATGGCGAGGACAAAGTTTATGTTGATCTGGCGGCTGAAAAGACGATCGCGGCTGAAAAACAAGGAAGAAAGATTGCGGTTGAAGTAAAAAGTTTTTTGGGTCGATCGTTCATTAGCGATTTTGAGGATGCGATCGGTCAATACATTCTTTACCGCGATATCTTAAGTGAAACAGAACCAGAACGCCAAGTTTATCTAGCTGTTGCTACAAGCGCTTATAACAGCGGCTTTCAAAGAAGACTTCCTCAAATGGCGTTGAAACGCAACCGAATTAGCGTAGTAATTTTTAATGCAGATCGCGAGGAGATTTTTCAATGGATAGACTAGACCGCTACCGCAACTTGATCAAGAAAATACTGACAGAATATTACGAACTAGGGCGCAGTTCTGAAATCGAAGCTGCGTTAGCTTTTGATGAGCAGCATGACCAGTATTTGCTGCTGAATATGGGTTGGAAGCGGGATGAACGAATTAAGTCAACGACGATTCATGTTCGGATTCAGAATGAGAAGATTTGGATTGAGGAAGATTGGACAGAAGATGGTGTGGTGACGGATTTGCTAGAAGCGGGTGTCCCAAATAGCGATATTGTGTTGGCTTTTCATCCGCCGCATCTAAGGAAGTATACGGAGTTTGCGATCGCCTAACGCTTCTGGCTACACAGCCGAACCGCTTCTCAACCGAACAATGTGTTTGACTAAAACTTCAGGTTCGATCGGTTTTGTCAGATGCGCTTGGAATCCGGCTTGAAAGGCTTTTTGCTGATCTCCATCGCTGGCGTAGGCCGTGAGCGCGATCGCCAAAATGTCGCCGCCGCGATCGATCGGGCGCGATCGAATCTGCCTGATCAGCGTGTAGCCGTCCATGTCGGCCATGCCGATATCGCTGACAATCAAATCGGGCGTGGCGCGATCGATCGCTTCTAGCGCCTCCAAGCCAGAGGCAACAGCAGTGACGGTTGCGCCGTTTTGTTCCAGTACGAAGGCTTGAAACTGGCGGGTGTCGTCGTCATCATCCACAACGAGAATTTGCAGATTGCTTAAAAGATTTTTGAGATCTGGACTGTGGTTGTGGTTAGGCGATCGCGTTGAAACACGCTGCTCAATGACAGGCAACTGGACGGTGAAAATTGCGCCTTGATGTTCGCCAGGACTGTCGGCTTTGACTGTACCGCCGTGCAGTTCGACGATTTGCCGCACGATCGCCAACCCCAAGCCCAAACCGCCAAATTTGCGGGTGGTGGAGCTGTCTTCTTGCCGGAAATACTCAAAGATGTGCGGCAAAAACTGCGGGTTGATGCCTTTTCCCGTGTCGATCACGCGAATTTGGGCGATTCGATCGATCTGCCGCAGTTCAACGCTGATTTGTCCATTGTTGGGCGTGAATTTGACGGCGTTGGTGAGCAAGTTCCAAATAACTTGCTGGAGGCGGGCGGCATCGCCAGAAACGTGGGCAACGGCTGAAGCCAAATCGAGCGTCAGTTGAATGTGCTTGGCTTCGACGGCAAGGCGGACGGTTTCGATCGCCGCCTCAATCACAAAACTCAAGCTGACCGGAACCGCCGTCAGCGACAGTTTGCCCTGCATGATGCGTGAGATGTCGAGCAAATCTTCAATCAGTTGCGTTTGCAGTTTGGCGTTGCGCTCGATCGTGGCGAGGGCTTCGCGCTGGCGGGTCGCGTCGAGTTTGCCGCTTTGCAGCAGGCGCGTCCAGCCCAAAATCGGATTCAGCGGCGTTCGCAGCTCGTGTGAGAGGACGGCCAAAAATTCATCTTTGATGTGGTTAGCGCGATCGAGCGCTTCAGCGCGGTCTTGCAGTTCGGTGATCAGGCGCGATCGCTCTAGTGCTGCGGAAACTTGAGCCGCGACTGCCTGCATCAAATCGAGTTCGTCTTGCGTGAAGCGATCGCGCTGGCGAGTGCCTAATCCCAATGTGCCGATGACGCGATCGCCAATCTTCAGCGGATGGCTGGCGTAAGCGCGAATGCCCTCAGCCTGTACGGGAATCGCCATTGGATCGGTCGGATCTACCGTACAGTCAACCACGACCGGACGACGCTGCTGCACCACATAGCCGCAAACGGCCTGTCCTAAGTCCAGGTAGCGAGCCGCTTGTGCAAGCGCTTCGCTGATGCCGCCGTGAGCATGAAGTTCAAGACGCTGCTTGTCTTCTCGAAAGAGATAGTTGACGTAAATTTCAAGCTGCAAATGCGCTGCAACCTTGTTCAGCAAACTGGCTAAAAATGCTTTGGGATCGATCGTCACCAACAAATCATTTGCGGTTTCTGCTAACAGTTTGAGTCGATCATTACTCGCTTGAATGGTGATTTCTGCCTGTTTGCGATCGCTAATGTCTTTGAAAACGATCGCGACTTTTCTCGCTTCCGGTTCACCTGTGCAACAGGCGTATACATCAAACCAGCGTCCCAGCACTTCCGATCCGCTTTCAAACCGAACGGATTCACCTGTGATTGCCACATGGCCGTAAGTTTGAATCCAGTGATCTTCCAGATTTAGCTCACGAGCGGTTTTGCCGACCGCCTGTTGCAGTCCGGTCTGCTGCTCAAAGGCCGGATTGATTTCCAGGATGCGATAGTCGATCGGCCTATTGTCCGCATTGCAAATTACTTCAACAACGCAAAAGCCTTCATCGATCGACTCAAACAGCATCCGATAGCGTTCTTCCGATTGACGCAGAGCAGCATCAGCTTGAATTCGATCGGTGACGTTGCGGAAGTAGATCGTGATGCCTTGCGCGGCAGGATAGCTGCGGACTTCATACCAGCGATCGTGGTCGGGATAAAAAGCCACCAGCGATCCGGCGACGCGATCGCGCATCACGCTTTGGTGAAGCTGCTCAAAGTCGCTGCCCTCCAAGCCGGGAAAAACCTCCCAAAAGTTTTCGCCAATCACATCGTCGGGCATGAAGTTGAGCAGTGTTTCAGCCGCTTTGTTCATGTAGGTGAAGCGCCAGTTTTCATCCAGCGCCAGAAAGCCGTCATCAATGCTTTCTAAAATATTGCGGCTTTGTGCTTCGCTCGCTTGCAAAGCAGCTTCGGCGATTTTGCGATCGTGAATGTCAAGCGATGCGCCAAACCAGCGAATGATTTCGCCAGTTTGCGGATCAAAATATGGCTCAGCGCGAACGATAAACCAGCGGTAGTCACCAGAGGCCGATCGGACTCGATGTTCGATCGCAAACTGCCTGCCGAGCCGCTGCGCTTCGCCAAACATCTGCATGGTGCGTTCGGCATCGTCTGGATGAATGAAGTTGTCGACAATTTCGGCAGCGGTGATTGGCTCGTAGGGAACGCCAGTGTAGTTGCTCCACTGCTGGTTGAAAAATTCGACTCGTCCTTGGGCATCGGTGATCCAAACAATTTGCGGAACCACATCGGCCATCAGCCGAAATTGTTCTTCGCTGTCGCGCAGGGCAACTTCAGCTTGGAGGCGATCGACCTCCAGCCGCTTCGCCGCCGTGATGTCAACTGCCGAGCCGTAGAGAACGTGACCTTCTAGCTGTGCCCGCCACCGCAGCCAGCGATAGGAGCCGTCTTTGTGGCGGTAGCGATTTTCAAAGGCTAAGGTTTTCTGGCCAGAAAATAAGCTGTCGGCTTCTAGCGTTGAAGCATTGAGATCGTCGGGGTGAACAAACTCAGTCCAGGGGCGCGACGTTATTTCCTCAACCGTCCAGCCGAGCAGTCGTTCCACTGAGGGACTGACCCACTCAAAGAAGCCATCCGATCGCGTCATCACCTGCAAGTCCGAGGCAACAGCAAAGAAGCGATCGCGCTTTTGCTCGATCTGCTGCCGCTCAAACTCAGTGGAAACGCGCGAAGCAAAAACTGCCAGCAGCGATTCGGCCAGGTGAACGTTCTCTAGCGGTTTGCCATCCATCACGCCCAGCAGCCCCAGCGGTACGCCGTCCGAGTCAAAAAACGGCACAGCAACATAGCTTTCGATCGCGAGCGGCTTCAGCAGCGGAGCATGAGGAAAATGCGCCTGCACATTGCACGGATACGAGCAGATTTTGCGCTGTTCGATCACTTCCCAGCACGGCGTATCTTGCAGCAAATATTCCACATTGTCAGCAGGTTGCCCCTGAGCGCACAAAGCGATCGTCCGCATGAGTTTGGGATCATCTCCTTCAACCACGCCAATGTAGGCGTAATCGACATCGAGCACTTTGGCAAAGTGCAGCACGAGGGCATCAAAAAACGCGCTGCCCATGACCATCGAGACGCCCTGCGTAATTTCCATCAGAGCCGCATCGACCTGAGCAACTTTGCGAGCGGCCAGCCGCAGTTCCAGTTCGTCCACCACCATTGCCGCTAGATCCACCAGCGTTGCCTGCTGCTCTGCCGTGAGCGGATCGTGCGGCTGCGAGTCGAGCAAGCAAAGCGTCCCCAGGTTGAAGCCGTCATCACTCATCAGCGGCGCACCTGCATAAAAGCGCACTCCCGGCTCTTGCTGCACAAACGGATTGCAGGCGAAGCGATCGTCCAGTCGCGTGTCGGGAATAATCAGCGGCTCGTCGGTCAAAACGGCAAAGCTGCACAGCGTCGCATCGCGCGGCACTTCTTGCGCTTCAAAGCCAATGCACGACTTGAACCAGGCGCGTGATTCATCCACCAGCGAAATCAGCGCGATCGGCATGTTGAACAGACGGGCAGCAAGTCCGGTGATGCGATCGAATGCGGCTTCCGGCGGCGTGTCCAGAATTTTGTAGCGATGCAGTGCCGCCAATCGCTTAGTTTCATTAGCAGGAATCGGTGCGGTTGAATTTTGCGGCGGTGCGTCGGACATGGTTTCGCTAGAGCGGTAAATCAACCCAGTTGGAATGAGCCTAACCCAGCACCTTGCATCCAACTGGTACTCTTCCCGACGAGATCCTTTCTATTTTGCCAATTTCCCAGCCTTTACTGATGCATGATTTCCTGAAATTCTTGCAAAATTTGCTGAAACAGCGGATGATTCGCGCTGTCATAGCGATGCGGATGAATCGCACCGAGCGGCTTGAGTTCGATCATCGTCGCTGCTAGAAATCCTCCTTCACAGGAATTGAGATCGGCGATCGTCAAATTTGCCTCGATCGCTTCAATCCCCAATCGATCGCAAAGCTCGAAAATTGTGGCGCGAGTAATTCCCGGAAAAATGCTGGGCGTCAAAGCAGGGGTGAGCAGGCGATCGCCTTGCAGCAAAAACAAATTCGCGGCTGTTGCTTCGGTGATGCGTCCTTCGGCATCTAGCAAAATTGCATCCTGAAAGCCTTGCTGCTCTGCGGTGCGACGGCTGAGATAGCTATTGATGTAGGTTCCACACAGCTTTAAGCGAATTGGAACGGCCAGTCCGGAAATCCGCTGATAGGGCGAAACGTGACAGGCGATCGGTGCGGTGCGATCGCGATCGATTCCCACTACTAGAATGCTCACCTCCACAGGCATCTCTTCCCGAAAATTCAGGTGCGGTACGGCGCGGTAGGCGATCGGACGCAGATAGTAGGTTTGCGCGGGTAAAGCTGCCAGCAAAGCAGAAATCCCGCTGGTCAGTTCTTCAGTTGACCAGGAAAAACCCAGCCCGATCTGCTGTGCGCTGTGGCGAAAGCGATCGAGATGTGCAGCCAGCCGATGAATGTAGTAGTGATCCTGATTGCGATAGGCCATGATGCCATCAAAAACACCGATGCCAAGGTGTAGCGAATGGCTGGCGATCGACGGGTCGGCTTGTTCGCGAGGAACGAGATCGCCATTGTGCCAAATCAGCGGTTGCAAACGGCCAAGCATAAAGCAAAAAGTACAAACGAACGGTTCGATCGCAGTATAAGCGTCAATTCCGGTGAAACTTGGAATTTGATCGATCGCTAAACTCAAACTATCTGCTCATTCCGAACTGCTGTGCCGCCCATCATCACCTACAGTCCGGCCTATACGATCGTGCCGACTTATGAATGCTTTAATCGCTGTGCCTACTGTAATTTTCGGGTTGATCCGGGGGGCGATCGCTGGCTCACGCTAGCGTCGGCTGAACAAATCTTGCGACCGCTGCGATCGCAAGGCGTAATCGAAATTTTGGTGCTGTCGGGTGAGGTGCATCCGCAGAGCGATCGTCGGAGGGCGTGGTTCGATCGCATCTTCGATTTGTGTGAATTGGCGCTCTCGCTGGGATTTTTGCCGCATACGAACGCTGGTCCCTTGAGTTTTGCAGAAATGGCGCGGCTCAAAACCGTGAATGTCTCGATGGGGCTGATGCTAGAGCAGCTTGCACCTTTGGCCGTGCATCGCCACGCGCCGAGCAAACGAGCAGAGCTGCGAATTCAGCAGCTTGAATGGGCGGGGGAACTGCAAATTCCATTTACGACCGGATTGCTGCTGGGCATTGGCGAACACGAAGCGGACTGGCAGGCAACGCTGGAGGCGATCGCTCAAATTCACGCGCGTTGGGGACATATTCAAGAAGTGATTTTGCAGCCGCACAGTCCGGGAAATCAGCAAAGCTGGACAGGCAAAGCGTTTGACTTTGATCGATTAGTTGAAGTCGTGTCGATCGCTCGTCGCCTGCTGCCGCCCGACATTGCGCTGCAAATTCCGCCCAACCTCGTTTCTGAAACGACGCTGCTCGCCTGTCTGCGCGAGGGTGCAACAGACATTGGCGGCATCAGTCCCAAAGACGAAGTAAATCCGGATTATCCACATCCGCACGATCGCCAGCTTGCTCGTTTGCTCGATCGCGCTGGCTGGCAGTTGCATCCGCGCCTGCCCATTTATCCGCAGTATGACGCTTGGCTACCTGGGCAATTGCAGGAGGCGATCGCTGTTTGGCGCGAAAAAATCACAAGCGATCGCAGCCGACCTTCTAGTTTTCACGGTTGACAAATTTGCTGCAAAAGACTGGCACTTCCGATAGAGGAATTTCTCAACCCGGATTAATACCTTGAAAAGCAAAGCAGCTTTTTTTGACATCCAGGTTTAACAGCAATGGCTAAATTGAATCGCACCACAAAATTTGCGGGCATCATGGGCGCAGCGGCGATCGCTGCGCTGGTTGCCCTTCCCAGTTTGGCGCAGGTGAATCCGAGTCCCAATATCTTCAACGAGCCAAACTACGATGGCAATCCGGATACGCGCACCGCTCCGCTTGTGACGCCCGCACCCGCCGTCAACCCGAATCCCAGCATCTTTAGTGAGTTTGGCCTTGAGCGTCCTTCGACTCCACAAGCCCAAGTCAGCCAGTCCAATTCGCCTGCCTTGAATCCGAACCCCAGCATCTTTAGCGAATTGGGAGTCGATCGCGCTGCTCCCGCCACGACGATTTCTCGTGCAGCAAGCGATCTGTCTTCGCTCGATCAGCAGTTCATGCGGATGGCAGCCCACAGCGACCAGTTCGAGATTCGTTCCTCGCAGATGGCACTGCAAAAGTCGAATAATCCCGAAGTGCGCCAGTACGCCGAAATGATGATTCAAGAGCACACGCAATCGACGCAGCTTCTGACTCAACTGGCAGCCGAGCGCGGCTTCACCTTGCCAACCGAGCCAAGCGAATTTCAGCAAGCCGTGATCGATAGCCTCATGCCGCTCTCTGGTGTGGAGTTCGATCGGGCATACATGGCAGCGCAGGCCAACGGCCACATCCAAACAGTCGGCGTTTTCCGCAGCCAGATTGGTCAAGGCCGAGATGCAGAACTACGTCAGTTTGCTGCTGGTTTGCTGCCGACGATCGAAAATCACTACGAAATGGCGAGCATGATGAGCGGCCAGTTCAGCGCGTTTGATATTCGTCGTCCAGTTCAGTAGAATCTCCTATTCAAAAGCGGCGATCGCATCTCATCTGCGATCGCCGCTTTTGCCTTAAAAATAGTACGATTGCTCTAAGACAGCCACTTTTTGCAACTGTCTAGAACGTATGGATTTTTCGCAGGATTTGAGCAATCGGATTATTTTGGGGATCGACCCAGCGATCGCCAGCATTGGCTTTGGCGTCATTCGCGGCAGTGAAGCGATCGAGTATGGCGTGATTAAAACCTCGGCCAAAGCTTCGATGTACGATCGCCTCAGCCAAATTCGCACCGATATTTTGGAACTGTGCAATCTGGTCAAACCGGACATTGCCGCAATGGAGATGCCCTTTTTTGGCCGTGAAAATACAAATGCGGGAAGAGTGCTTCGCGCCTTGGGCGTCATCGAGCTTGCCTTGGGGGATTACGGGCTGACGGATATCATTTTTTTGCACCAGTCGCAGGTGAAGTCTGCCGTTGCTCAATACGGCGCAGCGAAATCGGAAATTAAGCAGGCCGTCATGCAAATCTTCGATTTGCCCAAGCCGCCGACGCCCGATGACAGTGCGGATGGCTTGGCGATCGCCTACGCTGCCCAGTGCGGAGCCAGAGCCAGCGTTGCCTGAGCGCAGACGGATCAATGGCTCATGACTGCGATCGATCGAAAAAATTCGTAGCAGTTTTTGCCTTGCTGCTTGGCCTGATACATCGCTTGGTCTGCACAGGTCATCAAGCTTTCACTGTCGATGCTGTCGATCGGATAAATGCTGATGCCAACGCTGGTTGTGACATGCAGCGCTTCGCCTTCGATGCTAAATGGTTGTGAAAGCGTGTAAATCAGTTTTTCCGCGACGATCGAAATATCGGGAGCCGAAGAAATCGCAGGCAGCAATACGACAAATTCATCACCGCCCATTCTCGCAACCGTATCGCTGCCGCGCAAACATCCGGCTAGGCGCTGCGCGACGGCTTTGAGCAGCAGATCGCCCATTCGGTGGCCGAAACTGTCGTTGATCTGCTTAAAGCCATCGAGATCGAGAAATAGCAAGACGACAAGCTGTTCTCGGTCGTGGGCACGATCGATCGCTTGCTCCAGTCGCTCTTGCAGCAGTTGACGATTCGGCAGTTTGGTCAGTCCATCATGCAGCGCCAGTTGCCGCAGTTGAATTTCACTTTGGCGCAGTGCCGCATTCGATCGCACCAAATCTTCTGCCGTGCGTCGCAGTTCATCTTCCACTCGTTTGCGCTGCGTGATGTCGCGGATAACACCGACCAGAAACACATTGCCCGCCGAATCGCGATGCAGCGATCGCTTGGTGGCAATCGAGTAGGTAACGCCCTGTGCATCGGTAAAAATTTCTTCGCTTTCCTGTTCGCCACCGCTGATAAAAGCGAGATCGTCATGTTTCCAAAAGGCGGCAGCTTGGTCAGGCGCAAAAAAGTCACGATCGGTTTTTTCCAACAGAGCATCGATCGGCTGACCCACCAAGCGGCAGTATGCATCATTCAGTACGATCCACTGGTGATTGCGATTCTTGACAAAAACCGGATCGGGAATCGCGTTGATGATCGAACTGAGGAATTCTTTGGATTTCTTTAGTTCTTCTTTGATTTGCGCTAAATGCGTCACGATGCCGATCGAGGAGCCGCTAAAGGCGATCGCTGAGGGCACAAGCGGCAGCCACCAGCCACCCAAGAATGCCATATAGCAAATGCCGCCCAGCCCAGCGAGCGCACTTGCCAGCACGATCGCCGAGTGCGTTGGTTTGCGAACGCGCCAGCTTAAAGTAGCACCCAGGTAAGACCAGCCAAAAATCCACAGCAGTTCGATCGGCTCAGGCCAAACTTGCAGCAGCGATCGCCCATATAAAGCTGCATCGAGAATTTGCCGAATGAAATGTGCTTGCAGTTCAACGCCGGGCATCGGCTCAGCCGGACGAAACAAGCCGTCGCTGAGCGGCATGAAAAACGCATCTTTGAGGCTGTCTGCGGTGGAGCCAATCAGCACGATGCGATCGCGAAACAAGTCGAGGTTGACCTTTCCTGCAATCACGTCGGACATTGAAACTTGCTGAAAGCTGCGATCGCTCAGGTGAAAATTTGCCAAAAACTGGTAGCCGCGAGCATCCGTGCGTACATAGCCGCCGTCGTTGCTGCGAAACGGTTCAAACACAACTTGACCAAGCTGCATGTTAGTCGAATTGGGAGCGGCTTGCGGCGCAATGCCAGCGCGATCGAGATAGCGCAACGCCAATGCCAGCGCGAAACTAGTGTGATATTTGCCGTCTGGTGTTGTCCAATACAGCATTCCGCGCCGGACGCGCCCATCTCCATCCACGATCGTATTGTTGAAACCCACCTGATTGCGAGCAGCCAAAACGGGTGGCGGCATCACGCCCATGCTTTCGCCCGCTGCAATCTTTTCGATGCCAATCAGGTTTGGTGTACTGGCAAAAACTCGCTCTAGCGCTTGATTTCCCGGCTTGATTGGCAAATCGCGATAGATATCTAGCCCGATCGCTCTCGGCTCGGCAGCGCGAATCTGCCGCAGCAAATTTGCCATCGTCGCGTCGGACATCGGCCAAGCGCCAACGTTGCGAATGTCGCGATCATCAATGCCCACAATCACGATGCGATCGTCGGTCGGTTCTTGGGGACGCAGCCGCACCAGTTGATCGAACCCAGCAAACTCAACAAATTGCAGTACGCCACTGAAGCGCATCGCTGCCACGCAGGTCGCAACGCCAACGGCAGTGAGCCAAACTCGCAGTTCCGATCGCGGCCAGCAAGAAGAAGGAAATTTCATGGCGGCAGATTTGTGGGAGCATCTGTAGAAGGCAATTCGTTTGGCAACTGCCGAGCGCAAACTTGCAGTTTCGATGCGGCGCGATCAAAACTTCGAGCGTGAAGGTGCGATCGAGATCAGCACTGCTTCAGCATTCGCAACTCGATCGCGTCGTAGATACACACCCTGAATGCCAGACCAGAAGGAAAATACGCAGGCTGCTAGATGTCTCAATTTCCATTACATCTATCGATATCCTACCGAGACCTGATTACGGAATTGACGAGCAGAAGAGACTTCTTGAAATCTACATCACATCTTCACGGGTTTGCTCCGCAACTTTTCGGAAACTAATTTTGCTGCGTCTGATGCACCATTCCTCTATTTCCTTTGTTGCTCAGAAAATACACTGAACGATCAGCCAATCTCCGTAAATTCTCTAAGCCAAATGAACAATACTCCAAAGTTTATTTTTGAGGTACTCGCTGTTTCGCTGCTGATCGCAGTTTTGATCAAAGCGATCGGTCCGGCTTTGCCCATTCCCGCCACCAATTTCAGCGCGATCGCGATCGTCCTCACCCCCACGCTCGTTATGGGTAGTTTGCTGTTGTGGCGGGCGGTACGCTATCTATAGCGCTTAGGGCAACATAGAGATAGAGACGCTATTCGATCGGCATGAACGCTCAGTCAACCACTCAACCCTCGCTCGAACAGTCACTCAAGCATTTCTTCGGCTACGATGCGTTTCGCCCCGGACAGCGCAGCGTTGTCGAAGCGGCAATGCAAGACCGCGATTTGCTCGTGATCATGCCCACAGGCGGCGGCAAATCCTTGTGCTTTCAGCTTCCCGCCTTGCTGAAATCGGGCGTATCGATCGTCGTCTCTCCCCTGATCGCCCTGATGCAAGACCAAGTTGAAGCCTTGCAAGACAACGGCATCGGCGCAACGTTTCTCAACAGCAGTCTCAGCGCGGCTGAAGTCCGCCAGCGGCAAAGCGATTTGCTGGCAGGCCGAATCAAACTTCTATACGTTGCGCCGGAACGCCTGTTGAACGATCGCTTCCTCGACTGGCTCGACCATCTGCACGAATCGATCGGGATTAGCACATTTGCAATCGACGAAGCGCACTGCGTCTCTGAATGGGGACACGACTTTCGCCCGGAATATCGCCAGATGCGACTCGTGCGCGATCGCTTCCCGAATGTTCCTGTCCTCGCGCTCACCGCCACTGCCACCGAGCGCGTCCGCGAAGACATTGTGCAGCAGCTTGATTTACGCAATCCCACTGTTCACGTCGCCAGTTTCAACCGTCAAAACCTCTATTACGAAGTTCGCCCCAAGGAAAAGCAGGCCTATCAGGAACTGCTGCGGCAGGTTCAGCAAACGCCCGGATCGGGAATTATCTACTGCCTCAGCCGTCGCAAAGTCGATGAAATTACCTACAAGCTCCAGCTAGACGGCGTGGACGCCTTGCCCTATCACGCCGGACTGTCGGACAAAGAACGCGCCTCCAACCAAACTCGCTTCATCCGCGATGACGTGCGGATTATGGTAGCGACGATCGCCTTTGGCATGGGCATCAACAAGCCAGACGTGCGGTTTGTGATTCACTATGATTTACCGCGCAACCTGGAAAGCTACTATCAAGAATCCGGACGAGCCGGACGCGACGGCGAACCCGCCCACTGTACGTTGTATTTCAGCTTTGGCGATATTAAAACGATCGAATTCCTCATCGCCCAAAAAGTCCATCCCACAACGGGCGCACCGCTTGCTGCCGAGCAGAAAATCGCCAAGCAGCAGCTACGGCAGGTGATCAACTACGCCGATAGCGTCGAGTGTCGCCGCAAAATTCAACTGCGCTATTTTGGCGAATCGATCGAGGGCAACTGCGGCCAGTGTGACAACTGCCGCTCTCCCAAACCCGTTGAAGACTGGACGATCGAAGCGCAAAAATTCTTGTCCTGCGTGGCTCGCTGCAAAGAAAATTTCGGCCTCAAATACATCGTCGATGTGCTGCGCGGTTCACGAGACAAGCGGATTTTACAAAACCGTCACGACGAACTGTCCACCTACGGGATTGGACGCGATCGCACGGCAGACGCTTGGCGCAAACTGGGGCGATCGCTGCTCCAACAAGGCTTGCTAGACGAAACGACCGACGGCTATCCGGTTCTCAAACTCAATGATCTCAGTTGGGAAGTGCTCCGCAAACAGCGATCGGTGTTGATTGCCCTGCCCAATGAGGCGATCGCGCCAGATGAACTGGAAGAATCCGGCACGCAGATCGAAGTGGAGTTGCTGTTTAACCGCCTGCGCCAACTGCGTAAAGAAATTGCCGACGCGCAATCGATGCCGCCCTACATGATCTTTGCGGATTCTAGCCTCAAGGCAATGGCGCAAACTCGTCCCCAAACGCGATCGACCTTTGCCAAAATTTCTGGCGTCGGCAGTCACAAACTAGAGCGATATGGCGATCGCTTCACGGCAGAAATTCGCGCCTTTTGCGAAGAACAAGGCTTGCCGCTTCGTCCCGAAGAACCTGAAAAATCGGCTGTGCCTGCACCCACCGATCGATCGCGCAGCACGATCGCAATGACGCACCTGAATACGCTGCGCCTGCATGAGCAAGGCTTGACGCCCAGCCAAATCGCGATCGAGCGCAATCTCCGCCTCACCACCATCTACGATCACTTGGGAATGCTGCGAGAAGCAGGGCATCCGGTCGATCTTGATGCGCTTGTCCCTGTTGAGCGCCAGACGCAAATTCGAGCGGCGATCGATGAGGTCGGAGCCGACTCTCTACGGCTAATTCGCGATCGACTGGGCGAAACGTTTGACTACAACGAGATTCGCTTGGTCAGAGCCGATTGGGTGCGATACCGTTCCGCAAGCTCGCGATCGAATTCGTAGCAGCCTTTGATTGAAATTCAGCGTGACAGTGACGATAATTGGCACCAGGAACTCAAGTTCTTGACTCAAAGCTCAAGTCCCAAAACGGACTGAGCGCGTCAAACGAACCCATTTGAATGGGTTTCCGCTTTCAGCCGGAAATTGATTTCGCGGCTTCTGCTGTCCTGTTTCCGACAAATTTGCTCAACCCTCAAGAAGGCGTTTTGAACGGCGATCGCTTTTTCTTTTTCTGCTTTTCGCGCTCAAAATCGAGTTCTTTCAGTTTCTTGAGGATGCGATCGAAATATTCTTTCAAATACGCTTCCAGGGTCGTCATTTCTTGCGGATCAAGGCCGAACACCGAATAGGTTTCGTCCATGCTGGCGTCGAGCGGTTTTCCGGTTGCCATCACTTCGGCAAAGGCGAGGCGATCGGAGACGTTCCAGCCCCACTGAAAAAAGCGGATGATGCGGCGCGAAGCTCGCAAAACGCCGATCGGCATTCGCGTCACTTTCGCTTCTTTGCCCGACAAGCGTTCGCACAATCGAATGATTTCGTATGGCCCCCAAGCGCGAGAGCCAACAACGGGGAAGGTGCGGTTTTCGGTTTCGGGGACTTTGAGAGCGCGGACGGCAAATTTGGCGATGTCTTGCGTGTCCATGTATGCGATCGGGGCGGTTTCACCCATCACCCAGACGGCTTGATTTTCCAGAACCGGAATCGCGTACTGGCCGATTAAGCCTTGCAGAAATCCGGCGGGCTTGAGAACCGTGTAGTTTAAGCCGGATTCGGCCAAATACAATTCGGTGCAGCGCTTCACCTCCATCAGCGGCACATCGGGAAATTTCTCAGAATCGAGGATTGAGAAGAAGATGTAGCGATCGACGTTCGCCGCTTTTGCCGCCTGAATCAGGTTGACCTTGCCCTCCCAATCCACTTCGCGGATGCTGAGCGAATCGGTGGGGCGAGCCGTTGCCGCATCGATGACTGCCGTGACACCTTCAAAAGCGGGCGTCAGCGTTTCGGGAGCGCACAGATCGCCGCGCACCAGTTCTGCGCCCCACTCTTTCAAGAAGGCAGCTTTCTTGAAGCCGCGCACCAAACAGCGCACTTCATATCCCTCATCGAGGGCGCGGCGCGTGACTTGCCTTCCCAAAGTGCCAGTTGCACCAACAATTAGTACGCTCATGAGGGATGCTTAAAAAACCATTAACTTTTTATAAGATTATCAGAATTCAGCGTTCCCAGGCGAGGCAACCCGTAAACTTGCTACGCTGGAGACACAGCCGATCGCCTTTTTGCACGGCTGAACGTCAAGTTTTTGAGCGATCGCGATGCCCACTGATCCGCTGCCTATCCCTGAAGAGGTCGTCTGCTCCGTTCAGCATCCGGTAGACCTCAATCATGTTCGCCAGTTGCACGATCGCGTTCTCAAGGTCGAGAAGGCGCAGCGCATGGCCGAATTTTTTGCGCTGTTGGGCGATGCGAATCGGCTTAGAATTCTGTCTGCCTTGGCCGATCAGGAACTTTGTGTTTGCGATTTGGCCGCGCTGGTGAAGATGAGCGAATCTGCCGTGTCGCATCAGCTTCGGGCGCTGCGGACGATGCGGCTGGTGAGCTATCGCAAGCAGGGGCGCAACGTCTTCTATTACCTCAAAGACAGCCACGTCTTGAATCTCTATCGTGAGGTGGCCGAACATCTCGATGAGCCGGAAGATTGACCAGACTGGTGAAGCAGCCTGGTCGATCGATCGCTATTCTTCGCCGCCCTGAAGCCGCAGCAGCAAAAATCCCATGCCCATGCCCACCAAAATCAAGGTGAAGGCGAGAATCGCGGCGTTGAAAATTTCTCCGTTCATGAAAAACTCCTGAAATACAAGATGCGCGGATGACGCAACGTTAAGACGATTAAACCTGCATCAAGTATTTTAAAGCAGTTTGGGAATCAGAATCGCTGATGCGTGTTTTCAAAGCGCTAGCAGGAGTGGAGGGTGTGCGATCCGGTCCGGATCGGCTTCGCTGACTGGGAAGTGCTGACGCTGATCGCTGACATTCTGACGGGTTTAACCCGCTTTTGATTTGGCCTGAAAATTAGCTTTGAGCAGGTCTAACGCTCGCTGATACTTTTGCGATCGCTGCAAATCCTGTTTAGAAATAGCGGCTAATCGACTTAAATCTAAATTGTCTTTTAGGTCAGCAATCTTTACTTTTGTAGCGATCGCCGGACACAAACTGATGACACATTTCCTGTGACGCAAAGTATCTTCATAGGCTAATCAGCAGTGTTGCTCGCGATCGCCGCTACTGAACATTCCAAAACGGGAATTAGTTTCAGATTGAATTCTGATTCAAAGCCGTCTTTTTTCAGATTCAGGCTCCACAGTTCCAGCGCACAATCGTCTTGTGGATGGCTCGATCGAACGCGCAGAAATAGCGTTGCTTGGTCTGGAATAAATTCACACTGAATTTGTTCAACCGCACCGATTTGGCGGCGATCGAGCGCGGCAGCGAGCCTCAGCATCGTATGAAGCTGATCGACGATGCGGCGATGTTTCTTGCTAGAAATATTGCGATAGTTGTCGTGTTTTTTCTTGGGATTACTTTTGCGGTGATAGCGGGCAAGATTGGCGATCGTTTCGATTTCCGCTTCGGTATATCCCAACAAATCGCTATTGCGAATCAGATAGTAAGAATGCTTGTGATGAGCCGAATGATTCACAAAATGGCCGCAATTGTGCAGCATTGCCGCCGCCCACAATAGTTCGCGTTCTTCTTCGCCCCAGTTGTGCAGCTTGCCTCGTGTTTGGTCAAACAAGGCCAGCGCAAACGCTGCAACTCGCTGACTGTAATCGAGATTCACCTGATATTTTTCTGCTGCTCTCATGACGCTGCGTTCGCGCACCGAGCCTTGAAATCGCAAGCGGTCTTCGATGAGTCCATGCGTCAGCATCCAATCAACGATGACGCCTTCGCGCAGCGATCGCTCGCAGATCACCACGCTTTCCATTCCCAGCAGCAGCATCGCCTCTTGCAAAATCACCGCTCCCGCCAAAATAATTTCGGCTCGCCGCTCAGACATTTCTGGCAGGGCAGCGCGCTCGCTCAAGCTCAATCGGCGCAGACGATTGAGCATTTCTTGCAAATCGTGCAGAGGCAGTTCGTAGCCATGCAGCGGCGTAGGAACAATCCCCAAGCGATCGCGAGCGTGCAAAGCGGCTAAGGCTTCGATCGTGCCGGATGTGCCGACCAGTCGCGGCTGTTCACCGACATGCAGATAAGATTTGAGTTCATCGATCGATCGCTCCAGCATTCCCCGCGCATAAGCTTGGAGATAGTTGAATTCCGAGCTGCTAATCGGGTCGGTGCTGATCAGCTCGCGAGTCAGGCGAACGGCTCCCACCTTTGTACTGCTGAGCGTGCGCGGCTCGTGTCCATCGCCCAAAATTAACTCGGTTGAGCCGCCGCCGATGTCAATGACAATATGCGGCTGAAAGCTAAATTCCATCCCGGACAGCACGCCCAAATAGATACGACGTGCTTCTTCTTGTCCAGAAATTAAGTGGATGACCAGTCCCAAATCGGCTTCAATTTGCTGAAGGAAGTTGCGCCCGTTGGGAGCTTCGCGCACAGCACTTGTTGCAACTGCGACAATTTCTTCGGCCTTGAGACTTTGGGCAATGCTTTGACAGCGTTTGAGAGCGGCAGCGGCACGATCGATCGCGGCAGCCGTTAGCATTCCCGTCGTTTTGTCGCGATCGCCGAGCCGCACCGTTTCCTTTTCCCTCGCGATAATTGTGAAGGCGGGAAGGCGGGGCTGAATTCGCACAACGACCATGTGGATCGAATTTGTCCCCACATCGATCGCCGCCATGATGCGGTCGCGATCGATCGGTAGCGGCAGCGGTTGACGCTCGGTGATCAAATGAATCATTGGCGGGATGCAGTTTTGAGCAGGGCAGCAATCCGATAAAACGGTGCTTCAAACCTCCCAGATCCTACCGTGCTACACATCTGAATCAGGATAGATTCAGTGGAAATTCAGTGATTTTTGTAAAGTTCTTCACAGAAGCGCGGAGAACACGCAGCCGTTGCAGGTCAGATAGGTGATTCCTCCGATTCCGCATTTCAGCTAACTAGCTCTGCCAATCGCACGATCGAAGCGTTGTGTCGTTCTCGATCGACCGAGGGGTCGATCGAATCCCTAAAAGCCTCCCTCAGACAGGAAAAGCTCTCATTAAGATCTGAATTGCTTTCCTGCGCTTCACAAATGCAGGCTTGCCTTGTCGTGCTTCACAAATGCTAAGCAACGTTGATTTGAGGGCAGATCCCCAGCTTTTGATCGGCGTGTAAAACTGATGTTGAACGTCCAAGCAGCCTTTGCGCTTGTCTTCATAAAAGGCGCGATCGTCACACAGTTTCAGCAGCGCATCGCCGTAGCCTTTGACATCATTGGGCTGCACCTCAACCACCGCCGGACGCACATAGTCGATCGCAGGACAAACGGCAGATGTAATGACCGGACGACCGATCAGCACTCCTTCAGCGACCACCTTGCAGAATCCCTCCACAAATTCAGTTCTTGTAGGAGCAATGACCACATGCGACTGGCTGAATCGATCGCGCATTTGAGTTTTGTTGCAGTGTCCATGACAAACGAATGAATCTGATAGTCCAGCCTCGGAAGCGGCCTGCTGCAAAGCAATCAAAGCTGAACCATCGCCACACAAATCAAAGCGAATATCTTGTCTTCCTTCGGCTGAAAATCGTTTAGCAACTTCGAGCAGATCAAAAACACCTTTGTCAGCTTCAATTCGCCCAACATAAAGCACATTGAAGAGCGATCGATCGGCAGAAGGTGGCGCGATCGACGCAAATTCAGACTGTCGGTAAACAGGCAGAAATTCTTGAATCGGCGGGTACTCTTTGCCCATCCACTGCTTGATTTGTTCTCCAATTGCTTGAGAAACAACAAGCGCTTGATGACATCTTCCAAACAAAAAGCGATTCAACCGCCAAATGAGCCGATTCACCTTGTTTTGAGGAGCGTATCTGTTCCAAGGCATACAGTGCAAAGAAGGAATGATCTTCACACCGAGAAGGGGCAAAATGCTCAACACGAACCAATGGGTTGTTCCATCGGCAATAACAACTGCGTCTGCTTGCCAGCGCAATGCCGAGAGCAGCAAGCTTAATCCATACTGCAACTGACCGAGATGATAGTGGAGGCTGGACTTGCTTTCTATGCTCTTAGGACGATGTTCAATCTTGAATTGTTCTGATTCTGAAAGCTTTGCTTCTGAATGATGAGAAATAATGTAGCCAAACGCACCAATTTGACGGCAAACGTTGAAGAACTGACTGGAATAGGTGACGCTAACTTGGGAAGGATCTTCTTCTCCGATCGCCCAATGTTGGTAAGTTCCTAACACATTGCCGGGGCCAGCCGCGTAGAGTACACGAAGCATCAAAATCTCCTTAATGTATCTAGAAGCACACTTTAACCTGATTCATGAGAAATTAGTAACTGTTCAAAAGCAACGTATTAATACTGATAGCAAAGCCAACCTCTATTTCTTAGACTCTTCTTGAAAGCTTCACAGAATCAAAACATTGATGTTTAAATAGCAAAGTTGATAGAAAATAATCTATTGATAATTAGTTTTATATAGACTTTAATCAATGTTTAAGACTAACTTTCGACCAGATGTATGAAGATTTGTACTGCTGCACGGAGAGCGCAACCGTACTTTTACTGACCTTTCCTGATCTGAATCTGGTTCTATTAATTTCTACGATCGAAATGAAATCATTCGTAAACGGATCGTGTCTTGCTTGAAGCAGAAATCGATCGCTTCGATCTGCTAAAGCTCAAATATACTAGAGGCAATTGCACAGCAAATAGCGATCGCTCAACACAGCAACCAATAACACAATCGAATTATTTCTATCGCTCAATCCTTTTGCGAAAAATGAATGCGAACGGCTGGAAATTGCGAGCCAATGTAGAGCAGCAGCGCTCGAATAAAAAGTAGAATGCCAAGCATTTCTAATAGCTCTTCGATCGCAACCACTAAAGCTAGCAGCAGTTGATGTAAGCCGGAAATATTCAAAACCGCAAAGCCCGTAAGCAACTCTAGTCCGATCGCACCGCTAAGATAAAGCGCAGCACTGAAGAGAATTAAATTTCGCATCTGCGAAGGTAGACTCATCAAGAACTTCCAATAAAATAGGGCGATCGCGCCTGCAAAGATGCTGCCTGGAATTACCCAAAGAAACAGCAAATTATCATCAACATTGAGCAGCGATCGCATAAAAGGATTCAGCTTTTCGTGGAGGCTTGCTGCTTCATCCAGCGACAGCAGTAGAAACAACAGTGCTAAACCGCGCCAGTGATTAGTGAAGCGATCGTTCTGCTGTTGCTTTAAAGTTGCAATGAGCGCCAGCAGCAGCACGCAAACGAGCAGAGCGATCGTTGAATACCAAGTGGGAATATTTGCTTCGTTGTTGACATTCAGCAGACGATAGATCGCCGATCGACGATCGAGAATTAGGAAATATCTTGCGACCTGAGCTGCCAGGTTTGCCAGCGTTAGACCCAGCACAGCACAGCAAAGCAATCGGTAGATTTTATGGAGCGAAATCGAAATCATCAGTGAATAGCAGACTTCAGAAATAAATTGCCCGAAGCGCATTAAAGCGCTGACCAAACAACTAATGGCGATCGCGCGTGATTTCGATCGATACTGATCCGGTGAAGTCTGGAATCGGTGGATGCATCTTCGTTAATCGCACTGTCACCTGCTTGACTCGACCCGATTGCAACGCAATTTTGGCAATTTCTGCGGCTAGCTTTTCGAGCAGCTTAAATCGCGAAGTTTCAACCAGTTTTACAATAGCTGCCACATCGGAACCATAATCGTAAGTATCTTCGAGGCGATCGCTTTCACTCGCTTGCTTCAGATCAAGCCGCAAAGTGAGGTTAATCTCAAACCACTGCCCCAGCGTTTGCTCTTCTGCAAACAGACCTGTGTAGCCGTAAGCACGAATACCTGTAAGGTGAATGCAATCGCTCATGCTTCCATCGTGCCGTCTAGCACCTGTAAAAGATCTTCGATCGATCGTCCCAAAATGCGCGATAGCGGCATCAGCATGGCGCTGTCAATTTCTTCGCCCGCATAAATTGCTTGCAGTTCTACTTTCGAGAGGCGGTAGGATTCGCAAAAGCGCATGAATTCCTTGTTGCTCACGTCGAGTTCGTCTTGCCGCTGCCGCAAGAGAGCCGCGATCGCCGCTGTTCCGGTTTTGGGCTGAGTCGTTTTAGCCAGATAGAATGCGACAAGATCATCGGGCGGCATCGAGCTTCCGCCTGCCATACTTGCCAGATCGGTGCAGGCAATGCGTAGGGCGCGTCGCAGGCGTTCGTCGTCGTTCATTGCTTCCACGATGCGACTGGCAAAATCAGGTTTGCAAAAGCCGATCAGCTCGTCCTCATAGGTAATCGACACAAAGCTATCAGAGGAATAAAACTTCCAGGCTTGCGGCTCGTCGGGAATTGCCGTCATAAAACTTACTTCACGTCGCGATGGAGAAACGGCTTGGCATCAGAACCAGAATACATGGCCGCAGTTTGACCTTCACCCACAAGCTGGTATTTATATGTCATCAAACCTTCAAGTCCAACGGGGCCACGCGGCGGCATTTTTTGCGTGCTGATGCCGACTTCTGCCCCAAACCCGTAGCGGAAGCCGTCGGCAAATCGCGTTGAGCAGTTGTGAAATACGCCCGCTGCATCCACTTGAGCAATAAACGTTTCCGCCGCCTGCTGATCTTGCGTGACGATCGCCTCGGTATGTCGCGATCCATAAGTCGTGATGTGATCGATCGCTGCTTCCAGCGAATTGACGATGCGAATCGACAAAATCAAATCGCTATACTCAGTCGCCCAATCTTCATCCGTTGCTGCATTCATCTCGACAATGGCACGGGCGCGATCGTCTCCACGCAGTTCAACTTCTTGCTGACGTAAAGCAGCGGCAACCTGTGGCAAAAATTCCGGCGCGATCGCTTCATGCACGAGCAGCGTTTCGATCGCGTTGCAGGCCGAGGGATAGCTGGCTTTGGCATCGACGGCGATCGCAACAGCCTGATCGAGATCGGCGGCTCGATCGACATAGAGATGACAAATTCCATCCGCATGACCCAAGACGGGAATGGTGGAATTCTCCTGCACGAAGCGGACGAACGAATTCGAGCCTCTGGGAATGATCAAATCCACAAATTGATCGAGCTTGAGCAGTTCGATCGTTTGCGATCGCGTCGTCAAAAGCTGAACGACATCCGGATCGAGTCCGGTTTCGCTCAAGCCCTGACGAATTGCTTGAACGAGCGCTTCGCACGATCGCACCGCTTCTTTGCCGCCCTTCAAAATCACGCCATTTCCCGACTTGACGGCGAGCGAGGCAATCTGCACAGCGGCATCTGGACGCGACTCAAAAATCACGCCCAACACGCCCAAGGGACAAGTGACGCGCTTCAAAATCAAGTTCGTGTCCAGTTCGCGGTGAATCTGCACCTGTCCGATCGGGTCGGCCAACCGCTGCACGTCGCGCACACCCAAGATGATGCCTTTGAGTTTGTTCTCGTCCAGCTTCAAGCGTCCGTAGAGCGATCGCGCCAGTCCGTCTTGCAGCGCAGTTTCGCAGTCGGCTTGATTGGCGGCGAGAATTTCTGGAGCGGCAGTTTCGAGGGCACGGGCGATCGCTTCGATCGCGCGATCGCGCTGCTCGCTGGACGTGAGGGCAAGCTGTCGGGCGGCCTGACGAGTGCGTTGTGCCAAACTGACCAGCGAGGCAGAAGTCAAAGGTGAAGCTGTCATCGGTAGACTTGCGCTGAAAACTTTTATCTTAGTTCAAGTTAAGGTGCATCCGGATCAATTCCCACCGCCCGTAGCTGTTCGGCCAATCGTGCCGCCCGTGCTTCTGCTGCATCGGCTCGCTGGCGTTCCTGCTCTGCCCGTTGGCGTTCTTGCTCGGCCTGCTGCGCCATTTCTGCAAAAGAGATGAAGCGATCGCCATTCGATCGAAAAATTTCCAGGGTCGTTGCGGTCGGCTCAAAGCGAATGCCCAACAGCGGACTCACCCAGCTACTGATTGGATTGATCACGCTCAGTCGTGAGCTTTGTCGCTGCCAGCCGCTAAAGTCGTTGCGATCGGGGTCGTAGAGGTAATATTCCTCGACGCCGTAGCGATCGTAGAACACCAATTTTTCATCCAGTTCGGTTTGGCGATTGCTGGGCGATCGAATCTCAAACACGACTTGCGGCGGAATGTTGCCTTCTTGCCACTGAAGATACGAGCCGCGATCGCCTTTGGGTCGTCCAATCGCCACCATCACGTCGGGCGCAGTGCAGACGCGATTGTTGCCCTCGACCGGATACCAGAGCAGATCGGCAGCGACAAACACATCTTCGCGATCGGCAAACTGCAACTCCAGTCCTTCTTTGATCAAAACAATCCAAAGATACTGTCGCGTATTGTCTGCCATCGGTTTGCCGTCGGATTCGGGGTAAATAACGCCCGACGTCGAAGAAATCTGTGTGACCATAGTTCGATCGCCCGCTTGCTAAAGCTGTTTTGATTGTCGAATATTCTTCAGGTGCGCGGCTGCTCCGACGCTGGAAATTGGCGATCGCGCACTTCGCTGGCATAACTACGAATCGCCTCAGTCACAATTTCCCGTAGATTCACATACGACTTGGCAAACGGTGGCTGCCAGTCTGAGAGACCCAGCAAATCGTGCGTCACTAAAACTTGACCGTCGCAGTTTGGCCCCGCGCCGATGCCGATCGTGGGAATGGTCAGCTTTTGCGAAATTTGCAGGCCGAGTTCGTCAGGAATATGTTCAAGGACGATGCCGAAGGCTCCGGCTTGTTCCAGCGCGATCGCCTCAGCCAAAATGCGATCGCCTGCCTCGCTTGAAGTTCCTTGCTTGCGAAAGCCGCCGAACTGATGGACGGACTGCGGCGTCAGGCCAATGTGCGCGAGGACGGGAATTCCAGCTTGAACCAGACGGGCAACGGTTTCGACAGCGATCGGATAGCCGCCTTCGAGCTTGACGGCTTGTGCTCCCGTTTCCTTCAAGGCGCGACCTGCCGATCGCAACGCCTGCTCAATGCTTTCCTGATAGCTCATGAACGGCAGATCGAACACGACCAAGGCTTCTTTGACTCCGCGCCGGACGGCTTTCGCGTGGTGGATCATGTCGTCAAGCGTGACGGGCAGCGTGGTTTCATATCCCAGCGCCACCATCGCCAAAGTGTCCCCAACCAAAATCAGATCGACTCCGGCTTGATCCATGATTTGGGCAAACGGATAGTCCCAGGCAGTCAGCGCGACGATCGATCGGCCTTGCTGCTTGTAGCGCATCAGTTTGGGAATCGTGATAGCCATCTTGAAAACCTGCCGGATTCAATAAATCCAGCGTACTAGAGATTTCGCATGGCTCGCCCAAAGGAGGCGAAGCCATCGCTTTGATACAGCACTTCCCGCCGCATCGTCAGCGGCACATCAGCGGGCGTGACGCGAGACACGACAGAGGCGATTCAATGCCGAGTCGATCGCAACTGCGGCTGCATAAAATCCAGCACAACGAGATCAGCAGGCAGTCCCGCTTCCAGATAGCCGTAAGTGTCGCCCCCCAAGAAGTCGCGAATGTTGCAGGTTGCCATTTGCAGAATCGATCGCGGGTCGGGTCGAATTGCGAACCCCGAAGGAATACGGAAAATGTCTGGGTAACTCTCTGAGTAGGGAGTATTATGCGGAAAGCAATCCGGGTAATACCGATCAGAAGGGTAGTTATACGGAATGTTTCAAGGTAATGCCTTTATGAGGGGCATTTATACGGAAAGCGCCCGTATAATAAATTGTTATACGGCTTCGGTTGCAGGTTGTGACTGTACTTTGAGACAACTCGTTCAAGTCCAAAATCAGGGGAAGAGCTATCGAAATGCTTGAAAAGGGCAGCCTAAACCTTGAATACAAATTGAAGCGATTTAGGAAGATTGATCGATGACTGATTTGAGAGCGGCTCTTGATTTGATGTCTGACTACCTTGAACAGGAGATTGCAGGTCAATCATTGAATCCTGGGTTGGATTTTGAAGATATCGAGCGGGCAGTCAGCATTTTACCCTTCGAGTTGCCAATGGAGGTGTACCAACTTTATATGTGGCGCAATGGTGGATCGCTGGAGTCGCTTCCTTATCCAAGTTTTGAGGATTGCGAGGAAGGCTATGAGCGAATTCATGGTTTCCTATCTCTCAACGAGGCTGTGGAGGTGGCGAGAAGCTGGAATAAAGGCTGGTTTCCACTGTTCGATACTGACGGAAGCATTTTTTGGATTGTTGGTTGTAGTGAACGAGAAGCTACTGCTCCAATTTTTATCAATGACGTAGACGAATTGCCAGATGAGCCGAGTTTTGAAAGCTTAACTGACATGATGAACAAGTTGATTGAACCGATGGAAGATCTAAGATGATGAAGTTGTTGCCACCCGTATAACAATCCGCCTGCACCCGACCGTTTAGAGTCTTTTCGTTGAGTTCAAAAGGTTACTAGCGGCGGGTGAGGCGGAACGTTAGGCTTCTTAGCTCTTGGCTGAGGTAGTTCTTGAAAGCTTCTGACTCGTAGTATTTAGCGTGAAGAGCAACAGGCTAAAATAGAGTAGCCTTGCTTCGAGCGATCGCATGACAAAAGTATATTTAGATACCAGTACTTATAACCGTCCATTCGACGATCAAACTCAGCCCAAAATTTTCCTTGAAACTCAGGCTGTGATTATCATTTTACAAATGGTTGAAGTCAAGGCTTTTGAGTTAATCAGTTCCTTTGTTTTGGAGTATGAGAACAGCCGTAACCCTTATCCTATCAAACAGGAGGCAATGAATCGGTATCTCCAGTTAGCCGATTTAAGGCAAGAAGTTGATGAAGCAATTCGTAAGAGAGCTGAAGAATTAGAAAAAGACGGATTAAAAGCGATTGATGCGTTGCATGTTGCATGTGCTGAAGCGGTTAACAGTGATTATTTCATTACTTGTGATAAGCGTTTGATCAATCGTTGCTCAAAGCTAACCATGAAAGTTATGAATCCAGCGAATTTTGTTTTGGAGATGAGTAGCGATGATCCAAGTTAAAAGTGAGCAGCAAGTTTTACAAGAAGGATTTCAGATTTTGTTATCTAATATGGAACCGTCTACTGTTGCTCGGTTTTGGGCAGCATGTAATATCGGCAAGGGAGACTACTTGAAACTCAAAGACCAACTTTTTGCTCAAGAATCAGTAAGCAGTTTGTACTCCAAAATTGTAGATTTTCAAGCATCAAAGCGCGAAGCCTAACAATTCAAATGCAGCGGACAGTTGAAAGCCGTTGGTGTTGAGTGCAATGGTATCTGCTGCCGCTAATTTGAGCCGTTCCCGTCATGCCCGTCGCGCCATCCGGCAGGCATGAGTCGCCCATGTGCATATGACAGTTGTACAGTCCGGGCATGACGACGATCGCCCCGTGATCGATCGCCTGAACGGGTGAACCCAAATCGAAACGAGCGATCGTGTCCGCTTGGACGACGAGGCAATCGCAGTGGTGCGGACTCAGACCGCATCGTGCAGCACAACACAGTTTTTGAGATCGAGCATCACCCGACTAGCGCAGGGTGGGAACGCGCTGCGGCAAAACGCGAATCAAAATCGCATACAAGCCAGCGGCGATGATGATGCCGTTGACAGCCGGAATTCCCCAGCCCAATCGACCGGAGAGAAATGCGATCGAGGCAGCAGCGACATAGGCGATGATGCCTGCCCAGTTGAAGGCGGGTTGGGGCGAATCCATTGCGGGAAACTGCCCTCTGTGCCGCAGCCAAAAATCCACCATAATAATGCCGCCGACCGGAGGAATGACCGATCCGAGGAAAATCAGGTAGGGAATAATCTGGTTGTAGATGCCGCTGAGGGAGAGGATGTAGGCCAGCGTTGCACCACCAAGAACAAAAATCGTCCGCTTGGTGACGCGAAAGAAATTTGCGCCAGCCATCGAAAAGGCATAGATCGTGTTGTCTTGCGTTGTCCAGACGTTGAGGATCAGCAAAATCAAGCCCCAAAACAGCAAACCCTGCTGCGCCATTGCCTGAATCAAATCTTCGCTGCCGTAAACAAGGGTGCAAAAGGCTCCGGCGAAGACGAGAATGCCGTTGACGACCAGAAACGCCAGAAGGGTGCTGCCGATCGCAGTCTTGCCCGTATCGGCAAAGCGGCTCCAGTTGGTCGATTGCGTGCCGCCGGAGATGAACGTGCCAATCACAACGGCGAGCGCGGCAGAGAAACTGAGGTTGCCTGTGGGTGCGATCGCCTGCAATTCGGCAAAGCTGCCGCCATCTCCGATCGCAATTCCCAAACTGATCGCCAGCAAAATCAACATCGCAGGCACGGCCAAGCGGCTGAGCCAATCCATCGCCGTATAGCCAAAATACGCCGTCGCACAAAATCCATACGTGAAAATCAGCACAACCAGCCAGTTCCATGATTCCGGCAAACCGATGAGCTGATTGAGCGCTTGGGCGACAAAGGCATTGGTGACGGCATACCAGCCGATTTGCGTTGCCCCCAAAATGAAATCAACCCAGCGCGACCCGACATTGCCAAAGCTAAACCGCGCCATCAGCACGGTTGCCAGTCCGCTTTTTTGCGCGATGTAGCCCAAAGCAGCGCAGTATGCACCCAAGATGATATTGCCGACCACAATGATCGCAATCAAATCGGGAAAGAAGCGAAAGGCGGGGCCAATTTGTCCGCCTGCAATCAGCGTGGTGGAGGTGAAGGCAAAGCCGATCATCAGCGGAGCCAGCGACCAGAACGATCGCCTTGCCGTCAGAGGAACTGGAGAAAGCGGATAATCCTGGCTGGCTTGTGTGGTCGATGCGCCAATGCCAGGTTCAGAAGTTGTCATGGCTGCCCTTTCAAAATGTTTGAATCTGGGCTTATTGTTGAGCTTGTTCGGTTGCAGGACAGTATTCTGTGTGACGAAGACGAAGTGGCGATCGCCTCCGCAAAAGCAATCTGCCGCTCTGCATCTGCGTTTCATTCAATCTTGATTCGCTGAAGCGATCGACCATTGGAGATAGGGATATGGCGATCAAAGGGATGCAGCACGCAAACTCGATCGTCAAAAGTTGCGATCGATTTTCATCATCGCGGTTTTGAGAGATTCCTGGGAATAATTAGTTCGATCAATTCGCATTGCGATCGAGATGATACACGCCCATCGCCTGCCGCTCAAACGAGCGATTAAGAAGATTCCCCTTCAGCTCATTCTCGTTGTTCCGTTCGTCATTCAAACCGTTTCTGCTGTTGGTCTGGTTGGGTTTTTCTCATTTCGCAGCGGTCAAAAAGCCGTCAGTGCGCTGGCCGATCAGCTCATTGATAAGACGAGCCAGCAGGTAAACGCTCATCTGAATCTGTATCTCGCCCTGCCGCAACAGCTCAACGAACTCAACGCAGGCGCGATCGTCACAGGCAAAATCGATCTCAACAATGCAAAGGACAGCGAGCAGATTTTTTGGCAGCAGGCGAAAACCTTTGAAACCCTGAGCTACATCGGCTATGCGCTTCCAGATGGGCGGCAGTCCGGAGCGGGGCGCTGGCTCAATGGCGTCGATCTACTGCTGTATGAGAATTTGCCAGGTGAAGGTAAAACGTTTGATTTTTTGGCAGATGCAGCAGGAGAGCGAAGAGTGCTGCTGCAAAGCTATGACTACAATCCGCTCAGCGATTCGTGGTATGAGCGAGCGATCGCTGAGCGGCAGCCTGCCTGGAGCGCCATCTATACGGCACAGGTGTCGAACATCATCGCAAATCAGCAACAAACTACAGAACCCAAACCTTATGTTGCAGTTTCAGCAGTCGCCCCGGTCTATCAGGGAACACAACTGCTGGCAATTTTAAATATCGATTTGCTGCTCACCAACATCAGCGAGTTTTTGCAGCAGCTTAAAGCGAGTCCCAACGGTGAAGTGTTTATTCTAGAGCGCGATGGCAACTTAGTTGGAAGTTCAAGCACCCATCCAATCTTGCAAACAACAGGCACAACCACAGAACGCCTCAGCGCATTCAATAGCCCTGACCCGCTGCTGCACGCGATCGGTGAAACGGTAAAAACTCAAGGAATTGACCTCAACGCGATCGATCGTGCTCAACACTTAAAAGTGAGCGTTGCTGGAGAGCCGCAGTATGTGCGAATTACGCCTTGGCAAGACCGCTACGGCTTGAACTGGCTTGTCGTTGTGACCGTGCCAGAATCGTACTTTATGGCTCAGATCAATGCCAACGCTCGCACGACAGCTTTGCTGTGTTTGGCGGCTTTGGGCGCAACGATCGCGCTGGGAATTTACACGGCTCGCTGGATTACGCGCCCAATTTTGCAGCTTGCTCAAGCTTCAAAAGCGATCGCCGCAGGCAAGCTCGATCAGCAATTAGAGTATACGGGCATTCAAGAAGTTGATGTCGTCAGCGACTCGTTTAATCAGATGGCAGAGCAGCTTAACGAGTCGTTTCGCGAAATGGAAAATCGAGTAGAAGCTCGAACTGAAGCGCTCTCTCAAGCTTTAAAAGAACTGCGTCAAACGCAAATTCAGCTTGTTCAAACCGAAAAGATGTCAAGTTTAGGACAGCTTGTGGCCGGAGTTGCACACGAAATTAATAATCCGGTCAATTTCATTCACGGCAATCTCACTTTTGCAGAACAATATTCGCAAGTGCTGCTCGAAAGCATTCAACACTATCAAAAATATGCGCCTGCTTTGCCAGATGAAATCCAAGCAGAAATTGACGAACTCGATTTAGAGTTTGTCAAGCAAGATTTGCCGAAAGTGCTTGCTTCGATGCAAACTGGAACCAGTCGAGTTGCAGAAATTATTCGATCGCTCCGCAATTTTTCACGCTTGGACGAAGACGGATTCAAAATTGTTGATATTCACGAAGGCATTGATAACACCTTGATGGTTTTGCATCATCGTCTTAAAGCATCGCTCGATCGACCTGAAATTAAAATCATTAAAAACTACAGTAATTTGCCGCCAATTGAATGTTGCCCTGGTCAACTCAATCAGGTGTTTATGAATCTTTTAAGCAATGCGATCGATGCCGTCGAAGAAGCTCGAATAGTGCGATCGGATCAGCACGCAAAGCAAGCTTTAAGCACAATCGAAGTTGTCACTGAGCAGCAGGACGATCGCACAGTTGCGATTCGAGTAATTGATAACGGCGCAGGTATTTCTAAGTCCGCTCAGGACAAACTATTTGATCCATTTTTTACAACTAAGCCTGTTGGCAAAGGAACGGGTCTTGGTCTTTCAATTAGCTATCAAATTATTAGCGATCGGCATCAGGGCAAACTGTATTGTCAGTCCACCTCTAGCAGCGGAACCGAGTTTGTCGTTGAGCTACCCATAACACAAAAGCGGACATCTATCGAGATTTGAGGCGCTAAAGCGATCGCAATCCGACTTAAGTCGAATCACTTTGTGTTCAGCTTGTCATCCGGATTTCGACGGAGTAGAATTACGGACATTCAGTCTTCACAAACTGTAAAGCGCTTTGATTGGACGAGCTAAATACTCGTAGATTCTCGCGCGTCATTAAGGCCAAAAGCCTAACTTCTTGCTGCTGCAATACACCGTTTGAGTCACTTTGAATAGGAGCCTGAATCTGAAATGACACCGATCATGCTCGATCGCACCACGCGAACTGGAAAGCGTGCTGTTGCTGCAATTGATATTGCTCAAGGAACAACAATTCATCACATTCGCCACTATCAAATTCGTCATACTCCGACCTATACCAGTGTGCAGCTCAGCGCAAATTTGCACATCGAAGAATTGTATCTTGCCTCGCTCAATCACAGTTGCGATCCAAATGTTTTGATTAATCTTGAAACTTTGGAATTGCAGGCCATTCGCGATATTGCTGTCGGAGAAGAACTGAGCTTTTTCTATCCCAGTACAGAATGGGAAATGGACGCGCCGTTTGACTGTTTGTGTCAGTCGCCTCGGTGCCTAAAGCGAATTGCTGGAGCAAAATATCTCTCGATCGAAACCTTGAGTCAGTACACACTCAATCGACACATCTGCGTTCAAATCTTCAGTAGCTTGGCGCAGGCGAGCCAGTTTGTACAGGCGGCCTAGCTCGGCTGAGCACTTGCTATTAACTACAGCCATCTAATCAAAAATTCGGGCATTTCTACATGACGTTGTTGCATTCTGCTACACTCGTTGTGCTGTTTGAAGCACAAGTTCAACAAACGCCCGATCGCATCGCGCTGATCGAAGGCGATCGCCAGTTTACCTATCAAGAACTCAACGCCAAAGCCAATCAGCTTGCTCACGCGCTCAAGCAGTGTGACTGGGCAAACCACACGAACCTGGTGGCGATCGCGCTCGATCGATCTTGCGAATTTGTGATTGCCGTTTTGGGCGTGTTGAAGGCCGGATTTGCCTACATTCCGCTTGACCGATCGCTGCCTGAAAATCGCATTTTGCACATTCTTTCTGAAGCGCGATCGCCGCTGCTGACCACACAGGCGTTTGCGGGCGTCGAACTTCCGGTTCCCAGCTTCCACCTCGATCGCGCTCAGCCTTTAATTCAGCGTCAAAGTACGGCCAATCCGGTCAGTTGCGTTCAGCCGAGCGATCTCGCTTACGTGATCTACACCTCTGGTTCGACCGGAGTTCCCAAAGGTGTGATGATCGAACACCGCTCTGCCGCTCACTACGCCGTGACAGCAGCGGCAGCATATGGCTTGACGCCGATCGATCGCGTGTTGCAGTGCTGCTCGCTCAGCTTTGATGCGGTGATTGAAGAATTATTCTGCACATTTGCGATCGGCGCAACATTGATCATCCGCAGCGAAGACATGCTGAGCACGGCAGCTTTTTTCTTGAGCGAATGTCAGCGATTGCAGATTAGCGCTTTGTTTGTGCCAACTGCGCTGTGGCACTTCCTCGCAACTGCTGTCGTTGAAGAGGCGCTGGAACTGCCCAAGACGCTGCATCTCATTAGCGTGGGCGGAGAACGAGCACGACCAGAATTGTTTCAGCGCTGGCGCGATCGCGTCGGCAACTCGATTCGCTTGATCAACAGCTATGGGCCGACCGAGGCAACGGTTGTGGCAACGATGAGCGACTTATCGCAGCTCGAAGCAATCGAGGGCGAACTCCCCATCGGTGTGCCGATCGCCGGAGTCGAAGCTTACGTTCTCGATGCTGACCTGAATCCTGTTGCACCGTTTCAGGTCGGAGAGCTGTATTTGGGCGGGGTGGGAATTGCCAGAGGCTATCTAAATCAGCCGCAACTCACGCAGGAACGCTTCATTCTCAATCCGTTCGACAATTGCACTCGCCTCTATCGCACGGGCGATCGCGTGCGGATGCGATCGGATCAGCAGCTTGAATATGTCGGCAGAATCGATCATCAAGTTAAAGTGGCAGGTGGATTTCGCGTCGAACTGTTTGAGATTGAAGCTCAAATCGCGCAGCATCCGAGCGTCGATCAAGCCGTTGTCATCGCAGCAGATCAGGGGCAGGGTGAAAAGTGCCTGATTGCCTATGTGGTTTTCCAATCGATTGTGTTTGAAGAAACGGTTGCCCTTGCAGAATTGCGATCGTTCTTGAAGCAGCAGCTACCCGCCTACATGATCCCGGTGCGGTTTGTGCCGCTAGACGCGCTGCCGCTTAGCCCAATCGGAAAAGTCGATCGCCAAAAGCTCGCGGCGCAATCTGTAGCAACTGAAATAGCGCCATCAACTCGATCGAACAGCTCGATCGCCGCTCAAATTGCCAATATCTTTCAAGGTCTGCTTCAGCAATCGATCGGCCTTGACGATAACTTCTTTGATTGGGGAGGAACGTCGCTGCTCGCCGCTCAAGCCCTCGCGCAGATCACTCGCACTTGGCAAGTGTCTGTGTGGATGCGTCAGTTTTATCAGTCACCCACGCCTGCGGCACTTGCTCAAATTGTGCTTGCTGCACAGCAAGGCAAGCCATCGCTGAACGAGTCGATCGATTTTGAGGCGGAAGCTCAGTTTTCTCTGGAGGTCGATCGCGCCAAGCCCGTGCTGTCTGTCGCAGCCGCTCAAACCATTTTGCTGACGGGAGCCACCGGATTTTTGGGTGCGTTTCTGCTGCACGAACTGCTGCAAACTACGACGGCAACGATCGTCTGTCTCGTTCGGTGTCGCGATGCCACCGCAGGACAAGCCCGCCTGCAATCGATCCTGACCCAATATCACCTGTGGAATCCCGCCGATCGCGACCGGATTCAGATTCTACCTGGCGATCTCGCCCAGCCTCGGCTTGGCCTCAGCGAAGCCGCATTTCTTCAGCTTGCCGATCGCGTTGAAGCGATTTATCACAGCGGCGCGATCGTTGATTTTATCAAACCCTATTCGCTGCTCAAAGCCGCCAACGTCCTTGGCACAGCAGAAATTCTGCGGCTTGCGAGCAGCGGCACGGCCATCAAACCGCTGATTTACATTTCCACGATCGGCGTGTTTGGAGCGGCAGGCTACTTCACAGGCAACACCGTGATTCACGAGCAAACGCCGCTTTCAGTCAGCAAGCCATTTATTGGCTTAGACGACGGCTATGCTCAAAGCAAGTGGGTCGCGGAACGAATGGTTCAGCAGGCACAGCAGAAATTGCCGATCGCAATCGTGCGACCAGGATTCATTTTTGGTCACAGCCAAACTGGAGCCGCCAACCACAAAGACTACATTTCTCGCTTGATCAAAGGCTGCATCGAACTAGGCTGTGTATCGCCGATCTTTGGACAAAAAGATCAGATGGTTACGGTCGATTACGTGGCACGAGCGATCGTTTATCTTTCAAAAAGTTCTCAGCACATCGGCAAGATTTTTCATCTAACACCGCCCCCTGGCCGCGACATCAACACACACCAACTGTATCGGTTATTGGGAAAATTTGGCTACTCTCTTGATTGGGTGAGCTATTCAGAATGGACGCAACGACTCGCCAGTTCTCCGACCAATTCGCTTTATCCGCTGCTGCCGTTATTTAGCGAACCTGTTTATCAGGGCAAATCTCTGATTGAACTTTACGAACACTGCCCAGACTACGACTGTTGCACAACGCAAGCAGCACTTGCAGCGATCGAAATGACATTTTCATCAATTGAGCCAGTCTTGCTCAAAACCTACCTGCCCGCTTGGATTCGCAGCGGATTTTTGACCCCGCCCGAAAAGGTTGAATTGTCAACAGTTCAGCCTCGGTTACTCACGTCTGCTACGGCACCTGAGCATTAGAATCCTGCTGGTAATCAAACTCGATTTTCCTATCGATCGAATTGATGGCTAGAACAGGTTTTCGTAGGGGAACGGTATTGCCACGCCCCTACGAAAATTTACCCGACTCGCCAATTCATTTAGTACTAGATAATCGAATTGCAACAACAAAAACTCATTTTTATTTAGCTTTTGAAATATTTGGGTTCTATATGGATTGAAAGTTCAAAAACACAACTTCTCTTTTATAATACTTGTATGCTTAAGCTGCATTCATTCATCAGACTGTGTTCAAAATTGAAGGCTAATTCAACGATTCACTCTCTGAGGAGACAATCATGAAATTGAAGTCTGCTTTTGCAGCGATCGCAGCAACAACTGCTCTAACAGGCGCAGTTCTGATAACAACAACTGCCCAGGCTCAACCCTGCATCTATGGTGAGCAAGGTGGAATCACAAACACCACTCCTTCTGATGCACCATCGATCGATCCAATCACGACGCAAGCTGATGTTGGCAATCTCAATAAACTGGGAATTGTCGGTGCAAGCTTTGCAATTTTGGGCAGTTTGTTTGCAGGGGGTATGCTTCTCAAGCAGCGATTTGATCGGAAGTCTGAACCGCTGATTGAAGAATCACAAACCGAAGTTCTGCCCAGTCAACTGCCAGAACCTTTGTTTGAGCCGTCTGAGTTTGTGATCGTGATTCCACCTGAAGTTTTGCAATCAATTCAAGCTTCAGAAGTATCTGATGAGTTGACTTCAGCCCGTTAATTGCTTGCAGTTCGACTAAACAAAAGCCTCCAGTTTGACCGCTGGAGGCTTTTGTTTGAAATCAACCTAAGTAGTTAGACATGATTAAACATAAAACCAATAGACCCAGTAGCACTCGTAGCGGGCGTTACTGGGTTTTGGATCTGGTTTTGAATCAGAGGCTACTTATCAAAGTATGATCGCTTCAATTTCAAATCTTCCTTGAATTAGCTAACAATTTGTGCGGCAATTGCTTGAGCGCGATCGATTGGAATCGCAAATCCCAAGCCTTGAGTGCGACCAATGATTGCGGTGTTCATGCCAATCACTTCGCCCTGCTGATTGAGCAGTGGACCACCGGAATTACCCGGATTAATTGCAGCATCGGTTTGAATGAAACTATCGCGTCGATTGGGAGAACCGATCGCGCTGCCCGATCGATCCGTCGCGCTGACAATGCCAACGGTAACGGTGTGATCGAGGCCGAGCGGATTGCCGATCGCGATCGCCCATTCTCCCGGTTGAACTTGAGCCGAATTGCCCAATGTTGCCACTGGCAAATTGTTGGCTTGAATGCGAACAACAGCGACATCTGCCGATTCATCTTCTCCTAAAACTTGACCTGTAAAGGTGCGGCCATCATTTAAGGTAACTCGAACATTTGAGGCGCTATCCACGACGTGAGCATTTGTTAAAATCAAACCGCTTTCATCAAAGATAAAACCGGAACCTGTGCCGCGAACAATTCGAGATTGAGCGCGTTGTGAAGCACGAGTTGAATCGATTCGCACAACGGCGGGACTTACTTCTTCAACCACAGCAGTAACGAAGTTGGAATTGGCGTCGTTTGACTGAGCGGCAATCGAAGTAAACGGCTGAGACTGAAGCGGCGTTGGGCGATCGAGCAGCGAGAAACTAACAACTGAACCAATCAGCAAAGCAGATAGATAAACGACTGACTTTTTCATTGCAGGACGTTAAGAACCAGAAGTAAGAAGGCGTTCAAGTAAGGCGATCGAAATTCGAGCAGTTTCATCTAAAAGTGAAGCGTTGACCTGTCGATCGCGAGGTGAATGATAGTTTGGCTCCATGCCGCGCGTGAAGAAGAGAACGGGCACATCGGCATCGGCAAAAGGGATATGATCGCTGCCGCCCGATTCGCCGACTGTGGCGATCGAGCCATCGACAGACTTGGCAAGGCTGGTGAGTGACTCCGCGCCGCTTACTTCTAGGCGATCGTTGATGCCGACCATATCAAAGTTGAGCATGGCGCGAAGCTGGCTGAGAAACTGTGGCTGGGCGTTACGCACGAACGATCGCGATCCATGCAGTCCGTCTTCTTCACCATCAAATGCGACAAACCACGCTTGATGCGCCAGTGGTGTATCAGACATCTGCCGCGCTAGATCGAGCAGAACCGCAGTGCCCGAAGCGTTGTCATTTGCACCCGGAGAACCTGCCACCGAGTCGTAGTGAGCGCCCAACAGCACTTCCGGCTGTGTGACGCCTTCCATGTAAGCGATGACGTTGCGGCCTGTAACCGTTTCCTCGATCGCATTCACATTGAGCGTCACCGAGTCAGAAGTTGAGCCAGAGAGCAGTGTTTGTCCTTCTGCCCCGCCCAAGGACAAAACGGGAATTGCCGCCTCGCCGCCTAACGTTCCCCAAAAGTTATCGGCTTCGGTGTTGACAATCACCAGTCCGATCGCGCCTGCCCTTGCTGCATTGTTCGCCTTTTCGAGGAAGCGAATTTCACCACGCTGCACGATCGCGATCGCGCCTCGCACATCCACCTGAGCAAAATCCTCGGTGCGTCCAACGTTGGGCACAGCGACCAGCGACGCCGTCAGATTGCCAGAAGTCGAACCGTTGAAGGCGCGTCCTTCCAAGGTAAAGCCTCCTGCGGTCAAGGTAGAGCCGCGATCGACAAACTTCGAGTAGGTAAAGGTCTGCACCTCGGTTGCATATCCGGCTTGCCGAAATGCTTCTTCGAGATAGCGGCTGGCCTGTTCAGTGGCGGGCGTTCCTGCAACTCGTGGCCCGATCGCCACCAACGCCTCAGCATCCGCGATCGCAGAACGATCCGGTTGCGGGGCTGTTGCTGCGGACGAGTTAGGTTGATCGATCGCCTGTCGCATCGAAACGGCAGTTTGGCTACATCCGGTCAGGCCAACGCCCACCACACCCACGCTCGCAACGATCAACTGCATCCAGCGCTTTGAGCGAACAAACTGTAATCGGCCATTCATGGCGTGCATCGAACGTTTTTCCTACTCTTTTACTTGATTGTGAACAGCAAATGTGACATCAAAATGTCAGCGCAAGTTGATCAGCGCAGTTCGATCGCCTGCTGGTCGATCGCAATTTGCTCGACGCGCATCTGATTCGCCTGTGCCCGATCTGGAAAGCCAACGAGCCTCACCGTTTGCCCAACTCGCAAAGCCGTTTGTGGCAAGCCGCGCTGCTGCATCTGGGCAGGAGAAGCGAGGAAAGCCTGCCACACCTGTTCACCCGCCTGAGGTTGAAGCGTCACGATCGGATTGCGGTAGCGGATGCTTTGCACTTCGCCAATCAGATTCAGCGTTTGGCTGCGGTTGTAGTTGCTCCAGCTTTGAGCAGATGCGCTGCCTGTGGCGATCGAAGCAGTCGTAAACACGGCAGCCGCAACCGCCGTCAGCAAAAAGCGGTTTCTCAGCCGAGGTCGGACGGTGTGAAACGTGCGTTCGATCGAAGGTTTAGACATGGCGGTAAAGGGGCGATCGCGTTCTACTCATTCTGAGTATGAGCGGCAAAAGTGACCGAAAAGTGTCAGGCTTTGAGGGGCAGTTCGATCGCAAACGTCGATCCTTGACCCAGAACGCTACTGACCGTGATTTGTCCGCCATGCGCCCGAATGATTTGCTGTGCGATCGCCAGTCCCAGCCCAAAACCGCCTGTCTGCCGAGTTCTCGCTTGATCGACCCGGTAGAAGCGATCGAAAATATGCGGCAGATCCGCAGCCGGAATGCCAATGCCGTTGTCCGTCACGCGAATGACGATGCGTCTTGCCTGAGCGGTCAGTTGAAATTCGAGCGCACCTGCCGCAGGCGTGTACTTGATCGCATTATCGAGCAAATTTCTGACAGCCTGTTGGAGTAGATCGGCATCAGCGCGGAACAGAATGGGGGATGGGTAGAGATCGATCGAAAAGCGCAATTCTGCTGCTGCTGCAATTTCTGCGTACTCTTCAGCCAACGGTTGCAGCAGCGCGACTAAATCAAGGGTCTTGAGCGCGTCGGGCGTCAACTGGCCTTCCTGTCGAGCCAGAAACAGCAGATTGCTGACCAAACCGTTCATCAGCTTGGTCAGTTCAACAATTTTGTCGAGCCGCTGGCGGGGCTGCGTGGTATCTTCTGACGGCGCAAGCAATCCCACCTGTGCGTTACTTTGAATGGCGGCAAGCGGGGCGCGAAGTTCGTGCGAAGCATCTGCCGTGAAGCGCTGAAGCTGATCGTAAGAGCGGCGAATCGGCTGCATCGCCAGTCCGCCCAGCCACCAGCCCACCAGCCCGATCGCCCCCAACGTGACGGGAACCCCGATCGCCAAAAAGAGTTGAGTCTGCTGTAGACGCTCTTGCACCGGAGCGATCGACACCCCAACTTGAAGATAGCCAATCAACACGCGATCGCTTGGTGCTCCCGCAACCATATTGCGATATACGGGCAAAGTAACCTGACGCGAATCGGGCGCGATCGTCTCAAAGCCAACGACGGGCGATTCCACAGGCGGCACTCCGGTGAACTGCCGCAGATTGCCCTTCGCGTCATACCAGCGCAGGTACGAAACTGCTTCAGCGTTGGCGAGATCGACCTGCCACTGATTTTGTTCAAACTGATAGTCGCTTGCAGCGGCGATCGCTTTGCTTTTGGCATAGAGGTCTTGGTCGAGCGATCGCAACTGGTCTTGCACTTCGCGCCAGTAGACGACAGCCGCAAAGAAAATCAAAATGCCGCCCATTGACAGGGCAAACCACGAGGCCAAACGACGACGACTGCGATTAAACACGGCTGCGATTAAATATAGATTAAGGCGGAGCAAGGCGATAGCCCATGCCGTAGACGGTTTCGAGCCAGTCTTTTGCCCCGACGGATTCGAGCCGCTGGCGCAACCGACGCACAAGCGTGGTGACGGCGTTGCTCTCTGGCTGATCGCTCCATTCCCACAGCGATCGCTCGATCTGATCGCGAGACAAAACCTGATTGGGATGACGCATCAAATACTCCATCAGTTGAAATTCGCGCACCGAAAGCAGAGCAGTCTGCTGATCGCGTTCGAGCATCAGTGTTTGCCGATGAAGCTGCAAGTCAGCCAGATTCAGAATATCGCCGTTCCACAGCGGCGATCGTCGCCCCAAAGCTCGCACCCGCGCCAGCAGTTCCATCACGTCCACAGGCTTCACGAGATAGTCATCCGCACCCGCATCGAGTCCGGTGATTTTGTCGATCGTTGTGTCTTTGGCGGTCAGCATCAAGACAGGAGCCGTTTTGCCCAACTGTCGAGACTGCCGACACAAGGCAACACCACTAACCTGCGGCAGCATCCAGTCGAGAATCAGCAAGTCGTATTCTTTTTGAGCAATCAGCCACTGTGCCGTTTCGCCATCTGCGATCGCATCGACAATATGTCCTGCCTGCGACAACGCTGTATGCAGCGGCTCTAGCTGTTCCGGGTCGTCTTCCACCAGTAGAATGACCATGACGGAGTGAATTTGGCCTTTCGTTTTGACCAAATTGTGACTTAATTTCAGATGTTTCGATCGCTGCGTTCTTTAGGACTTGAATTTTGGCTGCCGCTGCCGCTGCTCGGCGGATTGTTTTGGGCGGGCAGCAGCCTGATCGAACATCAACTGCTGAACCGATCGAATACTGTTACCCCAATTCAGGTGGAACCGCGCCAAACGCCTGCTGCCCAAGTGCTCTCGATCAAAGTCGAGATCGATCGCGATCGCAACGTTTCACGGGTGAGCGCCAGCACCATAACCAGCACTACGAAAACACAGCAATTCGAGATTTCTGGAACCGATCAAAAACAAGTGGAAACAGCGATCGCACAGCGGTTCAAGCTGTCGCCAGAACAAGTTAAGGCGATCGTGCGCTATCAGGTGAAAGATTAATTTTAGGACGAGAAAATCATGGTCGCGATCGCCGTCTGCTAAAACAATCTTGAATTTCGCTCAAAAAGCTGCTTACCTCTCCATCAATAGGCAGAAATTTCTCTGAGAAGATCTGACTCCTGCGTAGGAGTAATTGAGCAAAGAGGCTGTCTTAATGTGTTACCGACAGCAAGCAAGGAGAAGCGATGATGATTCCACCTGCATCTGCTCAAAGAACGTGGGTAATGCAAATGGCGGCTGTTCTATTGCCGATCGCAATTGCCAGTGTTGGCATTAAACAGTCTGCACAAGCCAGTCAAACTAATTCCAATTACGCCACTTTGCCTGATGGCGTTTACCTTTATGGCGATACAGCCGCACCTAACCAAATCTCGCACAGCTACGTTGTATTTGAACATCAAGACGGTCAAGTGATCGGTGCATTTTATTCACCGCGATCGGAGTTTTCCTGCTTTGCCGGAGAAATGCAGGGAACTCGATTAGATGTCGAAGCAGCAGTCAACGGAGAACCTCATTCGGTTGAAGCTGATACGTCACTGGTTGGTCTGCATCCGATTCAATCAGTGGGTGCGATCGACAGACAAATTCTTTCGACCTGTGCTCAATCTGAGATTGCTCGATCGCAAGGGTAGCTACTAAGAATTAGCGATAACATTGCTCGACTTTCTGCATTTCGATCGCGAACAACTGCTCAGCGAAGCAATGTTATCGCTCACTTACAGCGGCTTTTGAGAAAATGAAATTGTTTTGGTTGAACGAACTACTGAGCCGAGTTCACTTTATATTAGCCAAATCAGGTCGTTAAATTTGCTCGTTCTTGAAAGCATAGCTTTTCTCAAGGCGCGATCGACTCTGATGCCAACTTGCTCGAATCAAGCAATGGTAGCAGCGTTTTTCAATTCTCATGAATGGTTTATCTTTAATCGATCTCAATCACCTTTTGGAAGCGCAATCGCTATGCTAAATAAAGATTGTTCTGCAAGCGTAAGATTGTGACTGCTTCTCTTCCCTTGTCGATCGGCCACCAGCGCGATTGGGCTTGGCGCGGCTGGCAAATTCGCTACAGCTTCTTTCGCAGTGCGAATTCTGAAAACGCACCGATGCTGATGTTGCATGGATTTGGGGCGGCTTTGACGCAGTGGCGATCGAACCTGCTACCCTTGAGCGAACATCACAGCGTTTACGCGATCGATCTGCTCGGTTTTGGCGCATCCGAAAAGGCCGCTGCAACCTACAATGTCGCCTTGTGGGTCGAGCAGGTGTATGAATTTTGGCAAACATTCATCAACCGTCCGATCGTGCTGGTTGGGCATTCGCTCGGCGCACTCGTTGCCCTGACTGCCGCTTCCCAGCATCCCGACATGGTGCAGGGTTTGGCACTGATGACTTTGCCCGCCGCTCGGCAAGAACTGCTCTCCGGTCGATTGCAGGCGATCGCAGGCCGACTCGAAGGCTGGATGGCGCAACCGTTTTTGATTCGCCCAATGTTTCAAATGCTGCGCCGTCCAGCAATTTTGCGATCGATTCTCAAACTTGCCTACGCGAATGCCGATCGCGTCACCGAAGAACTGATCGAAAGCTTCACGATTCCCACGCTCGATCGCGGCGCGGCGCGAGTGTTTGCTCGTCTGTCGCAGGCGCGGACGCGATCGGACTTCAGCCTGGAAACGCGATCGCTTCTGCCACGAGTGCAAGTTCCGATTTTGCTGATGTGGGGCGAACGCGATCGCGTCATTCCCCTCACCTGGGGACGCCAACTCGTCAATTTGCACACGGATTTGCGGCTGGTGGAAATTCCCGATGCGGGGCACTGTGTCTATGACGAATGCAGCGATCGCGTCAATCAAGAACTGATCGACTGGGTGCGCGATCGCAACGGAGTCGGCGGATGAGAGTGGTGATTCAGCGCGTCACGAGTTCGCAAGTGACGATCGACGGCACGATCGTCGGGGCGATCGCGCAAGGGCTGAATTTGCTGGTGGGCATTGCCGAAACCGACACCGAAGCCGAACTCGACTGGATGGCGCGAAAATGTCTGGACTTGCGATTATTTCCCGACGAAAACGGCAAGCTCGATCGATCCGTTGTGGAGATTCAAGGCGAACTGCTGGTCGTCAGTCAGTTCACGCTGTACGGCGATGCGCGAAAAGGGCGTCGGCCATCGTTCGATCGCGCTGCAACTCCGGCCAAGGCAGAAACGCTGTATGAAGCATTTGTTGCAAAGCTGCGAGCAAGCAATCTGCGGGTTGAGACGGGAAAATTTGGGGCGATGATGCAGGTTTCGATCGAAAACTCCGGTCCGGTCACGATCATCTTAGAGCGGGAAAGCGAGAGTTCCGGCTGAAATTGATGCTTGGGACGGGCTGCGGTGGATAGTGAGACCGGACATTATCGATAAAATCTTCAAATGTTTCTGAATGCTGACATTTGCCGCAGCTTATGTCTTAATGTAAAGAGTTGTTTCCTGCATTCGCTTCATGAGCAGAACCGCGCTAACCGATCGCCCCTCCCAAAGCACCTCCGCTTGCACTACGCTCACGGTTTTTTGCGACTTCGACGGTCCAATCGTGGACGTTTCCGATCGCTACTACACCACCTATCAGTTTGGGCTGGCGGACGTGCAGGAACAGTTTGGCGGACGGGCGATCGCGAGCTTGCGGAACGGTATCGCTCCGCTCTCCAAAGCGCAGTTTTGGCAGATGAAGCAAAATCGCGTCCCCGATGTCGAAATTGCCGAGCGATCGGGCTTGCAGGGCGAACAAATTTCCTGGTTCATGCAGCGCGTCTGCGAAATCGTCAATCAGCCTGCTTTGCTGCATCTCGATCGCCTCCAGCCCGGAGTGCGCTGGGCGCTGGAACTGCTGCACAGTCAGGGCGCAAGGCTGGTTCTCGTCACGCTCAGAGAACGTCAGCAGGCGATGCAGTTTTTGCACAGCCACGATTTATTGCACCTGTTCGATCGCATCTGGGGCGCAACGGACGATCACGCGGCCTATCAAAATTGCGCTGACCACAAGACGCAGCTTTTGAGTGAAGCGATCGCCGTTCACAGTAGCGATTCAGCCTGGATGATTGGCGATACCGAAGCCGATGTACTGGCCGGACAAGCCGCCAAAGTGCCGACGATCGCGCTCACCTGCGGCATTCGCAGCCGCCGCTATCTCCATCAGTTCAATCCCAATTTGATTCACAGCGATCTGGTTTCAGCCGTGAATTCGATTTTGTATAGCAACTGGCGCAGCCAAAATTTCGCTTAATTTCTGGCGAGAAGGCAAAATTTCGATCGCAAACGACTTCGTAAATTGCAACATTTGACAGCCGTTCGATCGCCACTCGAAAGCGATCGCCGTGCGGTAAGCTGATGAAGTGGTTACACACCGCACATTTCACATTTTGCAATGGATTGAGTTCGTCGCTGCCAATGGTCGCCAGTCTTCCCCGCACAATTCGCATCGGTTCTCGCAAAAGCCAGCTTGCCTTGGTGCAAACCTACTGGGTGCAAGAACAGCTCCAAAAAGCCTTTCCCGATCGCACCTTTGAAGTTCAAACCATGAACACGCAGGGCGACAAAATTCTCGACGTGGCGCTTTCCAAAATTGGCGACAAAGGCTTGTTCACGCAAGAGCTAGAGTCGGGCATGATCGACGGCAGCATTGATTTTGCCGTGCATTCGCTCAAAGATTTGCCGACTCGTTTGCCGCAAGGTTTGATGCTCGGCTGCGTCACCGAGCGCGAAGATCCGGCTGATGCGATCGTCGTTCACGATCGCAACCGCGACAAACAGCTTGACACCCTGCCCGAAGGCGCAATCATCGGGACTTCCTCACTGCGTCGCCTCGCCCAACTGCGCCACCACTATCCGCACCTCAAATTCAAAGACATTCGCGGCAACCTCAACACGCGCCTCGCCAAACTCGATGCGGGCGAATATGATGCAATCATTCTCGCCGTTGCCGGACTGGAACGTCTGGGCATGAGCGATCGCATTCACCAAATCTTGCCGCCAGAAATTTCGCTTCACGCCGTTGGACAGGGCGCACTGGGAATCGAATGTCGATCGGACGATCCCGAAATTCTCTCGGTGATCAAAGCGCTGGAACACACTCCAACCGCTCAGCGCTGCTACGCTGAACGCGCCTTTCTGCGCGAACTTGAAGGCGGCTGCCAAGTGCCGATCGGCGTCAACACTTCGATCGACGGCGACCAACTGACGCTCACAGGCATCGTTGCCAGTCTGGACGGTCAGCGATTGGTGAAAGACACGATCGCCGGATCGGTGACTGAGGCCGAAGCAATCGGCACGGAACTGGCCAAAAAGCTGCGATCGCAAGGCGCACAGGAAATCCTCAACGAAATCTTGTCGCAAATTCAGCGCGAAGCCAAACCGGGAATCAGCGAGCAGTAAGGCGATCGCGAAGCATCAATTTCCAGCGTAGGGGCAGGACATGTCGTTGCCCCTAGAGCCGATCGCATCGCGTCAAATGATATTGCAGAAAATTCATTGTGATTTGCCATGCTTCTTCGGCAGCGGCGGCATTGTAGCTGTCGCGGCGATCGCTGAAAAAGGCGTGTCCCGCATCAGGAAAAACGTTGATTGCATAGCGTTTGTTTGCGGTTGAGAGCGCTTCGGCAATCCGGGCGTGTTCCTCAGGCGCGATCGAGGCGTCTTTTGCCCCATACATCAGCAAAATCGGCGCTTGCATCTGCGGCACACCCGGAAGCAGCGAGGGACGCCCGAATCGATCTTCGGTGGGCGCAATTCCGCCGCCGTAGTAGGCGACAGCGGCTTTGAGTTTGTCGGCGTGAACTTCGTTCGTCAAGAAAGTCGTGCGTCCACCCCAGCAAAATCCGATCGCGCCGATCGCCTCAGACAGCACATCACCGCGTTCTGACAGGTAGTCGATCGATTGGCCGACGACTTCGGTAATCATGGCGTCGTCGATCGATCGCACTCTGCCGATCGCAGTTTGAACATCGCTATACTCAAAGGTTTGACCGTTGTAGAAATCGGGAGCAAGCGCGGCAAATCCGGCTTGGGCGAGGCGATCGCACACGCTTTTGATGTAGTCATTCACCCCGAAGATTTCCATAAACACGAGCATGGCGGGAACGATGTTGCGCGTCCGGGGTCGAACGTAGTACCCCTGCAAATCTCCCGCGATCGTCACCATTTCTCCGATCGCAGTTTGGGCAGCGACGGGGTGCGCGGTTTTGGCAAACAGCATTGTGGTTGCCAAGCCGGAAGAAGCCATTAACAGGTTGCGTCTTTTCATACCAAAAAAAGAAAACAGCAAAAAAGGGAAACAGCGATCGGTAGTCCTTGCGAATTCTAAATCGTCCTGACCTCGATCGCCCCATTCCGAAAGGATCAATATCTGTAACTGTGTGTCTTGATGATCGCGCTTCCTGTGGCAGAAATTCCGTTTCGTCGAGTGCTGGGACTCAACCAGCAAACGTATCAGCGGCTCAAGCTCGCGTTGGGTTTGCAATTGCGCCGTCAGGTGTTTGTGGCCGTGTGTGATGATTTGGTGCTGCGCGATCGACTAGCCGCACAACTGCAAACCGATTTGGCCGCAGGCGAACCGCCGATGCGCTTGGTGACGCTGCGCCTGAATGCCACTCAAGCCAATCCGATCGCCCAAATGAGCGACTGGATCGAGCAGGCCAGAGAGCAACCGACTTTTCAGATCGTTGGCGTTGAACAGCTTACGCGCCAGCCTGCCGCCGTGCAAAGGCAGTTTTTGACGAATCTGCAAACCTTCGATCGCACTTTCGGGCATCTAGATTGCAACTTGCTGTTGTGGATGCCGCAGCCTTGGTTTCGATCGATTCGCCAGTCGGCTCCGGGATTTTGGCAGATTCATACCGGAGTGTTTGAATTTGTTGGCGACCCCACGCCCTTACAGCCGATCGTCGAGCCGCTGCGTCCGATCGCTGAACGATCGCAGCCAGATTTGGACACGCCCGAATCAAACTTGGATGCAGAAGCGATGCTGGTTCCGGCGGCAATGCCCAATCGCCAGCAGCTTGAAGAATTTCCCGCTGCCGCTGCTTTGATTCCAACCGAAGACCGCAGCAGCAAGATCGCCATTCTGCCTGCAAAAAAAGGCCGCCTGATCGAGGATCCGATCGCCCAACCGCTGCTCGATCGCATCGAACAACTGCACCAACAGCAGGCCGCAGCAGAAACGCTGGCCGAAGCCTATCGAGCGCTAGCCAATCTCTATCGCGATCGCATCGATCAAGGTGACGCCTCCGATACAACTTGGCAGCGGGCGATCGAAGCCTACGAGCAAGTGCTGGTTTGGCTTCCGGAGACCGCGTCGCAGTGGGCGGATGTGCTGAATGATTTGGGCAATTTGCACTGGGGACGGTCGCGCCATTCTGATCCGGTTCCGCATTTGCAGCAGGCGATCGAACTGTATGAACTGGCGCTCTACAAAACCGAGCAGCCGCAGATCTTGGGGATGCTGCAAAATAATTTGGGTGCAGCCTACGCGGATCTGGCTCGCTACGAAAATCCGACTGAAGCGCTGCAAAATGCGATCGCCGCCTATCAGCAAGCCTTGCAGAATCGATCGCCCCAAAGTGATCCCCAGCGCTATGCCTCAACGCAGAACAATCTGGGCACGGCACACTGGAATCTAGCGCAGCATCAGCAACCGTTGGACAATTTGCGAGGGGCGATCGCCGCCTATTCCGAAGCGCTGCACTTCTACCGCCCCGAACAAGACCCGCTCAACTACGCGATGATTCAGAACAATTTGGGCACGGCCTACTGGAACATCGCGCAATACGAACGTCCGCAAGACTGGCTGCGACTTGCCCTATCGAGTTACGCTCAAGCCCTGCGCTATCGAACAGCAACAGTGTCACCTGCTGCCTTTGCCGCCACGCAGAGCAATTTAGGTACGGCTTGCTGGCATCTGGCAAACTGCACCGACGATCCGCAGATGCAGCGCAGCTATCTTCAGCGAGCCGTTGCTGCGTATGAAGCTGCGATCGACACTGCTGCTACGCTCGATTCGACCCTCAGCTTTGACATTTTCGCCACGCAAAACAATTTGGGACTGGCCTATCACCAACTGGCGATCGATCCGCACGAAACGACAGACGATCGATCGGCTCAGCTTGAACAATCGCTGCATCATCACCTGCAAGCACTGCAAGGCTGGCAAAATTCTCCTTTACGCCAAACTGCGCTCGATAGCGTGCTTCAGACGATGCGATCGATCTACGAGCAGGGCGGCATCTACGCTCAAAATCAAGCCTTTGCCAAACTTCCGGCCAATCTGCTGCCGGAACTGCTGCCACAGCTTTAGCACTGTCGAATTGCTGAATCAGTCATTCACACTCACGATTCATTGATGCTCACCATTAGATGTAGCTGAAATCAGATGAGTCGATTTGATCAACAACATTTCCAAGTACAAATCCGACAACCTTATCGCCGTGATAGATTCTCGTTTCGTTCGTGATTGAATTGTAATCGACACTGATGTTTCCCAAGCTCATGCCTTCAGAAAGAGCAAACTGATCCGCGCCGTTGCGGAAATCTCTGATGAATGTGTTTCCCTTTCCTCTCAAACCCAACGCAAACGTATCTCTTCCACTACCGCCGTAAACAAAATTGTAGAATGCATCATCTTCAATTCGGGTCAGACCGTCATATTGATCCGCTTGTCCGACAATTCTTCCGCACATCAAGACATCATCTCCAGCGCCGCCATATAGCGTATCGCCGCCCTTGCCACCCTCCAAATAATCGTTACCTGTTCCACCCAGGATGCGGTCAATGCCGTTTTCACCGTAAAGCTCATCGTTGCCACCCTGACCAAGAATAATATCGTTCGCCTGAGTGCCCACAATCTGATTCGCACGGGATGTTCCTGTGATTTTCCGCCCTGAACGGGAATAGTTCAAACCCGCAGATTTGAATAAGGAAGGCTGGAGATCGCGATCGATTTCAGACGGAGAATCAGACTCCAATTCAGGCTCGATTCCAATTCCGATAAACTGATTCAGTTCAAGCTTGGCAACACTAATCTCAATAAACGAAATGGCTGAAGAATGAAGTTCCAAGTTAAGTGATCCGATCGCATTTTCGACTAATAATTCCATGACTTTCTCCTTTAAATTAGTTCTCAAGCCAAGCAACTTGCTTAATTACTAATTTAAGGCGATCGATCGCTTAATATGTTTCAGTTTTGTTTAGAAATAGCGACCAGTATTGGAGGTTGAAATTGTAGAAAAGCGCAGAAGAATAGAAAAACAAAAATAGGTAGAGCAACAATAAGAATTGCTCTACCTATTTTTAACTTGCGGTCTCTATCTTGTCAAATTACACGCTAGCTGGCACTTGATGGGACTGATGTTTGTCTGCAAATTCGCCCGATTCTGCCATTGCAAGAAAAACTTTCCAGTTTTCAATTTTGACAAAACCCATGTATGTAGCGGCAAATTCTGGCGGCAAAAATTCCAGCATTAGTTTATTTTCGACCCAAAATTCTATCACTTTGAAAGGACCGCGATCGCACACTCGCACTAGCCAGCCTTCGCGCTGACCAATTGCCTCAATTTGTGCTTGAGTTGTTGGAACTGAAATCGCCGCGTGAACCGAAAGATAGTGAGGAGAATTTGCCGCTTCAGCGAACACCACGTCATCGGAACCTGGAACCAATTGAGTCGTGGCGGGATAAAGTTCGATCGCTGTGCCAAATTCATCGCCAGCCATCACAAAATAGCTGCCAGGATGTGGAGGAAACGGAAAAGCTTGACCACCGATCGCTTCGGCAAGCACAGTTGCAACCTGTGCCGGATAATTCACTGCAACGGAAATATGATGTAGCATACGTTACCTCTTGAAGGGATGTAGAGTATTTCACGTTTGTTTGAATCGTTTCCCAATGAAGAATTAACCGACTTTGGATCAAATGGTTGCCGAAAAGTGCAATCAAGCGGATTACTGATTAAAATTACTTACTATTCAAAGTAAATTTGAGCAATTGCCGATTGCGTTTGCGATCGCGTGGAAATGTTCAATCAGTAATTTGTTCAGTAAGTGATTTTGCTTACTTGCAGCTCATCTTCATTCATCAAATTCACCTGAAGCGTCATCGGCGAAATCTTCCAAAGAAAGCGGAGTTGTCTATCCGTCTTTTGGCTTAGATCAACAGCGGAACTGCGGATGCCGATCGATCGCTGAGATAGGACAATAACAGTGAGGAGATCAGCAGGAGGAACCGGATTATGCTCGCCAAACTACTGCAAGCGGTGATGCTGACGCTTTTCTTTCAGCTTTGGATGAATCTGAGCTTGTCGCCCGCCGCACCGATTGCGGCTCAGCCCGTCCTGCCCCAGTTGATCAGCTTGCTCACCAATACCTCTGCCCAGTGAGTGCCACCCGCAAGCTACTGTAGTCAAATGGTGCGCTCAATCTGCGGCAATGCGTGAACCTTCAGTGCAGTGGCAGGTGGCTCCGGCGATCGACCTGTCGGCAGAATTTGTTGCGGCTGTGCGAACCTATCTGCCCGATGCCGAGGCGCAGGGACAATTTGCGGCAACGCTGCTCTGGCAGCGCGGCTGGCGCGATCTTGACGAACTCGCTGGATTTCTCGATGCGAATCGCTATCAGCCAACGAGTCCGTTTGCGTTCGGGGAAGAAATGCAGCGGGCGATCGATCGCCTCCTCGCTGCTTGCGATCGCAACGAATTCGTCGCCATCTGGGGCGATTTTGATGCCGACGGAATCACGGCAACGGCGGTTTTGTGGGAAGGCTTGGGGCAGTTTTTTCCATCCGATCGACTGACCTACACGATCCCCAACCGCCTGCATGAATCGCACGGCCTTTCGATCGCGGGACTCGATCGCCTCGCGGCTCAAGGCGTTTCGCTGGTCATTACCTGCGACACAGGCAGCACCAATCCGGCGGAACTGGAGTATGCACAGGCGATCGGACTGGACGTGATCATCACTGATCACCACACCTTGCCTGCGGAACGTCCGCCCGTGACGGCCATTCTCAATCCGCGCTATCTGCCTGCCGATCATCCGCTGGCTCACCTGTCCGGCGTGGCAGTGGCCTACAAGCTGGTGGAAGCGCTGTATGAAACGCGGCCAAATCGAGTCGATCGTGCAGCGCTCCCGGAACGGTATCGCCCGCTCACCGATTTGCTCGATCTGGTGGCGATCGGGCTGATTGCCGACTTGGTGCAGCTCAGGGGCGACTGTCGCTATCTCGCGCAGCAGGGACTGGTGCAGCTTCAGCAGCAATGCAATCCGCTCAAGGCGTCCCGACCGGGGATCGCTCGTCTGCTGGAACTGTGCAAACGCAGCGGCGATCGCCCCACCGATATTTCGTTTGGGATTGGGCCGCGCATCAACGCGATTAGCCGGATTCACGGCGATGCCCGCTTTGGCGTTGAGCTGTTGACCAGCCGCGATCGCAACCGCTGCCGTCAGCTTGCCGACGAAACCGAACTGGCGAACACCCGCCGCAAAGCGCTCCAGAAAGATTTGTTGCAGCAGGTGCAGGTCTTGCTGGCGCAGATCGATTTGTCCACCACCAGCGTAATTGTCCTCAGCGATCCCCAGTGGCCGATCGGCATTTTGGGACTTGTTGCCGGACAAATTGCCCAGCAGTACGGACGCCCAACGATTTTGCTGAGCGAAGAAGTCTCGCCTGAAGGCGAACCGCTGGCAAGAGGATCGGCGCGATCGATCGGCGCGATCGATTTGTACGAACTGGTTCAAGACCAAGCCGATTTGCTTCACAGCTTCGGCGGACATCCGCTAGCCGCCGGATTGAGTCTGCCTGTGGCAAACATTCCGCTGTTTCGCTCGGCAGTCAATCAAGCGCTGCGGCGACAAAATCTGCTTGCTGCTTCCATCCTGACGGCAGATTTGACAGTGACGATCGCCGATTTGGGCGGCGTGCTGTTTCGCGAACTGCGGCTCTTGGAACCTTACGGCATCGGCAATCCGCCGCCGCGCCTGCTGATTCGCAACTGCTGGTTTCGCGAAGTTCAGACAGAAAAAATTCAAGATTGGAAGGGCGGCAAGGTTCGCTACAGCAAAATTAGCTTCAAAATCTGCGACGAAACCGGAGAATTTTTCGGTGTTTGGTGGGAGCACACGCCCGCTGATTTGCCGCAGGAACGCTGCGACGCGATCGCAGAACTCGAAAACAATCCCTATCAAAAGCGCTACGAAATCCGCTTGGTTGCAGTGCAATCGATCGCTCCCGCGATTGCGACCGCCCCTGATGCCAATTGGCTACTTGACTGGCGCACGGAAAGACCGATCGATCCGCCCGCCGCCGTGCTGGAATTGCGCGAGTGTCCTCGCAGTTGGGAAGAGTTTCACCAGTGGGCACACCGCGCTCGACAAACGGGGCGATCGCTCGCCTTGGCTTACTCGCTGCCCTCCAGCAAATCGGCTGAAGATTTATGGCAAGACTGGCTAGGGCTAGCGAAATTCTTGAGCCGCACTGGAGAAGCTGTGGATCGATCGCAACTACAAACGAAGTTCCAGTTCGGTGATTCTGCATTCACCTGTGGACTCGACAGCCTACAAAAAATTGGCTTTGGCGTGACGATCGATCAAGATGCGATTGCCTTCAGTTTGGACGAATCGATCGAACCGGATTGGAATGCCGCTCGCCAAGCGTTTGTGGCCGCCGTGCGCGAAGAACAATTTCGGCAGCAATATTTTTGTCAGGTCGATCGGGCGATTTTGCAAGCTGCCCTTCAGCAGATTGTCCTTCAGTCAAACTACGCTTGATTTCGCAGCCAGACGGCTTTTTGCAGACGCGATCGCAGCGCATGAACATAGGCAGGCCAGCCGATCACAATTTCCTGCTGATGTGCCAGCGTGTCGTTGTCGATGAAGTCCGGCGAAAATTGCAGCGGATTTCCGGCCAAGTCACAGCAGATTAATCCGGCAGCGCGGGCGAGAGCGATCGGCCCAACGGTGTCCCACAGCTTGACGCGCCGATTCAGGTAGATATAAATTCCGGCTTTGCCCTGCACCACCTGCATCACCTTGAGGCCAAAGCTGCCGATCGTGCTGAACTGTGCAGGCGGAATCAAGCGGGCGATCGTCTCCCCATAGCGCTTTTGGTCTTTGTAGCCAATCAAAATTTCGCAGGTGCGATCGTCCGGTGGCGGCGGTGCGGTGGAAATCAGCGGCTCGACTGGACGATCGCCAACCGCCTGAAACAGTCCCCAATTTTGTCCGCCAAAGAAAAGCTGATCGAAAGCGGGTGCATAGATCCAGCCGACAGTCGGCTGCTGCGCTTCTAGCAGACCCAGCATCACGGCATAGTGCAGTTTGCGCTGAATGAAATCGTCGGTTCCATCGAGCGGATCGACGCACCAAACCCGCTGGGGATTCGATCGAAACGCCTTTTGCGAGTCGCGATTTTCCTCGGTGATGATCGGGTCGTGCGGAAAAAGTTCGCGCAGGCCGATTGTCAGCTTGGCATCGAGGGCGCGATCGACTGACGTCACGTAATCGTCGCGGCCTTTTTCAAACACCTCAAAATTTTGTTCCGCTGTGGCAATCTGGCCGCAAGCCTGCAAAAGCCGCCGCATTTGAGGAACCACTGGAGAAAATTCGATCGACGGCTTCATGAATTTCCTGTGCAATGCCGCAGCGATCTTAACAAAAAGTCAAGGTGTGATTTTGCGATCGATACCGTTTTGGGATGTCGCGATCGAACTGCACTGCACATTCGGCTCAAACATGACTTCAAATCGATAGGCGAGATCAAGCCGCGACATCAGCAGCGCGAAGTTCTGAGCATCTGTGTATCTGCAAAAATACGCAACATCAACGGTCTGACAGTTGGGCAGCAGGCGCACCACCACCCAACGCTTCCGTAAGCGCTCTGCGTAGGTCATAATAGATTGTCTCCAACTCAACGACGGAGCCAAGGCCAGTGCAGAACTTCTCAGGGGACGCACTGGCTTCTGACTTGTTAGAGTTTATCACACAGAAATCTTGTGTGAACAACTAAATTTTCTGTGTTGCTGCAAGATTTAAGGAAAAGTTGACAATTCGCTGGCGATTGAGAGAAGTAATGGCGCGGCAACGCATGACCAACAAGCGTTTGGCCGAGTTGATGGGCGTTCATCCCAACACAATTTCAAATCTAAAAAATCAAGACAGCTTACCGCACATTGGAGAAACACTAGATGCGCTATGCAAAATTCTCGATTGCACACCTGATGATTTAATTGAATACATTCCGGAGAAAGATCCAGATTGACAATTCGCTGGCGACTCAGAGAAATCATGGCTCGGCAACGCATGAGCAATAAGCGTTTAGCTGAATTAGTAGGAGTTCACCCTAACGCGATTTCTCGCTTGAAAAATCAAGACACACTGCCTCAAATCGGCGGAGAAATGCTGGATGCGCTGTGTCATCACTTGGACTGTACGCCGAACGATCTCATCGAATACACTCCAGAAAAAGGCTCAGATTGACGATTCGCTGGCGATTGAGAGAAGTAATGGCGCGGCAACGCATGACCAACAAGCGTTTGGCCGAGTTGATGGGCGTTCATCCCAATGCAATTTCGTATCTTAGAAACCAAGATACTTTCCCTCGCATTGGAGAAGAAACCTTTAATGCACTCTGTAAATTTCTCGACTGCACGCCGTTCGATTTAATTGAATACATTCCAGACGAAGAAAAAGATCTCGATTGACGATCTAGTGGCAAATTGAAATGCGTTCTCAAGTTCTTCTAAACTCTTCGGCTTTAATATTTCAAGCATCCTGCTACCTGTTTAAAGTTGTCTTTTAATAATCTTTTTCAGCTTCAGTAAATTGAATACATCTTCAATTAGCAATCACTAAATTCTACAAAAAGATAGAGTCCACAGTCCGCCTTGCAGTAGACCAATTCAAGTCAAGTTGCGATTAAGGTGTACATAACTAACCCAGCACTTGAGAGTCTAGAATCATGGCCGCTAGCAAGAAAAAAGGTGCGAATTCCAAGCAAGATGCCGCGATCGATCCTGCCGAATCTCCTGCGATCGATCCTGTCGAGCAGTCTGCTGTTGAAGTCGAAGCGGTGATCGATCCGGAAGCTGAGCCGACTGAATCAACCGATTCGATGGCGGTTGCAAAAGCGGGAATTGTCGGAGCGGCGATCGGCGGACTGCTCGGCGGCAAAGCAGGCGCAACAATCGGTGCAACCGTTGCCAGTGCAGCGCGAGCCGCCGTTGGCGACGAAAAAGCAGCAGAGCTGAGCGGGTCGGTGCAGGGCGCGATCGATGCCGTTAAGGAAGCCGTTCAAGATGTCACTCCGGCGGTGGCAGAAGTAGCGAAAGCCGCCAAAGATGCCGCGATCGAAGCGCAACATTCGACAGCGGAAGCGCTCGAAAAAGCGAAAGACACGGCGGCCACGACTCGCCAGCAAATTGAAGAAGCCAAGCCGAAAGTTGAAGGTGCGATCGATCGCGCGAAAGACGTCGCAGGCGAAGCGAAACAAAAATTAGACGAGGCGATCGATTCAGCCAAAAATGTCGCGAAGAAAGCGAAAAAGCAGCAGGAAGCTATTGCCGAAGATACAGCGGAAGCCGTGAAGGAAACGGCCAAAGCAACTCGCAAAAAATCAAAGCAGGCCGCCGATTCGATCGAAGCTTCGGCTGACGAAGCGAAAGCAAAAGTTGACAACGCGATCGCCAAAGCGAAAGCACAAGGCAAACGCGCCGATTCTTAATCAAGCTTGGATGGGTTCCAACTTCTGGCCGGAGTGCAATCCGGCCTTTTTGCTGTATTTTCGTTTTTATCGCAGCGGTTCCAAAGCGCGATCGTCCACTTCCGGGGCAACCAATGCGATCGCTGCCTGCACAAATCCTTGGAATAGCGGATGGGGGCGACTGGGTCTCGATTGAAATTCCGGGTGGAACTGGCTGGCAATGAAAAACGGATGATTGGGCAGTTCGATAATTTCCACCAGTCGGCCATCCGGCGATGCACCGCTGACAACATAGCCCGTTTCGAGGAACAGCGTTCGGTAGGCGTTACTGAATTCGTAGCGATGGCGATGCCGCTCATAAATCACTTCTTGCCCGTAGAGGCGATCGGCCAAGGTTCCCGCTGCAATTCGGCAAGGATACAGCCCAAGCCGCATCGTGCCGCCCAAATCCACGACATCTTGCTGTTCCGGCAGCAGGTTGATCACCGGATTTGGAGTATTCGCATCAAATTCCGCGCTGTTGGCGTTGTCGAGCTTGGCAACGTTTCGCGCCCATTCAATTACGGAACACTGCATTCCCAGGCACAAGCCCAAGAAGGGAATTTTCCGTTCGCGAGCATAGCGAATCGCAATCAGTTTGCCTTCGATGCCGCGCGATCCGAAGCCACCGGGAACGACGATGCCGTTGACGCCTGCTAGCATCTGATCGACGTTGCTCTCGCTGAGTTCTTCTGAGTTAATCCAGCGAATATTCAAATCGCCACTTTGCGCGATCGCCGCATGACGCAAGGCTTCGACAACCGAAAGGTAAGCATCATTCAGCCGGACATACTTACCGACGATCGCAATTTGAATCGGGTGCGTCGGGCGATACAGCCGCTCGACGATCGTTTGCCAGTGCGACAAATCAGGCGATCGCTGCGGCAGTTGCAAAAGCTCTAGCGCCTGCTGCGCCATGCCTTCGCGCTCCAGCATCAAGGGCACTTCATAGATGCTGGCGGCATCTTGCGACGTGATCACGCACTCGACCGGAACGTCACAAAATTCCGACAGTTTTTCTTTCAGTCCGGGCTGGAGGGGGCGATCGCAGCGACAAACGAGAATATCCGGCTGGATGCCGATCGATCGCAGTTCCTTGACCGAATGCTGAGTGGGCTTTGTTTTCATTTCGCCCGCTGAGGGAATCCAAGGCATCAGCGTGACGTGGACATACAGCACGTTTTGCCGCCCGACATCTTTGCGAAACTGGCGGATCGCTTCGAGAAACGGCAGCGACTCGATATCTCCGACCGTGCCGCCAATCTCGGTAATCACCACGTCGGGATTCGTGTTGCGAGCCACGCGCAAAACGCGCTCTTTGATTTCGGTTGTGATGTGCGGAATCACCTGGACGGTGCCGCCGTTGTAGTCGCCGCGCCGCTCCTTGTTGATGACGGCCTGATAGATCGATCCGGTTGTGACGCTGTTGAGCCGAGACATGGACGTGTCGGTGAAGCGCTCGTAATGTCCCAAATCCAGATCGGTTTCGGCTCCGTCTTCGGTCACGAACACTTCCCCGTGCTGAAACGGACTCATCGTGCCCGGATCAACGTTGAGGTAGGGATCAAGCTTGAGAATCGAGACAGAATAGTCACGCGATTTGAGGAGGCGACCCAGACTGGCGGCAACGATGCCCTTGCCAATGCTGGAGACCACGCCCCCGGTGACAAATACAAATTTCGTCATAGGTCGGCTAGCGCTGCGATCGCTGCGGGTGCAACCCATTCATGATGCCACAAACCTTCCTGCTTCGAGTTGCTCAAGGCAAGCGATCACCATTAATGCTCATTACTTCAGTGTTGCACTTAGATGCACCGCCATTTAGACTGTAGGTGTTGCACTTAGTTGCCACCAATGGAGTTAAAGTTTGAACTGAACCCAGTCGAGCTAAATTTTGTGAGTCTCGCCGCTGCAACAAAGGGCATCAACAGCCTAGCTGCGTACATGAAAGCCGCCACGATCGCAGCTTCAGAATTGGTGCTTGTCGATCGGCTGGAACAACTTCGGCCACTTGCTGAAAGTTTGCCAGATGCAAAGGCATCTGCTGAAACACTCGAAGCTGCCTTGCAAAGGGTATGGGCGATTGGTTTACCGGAAATCAGTTTAGAATCTGACACCGCCTTTGATGATACAGATGAATTAATATCACGTCTAAAGGATTTACTTACAGACTTGCAAGCATTTCTTAGGCAACATCAGGAGGAGTGATCATCTTCATTCTCAGTTGCCTCTGAGGGTGGCGGATAGCGATCGAGTGTCGCTTGCAGCATCAGTTGAGACAAAGAAATTGCCCGCGATTTTGCGACCTGCCGCAAATATTTGGCAAGCGGTTTGGGCATCGAGATCATTACCCTGGTGGTTTTGTCGGGGTCGATCGGCATGGGCACAAGCGGTTTTCGGTGTGCCTATTCTATTGTGATTGGGCGATCGATGTGAGATGTGAGAGCTTAGGGAAGCCCCCTAAATCCTCCACTGGTGGGGGACTTTGAGGATAGTTAGCGGGGGAGGCTGTTCTCGTTACAGAATCAGGAAATCTGGCGCGGCGATCGCTCTTGCCCTGTCGATCGTCACAAACTGCTCACCTCCGCCCCAGCCGGATGCGGCGCGATTGGCGTTGTAGAACAAGCTGCCGCTGCTGCTGTTGTAGACGATCGCAGCAGTACTCAGGCGGGCAGCGCGATCGCTGGCAACGATCGCAAAATCGCGGAGGTTCGAGAAACCTGCTCCGGCTCGGCTTTTGAGTGCGGTAAAAGTGCGGCGATCGAGCAAAATTTTGTCTGTGCCGCTGCTGAAGCCTTGGATCAAATCGAGGCCGATCGCGTCTGGCGCAAAAGCGAGTTCTGTACTGTAGATGAAGCGATCGGCTCCGGCTCCACCAATCAGGACATCGTTTCCTCCTGCTCCTACCAAGCGATCGCGCCCCTGACCGCCGAGGATGCGATCGTCGCCTTCACCTGCTGACAGTCGATCGTTGCCCGCGCCGCCGTTGAGTCGATCGAGTCCCGCTTCACCAAACAGCGAGTCGTTGCCCGTTCCGCCTGACAGTGAATCGTTGCCTTCACCGCTGTAGAGAAAGTCTGTTCCCGCACCGCCGATCAGCGTGTCGTCTCCAACTTCGGCAAACAGTACATCGTTTCCATCTCCACCATCGAGGCGATCGTTTCCCGTTCCGGCAAACAGCGAGTCGTCTCCCGCTCCGCCGAATAAGCGATCGTCTCCAACTTCGCCAAACAAATTGTCTGCATCTGCGCCGCCATCGAGCGCATCGTTGCCTTCGCCGCCATAGAGGAAGTCTGCGCCCGTGCCGCCTGCGATCGCGTCATCGTCGGCTTCACCCAGTAGTTCATCGTTGCCGTCGTCTCCGGCGATCGTGTCACTGCCAACGCCCCCGAAGATTTTGTCGTTGTCGGTTCCGCCGCTGAGCGTGTCGTTGCCAGCTTCGCCGTGCAGTTCGTCTTGGCCTGCATCTGCGGCGATCGCATCATCGCCCTCGCCGCCGAAGAGTTTGTCGTCTCCTGTGCCGCCGCTGAGCGTGTCATTTCCGGCTTCACCCAGCAGTTCGTCATTGTCTGCACCGCCGTCCAGCCTGTCGTTTCCTTCTCCGGCCAGAAGAAAATCTGTACCTGCATCGCCATTGAGGGTATCGTCACCGCCGCCGCTGCTGAGTTTGTCCGTGCCCTCCCCGCCGCTGAGGATGTCGTTGCCCAGATCGTCGATCAGTTCGTCTGCGCTTTCTCCGCCGCTGAGGATGTCGTTGCCGATTTCGCCATACAGCGTGTCGTCGCCGCTGCCACCGTCGAGTCGGTCATCGCCCTCGCTGCCGTGTAGCGAGTCGGCATCTGCGCCTCCGTTGAGCGTGTCGCTGCCCGCCTCGCCATACAGCGTATCAATTCCAGCATCGCCTTCGATCGCGTCATTGCCAATGCCGCCATACAGCGTATCGTTGCCTAAATTGCCAAACAGCAAGTCGTTTCCGCCGCTGCCATAGAGTTCATCGTTGTCTGCCGTGCCGATGATTTGCTCATCGCGATCGTCTCCGAAAATTGTTGCCAAGTCGTTTGCTCCTGTTGAAACTGTTTCGATTTGGCAGAACCCTTCGATCGCCATGCTAGCCAAACAGCTTTTGTCAACAGGTAAAGCAATGACGCTGATTTGTGATGTTTGGAACAAGAGTTGGTGAATCTTGTCACGTCGCGTCAGGCTGCGGTATGTCAGAATCACCGAAACCGCGCGGTTTGCTGTTGCTGTTGGACAAAAGGGAACCTCGATCGCTCAACAAGTAGCAAATTTATCTTTGTTCAGGAAAAAACTCTTCCTGATTTGTTGTTCTGATCATTGTCATAGGGAACAGGTCATCGCTCTTGACTGTTCTAGATTCACGGTTTGTAACGTTTTTTATCCTGAAGGTCATCTCACACATGGAACTTTTTCCTTTGATTTTTCTGCTGGCGATCGCGTTTGCCGAACTTGCAAAAGACCGTTCTGAAAAACCGAAATCTGAAGAGAAAGAACTGGGCGACGCAATGGTTAAATATCTCTCGAAAGGAGTCAAAGTCCGAATCGAAGCAACCGACGATAAAAAATAGGTAAATCAGGGCGATCGCAATTTCATCGCTCATTTGTTCGCAATCGTTCAGAAAGCGATCGTCCTGTTCCACCTCGTTTCACTAAAACCAATTCTGCGGTAATACTGATCGCAATTTCCTCTGGCGTTAATGCACCAATATCCAGCCCGATCGGTGCGTAAATCGATCGCAGCTTGGCCGCATCAACGCCAGATTTTTCGAGTGTTAAAATCACCTGTTTGACGCGCTTTTCGCTGCCAATCATGCCGATATAGCGACAGGGTTTTTGCCTTTGCATCAGTCGCTCTAGCGCCGATAAATCGTACTGATAGCCTCTCGTCACCAGCGCAACGTATAGCTGAGAATAATCGGCCAGCCGATCGATCGCCTCGATCGATTCTGCCAAAATTTGCATGGCTTGCGGATAGCGCTGTGAATTTGCCCAAGCAGAGCGATCGTCCTGCACAATAATTTGAAAACCAGCAAAATTCGCGGCTTTTGCAAGCTGTTCTCCCACATGTCCCGCGCCGATAATTAGCAGCGTCGGCGACGGTTCGATCGTTTCCACAAAACCGCGATCGACTGCATCTTTTTCAAGCAAATGCGGCGATCGATCACAATCAAACGGCGTGATTAATGTGATCGATTGTCCAGACTGGAGGCGATCGAGAATCGCTTCAACCAGCGGTAGTTCACGACTCGTCCAGCGCTCTAGCCAAACGCGCATCCAACCGCCACAAATGCCTTGCGTTTCGCGCCACTGTGCGCCGGATAAATCAATTTCAACCGATTGTTTTTCACCTGTTTTGAGAACTGCGATCGCCTGCTGAATTACTTTTGCTTCACCTGCGCCGCCGCCGATCGTCTCAAACGTTCCATTTCCCCAAATTAGCATCTTCGCTCCAACTTCTCTGGGAACGGAGCCTTTGGTATCAATGACGGTTGCCAAAACGATCGATTCAACGGGCAAAACTTCCGCTAGTTTCTGATAGCAGGAAATTGACATTTCAAGACTTGGGTAATAGCAACTCTGGCGTGGCGATCGATTCGCGGACTGATTCAATTGCCCACAAAATTGCTTCCGGTGTGGCAGGAGAAGCCAGTAAAACTGATTCGGATTGGCCGAAGGCAGCGATCGCGGCTCGAATCGCTTCGCGCACTGAAATTGCCAGCATGAACGGCGGTTCACCAACCGCTTTGCTGCCGTAAATCACGCCGTCTTGAGCAGCGCGATCGAGCAGTTGCACGTTGAAATGTTCAGGAACTTCGCAAATCGTAGGAATTTTGTAGGTGCTGGGTGCAAAGGTTTTCAGTTGGCCTTGGTCATCCCAAACCAATTCTTCCATTGTCAGCCAGCCCATGCCTTGAACGAAGCCGCCCTCAATTTGGCCGCGATCGATCAGCGGATTCATCGATTCACCGACATCATGCACAATATCGACTTGTCTTAGCTTGAACGTTCCGGTGAATCCGTCGATTTCCACTTCACTGACTGCCGTTCCATAAGCGAAATAATAGAACGGTCGGCCTTTGCCTGTATCGGCATTCCAGTAAATATTTGGGGTGCGGTAATATCCGGTAGCAGCAAGGCTGACGCGATCGCCATACGCCTGCTTCACGACTTCTGCAAAGCCGATTTTTTTCTGTGGATAAGTGCGACAATAAATCCAGTCATCTTCAAACGCTAATTCGCTTGGCGTATCGAGTTCTAAGAGCGACGTAGCAACAGCAGCAAGACGAGATTTCAACGTTTCACAGGCATCTTTGACGGCTTGACCGTTGAGGTCGGAACCACTAGAAGCAGCGGTGGCGGAGGTGTTAGGAACCTTGTCCGTACTGGTCGGCATCATGCGGAATCGATCGAGCTTTACGCCCAAAGATTTCGCCGCCACTTGCAGCATTTTCGTATGCAAACCCTGCCCCATTTCTGTGCCGCCGTGATTCAGTTGAATGCTGCCGTCGGTGTAGATCAGAATGTATGCGCCTGCCTGGTTGTACTGAGTTTTGTTAAAGGAAATTCCGAATTTAACAGGCGTGATTGCGAGGCCGCGCTTTTGATGAGAATGCGATCGATTGAATGATTCGATCGCTACTTTTCGTTCGGCAAAATCCGAGATTGCTTTCGCTTCACTCCAAACGCGAGCAATCCGATTATCAACAATTTCTTGACCGTAATGAGTCGTATTGGTTTCGCCTTCGCCATGATAGAAATTGCGTTCGCGCACAACTTCTGGCGGCAGGTTGAGTTTACGAGCAATGCGATCGATTACTTCTTCAATCACGACCATTCCTTGCGGTCCACCAAAGCCGCGAAAGGCCGTATTCGACACTTTATTTGTCTTGGCAATGCGTCCCCGAACTTCGAGATTCGGGATGTAATAGGCATTATCCACATGCAGCATTGCTCGCAGCAAAACGGGTGGCGATAAATCCAAACTCCAGCCGCCATCCGCATACAAATCGACATCGAGAGCAGTAATTTTTCCCTCAGACGTGAAGCCAACTCGATACTGACCTAAAAAGCCATGTCGCTTCCCGGTCAAAATCATGTCGTGGTGGCGGCTGAGTTTGACGCGGACGGGGCGATCGCACTTTTTCGCTGCCACTGCCGCGACCGCCGCATACGGATTCGCCTGCGATTCCTTGCCGCCAAAGCCGCCGCCCATTCGCAAGCAGGTGACGACGACTTGATTGCTGGAAACGCCCAAAACGCGGGCGATGATGATTTGCGTTTCGGTCGGGTGCTGCGTCGAAGCGTAGATTTTGTAGCCGTCTTCGCCATCGGGGATCACCCAGCTTGCCTGCGTTTCCAGATAAAAGTGGTCTTGCCCGTTCATCTCGATTTCGCCATCCAGCCGCATTTCAGCGGATTCGATCGTCTCCGGTTCGCCGCGCCGCACGGTTTGAGGAGCATTGAGAAACCAGCCCGCTGCGATCGCCTGCTTGATCGTCACGATCGGCTCGATCGGCTCGTATTCGACGACAATTTGCGCGGCGGCTTGTTTGGCGGCGGCTTCGGTTTCCCCAACTGCCCAAGCGATCGCCTGTCCCCAATAGCTGACTTCCTCGGTCGGGAACAAAATTTCGTCGGGGACGATGACGCCCGTGTTGTTTTCGCCTGGTACATCTTCCGCCGTCAGAACGGTGACGCAGCCCTCGATCGCCAAGGCCGGACGCGGATCAATGCGGAGGATGCGAGCGCGAGCGTAGGGTGAAAGGACAGGATAGACCGACAGCATTCCGACGGGCGATCGCTGTTCATCGGTGTAAACGGCTTTTCCGGTGACGTGCCCTTGGGCGCTTTCGTGGGATTTGCGCTGTCCGACCATGTGAGGAGTGGGGGGTGAGGGGATGGGCTTACGAAGTCGCTTCGATGAAGAATTTCTCGAAGAGGTTGGCGACGAGGAGTTTGCGGTAGCTGGCGCTGCCGCGCAGATCGGTCAGGGGGGCAAAGGTTTCGCGCAGAAGCGGTTTGATTTGCTGGATGGTTTCCGGCGTCCAGGGGCGATCGATCAACTGCTCCTCGATCGCGATCGCTCGAATTGGCGTGGCCGCCACTCCCCCATAGGCGAGTCGGGCGTGAACAATGCGATCGTTAGCGTCGAGGTCGATCGTGAAGGCGGCGGCGACCGTGCTGATGTCGTCTGTGCCGCGCTTGCCAACTTTGTAGGAGCGGCTGAGGCGGCGGGCGGATTGCGATCGCGGAATTTTGACCGAAACGATGATTTCTCCGGGCTGAAGGGCGGTTTGGCGATAGCCGCGAAAGAATTCGGCGATCGGCAGCGATCGTTCTCCAGATTGTCCAGCAATTTGCAACTCGGCATCGAGGGCAAGCAGGACAGGAGGCAGATCGCCGATCGGAGAAGCCGTGCCGATGTTGCCGCCCAGCGTGGCGCGATTGCGAATTTGGCGGGCGGCAAACAGATGCAGCATCGCGTCAAGCGCGGGAAATTCGCCGTGTAGCTGGCTTTCGATGTGGCTCAGCGGCAGGGCTGCGCCGATTTCTACTCTGTCAGCAGTGCGATCGATTTGGAGCAGTTCCGGCACGGCTTCCAGGGAAATGAGTTTGGAGAACGTGCGGCGATCGTGGCTCATCTCCAGTCCCAAGTCGGTGGCTCCGGCGATCAGCGTCGCGTCGGGATGCTGCTGCAACAGGGCGATCGCGTCTGCCAAACTCGTCGGACGGTAGAATTCGTGAACGCCTTGATAGTGCAGCGGTTGGGGTGTGCAGTCGATCGATTGAAGCTGGCGGACAAACTCGTCGTTCGGCTGCGCTTGTGTCACCTGTGCGGCAGCTTTGCGGATGGACAGATAGCCTGTGCAGCGGCACAGATTGCCTTCGACGCTGGCGTCATCGACCACACCGTCATAGTAGGCGGCGAACAGGCTCATGATGAATCCGGGTGTGCAGTAGCCGCACTGCGAACCGCCTGTTTCGATCATCGCGGCCTGAACGGGATGCAGCGATTCCCCTGCGATGCCTTCGACCGTGACGATCGATCGTCCCGCCACTGCGCCCAGCGGAATCAAGCAGCTATTCACCGCCTGATAGCTCGGCTGGCCGTTCGCATCTTTGCTGACGATCGCGACCGTGCAGGCTCCACAGTCGCCATCTCCGCAGCCCTGTTTGGTTCCCGTCCGTCCGGTTTGCAGCAGATATTGCAGCAGCGTGGTGTTTGGCGAATGCTGCGGCGCGATCGATTCGCCGTTGAGCGTAAAAGTCAGTTGCGTAGCGGTTTCAGTCATAATAAAAATTCGATCGCGAATAATCGAGTCAAAATAAACGCATGAAAGGGCTAAACGCCAACCTGCATACTGTATACAAATTAATTGACTTGATTATAAAATGAGCGATCGAATCAAAACAAACTGTGTCTATCAATACCAGCAATGACGGCTCCCGATAAGAAGCGTATTTTCATCTGCGGCTCTGCGCTGCGCGGCCAGCCCGATCACCAAAATTTGCAAGAGGCAGCGTTCATTCGTCCGGCAGCAACGCAGCCGCGATACCGACTGCATTCGGCGGGCAACGGTTGGCATCCGGCGATCTACGAAGTTGAGTCGGGCGGGGTCTCAATTCCCGGTGAAGTTTACGAACTGACGCAGGCCGAGTTTGAACATCTGGCCGCAACGGAACCGCCAAACATGTATCCGAGCGATGTCGTGCTGGAAGATGGCGAAGTGCTGACGGCGTTTCTCTATCCACAAGAACTGATTGAGAAATACAACTGGCCGGATATTTCCGATTTGGGCGGGTGGGCAGCATACAAAGCCAGCAGCGTTGCAGAATGATGTGATGCGATCGCCAAGGAATCGATCGCTTGCCCGATAACCCGTAGATCCTGGGTTGCAGGCCATCGGGCACGCAAGGCAGGACGGGCGAACTGCGGATCAAACAAACGTTATGCGGCAGTTTTTGCACCCTCAGCGAATCGTGCGATCGCGCCGCAATTGCTAATACAGTCGGCTCAAAACGTAATCAGAAAGGTCAATCAGAGCTTGCTTGGAGGCGGTTGGCGGCAACTCTTTAAGGTGATCGACGGCCAACTGAGCGTGATGGGCGGCAAGTTCACGCGATCGCTCAATGCCTTTGCTGTCTTTAACCAGCGCGATCGCCTCCTCGAAGTCGTCCGCCTGCTCGAATTCGCGATCGATCAAGGTTTTGAGGTAGGGCTTTTCTTCTAAGGCATAGAGGGCAGGCGCGGTGAGGTTGCCGCTCTGCAAATCAGAGCCAGCAGGTTTGCCCAGCACTTCGCTCGATGCGGTGAAGTCAAGAATGTCATCGACAATTTGAAAGGCGAGTCCAATGTGACGACCGTAGCCAAACAGGTTGGCGGCCATTTCTGGAGTCGCGTTGCTGAGCAGTCCGGCAGCTTTGGCGGAGTTTGCCATCAGCGAAGCGGTTTTGTAATAGCTTTTTTCGAGGTAGTCTTCGATCGACAAATCGCTGTCAAACCGAATCAGGCTTTGCCGAATTTCGCCTTCCGCCAAATCCATGATTACCTGCGACAGCAGCTTAACAACGGCCAAATTGTCCAGGTTTGCCAAATGCCATGAAGACTGTGCGAACAGAAAGTCGCCCGCGAGCACCGCGACGCGATTGCCAAAGCTGCTGTGAACCGTTGCGATGCCGCGTCGCGTTTCGGCTTCGTCCACCACATCATCATGCACCAAGCTAGCCGTGTGAATCATCTCGGTAATTTCAGCAAGACGGCGGTGCTTTTCGGTCGGGGTTTGGTCGGGCGTTGTTGCTCTGGAAATCAAAAAGACGATCGCGGGTCGCAACCGCTTACCGCCTGCTCCAAACAAATGCTCAGCAGCGGCATAGAGAATCGGATGTCCCTTGCCGACAAGATGCTTGAGATTCTCCGTCAGCGAGCGCAGGTCTGCTTCTACAGGGGAAAAGAGCGTGGTGGCTGAGGTCATGGTGCGCCGCTTCTGGAGAATGGAATAAGGTTACGAAATCTTACAGATCTTGTACTCATTCTAAGCTAACCCTCTTCCATCTGACGGATTTGAACGGGCAACTTTCGCAAATCCATCCGGAATTGCGTGATTCGATCGCGCTTCATTCATCTTTTTGCCGAATCTCATTTGTCGATCGCGCTGCAATTGGCGATCGCTGATCAGCCCGAAACGACGCAACATCACTTCACAAAAAAGCCGAAAATCCGCCGGATCACTCCCAAAAATTTGTGCTAGCTTTATATAAGAATTTCAAAACTACATAGCGCGAGTCAGCGAGCAGCCCAAGTTCGTCTCAAGTGGCTCGCTGTACTTGCCAGTCAAGCCAGGCCGCTGCAACCGAATTCGACATCGCAATTCGAGAAAGCTTCGCTTAGCAATGGTTTGACGCTGTATGGCCGCTGATCTGCGCGAGTTTTTCGCAGGCGGCAGAAATTGAGTTTGGATCAGCTTCGAGCTTGCGGGTCAGGCTGACGACTGATTTAGGTTTGCTGTATTGATTAGTTTTATTAATGAGTGTGAGCAATGGCTTTTGACGATGTTCCAATGGCAATTCCGATTTTGGCAGTAGGCTACCTACTCGTGGTGTACGTTCTGCTGCGCTTGGCCGAGCGATCGCGAGCTTAGGGCTTGATTTCCAAATCGGCTTCATTTCCCAGTGCTGAGGACTGCGCTTTTCTCAATCCTCAGCACTCAGGTTTAGTTAAACCCGCAGCTTAAGGTTCAGCCGATTCGAGCAGCATCGCCTGTAGCTGCTGCACATCGATCGCCTCCACGATCGGCGTGTAGCCAAGCCATTGCGTTGACAAGACTTGAAAGGTTGCAGGAGTGCCGCTGACCGCAAACCGAGTCGGTCGGGCAGATTTGGTGTTACGCAGGCCAAGTAAATCAAGCTCTTGCGCCGCCGCTGCGACGACATGCACAGCCGGATCGACCAGCCGAACCGAATTGGGCAGAATCGATCGCAAGACGGGCGCTAGATGCGGATAGTGCGTACAGCCATAGACCAGCGTATCAATCGATCGATCGAGCAAGGGCGCAAGATACGTTTCGGCCACCTGCCGAGTGTACGGATCGTGGATGCGGTTTTGTTCAATCAGCGGCACAAATTCTGGACAGCCGACCTGCCACACCTGCGCGTTGGGATTCACTTCTTCGATCGCCCGGCGAAAGGCTTGACTGGCAGCAGTTGCTGGCGTTGCAATCACGCCAATTCGGTTTCCCTGGGCAACAGCGGCTCTGGCTCCCGGCAAAACCGTTCCCAAAATCGGAAACTCAAATTCCGATCGCACCGTTTCCAGGACGAGGGCAGAACTCGTATTGCAGGCCATAATCACCATCTTCACTTCTTGCTGGCGCATCCAGGTGAGAATTTCGCGCACAAAGCAAAGAATTTCGGTTGCCGATCGATCGCCATAGGGCAACCTGGCCGTGTCGCCAAAATAAAGAATCGATTCGTTTGGCAGTTGTCGATAGAGTTCTCTTAAAACCGTCAGTCCGCCGACGCCGCTGTCAAAGATGCCGATCGGAGCATGTTGCTGGTTTGTTTGCATAGAAGAATTCGTTCAGGTTAGGGATTCAATGCGATCGCATCAAAGTTAGCAGCATCACACCAAATCTTGACCCTCCTCGTCAAGTCCAGCGGGGCAGAAGGCAGAAAATAGACTGTCTTCTTTCCTCCTGCCCTCTGCCTCGCCTTCTAGAGATTATTCTGCTGCACGTATTGAAGAATGCCCTGCGCGATCGCGATTGCCATGCGCGATCGATAGGCTGGATCAGACAGGTTGCGAGCGTCATCGCGTCCGGTCACAAATCCGGTTTCGATCAGTACGGCGGGCATATCGGTATTTCGCAGCACGTAGAAGCGGGCAGAGCGCACACCGCGATCGTTTCCGCCCATATTGCGAATAATGTTGCTGTGAATTGTCTGAGCTAAGCGCTGACTGGCAGATGAACCATAAAAGTAGGTTTCAATGCCGTTCACGTCGGGGCGGCTGAGGCTGATCGCGTTGGCGTGGATGCTGACAAATAAATCAGCATTGGCGCGATCGGCAATTTGCACGCGCGGTTCAAGTTCTAGGTTGCGCTCGCTCGTGCGCGTCATAATCACATTGACGCCTTGCCGTTCCAAGATTGCGCCGACCTGCCGACCAATATCTAGCACAATATCGGTTTCGCGCAGGCCGCCAATGCCGATCGCGCCTGGATCAGGTCCGCCATGTCCCGGATCGATTACGATTACCACGCGGCCATTCGGAACAGTAGGCAGCGTTCCGGGGGTGGTTGGTGTGGTCGGCAGCGGTGTGGGATTGGGTCGCACCGGAGGCGGCACGGGAATCGCTTGCGAACTCGCCTGAATCGACAAAGCAAGCGTTTGGGAACTGGGCTGATTGAGTTCACCGATGCGCGTACCGCTAGCAGGCTGCACTAGCACAACCACCGTTCGATCGTCTTGCTGCACCAGTCGCACCCGCTGCAAGGGACTCGTCGGCGGCAAAACAGGCGGCGTCACCTGATCGGCCAAGCGAGCGTTGGGAATTACAATCCGGTAGGAAGCAGTTGCGCTGTCAAAACCGCTGGTATAGCGAATCGGTGCATCGGCACGAATCAAAAGCTGAGAACCGTTCGGCGCAAGTTCAACCGCCTGCACGATCGCTGTTCGCGTCTGTGGCGTGGTTGGAACTGTGACGGGTGGCGTCACGGGCTGATTGCTGGAAGGATTGCTCGGCTGAGAAGTTCCCGGTCGCGAAGCCACCGAGCCGCTGATCGGCAGCACAACAATGCCGCCTAAGTTGCTGGCGGTGGCTTGCCAGTTGGTGTTGGGATCGCTGAGGTTCAGCGTAATTCGCACGTTGTTCGACTGCGGCGTGATTTGCAGGCGATCGACGCCAAACTGATTGATCGTCTGCTCTGCCTGCACCTGCGAAGTCAGGCTCGCGTTTGCGACGTTGATCTCGACCTGACGGCGATCGCGGCTGCGACTAACTTGGATTTGCGGCGTTGCGCCGCTGGTGCGAATGAAAAAGCCATCTCCGGTAATCCGCACACCTTCGATCCGGGTGGCGGCAGTGGGGTTGGGTGCGGGTGTCGTTGGAGTGGTCGGTGTGGTGGGTGTGGGCAGCGTCGCGATCGGGGGTGTAGCTTCACGCTGCGGGCGGGGAAGCTGCACCGACCACTGGCTGGGCGTGTCGCCGCGCACCTGCACCTGCTGCGGATCGATCGTGTAGCCCGGACTCATTTCAATCACGATGCGCGTGGTTTGGGCATCAAACTGGCCGACGCGGACTTCACGGATGCCGCCGCCAACCGCTTGATTCACAGTCGGACGCCCGATCGTCGTTCCGGGCAGATCGATCACCAGCCGCGTTGGATTGGCGATCAGTTGCGCTCTCGGCTGCACGCCGCCGACAGTGGTAAACACCAGCCGATTTTCGCTGGGATTGAATCGCCAAGATTGCAAAGTGGCGGCCTGAACACTGGCAGACAACACCAGCGAACCAATCACGCCCAGCAAACTGGGAAGCCAAAAAACTCTCACGCTAAACCTCAAGATTCCTTGCAAAAACGGGTGGAGGAGCAGTCAATTTTAGGAGGCGAACCAAAAATGAAGAAAGACCAGCGATCGTAAGGAGAAGCAGGCAGCACGCGAAATTAGACTGCACGAATGAATCGATTTTGTCAATTCGGGCGATGCCGTTGCTGACTATACCGCATTGTCTGGAAAGCAAACCGGAAACTTTCGATCGATCGTCCCAACTTTACAGAGGGTTGCCAGGCGATCGATCGTGCTAGTAATCAATGCAATCTTCGGGGAAATCAAGTTTCCCGAAAATTCGGCCAAAGCCGCGCATCAATGGTAGATCTTTCCCCTTGGACGCACGAACTTCATAGAAGTTTCACACTGATTTTTAGGAATCAACTTGCTGCGCTTCTGCCTGAGCTTCGACGGGCGATTGAAACACAACGCGCAGCAGGACGGGCGCTAGGAACGTTGTCAAAATCACCATGACCACGATCGCCGCTTTCAAAGGCGCAGACAGCACGCCGCTCGCCGCACCCACCCCCAAAAAGACCAGTCCAACTTCGCCACGCGGAATCATTCCCACACCGATCGCCAAGCGGTTGAGCGAACCTTGTCCAAACACGCTTGCTCCCGTCACGACCTTGCCCAAAATTGCCACAGCGACCAGGAAGATTGACATTATCAAACCTTCTTGATTGGCGGGAATAAATGGATTCAAAACGCTAACATCGGTGCGAGCGCCAACGGTGACGAAGAAGATCGGCACGAAGAGATCGGCGATCGGAATTACCAGTTTTTGCAGTTCATTGCGCTCATCGGTTTCATCGAGTACCAAGCCTGCCGCAAACGCGCCCAAAATTGCTTCTAGGTGCAGCGCGGCTCCCAAATAGGCCATCACAAACGCAAAAATGAAAGCCGGAATAATAATGCCGCCGCGCGTTTTCAGCCAGCTAACAACGGTAATAAACGCTTCATTAAAGATGCGACCGAGCAAAATTGCGCCCAGCAAAAATGCCGTTGCGCTGACGATTAAAACAATGACGTTGGTAACATCAACTTCGCCCGTTTTTGCCAAGCTTGCGACAACTGCCAGGACAATAATTCCCAACACGTCATCGATCACAGCCGCACCTAGAATAATCTGGCCTTCTTTAGACGTGAGCCGCCCCATTTCTGACAGCACACGAGACGTGATGCCGATGCTGGTGGCCGTCAATGCTGCGCCCGCAAAAATCGCAGGCACAGCCGGAATTCCGAAGAAGAACATCAAGCCTGCCGTGCCTGCCGCAAACGGAACGACCACACCGACACAGGCCACGACGATCGCCTGCGTGCCAACCGACATCAACTGTTTCAGGTCAGACTCCAAGCCGATCTCAAACAGCAGCACGATCACGCCCAGCTCCGCCAAAACCGCAATCACTTCGCTCTGCGTTTGAAACAGCAGCGGCACTTGCGCTTCTGACAGCCCGCCCGTCCGTTCCAAAAACTGCATGATCAGCGAATCAGTTCCATCACTGCCGCTTTCGGGAAAGACGAGCAGCCGCAGAGCAGACACTCCCACCAAAACGCCGCCCACCAGTTCGCCCAGCACGGGCGGCAAATTGATTCGCGCACAAATTTCGCTGCCCAGCTTGGCCGCAAAATAAATTGCCACCAAACTCAACAGCACACTTCCCAGCACCAGCGAATCGTCCACTTCGATCGCGTCTGCCGCAGGTTCAACCGCAATCGATTGCCACAGATTTGATTGCCCCATCAACAGCGGAAAAATTTTCCCAAGCGTGAAATCAGCCATCAGGAGAAAATACTCGACCTGTTTACTCTACAAGGTTCTTTTTGTGCAGAGACAGTCTGAGGTCGATCGCTTGTCAAAGATGAATGACACCAAATGCAGTAATGGTCAGCGGGTTTGGGTAATCTCTAGGGTGTGTGTTAAACCCTGCTGGTCGTTTAATTTCTCCACTGAGATCCCCCTAAATCCCCCTTGGAAAGGAGGACTTTGAGAGGTTGTTCGGCTCCCTCCTTGTTTATGGGGTTGGGGAGGATGAATGCCTGTTAAAACTCACCCTAGCCTGCGATCAGCAAAACGATCGGCAAAATTGCTGCGTCACCAATATCCTTGCAAGCGAGGAATTGTGACTCGTTTTAAAATAAAATGTGCTATGCATCTTTCGCTTCGGTAAACGTAAACTGCACCTACGCTAAATTCTCCTCAAAGTAGGCAAAATCCTGTATGTTATCGAGTTTCGATCGCCTGCTGTTTGTTCGAGGCGTTCCCATCTTTCAAGAACTGCGCGATGATTTTTTAGTGCGGCTCGCGTCAATCATGGATGAGGTCGCATTCAATAGCAACCATACGATTTTCACCGCAGGGCAAGAAGGACGATCGCTCTATATTTTGGTGTCGGGCAGCGTCCGTGTCCACAATGGCGATCGCGTCCTTGCTCACGTCGAAAAAGGCGGCTTTTTTGGTGAAATGGCGCTATTTGATGCTGAACCGCGATCGGCTTCGGTGACGACGCTAGAGCCGTGCGAATGCTTAATTTTGACGCAGCAGCAGCTTTATGAAGCGATCGACGAAATTCCCGATATTGCCGTTAATATTATCCGCTTGATGTCGCGCCGCATTCGCGATTTGAACCACAAGCTAGACGCTCAAAGAAATCAAGCAAATGCAGCGCAGGCGATCGGGCAAATTCCCCAAACTGCGCCATTTTCCGCTAGCCATTAGTTTCTGGCAGCCACTAGCGCGGCTCAGACGAAACCGGATCGCGAGGCAAATGAACGGGCGATCGCGCCTGCATTTCTTCAATCTCGAACAGACTGACGATCACGCCTGCGATCGGAATTGCCAGAAAAATTCCTAAAATTCCGGCCACTCTCGCGCCGATTAGCAGGGCGAGAAACATCAAGACCGGATTGATGTTGAGCGAATTTTGCATCAGGCGCGGCAGCAGAAAATTCTCCTGCACCTGCTGAATCAGAACGCAGGCAACCAGTACCTTCAGCGACAGCCAAACGCTTTGCGATAGCAAAAACAAACACACCACACTGATTCCCAGCGTTGCCCCGATGCCTGGAATTAGATCAAACACGCCTGCGATCACGGCCAGCAACAAGGGAAACGGTACGCCCAAAGCCAGAAATGCCACAAACGAGCAGGCGATGAAAAACAGCCCGATCAGCAGTTGGCTCCAAAAGTAGTTTTGCAGGTTGCGCCGGATCACGTAGGAGAAGCGATCGCGCAGATGAATCGGCACGAGCTTCAGTACAAATTCCCACAGCCGCGTTCCATCGAGCAGCATGAAAAAGGCGATCACGGCGATGAAAATCAAATTGATCAGGTTGCGTAGCAGAATTTGCAGCAGCGAAAGGCTCGATGTAATTCCCGAAAGTGCCTGATCGCGAAATCGATCGCCCACCAAATTCAAATCAAGATAAAGATTGCGGCTTTCGAGATAGCGTTCGGCCTGCTCCAAAACCGGAGTCAGCGAGGTAATGAAATCGGCAATGCTTTCGGTCATCCGCTGCCACTGCGACAAAATCGCCAGCCCCAATGTGGCCGTTGAGCCAACAATCAGCGTCAGACTGACAAAAAAGACAATGAACACCGCCCAGCCATGCGGCACAAATCGGCGCAGCACTCGCACCGGATGACTCAGCAAAAAGGCGAGCAGCGTCGCTGAAATAAAAATGACGACGACCGTTTCAAAATAAGCGAGAACGCGCACGATCGCCCAACCGCAGGCAAACAGCAGCAGAAATCGGACAAGCGCCATCGTCTGAAGACGCTCCCACAGCGAAGAAGCAGAAGGATGGCTCATAGCGATGGCTTCACGGGCGACTAAAGGGTTTGGACTAAAACGTAAGGCTGCACGATCAGCGTGGTGAAGCGTTTGCGGCGATCGCGCTCCCAGTCGGTTAGCTGCGCCTGCGTCGGTTTGCTGATCAAGCCTTCGCCAATCCAGTGCTGTACCGACATGACGTTATCGCTGGCGATCGCCACACCCACATCGGCCAGATCCAGATTCGTATCGACAATGACGATCGCATCGCGCTGCACGTGGGGCACAAGCCAGTCCCATTCGGCCTGATCGATCATTTCAGTCAGTTCAGATTTGAGGTCTTGCATGATGGCGGCAGATTAACCAAGGTTTTATTTTACCTTGGCTTTTCGGGTACGCCTGTCCACCGGGGGTAGGAATCGCTTGACAAAACAAACTCATAACGAGTACGTTTATTGAGAAATGTTTCACCAAGAGATTTCCGCAATGTTAACCAACCGAGAAGGACAGCGCGTTCCCACCGTTACCTTTCGCACCCGCCAAGACAATCAGTGGGTGGATGTCACGACCGACGAACTGTTTGCAGGCAAAACCGTTGTCATTTTCTCGCTGCCCGGAGCCTTCACGCCGACTTGCTCCTCGACGCATCTACCCGGATACAACGAACTGGCTCGCGTGTTCTACAGCAACGGTGTTGACGACATTTTGTGCTTCTCGGTCAACGATCCGTTTGTGATGAGCGAATGGGCAAAAGACCAAAACTCAAAGTACGTCAAGCTGATTCCCGACGGCAACGGCGAATTCACTGAGGGAATGGGAATGCTGGTTGATAAAGCCGATCTAGGATTTGGCAAGCGATCGTGGCGCTATTCTGCCTTGATCAAAAACGGCGTGATCGAAAAAATGTTTATTGAGCCAGAAGAGCCGGGCGATCCGTTCAAGGTGTCGGATGCTTACACGATGCTCAACTACATCAATCCCAATGCCGTCCATCCGCGTTTGATTACGCTGTTTACCAAAGTTGGCTGTCCGTTCTGCGCTCGCGCCAAAGCAATGCTGAAAGAGCGCGATTTGGAATTTGAAGAAATTGTTTTGAACCGGGATATCACGACGCGATCGCTCCGCGCGGTCACAGGTGCAACCACCGTCCCGCAAGTGTTTGTTGATGGCACGCTGATCGGCGATTCCGAAGCGCTGGCAGATTATTTTCTAGGTCTAGAGCAAGGAAACGTCGATGACTGCTTGACAACTGCAACCGCCTAATCCTTCGCGTCACATTTTTAAGCTGAATTCGATCGAGTGATTGGCTGGAAACCACTCGATCGAATTTTTGTTGGACGAAAAGCAAATGGTAGGATGGAAATTCTCATTGCTGCTTCTCGCCATTGGGTCAATCCGGCTCGCATCAACAGGCTCAGATCAAAGTGAAACATGGATAAATCGTTCAAGCATCTCGACACAATTACCGCGCTGTTTGTGGCAGTGCTGTTAATCTCCAATGTTGCCTCTACAAAAATTTTGGAGTTAGGGCCATTTACGTTTGATGGCGGAACAATCTTATTTCCGCTCAGCTATATTTTTGGCGACATTTTAACCGAGGTGTATGGCTATGCGCGATCGAGAAAAGTGATCTGGCTCGGCTTCATTTCGGCGCTGCTAATGTCGATCGTAATCATTGTTGTGGGAGCGTTGCCGCCCGCTCCAGACTGGCAGTTTCAAACCGCATACGAGCAAATCTTAGGCTTCACGCCCAGAATTGTATTTGCCAGCCTGCTTGCTTATTTTGCGGGTGAATTCTCAAATTCTTTTGTGTTAGCCAAGCTGAAAGTCCGAACGCGCGGCAGATGGCTTTGGAGCCGCACCATTAGCTCAACGCTGATTGGTCAAGTCGTAGACACTGCAATTTTTGCGATCGTCGCGTTTTCCGGCGTGATTCCGAATGCCCTGCTGACTCAACTGATTATTTCCAACTACATCTTTAAGTGCGGCGTCGAAATTCTGTTTACGCCCATCACCTATTGGATCGTTGGCTGGCTGAAGCAGCAAGAGCGCGAAGATTATTACGACGTGGAAACGAATTTCAATCCGTTTCGCTTTCAGTAGGCGCGATCGATCGCGCCAGCCTTGCCCCCACTGGCTGAATTGTTCGATAGCGTTTGAGCTTTCGGCGATCGAAATTCAGGACGATTCAAGCTCGATTTGCTGGTTGGCGATCGCGTGGAAATTTTGCTTCTGACGCTTGAAAAGCTGAAGTGAGAAATCTTACCTGAAGCAGCCGTGTTTGCACTAGATAATTTTCTTTCAAAAGAAAAAACAAAAGGCAAAAAAAGACCTCTGGCGGTGAACCAGAGGTGCTAATCAGGGTGCATCTACTATTTAGTTCTAACCTGAATGATGGTGATTATTGGGAAGTAAATGACTCGATTCGGTCAAGACTGTTTGAAGTATTAATGAAGACTCTGGTGATCTACGGTTATGCGCTATCCCGTCACGCCCGATGGTCGCTATTTCGTCGTGAAAGGTCAGCTTTGGCGATGCACTAATCCGCAGCTTTCCGAGGCTGATCGATCGCGACTGGTCAAAGAACTAATGCAGGCACGACGCGCCGTCAAAACCGCCCTTCAACACAAAGATGCAAATGCCCTTCAGCAGGCGCGGCAACAGGTGGACGCCGCAAAAGTGGCACTAGGCGAACGAGGAGCCGTGTGGTGGACAGATGGCGCACCCGACTACAATCGTAAATTTGCCAAAAATACGCCCTATGCCGATTGGTATGCGGCACTGGAACAAGCGAGTGATGCAGGCACGATCGAATAAGCCAGTCGGTTCATGCTTCGCGCTGATAGTCTCCCGACTTGCCGCCCGTTTTGCTGAGCAATCGAATCGATTCGATCGACATTGACTTTTCGATCGCTTTTGCCATGTCATACAGCGTCAGAGCGGCGATCGAAACTGCTGTCAGCGCTTCCATTTCAACTCCGGTTTCGGCCTTGATGCGGACGGTCGCTCGAATCTGGTATCCCGGAAGGTCGCGATCGGGCGTGATTTGCACTTCAACTTTTTGCAGCGGCAGCGGATGGCAGAGCGGAATCAAATTCGCAGTTTGTTTCGCGGCCATAATTCCGGCGAGGCGGGCTGTACCAATCACGTCGCCTTTGGGCGCATTGCCCGATTCGATCGCATCCAAGGTTTCCGGCTGCATTCGGACTTGAGCAGCGGCGATCGCTTCACGCACCGTCACCGCTTTTTCAGACACGTCAACCATGTTGGCTTCGCCGCTGGCGCTAAGGTGCGTCAGGTCGGCTGGCGTGGCCTCAGGGCGATCGGGCTGGTCGGGCTGAACCGCGTCGAGATAGTCGGTTTCTGCGGTGTTTTCGGGATTGGGAAAATTACTTTGCGTCATCGCGATTACCTGTGCTACTATTAGAACTTGTGAAAGGGCTTGTAGCTCAGTGGACTAGAGCACGTGGCTACGGACCACGGTGTCGGGGGTTCGAATCCCTCCTAGCCCGTCCCCAAGGGTGGACTCGTTAAGAGTCTACCCTTTTTGCTTGCGGCCCGTTAATCGCGTAGATGTCGCGTCCCCGCCCGATCGCAAAGCGAAACGAATGCGCCAAATTCTTGCTCGACAGCGTGGCAAAGACAACGATCGCCAGCATCGACAGCAATCCGGCTAGGCCAAAAATGCCTCGATAGCCGATCGCGATCGCCACCGTTCCCAAGACGGGTCCCGCGATCGCAATGCCCAAATCAAAGCCGACCATGCAAACGCCAAAAATTCGCCCGCGCTCGTTGGGCATGGCGCGATCGGCCATCAGCGCGGCCATCATCGGAATCAAGGTTCCGGCTCCTGCGCCTTCGATCGCGCCAGCCAGCAAAAATTCCGTCGCGCTGGTTGCTCGCCACAGCAGCAGCATCGACAAGCTGTACAAAATCAGGCTGAAGGAAATGAACAAGCCGCGCCCGTAGCGATCGGAGGCGCGACCCGTCACCAGCCGAATGCTGAAGCTGGCGATCGCCGCTGCCGTATAGAACAAGCCAACATTCAGATCGACTCCCGCTTCCTGCACGAACAGCGGCACAAACGTACTGAGTGTGCCAAACGCCAAACCGATCAGCAGCAAAACCGCCGCTGGAATGCGAACGCGCGGCGTGATCAGCAAACCCCAAAACTGACTGCTATCGGTTTCGGCACTGGTGCGATCGATCGTCGGTTCCTGCACCTGAGCCGTACACAGCAGCCCGATCATTCCCAAACCTGCTGCCGCCGCAAACATCGGCAGATAGCCCAGCCATTCGTGCAGATAGCCGCCCAAGGCGGGACCAAGCGCCATGCCGATCGGATTCACCAAGCTCATGTAGCCAATCAGTTCGCCGCGATGAGCAGGCGGCGAAAAATCCACCACCAGCGCACTGTAGGCCAGCGCAAACGCAGCAATGCTGAGTCCGTGCAGGGCGCGAATCCCCATCAGCAGCGGAATCGAATCGGTAAGCGCATAGCCGATCGGGGCGAATGCCACTGCTGCCATGCCGATCAGCAAAACGAGTTTGCGGCCTTTGCGATCGGCCAACTGCGCCAGCCAACTGCGCGAAATCAACAGTCCGATCGCAAACGTGCCCATGACGATGCCGATCGCCTGACTGTCTGCTCCACGATCGCGAATGTACAGCGGCAAAGTTGGCAGTAGAGCGGCCAGCGCTGACCAAAACAGCAAGCCTGCCGTAAACAAAATCAGCAAATTTTTCCGCAAGCTGGGACTAAAAGAAAAAATCAGGTTCAAGGTGAAGATGCAGCATAACGCCGTTTTGATTGTTGCGCCAAAACTACGAGTACGACATCTGGCTTATGGTGCAAGCGTTCGCGCTCCAATTTCTAAGGCAACAAAAACGGAAACAGCGATCGAATTGCCTGTCGAATTCGCAACAGCCGAATCGTATTGCTGACGCGACGGCTCAAGATCGGCGTGCCGCGATCGCTCAATTCCTCTTGCAGCCGCGCATATTCTCCGGGCGAAACAGGTTCACCATCAACGGGCGATCGCGCCTCGGTAATAATTTCCGTCCGCAGCACTTCCTCTGGCGGATCATCAGGCGGCGGCAAGGCGGCAGCCGGAAGCGTCCACAGCAGCCCGCCCACGAACAGAAATAGACACAGGAAGCGAATCATGTAGCAACCATAGCAAAGCCGACCTGAATTCCCGACAGCCCCTTGTGACATTCCGCAACTGAATCGCTGCATCTTCGCTCGATCGCGGTATATTCAAACAGCGGATTTCTATCAGTAATTTGGCTGTGACTTCGACTGCTCCGGGCAAAATTCTCGCCGTACTCAACGGGAAAGGCGGAGTGGGAAAAACCACAACGGCCATTAATCTATCGGCAATTTTGGCGAAAGAATGGCCTGTTTTGCTTGTCGATGCCGACCCGCAAGGCTCAGCCACCTGGTGGAGCGATCGCAATCCCATCAATATCGGCTTTGACATTACGCAAGAAACCAATCCGCAACTGTTGAACCGTTTACGCAAGGTGCAAGGCTACGGGCTGATCGTGGTGGATACGCCGCCTGCCCTGAATTCTGAAACCCTGGCAGCAGTCGTGGCGCAAGCGGATTATTTGGTTTTGCCGACGCCGCCTGCACCGATGGATCTGGCGGTTTTGATTGAAACAGTGAAGTCTGCGGTGCGTCCCTCTCGTGTTCCGCATCGCGTGCTGCTTACGAGAGTTGATCCGCGCAGCATCAATGAAGCGAAAGAAGCACAAAGCACTTTAATGGAGCTAGGGATTCCGGCTTGTCGTGCCTTTATTCGAGCTTATAAAGCACATGAGCGATCGGCCTTGGAAGGCGTCGCAATTACGCAGTGGCGCGGCAGACAAGCCAAAGAAGCCGCAGCCGACTATCGCCGCGTGGCAACTGAGATACAGCAAGACTGGAGATAAAAAATGGTAAGAAAGCGCAATTTATCCGATCTGCTCCGCGACGAGGCCGGAGCGCTGGACAACTCTAGTGACGAGCCACCTGCGGCTGAGCAGACAATTGATGTTTCTGCTGAAGTTGCCGACGAAAGCGCGATCGAACCGACTCGCCGTCCACATTCACCTACGAAGGCGGAGTTGCAAGCGATCGTCACCGATTTGACAGTCGAATCGGAAGCACTGCGCGATCGCGAGCAGCAGCTTGATCATCAAATTGCTGAACTTCAAGCTGAATTAAAATCCCGTCAAACCGAAATCGAGCAGCTTCAAAATCAGCTTCAGCAGCAGGCCGACCAGTTCAAGCAGCAGCTAGACCAAGCGCAGCAGGCCGACCAGTCTGCCGAACTTGTCCAGGTTCAGCAGCGACTCGCAGCGGAGCAAGCCCAAACCGCACAGCTTAAAACAGAACTCGAAGAAGCCAAGCAGCTTATCTTGAAGCTCAGCGAGGCGAACAGTAAGCCAGCAGCAAAAGCGCCAGAAACCAAAGCGATCGATCGCCCTGCTCCCGCACCCCAACGCGCTCCCCTACAGGCAAAACCGCTTCCCCAGCGGGGCGGAGCGATTGCGCCTGCACGTCCGCCTGCTCCGCCTGCGCGTCCGGCTGTTCAGCCGCGCCCCTTCGTGCCGACTCGTCCGATCGCACCAAACAACGTGCCAATGATGCCGTCTGAAAGCGACACGCGCCTGTCAGATGCAGATATCGGCTGGGTAGACTGACGCAATTTACGCTGTTTTTGACATCCTTCCTGGGGGAGAGGTGGAGCGCAACTACCCCCGCTACGCTACAAGTTGTATTGGGCTTGCAATCGCGACTAGCCGTGACTTTTGGCTGGTGGCGATCGCTGCCAAGCGTTTATGGTGACGCTTTATTTCTTACGATCTCTAGATGTAAGGGGTGTGGATGTGAACAAAACTTGTCTCGATCGCTTTTCTCAAGGACTTGCTGCAACCGTGCTGGTTGCGGGCGTTGCCGGAATTGCCTCAACTGCCCAGGCCGAAACGGTTGCTTCTGCGGCTGCTCTGCTTGAACCCGCTGCAACTGAAACGATCGTTCCGACTGAGGCGACGATCGCGCTGCAAGAGCCATCGCTGTTTGCCACAGAAGGATTTAGCCCGGAGGCGATCGTCGCCCAAACAACCCAGCCGACGCCGCTTGATTCGCCCAACCAACTGCCGCCGCCCGGCGAACCAGTGCCGCAACAGCCTTCGCAGCCGGGTCGGACGGGTGCACCCGTCACGCTGCCTCCCGAATCAACGCCGGGAACGCAGCCGACGCCGCTTGATTCGCCCAACCAACTGCCGCCGCCTGGTCAGCCAATTCCTGATCAGCCTAGCGAACCCAGCTTGACTGTGCCGCCGCCGACGACTCCAACCACTCCGCCGCCGACCACCCCAACCACCCCACCGCCCACAACTCGACCCGCACCGCCACCTCGCCAGGAAGGTGGAATTCAGCCGGGGCGGGCGACTGCAACAGGAGCAAGCTACATTGGGGCAGGTGCGAACATCGGCATCGGCGAAGGTGACAGTGCAGTGGGAGACGGCAGCTTTGCGGTCTTCAGCAAAATTGGCTTGACGCAGGAAATCTCGATTCGTCCGGCTGTGCTGTTCTCAGACGACGCGACATTCTTGATTCCGGTGACGCTCGATTTCATTCCGCTCCTGACGCCTGCCACTCGCGACGTGGGCGAAGCAGTCGGCCTGCGAGTTTCACCGTATGCTGGCGCGGGAGCCGCGATCTCGACAGGCGACAACAGCAGCGTTGACTTCTTGCTGACAGGCGGCGTTGATGTGCCACTGAGCAATCGTCTCACGGCCACTGCCCAGGTCAACGTCACGTTCGTTGACAATACCGCTGTTGGTTTGCTGCTCGGCTTGGGCTACAACTTCTAAATTTTGCCTTCCATCCAAAGGTGCTCGAAGCGATCGCACCGTCGCGATCGCTTTTGGCTGTGAGAAGTTTTTGCGCTGAGCAGCCAGCGGGCAGTGCGACACTTCCGACCTTTCACTTTCTCCCGCTAGACTGAAGACAAGCAATTTTCGGCGGGATGGCATGATTTCTGAACTTTCTCAAGCGCTGGCAGCGATCGATCTGGCAGCGGACTGGATCGGGTTGCGAGCGGTGAAGTCTGCAATCGGCATGACAACAGTGCGCGACGGACTGCCGCAGCGCAACGGGCGATCGCACAGTCAGGGTGTGATGGTCGAAGTGTTGGCAGGAGGGCAGATCGGCTACAGCGCCGTAAATTCACTACGCCTGATTGATCTGCAAGCTGCCGCAGAAGCGGCTTATCGGCAGGCGATCGCCGCCAGCAAATGGGCAATTTTTCCGACCTCAACAGCGGCGCGTCCGAAAGTCGTCGGCCAATATGCTTCGCCTGTCCAAAAAGCGCTGGATCTGCTCAGTCCTGGAGAAATTAACGAAATCTTGGTGCGGCTTTGTCACGAGATGAAGCGCAGTGATGCGATCGTGCAGACCAGTGCAACTGCCGTGACGGATGAAACCGAATCGTGGTTTGTCAGCAGCAACGGCTCGGAAGTGCATCAGAAATTTGTGATGCTGGAGACGCACTTCGGCGCGACGGCTCAAGATGGATCGATCGTGCAGCGCCGCAGCAGCAACGGCTATCTCGCCCACAGCTATCAGGGCGGCTGGGAACTGTTTCTGACGCCGGAACTGTGGGAGCAAGCGAAAACAGTGGGTGAACAGGCGATCGAACTCCTCACAGCCGCAGAATGCCCCAGCGAAACGACGACGCTCGTTCTTGCCCCTGACCAGATGATGCTGCAAATTCACGAAAGCGTCGGCCATCCGCTGGAACTCGATCGCATTTTGGGCGACGAGCGCAACTATGCCGGAGGCAGCTTTGTCAAACCCGCTGATTTCGGCAGCTTGTCCTACGGTTCCAAGCTGATGAACATTACGTTCAACCCGGATGTCGAAGGCGAATTTGCCAGCTATCGCTTTGACGACATCGGCGCACCTGCCAGCAAAGAATATTTGATTCGCGAAGGCGTCCTACAGCGCGGTTTGGGCAGCTTGGAAAGTCAGCAGCGGTTGGGCGTTCCGGGTGTCGCCTGCGCTCGCGCCAGTTCGTGGAATCGCCCGCCGATCGATCGAATGGCAAACATCAACCTAGAAGCGGGAACCGAAAATCTCCACGCACTGATCGGCAACATCGAGCGCGGCGTATTCATGGAGGCAAATCAGTCCTGGTCGATCGATGATCAGCGCTACAAATTCCAGTTCGGCTGCGAATACGCCAAGCGAATCGAAAACGGCAAGCTGACCAAAACCCTGCGAAATCCCAACTATCGCGCTACGACACCGCAGTTTTGGCACAGTTTGGCGAAAGTTGGAGACACGAGCACTTGGGAAGTCTACGGTACGCCGCTGTGTGGCAAAGGCGAACCCAATCAGGCGATTCGCGTCGGTCACGGTTCGCCCGTCTGCGTGTTTGAGAACATCGAAGTGTTTGGAGGTGGCGCGTGAAGATCGAGCAAACCGAAGCGGCCTTTACGCAGGTGGTTGAGGCGTTGCGATCGCATCTCCAGCCCGACGAAGCCTTTACGCTGGAACTGTGGGGCGAGCAAAGCCAGTTTGTCCGCTTCAATCAGGCCAAAGTGCGACAAACAGGAACCGTAATCGACGGTCAAATGCAAATCACGCTGATGCAAAACCAGCGCAGCAGCTATCGCGAAGTGCCGTTTACCGGAGAGGCCGCGATCGACCTGCCGCAAGCGCTCAGGGCGATCGAAGAACTGCGATCGATTCTGCCTCAGTTGCCGATCGATCCGTATCTTGTTCTGCCTGCGGGCAGTGCGACAAGTCGCGATTCGCATCAAGGCGATTTGCTGGCGATCGATGCGGTTGCCGACGCAATTTTGCCTGCGGTCAGCGGCTTGGACTTCACCGGACTGTATGCAGGCGGCTTGGTGCTGCGTGCTTATGCTGACTCTGCCGGACAGCGGCACTGGTTCGCGACGGATTCGTTTGCGATCGACTATTCGATCTTCACTACTGACGGACAAGCGGTCAAAGGTACTTATGCCGGAAGTGCGTGGAACCAAACGGACTACAGCGCCAAACTCGATCAGGCCAAACTTCAGCTTGAACGGTTAGCTCAGCCGCCAAAAGCCATTCCCAAAGGACAATATCGCACCTACCTTGCCCCCGCAGCAATGGCCGAACTAATCGCGATGTTTTCCTGGGGGGCAGTCAGTGAAGCCGCCTTGCAGCAGGGCAACAGCGCACTTGCCAGCTTGCAGCGCGGGGAAAAGCGATTTTCGCCGCTGTTTACGCTGAAGGAAAACTTCGATCGCGGGCTTGTTCCCCGCTTCAACGATTTGGGAGAAGTTGCGCCGATCGATCTGCCGCTGATCGAAAACGGCCAGCTTGTGAATACTTTGGTTAGCTCCCGGACGGCAAAGGAATATGGCAAAACGGCAAACGGAGCCGACGGCGGCGAATATTTGCGATCGCCCGAAGTTGCGCCTGGAAAACTCGCTGCCGACGATGTTTTGAAAACGCTTGACACCGGATTATTTTTGTCGAATTTACACTATTTGAACTGGAGCGATCGCCCGACTGCTCGCGTGACAGGAATGACTCGTTACGCTTGTTTCTGGGTGGCAAATGGCGAAATTGTTGCACCGATCGAAAATCTGCGCTTCGATGAAAGCCTTTATCGCTGCTTTGGTGAAAATCTCGTCGCGCTCACGGATTTTCAAGAGTTTATTCCTGAAGTTGGCAGCTACGATCGCCGCAGTTTAGGCGGAACCTGGACACCCGGCGCGATCGCCGACGACTTCACCTACACCCTCTAAAAAATTCCGCAGGAAGTCATGCGACTCCTGAGGAATTTTTGATGCTAATTCAAGCAGCCTATCGCGCCCAATAAATCACTTTTTTTTCGACAAAAACAAAGAAACCATAGAGAACGACACCCATCAACGCGAGGATGAGTAGGGCAGCAAATGCAAGCGGAATATCAAAGCTGGAAGTGGCTTGCACAATCAGATAGCCCAAGCCAGCATTAGACGCAACCGATTCAGAAATAACTGTGCCAATAAAGGCAAATGAAGCAGCAATTTTGAGCGAAGCAAAAATATAAGGCAGCGTGTGCGGCCAGCCGATTTTTTGAAAGGTTTCAACTTGGTTTGCGCCGAGCGATCGCAGCACATCTTTCATTTCTGGCTCAACGGTATCCAGTCCCAAAGCCACGTTGACGGCGATCGGGAAAAAGGCGAGCAGAAACGCTGTAATCACCGCAGGTCGAGCGTTCGCACCCATCCAAATTGCTAGCAAAGGGACGATCGCCGCCTTGGGAATCGTATTAAAGGCCACCAGCAAGGGATAGAGCGTCAGGTAGGCAATTCTCGAATAGCCAATCATAAATCCGAGAAGCACACCAAACCCAACCGCCAACACAAATCCAACCAAAGTTGTCCACAGCGTCCGCCAGGAATTAGCAATTAGCTGCGGCGCAAAATTTGCCATTGCTTGCAAAATTCCGCTGGGTGCAGGCAGGCTGAACGGTGGAATTTTGAAGATAATCACCACCAGTTCCCACAGGGCAAGCAGAACGATCGTCGCGACAAACGGCAAGACAAAACCCGCTGTTTTTGACTTAAGAAATTTTTCCATTTTAGTTGTGCTGAATCTGGCGGCGAATGCTGGAGAAATAGTGATTAAACTCGTCACTCAATTCCATATCAAGCGTGCGCGGACGCGGCAAATCAATCTTCGTTTCATAAATGATTGTGCTGGGTCGAGCGCTCATCACGAAGACGCGATCGGACAGGAATACGGCTTCTCTCAAATCATGCGTAATCAAAATGCCGACGCATTTCACGCGCATCCATAATGCTTGCAGCATCGTCCACATTTCTTCGCGAGTAAATGCATCCAGTGCGCCAAATGGCTCATCGAGCAATAGAATTTCTGGCTGATGAATCAAAGCACGACAGAGCGAAGTGCGCTGCCGCATTCCGCCCGATAGCTGCCAGGGAAATTGCTTTTGGAAATCTTGCAGGCGAACGGTTGCGAGTAAATCTTGCGCCATGTGAATGAATTCCGCTTTCTTTTGACGAAATTCATTTTTGTATGGCTGCACAATTTCCAAAGGCAGCAGCACATTATCAAGTGTGTTGCGCCAAGGCAGCATGACCGGATTCTGAAAGGCAATCCCCACATTTTTGAGCGGCTTGGTGATGCGCTGACCGCGATAGCGAATTTCACCGATCGCAGTCGGATTCAACCCAGAAACCATTCGCAAAATTGAAGTTTTGCCGCAGCCCGATGGCCCCACAAACGACACAAATTCACCAGGCGCGATCGACAGCGAAACTTCTTGAATAATCCGGCGCATCCGCTTCTCAAACGGATATTCCAAGCCGACACCATCAAATTCCAAAAGCGGCTGTCCGTCCGCAAAACCAGGCTCACGAGAATTAGTCAGCGGTTGAACCATAAGCTTCACCGAGTGAAATGAAATTGCGCGATCGAGATGGGAAAGAGATGAAGAGTGAGGAATGAAAGGTGAGGAGGGGGCTTTCCTCATTCCTCACCCTTGCTTTAGCTCAACGGTTTGCGTTCGCTGGCAGGGGGAAGCTGGCGATCGGCGGCTGGCGGCAAAAATTCATCCGTAAACACATCGGAAACTTGCGGTGTGCCTTGCAGTCCAAAACCTTCTGCGGTTTGCTGAAGCGATTTCTCCAAACGAGCCGTATCCACGCCGCCGAGTCCATTTTTTTCAACTTCTGGCGTGATGAACATGCGCTCAAGGGCAATTTGCAATCTTGCTTTTTCCGCTGTGCGATCCATCAGCTTGCTTTGGTCAGCAGCGATCACAGCATCGAGTCCGGCATTTGGGTCTTTCAGCACATCTTGCAGACCCCGCATGTAGGCGCGAATGAAGCCGCGCACCGCTTCAGGATTTTGTTCGGCAAAGGCGGCTCTGGTGAGAATCGCGTTGCCGTAGAAGTCCAAGCCGTTTTCGTTGTAGTAGAAGACGTTGATGTCGTCGGGCGATCGACCCGCCTTGTACAAGCTGGGCAACACCGAGGTGGCGAAGCCGCTCACGGCGGGCACTTGACCTTGCAGCAAAAAGCTTTCGCGCAGTTTGGGATCCATCGTCACCCACTTCACCGAATTGGGGTCGATGCCGACTTCTTGTGCAAACAGCGGAAACAGCTTGCGAGGGCCATCGCCTGCGGGCGCACCAATTTCTTTTCCGGCTAGATCTTGCGGTGAATTGATGCCGCTATCTTTGAGCGTCACGATCGCAAACGGTGCGGCATTTTGGGTAATCGCAACGGCCATCACTTTGCTGTTGGGATTTTTCTGATTGAACTCTAGCGCGTTGTACATGTCGCTAAAGGCGATGTCAAAGTTTCCGCTGCCGAGTTTGCTGATTGTGTCGGCATTGCCAAAGCCACGCTCATAAGAAACGTTTAACCCTTCTTCGGCAAAATAGCCTTTGTCGATCGCCACAATCAAAGGTGCATCCAAACTTTGCGTTAAGAAAGAAAGCTGCACGCGCACATTCGTTTGCCCTTGCTGATTGGCAGGCGAGGCAGCAGTGGTTGCGGCAGGTGAAGCACCCGCACCAGAATTTGCGGTGGGAGCTTGCGTGGCACATCCGGCCACAGCCGTCATCAGCGTTGCGGCGAGAAGCAAAGACAGGTATTTCAAATTCGCTTTCTTCACAATAAATCTCCAGCGTGCAAACAAAGGGCAGTTGAGCGGGGCAGTCGAGCGAACTTAGGCGGTTTCTCTTACTTTCATCCGGTGCGATCGCAGTTCGATTGTGAGCGATGGGCGCTACGATCTACCTTGAGTGAGATGGAATGTATACAGTATTCATTCAAGAGACAGATTTAGCTATTTTCTGTATTTTGATATACAAATTGAGTTTATTTTTACTCGTTCTTCCGTAGTAAGCGTGTGACAATTGCATCAAAGTTAAGGAACTTTGACATCCAGCTAAAACTTGAGTGGAATCAATTGCTGAGGTGATATCCTGTGTTTCAACGCTCCCAACATCTGTATTGCAACTTGATTCTTTGGGCGAGAATTTTTGCGATCGCTGATGTAGTTTTGGTGACATAGGCTTTCTCTTACTTTGGTTGTTTCTTGCTGTGATCAAGCTCTGCTGATTGCGCTGCGAAAGTCTGCTCGTTCAGGCGATCGCTGTCAGTAATTTGGTCAGCGTTTGCTGTTTGGTGATTCGCTTCCTCCACGCCGCTTGTGCGATCGATTTGCGTTGTTTCGACCGCACAGTTCAACTTCACCTGCACGAATTTCACAACTTCAATGAACACTCAACCCGTTTCAACTCAGGCACGTTTGTTTTGGCGGCGATCGCTTTTTAATTCACTGTTTCTGGCGCTGGTGCTGATTGCGCCGCCCGTTCTGGCAGATGATTTGGTGATTGAACTGAGCGATTCACCCGATGCGATCGAGCCGTCTTCCACTGAACTGAACGATTTGCCCCAATTCATTGAGCCGTCCCCGGAGATCGAGCCATCCGCAACCGTCCTGCTTGAACGACCTGTGCCGACCAAGGCGATCGAGCAACCTGCTTCAAGTCCGGCTATGTCGCAAGTTCCTTCGGTGTCGCAGCTTGCCGAGGTGCAGCCAACCGATATACAGCCGACGCGATCGAATGCAACGGCGATGGCGCAGGTGACATCGATCTCGCAACTGTCGGACGTGCAGCCGACCGACTGGGCGTTTCAGGCGTTGCAATCCCTCGTTGAGCGCTACGGCTGTATTGCCGGATATCCCGATGGAACCTATCGAGGACAGCGGGCACTGACGCGCTTCGAGTTTGCGGCAGGATTGAATGCCTGTCTCGATCGCATCAATGAAATCATTCAGGCCGGACTTGCCGATGCCATCACGGAAGAAGATTTAGCCTCGGTGCGGCGCTTGCAAGAAGAATTTGCCGCAGAACTAGCAACCTTGCGCGGTCGCGTTGATGCGCTCGAAGCTCGCACGGCAGAACTCGAAGCCAATCAGTTTTCCACCACAACCGTTTTGCGCGGTCAGGTTTGGTTCAACGTCACGGGTGCAGCAGCGACCGATGATGTACAGGTTGAAACGAGCAATCTTGGTACACCGCTGAATTTGCGTCCGGCAGGCCGAAATTCAGTGACGGGCAGGCCGATCGTCAGCATTGTCGATGGCGACGACGCGGAAATTGTGTTTAACCGCTATGCGCTGTTGAGCCTGAACACGTCTTTTTCAGGGCGCGATTCGCTTGTGACGCAGTTGGTGTTTGGTTCGTCCAATTCGCCGAGCAACGTGTTTGCCTCAGCCGGATTATTCAACACGTTTGGAACACCATTTACTGACCAAACCGGAACCCCAACGGCCAACGTCGTCAGCGTCCGCGAATTGTTTTACAGCTTTCCCGTCGGCGATGATTTTCAGTTTGTTGTGGGGCCGCGCATCAACTGGTATCGCTATTTTGACCAGAACGCTTTCACACTTTTCCTCACAGGAGCCAGCAGCTTTAACGCCAGCGGCAGCACACTTTTGAACGCGATCGATCGCGGTTCTGGCCTCGTCATCGTTTGGGATATCAACGACCAGTTTGATTTCGCGGTGGGCTATTTGGGCGAGAATACCGAGTTTTTGCCGGATGCCTTTTTCAACACGTCGTCAAATCCTAGTCGCGGCTTATTCAACGGCACCAATACCATCACGGCGCAACTCACCTATTCACCCAGCAGTCGCGCCAATCTGCGGTTTATCTACAATCGATCGACTTTGGCGGCCAATGTGAACATCCGCAATGAAAACGGCGTGATCACAGGTCAAGGCGTCGGCGGTGCAACCGGAGAACCGATTTACGGCGTGGCAGACGATGGCTTTGGTGGCTCGATCGAAGACGCGACTGCCGACACCTTTGGCTTCAACTTCGACTGGTTCATCACTGACAACATCGGGCTGTTTGGCCGCTATACCTATGGCTCAACCGACATCGTGCCGGAAGATGACGATCGCGACAGCGGCAGCATCAACGCGCAATCGCTTCAGGCAGGAATTTCGTTTCTCGATTTCCTCACGGATGGCGCTCGGCTGACGCTTTCCTACACCACACCGTTCTCGGTTCTCGACGGACGCAGCTTCCTCGCTGCGGGCGGCGGTGATGGCGGCGTGCAGTATGATTTTGAAGCGACCTATTACTTGCCGATTACCAACAATATTGCGATCGTGCCCGCAATCTACTTCATCGGCAATCCGAATAACTTCAGCGACAACCCGAATATTTGGGTCGGCAATTTACGCACGCAGTTCTCGTTCTAACGTCAAACAGGCAGTCAAGATTTCGATCGCGCTTGACTGCCTGTTTTTGCGGCAAAGTGTAAAAGATGCAACACTTCTCCGGTTTCTAAGACGCTATATCAAAGTAAACTGGCTCAACTTTTTCAGCCTTTTTCTAACGCAAAATTTCTCAGAGCAAGAATCTCAGGAAAAAATGATAGTAAATGCTTTTAATCCATCAGCAGCCACAGCTTATGCAGCGCTTTTGACTCGCCTGCATAAGGTGCTTCGTAATTCAGCATCCAGCAGCGCTCTAAATACTCGGTGCGCTGCTCATAAAATTGCTCTCGCGCCAAAGCATTGAGGAGCGATCGCCAAGCTGCCGTGAGCGGCAACCCAAGCTGGAACTTTGCTTGACGCGGAGCAGGTGCAGAATCGGGAATTAATTCGAGTTCTCGATAGCGTTGCCACTGCGGATTCATGGTTATCCTCCAGAAAGTGAAGCGCAATTTGAGCGCAGCTTAATTCCAGAAAACCCAAATCTTTCAAGGTTCTCGCGGCATGGCGCAGCAATTTCGGACAAGATGCAGTCAAATTGTTCTTCAGTAACATTTTTATTTTACAAGCTGTACTAGAGATTTCACATCTTCCACTGGGGTAACTCAAAATGGAAAACTTAAAAGCGATCGTGATTGGCGCGGGAATGGGCGGTTTGGCAACCGGGATTGCCCTGCGGCAGGCCGGATATGCAGTCGAAATGTACGATCGCGTCAGCGAACTGCGCCCTGCCGGAGCCGGAATTTCGCTGTGGTCAAACGGCGTCAAAGTCCTCAACCGTCTGGGTTTGGGCAAAGACATCGCGGCAATCGGTGGGCCGATGGAGCAGGTCGCCTACTACAGCAACACAGGCGAAAAGCTGACGGCGTTTAGCCTCAAACCCCTGGTCGATCGCGTCGGTCAAGCTCCGTATCCCGTTGCTCGCACGGATTTACAGGGAATGCTGCTTGACAAATTCGGCGCGGAAAACGTGCAGCTCAACTCGAAATGCGTCGCGATCGAGCAGGACGATCACAGCGTCACCGCCATCTTTGAAGACGGACACAAAGCAACAGGCGATGTTCTCGTGGCCGCCGACGGAACTCACTCGATGATTCGCCCTTATGTGACTGGATCTCCGATCGAACGGCGCTATGTGGGCTATGTGAACTGGAACGGACTGGTTCCCGCCAGCGAAGACCTCGCCCCGAAAAATAGTTGGGATGTGTATGTCGGCGAACACAAGCGAGCATCGATGATGCCTGTGGGCGGCGATCGCTTCTACTTTTTCTTTGACGTGCCGTTGCCAAAAGGCACACCCGCAGGCGATCACCGCGAAGATCTATCCGGCTTCTTTGCAGGCTGGGCGGCTCCGGTGCGGCGACTAATCGATCGGCTCGATCCGGCCAAAACCAATCGCGTCGAAATTCACGACATTGAACCGCTACAAACCTTGGTGCGCGGACGAGTTGCCCTGCTTGGCGATGCGGCTCACAGCACCGCACCCGATTTGGGGCAGGGGGGCTGTCAGGCAATGGAAGATGCGCTGGTGCTGACAAACTATTTGCAGACGACGAATCTCAGCGTTGAGGATGCCTTGAAGCGATATGAAGAAGCGAGGCGCGATCGCGTGGCAGACGTGATCACTCGCGCCCGCAAGCGATCGAACATGACGCACGGCAAGGAACCGGAGAAAACTCAGCAGTGGTATGAAGAACTGAAAAGCGAAGATGGCTCTAACATTATGGATGCGATTTCGCGCACAATTTTGGCGGGGCCACTTCAGTAATTTGGCATGAACGATGGGCAAATTAACCACGCATGTTCTTGACACGGCGAACGGCTGTCCAGCAGCCAATTTGACGATCGAACTTTGGCAGATCGATCGCGCTTCTGGTGAAAAAATACGGCTCAAAACCGTCACCACAAACTTGGATGGCCGCACTGATACACCGATGCTGGCTGATGATGAGTTTGCGATCGGACTTTATGAACTGGTGTTTTTTGTTGGTAGCTATTTCGCGAATGAAACGTTAGGCGATCCAGCGTTTCTCGATCGAATTCCGATTCAGTTTGGCATTGCCGATGCAGCCGCACACTATCACGTGCCGCTTTTAGTTTCGCCTTGGTCGTATAGCACGTACCGAGGCAGCTAAACTTGGATTGGCGAATTTTCTCAACTCGGTGTTTCACTACAAAATTGATGACGAATTAGAACTGCGGCTGTTTGAAATGCGTCATGCAGAAATTCTGTTTGCGCTAGTAGACCAAAATCGCGATCGCCTGCGCCAATGGCTATCTTGGGTGGATGATTCGCGATCGCTTCAAGACACGGAAAAATTCATTCAAGACTCTTTGCAAGAATTTGAAAGCGATCGCGGTTTTGCCGCCGGAATTTGGTTTCAACATCAGCTTGTCGGCAGTCTTGGCTTGCATGATATTTGCCAGAGAGACCGCAAAGCCACGATCGGCTATTGGCTATCAAAAACCGCAGAGGGCAAAGGAATTATGACCAATGCTTGTCGAGGCATTATCAACTATCTGTTTGAGGAACAAAAGCTGCATCGATTAACAATTCGAGTCCAGCCTGAAAACCATCGCAGCCGAGCAATTCCAGAGCGGCTTGGATTTCAAAAAGAAGGAATTCTGCGACAGGATAACTGGATGTACGATCGCTATATTGATCTGATCGTTTACGGACTGCTTGCAGATGAATGGCAACGCGATCGCGCTCAATGAATCTTTTATCATCAATTAAAACATGACTTATTCGATCGCCCAACTCAACGAAATGAGCGAAGCTGAATTTGTTTCCGCGCTTGGAGACATTTTTGAAAATACACCAGACATTGCGCGTGAAGTTTATCAGCAGCGTCCGTTTTTCGATCTAGAAGTGCTGGTTGAGCGCATGGAAGATGCGGTTTTTCTGCTGGATGAAGCGGCAAAGCTTGCCTTAATTCAGGCACATCCTGATTTAGGCAGTCAAGCAAAAATGGCGGATGCTTCTATCCAGGAGCAGGCAGGAGTCGGACTCGATCGCCTCACGTCCGAAGAATTCGATCGCTTTCAAACGCTGAATCAAACCTACAAAGAGCGATTTGGGTTTCCATTCGTGATGGCCGTGAAAAATCAAACGAAGGAAAGTATTTTAGAAGCGTTCGATCGCCGTCTCGAAAATCCATTTGATACTGAGATTGATCAAGCATTAGAAGAAATCACCAAAATTGCTGAATTTCGCCTGCGCGATCGAGTAGAGCCTGCCTAAAGCGGTTTTGGCTCGTTCAATTCCCACAAGTTGCCTGTTTCCGCTCAGCAATTTCCTCAGCCGAAAATTACTGGAATCTGGCGATCGCACTCGCTCTAGAAGCAGGTAAATTCAGGCAAAATAAGTGGGTATAGCCCGTACATTGTCCTTTTGCCTTGAATCATTTTCTTTGGCTTGACCAGGTGCAGCCGAGTCATCACTGCATTGTGGGCGAGCAAGCCTTGAGTTTGAGTAAATTGATGCAGCGCGGTTTCCCGGTTGCAGGCGGAGTCATCACCGCGATCGCCTTTGAGCAGTTTCGCACCGCGATCGACTGGCTCGATCCGCTGCTGACCGATTTTTCGCAATCGACGCTGCATCTAGAGTCGGATGCCAAACAGCTACAGGCGATTGCCCGCCAGCTTCGCGATCGCATCGCCGCCACGCCGCTGCGGGCTGACTGGCTGCCCCACACCTGGCAAACTCCGGCCTTGCTGCTGCGTCCCCAAGTGCTGCACTCCGGCGCAAGCGCGAACGACTGGCTCGCGCCGCAAATTTGCTGGGCAGAACCGGACGCGATCGCAGTGGCACTCAAGCGCGTTTGGAGCGAAGTGTTTCGGGCAAAAAGCTTGCTGTTCTGGCAGCGAATGCGTTCCGGTAGCCCTTCGGAATCGCACCTGCCGCTTGCAGAAATTCAGTTGGCCGTTTTGGTGCAGCCGATTTCAGCCGCGATCGCGTCGGGACGGCTGCGCCTGAGCGAAACGGAAAAACTGCTGCAAGGTCAGCCCGGACTCGACGGCATAAGCGGTTTAACCGATACGATTCTCGCAAATCTGCTGCAAGGATCGAGCGCCAGTCCGCATCACCTGCAACTGAACAGTCACGATCGATCGCCTGATTGCCTTGTTCGCACCACTGCAACTGCCCAGCCTATTCTCCAGCCCAGTCAAATTCAGCAGTTGATGCAGCTTGCCCAAGCCATTGCCGCCGAAATGCACAGCGGCATCGAATTCGAGTGGCTGCTGACCGATCGCTTTTGGCTGACGCAGGTGCGATCGCTGTCCGGCGAGGTTGGCCTGCCGCAGCCCAGTCTTGCGAGCGATCCGGTTTGGGTGCGCGGCCTCGCCGCCTCCAGCGGACAAGCGATCGGAACAGCTTGGGTGCTGAACGACGAAACAATTCCTGCCGATTTGCCTGCGGATGCGATCGTGATTGCCAAGCGGCTTGCGATCGCATCTTTTCACCGCTTCAGCATTCAGGGCTTCGCGATCGAGCAGGGCAGCATGACCAGCCACAGCGCAATTTTGGCTCGCGAACTGGGCATTCCGGCGATCGTTGGCGCGATTGATGCGACGCGACAAATCAAAACGGGCGATCGCGTGTGTCTCGATGGCGATCGCGGCCTGCTCTATCCGGTCGCGATCGATCGACAGTTGACGGGTAAATCTATGACGGTCAAACCTAGCGCACCCATTCGGGCGATCGCCCTGTCCCCGCCTCATCTATCTCCGACGCAGCCAAAGCTGATGGTGAATATGAGTCAGGCGGCGACGCTGGAAACGATTCAGTCAGTGCCGATCGCGGGAATTGGCTTGCTGCGAGCCGATTTGCTGCTGCTCGATCTGCTGCAAGCTCCGGCAACAGTGTCCACCAGCATTCAAATTAAAGATCGTATCCGTCCGTTTGCCGCTGCCCTTCATCCGCGTCCGGTGTTCTATCGATCGATCGATCGATCGCTTCAGGTGAGTGGTCGTCCGCTGTTGGGACTGCACGGCACGTCTAGCTATGCGCTGGAAACAAGCTGGTTTCAGCGGGAACTGCTTGCCCTGCGCCAGCTTCAGCAGGAAGGCTATGACAATTTGCATTTGCTGCTGCCGTTTGTGCGGACGGTGGAAGAGTTTGAGTATTGTCGATCGCAAGTTGAGCAAGCGGGGTTGATGCAGCCTTCTTTTCAGCTTTGGATCATGGCGGAAGTGCCTTCTGTGCTGTTTTTGCTGCCTGACTATGTGAAAGCGGGAGTGCAGGGCATCGCGATCGGTTCCAATGATTTAACGCAGCTATTGCTGGGAATCGATCGCGATGAGCCGCAGTTTGCTCACCACACCGCTATGCATCCTGCCGTTTTGCAAGCGATGCAGCAACTGATTCAAACGGCTCAACGGCTCAACATTTCCTGCTCGATTTGCGGCCAAGCCGCCAGCCAGCCTGAGCTGATTGCCCTGCTGGTGCAGTGGGGCATTTCGGCAATCTCTGTTGAACCGCAGGCGATCGAAACCACCGCACAGGCGATCGCTGCTCATTGCGCTTCAAGGATGCCGATCGATCGAAAATTTGATTTTCGCGACTTCCATTAACAAAACTTAACTATACTAAAGGCTTATTTCAGATGGGGGACGACCAAATGTAATTGGCGTTACTAATCTGGACAGGTGTGAATTTTTCTGGAGATATTTTTAATGAGATCCTCGCTTCAGTTTCTCGCCAGCTTTATTGGCGTTGCAGGTTTGAGCTTGTCGGTTAGCCTCCCCTCGGTTGCTCAAACCAGTCCTTCGCGTCAGGGTGTGACGGGCAGCAACTACCAATCTGCCGTGTCGATCCCGGCTAACTCGCAGTCAGAAAGCATCGTCGCGATCGTCGATGAAAGCGATTCGTTTGAACTGCTAAACGCCTTGATTCGCGTCGCAGCGATCGAAGACCCCAGCATTGCGACAAAACTGAGCAGTGGTGAATTTACCGTTTTTGCACCGACCGATGAAGCCTTCGCCGCCCTGCCGCCCGATGCGATTCGCGCTTTGGTGCAGCCGCAAAACCGCGATTTGCTGGTTCGCATTCTCTCCAATCACATCGTTCCGGGCGTTGTTCCTGCCTCGGAAATTGCCTCGATCGATTTGGGCACCAGCATTGGTACTGGCTTGACGCCGCCTCCGGGTGACTTTAGCCCCAATGACAACGTTGCCAACGTGGACACCAGCCAGTCGATTCGCCCCAACAGCGATCGCGACATGAGCAACGCAGGCGGACTGCCTTCCAGCGGTGTGCAGCCAGAAGGCAACTTGACGCCACCTCCGGGTGACTTCAATCCCAACGATAACGTCGGCAATGTGGACACCAGCGACTCGATTCGTCCCAACAGCGACCAAAGCATGAGCAGTCCCGGAGGCGTGGGAAGCGTTGCTCAAACGGAAATTCCGGGTCGTCCCGAAGCTACACCCGGATTTGACACGCCGGGCGATGTGCAGCGCGGTGACTCGAACATGAACATGGACAGCATGGACAGCATGGGCAGCACCGGCAACATGAATATGGACAGCCGTGACGACAACCAAGCCTCTGAGCCGCCTTCGGGTGAACTGCGTCCGAACGAAAACGTGGCGAACGTGCAGGGCGAAACGCTTTCCCCGCGCGGCGATCGCAACTCCGCAAGCAACTCGATGAACATGGGTAACTCGTCGGCGATGAGCGGCACCTCGATCAGTGCGGCTCGCGTAATTGGCGCAGACATCCCAGCAAGCAATGGCGTCATCCATGCGATCAACCGCGTCATCTTGACGCCGGAATTGCAGTCGGAACTGCAAGAAGCGATCGTCAATGTGGATAGTGCCAGCAGCCCTGCCCGCTAATTTACGACAGTCACACTTCTAAAAAAGCCGTTCCCGCTCGCCAGTTGGCCGTTTGCGGGAACGGCTTTTTAGTGCGATTGAACTGTTAAAAATGGGAAAGTTGAAAAATTGGCAAAGTTGCGATCGATTTGCAGAAGATTCATAAATCGATGGTGGATGATCAATTTATCCTCGATGCAAATTGAGAATTCCGTTGATGTGGAGTGGGCGATCGCAGATTGCTACCGACAGGTTAAGTTTGAAAAAACTAAATGTCGAATAGCGCGATCGCCAATTTATTCAAGAGCAAGGAACTTCTACAGCGGTCGATAGACGCGGTAGTTAATTTGCGGAAAGATATTGTCAATCTTTTCGACTTTTTCCAGCCAGCCAGAATCGACTTTTCCTTGCAGCAAATCTTCGCGGAGTTTATTGAAGCGCATCAGGTGCGATCGCGTCCGTCGAACCGCATAGGGAACCATTGTTCCCGTCCGCATAATAAACGCCCAGTCCGACGATTGCGCCAGCAGCAATTCTCGCGCTGCCTGATTCAAGGCTCGCCATTCCAGTTCATCGACAGGTTCACGGCGCGAGAGATCGATCATCCGTTCAGCGGCTTTGTGCAGATGCGGATAGATCCAGGCGTTCGTTTCGTTGAGCCAGTATTCGTGGAAACCCCGGAAGCCCCAGCTTGACTGAGACGGACGACAAACCTGCTGCGTCGGTTGCGCCCGCAGATAGTCTGCCAAGTGCGTCATCTCGTAGGTATTTTGGTCGTACCAGGATTTGCGGCAAAGGTAATCGATGAACCAGGGGCCCTCATACCACCAGTGGCCGAACAGTTCCGCATCGTAGGGCGACACGATGATTGGCGGACGCTGCATGATGCCGTGCAGATGTTCGATTTGGCGAGCGCGATTGTACATGAAGTTTCCGGCGTGTTCTGCCGCTTTCTCGCGTGCCCAATACGGGTCATACCACGCTTTTTCGCTTAAGCCCAAGCCTTTTCCCGTGATTTTGTGATACTTGATTCCGGTATTTTTGCGCTGGCCGTTCGGCATGATGTACGGCTTGATGTATTCGTACTCGGCATCCCAACCGAGATCTCGGTAAAATTCGCGATATTCTGCCGCGCTCGGATAGCCGACTTCCGACGACCAAACCTGCTGAGACGATTCGTGATCGCGTCCAAATGCTGCCACTCCGGTTTCTGTGAAGATCGGGGCGTAAGAGCCAAAGCGGGGGCGCGGACGAGCGTAGAGAATGCCGTGGCCGTCGGTGAGGAAGTAGCGCAGTCCGGCATCGGCCAGCATTCGCTCTAGTCCTTCGTAGTAGGCGCATTCGGGCAGCCAAATTCCTTTTGGGGGACGACCAAAGGTTTCTTCGTAGTGTTCAACCGCGACTTTTAGCTGTGCCCAGACTGCCTGCGGGTACATTTTCATCAAGGGCAGATAGCCGTGTGTGGCTCCGCAGGTGATGATTTCCAGGTTGTTGCTGTCGAGGAATTTTTTGAAGGCGGTGACGAGATCGCGATCGCACGCTTCCCAAACTTGGCGTACCGAATTGAATTCGCTGGCATAATGTTCAGCTAGGTAGCGGATGTGGGGATTGTGGGCGTTGCGCTCCACTTCCATTTCGGCCAGTTCTTCGAGTTTGGCGAGGTGTTCGTCATAGCGCTCTTGCAGCAAGGGATCGCGCAACATCGAGACCAACGGTGGCGTCATGCTCATCGTGATCTTAAAATCGATCCCGTCGCGCATCAGCCCTTCAAACACCATCAGCAGCGGAATGTATGTCTCCGTGATCGCCTCATAGAGCCATTCTTCCTCCAGCACAAAGTCGCTTTCGGGGTGGCGCACAAATGGCAAATGAGCGTGCAGAACAAGCGCAAGATATCCAATACTCATAGGAAGACTGGGGGATGATCGATCGGGGATCAGCGGTTTGACCGTTGCCAAGATTGTAAAGCAAAAGTAAAACCAATCGTGCGATAGTAGACCGTTATGACACAGGCAAATCTGCTCGAACAAGCGAAATCCGGCGATCCCAGCGCGATCGCTGCTTTGATGAATCGCACCCTCAAACCCAAAGGGATCACTGCCACTGTGGGGCGACTGGGCGATCGCCTGCTGGTCTACCTCGAAGCGGCTCAGGTGCCCAATCGTCAGGCGATGACGACCTTTGTGCAAAACGGCATTTTGGGACTGAAGACGCAAACGATTCGCGAAATCGAAATTCACGGCAAACAAACGGGTGACGATCGATCCGTCTGGGTGCAGGAGATTTTGCTGGGAATGGTGGTCGATCGGGCAGTTGGGCAGGAGGGCGATCGCGCAGCGGTTCAGGAAGTGGCTAGCGCTTCTCCAATTTCTGATCCCCCGACAGCCCCAACGCCGCCTCCGCCTCCGCCTCCGCCCTTGCGTCCTGCTCCGCCGCCGATTCCTCGGATGCAGCCGCCCGACCCGATCGCCTCGGTTGACACTCCAGTCGCCAGCCCTGACCCGATCGAATCCGAAGTCGTTGCGCCGATCGAGCCTTTGCCCGCATCACAGCCGTCTCCGATGCTTCAAGCAGCAATTCCGCCCGGAGAAGAAATTGTGACCGCTCGGCGTCCCCGGCGGCAGTCGGGCTTGCTGTTGCCGCTGGTGGTGTTGGCGTTGCTGTCTGCACTCATTGGCGCGATCGTTGGTTATGCTTTGTGGCGCGATCGCACGGCTCCCAATCCAGAACCAATTTTGCCGCCGTCTAGTCCCACGCCGACTGCCGCCGCGCCCACTCCTGCCAGTCCTGCGCCCACTCCCGCCAGTCCCACCAGTGCGAATCCTTTGGAGGATGCGATTGCCAAGCAGACACAGGCTCAAGCACTCGCGCAGGCTGCTCAGTCTGCTGACGATTGGAGTTTGGTGGCAAGCCAGTGGCAACAGTCGATCGATCTGCTTCAATCGATTCCTGCTAACAGCCCCAACTATGCAGCGGCGCAAACGCGACTGCGACAGGCAGAAACGCAGCTTGCCGATGCTCGTGAACAAGCGAGCCGTCCAATCGCCAGTGCCCCGCCGCCCAACACCACCTTCACCGTCACTCGTGAAGTCCGCTGTCCGACTACAGCCACAGGCGGCGCACCCGTTGAGCTGAGCAACATCCGCTTTCAAAGCGGCAGTGAGATTGTCGGCTGCATCACAAACAACACCAACCAGCCGATCGCCAATGTGTCGATCGCCTATCAGGGCACTGCCCCCACGCCGACTGAAGCGACGCCTCCGGCTAGCCCTGCTGCTCCACCCGCCAGTCCTGCCGCTCCACCCGCAGGCAATAGCGCTCTAAATTTTAGTGAACTGCCGCCTCAGCGCACCGTACCGTTTAGCGGGTCGATCGCGATCGATCCGCAAGTGAGCAACGTCACGATCAGCGGAATCAACTGGACACCAGCGGGCGCGAGTGAAGCGCAACAGCTTCCGGTTTCTGTAGCGCTAACTCGCTGATGTGCGAACGAACCATCAAGACGAATTTTGTTCAATGAGCTGCTGAAATTCTTGTAAAGCAATGCGATGGCGATCGCCTGCCACGATCGTAAAGTCGTTGTGTCCGGCTCCTGCAACCCACAAGTGCATCTTCGGCTCTGGAGCAGCTTCATAAAGCTGTTGACCGTGACTAAACGGAATCGTGCGATCGTCTGTTCCGTGCATGACTAAAACTGGAGATTTGACTCGCGCAATTTTGCTTAAATTGGGAAATTTATCAAAGGGAAGTAGCGGAAACGGAACGACCACTCGAAAAGCCGAAGTAAAAGTATTTTCTAATACTAATCCGGCGATCGCATGACGAGTTGCCAGATCAACGGCAGGGCCACCGCCGACCGATCGACCATAGGCAATGACGCGATCGATCGGAACCCGAAGCTGTTGCGTTAAATAACCATAGGCCGCCTCAACATCTACATAAGCATTGCGTTCGCTCGGTCTGCCGTCGCTCGTTCCATAGCCGCGATAGTCATATGCAAAAATGTTGAACCCCCAACGATTCAATTCTTCTAAAAGCGAACGAATATCACCCAAATCTTCCGCATTGCCGTGACTGTAGAGCAGCGTATATTTCGCTTGAGAATTGGGTAAATGAATGGCAGAAATTCGCTCGCGATCGCTTACCGGAATCTTGATAATCTCTGGAGAATCTTGATAGCTTGCAGGCGGCGGCAGAAAAATCATGCTGTCTGCTCGAAAATAAACATACAGCGCAAAGCAAAGATAGATGAATAAAAGCGATCGCATCAGCCGCTTCCAACTCCATTCACCAATTAGCAATCGTCTCATTCTAGATGGCATCGATCGCCTCTGCAATTATTTTACTAAGCCGATTCATTGATCTGCTTTCACTTCAAGATAGCAATGGTGAGCTATTGCTTACAAATCTCATTTGCTAAGCAGGTAGACACAATTGAATATCAAACCATGAAATCCCCGATAGCCGTATCAAATCTCAAGAATTGGCAATCGAATTGTGAATTCGGTTCCGACATCAGCGATCGAACTGTAAGTCAAACTGCCACCATGCACTTCTTCAATGATTCTTTGGCTTGTTGCCAGACTCAATCCAATGCCATTCCCAGCCGATTTTGTTGTGAAGAAGGGTTCAAATAAGCGAGGTTGGTTTTCTTCAGCGATCCCGATACCGTTATCCTTAATCTTGACCGCTAGTTGATTGTTAACAACTTGAGTCTGAATTGAAATTTGGGGATGATAAGAAGAATCGGTAGTTTGATCGAGCTTCACTTCTACTGCATCAATTGCGTTACAAACAAGATTGAAGATTGCTTGATTAAACTGCTCGGCATAGCAGGTAATGAGCGGCAGTTCTTCAAACTCCTTCTGAATCTCGATCGATTTGCGATGGTTGGAATTCAGCCGATGGTGAAATAAAGTTAAGATTGAATCGATGCATTCGTGGACATTGATTTGCTTGATATCTGATTCATCCAAACGAGTAAAAATCCGCAGAGCTAAAATGACCGTACTGATGCGTTCTGTTCCATGTTTCATTGAATTTGTGATTTTATCAATGTCTGAAGCAAGAAAATCTAAATCGATTTCCTTCTGAAGATTGGCGATCGCCGAATCGACTTCTGGAAACTTTTGCTGATAGAGCGAAATGAGATTGAGTAGCTGATTTTTATACTGGCGTATGGGTTCAATATTGCAGGCGATGAAGCTAAGGGGATTGTTAATCTCATGCGCGACTCCAGCCACAACTTTTCTTAGAGTTGCCGTCTTTTCTTTTTGAACTAAAGCAATTTGAGCCGCTTTGAGACTATCTAATGCTTGATTAAGCTTCGCATTTTTTTCTTCAAGCGATCGCTGAAGCTTGCACAGCGTGAGTTGAGTTTGAACTCGAATCAAGACTTCCTCAAGTTGAAACGGTTTTGTAATGTAGTCTACAGCGCCTACCTGAAACGCTCGAACTTTATTGGCTAAATCATCACCCGCACTCAAGAAAATGACTGGAATCGAGCTTGTTTTGGAATCGCTTTTGAGTTGTTCGCAAACTTCATAGCCGCTTATTCCTGGCATATTAATATCCAGGAGAATCAAATCAGGTGGAATCGTCTTAACAGCGGTTAATGCTGCTCGGCCATTGATTGCTTTACGAATTTGATATTGTTGTGTGGACAAGAAATCCGATAGAAGGCGAATATTTTCAAGTTTGTCATCAACAATCAAAATGTCTGCTTCAAATTCAGTGGTTTCGGTATCCATACTCGTTGAGCTTGGCTAGAAAATGAGTCTCATGGTTTATTCGGCTGCTCTACCTGGTCTCAACACGAATTAGCTCAATGAGTTCCAGAATAGAATCGAACTGATAGTTCTCAACCAAATGAGTGAGCGCTGCGATCGATGCTTGATGTTCAGAGGGAATTTGGGCAATCAGGTTGAGGCTAGCAGTATCGTTGCCTTGAGCGGCAGCAAAGCACATCTGAGCAATCCAATCTGATGACATTGTGGCGAGGATGGTTGGGTCAATGCGATCAATCTGATGAGGGGTTGTAGGATGGCAAGAAGCTGATTTTTCTGCAACAGTTTCTCTGTTTGACACTCCTAAATGCTGAAATAGCGCTTTCAGCAGTTCTTCTTGCTGAAAAGGTTTGCTGATGAAATCGTCACAGCCTGCTGCTATGCTTTCTTGTCGCTGCTCTGCAAAGGCGCTAGCTGTGAGGGCAATAATTTTTGTGGAAGATTGATTCCCTTTGCATTGCTGCTCCAAAGCTCGAATTTTTCGAGTTGCTTCATAGCCATTTACAATTGGCATGTGCATGTCCATGAGAATCAAATGAGGTTGCCACTGCTGCCAAAGCTCGATCGCGGCTTGTCCGTCTTCAGCTTCTTGAATTTCAAATCCCCAGTCCTCTAAAAGCGCATTTAATAGTAAACGGTTAGCCGGATGGTCTTCTACAATCAAGATGCGGTGCTCGATCGATCGAGGAGCAAACTCAACGAAAGGAGCAGTTCGGAAAGCGTTTGTTGTTGCTTTCAAGGATGCTGCTTCAGGCGGCTCAACTGGAATTTGAAAAGCAAAACAACTGCCTTTTCCAAATTCGCTCCGCACGCTAATTTTGCCACCCATTAACTGCACAAATCGCTGGCTGATCCGCAATCCTAAACCTGTTCCTTCTTGCGACTGCTGCCCAGAGCGAGTTTGCTTAAAGGCTTCAAACAAATCTCCTAACTCGTCGGCTGCAATTCCGACTCCGGTATCTTCAACTTCAAAGCTCAATAAGCAGAAAGCCGAATCTGAGGTTTCTACTTTCAGCCGCAGCGTTACACTGCCTTCTTGCGTGAATTTGACCGCATTTCCTAACAGGTTAATCAACACCTGTCGCAATTTGTTTTCATCTGTTTTAACCAGTTGCGGTGTGGTTGCATCCCAATCGAATTGGAGATGTAATCCTTTCGATCGCGCTTTAAGCTGCAACATATCTTCTAGGCTGTGCAGCAGCTTATGCAGGTCACAATCGGTTTTGTTGAGGGTGACTTGTCCCGCTTCAATTTTGGACATTTCCAACACATCGTTGATCAGTCCCAACAGATGCTCACCGCTTTGACTGACGATCTTGACCGATCGCTGATGCTCTGCGCTTAAAGATGAATCTTGCTGCATCAACTGAGTAAAGCCCAAAATCGCGTTGAGTGGGGTACGAAGTTCGTGGCTCATGTTAGCAAGAAACTCGCTTTTGGCTCGGTTCGCAAAGTCCGCTGCTTCTTTCGCCTGCTGCAATTCTGCGGCTTGGTGTTGCGTTTGCACAAACAGTTCTACTTGCTGGACGGCAACTCCAAGCTGATTGCCAATTTGGGACACCATTTGAATTTCGGCAAGCTGCCATTGCCGAGGTCGGGCATTTTGATAGGTGGCAAGTAATCCCCATAGCTGATTGCCGCAGAAGATTGGAACAATAATGTAGGCTCTAGCTTGCAGAGCTTCTAATAATTCTAAGTAGCAGTGATCAAATCCTTGCTGATAAATATCGGTGACACAGCAATAGTTTGATTTCTGGCGATACAGCCCGCCTTGATTTTCCTGCAAATAAGTATCTCGAATCAGTACTTCTGTGTCGTCAAGCTGTTTGACAATGCAGTTCGCTCGATCGACTACCTGATCCAGTTCTGAATTGTTCAGGGGCAGGGGAATCATGGGAGTCCAGCGATCGCCGACTGATTCAGCTACAACTTGCCCGCTCCAATTCGCATCGAACTGATAGACCAAGACGCGATCGCACTCAATCGCCTGCCGCAGTTCCGAAGTGGTCGTGTGAAAAATCGTTTCCAAGTTTAGCGTTTCACGCATCCGGCGCAAGATGAGGGCAACGGTTCGCTCTCGTTCGGCGGTTTGCCACAGCACTTCTGCCGCGACTTTTCGATCGATGCCGACTGCAACGGCGCTGGCGATCGCGGCCATTTCCCGCAGAGATTGCTCAGTTATAGGCTGAGTGGAAAAGATTGCCATCACGCCCAAAAGTCGATTTTTGATGGTCAAAGGATAGCCTGCAAAGGCAACAATTCCTTCTCGTTTTGCCCACTCGCGATCGCTGGTGCGCGGATCGGTGACAACCTGATTGGTCAAGTATGGCTGTCGGTGTTGAGCAATCCAGCCGACTTTGTATTGACCCACTGAAACACGGCGATGGTTGAGGTTGACAGAGGTGGATGTTCCGGCGTTGGCTTGCAGAGTGAGCACCCGTTCTGATTCGTCCAGCATCCAAATTCGAGCCAAAGATGCACCGAGGTGTTCATGCAGCGCGATCGCGCAGCGTTGCAGCATGTCGTGTAGCGATTCCGCTTCGGTCAGGGCGGCTCCAATATCTGCACGCAAAGCGGCCAATCGCATCTGCTGCAATTGCTCTGCTTCAGGGCAAACGCATCTAAATTGAGGTTGGAGTAATTGGGGTAGGATGCAGGCTTACGCTAAATCTGCTCCATGTCATGGATGAATTGACGATTGCTCCGACCATTCTCAACCATTTTGCCAGCCTGGAAGATC
>NZ_JACJPO010000057.1 GCF_014696105.1 Microcoleus sp. FACHB-1515
TATGTGGGTTACTTTGAATAAACTGTTCGAGCGTTTCCATTGTCTGAGAGGGTAGAGTTTGAGGCACACCCTCAGCCTACCATTTGTTCACATCCTATTTAGGCTGCCTGTATTACCGATTTTGTTTTGAAGATAACTAGCCATAATCCGAGTATCGAAGCGCGAAGCCTAGTCGTTAACCTGCCTCAACGCTACTTTGTAGTGTTGGTTGCTTCTAATTTGGGTTGCGATCGCCCTTCCTTGAACTTCACCGCAGCCATGCGATCGCTTGCGAATCGACACAGGCTTTCCAGACGCAAAATTGTGGGTGAACCGACCGTCGCAAATGCGGCAAGATTTGGCGACAAGTCGAGATAAGATGTTTAGTTGACTTCGCGCCCATTAAGTCAACCCTCTGTGCATGAATTCTGATTCTTCTGTTCCCACACCGATATCAGCAATTTCCCCGACTCCAGAGGGAAACCCGAATTTGCAAATTCGCCTCAAAAGCGAAGGCGGACGGCTGCTGCTGCTGCTGCCCGCTGAAACCGAAGTGAGCAGTTCAATGGGCTGGTCAGACTTGTGGATGCAGTTTCGGCAGCGACTCAGCGGCGGCGATCGCTTCTGGCAGCCGAACACCGCCGTTCATTTGATTGCTCGCGATCGCCTGCTCGATTCCCGTCAGCTTCAGGCGATTTCGGATGCTCTCGCGGAATATCAGCTTCAGCTCAAGCGCATCTACACCAGCCGCCGCCAAACCGCAGTTGCCGCTGCAACGGGCGGCTTTTCGGTCGAGCAGCATTCACCGCTGGCGCATCTGAATCAGCCAGCCGAAACAGGGCAAGCTCTAGCCGAACCGCTGTATATTCAAACGACGGTGCGATCGGGCATGGAAGTGCGGCATCCCGGCACGGTCGTCATTTTGGGCGACGTGAATCCGGGTAGCGCCGTGATTGCCGATGGAGATGTGCTAGTTTGGGGCAATCTGCGTGGCGTCGTTCAGGCAGGCGCAGCCGGAAACTCGCGCTGCTACATTGCTGCACTTCGCATGGAGCCAACTCAGCTTCGCATTGCTGATGCCGTTGCTCGCGCTCCCGAAAAGCCGCCGCAGCAGTATGTGCCAGAAGTGGCTTACGTTACGCCTGAAGGGATTCGCATCGCCAAAGTGGTTGATTTCCACAAACTTCGCTCCTAGTTTTTCGGCTGTTGACCTGTCTCGGCTGTTGACCTGTAAAGTTGTTCATCTGTAATCCCTAGCCATGAGTCGCATCATCGTTGTTACCTCCGGCAAAGGCGGCGTCGGCAAAACCACGACCACCGCGAATTTAGGCATGGCGCTGGCTCAGCGTGGCCGCAGCGTGGTTGTGATCGATGCGGACTTTGGCTTGCGGAATTTAGATTTGCTGCTCGGTCTGGAAAATCGCATCGTCTACACGGCTGTCGAAGTGCTCGCGGGCGAATGCCGCCTAGAGCAAGCCTTGGTGAAAGATAAGCGACAGCCGAATTTGTCGCTGCTGCCTGCTGCACAAAATCGCACCAAAGATGCCGTCACGCCCGAACAGATGAAGCAGCTCGTCACAACGCTTGCGCCGACTTACGATTTTGTTTTAATCGATAGTCCAGCCGGAATTGAGACGGGCTTTCAAAATGCGATGATTGCCGCTCAAGAAGCGCTGATCGTGACGACACCGGAGATTGCGGCTGTGCGCGATGCCGATCGCATTGTCGGCCTGCTGGAAGCCAACGGCATCAAAACCATGAGCTTGATCGTCAATCGACTTCGACCGCGCATGGTTGAAGATGAAAAAATGATGTCGGTGAAAGATGTGCAGGAAATTTTGGCGATTCCGCTGATTGGCGTGGTTCCCGACGATGAGCGCGTGATTGTTTCGACCAATCGCGGTGAACCTTTGGTTCTGGCTCCTGCCGGATCGCAAGCGGGCGAGGCGTTTGGCAACATTGCCCGCCGACTGGAAGGCGAAAAAGTGCCGTTCATCGATTTGTCGCCTGCACCAGAAGATTTGTTTTCGCGCCTTCGCCGGATGTTTCGCGGTTCACCCCGCAAGTAGGGGAACAAGATGAACTCACTGTTGGACGGATGGAGAGTCGATCGAAATTTCGCTATTGTGAGATGACTTGAGAGCAACGCTATGATTTCCGAACTGCTAGAACGACTTTTTCCTCGCCATACCGAGGCCACCAGCCGCGCCAAAGTCAAAGAGCGGCTGCAATTCGTCCTAGCACACGATCGCGCCGACCTCACTCCAGAAATGGTCGAAAAGATGCGTCAGGAAATTCTTGAAGTCGTCTCGCGCTATGTGGAAATCGATGCGGAAGGCACAGAATTCTCGCTAGAAAACGATCAGCGCATGACTGCTTTAATCGCCAATCTTCCGATCCGGCGCGTTAAGGCGAAACTGGAAGCGATCGCGCCGCCTCCAGTTTCCGAAGACCCGCCCAAATCCGAAGATCTGTCCAAATCCGAAGATCCGTCCAAATTGGAAGACCGACCAAAAGTGGAAGGCGCGATCGACCAAGTGGGCAATCTGAAAGAGTAGCGCTGCAAGCAAAGTTAAATTTGCGATCGCACCTTTTCGCGAACTGAGCAACCGTTCGTGATGCGCTCTCTTTTACTAGACAGCAATGAACGACTTGCAATCGCCTGATGTCCCTTTAATTTTGCTGATCGAAGACCAAGCTTCGATGCGGCTTCAGTTGCGAACTTACCTCGAAGCGGCAGGATATCGAGTTGAGGAAGCGATCGACGGTCAGGCTGGAATCGAAGCTTATATTCGCCTGCTGCCAGACATCGTGCTGCTCGATGCCGTCATGCCGATTATGGATGGCTTTACCTGCTGTTCGCAGCTTTTGGCACTGCCAATCGCTCATCCTGCGCCAATTTTGATGATTACAGGGTTGGAAGATACCACCTCAGTCGATCGCGCATTTGCGGCAGGAGCGATCGATTTCATCACCAAGCCCATTCACTGGCCTGTGCTGCATCAGCGCATCCGCCGTTTGCTGCAACAGGTGCAGCTTCACCGCCAGCTTGAAGCAATGAACGCTGCGCTTGCCCAAACCAATCAGGAACTCGAATCTGCGAATGCTGCGCTTGCCAAACTCGCCGCGATCGACAGTTTGACAAATCTGGCGAACCGCCGCATCTTTGACGATCGCCTCAACTGGGAATGGCGGCGACTGACGCGCAAGCAGCTACCGCTCTCGCTGATTTTGGCAGACATCGATTTTTTCAAGCGCTACAACGACACCTACGGACATCAAGCTGGAGATGCTTGCCTCCAGCAGGTTGCCGGAGTGCTGCAATCGAGCCTGATGCGGCCTGCGGATCTGGCGGCTCGCTATGGCGGCGAAGAATTTGCGATCGTGCTGCCAAACACCAATTTGGCGGGAGCCGCGCGAGTCGCAGAACGAATCCGCCAGCAAATTCGCGCTTTAGCAATTCCTCACGCTCAAACGGATGGCGGCTATGTCAGCCTCAGCACGGGTGTGGCCTGCTTGATTCCTCAGCCGACGCTGCAACCGATCGCCCTGCTCCAAGCGGCTGACCAAGCGCTGTATGCGGCCAAAGCTGCCGGACGCGATCGCATTGTTACGGTTTCGCCAACCCAAAGTGCGATGGGCGGGGCGATGCCTACGACTGACCCGGAGATTGTCCGGTAGACATGGCGGCGATCACAGCCTGCTGACTCGCTTGCAAAGTGATCGAGCGCAAATAGTCCATCACTGCTTGCGAAGCGGCCAAATTCAAAGGCGAATCCGGCTTAATCGGAAAATTGCCCAGCACATCCAGCACGGTTTCGGTACTTGGCGGCGCAATCACGACCAGCGACGATTCAAGCTGCTCGTCATACTGCCAAAACTCGTGCAGATCGATCGCATCGGAAACCTGTTCCGGCTCGGCTGTTGCCGTTTGCTCGTCAGGATTCGCGCTTCTAAGCTGCCGCAGTTCATTGATGATTTGCTCTTTGCTGCGACCGCGCAGTTGAAATAGAACAAACGGATCTTCGCTGAAGCGATCGCCCAGCAGATAATAAACCGCGCCGATATGTTTACAGGGATTCGCCGGATCGGGGCACGAACATTTGCTGTGAATATCAAATTTCGTAAACGGAAACAAACTTAATCCATTTGCCGTAAATACTTCTTCGATGTTCTGCGGCATTTCTCCCGCTAACAGTTTGGCGGAAAAAATCGCCCGCTCTGAGAGCGATTCGATCACATATTGCCACTGCTCATCGCTGAATCGATCGAGCGACAAAGACACTTTATAAGGCTCTGGCGCAGTTCCCTGCACCAATGCCGACACCTTTTCACCTTTGTACTCGATGTTGAGAACATTCCCCTGCCGCGCATAGTTGCGGGCGCGTTCCAGCCTGCGTCGCCAGCCAAACGATTCGAGGACATCGACCCAGCGCTGTGCCCACCATTCGCGATTTGGTTGTGTGTCGTAGTTGGTCATCTTCAGTCATCAATGACGGCAGTTCGATCGAGCAGCAGCAAGTCACGCAGTTGCTCAGTGTCAAAGTCGGTCAGCCAGCTTTCGCCCGTGCCGACAATTTGTTCAGACAGCGCTTTTTTGCTTTCGATTAGTTCATGAATGCGCTCTTCAAGAGTGCCTGTGCAAACGAATTTGTGTACCTGTACATTGCGCGTTTGGCCGATGCGAAAAACGCGATCGGTCGCTTGATTTTCCACCGCCGGATTCCACCAGCGATCGAAGTGAAAGACGTGATTTGCACGAGTCAGGTTGAGGCCAACGCCGCCCGCTTTCAGCGAGAGAATAAAAATTCTTGGCCCCTGTGGATCGTTTTGGAAGCGATCGATCATTTCTTCACGCTGCTTTTTCGACGTGCCGCCGTACAGAAATAGCACTTCGCGGCCAAACTGCTGCTCTAGAAAAGGTTTGAGCAGTTTTCCCCATTCGGCAAACTGGGTGAAGATCAAGGCGCGATCGCGCAAAGCTCCGGGTGCAGTGTCGCCTTCGGACAAGAGTTCTTCGAGCATTTCGGTTAAGCGCTGAAGCTTGCCAGACTGTTTGGCAAAATCGGCATCGATCGCCGCCGATTCCCCATTCAAAGCCGGATGGTTGCAAATTTGCTTCAGCTTGACGAGTAGAGCCAAAATCATGCCGTGTCGCTGAATGCCTTCTGCCGATTCGATTTCGCGCAAGGATCGATCGACCGCAGCCTGATACAGCGCAGCCTGCTCGGTGGAAAGTCCGCAAAAGACCGACATTTCCTGCTTGTCCGGCAAATCTTGAATGATCGATCGATCGGTTTTGAGTCGCCGCAAAATGAAGGGCTGGACGAGCGATCGCAGCGTTTGTAAGGAAGCCGTATCGCCGTATCGCTCGATCGGAATGGCGAACCGACGCTGAAAGAAATTGCGCGGTCCTAGATAGCCCGGATTGAGAAAATCCAGAATTGACCAGAGTTCCGACAAGCGGTTTTCGACGGGCGTTCCGGTCAGGGCGATGCGAAACTGTGGCTGAAGCTGCCGGACGGCCTGAGACTGCTTCGACTCGGAATTTTTGATGTTCTGCGCTTCATCGAGAACGACGCCTTGCCAGTTGACGCTCTCAAAATCTTTGCTGTCTCGATAGGTAAGCGCGTAGCTCGTCACGACCAGATGATGTGCTTTGGCGGCTTTGGCGAAGGCTTTGCCCTGCGATCGCTTGTCGCCGTGATGCACCAGCACTTTGAGGCTCGGCGCAAACCGCTTCACCTCGCGCTCCCAGTTGCCCAAAACGGAAGTTGGACAAACCAGCAAGATCGGTTGCTCCAATGCGCCTTGCTCTTGCAAATGCAGCATTAGTGTGATGAACTGCACGGATTTCCCCAAGCCCATATCGTCCGCGAGACATGCGCCCAAGCCCCAGCGTTCCAGAAAGGCCAGCCAGGAAGCACCCCGAAGCTGATAGGGTCGCAGTTGACCCCGGAGATTTTTGGGGACGGGGATTGTCTCGATCGATTGATTGCCAGTTGTGAGCGCCTGAATCAATTCTTCCAAGGAACCGGATGCTTCAAAGTGAACGACCGGCAATTTTTCGATCGTCTGCGTATCTCCGGTACTCATCCGCAAGGCATCTTCCAGCGACAGCGAAAGCTGGTCTTTGCGGCTGGTGAAAAAGGCTTGCGCGGCGCGGACATCTTGCGATCGCAACTCTACCCATTCACCGTTTACCTGCACCAGCGGCGTATTTTGGGCAACGAGGCGATCGAACTCGCTTTTTGACAAGCGCTGGCCGCCGATCGTCAGTTCCCAGCGGAAATTCAACAGGCTTTGCAGTCCCAATCGCTGTTTGCCTGAAGGTGGCTCGGCACGGACGCTCAGCCCTAAGCGGCTTGCCCAGCCTTGTTCCGGCGAGAGTCCGGGGGGCAGAACTACGCCGAAACCACTGTCTTTTAAGCGCCAAGCGATCGTTTTGATGAAGTCATACACCAAACTCGGATTAAGCTGGCAAGACTGCGGCTGCGAAACTTGCAGGCTCGGCTCGATCACCGGATAGAGGCGCGAGGCGAGGCCAAGTCCGGCGAGTAAGGTTTCTTGCGGATGCTCGATCGATCGCCCCATATACGTGAAGCGATCGACCGGATTTTGCCAGATGGTGCGAGCGCTCACCAGAAAATCCGGGTCGTGCGTCGCTTGCAGAAAATATTCCAGTATCCAGTTTTGACCGTCTGCGGGCGGCGGCTGAAGGTAGAAACACGTGCGAAATAACGCGATCTGCTGGTTGAGCTGTGACTGAATGGGAGCCGTCCAGCTTGTCCAGCTTGAGCGGAGGCGATCGATCTTGCCACTTTCTGTCGCCACCGCATCTGTTCCCAGACTTTGCAGCCATTCACGCAGGGCAATTTCTTTCGGAAATTTGGCGGTTGGGACGGGGACAGTGGCCGCAACTGCTTTGACTTGGGCATCGGTGAGGCAGTTGAGGAAGTCAAGCAAAAGCGATCGCGCCATCACAAACTCATCCGCAGATGAAGCGTAGGTGCGGCAGGCAGGCGGCATGTGGCGAGCAAACTGCTCTAATCTTGCTTGGTCGTCTGCACTGTCGATTAAGGCTTGCCAAGTGGTTTGCACGGCGTCGCCTTCTTTAAGCATCGGCAGAAATTTCGATCGCGCCTGCAAGTCGAGATGCCAGCGGGCAATGTGCGACCAGAAGCGCAAATCGCTTCCCCAAAACGGTTCGCCCTCGGTGACAGAACTTAAGGGCAGCGAGTTCAACAGCGCGATCGCTTCAAGGGGCTTGAGAAAAAATCCTTCGACGCGCCAAGGCTGAAGCGAAATTTGATCGCTGGGTGGCTCGATCGCGGCAGTGGCCGATAGCTGTGGCAGCCAGCCGATCGAGCGCAGTTCGTAAGTCGGTTGCCAGTAGATTTGCGCTTGCCAGCGTTCTGCCACAATCGGGGATTTTTCAATCGTGGCAGTGGCTTTGCGGGTGCGCTTGGGTTCTTCCAGCCCGATCGCCAGCGGCCAGTGCATCTGCTGCGTTTGGTGGAGCGGACGCAAAAACGCGACAAGTTCGTCTGCGGTCAGCGCATACGGATGATTTTCTCCAGGAGTGACGGGCGGCGAGTCGATGCGTCGCCAGGTTTCGCCCCAGATGAAAAAACCGTGTCCAAGCTGCGCTTGGTTTTGCGCCTGCGACGGCTCAACGCACCAACTACCGTGTAAAATTGCCATGCGCGTAAGGGAGTTCTACAGTCTGCTGCAAGATGAAATTTGCTGTGTGCAAGTGCAGTGGTTTAGTGGCGATCGCAAAAGCAACCAAGTAAATCCACGATGCAGTTACCCGTTTTCAAGACACTAAAGAATGGCATGACGATCGCACTAGACGAGATGCTGCCCTCTGAACGTGAAATCGTCAGGTCGCTCTTGAATACTGTAGTAATGGAAGGGCAAACATATCCACACTTGCAGCCGCTAAGTGAAGCGGAATTTGCTGCATATTGGCTAGTTCAAGATGCGTTTGTGGTGCGGAAAGTGGAAGCATCGGATCGATCGCAAAGCATGACAGGTGAAATTCTGGGTGCTTTCTATCTCAAGCCAAATTTCCCAGGTCGGTGCAGTCATATCTGCAACGCTGGCTTTATTGTACAACCTGCCGCTAGGGGTCTGGGAATTGGGCGATTCATGGGCGAAGCGATGCTGGCGATCGCGCCGACGCGCAGCTACACAGCCGTAATGTTTAACTTGGTGTTTGCCAGCAATACAGCGTCTTTGAAGCTGTGGGAATCATTGGGGTTTACCGCGATCGGTCGCATTCCAAATGCAGTGCGGCTAGAAGGCGATCGCCATGTGGATGCCTGTATGCTCTATCGCTGTTTGGAGTCGCGATCGAATAATCTTGAGAAAACCTAAAGACTGACTTAAATTTAAGAGTTTCTTAACAAAATAAGCAGAGCTTCAATTTTGATTCCTGTGAGTGATTTGACAATTGTGAGTGTGGAAAAACGGGGGCGATTGAGCGATCGCTTTTTGCTTAGAAACGCCTGAAAACAAGTCAGCACAAGTGTATCAGTGCTACGATCGCAGAAGAAAGAGAAGAAGAAAGAAAGGAAAACCCGCTACATGGTGAGTGAAGTAGACAAGTCAATATCCTTTGATGGACGGGATATTCGACTTAAAGTAGGCTTGCTTGCACCGCAAGCAGGCGGTTCGGTGTTGGTGCAGTCGGAAGAAACAGCGGTTTTGGTGACGGCGACGCGCAACAACGCCAGAGAAGGCATCGACTTTTTGCCGCTAACGGTTGACTACGAAGAACGACTGTATGCCGCCGGACGCATTCCCGGCGGATTTTTACGGCGTGAAGGTCGCCCGCCCGAAAAAGCGATTTTGACCGGACGTTTGATCGATCGCCCGATGCGCCCTCTATTTCCATCCTGGCTGCGCGACGATCTGCAAATTGTCGCCACGACCATGTCGCTTGATGAGCGCGTGCCGCCAGACGTGTTGGCTGTGACGGGTGCATCGATCGCCACGCTCCTCGCGGGAATTCCGTTTAATGGCCCAATGGCCGCTGTGCGCGTCGGCTTGATTGGCGACGACTTCATCATCAACCCGACCTACCAGGAAATTGAAGCCGGAGATCTTGATTTGGTCGTGGCCGGATCGCCCGAAGGCGTGATCATGGTCGAAGCCGGAGCCAATCAGCTTCCGGAACAAGACATTATTGAAGCGATCGATTTTGGCTACGAAGTCGTGCGCGATCTGATTCAGGCGCAGCTTGATCTGCTGGCCGAACTCGGCATCGAGCGTCCGCAAATCACGCCGCCCGAAACCGATTCGACGCTGGAGAACTTCATTAGCGATCGCGCCAAAGAATCGATCCGCGAAATTCTTCACCACTTCGAGTACAGCAAAACCGAGCGCGATGCCGCTTTGGACGAAGTGAAAGAATCGGTGAACGCCGCGATTGCCGAACTGCCGGAAGAAGATGCGGTGCGCGTCGCGATCGCTGCCGACTCCAAAGCCTTTGGCAACACGTTCAAAAGCTTGACCAAAAAAATGATGCGCCAGCAGATCCTCAATGATGGCGTGCGCGTTGATGGTCGCAAGCTCGATGAAGTCCGCCCGATCTCGTGCCGAACCGGAGTGTTGCCCAATCGCGTTCACGGCAACGGCTTGTTTCAGCGCGGGCTGACGCAGGTGCTGTCGATCGCCACTTTGGGAACGCCCGGAGACGCGCAGGAAATGGACGACCTCCATCCCGACGAGCAAAAGCGCTACATGCACCACTACAACTTCCCGCCCTACTCGGTCGGAGAAACCAAGCCGATGCGATCGCCCGGTCGTCGCGAAATCGGTCACGGCGCTTTGGCCGAACGTGCGATCGTGCCCGTTTTGCCGCCGAAAGAACAGTTTCCCTACGTTCTGCGCGTCGTCTCGGAAGTCCTTTCTTCCAACGGCTCCACCTCAATGGGTTCGGTTTGCGGCTCAACCCTTGCCCTGATGGATGCAGGCGTCCCAATCACCAAGCCCGTCAGCGGTGCGGCAATGGGATTGATCAAAGAAGGCGATGAAGTTCGTATTCTCACGGATATTCAGGGCATCGAAGACTTCCTGGGCGATATGGACTTCAAGGTCGCCGGAACTGCGGACGGCATCACCGCCCTGCAAATGGACATGAAGCTGAACGGCTTACCGATCGCCGTGATTGCCGATGCCATTCGCCAAGCCAAGCCTGCCCGCATCCACATTTTGGAAAAAATGCTGGAAGCGATCGACAAGCCCCGTGAAGATCTTTCGCCCCACGCTCCGCGCCTGCTCACCATCAAGATTGACCCGGAATTCATCGGCATGGTGATCGGTCCCGGTGGAAAGAACATCAAGGGCATCACCGAGCAAACCGGAGCCAAAGTCGATATCGAAGACGATGGCACGGTGACGATCTCGGCGATCGAAGGCGAAAAGGCCAAGCAAGCCCGCGCCATCATCTTGGGCATGACGCGCAGGCTTGGAGTCGGCGATGTGTTTGCAGGCAAGGTGACGCGGATCATTCCGATCGGCGCGTTTGTCGAATTCCTGCCGGGCAAGGAAGGCATGATTCACATTTCGCAGCTTGCCGACTATCGCGTTGGTAAGGTGGAAGACGAAGTGGCCGTCGGTGACGAGGTAATCGTCAAGGTGCGCGAAATCGACGGACGCGGACGCATCAACCTGACGCGCTTGGGCATTCATCCCGACGAAGCAGCGGCGGCACGAGCAGCAGCGTCTGAATAGTTCGGCGCTGAAAGCTTCTGTTGAATGGTTCAGGGTGTGGCGAAAGCTTCACCCTGTTTTTTGCTGGATAAGACGAGGGAAAAGCTCATCTTATCCAGATGCTTCACCAGTCGCCAGCCAAGATTGAAGAATGTTAAAATTCGACTGACCAGACTCGGAAATAATCGCTATTTTTGGGGTATCCACCTGGCGTTTTGGCCGCATCGAAGCGCCGCCTTGTGTGGGGATTCTGCCTGATTCTCAGCATCCATTCATCTTTTTGCCGCTGCTTGTGCACCCTCAAAAACCTCACAAGATCGACTTAAATGGCGATTACCCCTGCCCCTGCCGCCGTCGGGGTCGCCTCGTTCCGATCGCGCTGACCGAAGCGTTCGGCTGTAACCGCTGTCAGCAAATCTTTGTTGTGCAAGAGAGCGGGCAGGCGATCGAGCAGCTATCCACCCACTATCCGTATAAACGCGCATGGCGATGGACAGGCCATCAGTGGGTGATGGTGCATCCCAACCTGAGTCGAGGCTATTTGCCGCTGACGCTGGTGATTTTAATCGGCCTCGTGTTTCTGCTGCTGATCACAATGTTGCAGTCGCCGCTCAGCAGCAACCTCACCTTCCGCGTCGTCGCTGCGCTGATTCTGTCGGTGATGCTGGCGTTTATGCTTTGGCTCGCCTGTCGGCGATCGTGATGGACACTGGATTTCCGGCCTCATGGCTGCTCAACACCGTTCAAGCTGCTCATCACGCTTCTGTGCAACTAGCCGCCTGCAAAGGAACCGATCGCAGCCGCGTTCTGCAAATGATGGCTGAAGCGCTGCACGACCAGCAGGACGCCATCCTCGAAGCCAACACGCTCGATTTGGAAGCGAGTCGCGAGATGGCCGTGCCGGAACTGGTGCTGGACTGGCTGAAGCTGACTCCCGAACGGTTGCAAGCCGCCGCCCGCCTGCTTCAGCGACTTTCGGAGCTGTCTGATCCGCTCCAGCAAGTGCTGAACACGCCCTATCAGGTCGAGCAGTGCCAAACCTACTCGCAACTGATGCCGCTGGGCGTGATTGCCTTGATCTTCGAGGCATTTCCGGAACTCGGCGCGATCGCAGCGGGCATGTGCATCCGCACGGGAAACAGCTTGATTCTCAAAGGCGGAACCGAAGCGAGTCACTCGAATCAGGCGATCGCGCAAACGCTTCAGCAGGCGATCGAAGACGCCGGACTGCCCAACTGCGTGCATCTGCTGCCCTCGGATCAAGGCGATCTAATTCGCGAACTCGTGGTGCAAGACCGCTACGTGAATTTGCTAATCCCCTATGGCCGATCGAGCCTCGTCCAGCAGGTAATTCGCCAGGCAACCGCTCCAGTTTTGAAAACGGCGATCGGCAACTGCTATCTGTACTGGTCGCCTTCGGCCAGCGTCGAAACCGTCCGCAACATGATTTTAGACAGCCACGCCAGCGAACCTGATCCGGTCAATGCGATCGAAAAAGTGATTATCAGCCGCTATCACAACTTTTCTTCCCTCACCTTGCTGTGGAATCACCTGAAGGAAAAAGGCTTTACGCTACGCGGCGATGCCGATTTGGTCGAAGAATTTCCGCATCTCAATTTGGTTGACATGACGGAGTGGCGACGAGCGGGACTTGATCGATCGATTTGCTTCAAAGTCGTCGATGGCCTAGATTCTGCCATCCACTGGATCAACAGCCACAGCAGCGGCCACGCCGACTGCATCGCCACCGAATCCTATTCCGAAAGTCGCCAGTTCGCGATGGGCATCACCAGCGCCACCACCTACATCAACGCTTCCCCGCGCTTTTGCCGCAATCCGAAGCGCGGCAGTCCGATCGCGCTGGGCATGTCCAACCAAAAAGGCCACCGTCGCGGCATCATCAGCCTGGAAACCCTAATGACCGTGAAGCATATCGTGCAGGGCAATAGTTTGTAGCGAAGCCAACACGAGGGACGCGGCGGGAAAGCCAATGCGAAGCGCCATATTGACACCCGCGAGTACGCCCTTGCGTAGGGTGCATGGGAGGACTCTCCCTGCTGGGGTTGGAGGTTTGGAGGCTAGGGGCGTTGCCCCTCCTCCACTGGCTCGAAAAATCGAGAATAATCTAACTTGCGATCGATTTTTAAACCACAATCAGTTAATCAGTTCTTCAAAAAGATGCAAGAAAATTAAAAAAGCAAGATTGTTATCAAAAGAAGTTTAGGCAAAAATCAAATGTTGACTGCAATCACTCGATCGCCCACTTCCAGCTTAATAAACTGCGAAATTACCTATCTCGATCGCCAGCCAATCAACTACGACCTCGCCTTAAAACAGCACAGTAGCTATTGCGAATACATTGCGAATTGGTGAAACGATTTTGATGCAGGCCGGATTTCCCCAAACGATCGAGCAGGTGCGATCGATCGGCTACAGCGTGGAAGCCGTAGACATCTCAGAATTTGCCAAAGCGGAAGCGGGTTTGACCTGTTTGAGCTTGATTTTTTAGCTCCACAGAACAGATACGATCGAAACGTTGTTTCTCGATCGTGCCTCGTGCTAGCAGCCCTCCTCTACGGCCAAGAAGACCTCCGCCTCGAAACCGTCCCCGACCCGACTCCCGCAGCCGGAGAGATCGTTTTGCAGGTGACAGCGGCAACCACCTGCGGCACAGACTTGAAAGTTTGGCGGCGCGGCGGTCACGCCAAAATGCTGAGTTTGCCGACGCTGTTTGGGCATGAGGCAGCGGGGCAAATTGTCGCGATCGGGTCAGGGGTGCGCGGCTGGCGCGTGGGCGATCGCGTCGTTGCCAACAATTCTGCCCCCTGCTTCGACTGTTTTTTCTGTCAGCGGCAGGAGTTCTCCCTCTGCACAAACTTAATTTTTAACAACGGCACATTTGCTCAGTATCTCAAGATTCCGGCTGCGATCGTCCAGCATAATCTACTACCCATTCCCTCAGATTTGCCGGATGCCGTCGCCGCAATGACCGAGCCGCTGGCCTGCGTTTTGCATGGCGTGGCGCGATCGAACGTGAAGCCAAACGATCGCGTGGTCGTATTGGGAGATGGCGCAATCGGCTTGACGTTCGTGGGCGCGTTGGCGCAGCAAGAAGCGCAGGTGATCGCGTTTGGCGGCAATGACGGACGCTTGGCGATCGCGCAGAAATTCGGAGCGGCTCAAACGTTCAACTACCGGCAGGTTGCAGATGTTCCGAGTTTGGTGAAGGAGCTAACGGACGGCTGGGGCGCGGATGTGGTGATCGAGGCGACGGGTGTGCCGAGCGTGTGGGAGCAGGCGATCGCCTGTGCGCGTCCGGGCGGAACGGTAAATTTGTTCGGTGGCTGTCCACGCAACACAACGATTACCGTCAATACTGAGCCGCTTCACTACAGTGAATTGACGTTGAAAGGCGTGTTTCACAATACGCCGCAGTTCGTTCGATCGGCATTAGAACTGTTAGCCAGTCGCGTTTTACCGTTCGAGCTTTTGATTAGCGAATCGCGATCGCTCATCGACCTAGAGCAGGTGTTTCAAGACATGAGAAATCGGCGCGTCATCAAGGTTGCGATCGAACCCTAGCTATTTCCAGAAAGTCTTGATTTTTTGCTGAATTTTGGCGAATGGCGATCGCTCTGGCATTCGCAAATCTGCGGGAATATGAGGCGACTGCTTTAGAACGGGCACATTCGATCGCGTCGTGAAAATCACAAACACCTCATTTGCAAAAACCGGATTCAACGTTTGCCGTAAAAAGTTTGGATCGATCGATTTTCGCTGTCCTTTGTGAATGACAATCCACTGCGCTTGGAGGTGCAGATCACCACTGTAGAACTGAATTTGCTGCGGATATTTCTCATAGAATTCGTTCGGTGCAACAATCGTTTCATGGGGCTGAATGTGAGCAGCTAGGAATCGATCAGCTTCGACCCAATTTGGTTCATCCAGCGGAAACAGCAGGTAGAGATAGTTTGGATCTTGAGGCGATCGATTCACAGGCTGAATTTGAATACGATGCAGCGCGATGCCAACCTGTCGCGAATCGGAACTGCTGCGCTTGACTTCGTTTAACGGCAAGGTGCGATCGACCGTAAATTTTAGGCGCGTAAATGGTTTTTCGCTTTGCAAAGCAGCCTGCGGAATTTTGCCTTGCCAAACGGTAATTTTGCCTTGCTGACTGAGTTTTTGCAGGGGAATCGATCGATCGTTGACAAATAGCTTTAGACTCGCCAAAACTTCAGGTGATGCCGCATCAGTAATTCGCAGTTTAATTGACAAATTCGCTTCGGTTGCGAGCGGAAAATCTAGAGTTGATTCGGTCGTTGAACCTGTCCAACGAACGGCTGTATTGCCCTTCAGTCCCTTGAAGCGTCCGTTGCGGTGATGCCATCCGCTGCCGGAAATGGCTTGACGAAAATCAAAATCGATCGAATCTATTCTGGGAATTTTCTGCTCTGCATATCGCTGCTCATAGTGTTTTTCTAGCAGATTAAAAATCAGTGGTGCATCTTTAGAAACAGATTGATCGTATTTTTGGCTAAGTGCAGCAAGCATTTGCGAAAAGCGATTGCAAAACAACTTTTCAGCATAATCATAGAGCGCTAAATCAAGCTGATTCGCTTCAATTACCACATCGAGAACAGACTGCGGTAGATCCTGCTTCGTTGATTTGTTAGAGGCGACTCTTAAGCTGGAGTAAGAAGTGGATGGATACCAGCCGAAAATATAGAACAAAAGAAAAACGGAATCTTGGAAGCGTTCGGTTAATCCCACAAAGATAAACTTTTCTAAATTGGCTTTGGCGATCGCCAATACTTCCGCATCCGATCGATCGCCCTGTGGTTCAATTCCCAACAGGCGCGTTTGGGGATTAGAGATTCGCATCTTGACGATCGGATGCGGATTTGCCATGAACCCTTCTAAACCGTGATCGGTAGCATCGCGCAGCAGCTTGGTGAATTCGTTGTATTCGGGTTCGCCTTTTTCTTTGGCGCGTTTGAGAAAGTTGTAGAGCGAAATGGTGCGATCGATCGGATTGCGTAGAATCGTCAAATAAAGCGGTTTTTTTGACAGGAATTGATCGATCGGATGGTAGCTAAAATGTCCGCGCAAGAAGCGATATTTCGCAAGCTGTTCGGGCGTAATTTCAGCTTGAGAATATTGCGGATCGATCTCCGACAGATATTCAAGTTCCGGGCAGATTTGATCGACATGAAACTTCTGGTCAATGATCGCGGTGAGCGTGGTTCCTGCCGTTTTGGGAATGTGGATAAAGCAAAGCTGATCTTCCGCTTTCAGACGATATTCCAAATCTGAATTCATCTTGCTTTCCTGCCCGATCGCCCGCAACTTTACCTGCAACTTCAACAGATTACACCAGCCAATTCGATCGCGTGAAGCCACCGTCTGTGTGGCAAAATGGGAAGCAGCGTTTTGTTCAAGGTAGCTCGATTCCCGTGACTGCACCCGCCCTGCCCCGCCGCGCCGTCTTTCCCTTCACGGCGATCGTCGGTCAAGAAGAAATGAAGCTGGCTCTGCTGCTCAACGTCATCGATCCCAAGGTCGGCGGCGTCATGATTATGGGCGATCGCGGAACCGGAAAATCCACCACGATTCGCGCGTTGGCCGATTTGCTGCCGGAAATTGAAGTCGTGGCCGATGACCCGTTCAACAGCCACCCGACCGACCCGGAGCTGATGAGCGATGCGATCAAACAGCAGATCGAGCAGCAAACCAAACTGCCGATCGCCCGAAAGAAAGTGCAGATGGTCGATTTGCCGCTGGGTGCAACCGAAGATCGCGTCTGCGGCACGATCGACATTGAAAAAGCTTTGTCTGAGGGCGTCAAGGCGTTTGAACCCGGACTGCTCGCCAAGGCCAATCGCGGCATTCTCTATGTCGATGAAGTCAATCTGCTAGACGATCACCTGGTCGATGTGCTGCTCGATTCGGCGGCGTCCGGCTGGAATACCGTTGAGCGCGAAGGCATTTCGATTCGTCATCCGGCTCGTTTTGTCCTGGTCGGGTCGGGCAACCCCGAAGAAGGCGAACTGCGCCCGCAACTGCTCGATCGCTTCGGAATGCACGCCGAAATTCGCACGGTCAAAGACCCGGAACTGCGAGTGCAAATTGTCGATCAGCGATCGCAATTCGACCAAAATCCGCAAGCTTTTCTGGAAGCCCACCAAGCGCAGCAAGACGAACTTCAGCAGCGCTTGCTGAATGCTCAAGCCTTGCTGCCGACTGTTTCGATCGATCACGATTTGCGCGTCAAAATTTCTCAGGTCTGCTCGGATCTCGACGTGGACGGACTGCGCGGCGATATCGTCACCAACCGCGCTGCCAAAGCGATCGCCGCTTTTGAAGGCCGGACAGACGTGACGATCGACGATATTCGGCGCGTCATCGGTCTGTGTCTGCGTCACCGCTTGCGGAAAGACCCGCTCGAATCGATCGATTCTGGCTACAAGGTCGATAAAGTGTTCGCGCAGGTGTTTGGCTTGGCGGAACCGGAAACCGCAGCGGCAAATGGAGCGATGCGGCGCTAGGGCAATTGCAGCTTGACGGCGAACCGCGCTTTGAACCCTTGATACTTGCTGGATTTCGGCCAAAAGGCAGACCAGGATTGCGCTGACCCCTCTCTAAGGTAGAAAGGGTGTTTGGAGATTGAGGTCTGTCTAGGTTGGAGTGCTAATGCATCGCGATCGACTAATTCGCCTGGGAATTGCGCCGCTGAGTGTAGCGATCGCCACGCTGCTGACGCATCTGCTGCTGCCCTATCTTGCACCTGCAAATATGGCGTTTTTTTATGCAGCCGTCACGCTCAGCGCCTATCTGGGCGGATTGCGGACGGGGTTGCTGGCAAGCGGATTGTCCTTGCTGGCGATCGCCTATCTGTTTGTGCTGCCGCTGGAGTCGGTTGCGGAGCTAGAGCAGTTGATTTTTCCGCTGGCGGTGTTCGGCTTTGTCACCTTTTTGATGAGCCTGCTGCACTGGCAGCGCCGACAGGCACAGCGACGCGCAGACCTGCATTTGCAGGCGTTGCAAGATAGCGAATCGCGCTATCGCACCTTGACCGAAGCTCTGCCGCAGCTTGTTTGGGTGACATCTGCCAGCGGCGAAACGCAATACTGCAATCAGCGCTGGTATGACTACACCGGATTGACCGCTGCCGAATCGCTGGGCTGGGGCTGGCAAACCGTTTTGCATCCGGACGATCGAAATGCCGCGATCGCCGCTTGGCAAGCCGCTTTGACCGAAGGGCGATCGCTTGAAACGCAATATCGCCTGCGCCGTGCCGATGGCGCATACCGCTGGTTTCTTGCTCGCGCCATGCCCCAGCGCAACGCTGACGGATCGATCGCCGCTTGGATCGGCTCTTGTACCGACATTCACGACCAAAAGCAAGCCGAGCAAGAACGTCTAGCGCTGATGGGCGAATTGGAAGCGAAGCAGAATTTGTTGGAAGCCGTCTTGCAGCAAATGCCCGCCGCGCTGGTTGTAGCCGAAGCGCCTTCTGGCCGTATTGTGCTAACCAATAAGCAGATCAAGCAGGTTTTGCGCGGGGCGGCTCCCACATCCGGCAGCGTAGATGAATATGACCAGTATCCCTGCTACTACCTGAACGGCGAACCCTACCCGCTGACCGAAACGCCTGTGGCGCGATCGATCCGCACGGGCGAAATCATTCGCGATGAAGAACTGCTAGTGCGCTGTGGCGACGGGACACGGCGCAGAGTCGTCAGCAGTTCTTCCCCGATTCGCGATGCAGATGGACAAATTGTTGCCGCTGTCGGCACGTTTTACGACATCACCGATCGCCAGCAGATGGAAGCAGCTTTGCGCGAAAGTGAAGCGCTGTTTCGACAACTCGCAGATAACATTGATGACGCTTTTTGGATGGTCGATTTGGATTATCAGCTCATCTATACGAGCGCTGCCTATGAACAAATTTGGGGACGATCGCGCCCCGATTCGAGCAGCTTTGTGTACGATACTTGGCTAGAAACGTTACACCCAGACGATCAAGAACGCATCAACGCTTTCTATGCCGACAATAGCCAGGGTCGCTATGAAATTGACTACCGCATTGTACGACCAAATGGTGAAGTTCGCTGGATACGCGATCGCGGTTTTCCCATCAGCAACGAAGCAGGCGAAGTTTATCGAATTGCTGGAATTGCCGAAGATATTACCGTTGCGAAGCACCTCGAAGAGGGTCGCAAAAACACCGAAGAAGCGCTTAACTCTGCACTACAAAAGCTGAATTTCCATGTTGAAAACACGCCGCTGGCCGTCATTGAATTAAATCGAGAGTTGCAGGTAATTCGCTGGTCAAAAACGGCTGAGCGTGTGTTTGGCTGGAGCGCAGCAGAAGTCACTGGTCGCAATTTGGGTGAGTTTCGCTTTGTGTATGAAGACGATGCGGAAATTGTGCAGCGTGTCCTCAATCGAATTTTCATCGATCGCGAAGTTCAAACGGTTGAACAAAACCGCAACTACACCAAAACCGGAAGCATTCTCACTTGTGAATGGTACAATTCCGCTCTGCTTGATGATGACGGCAATCTCGTTTCTATTCTCTCTTTGGTTCTCGACATCACCGATCGCAAAAACGCCGAACGCGATCGCGAACAGTTGTTGCAGCGCGAGCAAAAAGCACGGGAAGAAGCCGAACGCGCCAACTGTCTCAAAGACGAATTCTTAGCCGTGCTCTCCCATGAATTGCGATCGCCCCTCAACCCGATTTTGGGCTGGACGCGCCTCTTGCAAACTCGCAAATTCGATCAGGCCGGACTCGATCGCGCCTTGGAAATCATCGAGCGCAACGCCAAACTGCAAACGCAACTGATCGAAGATCTGCTTGATGTCTCGCGGATTCTGCGCGGCAAAATGATCTTGAACGTGCAGCCCGTCAACCTTGCGCTCACGATTCAAGCGGCGATCGAAACGGTTCGCCTTGCCGCCGAAGCTAAATCGATCGATTTGCGCTTCGAGAAATCCAACGAGAAGCTGATCGTCTCTGGCGACAGCGGACGCCTTCAGCAGATTGCCTGGAATTTGCTTTCCAACGCGATTAAATTCACGCCCAACGGTGGACGAGTAGAAGTGAAAGTGGAAAGGATGAGGGATGAGGGCGGCAGGATGAAAGCCAATCCTCAGGCCTTCGCCCGCCTAATTGTTTCCGACACGGGCAAAGGCATCTCTGCCGACTTTCTGCCGCACGTGTTCGAGCGATTTCGGCAGGCCGATAGCTCCACGACACGATCGTTTGGCGGATTGGGCTTGGGACTGGCGATCGTCCGCAACTTAGTCGAACTGCACGGCGGGTCGATCGAAGTCAGCAGCGCAGGTGAAAACCAAGGCGCAACCTTTACGGTCGAACTGCCCCTGATGCCCGCTGCCGATACCCGTGCCCCATCCGACACTCAGTCCCCAACTTCCGATCGCCTCCTCAGCGGAGTGCAAGTTCTGGTCGTTGACGACGAAACGGACATGCGCGACTATCTCGCATTCGTGTTGGAACAAGCCGGAGCGAACGTTTCGATCGCCGATTCTGCTGCAACCGCGATCGCCCTGCTTGCCAAGTCGCGCCCCGACCTGCTGATTAGTGATATCGGAATGCCGCAGGTGGACGGCTACGAACTGTTGCAGCAAGTCCGTCAGCTTCGTCCAGATGACGGCGGCCAAACACCTGCGATCGCTCTGACTGCCTATGCGGGAGAAATCAATCAGCAGCGAGCGATCGCAGTTGGATTTCAGCGGCATTTATCCAAGCCGATCGATCCCGATACGCTGATTGCAGCCATTCGTGAAGTTTTGGAAATTCGCTGAATGATGGGGTGCAAATCATCTCGAAAGCTGCTTGGTTTCCTGATGATTTCTCCACAGCCAATGTCGATCGAATGGCGGCTAAAACTCTCGTCAAACCAAGACATTCCGTACCTCAACACCGCGCCATTGATCTGAATACAGCTATAGAATGTAAATAGGTGAAACGGGTCAACCAATGCGTTTGGTAATTTGCGATCGCTCCGTTGAAGAGTGGGCAGCGACTTATATTCAGCAACGAATTCAAGTATTTTCTCCGACTAGCGATCGCCCGTTTGTGCTTGGTTTGCCGACAGGCAGCACACCGCTAGGAATGTATCGATCGCTGATTCAAAAATATGAAAGCGGCGAACTTAGTTTTCAAAATATCGTGACCTTCAATATGGATGAGTATGTAGGTTTGCCAGAAAACCACTCGCAAAGCTATCACTCATACATGTACGAAAACTTCTTTAATCACATTGATATTCTTGACAAGAATATTCATATTCTCGATGGCAATGCCCCTGATCTCGATCGCGAATGTCAAGCCTATGAACAGAAAATTGAAGCGATCGGCGGCGTTGAACTTTTTGTCGGTGGCGTGGGTGAAGATGGTCACATTGCTTTTAATGAACCGGGATCATCGCTGCAATCTCGCACTCGGATCAAAACCTTGACGCACAGCACTCGCATCGCTAACGCTCGCTTTTTTAATGACGACCTTGAACAAGTTCCTAAACTTGCATTAACTGTTGGCGTTGGCACAATTCTAGCGGCGCGAGAAGTCATGATTTTAGCAAAAGGATATGCGAAAGCGATCGCCGTCGCCCAAGCGATCGAGCAGGGCATCAATCACATGTGGCCGATTTCCGCATTGCAGCTTCATCCACACGCGATCGTCGTTTGCGATGACGCAGCCACTTCAGAATTGAAGGTGAAAACAGTCCGCTATTTCAAAGAAATGCACGATCATTTAAGCGAAATTGAAACTCAAGCATCCGTGAACTTAAGTTCTAGCTGAAAGCTCAAACTCATTAAAATGAGTTGCGGCGATCGCTTGCAGTCAGGAAATTGATTTCCTGGTTTAAGGGCATAGCTTCAATGCCAAAATGCTCAGTCCGCGCTTTTCTCCATCTAAGACTGCAACCTCTGGTAAATGGCCTTGCTGCTGAAATCCAAAACGTTCAAAGAGGCGGATGCTGCTGAAATTATGATCGAAACAAAAGGCGAGTAGTGTTGTGATTTGCAGGCGATCGCACTCCTGAATGACGTGCTTCAACAACAGCGAACCATATCCCTGACGCTGATGGCTTGGAGCAATATAAATGCTAACTTCTGCGGTTGCATTGTAAGCCGCACGTCCGCCATAAAATGAATTGAGCGCAATCCAAGCGGCAATTTCTTCATTGATTTCGAGTACCCAGATCGGACGAAAATCCGGTGAATGTTCGGCAAACCAGGCGCGGCGATCGTCCACTGAAATTGGCTCTAAATCCGCTGTTGCTAATCGAGTTGGAATCGACGAATTGTAAATTTCCACGATCGCAGGTAAGTCGTTTTCGATCGCATCTCGAATCTTGATATTTTCCATCGCGATTGTCATCAAATGCTGTCATTAAACCAAATCAAAATCGATCGAAAAGTTCACTGCTAGCAGACGATCGCCCCGCTTTCGCTAAAATAGCGATTGCCAATTTTTTGCCTGCAATGAAAACCAACGCCGCCCGCATCCTCGATAACTTGGGCATCCCTTACGAACTGCGATCCTACGAAGTCGATCCCGACGATCTGGCAGCGGAATCGGTTGCGGCGAAAATCGGCTTTCCGCCAGAGCAGGTGTTTAAGACGTTGGTGGCGCGGGGCGATACCGTTCCGGGACGCCACGATCGCAACGGCATCTGCCTCGCCGTGATCCCCGGAAATATGCAGCTTGACCTGAAGGCGTTGGCGCAGTTGGCGGGTTTTCGTAAAGCTGAAACCGTTTCCCTGAAAGAAGTTCAGCCTTTGACAGGCTACATTCGCGGCGGCGTGACGGCGTTGGGCTGCAAGAAGGACTATCCGGTTTACGTGGATGAACTGATCGCGCTCTTTGACGTGATTTCGATTTCGGCAGGCGTGCGCGGAACGCAGATTTTAATCGCGCCGGATGACTATGTGCGGGCAGTACGGGCAAAAGTGGGGGAGATTGCGAAAGAAAAAGATTAAATTGCCCGACATGGGCGATCGACAACCCGCTAAGATAGAATTATTGCGGCTTCTTTACAAGCACAGAAATAATCTTCAGAAAGTCTTAACGACCGCTTAACGTTCAGAAGTCGTCACGCTCCATTCGCTTAACTATCATCGGAACTTCCTTATGACGCTGCCTATTCGCAATGTCGCCATCATTGCTCACGTTGATCACGGCAAAACGACGCTGGTTGATGCACTGCTCAAACAGTCCGGCACATTTCGCGAGGGCGAGGAAGTTCCAGACTGCGTGATGGACTCCAACACGCTAGAGCGCGAGCGTGGCATCACTATTCTTGCTAAAAATACTGCCGTCCACTACGGCGAAACGCTGATTAATATTGTGGACACACCCGGACACGCGGATTTCGGCGGCGAAGTCGAGCGCGTCTTGGGCATGGTTGACGGCTGCATCCTGATCGTGGATGCGAACGAAGGTCCGATGCCGCAAACCCGATTTGTGCTGAAAAAAGCGCTGGAAAAAGGCTTACGTCCGATCGTCGTCGTCAACAAGATCGATCGCCCTGCCGCCGATCCGTTTGGCGCGATCGATAAAGTCTTGGATCTGTTCCTCGAACTGGGTGCAGACGATGACCAGTGCGACTTCCCCTATCTGTTCGCGTCCGGCTTGGCAGGCTATGCCAAAGACGATTTGGACGATGAAGGCACGGACATGAAGCCGATGTTTGAAGCGATCTTGCGTCACGTTCCCGCTCCGGTGGGTGATGCGACTAAGCCGCTTCAGCTTCAGGTGACGACGCTCGACTATTCGGAATATCTGGGTCGAATTGTGATTGGTCGGATTCACAACGGCACGATCGCAATGGGTCAACAGGCCGCACTCGTGACGGAAACGGGCGCGATCGTTAAGGGCAAAATCTCGAAGCTGATGGGCTTTGAAGGACTCAAGCGCATCGATCTGACCGAAGCAACCGCAGGCAATATCGTCGCCGTCGCCGGATTCGCGAATGCCAACATCGGTGAAACGATCACCTGTCCGAACGAGCCACAAGCCTTGCCGCTGATTAAGGTCGATGAGCCGACCTTGCAGATGACTTTTTCGGTGAACGATTCGCCGTTTGCGGGACAGGAAGGCAAATTGGTTACGTCTCGGCAGGTGCGCGATCGCCTCTTCCGCGAACTCGAAACTAACGTCGCCCTCCGCGTCGAAGAAACCGACTCAGCCGAAAAATTCGCCGTATCCGGTCGTGGCGAACTTCACTTGGGCATCTTGATCGAAACGATGCGGCGCGAAGGCTACGAATTCCAAGTCTCGCAGCCACAAGTCATCTACCGCGAAGTCAACGGCCAACCTTGCGAACCGTTTGAACTGCTTGTCCTCGACGTGCCTGAAGATGCGGTTGGCGGCTGCATCGAGCGTCTGGGACAGCGGCGCGGCGAAATGCAAGATATGCGCGTCGGCGGCAACGGTCGCACCCAGCTTGAATTCGTGATTCCGGCTCGCGGCTTGATCGGCTTCCGAGGCGAATTCATGCGCCTAACTCGCGGTGACGGCATCATGAATCACAGCTTCCTCGACTACCGCGCCTTGTCCGGTGAAGTGGAAGCCCGTCGCAACGGCGTTTTAATCTCGTTTGAGGAAGGCGTTGCCACGTTCTACGCGATGAAGAACGCGGAAGATCGAGGCGTCTTCTTCATCACGCCTGGAACCAAAGTGTACAAAGGCATGATCGTCGGCGAACACAATCGCCCGCAAGATCTCGAACTCAACGTCTGCAAAACCAAGCAGTTAACCAATCACCGCGCATCGGGCGGCGAAGAACTGGTGCAGCTTCAAGCCCCGATCGATATGAGCTTAGAACGCGCCCTCGAATATGTCGGTCCCGATGAACTGCTCGAAGTCACCCCCCAATCGATTCGCCTCCGCAAAATGACCAAGAAGCTCGCGAAGCGTTAGAGGGCGATCGAATTAACGAAACATCAGGAGTGCGGTTCGTCCGTACTCCTTTTTATTTGCTTGGAATCGATCGAGCCGACTACTCTTCTACAAATCGCTCACCATCAAACTGATAGCGACCGATGAGCGTTCGCTGATTATTTTCATCGAGGTGAGAAACTTCGATCGTGCGGCCAATCTGGGGCAGCTTCACTTCAACGATGTAGCTCGCATTAGAACTAGGCGAGAGATCGACCGGAAGAACAGTTGCAGTCACATCTCTCCAGTTTTGATCGGGGTCAAGAATTTTAGTCGTGTCGCCTGAAGTGCAAGTAAGACTCACCGCGACGAGTGGGCTTGCAGACGGACGAGAGAAAATGGCGATCGTGACAGTCGGGCAGCTATCACCTCCAGAAGTGACTTGGAGGTAGCCATTGTTCGGGTCATAAATGTTGCCGCCTTGTCCCTGTTCTGCTGCACTTAAGAGTTCTTGGCGCTGTTGTGTTGAAAGTCGAATTGGTTGGAAATATTGCTCTGGAATTTCTAAGAAGTAGTCTGCTACAGTTTTGCGGCGGGCAGTCTGCTCAGTTTTCGGCGTTGCTTGGACTGTCGAAACTGGGGAAGGAGATTCAATTGCCTGTGTGGTTGCCTGTGCATGAACAGTTGGTTCAGGCGATCGAGCCGTCGTTCCACAACTGGCTAGAAGAAAGCTCAAACTGATGAGCAAACCGCCAACAATGTTGAACTGTTTCACTAACATGCACTTATTCTTCCTTTTGCATAAATCAGAAATATCTTCACAGCGGTCTTGCTATAGTCCTGAAGTCTTTGTGCGAAAAAGTTGAATTGTGCAATCAGCAAAGTTCACTCGTTAACTACTTTTACCTTCTAGTTTGACTTCGCACAATTGCAAATATAAAAAGAACTCCAGCAGGTATCAACAGAACTCTAAAGATGATGAAAAGAATTGCTTTGTATCCTGCAATAAATGATGTGTAAAGACGAGGAGAAGAAAAACAGAGAATCACATCCTGGCTGCCGCAAATTAGCTGCTTCAAAGAATTGTATCCAAAAAAAGAGCATATCAATGAAAACAAAGCAACACCTATCCATCCAAAAATTTCAGACAACACAACACCTCTTCGATCGCGATCGATCTCATTCAGTGATGTACTATTAGGCAAAGTATTTTTGGCTGTTTGTTCTTGCTGGCTCCTATGGTGTCTTTGTACGATGCCTGTGTACCATCGAGAGATATTTTGACCTGCTAGTGCTCCTGCACACCCAGCAACTAGAGACGCAAGAACAGAATTAAATCCGATAAAAACTGCTGTAGTAGGTGTCATCCGCCTGGAAGAAAAGAGCCATAGTCCGAAGACTGCTGTTCCTCCTCCCGCTGTAGAAGCGCTAATCAACTCGACTAATATTCTGTAGAAAAAAACAGATCTCAGTGGATGAAAAAACTGGCAAGTTATTATGCTCAGCAATAGCCCATTAACTAGTCCCAGTACTAAACCTAATCCAGCCCCAAGCCATAGCGTGAAGATAGAATAAGTGAAATAGCCGACACCAAAAAACGCACCCATAATACACCCGGATATTAGCCCTATTGCTGCATTCCTTACAACAATAAGCAATGCTATTTTCGATTTTGAAAAGATAGTCCGGCTATTCAAATTTAACTTATTATTGATAGCCATATCTTTTGCCTGAGTAGATGCGCTTCCACTTTGTCTTTCTGCGTAAAATTCCTGTGTTTCCGCATCGTAAACTATTCCAGGCAAACAGGCAGGAATCTTTATTTTTCAGTTTTGAGTGCGACAAAAATCGATCGCCCCCACCCCAAACTACCCTATTGACATCCCCAAACAAATCCGCTAAGGTTTCTCTCTAATGCCGCTTCCCGGTGGCAGGTGTTTCGGTTCCTAGACCCAAAGTCTAGCCACGCGACTCGAAGCTGTTCCCGCAGACATCGAGCCGCTGACCCGTCAAACTGATCACGCCAGTCGAGCGGGCTACGGAGATCTTACCCTCCTAGCCGCCCCGATTTGTCTTGGTTTGACATTCTGGGGTGGCTAGATTTTTGGGTTTTCCTCGACTACTCAAACAAGGAAAACTCATGAATGACTTCGATTCTTCGTCCACTGGAGGCGAATCAGCTTCGCCTACGCCGGAAATTCGATCGACTCCCAAAATCAAGGGCGATAATCGCACCCCAATCAAGCACATCTTGATCGGCACGCCGCAAGTTGTCGAATTCACGATGCGACGGCTCGATCAGCTTGGCTATGTGGATGCGATCGAGTGGGCGCAACCGCTCAACCTGAATGAACCGCTCAACATCGTGCCTGAACCGGGTGACGTGATTAGCTTGCTGGTGCGCTATTTGCGATTCCAGTAGATCAGCGGGGCGATCGGCCAAAAATTGCAGAGCGATCGCCCCTTACTGAAGATTGATGTTCTTTTCGCAACCAGCCTTCATCTTGGAGAAAGCTCGATCGCTTCTTCCTCCATGCCTCGTCAATCCAAACCCAAAGATCTGCAAAAAATCGCCCAAGAGCGCTTCGGTTATGACGGTCTTCGCCCCGGTCAAATCGCCGCCCTGCAATCGATCCTCGACGGACACGACACGCTTGCCGTCATGCCCACAGGTTCCGGAAAATCCGCAATCTATCAGATGGCCGCGTATCTGATGCCCGGAGCAACCGTGATCGTTTCGCCGCTGGTTGCCCTTCAGCAAGATCAGGTGGACTCGATCGCTCATCACGACGTTGGGGAAGCCGCCTTGGTCAACTCCACGTTAAACACGGCTGAACGCGAAGCCGCCTTTAGCGAACTCGAAGCCGGAGACCTGGAATTTCTTTTCCTCGCGCCTGAACAGTTTAGCAATCCCGAAACGCTCGATCGCCTCCAAGCCGTTTCCCCGTCGCTGTTTGTGATTGACGAAGCGCACTGCATCAGCGAATGGGGACACGACTTTCGACCCGACTATTTGCGGTTGAACTCGGTGATTCACGCGCTCGGACAGCCGCGCATCCTCGCGCTCACTGCTACTGCCGCGCCGCCCGTCCGTACAGAGATCATCGATCGCCTGGAGATGCAAAATCCCAAAACGATCGTGCAGGGCTTCGATCGCCCCAACATTTGCCTCGGTGTGATGCGGTTTGAAGACGACGCTGAGAAGCAAGACAGCCTGCTCCGCTGGGTGTCGCAAGCGGAAAAACCCGGAATCGTTTATGTCGCCACGCGCAAACGCGCCGAATCGATCGCCCAAGCGCTTCAAGAAGCAGGCGTCAACGCAATTTTCTATCACGGCGGCATGAAGGGAGACGATCGCCACCAAGCCCAAACGCAGTTTATGGAAGACCAAGCCGAGGTGATTGTTGCCACAACCGCTTTCGGCATGGGTGTCGATAAAGCGAATGTCCGGTTTGTGACGCACTACGACATCAGCAGTTCGATCGATTCCTACTATCAGGAAATTGGCCGTGCCGGACGCGATGGCGAACCTGCCAAAGCGCTGCTGTTTTATAATCCCGCTGATCTCAACATCCGCCGATTTTTTGCCAGCGGCGGACAGGTGGATGCCGAAGCCGTCGCCACTGTAATCGATCTGGTACAGCAGGACGAGGACGGATCGATCGATCCCAAAGAACTCGCGGAAGAAACCGACCTTTCCAAATCAAAAATTAAAGCTGCGCTGAATCGACTCAGCGATGTGGGCGTGGTGGAAGCTTTGCCGACCGGGGAATTTGCGCCTGCTGAACAGCCACCAGAGAAGGGGGAAGCGATCGCAGCCGCCCTAGAAGCCCAAGAACGACAACAAAAGTTTGAGCGATCGCGACTGGAAATGATGCGTGGATATGCGGAAGTTCGCAACTGTCGCCGCCAATATTTGCTGAACTATTTTGGTGAAGAATATCCGCAACTGTGCGAAAACTGCGACAACTGCAAAGCCGGAATTAGCCACGAAAATACATCCGACTATCAGCCTTTTCCGATTGGCAATCGCGTCACGCATAAAGAATGGGGCGAAGGTTTAGTGATGCGATACGAAGATGACAAAGTGGTGGTTTTATTTGATCAGGTTGGATACAAAACGCTGGAGGTGAAGCGAGCCGTGCTGTTTCGATTGCTGACGCGAGTGGATCAGTAAAATGCCCGATGCGAACTTTAACTGAAGCTGAATATCAAATAGAAGCAGAGCCGCATCTACGCAAAATTTTTATCCACGATGATGCGTTTCAACAGCCGTTTGCATTTGGTATTTCCGATCGATTAATCATCTTTCCCTACAAATACTCGATCGAGCCACCTTTGACTGAAGCGATCGTGGCAGCCGCCGCCAGTTTAGGAGAAAAAAATTGCTATTTTTCGATTCTTTGGAGATGGCAAGATCCGCAGCAAACAAAGGCGATCGAGCCGTCTCACTGGCAAATTTCCCTCACAGAATTTCATGCTGCTTATGTCGGTGATGAGAACTGCTTGCCTTTAATTGCAAGCCGACAAAGCAGTTTTAATCTGTTGGAGGGTGCGATCTATTCCGGTCGGGGAACCTGGGGAATCATGGTCACGCATGAATCTTTTGGTTTGCTGGGTGGCACATCTGAATTTATGCAGGCCGTTCGATCGTTTATGCCGAATATTGATCAGCAAGTTCTTGATTTTCTCAGCTACATCAAAGAATGCAAACAAGGTTATGGCAAAGACGGCTCTTTTGCATGGGTTCGCTCGCTTCTAACCCACGTTTACGGAGCAGAAAACGTCAATTTGCTGCTACTCAATTCAGGTTTAGTTCAGTTCAAAAAGAAAGGAATAAAGTTTTTAAATTAGGCAGGACGCGATCGACTTAGCCTGAACCTAAAACTTCACTAACGGCAATCTCAACATCGGCAAACGCTTGAATCGAAAAGCTTTGCTGACCTGTAAACCGCTCCACTTGCTGATAGCCTTTTGCCGTTGGCTGACGATACACTTCAATACAGTTTGCCTTGAGATCGATCAGCCAAACTTCCGCAATTCCGTCTTCGGCATAAAGTGGAATTTTTACAGTTCGATCGAGCCTTAGCGTAGAATCTGCCACCTCTACTAATAGCAACACATCTTCCGGCAGCGGATGACCTGCTTCGTAGCAATCATCGCGAGGACGTAGCAAAGCAATATCCGGTTGAGGCTCTGAGTAATCGTCAAGCTCGACCGGATTTTGAATGCTGGGCAAGGCTCGATCGCCAAACTTTCGGAAGAATAAGCGATTGATTCGGTTTACTGTTGCGGCGTGTCTACTTCCGATCGGGGACATCTGAACAATTTCTCCGCGCAGCAGTTCGAGGCGATCGTCCTCACGCAGAATTCCCGCCTCCGCCATGCGGTGATATTCCTGGACGGTAAACAATCGCCTGAGTAGCTGCGTCATGGCCTCAAGCTTGATCAACAACCGCAACCGCACTAGCAGCGGCTTGACTCGGTGCTTTCGATCGCTTTTTGCTGAAGGTGAGCTTGTGGTCTTTCACGTCGATGAAGATCGTGTCGCCTTCGACAAAGGCGTTTTCGAGGATTTTGGTGGCGATCGGATTTTCCAGTTGCTTCTGAATCGCTCGCTTCAAGGGACGTGCACCATAGACCGGATCGAACCCCGCATCTGCAATAAAGTTTTGCGCGGCTGTCGTCAGTTCCAGCGAGATTTTCTGATCGGCCAGCAAACGGTGAATCCGCTGCATTTGAATTCCGACGATTTGCCGCAGTTCCTTGAGCGTCAGCGGGTGGAAGAGAATGATGTCATCGACGCGGTTGAGGAATTCTGGGCGGAAGTGCGATCGCAATGCCTGCGTCACTCGCCGCTGCATTTCCTCATATTTCGATTCGTCACCGGAAACATCGAGGATGTGTTCGCTGCCGATGTTGCTGGTCATGACCACGATCGTATTGCGAAAATCCACTGTCCGCCCTTGCGAGTCGGTGATCCGGCCATCATCGAGGACTTGCAGCAGAATGTTGAACACATCCGGGTGTGCCTTTTCGACTTCATCGAGCAGCAGGACGGAATAGGGATGACGGCGGATTGCTTCGGTCAATTGTCCGCCTTCCTCGTAGCCGACATAGCCCGGAGGTGCGCCGACCAGACGCGAAACCGAATGCTTCTCCATGTACTCCGACATATCGATCCGCACCAGGGCGTCGCCTGTGTCGAAGAGCGATTCAGCCAGAGCGCGAGCGAGTTCAGTTTTGCCGACGCCCGTTGGCCCCATGAACATGAACGAGCCGATCGGTCTGCCCAAATCTTTCATTCCGGCTCTTGCCCGCCGAATCGCTGCCGCCACCGCTGCAACCGCTTCATCCTGACCGATGACGCGCTGATGCAAGAAGCTTTCCAGTTGCAAGAGCTTTTGTCGCTCGGTTTCCATCAGGCGCGTGACGGGAATGCCTGTCCACTTGGCGACGATTTCGGCAATGTCCGCCTCGGTGACTTGCTGACGCAGAAGCGCTGTGCCTCCGGTTTGCATTTCGAGCAGGCTGGCTTCTTTGGCTTCGAGGTCGCGATGGACGGCTTCGAGGCGTCCGTATTTTAGCTGGGCAGCGGTATTCAGGTCGTAGTCGCGTTCGGCTTTTTCGATTTGGCGATGCAATTGTTCTTCTTCCGATCGCAGCGCATTGATCTGGTCAAGCATCTGCTTTTCGGTGTCCCACTGCGAATTCAAGCGGGTTTGCTCTTCCTTGAGGTCGTTAATTTCGCGGTTGATCCGCTCCAGCTTTTCCTGCGAGGGTCGATAGCTGCTGGAAATTCCCAGGCGCGAGCCTTCGCCTTCGAGTGAGAGCTTTTCCATCTCAAGCTGAATCACGCGCCGATCGATCGACTCTAGTTCGGTCGGCTTCGAGGTTGTTTCCATCCGCAGTTTGGCGGCGGCTTCGTCTACCAGATCGATCGCTTTGTCGGGGAGAAATCGATCGGAGATGTAGCGATCGCTCAGCACGGCAGCGGCAACCAGGGCAGAATCCGCGATGTTGACGTTGTGGTGAACCTGATAGCGCTCTTTCAATCCGCGCAGAATTGAGATCGTATCTTCGACGCTCGGCTGACCGACATAAACCTGCTGGAAGCGGCGTTCCAAGGCAGCATCTTTTTCGATGTGCTTGCGGTATTCGTCCAGCGTGGTTGCGCCGATGCAGCGCAGTTCGCCTCGTGCCAGCATCGGCTTGAGCAAGTTGCCAGCGTCCATCGTGCCCTGAGCGGAACCCGCGCCGACAACCGTGTGCAGTTCGTCGATGAACAGGACGATTTGACCGTCCGAGCTGGTGACTTCTTTGAGGACGGCGCGGAGACGATCTTCAAATTCGCCGCGATATTTCGCTCCGGCGATCAGCGACCCCATGTCGAGCGTGATCAGGCGGCGGTCTTTCAGCGATTCGGGCACGTCGCCGTTGATGATGCGCTGGGCGAGTCCTTCCGCGATCGCCGTCTTCCCGACTCCCGGTTCGCCAATCAAAACCGGATTATTTTTCGTCCGACGGGACAAAACCTGCACGACACGGCGGATTTCGTCATCGCGACCAATGACGGGATCGAGCTTTCCGGCTTTGGCTTGCTCCGTGAGATCGCGGCCAAACTTTTCCAAAGCATCATATTTGCCTTCGGGATTTTGGTCAGTGACTTTTTGACTGCCGCGAACGGATTTGATTGTGGTTTCGATTTGCTTTTGGTCGATGTTGGCAGCTTTGAACAAACGGCGACCGATGCGATCGTCCTCACACAAAGCGAGCAGCATATGCTCAACCGAAATATATTCGTCTTGAAAATTCGTGCGGGCGGCTTCGGCTTTGTCCAGCATCAAATCAAGCGATCGCCCCAGATAAAGCTGCGCCGTCTCAGACACCTTCGGCTGACGCTGGGCAAAGCTTTCAAGCTGCTGCTTCAGCTTGGCAGGTTCAAACCCGACTTTGTTCAAAATGGTGTTGGCAAGTCCTTCCTGTTCAAGCAGGGCGATCGCCAAATGTTCAACTTCTAGCTGCTGCTGCTTAAAGCGGCGCGTGACATCTTGCGATTTAACGATCGCTTCCCAGGCTTTATCAGTAAACTTGCTCGGATCAGTCGGCTGCATGGATTTTCAACTATCGGCCTCGATCGAGGCGTTTGCGTCAGTATAGCAATCGCTCTGCCTCGGCTGATCACAATCGAGACACAAAGCGTTCATTTCCTATTATTTCAGCTATTTTAAAATCCGGTATTTACCGTCAGGCAGGATCTTTGGCAGCAAGCGGTTTAATCTCCGTAGCATCACTGAGGCCGTGAGGCGATCGCTCAAAAATTCATTCAATCTTGACTGAATCTCTACACTGGTTCACCGGAAGCTGCGGAATACTATAGAAGGTGAATTCACTTTTATGTTCTACTTTTATAGTCGATGTAGCGGTTGCGCTGGTCGCCCCAAGTTCTTAATTGCCAACTGCGGTTTATTCAGTTGCCATATGCCCTGTTGCTCTGCTGCTTGAGTTCACGGAAGTTTAGCAGCCCTTAAGCTGTATCTACCCTATGCTTGGTCAAGTCCTTGGTGGTCGCTATCTCATCATTCGACATCTCGGCGGCGGCGGTTTCGGCCAAACCTACCTGGCGCAAGACCAGCACCTGCCGGGAAATCCTGTTTGCGTCGTCAAGCAGCTTAAACCCAAAATTCGCGATCCGCAGGCGTTGCAAACTGCACGGCGATTGTTCGATCGCGAGGCCGAAGCGCTCTACACCCTCGGCTGTCACGACCAAATTCCTCGCCTCTATGCTCACTTTGAGGAAAATCAAGAGTTCTACCTCGTTCAAGAATTCATCGAAGGCCACATCTTGAGCAAAGAACTCAAGCGCGGTAGACCGTTTGAAGAAGCGGAAGTGATCGGCCTGTTGCAAGACATCCTCGCGACGCTGGAATTTGTCCACCAGCAGCAGGTGATTCACCGCGACATCAAGCCGTCGAACTTAATTCGCCGCCGCAGCGATCAAAAAATTGTGCTGATCGATTTCGGTTCAGTCAAACAAATCAACCAGTCGATCGAACTGTTTGATGAAAGTTTGGCGCTCGAAACCGAAGAAACCTGCGAACTGTCTTCCAGTGACGAAGACGCGCCCACAACAATCACAGTGGCGATCGGCTCTTATGGCTACATGCCCAACGAACAGATCGCCGGAAAGCCAAGGTTTAGCAGCGATGTCTATGCAGTCGGCATGGTTGGCATTCGTGCCCTGACGGGAATGCGCCCCACCGAATTGCGCGAAGATCCTCGCACTGGCGAGATTATTTGGCGCGACGAAGCCAACGTTAGCACGGCACTGGCAGACATTCTCGACACAATGGTGTCCTACGATTTCCGCCAGCGCTATCCATCTGCCGTCGAAGCGATCGCCGCCCTCAATCAGCTTGCGGCGGCTGCGATCGAAGCTGGAGTTCTCCATCCGCCCACCACACCGCTGAGTGAAAGCCATCAGGTTTGGCTAGAGCGAGCCGACGAACTGTTTGCCCAGCAGCGCTATCAGGACGCCGTTTCTTACTACGGCAAAGTTCTCGATGCCTGCCCGAACGACTACACCGTTTGGTTTAAGCAGGGTATGGCGCTGGAAAATTTGCACCGCTACGAAGCCGCGATCGCCGCTTACGATCGCGTCATCGAAATTCAGCCAAACGACTATCTTGTTTGGTTTAAGCGTGCCAGAGCACTCGAAAACCTGCGACAGCATACCGAAGCCGTCACTGCTTACGATCGCGTCATCGAAATTCAGCCAGACAACTACTGGGCATGGCACGATCGCGGGCGCGTCCTCGAACTGCTAGAGCGATACGAAGACGCTGCCGCCTCATACGATCGTGCCGTCAATCTCAAGCCAAAGTTTGAACTGGCGATCGAAAGCCGTAAGCGCGTCTTGAGTCAGCTTAAGCGGGTCGATCGCCTGTATGACTTGCAGCACTACGAAGAAGCGATCGAATCGTGCAACAAAGCGATTCGCACCAATCCCGACGATGCACTGGCCTGGCTGATGCGCGGCATGGCGCTGGAAAATGCAGAGCAATATGAAGAAGCCGCTGCCTCTTACAATCGCGTCGTCAAGCTTCAGCCCACCGACCATCTAGCCTGGTTCAAGCGCGGCGGCGTTTTGGAGAAGCTAGAGCGCTATAAGGAAGCGGCGATCGCCTACAACCAAGTTGTCAAGCTTCAGCGCGAAAACTGCTGGGCATGGCACGATCGCGGGCGCGTCCTTGAAAAACTGCAATGGTACGAAGAAGCCTTGGTTTCCTACGAAAAAGCGCTGCGCGTCCAGCCCGATTTTCCGGAAGCCCAAGCCGGACGACAGCGAATGATGCTCCACCTGCTCCGCAGCCGCAGCGAAACCACGACAAGTTAGCGATTTAGGCGGTTTCGCTCAATTAGAACTCAAAGCGACCCATATAGCGGACAGCTTTGAGCCGCCTCTCAGGTGACATTATGCCAGTCCACTTGATTTGAAATTGTGCACGTGTTAATATGCATAACGCATACATAAAAACTAAGAATGAATGGACACCGATCGATCGCTGAACCTCTTGGGCGCATTCGCGCTCAGCCTCACCGATGCTGTCAACTCGGCGATCGCTGCCGAAACCGGACAGGGCGGCGAAACCTGCGCGGCGATCGTCTCGCTGGGAACCGAACCGGGAATTTCGATTAATCGGCTCAGGCAAATCCTCAACCTGTCGCATCCGGGAACCGTGCGCCTGGTCGATCGCCTCGTCGCACAAAACTTGGTCGAGCGGCGATCGGGCACAGATGGCCGCACGGTCGCTTTATTTCTGACAGCAGCGGGGATCGATCGCCGTCAAGTCATTCTTGACCAGCGGCGATCGCACCTCCAGCTTGCGATGAATTCGCTCACGTTTGATGAACAGCAGCAGCTTACAATTTTGCTTGAAAAAATGTTGACTCAGCTTACCACTAGCGAATCGCGAGGCGATGCAATTTGCCGATTATGTGAGGAAGAAGTTTGTCCAGGCGATCGCTGTCCGGTCGAACAACAATGCCGTCAAATGGTGAACCCATGAATACAATTTTGATTGCCTTGAGCTACGCTTTTTGTTGGGGCGTGGGCACAACGCTAACGAAACTTGCACTTGCAGAAATTTCAGCAACGACGCTATTAGTCATCCAGCTTATTTCCAGCGTTTTGTTTCTGGCGATCGCCTGCTACATCAAAATGCAAAAGCTGCCGTTTTCTCTAGCGGCTCTCAAACAAGGCAGTGCTGGAATTTTTGAACCTGCTTTGGCATACATGGTTGGCATTTTTGGAGTCAAATTGACCACTGCCAGTAATGCGGTTTTGATTGGTTCAAGCGAAGTAATTCTAACAATTTTGATGGCAGCAGTATTTTTGGGTGAGCGATTGACGCGATCGAAACTACTGCTGGCAGTCATCAGCTTTTTAGGTGTCGCTCTGCTGGTGTGGAACGATGAAGAAGGCGCGATCGATTCTTCTTTAATTGGAAATATATTGGTCTTGCTGGGAACCGTATTTGCGGTTTGCTATGTGCTGATGAGCAAAAAGCAAATTGGAGGTGCTGACCCGCTACAGCTCACTGCATCTCAGCAGTTCGTTGGTTTGATTGTGACTGTTTTTTGCTTTGGAGTGCTATCAACAATTAATCCATCTTATGAGGTGAACGCGATCGATATTTCGCTTCCCTTCTGGCTGCTGGCGATCGGTTCTGGCATCATGCAGTATGCGATCGCGTACCTACTTTACCTCACAGCTTTACAAAATGTGCCTGCCAGTCAAGCCGCCTTTTTTATTGCCTTAATTCCCATCTTTGGCGTTGGCAGCGCAGTTTTGCTTTTGGGTGAAACGCCTAGTCTTGCTCAGTGGATTGGCGGCGCATTTGTGATTGTGTCATCCTACTGGGCAAATCGCCTTCAGCCTGCTTGAATCAAATAGTTTCTTCCACCTAACTATCGAGTTGAGCCGCAACGCCGACATGCTGTCTTCGTGCGGCTAACCGTTGGCGTTGTCGGCTCCAACGAGGTTGTTTTACGGAACTGATAGTTGTTATAGTGTTCTCAACAAGTAACATTTAATACCAGTTCAGTGGAACAATTTATTCTACAGATTCAATCTGTCTAATCACCTGCTACGGGGAGTTATGCAGCAAAGTTCAGTATATTTTCCGTTTTTGTGCTAGCAGTATTTTCGTACTATATTGTTAGTTTTGTTACATGATTGTGGGGTGTTGAGGCGATGGATTCTTCTCGTCCTCGAAAGCTGCTGGATCAGGTGCGTGATGTGCTGCGAGTGAAGCATTACTCCTACCGCACTGAGCAAAATTACGTTTACTGGATTCGTCGCTTCATTTTTCACGACAAGCGCCATCCGATCGAAATGGGTGCAGCAGAAGTGACGGGGTTCTTGACGCATTTAGCGGTTGATGAACAGGTCGCGGCAGCAACGCAGAACCAAGCTTTGAGCGCGATCGCATTTCTCTACCGCTTTGTATTGCAGCAGAACTGCGAAGTCCGATCGATGATTGAAAAAACTGCTTGACTTTGCCGAATAATTCCGTTAGTGTTGCTTGCTAATGCTGCTAAATGACAGCAAAGACCGATCGCTTAGACCCAAGGTCTAGCCACGCGACCCGAAGCTGGTAACGACAGACTTCGAGCCGCTGACCCACCAAACTGATACTGGCAGTTGATAGGCTAACTGGGATCATACCCTTCTAGCCGTCTCGATTGCTGCGTCTTGCGTCGGGGCGGCTAGACTTTTGGGTTTTCCTACTCACTCAAACAAGGAAAACCATGAACAACTTTGATGACTCCGCCTCAGAGCGGAACGATTCCCCCACGCCGCAAATTCAGTCAATCCCCAAAATTCCGGGCGATAACCGCACCCCAATCAAGCACATTCTGATCGGCACTCCGCAAATTGTCGAATTCACGACCAGGCGGCTCGAACAGGCCGGATACGCGCAGGCGATCGAGTGGGCAATGCCGCTGGAACTCGATGCGCCGCTCAACATCGTGCCCGATCCGGGTGACGTGATTAGTTTGCTGGTGCGCTATTTGCGATTCGAGTAGACCAGTGGGGGCGATCGATCGTGACGATCGATCGCCCTTTTTCGCTCAAAATTCGGCGCTCAGCGGGGTGCGCGGGAACGGAATCACATCGCGAATGTTGGTCATTCCGGTCATGAACTGCACCAAGCGTTCAAAGCCAAGGCCAAATCCGGCATGGGGAACGGTTCCGTAGCGTCGCAAATCGAGATACCACCACAAATCTTCGATCGCCATGCCCTGCGCCTGAATGCGTTTTTCCAGCACGTCGAGTCGTTCTTCCCGCTGGGAACCGCCGACAATTTCGCCGATATTCGGTGCAAGAATATCCATTGCGCGGACGGTTTTTTCGTCATCATTTAAGCGCATATAAAAGGCTTTGATTTCAACTGGATAGTCGGTAACAATGACGGGTTTTTTGAATTTTTCTTCAGCCAGATAGCGCTCATGTTCCGACTGCAAATCGAGTCCCCAGGAAACCGGAAATTCAAATTGGCGATCGGCTTTTTCCAGCAGCGAAACTGCCTCAGTATAGCTAATCCGTTCAAACTGACTGTTGATGATATTTTCTGCGGTTGCAAGAACGGTTTTATCAATCCGCTCGTTGAAGAATTCCATGTCTTCAGGGCAAGCTTCGAGAACCGATCGAAACACAGATTTCAAGAATTCTTCGGCCAGATCCATGTTGCCTTCTAAATCACAGAAAGCCATTTCCGGTTCGACCATCCAAAACTCGGCCAAATGGCGCGACGTGTTAGAATTTTCCGCTCGAAATGTGGGGCCAAAGGTGTAAACATTGCTGAACGCCATCGCCATAATTTCCGCTTCAAGCTGACCGCTGACTGTTAGGAAAGCAGGCTTGCCAAAAAATTCGCCGTCTTCCGCTTTTTCTGCCAGCGCGGTGCGGTTGAGCGCTTTGACGCCAAACAGTTCGCCCGCCCCTTCGCAATCATTTGTCGTGATGATTGGCGTGTGAACCCACAGAAAACCGCGCTCCTGGAAAAACTGGTGGATGGCGTTGGCGCAGGCGTTGCGGACGCGAAAAACCGCGCTGAGCGTGTTGGTGCGCGATCGCAAATGGCCGATCGTCCGTAGAAACTCGAACGAGTGCCGCTTTTTCTGCAACGGGTAGGTTTCGGGATCGGCTTCACCGTAGACCTTGACTTCACTGGCCTGTAGCTCGATGCGCTGATTTTTGCCCTGTGAGGGCACGAGTTTTCCCGACATTTCAACGGACGCACCTGTGTTGATGCGGCTCATCACCGTTTCGTAGTCCGGCAGCGATTGATTCACAACCGCTTGCAGTCCGGTCAGCGAGGAGCCGTCGTTGACTTCGACAAAGCTGAAGCCTTTCAGGTCGCGTTTGGTGCGTACCCAGCCTTGAATCGTCACGGATTCATCGGGCTGTCCGGTTTTGAGCAGTTCAGCAATGCGGCGCGTCGTCATAAGTTCCAGCGAAATAGCGAAAGGTCAAGGGAATTGCGATCGATCCCTTCATTAAAAATAGCGACTTCGATCGAGTTCGGGGAATTTGTTGGGGGTGTCGGGTGTCGGCGATCGGGTGTCGGGTACAGACGCGAGATCTCGCGTCTGTACGTTAGCCATAAGATCTCGCGTCTGTACGGGATGGGAATTAGCCGTGAACGATCGCCCGCAGCAGCCAGCCAATCACAATTCCTAAGCCCAAAAATCGCACCGCCTGCCAAAACGCTTCTTTCAGTCCGCTCCAGGAAAATAAATGACTTTCGAGGGCGAGTTCGAGGGCATCAAGCTGTTCGCGGACGCGCTTCAGTTCCGCTTGCGTTTGGGGTGATTGGCGTCTGCGCTGCAATTCGATCGATCGCTGCCTCAGTTCTTGCTGCCGCTGCTGGTCGGTTTTCACCTGCTCAAAGCGCGATCGCAACTCGACGACGGACTGTTCGAGTTCTTGCAGCGATCGCTCAAATTCTTGCGGATCAAATGGCGATTCAGAAGCGGGCATAGGGCGCATCAAAAAATAAGGTGAACCGTTTCAAGCCGAACGGTTCATTACTCAACATTCTCCTTTACACTCAAGCTTTTTCAAATCATTTTCAACCGCAAAGAGCGCTAGAGTTTTCACACGCTTTAATTTTGTGCTTGTTTATGCCGATGCAATTGTTCGATCGCGTCAGTCGCGCTTCATTGCGATCGATCGCGCTGCTAATTGGTGCGCTGATTGGGTTTGAACTGGTGGCGGCACTGGTGGCGGAGCGATCGTGGTTTGTCGAAGTCGGCTATCTGCAAGTGTTTCAGGTGCGGCTGGCAATGCAGGCAGGTTTGGCACTGCTGGGCTTTGGGCTGGGAGCCGTTTTGCTGGGCGGCAATTTGGCGATCGCGAAGCGCTCCGGGAACCGTATCGCCCGTCGCTGCATTGCGCCCGCTGACGCGACTTTGCCGGGACGATTGCCGTTTCGACGCTTGCTGCTAGCAACGATCGCGCTGAGCGTGGCGATCGCGGGCTTGGTGATTTTCTACGGCCAAACGGCCTTGCAAGCTTGGCATTCGCGTCCCTCTGTTGCCCTGCCGATCACGCTGAGCGGCGTGGGGATCGCGATCGCGGTTGTGCTGCTGCTGTTTGGGGAACCTGCGCTGTGGGCGATCGCGCTGCTGCTGAGTTTGGCTTGCGCTCTGGTGCTGTCAGACCAGTGGCAAACGGTTTTGCTCGGATTTCACCGCAGCGCGTTTGGGCGAACTGAGCCGCTGTTTGGCCGCGATTTGGGCGACTACATTTTTCAGTTGCCGCTGTGGGAACTGATTACGTTTTGGCTGGTCGGCCTGCTGGCGATCGCGCTGGCTTCGGTTTTGCTGGTGTATTTGCGATCGAACGACAGCATCAGCCAAGGGGAATTTCTTGGTTTTGCCTCGGTTCAGCGACGCCACCTGAGCGCGATCGGTGGCGGACTGATGCTGACAGTTGCGCTCAACGACTGGCTCGATCGCTACCGTCTTTTGTACGATCCGGGCAACGCCAGCTACGGTGCGAGCTATGTGGACGTAACGATTCAGCTTCCGGTTGAAACGGGGTTGAGCTTTTTGGCCTTGGCGATCGCGCTGTTTCTGCTGGGTCGCGCGATTGCTTGGCCGCGCCTGACCGTGAGCGATCGCGTCTGGTCAACCCGCCAGCCGTTGCCTGTCACCACTGCGCCTCGCCAAGCGACCAGCGCGATCGCCACTCGCGAGGCGGCGCGTCCAATCTTGCGATCGCTTCAAACTACCGCGCCACCGAAGCCAAAGCTGCGATTTAATCCTTACATTTCGCTGTTTAGTGCGCTGCTGCTGTATGCGCTGATTGCAATTTTGTTTCGTGGCTTGCTGCCGCTAGCCGTACAGCGTCTCGTTGTGCAGCCAAACGAACTGTTGCGCGAACAGCCGTTTATTGAGCGGACGATCGCCGCCACGCGCAACGCCTTTGAACTGGACGAAATCGATACGCAAAATTTTGACGTGCAGGACAACCTGACGCTGGAAGCGATCGATCGCAACGACCTGACGATCCGCAATATCCGCCTCTGGGATACGCGACCACTTCTGCAAACGAATCGCCAGCTTCAGCGCTTTCGTCCCTACTACGAATTTCCCGGTGCGGATATCGATCGCTACACGCTTTCCACGCCCGCAGGCGGCGAACAGCAGCAGGTACTAATCGCCGCTCGCGAACTCGACTACACCGCCGTCCCCAGCGATGCCCAAACTTGGGTGAACGAGCATTTGGTTTACACGCACGGCTTCGGCTTCACGCTCAGTCCGGTCAACGTGGCAGCGGAAGGCGGACTGCCCGACTATCTGATTCAAGGCATCGAGCATCGATCGAGCAGCGATCGCGTCCGCAACAGCATTCCCGTCGGCATTCCGCGCATCTACTACGGCGAAATCACCAATACGCACATCTACGCGCCGACTCGCGTCCGCGAACTCGATTTTCCCAGCGGCAGCGACAACGTTTACAACACCTACGACGGACAGGGCGGCATCCCGATCGCGCCATTTTGGAAACGCTTGATCTTCGCCAACTATTTGCGCGACTGGCAGCTTTTATTCAACCAGGATTTCACTCCGGCCACCCGCGTTCTGTTTCGCCGCAACATTGTCGATCGCGTCCGGGCGATCGCTCCGTTCTTGCAGCTCGATGGCGATCCCTATCTGGTCGCGGCAAATGCCGAGTTTCGAGAATCGCCGCCCGACGCAACGCCAAACACCCTGTACTGGATTATTGATGCGTACACAACCAGCGATCGCTACCCCTACTCGGCTCCGGGCGAGAATGCTTTCAACTACATTCGCAACTCGGTCAAAGTCGTGGTCGATGCCTATCACGGCACGGTGCGGTTTTTCGTGGCAGATGAGCAAGACCCGATCGTGCAGTCGTGGAGCCGAATTTTTCCCGGCATGATGCAGCCTTTAGCAGAACTGCCGGATTCGCTGCGGGCACATCTGCGCTATCCCCAAGACTTCTATCGCATCCAGTCGGATCAACTGATGCTCTATCACATGATTGACCCGCAGGTGTTCTACAACCGCGAAGATTTGTGGAGAGCGCCGAACGAAATCTACGGCAGCGAACCGCAAGTCGTGCAGCCCTACTATCTGATCATGAAGCTGCCCGATACCGTTCCGGGAGCGCTTCGCGATCGAGAGACCGAAGAATTTTTGCTGTTTCGCCCGTTCACGCCTGCCCAGCGCACCAACTTGATCGCATGGCTAGCGGCGCGATCGGACATTAGCAGGAGCGATCGCGGCGATCGTCCCGGTCGGCTGATTTTGTACCGCTTCTCCAAGCAAGAACTCGTGTTTGGAACCGAACAGCTTGAAGCGCGAATCAATCAAGATCCGGTGATTTCGCAGCAAATTTCGCTGTGGAATCGGCAAGGCTCGCGCGTGGTTCAAGGCAACTTGCTCGTGATTCCGATCGAAAATTCGCTGCTCTACGTTGAACCGCTCTACCTGGAAGCCGAACAGAACGAACTGCCAACTCTGGTGCGCGTGATTGTGGCCTATGGCAATCGCATCGTCATGGCCGAAACGCTTCAGCAGGCGATTCAATCCGTCTTTCGATCGCCCACGACAGAAGCTCCAGCGATCGTGCGTCCCGTCGAGGAAGGCGTCAGCAACTAGCCGAGGCGTCGATCGCGCCGCTTGGGTGGCGGCTCAGATGGTAAAATCAAGAGCTTGCATATTCACTACCTCGACTGCGGGACGGAGAAATTTTATGGCTCGGATGTACTACGACGCGGACGCCAATCTCGATTTACTCAACGGCAAAACGATCGCCATCATCGGCTACGGTTCGCAAGGTCACGCTCACGCCCTCAACCTCAAAGACAGCGGCCTGAACGTGATTGTCGGCTTATATCCCGGTAGCAAATCCGCAGCCAAAGCCGAAGCCGCTGGCCTAACGGTAAAATCCGTCGCGGATGCGTCTGCCGCTGCCGATTTCATTATGATTTTGCTGCCCGACGAAGTACAACGAACCGTTTATCAAGCCGAAATTGAACCGAACCTCAAGCCTGGAAAAGTTTTGGCCTTCGCGCACGGCTTTAACATCCACTTCGCGCAGGTCGTGCCTCCTCCCGATGTCGATGTCGTCATGATCGCACCCAAAGGTCCCGGCCACCTCGTCCGTCGCACTTATGAGCAGGGTCAAGGCGTCCCCTGTCTATTTGCCGTGTATCAAGATGCAACGGGGCAGGCTCGCGATCGCGCAATGGCCTATGCCAAAGGCGTTGGCGGCACTCGCGCCGGAATCCTGGAAACCAGCTTCCGCGAAGAAACCGAAACCGATTTGTTTGGCGAACAGGTCGTCTTGTGCGGCGGCCTCAGCGCGTTGATCAAAGCCGGATTTGAAACGCTGGTCGAAGCAGGCTATCAGCCAGAAGTTGCCTATTTCGAGTGTCTGCACGAAGTCAAGCTGATCGTTGATCTCGTTGTGGAAGGTGGACTTGCCCAAATGCGCGACAGCATTTCCAACACGGCAGAGTATGGCGACTACACGCGCGGACCGCGCATCGTCACCGACCAAACTCGCGCAGAAATGCGTAAAGTCCTGACCGAAATTCAAACCGGACAGTTTGCCCGCGAATTCGTCCTGGAAAATCAATCGGGCAAAGCCGGATTTACGGCCATGCGTCGCCGCGAAGCTGAACATGCGATCGAAGAAGTCGGAAAGGATCTGCGGGCGATGTTTAGCTGGTTGAAGAAGTAGGAATCTGGAGGTCGGGGATCGAATGTCAGCAAACAGCCGATCCTCGATCGCTCAAACCTTCTTGACTTCTTCCAGCAGCCCGCGACAGGCATCCATCAGCAAATCGATCACGTAGGTAAATCCCGATTGGCCACCATAGTAGGGATCGGGCACTTCTCTGTCGGAATGCGATCGGCAAAAGTCGCACATCAGGCGCACTTTGTCGCGATATTTTCCAGTGCGATCGATCGCCAAAATGTCTTCGTAGTTCGCCTTGTCCATCGCCAGAATCAAATCAAAGTTCTCGAAGTCAGCAGCAACGAATTGGCGAGCGCTGCCCGTCATGGTGATACCCTGCTGGGCGGCGGCCATTGTCATGCGTCGATCGGGCGGACTGCCGATGTGATAGTTGGAGGTTCCGGCAGAATCACAGATGATTTGGTCGCTCAAGCCTGCTTCGGCAATCAAATGATTCATGATGTTTTCGGCAGAGGGTGATCGACAGATGTTGCCGAGACAGACAAACAGCAGCTTGTAGGGCATGGGCGGAAAAATGTTATGATTGCGAAAGCTAACTGCGATCGTAACTCAGTCGCGGTTTGGCTAAGGGCATGTAGCTCAGTGGATAGAGCACCAGGTTCCGGTCCTGGGTGTCGGGGGTTCGAGTCCCTCCATGCTCGTAATTGATGTGATAGAAATGAAGCTACTGAGGTAGCACCGCAACATCACCGATGTTATGAAGACTAGGTGAGAGGATGGCAACTTAGCCCTTGGTCGCCGTAGTCTGATATGTCAGCTTCGATCGATTTTCAGCCGTATTTGACTGCACTCGCAACCGCTTATAAAAAGTGGTGGAAGCTTTACACCTTGACTGACGTTGAAGGGAAGCAACGGCACTTAAAGGATGCGCCACCGATTTTTGACTTTGGGTTGATGGCGCAGACAGTGAAGGAGGAGCGAGAACAGCAGCAGGAAGCGAAAGTTGAGCGTTTCCCCGTGCTGGAGGGAATTCGTAACCATACCAATCAGCATGACAAGTATACCGATCGCCATGTGTTGTTAGTTGGGCGACCGGGATCGGGAAAATCTACGACACTGGCACGATTGCTTTTTGAAGAGGCAACGACAAATCAGGCAAGAATTCCGATACTGATAGAACTGCGCTACTGGCAAGGGTTGATCGAACAATTGATTCTCAATTCGTTTGCTCGATATGGCCTACGATTGACGGCAAATCAATTGGAAACGGTGCTTTCGCGATCGCTCATTCTCTTCGATGGTGTAAATGAGTTGCCGTCAGAGGAAGCAAAATTTCAGCTTTCTAGCTTTCGTCGCAACCATCTGAAATTGCCAATGATCTTCACCACACGAGATTTAAGTTTGGGTGGAGATCTGGGAATTGAGCAGAAATTAGAAATGCTGCCGCTCAATGAAACGCAAATGCAGGCGTTTATTCGAGTCTATGTGCCGGAGCAAGCGGAAGTAATGCTGCGGCAATTACGTGACCGACTGCGCGAGTTTGGAAAAACGCCATTGCTGCTGTTCATGCTATGCGAAGTATTTCAGCAATCTCCTGAGAATCAATTGCCTTCTAACCTAGCAGGAGTTTTTCAGGCTTTTACGAATATGTATGAAGTTAGCAGTATTCGTAAGCACGAAGTCGCGCTGCTGAAAGGCGATGTAAGACCGCTGAGCGATCGAAGGCTGTGGAAGAAAGCTTTGACAACTTTAGCCGCAGCTATGATGCAGGGAAAAACACCTGTTGAATTTCGATTGGTGGTAGAACGAGAAGAAGCGGAACGATAACTAGGCAAAGTTTTTCCAACCGAGCAGTTTCCAGTTCGAGACATTCTAGACGATTTACTAAAGTATCATCTGCTGCAAAATCATAGTGCAAACAAAATTGAGTTTTGCCATCAACTCATCCAAGAATATTATGCGGCTGAACATCTGCGTCAACTATTGCCAAATTTGACGGACGAGCAACTGCAACGAAATTACCTCAACTATTTGAAGTGGACAGAATCGATCGCTTTAATGTTGGCACTAGAAGATCGAAAAGTACAAGTGCTGCGCGTAGTAGAATTGGCTGTGGAAGTCGATCGAAGGTTAGGGGCAAGGCTATCAGGCGAAGTGCAGCCGGAGTTTCAGGCAGAAACAGTTGATTGGATCAAACAATTGCTAATTTCTGAATTGCTCAAGGTGGAGCTTCTGGGTATTACGAGATCTACTGAAGCTGTGCCCGATTTGCTAAGGGCAATTCAAAATTCAGATTCATCTATCCGATGGAGCACAGCGACGGCGTTAGGTCAAATCGGTGGGCAAGAATCAGTGCAAGCACTTTTGACAGCCTCGAAAGACTCAGCGTATTTCGTCCGTCTAGCAGCAGTTTCAGCATTAGGAACTATAGGCAGTAGTGCAGCAAGCAAGGCACTGTTAAAAGTTTTAGAGGGCGCAGCAGATAATGATGTTCATCTTAGAGCAGCTTATGAGCTTGGAAGTCTAGGCAACAACATAGGAATCCAAACGCTAAGTGAAGCTCTGAACCGTCAAGAAAAGTCTGTTGTTCAAAGAGCAATTTTGAATCTAAAGCTATTAAATAGTAAAGTTTCAAACTTAGTTCTACTAAAAGCTTTGCATCACCCTAAGTATTACGTATGCAGGCTAGCAGTTCAAGCATTGGGCGAAACTGGTAATGGGGCATGGATTTCAGATTTATTGCAAGTTCTAGAACATGAAGATTCTCGTTCATCTGAAATCATTAGCTTGGATGAGAGCGTGATTTTTGCTCTAGGAAAAATAGGCAATAACAAAGCAATTGCGGCCTTGCTAAGGCTTGCAAAACATTCAAGCTTTATAATCCGAAGCAAGGTGTTAGAAGTGTTCGGAAATCTGCATTGTAAGTTAGCAGTACCAACGCTGAGAGAAGCCCTTAAAGATGAAGATGCCGTTATCCGGAGAATTGCAGCTACTTCATTAGGAAAAATAGATGATAGTTTGGCTGTGCCAGACCTGATAAAAGCCCTAGATGATCCTGAGGTCTGCGTGAGTGCAGCTAGGGTAATAGGGGAACTTCGCAGCAAAGAAGCTGTCCCAAAGCTTCTAAAGCTGTTAAAAGATGAAAATCACCACACTCGTCAGGCTGCATCTGATGCGCTAGGAGAAATTGGCGGAGGGAAAGCCATTAAAGAACTATTGAAACTCTTAAAGCATCCGACTTTCCAAACTCAGCAAATAGCAGCTAAAACACTTGGTCTAATTGGTGATAAAACAGCTATTCAAGGACTCAGCGAGGCATTAGAAAAACAAGAAAAGCTTATTGTAGCTAAAACACTTGAGCTAACAGCTAAAGAACAGATTCGAGAAACTACAGAAGATCTAGAGGAGTTGGAAGGAGTTGCAGCGGATTTAGCAGTTGCACTTATGCGCTTAAACTGCTGTATAGGAACTTTACTGCTGACCCAGAAGCTTGAAAATCTAACTTCTCATGGAGCATTGTGGGGCTATTTCAGCTTTGACTTGCCGATGGATTTGGCAATTGAAGCAGCAGTTCCCTTGTTGCTGAAAGCGCTGGAACATCAAAGTATCGAGATTCGATGTAGAGCAGCTTCCGTACTAAATTCTAGTTTACATAAAACAAAGAAATTCAGCGTAGTTTTACTTCCAATCATACGGAAAGCCTTGCAGAGCTTAGATGAACTTGTTTCTACTAATGCAATGTCAATACTTTGTAGAATTGAGCATAAAGAAGCAATTGAAGAAATATTAAAGAACTTAGAGCACTCGAATTTACTTGTCCAAATACAAGCAGCTTCCGTATTAGTAAAGTTGGACAATAGGTCTGCGGTTCCAATACTGTTAGAAGGCCTTAAGAGTGAAGATGTTTTTGTACGAAGTAATTCAGCTTTAGCCTTGGCAAATTCTACTAGCGAAGAAGTGGTTTCTGCTCTTTCTTTTTTGCTAGCTGATCAAGACTTTAAAGCTCAAAATGAGGTAATTAGAGCCTTAGAGAAAATTGGGAATCCAAAAGCTCTAGCAACGTTGTGTGAATTAGAAACGAAGTCCTATGATTATGAAGTTGTAATGGCGATCGCCGCCATCCAAAACCGATGCAAGTTCTACAACTACGAAATTTGGCAGGAAGCTACTCAAGATGCAGCATTAAAAATGCAAGATGGAGGACGGTCGCTACAACTCCCATCTGTTGATCTCCTTGTTAAAATCGACCAGACTACGCAACAAATCGATCGACGGACACAGCAAATGGCAGCCGAACCCAAATATGATTTCAGCGATGCAAACTTTCATGCTCCAGTTAACTTTGGTGACAACCCTACGGGCGATTTTATTGGCACTCAAAACAACTACGCTACCGATCCAGAAGTACAAAGCGCGATCGCCGATCTGCGAACTCTTCTAACGCAGCTTCAAACTCAACATCCCCAGGTCAACACCGAAATCGAAGCCCTCGCTATTCTCGACGCCGAATTCACCGAAATCAAACAATCTAACCGCTGGAATTTGGCAACCCTCCGCAAACAACTGCTCAATCCTGAACGCCATCTTCAAGCCACCAAAGCTGCTTTAGGAGAAGTTGCGAAACACTATCTAGAAGAAAGCGTTTGGGCAAAAGCCGGACTCACCTATCTTGATAAGCTCAGCGAAGACCCGAATTACGGAGCATAGTTTTATGCAAATCACGATCGATCTACCCGACGATATTCAATTAAGTGAAGCCGATCTGCGTACTGAATTGGCGATCGCCCTTTTCCAACAGCACCGTATTACGCTTGGAACAGCCAGCCAGCTTGCCAGACTTCATCAAATCGAATTCCAAAGACTAATTGCCAATCGCGGCATTTGCATCCACTATGACGTGGAAGATTTAGAGCAAGACCTCGCTAGCCTGCGTCAAGATGGATGGTGATGCGAATTGTCAGCAATACTTCGCCCTTGAGCAATCTAGCAGTGATTGGCGAAATCAAACTGCTACAACAGATCTATTCAAAAATTCTAATCCCGCCCGCTGTTCACGATGAACTCATGCGCCTTCCTGAAATTCAGGCCACGATCGCTTCTGGAATTGGTGCAGGTTGGCTTGAGATTCAAATTCCCAACAATCTTCAACTCATTCAAAATCTTAGAGGACGTTTGAAAAGGTGAGAGGTGTAAGCTTTATACCAAGCGCCTTAGCATCAGGCGAATCATGGCAATGTAGATCAACATCTCGGATGTTTGCGGTAATAACTCATAGT
>NZ_JACJPO010000058.1 GCF_014696105.1 Microcoleus sp. FACHB-1515
GTATGTGGGTTACTTTGAATAAACTGTTCGAGCGTTTCCATTGTCTGAGAGGGTAGAGTTTGAGGCACACCCTCAGCCTACCATTTGTTCACATCCTATTTAGGCTGCCTGTAGCCGAAGTTACTTTTTCTTTCGCCTATCTTTCAGTAGATGTCAGGGCGATCGCCCTTCGTTAACTTGTGTACCTGGAACAGGCAAAATGCTGTTGTTCTCAGGTCAACCATTGCTTAATTGAGGAAATTAGAGATGAGCTTGTTTCAACGGGGTCGGAAGTTGGCGATCGCGATCGTTGCCGTCGTAATTGTTTTGCTCGTGAGTGTTCCAGCCAAGGCAATTGCTGCAAGTTTGTCCAATTCGCAACTGGTCGCTTCGACCGAAATAGAGCGGCGAGCAGAAGCAGCCGATCGCGAACTCGAAGGCTATATGCAAAAGGAAAATGGCGATGCAGTGGGTAGTCCTGCTGATCAGGTGGCGGGTCGCGCCAAGCAAGCAACAGGCGCAGCCCAAACTCGCCTAGAAGATGCGACAAGTGAAGCCAAAGAGCAAGGCGAAAGTCTAGTCGATCGCGTCAAGGAGTTTTTTGAGAGCGACGATTAATCTCGTAGCGATCGATCGCGCCTTTGCTGCTTGAAAGTGCCGTAATCGGATTAATCCAAAAGGTTAGGCTGAGCTGTCTTCGGGCAGTTCAGCTTGTTTGCTTATGTTCGATCGCTCATCCGTCGATTTTCATCTGCTGTGTATTGAGTGTGATTGAGGTTTGCTATCGATCGGTAGAAGTTAAAGTGCGATCGCCTGTTTTACGATCAGTATCCCGTGAACTCTGTGAATCCCAGCGATCGTGTGAGGAGAAATTAAAATGGTAGCTGAACCGACGAGAGGACAATTAGAACGTGCGCTTGGACAGCGCATTCAAACGATTTTTCGCGATCGGATTGGGCAGCGGCCTGCGAAAGCAGTTTGTCAGATGTTTGATGAAAGCTTAACGATCGTGCTGGAAGACACTACTTCACCTGCCGAACGCACTTTGATCGACAGTGGAAAAACAGAAATTGCAAAGCAACTGCGGCTACATTTGCAAGAATCAATCAAAGATGCGCTCAAAGTTGAAATTGCCCAAATTGTTGAACAAGAAGTTTTGGCCGTGTTGGTAGATGCCGATTTGGACAGCGGCTATGCCAGCGTAACCGCCATTTTGCAGGCTCCGCCTAGCGTTCGCGATCCGCAGTCGATTCCAAAGCTGAAGCGCGATCGACTCGAAGGCGCATCTGAGCCATCGTTCGATTAGGCGATCGCGGACGACCCAAAATCCGGCGGCACATCGATCAGTCGGGCTGGCCCCACTGCCTGCACTGCTTCTTTGAGCGAAATGGCTCCGGTGTAGATGGCGCGTCCGACGATCGCTCCCGTGACGCCGATGGTTTCGAGCGGCATGAGCCTGAGTAAATCGCGGACGGAACTGATTCCGCCTGAAGCAATCACGGGAATCTCGATCGCTTCGGCCAAGCTGCGGAGCGCTTCCCGGTTGGGACCTTGCATCGTGCCATCGCGGTGAATGTCGGTGTAGATAATCGCGCTCGCGCCGGACTGCTGCATCTGTCGGGCAAGGTCGATCGCCTCCACTTCTGACGTTTCCAGCCAGCCGTGCGTTGCCACTTTGCCGTTCCGCGCATCGATGCCAATCACAATTTGCCCTGGAAATTCGCGGCACACCTGCTTGACCAGTTCCGGCTGTTCAACCGCAACGGTTCCCAAAATCACCCGCCGTACACCCAGCTTCAGCAGATTCGCCACGCTGTCGCGAGTCCGCAAGCCGCCGCCGACCTGCACAGGCACATCGACCGCCCGCACGATCGCCGCGATCGTCTCGTGATTCACCGGATGCCCGACTTTTGCACCGTCCAAATCGACCAGATGTAGCCATTGTGCGCCCTGCTCGACCCACTGCCGCGCCACTGCGATCGGATTTTCGTCGAACACTTCCGACTGGGCATAGTCGCCTTGATACAGTCGCACACAGCGTCCTTCCAGCAAATCGATCGCGGGGATCACGTCCATGTCTTCTCCTTTTGATGCGGCGGGTCAAGTTTGATATTGTAGCGTCCGTTCGATCGCTTCCACCTAAAATAAAGGCAGTTTTTACTCAAAGAAACTGCAATGCAGCCAGAGCTATCGATCGAAATTACAGCGAAACCAAAATTGGATGAAGCGGATTTTATTCTTCAACAACTGATTCGATTCAATCATTGCTGTGCTGGTGAACAAAACTACCAAAAGCTAGCCGTTTTCCTTCGAGACATGGATGAGAAATTGGTCGGCGGATTAGTTGGATGTACCTATTGGCAATGGCTGTATATTGATGTGTTTTGGATAGATGAATTCTATAGAAAAAGCGGTTATGGAACAACATTGATCGCAGCAGCAGAAGCCGAAGCAATTCAGCGTGGCTGTCAATATGCCTATCTTGATACTTTTAGCTTTCAAGCCCCAGAATTTTATCAAAAGCTTGGCTACGTCATATTTGGAGAACTTCCGAACTTCCCTGAAGGACAAAGCCGATTTTTCTTAACGAAAGCGCTGTAGCGAAGCAGGGCTTTTCGATCGACTCGGCAAACAGGCGATAATAAAGTCGCACGAAATACAGTCTGTCATCTCTACTGGGGCAGAATTGAAGAAGACTTCGCCACCGCCAGCTATGACTCTCGATCGCTCCCCCGCTGCCACCGCTCGATCGCTCGATGCCTACTACCAAGAAGTCAAAGCGCTGATTCTGTCGCGCCAAAGTCCGATTACGGGATTGCTGCCCGCCAGCACTGCCATCACCGCACATGGCGACTACACAGATGCTTGGGTGCGCGACAATGTGTACAGCATTTTGGCTGTTTGGGGATTGGCGATCGCCTATCGCAAGCTGGATGCCAATCAGGGACGCGCCTACGAACTGGAACACAGCGTCGTGAAATTGATGCGCGGCTTGCTGTTTGCGATGATGCGACAGGCGCACAAAGTCGAATTTTTCAAAGCCACACAAGCTCCGCTCGACGCGCTCCACGCCAAATACGACACGGAAACGGGCGATACGGTCGTGGGCGATGGTGAATGGGGACATTTGCAGCTAGACGCCACGTCGCTGTATCTGCTGATGCTCTCACAGATGACCGCATCGGGACTGCAAATCATTTTCACGATCGATGAAGTCAATTTCATTCAAAATCTTGTCTACTACATCGGTCGCACCTATCGCACTCCCGATTACGGCATCTGGGAACGGGGAAATAAGCTCAATCACGGCTACCCGGAACTGAATGCCAGTTCGATCGGCATGGCAAAAGCCGCCCTGGAAGCGATCAACGGACTCGATCTGTTTGGCGTGCGCGGCAGTCAGGCATCGGTGATTCACGTTTTGCCCGACGAAATTGCCCGCGCTCGCATGACGTTGGAATCCTTGCTGCCTCGCGAATCGAGTTCCAAGGAAGTCGATGCCGCCTTACTCAGCGTGATTAGCTATCCGGCGTTTGCGATCGAGGCCGAGAGCTTGGTCGATCGCACTCGCAACGATGTCGTCCGCAAGCTGCAAGGCAAATACGGCTGCAAGCGGTTTTTGCGCGACGGACATCAAACGGTGATTGAAGATATTCACCGCCTGCACTACGAACCTTGGGAACTGAGGCAGTTTGAGCATATCGAATGCGAATGGCCGCTGTTTTTCACCTATTTGCTGCTGGATGCTGTGTTTCGCGGCGATCGCACCGCTGCCGACGATTACGCCGCCCGCCTCGAAAATTTGCTGATTGAAGTGGACGGTTGGGGCTTGCTGCCGGAATTGTATCTCGTTCCGGGCGATCGACTCGATGCCGAACGCGCCAACCCGCATAGTCAGCTACGCATTCCCAACGAAAATATTCCGCTCGTTTGGGCGCAGAGCCTCTACATTCTGGGACGACTTCTAAGGGATGGGTTGTTGGCGATCGGAGATATCGATCCGCTGGGACGACATTTGCGACTGGGCTATCAGCCTGCTCCCGTCGTGCAGATTGCGCTGCTAGCCGAAGATACCGACCTGCAAACGGAACTGGCAACGTATGGCATCGACACGCAAACGCCGCAGCAGGTCGCCCCAATTCAAGTGCGGCAAGCTGGAGAACTCTCGGCAATCTATTCGCAAATTGGCCGCAACGACAAGCTGAAACTATCCGGTCGTCCGATTCGCCGTTTACGCAGCTTGACGACTTCGCGAGTCTTTCAGATTCGCGGCGAAACGATCGTCTTTCTCCCCGCCCTGCTCGATCAGCAGCAGTTTTACCTTGCATTAGACGATCAGTTTTTGGTCGATCAAATTAAAAGCGAAATCGCCTACATTCAGCGACATTGGTATCAGCTTGGTCGGCCAACGTTGACGCTGCTGCTTACGCACGTCATGTTTGCTGACATCAATTCTCCAATGCTGAGCTTGATGAAAGATCTGCGCGAAGAAATTTGCGAAGGTGTGACGATCAAGCTAGGCCGACTGCACCAGCTTTTATTGACAGCCGGAACCGAGCGCGTCGATTTTCTGCATAATTTTGAATTCAAGCAGTCTTCGGTACAGCATCCGGTGATCGTACCGCACTACTTGGTTTTTCGACTCGATCGCAACGGCATTCTTAGCCCCACGCAGGAATTTCTGCTCGAATGCGAAACCAACATCAATTTGCTGCTCGATAGCCTCAAACAATCCGAAAACCTTTACGAACAAATTGAACTGCTCGAAACCCTAACTCGGCTACGCGGACTCGATTTTGATACGGGTTTTGGTGGGCCTGGGATCAAGGTGACGGTGGCCGATTTGCTCAACGAAGTTTACAACAACGCCGGACAAATTCGCCTGTGGGCAGTGATTCGGCGGGCAGCAGGTTTGCTCAACAAAGTCGATATTGGTTTGTCGGATGCCGTGACGGATATTTTGGTGCGGCAAAAGCAAATTGCGATCGGCAAAGCCTACAGCGAAGCCTCGCTGATTACCAGCCCGATGCCGCATGGCGAACTGATGGAAAAAATTCGCGAATTTGTGCGACAAGATATTCGCGATCGCCCCTTAACTCAAGAAATTTTGATCTATCTCAGCGTCCTTCTCAAAGCCGAGCCACACCTGTTTGATGGGCTATTAACCTTACGAGTTGGCTATCTGATTCTGTTAATTACCAGCGAACTCGCGCAAGAATTCAATCTGACACAAGACGAAGCCTATGAACAACTGATGCAGCTTAGTCCCTGTGAAGTGAAATCGCGGTTGCGGCAGGTTTTGGCGCAATATGCCGGACATAATCAAACGCTGCTTCAGCAAGAATCGCTGCATATTCGACAGCAGCAGGCGATCGAATGGTCAATTCCCACTGGCGCGATCGAACTGGTCGAACCTGCGGCGAAAAGCTGGCGGCAGCAACGACAGCGCGACGGTGCAACCAATCGCGTTCCCAAAGAATTTTATCCAAATGTTTGGAAGGTGATGCAGCACTGCAAAGGTTTGGTAATTGGTGACAAGCTGGAGCGTCGTAACCGTCTCGACAGCGAATTAATTTTGGCAGAAATGACGCCGGGCGAGAAAAATTTCGCCTTGCGGGTTGAGCATTTGCTGAACAAAATTGAAGCGCCCGAATATCGTCAGGTGAACATCGAAACTCTGATGGAACTAGCCGCGATCGCTCAGCGCAACCCTGCCCTGCAAATCGACGATTCGATCGTGCTGGATGTTTTGATCGGTCACGCGGTTCGACTGTGCTGGCTCGATCGCCATCCCGAACACATTCACAGCTATGACGAACACAAAGCGACCGCATGGCACAATTTCTATGAAACTTCGCCCGCCCTGTGCGCCCGCTTCATTGCGGAAGCCTTGCGGTATTTGACCCAGTTAAGCCAGCTCAGCGCGTGAGGGTAGTCCTATTTCTTAAAGGAGCAGAGAATCATGACCATTTTTAGAAGCGTTGTCAGGTCAGGCTTTCAGAATTTAGCTTTTTCTCTACTCTTTACGAAATACCACTACCGCTTGCGGAACGGTATCGCTCCCTCACCCTCCAGCACTCACGCTTCGATAATCAATCGATCGCGCCGCAATTTCTTGTGACGAATCACCCACTAATCGACTAAGCTATCTGACAGTCCTTTTGTTTTTTCACTTGAAACATCGTGTCAAAGCGTTTTGCGGTTCCGCTTTTGCTGCTGATCATGTGCGGCACGGCCACCCCCGTCTCTGCCCAAGCACTGGTTCCGCACGTGCTGCAACTTGACAGCGATCGCCTCGAAGAGCAAGGACTCAACCTTGCCCAAGAAGCCGCCCAGCTTGCCCAATTTCAACGCATCGATCTTGCCCTGCCTCGCGCCCAGCTTGCCACCCAGCTTGCCCCCAACAATCCCGATGTTTGGGCACTGTTGGGCAACCTTTATCTGGAAATTGACGAGGTGAATCGAGCGATCGTCGTCCTCCAAGAAGCCAACTCGATTCAGCGCAACAGCCCCGCGATCTTATACTCGCTCGGTTCCGCCTACCTGCAAAAAGAAAACTACACCGAAGCCGCCCGCTATCTTGAAGCCGGACTGCGCGTCACAGGCGACATTCCCGGTGCGCTGTTTGACCTCGGAAATGCTTACTACAAGCTGAATCGCTACGACGACGCGATCGAACAGTTTGAGCAAGCCGCCAAGCTCGATGAAACCTTTTGGCCTGCCGTCAACAACATCGGACTGGTGCTGTACGAACAAGGCGATGTCGAAGGCGCGATCGAAAAATGGCAAGCCGCCCTCGAAATCGACGATCAGCAAGCCGAACCGCTGCTTGCCCTTGCCGTTGCCTACTATGGATTGGGCGACGAAGAGCAAGCCTTGCAACTGGGCGAAACCGCTCTAACGCTCGACATCCAATATGCTGAAGAAGACTTTCAGCGGCAGAACTTGTGGGGCGATCGGCTCGTAACCGCAGCTCAACAGTTTCTCGAAACGCCACAGATGCAAGCCACGATCGCCCGTCTGACTGGCTCGAACACCTCCGCAACCTCTCCAGAAACGCCGCCCCAGTAAATTAGCTGCTTAGTGTGGGTCGCCTTGCCGCAGTGGGAAACATGAATCGAAAGTCGCGATCGCGCTGTCCCAACGTTTCGTAGAAGAAAAACGACACGCCTGCTAAACGGCGATCGCGGGCGGCTTGCACTTGCGATCGAATTTGGGCGATCGGCACGTCACGATTTCTGAGTCCGGCCAAGATGCCGACTGCGGTGGGAATGTGTGTTTGGGCAGCGCGGACTTCGGGGCGATCGAGTTCGGCAGCAAAGTTCGTCAAACTGTCGCGATACACCTGCACGATCAGTTCTTCGATGTAGCCTGCGCGTTCCCACCGCTGCCAGTCCGCCAGATACGCACTGTAGGAAAACTGCTGCGGATTCGGAGAAACCGATACGATGCAGTCCGGCTTGACCGCCTTGATCGCGAAAAACACCTGCGACATGAACTGCGTAATTTTGTCGGCTCGCCAGCGCGTCCAAGCGGCATCTTGGAAGTTGGCGGGCGCAGTCCGGCCTGTTTCCTGTCGATACAGTCCGATCGTGTAGGCATCGTAGCCGAGTTCAGCCGGAAGCCCAAAGTGGTCGTCAAACTGGATGCCGTCGATGTCGTAATTCGTGACAATTTCGCGAATGAAGGCCAGCATCGTTTGCTGTACGTCTGGCAAAAACGGATTCAGCCAAACTCGCGGATGTGTTCCTTCCATGACGATTTGTGTGCCATCGCGCCGACTCGTGATCCAAGTGGGATGCCGCTTTGCCAAGTCGGAATCGGCAGGAGCCATAAAGCCAAACTCAAACCAGGGAATCACGGCCATGTTGCGCTGATGACCGCGATCGACTACTTCGCGCAGCATATCGCGTCCTTGAAGTCCCGGAGTCGGGTCAAGCGATCGCCCAATCACCTGCTGAGCCACGCGACTCGGATACAGCGTATAGCCCCAATTCCACACGGTCGGGTAGAGCGTGTTGAAGTTCATCGCGGCCAGACGACGAATCGATCGCGTCACATTCCAGCGCGAAAACAGCACATCGCTGTCAATGTTGGTGAGCCAAACGCCGCGCAGTTCCGTGACGGTTGGTGTGGTTTGGGCGAGGCTGGGGGACTGAAGCGCGATCGCCAGCCCGAAGCTGAAGATCAGCAACAGCGGTAGAAGGCGGCGTTTAAGTTTGAGGGAAATCACAGGAGAGGTGCGAAGAAATACGAGGATTGAGACGCAGATCGATCGCTCAAGTTGCGCGATTCCATCGACCCAGTATCCTACGGGATTTCCGCACCAAATTCCCGATTCATCAAAAACTTGTCAAAATAGTACGTATGCACTTAAGATGATCAGCTATTCGGGCGGCAGGAGGGCGAGAATTTGATCAACAAACTGCTGATGATCCACAACAGGCTTTGAGATGTAGCCGTCTGCGCCGCTTTGCTTGAGGAAATTTTCGCGATCGCCCTCCATCGCGTGGGCAGTCACCAAAATGATCGGCAGATTTACAGTTTGCGGATCGGCCTTGAGCATCTGCGTAATCTTGATGCCGTCTACTGGTTTACCCTGGTAGACGCTGCGCGAAAGCGACACATCCATCAAGATGATGTCGGCAGCTCCTGACTGAGCGACCTGCATCACTTCCTCGACATCTTCGGTATGCTTCACATCAAGGCCACCACGCTTGGTGAGAATTTTGGAGAAGACTCTGGCATTGATTAAATCGTCTTCCACAATTAGAACGGTTCTCATCAAATTCCTCCGCTTTGATTGGAATGAAGCATTTCAAGCCTTGCGGTTTGATATTACTGTGAGACAAAGGACGCGAGACAGGGAAAAGTGTGTTAGGAATACCGTCGGCGGTGAACGAGACTCGCGCGGGCGATCGCCCTTAACGCCACAATCTTAAACCAGGGTTCGGCCAGGAAACCAAAGCTTGATATTCTAATTTGCTGCTCTCAGCGCGACCGAAACGATTTGCAAGGTAAAAGACTCATGGCAAGACAGTTAAACATGCTTCCATCTGGACAGGTGATTACGACCGCTCTGCACACCGAAGTGCAGCGATCGTACCTGGAATATGCCATGAGCGTCATCGTGGGTCGCGCCCTGCCCGATGTGCGCGATGGCCTCAAACCTGTTCACCGCCGCATTCTCTACGCGATGCACGAGTTGGGCTTGACGCCCGATCGCCCTTACCGCAAATGCGCCCGCGTCGTCGGTGACGTGCTGGGGAAATATCACCCGCACGGCGATCAAGCGGTCTACGATGCCTTGGTGCGGCTGGTTCAAGACTTTTCAACTCGCTACCCTCTGCTGGGCGGACACGGAAATTTCGGCTCGGTGGACAACGATCCTCCAGCGGCGATGCGGTATACGGAGACGCGACTGGCGGCGATCGGTCACGAAGCGATGCTGAGCGAAATCGGAGATGCCACTGTTGACTTCATTGGCAACTTTGACAACTCGCAGCAAGAACCGATCGTTTTGCCCGCGCAACTGCCGTTCCTCGTCCTGAATGGCTCATCGGGGATCGCGGTCGGCATGGCGACGAACATTCCGCCGCACAACGTCTCGGAAGTGATTGACGGTCTAGTTGCCCTGATCGATCAGCCAGATCTCTCGGACGACGATTTATTCGCTTTGATCCCCGCACCCGACTTTCCCACCGGAGGCGAAATCATTGGCACAGCCGGAATCCGCGAAGCCTACACGACCGGACGCGGCTCGATTACGATGCGCGGCATTGCCAGCTTTGAGGAAGTTGCAGCCGGACGCGGACGACATCGACGCACGGCGATCGTCGTCACCGAATTGCCCTATCAGGTCAACAAAGCCGCCTGGATCGAAAAGATTGCCGAACTGGTGAACCAAGGCAAAATCGAGGGGATTGCCGATATTCGCGATGAAAGCGATCGCGACGGAATGCGCGTCGTGATCGAACTGCGGCGCGAAGCGTCTCCCCAGCGCATCCTCACCCAGCTTCACAAGCAAACGCCGCTGCAATCTAACTTCGGCGCGATCATGCTCGCCCTGGTAGACGGTCAGCCGCGCCAACTGCCCTTGCGCGAACTGCTGCAACAGTTCCTCAACTTCCGCGAAACAACTCTAACGCGCCAGTATCAGTACGAACTCGATCAGGCCGAAAGTCGATCGCACCTGGTCGAAGGACTGTTGGGCGCACTCTCCAACCTCGATGCCGTGATCGATATTCTGCGGAACGCGCCGGACGGCAGTACGGCCAAAGGCTTGATGCAAGAGCAGTTTGGCTTTAGCGATCGCCAATCTGACGCGATCCTCTCAATGCCCTTGCGCCGACTGACCGGACTGGAGCGGCAAAATTTGCAAAATGAATTTGACGAACTCAACAAGCGGATGCAGGAATTGCGAAAGCTGCTGGGCGATCGCCGCGAGCTGCTCAAATCGCTGAAAAAAGACCTCAGAGCGTTGAAGCGCAAGTTTGGAGACGATCGCCGCACTCGGATTCAGGCCGACGCGATCGAAGTGGAAGCGATCGAACCGGAAGTGAGCAGCGAACCGGAACAGCCCGTCGTCCTGGAATTCACCCAGCGCGGCTATATCCGTCGTCGCACTCCCAAGCAGAAACAGGCAGAAGGCAACGAGGACGATCCGATCGTGAAAATCGAATCGGCTACCACCCATCAGGAAATGCTGGTGCTAACGAAGAGCGGCAAAGCGTATTCGATCGCCATTCGCGATATTCCGCAAACGCCGCGCCACGCAAAGGGAACGGCGATCGCGTCCCTCCTGCCCAATGCCGAAGCGGTTCTGACGCAGTTCGTTCTCACACCCGAAACGCAAGGCCGCGATTTAATTCTGCTCACGCAGCAAGGCCGGATCAAACGTTTGCCGCTGAATGAATTTACGAACCTGACCGGACGCGGACTTACAGCCGCCAAACTGAAAGACGACGACGAACTTCAGCTTGCACTCTTGGCAAAGCCGAACGACCAAATCATTCTCGCCGCATCCGGCGGACGACTGCTCAGCTTTGCGCTCAACGACGAACAGCTACCGATTCAAGCCCGCACCACGCAAGGCTTGCAGGCGATGCGCGTCGGCAAGCAAGAAACGATCGTTGGCTGTGTGGCGATCGAACCGACTGCCAGCTTTACGCTGATCACCAGCCTCGGCTACGCCAAACGCCTACCTGCCAGCGTCCTCAAACCCGCCAATCGCGGCGGATTGGGAATGCAGGCGATTCAGTTCGCCACGAAGACGGATGCGATCGCCGGACTCACCAGTGGCAACGCCAACGTCTTGACCAGTGACGATCGCCTCCTGCCGCTCTTAGTGGACGATTTGAAGCCGCGTGGTAAGGAAGGAGCAGGCGATCGCGTTTTCAAGCTCAACAAGGCTGAAAAGATTGTGACCGTCTTGGGCGGGGCATAAGGGTCGATCGATTCTGACCTACGATAAGCTGTCAAAGCACCTTTAACGGCTTTTCTCATGCACCGCATCGCTGCCGCTCCGGGCGGTTGGAATCCTGAAGCTGAAGGCGTTGTGGCGATCGAGCAAACGCCCGCCCCGATCGTATTTCTCACCGCCGCCGACACCGAGATTCAAACTTTGGCGCAGGCGATCGACCAGCTACCACCAGACTTTCCTGCCGTCCGCGTCACGAATTTGCTGAACCTCCAGCAGCAATTTTCGATCGACGATTACGGCGAAAATGTTCTCGGTTCGGCCAAGGCGATCGTGCTGCGCTTGCTGGGTGGACGCGCCTACTGGCCGTATGGTCTGGAAGTGGCAAAACAAATTGCTGAACAAACCCAGGTGGATTTGTGGGTGCTGCCAGGAGACGATCGCCCCGATCCCGAACTTGCCAGCCATTCCACCGTTCCTCTCGCCGCAGCCGATCAGCTTTGGCGCTATTTCTGCGAAGGCGGCATCGAAAACACCATCAACGCGCTGAAATTTATCGGCAATATCAGCCTGAACTTGCCCGGATCGATCGACTCGCCGCAGCCGATTCCGCGAGTGGGGATTTATCCGTTTGCCGCGTCGATCGATCCCGATGCGCCACAGGTCGGCGTGTTGTTTTATCGATCGCACTACCTTTCCGGCAATACCGCTGCGATCGATGCGCTCTGTTCGGCGTTGGTCGATCGCCACTTGCAGCCCGTCCCGATTTTCCTGTCCTCGTTGCGCGAAATTGAAGTGCAGCAGGCGCTTTTGCAGCAGTTCTCGTCTGGAAATCTGGCCGTTTTGCTGAATGCGACGAGTTTTTCGCTGGCTCAGATTGACGGGGATGCGCCGGACTTGTGGCGATCGCTGGATGTGCCAATTCTGCAAGTCATCCTCAGCGGTGGCACGATCGAGCAGTGGCAAGATTCCACGCAGGGACTTTCCGCCCGCGATGTGGCGATGAATGTTGCCCTGCCGGAAGTCGATGGCCGGATTATTACTCGTGCCATTTCTTTCAAAGCAGTGCAAACGAGAAGCAGTGCTTTGGAAACAGATGTGGTCGTGTATGAACCTGTGCCGGATCGCGTCGCCTTTGTTGCCGATCTTGCCGCAGCTTGGGCGAAGTTAAGCAATACAGTGGTGAGCGATCGCCGCATCGCCCTGATTCTGGCAAACTACCCAACCCGTGATGCTCGTCTTGCCAATGGCGTCGGCCTTGATACGCCTGCAAGCTGTGTGGAACTGCTTAAAGCAATGGCAGAAGCGGGATACACCATCTCAAATTGGCCGAAAGACAGCGACGAACTGATTGCTCGCCTCACTGCCACCATCACCAACGATGCAGAAGGCGATTGGCGCAAAATTTCGCAAACCTTGCCGCGCTCGATCTACGCAGATTTTTTCAACAGTTTGCCTCTCGCGGTTCAGCAAGCCGTCCTCGATCGCTGGGGCGTACCCGCATCTGAAGATCTGATCGTGTCTGGAATTCAATTGGACAATGTGTTTGTCGGCGTTCAGCCTGCGCGGGGATACGATCGCGACCCCAGCTTGAACTACCACGCACCGGATCTCGTGCCGCCGCATCGCTATCTGGCCTTCTACGCTTGGGTGCGGCTTCAGTGGCAAGCGCAGGCGATCGTCCATGTGGGCAAACACGGCAATCTCGAATGGCTTCCGGGTAAGAGCGTTGCGCTTTCGGAAAATTGCTTTCCCGAAGTGGCGATCGGCGCACTGCCGCACCTGTATCCGTTCATCGTCAACGATCCGGGCGAAGGTTCTCAGGCGAAACGCCGCGCTCAAGCCGTGATCATCGACCACCTGACGCCTCCGATGACGCGAGCCGAACTGTACGGATCGCTTCAGCAGCTAGAAAATCTGATTGATGAGTATTACGAAGCGCAAAGCCTTGACCCGACCCGATTGCCCTTGATTCGATCGAGCATCATCTCGCTGATTCAACAGGAAAATTTCACCTCCGATCTCGCCATCTCCCCCGACGACTGGACAAACCTGCTGACGCGCACCGACGGCTATTTGTGCGAACTCAAGGAAGCCCAAATCCGCGACGGACTGCATATTCTCGGCCAATGTCCCAACGATCGACAGTTGCGCGATTTGATCATCGCCATTGCTCGCCATCCAAGCGCGGGACGGCTGGGGTTGACGCGGGCGATCGCGCTTGATCTAGGCTGGGATTTTGATCCGCTGACTGCCGAGCCAACCGAACCTTTTTCTGATTCGCTGCGGACGATCGGAGATGCGATCGCTCACCTTGAAGACGACGCCGCCAACCTGATCAATCACTGGCTGCAATCAGCCGACACCCGACACCCGACACTCGACACTCTCGTCGATCGCGAACTTCACTGGATCGCTACGACCCTCCTTCCCGCCCTCCGCCAAACGCCGCAAGAAATCACGAATCTCCTACACGGACTTGATGGCGGCTACGTTCCCAGTGGGGCATCGGGCGCACCGACACGAGGGCGATCGGAAGTTCTGCCAACTGGACGCAACTTCTACTCCGTTGATATTCGGGCGATTCCGACAGAAACGGCTTGGTCAGTCGGGCGGGCGGCGGCTGAGGCGGTAATCGAGCGCTATACGCAGGAGAACGGGGAATATCCTCGATCGATCGCCCTTTCGGTCTGGGGCACGTCTACCATGCGAACAGGTGGCGACGACATTGCCGAAGCGCTGGCTCTGATTGGCGTTCAGCCGATTTGGGACGGTTCAGCAAGAAGGATAATTGACTTTGAGATTTTGCCGCTTGCGGTCTTGCAGCGTCCCCGCGTCGATGTCACCCTACGGATTTCTGGCTTCTTCCGCGATGCTTTTCCCAATTTGATCACGCTGTTTCATCAGGCAGTGCAGGCCGTTTCCACCCTGGATGAACCTGCCGACCAAAATCCGATCGCCGCTCAAATCCGACAAGATACGGAAGCTTGGCAGGCGGAAGGGTTAACCCAGGAGCAGGCGATCGATCGCGCCGCTTACCGCATCTTCGGCTCAAAACCTGGAGCATACGGAGCCGGACTGCAAGGCTTGATCGACGCGCAAAACTGGACATCTGAGGAGGATTTGGCGCGAGCCTACATCAACTGGAGCAGTTACGCTTACAGTTCAGGGGAAGGCAAAGCTGCGCCAGAAGCGTTCGAGCAGCGGTTGCGACAACTGCAAATTGTGCTGCACAACCAGGACAACCGTGAACATGATTTGCTCGATTCAGATGACTACTATCAGTTTCAGGGCGGCTTAACGGTGGCCGTTCGGTCACTGACAGGCCAAAATCCGCAAACTTACTTTGGGGATCATGCCCTGCCGGAAAATCCAAAAGTTCGATCGCTGCGAGAAGAAATTGCGCGTGTATATCGATCGCGAGTCGTGAATCCCAAGTGGATTGCAGGCGCGATGCGGCACGGCTACAAAGGCGCATTCGAGCTAGCCGCGACCGTAGACTATCTGTTTGCCTACGATGCGACTGCCCGATGTGTTGAAGATTTCATGTATGACGGCGTTGCTCAAGCTTATTTGCTCGATCGATCCGTTCAGGAATTTGTGCAGCAGAAAAATCCCTGGGCACTGCGCGACATGGCCGAACGCTTGCTCGAAGCAAATCAGCGCGGCTTGTGGGCGACCGCTTCTGATCAGATGCTCGATCAGTTGAGAGCGATCGCCCTGGAAGCCGAAGCTGGAATTGAAACAGGCTTACGACCGTGAATTCCATTCTTCTGCGGCATCTGCGATCGCCTGATCGACTGATTTCTCATCGAGCATGGCGGCTTGCAGATTGTCGTAGAGGATTTTTTGCAGTTCTTTCACATCTGCGATCGGCGGGCTGAGCGGCCTGGCATCGGTCATTTGCGTGGCGCTAATCTGACGGGCTTTGTCAAGTGGAGCCGTTCCGGTTTTGAAGTAGCTATCTTGCAAAGCGGCTGTCGTCGAGGGCAGGACGTTTGCGGCTTTGGCAAACTCAAGCTGATTGGCGTTGTTGGTGACAAACAGCGCAAACTTGACGGCAGCATCCGGCTGATCGGTGTCGCGGGGAATGACAAGATTCATCACGGCGACGTTTTTCGCTCCGGTTGATCCGGTGATCTGCGGTGCGGCAGTCGAGACTTTTGCCACAGCAGGCGCATTCGTTTCGATCGCCTTGAGAAACTGCGGCCCCGTTGAGAGAAGCGCCGTTTGGCCGGACTGGTAGAGTTCGATCGCCCGTCTGTGCCCTTGCGTCAGCACTTCACGCGGCAGCAAATCATTTTTATACAAATCCGTCCAGTATTGAAAAACGGCTTTGCCTTCTGGCGTGTTGAAGGCGGCTTTGCCCTGATCGTCCAGCAGCGTTGCGCCCATCTGCACAAACGACTGCATCACCTCAGCCGAATCTTCCGGTACAAAAGTGGTGAAGAAAGCGTATTTTCCGGTTCTTTCTTTCACCTGACGGGCGACGGTTGCCAGTTCCTCGTAGGTTTTGGGCGGCGTGGCGATTCCGGCTTGATTCATCAGGTCAGTGTTGACGATCGCCACGCTCGTCGTCAGATACCAGGGAATCCCAAACGTTTGACCGTCCAGCGTTCCCGCTTCCCAGATTTTCGGCAAATACTGCTGCTTCACGTCAGCCGGAACTTTGTCATCGAGCGGGAGCCAAGCGTTGCGTCCGGCCAATTGCGAGGCGAAATCCGGGTTGAGATTGACGACATCCGGCGCGGTTTTGGCGGAAACGGCGGTGAGAATTTTGCTTTGCATATCCGCCCAAGGCACATCCACCCAGCGCACGGTCACGCCCGGATTTTCGGTTTGAAAGTCGGCAATGAGCTGGTTGAAATAGTCGGTGAACTGCGGCTGTAGCTGCATCGTCCAAAACTCGACTTCCGGATTGGCCGAGGTCGATCGCTCCTGCCCGCCGGGACTACAGCTTGCGATCGCCCAGCTTAAAACCAATCCCAGCAGGGCAAACACGCCAATTTGTTTCCAATTTCTTCTCATAAAAATGTCAGCTTCGAGTTAAACAATCACTTTAACTTCAGCAGCGCAGGCTTTGGCGCGATCGCGTGCCGCTTCGATCGAATCTCCCAAGGCTAGCGCAACTCCCATCCGGCGATTTTTGTAAGCTTTGGGTTTGCCGAAAATTCGCAGTTTGCTCGTCGGAATTTGCAGGGCGCGATCGATGCCTTCATATCGCGGAGATTCGCCTGCCTCGGTTGCCAGAATCACGGCGGAGGCTCCCGGTTGGATGACCGTAATCGGGTCGATCGGCAATCCCAAAATTGCCCGCACGTGCAGTTCAAACTCCGATTGATTTTGGCTAATCAGCGTCACCATTCCGGTATCGTGCGGGCGCGGGCTGACTTCGCTAAAGTAAACCGTTTCGCCTTGAATGAACAGTTCCACGCCGAAGAGTCCCCAGCCGCCGAGCGCTTCGGTGATTTGAGCCGCGATCGCCTCACAATCTCGCAATGTACTTTCTGAGAGCGGGCAAGGTTGCCACGATTCGCGATAGTCGCCGCTGATTTGGACATGACCGATCGGCGGACAAAAATGCGTCCCGTCGATCGCCCTCACCGTTAGCAGTGTAATTTCCGTCTCGAATTCGACAAAGCCTTCGACAATGACGCGATCGCTCCTCGTCCGTCCGCCGCTGTGAGCATAGTTCCACGCCGTTTCGATTTCCGATTCCTGACGCACGATCGATTGCCCTTTGCCGGACGAACTCATGACGGGCTTGACGACGCAGGGAAGTCCAAGGGCAGCGATCGCGTCTCGATATTCAGTTTCGGTATCCGCAAACCGATACGGCGAAGTTTTCAAGCCCAATTCTTCTGCGGCTAATCGGCGAATGCCTTCGCGGTTCATCGTTAGCTGCGTTGCTTTGGCGGTGGGAATGACGCGCCAGCCTTCTTGCTCCAGTTCGATTAGCGTGGCAGTGGCGATCGCTTCGACTTCCGGGACGATCAAGCTGGGCTGTTCACGCTCCACCAGTTCGCGCAGTTGGTCGCCATCGAGCATATTGATCACTGAGGACTTGTGGGCGATTTGCATCGCGGGCGCATTCGCGTAGGCGTCAGCGGCGATCACTTCGACGCCCAACCGCATCGCTTCGATCGCCACCTCGCGACCCAATTCACCCGAACCGAGCAGCAGCAGACGCTTGGCCTCAGTCGTGCAGGGCGTTCCCCAAGTTGCAGTCATTTCAACACCTCGATCGCTGCTTTAATGTTCAAACACATTGGGGTATTGCAGCAAGTCCAGCGAGGCGATCGTCGGCAAACAGGCGAAACACTCCTGCGCCAGTTCCCAGCGGTCTTCGCGCTGAAGCATTTCCATCAGTTTCGATCGCACCTTCAGCAAATAGCGCACATCGTTGGCGGCATAGCGCAACTGCTGCGCCGACAGGCTCGCCACATTTCCCCAGTCGGAACTTTGAGCGCTTTTGTCCAGTTCAATTTGCTCCAGTTCCATCACCACATCTTTCAAGCCGTGACGATTTGTGTAGGTGCGGGCGAGCTTGCTGGCGATTTTCGTGCAGAAAATTGGCGCGACGTGAATGCCCAAATGATGCCGCAGCGTGGTGATGTCGAAGCGGGCAAAGTGAAACACTTTACAAGCGGGCGATTCCATTAGCTGCTTCAAATTCGGTGCTTCCGTCTGTCCTTTAGCGATGCGAATGGCGGCAACTTGGCCTTGCGGATTGCAAAGCTGCACAAGGCACAATCGATCGCGCAACGGCAAAAGTCCCATCGTTTCGGTATCAACGGCGATCGAGTCTGCTTCCAGAAACTGATCGAGGGCATCGTCGGGCAGGTCGCGATCGCAAACCAAGAAGTCTTCTTTTTGGGCTTCAAATTCCATTAGAGCAATCGCCGGATAAAAATTTGCGTGAAGTAGTATTTGCCGTCGGCTGTGCGCGTCACGCCAATTCCCGTCAGGTTAAATTGTCCTTCCATGTTGACGCGATGGCCGGGACTTTCGATCCAGCCCTGCACGGCTTGCTCGACTGGAGTTGAGTAGCCTTGGTTGTAGGCTACATTTTCGGCAGCAGAGCGATAGGGAACGGCACGGGCGATCGATCGCACCCGACTTTCAAAGCCAGCGTGACCGAACTCAACTCGCCCTGCGGCCATGTCTGCGCTGTGCTGGCGGGCAATTTCGCTGATGCGTGGATCGAGCGTCAGCGGTGGTAAGCCTTGCTCAGCCCGATATTCGTTTACCTGATCGTGAACCGCTTGTTCCAGATTGGCGTATTGACTGGTAGCGGCAACGGCGGGCGGCGGCACATCAGTCACCTGATCGCGCAGTCGGCCTAGCTGTTCGGCAAATTCGGTGGGCGTGAGCGGGGTTCCGGTTTGTTCAGAGAGCAGGAGCCAGCCGGAAGCAAGCAGAGCAGTGGCTCCAGTGAGAGCGATCGAGAATAGTCGAAACATCAAGTGAGATTAAGAACTCTGGCGATCGTTTGCATGTCTTTGTCTCCGCGACCGGAGCAGTTGATTACGATGCGCGGACTGCCGGAAAGTTCCGGGCAGAGTCGATCGAGGTAGGCGATCGCGTGTGCCGTTTCCAAAGCCGGAATGATGCCTTCCAGTCGCGACACAAGCTGAAGCCCTTCAAGTGCCTGTGCATCCGTGATTCCGTAGTATTCCACCCGACCAGAATCCTTGAAGTAGCTGTGTTCTGGCCCCACACCCGGATAGTCCAATCCCGCGCTGATCGAATAGGGTTCGATCACCTGTCCGTCTTCGTCTTGCAGCAAATAGCTCATCGCGCCGTGCAAAACGCCGACTCGTCCCGCCGTCAGCGTGGCGGCGTGTTTGCCCGTTTCGACACCTTCACCTGCTGCCTCAATGCCGATCATGCGGACACTGGATTCGTTGACAAATTCGTGAAACAGTCCCATCGCGTTTGAACCGCCGCCGACGCAGGCCAGCAAAATATCCGGCAGTCCGCCCCATTTTTCTTGAGCCTGAGCGCGGGTTTCTTCACCGATCACCGCTTGAAAGTCTCGGACGATCATCGGGTAGGGATGCGGCCCCGCCACCGAACCGAGAATGTAGTGCGTGGATTCGACATTCGTCACCCAGTCGCGAATCGCCTCCGACGTAGCATCTTTGAGCGTTCCGGTTCCCGATGCGACCGGACGCACTTCCGCCCCCATCAGGCGCATCCGAAAGACGTTGAGCGCCTGCCGTTCCATGTCGTGAACGCCCATGTAGATAATGCAGTTCAAGCCAAAGCGGGCGCAAACCGTAGCAGTGGCAACGCCGTGCTGTCCGGCTCCGGTTTCGGCAATGATCCGCTGTTTGCCCATCCGTTTGGCAAGCAGGACTTGAGCGAGGGCGTTGTTGATTTTGTGCGCTCCCGTATGGTTGAGGTCTTCGCGCTTTAGGTAAATTTGCGGACTTCCTTTGGAAGTGGCGTAATGCTCAGTCAATCGTTCCGCGAAGTACAGAGGACTCGGACGACCAACATAGTCGCGCATCAAGCCCTGCAATTCAAGTTGAAATTCTGGCTGATGTCGATATTCGTAAAAGGCTGCTTCTAACTCGCTCAAAGCGGGCATCAGCGTTTCTGGAACGTATTTGCCGCCAAAGCGTCCAAACCGCCCGATCGCGTCTGGTGTAGATGGGGTGGTCTGCTGATTGGGAGAGAGCGGAGTTTGTGTCACGAAGCTGTGCCTAGAACGAAGGGGACAACGCTTATTATAAGAAAGTCTCCGACTTGCAAATCGCTATGGCGTCTGCAAAACGCAAATCCAATTCATCTCAAGGCGATATCGTTCCACAAGCTCGCGATCGCATTGTCTACTCAGAATTTGGTGACAATCCAGCCGCCTTTGAACGCGCCACCCCAGACCTGCCGCCCAATCAGCAAAATCTGCGCGTCCAAGCGTCTCGCAAAGGGCGCGGCGGCAAAACCGTCACGGTGATTTCTGGTTTTCAGTCGAATGAAGAGACGCTGACGGCACTGTTGAAGAAGCTGAAAGCGCAGTGTGGAGCAGGCGGAACGCTGAAAGACAACGAAATTGAAATTCAAGGCGATCACGCGCAAAAGCTCACGCAAATTCTCGTTGGTCTTGGCTATAAGGCGAAAGTGAGCGGTGGATCGGGCAAGTAGGTTTGCAAGGAATTGAGCGGTTGCTGTTTGAGCGGCGAGAAGTTGGCTAGGGCTGAATCGACGCAAGAATTTGACCAGACGATGTGGCTTGGCGATCGCTCATCGGGGTATGTCAGTGCCGTGACCGACGGGCGATCGCGCAATTTGGTAAGCAGAGCAGTGACAATTTGCGCTGAGCAACGGTTGACAGCCTCGCTATAATGGCTTGACTGATTGCGTTCAAAATAACCATTTCATTCAACTTGCCTGATTAGCTCCCCCTGCAATGGATATCAACAATTTGCCTCCGTACAACAATGAAACGATATTAGCTTTCGCTTTTGACGACAGAGACCCGCTACATCGTCGCTGGATTGAAGCGCTCAATTTGCAGCCCTACACGCAATATTCGCTGGAAGACGTGCAGGAAGCACTTGCAGCCGTGCTGGAAACAGGTGATCTAGAAGCCTGCGAACAAGCAGTGCGGGCTTTTGAATCATTTCGCGGCTATTTGGGCAAATGGCTAGAGCAGCAGCTTGAGCGCATGAATTTGTTAGCAACTGAGCATGGTGATGATGCTGTTTTTGCACTTGAAGTCGATTGGGAAGGCAATCTTTACAGCATGAATGTGCTCGAAAACGAAGCGAATTCTGAATCTTCTAGCAGTGACTAGATGCACGGTTCAGCTCGTCTGTTCAAATCTTTCCATGAAAGTTTGAAAAGAAATACTTCAGCTCATTTTCTTGAAGTATTCAAAAAAATCGATCGCCTCTTTATCAGATTTGTCCGGGAATCGATCGCGGTTCGCCGTATGGTCTGATCGATCGCTCTAAATTTAAGAAAGGCATCGATCGCTTTGCAGCCAGTTTTTTGACTGGCACATGCGAGAGATTACGGAATGAATGCGATCGTCACTGAAGCTGGTTTGGTATGCAACTCGATGAAGGAACTGGGAAGATGCGAAATTGTGGTGTGAGAAATTTGGGTTTGGCGCTGATGGCAACCTTGACATTCGGCAGCTTGACGATTGGAGCGATCGCGCCTGTTTCGGCTCAGGTTTTGCTGGAGCAGCAGGGCAACTTGCAGCCTGCCGAAGATGAATACACCTTCTCTGGTCAGGCTGGGCAAACGGTTGTGATTTCGCTGACCAGTCCGGATTTTGATACGGTGGTGCGTCTGCTCGATCCGAGCAATCAAGAAATTGCCGTCAACGACGATTATGGCCGCAGCCTCAATTCTCAAATTGTGCTGACGCTGCCTCGCACCGGAACCTACAAAGTAATGGCTCGCGCTTTCTCTGGCGGCGGCGGCAACTACTCAGTGACGGTTCGGCCTGCCACCGAGTACGATGAGGCGTTCGATCGCGCCTACAAATCGCTGCTTGAAGGCGACATGCAAACCGCGCTCACCAATTACGACAGCGCGATTCGCCTTGATCCAAATCAGCCAGATGCTTATCTGGGTCGGGCAGATGTACGGATTGCGCTAGCAGAAGGCCAATTTGGGGAAGAGGCGATCGCAGACTATCGCCGCGCTGCCGCACTGTATGAAGAATCGGGCAATCGCGAAATGGCTCAAATGCTGCGCGACCAGATTGAATACATGCTCAATCCGCCCGCTCCGATCGAGGAACCCACGCCCTAGCCGCAATCTGCAAGATAGTTAAATCGCTCGTCAGCGCCAGAGGATATCACTCTGGCGCTTTTTGCGATCGATGCCGCTATCCGCAGACTTTCTGCACGGTGGGATGCTGACTCACCGAATCCCACCACGATCGCAGCTTGGGCGTTTCCGACGTGATTTCGGCAAATTCTGGCGTTTTTGCCAGATAGATGAAAACGGGAATCACGTAGAAGTCCGCGATCGTCAGGTTGCTGCCGAGCAAATAAGGATTGAATTTGCCCAGCGATTCGATCGCTTCGGCGGCGGTTTTGGCAGGGGCGATCGCATCTTTGACTTTGTTTTCATCGGTTTGACCACCTTGAGACGGCACAATTAACCGCTGAATCACGATCGACTGAATCGCAGGCGCATAAAGGTGGCTGTCTACAATGCCCATCATCTGCCGCATTCGAGCGAGTTGCAGCGGTTCGGCAGGGCTGAACTTGCTGCTGGCAAAAACAGCGTCAAGATAGCCAACGATCGCCGCCGTTTCATACAGAAATTCTCCGTCAATTTCGATCGTTGGCACTTTGCCAAACGGATTTTTGCGGAGATAGTCGGGCGATCGATTTTCCCCAAAAATATCAACTGATTGAAGCTGATAGTCTGCGCCTGCTTCTTCAAGCAGCAAGCGAACAATGCGGACATAGACACTAATTGGAGTGCCGTAAACAGTCAGTGTCATTGCTTGTGATTCAACCCAAAAGCTAACAGCGCTTACAATAGCAATTTTTGCAAGCGATCGCTTCTACCCAAGTATTTATCCGCAGCTTGCTGCCAGTTCGATCGCACTGTCACGCGCTCGCGCCATCGGCAGTTCGATCGTAAATTCCGTTCCGCTTCCCAAGCTGGATCGGCAAATTAATTGACCGTCGTGATTCATCACAATTTGATAGCTAATTGACAGTCCCAGTCCAGTTCCTTTGCCAAGCGGTTTGGTGGTGAAAAACGGATCGAAAATGTGCTTTTGGAGGCTGGCATCCATTCCAGTGCCGTTGTCGGCAATTGCAATGCAGACGCGATCGCTCTCGACAAACGTGCGAATCGACAATTGAGGCTGCTGGCTGTGCCTCGCATCGATCGCGTCGATCGCGTTGCTGATTAAATTCATGAACACCTGATTAAGCTGACCGATGCAGCAGGCGATCGGCGGCAAATCGCCATCGTTGCGATCGACGCGAATCTCTGGTCGGGTCGATGTGGCTTTGAGGCGATGGCGCAGCAGCATCAACGTATTGTCGAGGCCAACGTGCAGATCGGCCAATTTGTGTCGCTCGTCGCTGCGAGAAAACTGCCGCAGCGAATCGACAATTTCGCGGATGCGATCGGCTCCGACCTGCAACGAGTTCAGCAGCTTCGGCAAATCTTCGCTCAAATAGTCCAGTTCGATTTGCTCGGTGACGGTCGCGATCGCCGCAGGCGGAACGGGAAAATGATTTTGGTAGACTTTCACCAGATGCAGCAAGTTCTGCATGTAGTCGCGCACGTGGGGCAAATTGCCGGAAATGAAGCTGAGCGGATTGTTGATCTCGTGTGCGACTCCGGCTACAAGCTGGCCGAGTGAAGCAATCTTTTCGGCGTGAATTAGTTGCGTTTGTGTTTGCTGAAGCTGATGGAGCGTGTGTTGCAGTTCTTGGGTTTGCAGTTGCAGTTGGGCGGTGCGCTGCTGCACACGTGCCTCTAGCTCTGCATTCAGCCGACGAACTTGTGCTTCGGCCTGTTGGCGATCGACGGTTTCCTGCGCGAGTTCTTTCAGGTTTCGCCGTAGCTCAAGCTGCGCGACGATCTGGCGGCTCAGCGCTTGCAGAGCGCTTGTTTGCCGATCAGTCAACTGGCGCGGCTGAAAGTCAATCACACAGAGCGTTCCCAGCGTGAACCCATCAGGCGTAACGAGGGGCGCACCTGCATAAAAGCGAATCTTTGGCGCATCCGTTACCAGCGAATTATCAGTAAAGCGATCGTCTTTTTGGGCATCTGAAACGACCAGCACGCGATCGGGCATCAGAATGGCATGGCTGCAAAACGACAAATCACGATGCGTCTGATCAACGCCGATCCCGACTCGCGATTTGAACCACTGGCGATCGCGATCGACCAAGCTGATCAGGGCGATCGGCGTTTCGCAGATATGGGCAGCAACCAGGGCAACATCGTCGTAAGCCGATTCTTCGATTGAATCTAAGATTTCATAGCTTCGCAGTTTTTTAAGGCGCTGTTCTTCGTTGCTGGGCAAAAACGCTTTCATGTCTGAGTAAACTAACCTAAAACTAGGCGATTGCAGCAAGTCATTTGGTAGATTGCTCCGACAAGCAAAGCTTGCGGTCAAGCAGGACGAAAGCAGCAGAAATGAACGTTATTGGGCAATCGCGAAACAGGAAATTAGCGCACCAAGCCTAAACTAACATATCCCTTTGTGTAGAGAAGTCCGAGAAATATAAAGTAATGGTGTGATTTATGTGACGCTCGATCGCATGATCTGACAACTTTTGTAATTTAGAATACATCATCGCTTTACATAGCGCGAATCATTTTTCTGCTTCTATAGTTGAAGGTGAAGAATTTAAGAAAAGTAGATGCAAACGCGCAAACTGGGCAGTTCACAAATTGAAATCACACCGATTATTTTTGGCACTTGGCAAGCTGGAAAAAGCGGCTGGGTCGGCATTGAAGACGATGCGGTGATTGAGGCAATGCAGGCCGCACTTGCCAGCGGCATTACCACATTTGATACGGCTGAAGTATATGGCAATGGCTACTCTGAACAGCTTGTGGGTAAAGCATTGGTGAACGATCGCAATCGCGTCATTCTCGCTACCAAAGTGTTTGCCAATCATCTCAAGAAAGATCAGGTGATTGAAGCGTGCGATCGCTCGCTAAAGAATCTGCAAACTGACTACATTGACCTGTATCAAATTCATTGGCCGACAGGTAGTTTCAATACTGAAATTGTGCCGATTGCTGAAACAATGGAAGCATTAAATATGCTCAAGCAGCAAGGTAAAATTCGGGCGATCGGCGTTTCCAATTTTTCTCGCAACCAGCTTGCCGAAGCGATGCAGTACGGTCGAGTTGACAGCTTGCAGCCGCCCTACAATCTGTTTTGGCGCGGTGTTGAACAAGACTTGATGCCCTACTGCGTTGAGCAAAATATTTCGATCGTCGCCTATTCGCCCCTCGCCCAAGGATTGCTGACCGGAAAATTCAAAGCCGATCACCAATTTCAAGAAGGCGACATTCGCCTCAAAAACAAACTGTTCAAAGGCGAAAATTACGATCGCGCTCAAGCCGCTTTGGATCAACTTAGACCAGTCGCCGATCGCTACCGCTGCACGCTCGGACAGCTCGCGATCGCGTGGCTGATCGCGCAGCCGCAAACCAGCGCGATCGTCGGTGCTCGCAATTCTGACCAAGCTCAACAAAACGCGCAAGCGGCCAACATCCAGCTTTCACCCGAAGATTTGGCGGCGATCGATGCGATCGGACGCAGCGTCACCGATCACCTGGACGACAATCCGGTGATGTGGGACTTTGCAGCTTGAGCTTACGGGGTGGACGGCAGCGGCGTGGCGATCGGCGCTTCTGCGGGCGTAGAGGCGGCAGGCGCGGTGACAGCGCAGGCGGCGGGCGGTTGCGTTTCCACAATGAACTGCTGCGAGCTTTCCGCTGTCTCTAAAAGCTGGGTGATGGCAAGATCCGCTTTCTGATTGGCCGTGTTGAGAATGCCTTGGTCGCAAGCGGTTTGCGTAATTTTTTGCAGCGTTTCTTGCTGCGCGATCGACTGAAGTTGCGGAGCGATGTCTGGCCCCAAGCCGAGGAAACCGCGATCGTAATCGAAAACGCGCGATCGAGTCACGTCAATTTTGCTGTCGAGAATTTGCGGAGCAGGCAGGCGCAGTGTCACAACATCGCCTGTCACCTGCACATCGTCTGGTCGCAGTTGGCTCAGGTCAATTCCGGCTCGCACTTCGCCATAGGCAATGTAGATCAGCTTGGTTGTTCCAACAACGTAGCCGCCAAAGGTGCGATCGCGACTGGTCGGCACAACCGCTTCCATCGCAAAAACCGCTGTGGTCAGTTCGCTCACCTGCTGAACGCGATCGACCACAATCGATCGGATATCCACCTGCGGAGCGGGCTGTGGCGGATTCAGGAGCGATCGTAAATCTTGAATGAAGCGATCGCCCGCTCGCCACAGGCCAAAGCCTACGAACGTGCCGCCGACCAGCAGGCCACCTGTCATCAGCAAAGACAACTGACTGATCAGCCCGACCAGCGGGCGCGGTTGGGATCGATCGAGTGGCTGGCGTGATCCTGTCATGGCTTGCAACCAGTTGGAACAAATGTACTAATCAATCTAGCATGGCGGAGATAAAAGATCGATCGCAATTTTGCTAGCAAGTTGCTAACGGTTGCTGCCGATCTTCTGTAAGAATAACGGTAAATCCCGAATCCTTCGACATTTTATGCTGATTAAGTCTACGACTCGCCATATTCGCATTTTTGCGGCTGAAGTTGATGGAAATGAAGCGTTTGTGGAGTCGTCCGATCGCCTAACGATCGACGTTGATCCCGACAACGAACTCATTTGGAACGACGACGCACTGCAAACGGTTTATCGCAAGTTTGAAGAACTCGTCGCGGGCTATGAAGGTGCAGATCTAACCGACTATAATTTGCGGCGGATTGGCTCGGATCTAGAGCATTTGGTGCGATCGCTGTTGCAGTCCGGCCAGATTTCCTACAATCTCAAAAGCCGAGTGCGAAACTACAGCCTTGGCTTGCCTCGCGTTTCGGCAGACGGCCCCGCCCTTTAAACGGTTCGAGCGGTATTGCGATCGAGTGGGATGATGGCGCAAGCAGGGTTGAGCTATCCTGATAAGACCCAACCTGGATGTGAAATGCCAAGGTAATGCTCTACTGCCCCAACTATAGCTGCCAGACTCCCAACCCGGAAACGCACAAGTTTTGCCAAAAGTGCCGAACGACGCTGCCAAAGCACTACCTGTGGGCGATCGGTGAACAGGTGGCGGCCACCAAACCAGGGGAACTGGTGCAAAGCCGTTTCTTGTGCAAGGTTCCAGGCGTTTTTCTTGACACCAAACCTGGGCTAATTGGCGAGCCTGCGATCGAAGTGCCGCCTTCCTTCACCAGCTATCTTAGGCTGTCGCCCTACCAGCTTCATGTCCCCCAGGTGTATGAAGTGCTGGACGCCAAAACCGTCATGCTCGACGAAGCAGCGGTCGCGGTGATGGCGAACGGCGAAGTGCAGGTGCTTCCAGCTTTGAAAGAAGTTTGGTCGCAAGCCTCCGCCCTGCGGCAGCTAAGCTGGCTGTGGCAAATTGCTTCCTTGTGGCAGCCGTTGTCGATCGAACACACCGCCGCCAGTTTGCTGCAAAATCAACTGCTTAGAGCAGAAGGCGGCATCGTTCGCCTGCTAGAGCTTGTGCCACCGCAAGACACCTCGCCAACATTGATGCAGCTTGGCGAACAGTGGGCACTGTGGACGCAAACTGCCGACCCAGCGATCGCCGAGTTTTTCGATCGCCTCTGCCATCAGTTGATTACCGGAGAAATTCGGCAGTCCGAACAGTTGGTCGATCTGCTCGATCGAGCGATGGAGACAATCGCCCAGGGGCAGCAGTTACAAATTCACATCGCCACCCGCACCGACCAAGGCCCGACGCGCCAGCGCAACGAAGACGCTTGCTTTCCGCCCAGCGGCACGGTGAAAACCTTGACGATTAGCGCCAATCAAACCGCTGCTGATCCGGCTTTGGCGATCGTCTGTGACGGCATCGGCGGACATCAAGGCGGCGATGTCGCGTCAAATCTGGCGATCGATACGTTGGGTGAACAGCTACAGGGCATTCACGCCGAACAATTGAATCCGGCTGAATTAACCGCCGCGCTGGAAGCCGCAGTTTGGGCAGCCAACGATCGCATCAGTCAGCGCAACGATAGCGAACAGCGGCTCGATCGCCAGCGCATGGGTACAACCCTTGTCATGAGCTTGGTGCGCGGCCACGAGCTATACACCACGCATGTCGGTGACAGCCGCGCCTATCGAATTACGCGCTGGGGCTGTCGGCAAGTCACGCTGGATGATGACATCGCCTCGCGGGAAGTGCGATTGGGCTACAGTGCTTACCGCGAAGCGCTGCAAAATCCCGGTTCCGGTTCGCTGATTCAAGCCCTGGGCATGGGCGCATCACACAGTCTGCATCCGACCGTGCAGCGGTTTGTGCTGGATGAAGACTGCGTATTTCTGTTGTGTTCGGATGGACTGAGCGATAACGATCGCGTCCACGAAATTTGGGACAGCGAAATTTTGCCGCTGCTCAACGGCGGCAATCTCAGCCGCGTCTGCGATCGACTCGTCGAACTAGCCAACACGCGCAACGGCCACGATAACGTCACGGTTGCTCTGCTGCACTGTCAGGTGAGCGATCGCGGTGTCGTCCCGCCGCTGAATCTGCCTGCGCTGCAATCGGTGACGACCTCACCAACTGCTACCGTTCCGGTTGCGCCCAAGGCGATCGCTCCCGCTACTGCCGCTCCACCACCTGCCGCCGCACCCAATTCAACCCTGAAAACGCAAATTGTTAAACCTGCGTCCACCAAACCACGCCTGCTACCGCTGCTGCTGAGCATTGTGATTTTGCTGGGCATTGGAGGCGGCTTGGCGGCCTTGCTGTTTCCCAGTTTGTTTGGCCGCCGGATTGCCTCGAATCCGTCTGATCCGCCAGATCCATCTCCAACAACTTCACCGACTGCAACTGCTTCGCCTGTTCCGCCGCTGCAAGTCAATTCGTTTTTGGCGATCGCCCCTGCCACCAATTCGCTCCCGCTCCTCGCTGAGCCGAGTACCGCAGGTTCAGCCGATGCCGTGCGGCAGCTACCAGTGGGAACAGTTTTGCAGGTGTTGAAGCGCCAAAGCAGCAATCAGGAGCGCTGGGTGCAGGTGCGCGTTTGTACGCTGCCCGATGCGCCTGCGGCGGGAACGCCCGCAACGGCGATCGACAAACTCAACGTCAAGCCTGGCGACACAGGCTGGCTGGCTGAAGCGACTGCTGCCCCGCTTGTCGCTCAGTCGCCTGCCACGATCGAGCAAGGCGCTTGCACACCCGCCGCTTCTCCGCCTGCTTCCCCCGCTTCAACTCCAGCAGGGAACCAGATAGACTGAAGAAGGAGAAGAAATTTAAGTCTTGCCAGGTTTTAACATCAGCGGTTTTATATGCCAGAGAGTCCTTGCCTGAGCGTGGCTATCGATCGCCTCACCGCAGCCCGACCCGACCACTACGCCATTTGGGTATTGCAGCCGCCTTATCCCAGCGGCTACGGCCATTTCGATCGAATTTGGCCGGACTCGCTGACGCAGATTTGGCAAACCTGGCACAGCCTCTATTCGATGCGCGGTCTGCCGGAAATTCCGAGAGTTCCGGTTGAGTACGTGGTTGCGCCGCCGCCGATCGCAACAGACGCCCAACCGAATATTCCGCCCGCCAGTCAGGGCAGCCGCGTCATGCAGCAGTTGGGCGTCTCGCTGTGGAAATGGCTGTTTGACGGTCCAATTCAAAGCAGCTTCGATCAAAGTCGCGGCATGGCGATCGGTCAAGGACTGCCGCTGCGCCTCAGGCTCGACATTCGCGACCCGGATTTGATCGCGCTGCCCTGGGAAATTATGCAGCCGCAAGAAGGAATGCAGGCAGTTTCGCTCAGCCAGCAGTTGCTCTTTAGCCGCACCAGTAGCGCAGTCGAGCCGCTGCCCGACTTGCGATCGGAACAAAGCCTCAACATTTTGCTCGTCCTGGGCTTGGAGCAAGATGGACAAAGCAACGCTCGGCTCCAGCTTGATGAAGAAGCCAGTGCCCTGTCGCGAATTTTGCAGCGATCGACCCTGGAGCAATCGACCGATGCGGCGACTGCTGCGCCGCCCTGCCGCTGCCAGGTGAAAACGCTGTTGCAGCCGAGCGCCGCTGAACTGGCACAGCACCTCGAAACCGAGCAGTACAACGTCTTTTTCTATTCGGGACATGGCGAAGTTGGTGCAGATGGTGGCCTGCTGTTTTTGGCCGACGATGCCACGATGAACGGTACGGAACTGGCGCAGGTGTTGAGCCGCTGCCGTGTCAAGCTGGCCGTGTTCAATTCCTGCTGGGGCGCACAGCCCGACGAAACGCAAAAAAAAGCGATGCCGCGATCGAGTCTGGCCGAAGTGCTGCTGCATCACGGCGTTCCGGCTGTGCTGGCGATGCGCGATTCGATCGAAGACCGCGAAGCCCTCAGCTTCATTCAAGTCTTTGCCCGCGAACTGGCGCAGCGCAAATCGATCGATCGGGCGGTGGCGATCGCTCGTCAGCATTTGCTCACCGAATACAAATTCAACTGGCCTGCCTGGACGCTTCCGGTTCTCTACATGCATCCGCAGTTTGATGGCGAACTGATTGCGGTCGATCGCAGCCGCACCGTCTTTCGCGAAAAAGAAGGCCGCAAGCCGCCGACCCCAACGGCAATTTTGCGATCGCTGGTTCCGCCCGCGAAAGTTTGCTCGATGCAGGGCGGCCTCATTCGGATTGGCCGCAGCGACAACAACGACTTTGTGCTCAGCGAAGAAGGAGTGTCGCGCGACCACGCCACGATCGTTCGCACGGCGATGGGCAATGGCACCCAGCCCGCTTACTTCTTGCGCGATTCGTCTCGCTATGGCACATACGTCGCCGAATCAAACGGCTGGCATCTCGTGCATCAGCGCGAAATTCCACTGCGATCGAAAATGCAGCTAAAATTTGGCAGCGAAGACAATTCGCCGCACGAATTTGTCATCCACGAGCCAGCGGCGAACTAAGCTTAACTTTGATCTCCGTCATTTGGCGGAGATTTTAACCAGTTGCGGAACTGGCCGGATTGGAAATGTAGGTATGTATCGTTAACCCCTAGATGATTAGGCATTAGGAGCAGGTCATGGCAGATTCGATGTTTTCTCGTGCAGAAATTGAACAAGATCTGCTGCAACTGATTTTGCAAGAGCAGGTGCAGTATCCTTGGAATCCGGCTGAGTCGGAAGCGTTTTTTGCGGGGATTGAAGCTGCAACTGCCGACGAGTGGGAAACTGGAGAACTCGCCGCACGAGGACACGCGATCGCCAGTCAGCTTGATTCGCTTTGGGCGCAGATCGATCAAACCGCCGCGACTCCCCAGGTCGCCACCTTGTTCTCGCGCGTTGCAGGCCGCGTCCCGCAGCAAATTATCGCGGGCATCGTGCAGCGATCGCAGCAGTTGATTACGTCAAATTTGTCGCTCACCGAGCGGATGGTGCAGTGTGTGCAGGAGTTTGTCGCGGACTGTAATCCCGAAGATCTGCTGCTGACCAGTCGGAAATTTGCGGTTGTGCGATCGCGCGGCACCACGAACAACTTTGTAGACACGGCATTACAGCAGGTGCGTGAAGCAGACTGGAGCGAACTTTCTGCTGGAGAGCAAGCCTTTTTGAGTTTGGCGATCGCTCATGCTGCCCTGACCGACGAACCTAAGGCAAGCGAGTAAAGCGGGTCGCAAAGTTAGAAGGTCGATTGGGCGAGAGCGCTCTGGCTTTGAGAATCGCCGCCGCCAAAAATGCGTAAGACAAGACGCCAACGATCGCCAGAACGACAATATTAAACACACCTGTCGCATTCCAAAGCGCGTGCAAACTTGCCGCACTTAGATAGCCGACTCCCAAAATTCGCCACCGATGATTCGGCTTCAGCACGCTCAAGCCGATGAAATAGCCAAAGTAGCCGCTGTAGGCCATGTGTCCAGCCACCAATCCCAGGATGCGCGGAATCAGCAGTTGCAAACCCAGCAGTTCACCCGACTGAATCGGCAGTGACGATTCTTGTGCGATCGCCGGAACGTACTGCCGCAAAGTTTCGATCAGCGCAAAGCCGACCGCAGCCGCCGCTCCCAGCAAAATACCGTCTAGCGGTTCGCTCACCTCGATCGACTTCCAGCGACGCGGCAAAATTGGCGTCACGCCGCACAGGACGAGAACCGGAATCGCTTTGAGCAGTTCTTCCATTAAGCCTGCGCCAAAAAACATCCGCACCAGCAGAACCGGAAACGGAATGAATTCGTCCGGAGCGGGAATTGCACCAGGCAGCAATTGGCGAAACACAAAGCCAAACACGGTCAGAATTGGGCTAAGCAAAATCAGCATCATGCTGGCTGCCACGCCCAGCAGCAGCCACCAGGGTTTGTGCTTGCCGCAAAGCTGGTAGACAAAATAAAACGCCGCGCCCGCTAGATACGCCGCCAGCAGCAAATTAAACGCGGTTGGCCGACCGATCGCCACAAACAGCAGCACGACAAACGCCACGTTCAACATCGCCGGAATCAAAAAGGCTTTGCGCGTTAAATCGCGCCCAGTCGAAACGATCGGCAAAAGCTGACTGAGCGTTACCTGATCGGGCGACGCGATCGAACTGGCCGCAGACGCGATCGACGCAGACTGCGGCTGCTCAAAGATAAACTGCGGTTCGCCCAAACCTAAAGCAATGCGATCGCCATTTTGCAGCAGCCGACAGCCGGAAACGCGCTGACCGTTGACAAACGTACCGTTGGCGCTGTTCAAATCGCAAATTTGCCAGCCGAATTCGATCGCGCAAACTTTCGCGTGCTGACGTGAAATGCCGCCAAAAAGCTGCGAGTCAAACACAATTTGACACTGCGGGTCGCGCCCGATTAGCACGTCTGCCGCATCGAGAGCAATGATGGGTGCGCCTGTGGCGATCGCAGCGGGCAGTCGTCGCAGTCGGGCTGAAGAAACAGAATTCATACGCAACAAAAAAGAGCAGCGTTTTGGCCGCTCTTTCACAATACGCTCATCAATTCATCATCCGCTACAGATTGGCTCGCGCATCGCGCACGGCGGCAAAGAAGCACACAACCGTCAGCGGAATGCTCAAGGCGAGGGTGACAGCGGTTGCAACCGTGCCCCACTGCGGCGCACCCGAAGAAAGCTCAAAGACCGAACCGACTGCGGCAATTCCCGCGATGCAAGAGCCAGCGAGAAACGCGCCGCTTTTGGGAGTCATCATGGTGAGATTTTCCTTATGCGATCGGTTTGACGGCTTGAGCAGAAAAGCCATACTTGGCGAGTTCTTGATTGAGCGCCAAAGTATTTTCGACGCGATCGACAAACATAATGCCGTTCAGGTGGTCAATCTCGTGCTGAATCACTCGCGCCAGCAGACCTTTGGCCGTGAAGCGCTGAAGCCGTCCGTTTTCGTCTTTGTAGGACACTTCCACGACTTCCGGGCGCGTCACATCGAGGAACACCTTGGGAATGCTGAGGCAGCCTTCTTGGATGACGCAGGTGTCACGGCTTTCCTGCTTAATTTCCGGGTTGATCATCACGATCGGCGGCGTCGCGGCTTCTTCGAGGTTGATATCGACCACGAGAATTTGCTTGCTGATGCCAATTTGTGGAGCGGCGAGGCCGATGCCGTCTTCGCTGTACATCGTTTGCAGCATTTCCTTCGCCAACTGCCGCACTTCGCTGTCGATTTTGCTGATGCGCTTGGCGGGCTGACGCAGGACTCGATCGCCCAGATAGTGCAGCTTTAACGGAGCCTTTGCCAGCTTTTTCTTTTCAACCAGAATTGGAGAGGTCATGGACTCGCAAACAAACGCAACTGTTCTCTTTTCATCTTAATCAATCTGATGCCGCTAGGGAAGTGGGTGAAGTTCGCCAAATTACGCTGCTACTGGCGCTGGCGAAATAGCTGTTGCAGCCGAATTTTGCTGGCGACATACAGCGGTAGCTGATAGTGTTCGGCCATCAGCCAAAACACCATCAAAAAGTGAATGGTGAAGGTGCCGATCGCCCAAGCAAGCGGAAACCACGCCCAAGCGCTATCTGGCAGAGGTGGAAACGTATAGGCCGACAGCCACACCAGAGCCGGAGGCAGCACGACTAAGACCGTACTGACAATCCAAATTACTGCCGTGAGATTAAACTCGTCGCGGTGGGCAACTTGCCAAGTCCGGCCATTCCAGCGCCAGGACATCGGCTGCGAACTATCCACCACCTGTAGCGATTGATCGTTCAAATTTGCCGTAAAAATATGCCGACAAAAATCGCAGGCAAACGCATCCATCAGCGTCAATCCGGCGATCTGCCCGTGACGGCAAACCGGACACAAATACTGTCCTTGAAAATTTAGCGGCCTGAGTTCGCGGCTCGCAGTTTTGTTGGCGCGGAATTCAGTTCGGCTCATAGTTCTTCGCACACACTCAATTCATAGTAGCGATTTGCTGAACGCTACTGCACACCTGCCCCAACCGATCGACTCACCTCCACGCCATCCTGCTCAAAAACGACGATCGCCTCTTCGCCCGTGCCCACCTCGATCCGCTTCACCAAAACGCGCCCGCCCGCCAAGCGATCGCCCACGCTGACATAGCGACTGCCTTCTTGCGGAGATTGCACGATTGCACTGGTTTGTCCGCTTGTCTGCACGACGCCGCTCACTGCAATCGATCGGGCAAGTTCCGCAGTGGGTCTGATAGGAGTTGCTTGTGGTGTAGGAGAACTAGGGGCAGGACGAACGGCAACGGGTGCAACAGGACTCGGATTGCTTTGTAAACTGGGACGGGCAGCGGTCGATGCGTTTGGAGTCGTCGGACGATTTGAACGCGCTGGGAGCGATGCTGGACTCGATCGCACTGAAGCCGCAGCCTGAACCGCCACCGTCGGAGTGGAACTGCGTGGACGGGCGGCTGGCGAAACGGTGACGCGGGGCGTTGTCGTCACGTTTGCATAAGGGTTGCTGCGTCCTGCATCAATTTGGGAAACGCGAGCAGTGGCCGAAGTCGGTGGAATCAAATTGGGGACGGGCAAAACGGACGGGGCGGGCGGAACTGCACCCAGCGGCGAAGCTACTGACCCGGTCGGAGACTGAGCCGCTTGGGGAGCAGCCAGTGGCGATACGACAACAGTTGTCGTCGGTGCAGTTTGATTTGAGGCTTGGTGTTGTCCGCAGCTTGCGATCGCCAGCAACAGCCCGATCGAGCCGATCCAACTGTTTGTCTTCATGGCAGCGCTACCCTAAAAAACATTTTTCCTAGAATAGCGATAATCGCCCGACCGAGGCCGAGCGATCTGCAAAGAAACGTTACGACAGTTTATTCGCGATGGGCGTGATGCTGCGTGAACGATCGATAGACCGCATCGCGATCGTACAGATGGCAGCGATCGACAATTTCGCGCATCATTTTCCAGGAGAACTGGCGCTCTGGCTGCATCCAGGCTCCCCAAAATTGCTGCAAACTGCGATGCGCCATCCACAAATTGTAGGAAGGAATTGCCGTTGAAATATGGTGCGGCACATGCACGCTGATGTCGTGGCAGAGCCATTCTACCCAGCGCGGATAGTTGCAGTGAACCGTTCCCATGAGCTGAGCTTGAGCGGCATTCCAAGAGGCGATCGGCTCAAAGGCAATGTCAGGATCGGTGTGATGCACAAGCGTAAAGGTACTCATCCAGAAATGATAGGCCAGCCAAGGCATCAGCCAGAATTTAACAAAGCCCCAAAGTCCTGTTGTGGCAAGCAGGAGGGGAAAAGCGATCGCGGCAAACGTGACCACAGCGGCGATCGAAACAGCAACCTTTTTACGGTCTTTCGCTGCGAAGTTGCGTAGATCAAAATGCAGGCCGACCCAGTGGACGATCGAAGCAATCCACCACAGGCGACCGCGCAAAGCCGCATAGCCTTTGCGACCCAAAACGTTCATCTGGTCGTAATCGTCCGGTTGCCAAGGCTGCCAAGCATTATCGATGTCGAGCTTGTTGGTGTGCTTGTGGTGGAAGTCGTGCAGGATGCGCCAGCTATGAAACGGGTAGACCAGCGGCAGCATCAGCAGATGGCCGACCCAATCATTCACCCAGCGGCGTTTGGCGAACGATCGATGTCCGCAGTCATGCGCCAGCACAAACAGTCCGGTTGCCGCTGTTCCGGTAAACAACCAGGCGATCGGCAGCAAAAACCAAGGAGAAAAGGCGATCGCCAGTTCGCCCAAGCTCACCATCGCAAGGCTGATTGCAACTGCCGTCCACGCTTTGCGCGGCTGCTTCTCGAAGCATTCTTTGGGGAGCGTGCGTAAAATTTGTTTTAAGTGAGTGGGAGGCAACTGTGGCAGATCAGTCGCGATCGGTTTTACCGGGGATACAGTCATGGATGGAAAAACTTTCTCCAGATCAATTGGCAGACATGGCAAGCGCCCCGTCGATGAGGCGGGAAGATCAAGGCTTAAACTCAAATTTGTCAGGTTTCAACCCGACTTAATCTGTAACGAAATATGAATCAAGCCTTCATTTTTATACCATGCGCTGAGGGCAATCGCGCAGCTATCCAAAAGCAATGCGGCGATCGCATGGCAGACAAATTGCAGTTGAACTACGGCTTGAGTCGCGATTGCCTGTCATCGGATCTACGCGATGTGACCGCAACAAAACAGGTTAGAAACAGCAGAATTGCTTCTTGTTCCTAACCTGTTTCGCTTTGCCGAATTTGCCAGCTACAAATCCGACTTCATCGTGGAAAGCCGCTGCTCTTTGAGGGCTTGAAGCTGCTGCAACAGCGCTTCGGCGTCGGCCTGGAGATGCTGTAGCTCGGTGGCGCAGTTGCCGTGTAGCGGCAGGCGAGAACTGCTAGCGGGCTGGGGGGCAGACTGGGAGACTTGGGGGATTAATGTTTGACTAGTCATTTGTACTTACTCACACCATTTCGGTATTGTAACGTAATCTGCTGATTTGAAGGTAGAGGATGTATCGATTTGTGCCAAGGGTTTTGTGCCGCTTTCAATTTCCGCTAGAAGTGGAACAGAAGCACAAATTCATGTTCTTTGTTGATTGAGTCCGATCGCCCGCAATCATACATCTGCCCTGTGGATGATGCCCCTTTTGTGTCGCGAAGTGACTGCGCTAAACTAAGAGACTGCTTCCTTTGCAATTGAGCTTGTTGACGCCGTGACTTTCAGTTTGTTCTCCAATCCTGCTTCGATTTCTCACTCTTCAACTTGGCCGGGACTGATCCGGGCGTATCAAGCTTATTTGCCTGTCACGGAACAAACGCCGATCGTCACGCTGCTCGAAGGCAATACGCCGCTGATTCCCGCTCCGGCCATTGCGCGGGCGATCGATCGCGATGTGCAGGTTTGGCTGAAGTACGATGGCCTCAATCCGACAGGCAGCTTCAAAGATCGCGGCATGACAATGGCGATCTCAAAAGCCAAAGAAGCCAAAGCAGAAGCCGTGATCTGCGCCAGTACCGGAAACACTTCAGCCGCTGCTGCTGCCTATGCCCGACGCGGCGGAATGCGAGCCTATGTCTTGATCCCCGATGGCTATGTGGCAACAGGCAAGCTGGCTCAGGCGTTGCTGTATGGAGCGGAAGTTCTGTCAATTCAGGGAAATTTCGATCGCGCCCTGTCGATCGCCCGCAAGGTGGCCGATGAATATCCGGTTACGCTCGTCAATTCGCTCAATCCCTATCGGCTGGAAGGTCAAAAAACCGCTGCTTTTGAAATTATTGATGTTTTGGGCACGGCTCCCGACTGGCTCTGCATTCCCGTTGGGGCGGCAGGAAATATCAGCGCCTACTGGATGGGCTTTTGTCAGTATCATCAAGACGGCAAGAGCGATCGCCTGCCTCGGATGATGGGCTTTCAGGCGGCGGGCGCGGCTCCACTGGTAGGCGGCGAACCGATCGAGCATCCCGAAACGATCGCGACCGCGATTCGGATTGGCAATCCGGCCAGTTGGGGCAAAGCGATCGCCGTCCGCGATGCCAGTCAAGGCGAATTTCATGCCGTGACGGATGAAGAAATTTTGGCGGCTTATCGAATGCTGGCTTCGGAAGAAGGCATTTTTTGCGAGCCTGCCAGCGCTGCCTCGGTTGCTGGACTGCTGAAGGTGAAAGACCGAGTGCCAGCGGGCGCAAAAATCGTCTGCGTCCTGACCGGAAACGGACTGAAAGATCCCGACACGGCGATCGCCCACTGCAACGTGCAGCTCAAAGGCGGCATCACTCCGACGCTGGAGGCGGTGGCGCAGGCAATGGGTTTTTAGCGCGTTCTTTCGCCAGCAAATCCACCGTATCGCCCAAGGCGCTCGTCAGGTCTTTGCGCGTCTTGGCATGTTCGGCTTGCTCGGCGCGAAGCGCTTGCATCAGGCGATCGCACTCGCTCAAAGCGGTGGCCAGCCGTTCTTTCAGCGCATCCGGCGGCATTTCGGCAATGGATTCGATCGATCCCGCATCAACAGCGATGCTGGAGGGAGAACGCAGGACATCAAGTTCTGCTTGCAGGCGGGCGATCGACTGTTGGGCAATAGCGGCATCGCTGCGGCGCTGTTTGGCTTCGGTTTCGTAGAGCGATCGCCATCGGGCAGCACTCGCATAGGCTTCTTCGCGTTCTTGGTTGGCGCGATCGATGCTTTGCCGTAACGATTCAATTTCTGCGAGCCACTGCCGGACATCCTGAGTCATCGCTGTTTCATGCCGAGATGGGTAGAAGTCTAGAACAAAATCTGCGTCACTGCGGGCGGAGCCGGAAGCACAATCAGGACGAGCAGCGAAAGCGCCATCAGGCCAAGGAAGTCGCGGCGGTTGTCGAGATCGCTCACGTCGTTCAGCGCAGGCTCGTCCACGACGGGCATAAAGAACAGCAAAATCGCCCACAGCAAATATTCTTGCACCTTCAAGGCAAGCGCCAGCACAATCAGGCGTGACACCTGCCCAATGACTGCACCAACCCGCTGACCAAACATCGCGTGAACCATGTGGCCGCCGTCAAGCTGACCCACAGGCATCAGGTTTAGAGCGGTCACGACCAAGCCTAAGCAGCCTGCAACGGCGATCGGATGCAGCTTCAGCGCGCTTTCTGCCGTAAACTGACTGCCCAGCGCCATTTTCGAGAGCAGCGTCAGCAACAGTGAATTGGTCGGCGTAAATGACGTGAAATTGAGCAGGCTGGAGGTTTCTCCGAGTTCGGTCGGCGTGGAGTGTGCCAAGCCCCAAATCAACAGCGGCAGGGCAACGAGAAATCCGGCCAGGGGGCCAGCAATGCCGACATCGAATAGCGCTTTGCGGTTGGGGACGGGCGATCGCATCTGAATAAACGCGCCAAACGTGCCAAACGGAAAAAACGCCGCTGGCGGAACCGGAATGAAATAAGGCAGCGTAGCGCGAATTCGATAGCGCCGGGCGGCGAAATAGTGCGCGAGTTCATGCGTTCCCAAAATTGCCATTAGTGAGAGCGCATACGGCAATCCTTGCCGCAACAAGCCGATATTGTCCTGAAGCTGTTCCTCCGTCACACCTGCAATCACGGTTCCCGCCAAGGTGGTCGTGAAAATGGTTGCCAGCAGCAGCCCGATCGCCCAGCCCGGACGAGTCAATCGCGCCTGCGATTGCGTTTGCGCGATCGTGTTTGGCACAAGCGCAAAGAACGGTTTGCCGTTGAGTCCTTCTTGAAAAACGACCAGGAATCGATCGCCAAACTGCTGCTGAATATTTTCCTGAATCGTTTTGTAGGCGACTTCGGGCGAAGTGCGGAGTTGACCACGACAGATCAAAGCTTGCGGGCGATATTCGACATTTTGCAGATAGTAGACCGACCAGGGGAAGCAGTTTTGCAGCGCGGCTTCTTCTTCTTTGTCGATCGGGCGCAGAACCGGACGGGGATCAAGCGCGGGGATGGGCGATCGCTGCTGCGAGGCGGTTGCTTCGGGTTGTCCAGGCTGCGAGGTGGCAGCAGATTTGGCGGGTCTGCCCCACTGAATCAGCAAGTAGTAAAGAATTGGACAGGCGATGAAGGGGCCAAACAGCAGCAGCACAGGCATTCGTTCGTTTTCGCCATTCATCAAAATCCAGCCCGTCCAAATAAAAGCAGGTGTCATCATCACCAGCCACAGCACCCAGACAGGCGTGCGCGTAATGTTGGCGACGCTGCGCTGCACGATTAGATAGGTAAAAAGTCCTAACAAAAGTAGCCAGATGATCATGCTGTGGCTTTGGGTGAAGTGAACACAAATGCTGTCGATCGATCAAACCAAACAGCATACCTCAATCTTTAGGATACCTTTTTGGAGAAAAGCTTGAATTGACGCGATCGAAAGCTTTTCTTTTAAGATCAAATTCGCACCCTTAAGCCGCAACCCTTGTGCAGATTCAAACTCGCTGGCCGCGATCGATTTTCGATTCGATTTTTGCTTTCGCGCCCAATCGCGACACCTTGGGCGGAACAGCCTATTTGATTGTAGAAAATTCTGCCGACGCAGCCAAAGATGCCAGCACAGCCAAAAATTTATTAATCGATGCGCCTGCCTGGAACGACGAAACGCAAGAGTTTTTGCAGCAGCAGGGTGGCGTTCAGCGCTTGTTTCTCACCCATCGCGGCGGACATGGCAAGGCGATCGAAATTCAAAAAACCTTTGGCTGTGAAATTGTCGTGCAAGAGCAGGAAGCTTACTTGCTGCCGAATCTGGAGGTCACGACGTTTGAGCGAGAGATGCAGTTGAGCAGTTCCGCCCGCGCCCTTTGGACACCCGGACATTCTCCCGGTTCCGCCTGCCTGCACTGGAGCGCTCAGGGCGGCATTTTGTTTACGGGACGGCATCTTTTGCCGACGGCACAGGCCGATCCCGCTCCATTGCGATCGGCCAAAACTTTTCACTGGCCGCGCCAAATTCAAAGTACCCGCCGCATTCTTGAAGCATTTTCACCCGAATCGCTGGCGTTCATTTGTCCGGGGGCAAGCAGCGGCTATCTGCGCGGGAAGGGAGCGATCGATCGCGCTTACGATCGCTTGGCGCAACTCGACCTCGATGCCCTCCAGCAAACAAAAGTTCTGATGTAGCTCGATAATAAAATCTGTTGCTTTTCTCGTGCTTCATGTCAGTTGCTTCCATTTCCGCCGATCGAATTCGCTTTAACGAGCAAGGCTTGGTTCCTGCGATCGTGCAGGACTATCTTGACGGCACTGTGTTGATGCTGGCCTGGATGAATCGCGACTCGCTACAAAAAACGATCGACACGGGCGAAACTTGGTTCTGGAGTCGATCGCGATCGGAACTTTGGCACAAGGGCGCAACTTCCGGCCATCTTCAGCAGATCAAGTCGATGCGCTATGACTGCGACAGCGATGCGCTGCTGATTGGCGTGGAGCAAATTGGCGAGATTGCCTGTCACACCGGAGAGCGAAGCTGCTTTCATCAGGTGGAAGGGGCGATCGCTGCGCCACCCGCCGACACGCTTTCGCAGGTGTTTGACGTAATTTGCGATCGACGTGACCAGCCGAATCCCGATTCCTACACCTGCAAGCTGTTGGCCGGAGGAGACAACAAAATTCTCAAAAAAATTGGCGAAGAAGCCGCTGAAGTCGTCATGGCCTGCAAAGACGACGATGCGGACGCGATCGCCTCAGAAGCGGCAGACTTGTTTTATCACACGCTGGTCGCTCTGGCACATCACAAAGTCGATTTGCGATCGGTCTACCGCAAATTGCAGGAACGCCGCCGCTAGAAGCATCAGCGATCGCTAGGCCGTGCTACAACAAGGGTAATTCCGTGAAGGACGAGGGGTTATGACAGCCGCAACGCACGATCGCAGCCCGCGTGTTTTGCTGATCGAAACGGATGAAACTTTGGCGCAGCATGTCAGCTTTGACCTGCAAGAATCCGGCTATGAAACCGCGATCGCGCATGACACTTCGACCGGAATGCACCAGGTTGAAGAATTTCAGCCGTCGTTGATCGTGATCGATCGCTTGTTGGCCGGAGAGTCGGGGCTGTCGCTGTGTCACCAGTTGCGATCGCAGGGCGCACGGATGCCCGTGTTGCTGATGATGGCGCGAGACAGCGTGGACGATCGCGCCGCTGCCCTGGAAGCGGGAGCCGATGATTATTTCCTCAAGCCGTATCGCAGTGAGGAATTTCTCAAGCTCGTCAAGCTGTATTTGCAGCCGGATAAAGTTGGTAGCGAACAGTTGCGCTTTGGCGATCTCTCGCTCGATTTGGCAACGCGGCGGGCGTTTCGGCATGAGCGGGCGATCGATTTGACGATGAAAGAATTTGACCTGCTCAAATATCTCATGGAGCATCCGCGTGAAGTTTTGACTCGCGAACAGATTCTCGAAAACGTCTGGGGCTATGACTTCATGGGCGAATCGAACGTGATTGAAGTCTACATTCGCTATCTCAGGCTGAAGATTGAAGATGAAGGCGAAAAGCGCCTGATTCAAACGGTGCGCGGCGTCGGCTACGTGTTACGCGAATCATAGGGCACTTGCGAACGGCGATCGGCGTCAAGCAACGCACATTCTTTTTGTTAGGAACGATGAATCGGAAGTTTGTTAAAGTCTTTGGCCTGAGTTTGGCGATCGCGCTGTTGGGCTGCACTCCTACGCCTTCGGTCAGTGCGCCGCCAGAACCGAATGAGGCGATCGTGGCGCAGGCGATCGACAGGCCGCAGTCGCTGCCGCTGACCTTGCAGTTTGAGGCGAACGGTCAAACGATTCGGCTGGAAGAAGCCCGGACGCCGCGCCAGCGCGAAATTGGTCTGATGTTTCGCCGCAGGCTAGGAGCAAATCGCGGCATGTTGTTCACGTTTGATTCGGTGCAGCCTTTACGCTTTTGGATGCGGAATACGCTGATTCCGCTTGACATGGTGTTCTTGCGGAACGGCGTGATTCAAGGAATTGTCCGCAGTGCGCCGCCCTGCACAACGCCGACCTGTCCGACCTATGGCCCCGATGCGCCGAGCAATCAGGTGATCGAACTGCGGGGCGGGCGAGCCGCAGAGCTACGGCTGCGGGTCGGGCAGCGACTCGATATCAGGCCGATCGAGTAGCGATCGATTTCACAAAAATTTCGCGAAAAATATTGATGCCTAAATTTGACCGTTGCCTGCTACGATATCCGCTTTAGAAAGCGATTCGTGTGAACTGTTTTTTCGCGAAAAGTTCATGAAATTGCTTGGCATCTACGGGTAATCTTTACCCTGGTTAGTGAATAATAAATTACCTGCTCGGCAGGAGTCAGCGGAGTTGCAAAGCGCTTGATGCCTTGCGGTTCGCTGGTTTTGGCTGGAGCAGGTGCATTCGGTTCACTTTGTCAAAAAAAGAAGCATCAGGGAGGTGATTCTCATGACGCCAGCAACTTATTCGCGCTTTATTCGGTTTTTGCGAGAAGATTTGGCAATTTCAGATTCCTCGATCGCGATCGCCCAGCGGCAAGGTCAAGACCCCGGCCTGCTGCCGATGATTCTGTGGCAGTACGGGCTGGTGACGATCGATCAGCTTGACAAAATTTTTGACTGGCTTGAATCAGCGTAGGGGCGATCAGCCTTGGCAAACCGCCCCAAAAATGACGAATGACGAACTACGAATTAATGGCTTGAGCAGCGGCAGCAATGCCTGCACCCGGATTGAAATTCTCGAATCCGAGTTCCTGTAGAACCGCTTCGAGTGCGCCGATCGCCGTCAGGATGTCCCGATCGCTGACAAATCCCAGATGGCCGACGCGGAAAATTTTGCCTTTCAGATGATCTTGGCCTCCGGCTGTGGCGATGTCGAAGCGTTTTTTCAGCAGCGATCGAATCTGTTCGGCATCGACTCCGGTAGGAGCGATCGCGGTAATGGCCGGACTCGACGCACCATCAGCCGCAAATAACGGCAAACTCAAAGCTTTTGCGGCGGCTCTGGTCGCTCGCATGTGGCGCTGATGTCGGGCAAAGATTGCTTCAAGTCCTTCCGCCTGCATCATCTTCAGAGCGGCTTGCAGACCGAAATACATGTTCACGGGTGGCGTGAATGGATGGCTGTTTTTGGCGGCTTCTTTGCGATATTTGCCCAAATCGAGGTAGAACTTCGGCAGTTTTGCGGTTGCGTAGGCTTCCCAGGCTTTCGGGCTGACGGCGACAAAGCCGAGTCCGGGCGGCAGCATGTAGCCTTTTTGCGATCCCGACGCGACCACATCTAAGCCCCACTGGTCGATCGGCAGATGCACGGCTCCCAAACTCGTCACGGCATCGACCATGATCAGTGCACCGTGCGCTTTGACGTGGCGGTTGATCGTTTCTAAGTCGTTGAGAACGCCTGTTGAGGTTTCGCTGTGGGTGATGACGACGGCTTTGATCGTGCGCTCTGTATCCGCTTCTAATTTTTCGCGAAAGACTTCCGGGTCGAGCGGTTTGCCCCATTCTGCGGTCACGGGTTCGACGTTTAATCCGTAGGCTTCGGCCACTTTCACCCACCGTTCGCCAAATTTGCCGTTGTTGCCGACTAAGACGCGATCGCCCGGACTCAAAAAGTTAATCATGCCTGCTTCCATTGCGCCTGTGCCGCTCGCGGTAAGGATCAGCACGTCGCTTTCGGTTTGGTGCAGCCACTTTAAGCCCTGTGTGACTTCCGCGATGATGCTCTCAAAGTCTTTGGTGCGGTGGCCGATCGGATGCTTTGCCATTGCCAGCAAGACTTTTTCGGGCACGGGAGTCGGCCCCGGAATCATCAGCATGAGTTTGTCGTCCATCAGTTCCTTCCTGCTTCTAGGTTGAGTAATTCTTGCGCCAGCGCTCAAAAATTCGGTGCATTGGTTCGTCGGATGCGGCTGCGGACGAAGCCCAAAGTTCGCAAGCGTATGATCCAGAATGCCATAAGTTCTGATGGACTGAGCGCGATCGATTGGCGGCAGCGATCGCACGTCAATCAAATCATTCTTTTTGCGAATTGGATCGATTCCTGCGGACAGCGCTTCGCGGCCAGCAAAGCTGATCCGGAACGGATCGCCCTTCAGACTACTTCTGGTTTCCGAGCCAGTGGAGTGTTGGGGTTGCCCCCACACACACCTCCAACCCCAGCAGGGAGAGTCCTCCCATGCACCCGACGCAAGGGGTTACTCGCAAGGTTATGTCGCGCTTCGCATTTGCTTTCCCGCCGCGTCCCTCGTGCTACTCGCTTCCCTCACGCTCACCCCTCACCCCTAACTTGCGGTAGACGCTGAACTGTCTAAAATCGAGGATATCTAGGGCAGACTGAATCTCGATCGACTCCACTCGGTAGTGCAATGAAGACAACCCTAACTCCGCTCATGGTCGTTCAGCCTGCATTCGGCGATCGCTGGAGTTGGTTCGATCGATTCTGTCTGTGGTATCCGCCTGCCTGGTTGATTTTGTTTAATCGCCACTGGCAGCACTATCACGATGATCCCGACGGCTGGAACTGGCTGGAATATGCTTTGTTTTTGGTTCCCGCAGGCTTTTACGTCGCGCTGCTGATTCGCTGGCTGCGGTTGGGCTGTCGATCGCCCCGTCCTTCGGATCAGCCTGTGGATTTGCAGTATCAGCAGGCGTTTCGCGATGAAATTTTAGTGCCGATCGTCGATCGCTACTTTCGTGCTGAACTGCATCAGGCTGAAAATTTGCCTGCGGCAGGTTCAATTCTCGTCACGCTCAATCATGCCGGAATGTGCTTTCCCTGGGATTTCATCGCGCTGGGTGTGCTGCTGGGTCGTGAACGGGATTGGACGGTGCAGCCTGTAGCGCATGAATTGTTTTTCGATCATCCCTGGCTGCGCTGGTGGCTTCCCTCTGGCTGGTCGCAAGTTTTGGGCGGGGTGCGGGCAGAGCGCGAACCGTTTGCTGAAGCGATCGCCACGCTTGCCGATACTCCAAATCAAGCATTACTCTATGCCCCGGAAGGCTGGCGCGGTCTGGCAAAAGGCTGGCGGCATCGCTATCAGCTCACGACGTTTGATCCCAGCTTTGTGCGACTGTGCGATCGCCACCAAGTTCCGATCCTGCCCACCATCTGCATCGGCAGCGAAAATCTGCATCCGTTCACCGTCAATCTTGCGAAGCTCGGACGCTGGCTGAAGCTGCCGCTGTTTCCCATTTCGCCCCTCGTTGTAGCGTTTGTGCTGTTTCCTTCGCTGGGCGTTTGGGCGGTGCGATCGCGTCTGCACTACTTCATTCAGCCGATCGAGCGACTCGATCAAGATTCATTTCAATCCACTTCTGATGCGTATGCTTGGGCGCAACGGTTGCGATCGAAACTGCAAGCAGCGATCGATCGACTCCGGCAGTAGACATTATCGTGATGATTGAAGAATAATCAAGTCAGATTTTTAGTTCTGGAGCCTGTGGAATGGTGCAGATCGATCGCGCAAATACAATCAGCGTTGGCCTGGATCTGTACACGGTTGCCGATCGTCATCAGGCGGATTTAGTCGAAGCGATCGCGGAGCAGATTCAAGCCTGGAGCGCGAATCCTTTCTTTCGATCGACCAGCGTTCACCGCAGTCTCGATGGTGTTCGTGTTTTCACTTACAGCCAGTGGGAGCCGAAGTTTGATCACCGCAGCTTGAATCGTCTGGAGCGATTTGCCGAATTTTTCCCGCCCGATGCGCTTCAGCTTGAAGTAACTGCCAGTCGATCAACGTCTACCGAGGTGGAAATCAAGGTCGGTACAACGATCACTCACTTGGCCGAATTTAGAATGCAGCCTGTCAACCAACCGGAAATGGTGAAGCGCACAACTGAAGAACTCGATCGCGCCATGAGTTCACCCGGCTTGATCTCAGCCACCTTTCACCGCAGTCTCGACGGCACACGCATGTTCAACTACGGCCAATGGGAAAGTCAAGCAGCGTTTGAGGCAATTTTGAAACAGCCCGGATTCAACCCGGATGAACCATATTGGAAGGGTTTGGCTCGCAATGAGTTTCATCTGTATCAAGTGACGCACGTGGTTGGTGGCTGAAAGGTTCACTCGATCGCCCAGCCCAACCGCGTCGGCTGCTGATAAATTCGCTTGAGCGTGTTTACGTCTCTGGCAGAAATTGCGGCTGGATTGCGAACCTGAGAAAAGTACAGCGCGTCAGTCGGCTCCAAGCTGTGTCCCCAGATTCCCAAAGCGTGACCGAGTTCGTGACGGGCGGCAGCTTGCAGATAATTCGCCGTTTGGTCAGGACGCAGCCAGATTTGCAAGCGGTGCGCGAGAAGTGGGGGATCGGTGGAGCGATCGATCCCCACTTCAAATCGTGTCTCTGCCGATCGCACCCGTCCCAATTCGCCTCGGTTCCACTGTAAGGGCGGCGTTCTGCACCAAATCGCAATGTCGGCAGTTTCAGCGCGATCGACCGTCACCAGCGGCAAATACACCGTCCACTCTCCGATCGCCTGCTGCACAGCGTCCACCCAGTTCGATCGATCGGACGGTTCGACAAAGACGCGAATCGGAAAGCGCGACCAGATGAGATAGCCCATTGCGATCGGTTCGATTTGCTCGAAGTAGTCGCCTTGATCGTCAGGTTGCCAGCGATTGAGAGAGGCAGGAAGCGGATGCACCTGTGGGATAGGTGCGATGTCGCTCGATCGCGGATTGGAATCAAAGAACGATTCTTGCGCGTGAACGGGAAGCAGCAGGCTCAGTGAAAGGGAGGCGATCAGCGCGATCGCCCAGCAGAGCGCTCTACGCCAGCCAGCCCGCACTGAGAATCACCGTCAAGCCCATAAACAAAACGGTCAGCGTCCACGTCACGCGATTGAGCGTGGTTTCGGCGCTTTTGGTGCTGGTGAACAGTTGCGCCTGTCCGCCCAAGCCGCCCAAGCCGTCGCCTTTGGGACTGTGCAGGAGGACAAGCACGATCAGGCCAACAGCGGCGATCGCCCAAATTACTTGAAGAATGGTTGTCAGGGTCATAGTCTCAACGTCACGGGAATCCAAAAGGTGCAGTAGTTTCTATTGTTCCACATCGCCTAGAGAGAGAGGCGAACCGGAGTGCGATTGGCGCGAACGTCGAATTCAACTGGAACGATCATCGATCGACCCGTCATTTCTTCGGGCTGCGGCAGTTGCAAAATGTCAAGAATCGTCGGCGCAATGTCGGACAGGCGACCATCCGATCGCAAATTCACGTCTGTGCCATGACCGGGAATTTTGCGCTTTTCGCCTTCTACCAAAATAAACGGAACCGGATTAGTCGTGTGTGCCGTCCAGGGATTGCCCTGCTCATCAAACATGACTTCGGCGTTGCCGTGATCCGCGATGATGATCGTCGTTCCGCCTGCGCGAATGATGCTGTCCAAAAGCCGACCAAGCTGGCGATCGACCGTTTCCAGTGCTTTCACCGTTGCGTCCATCTGCCCCGTGTGGCCGACCATATCGGGATTCGCGTAGTTGATCACAATCAGCGAATAGATTTGCTTTTCGACCGCTTTGATCGCAACATCGGTGGCGGCGGCGGCAGACATGGCCGGAGCGCGATCGTAAGTCGCCACCATCGGACTTTGCACGAGTTCGCGGTCTTCACCGGGGAACGGATCTTCGATGCCGCCGTTGAAGAAGTAGGTGACGTGGGCGTATTTTTCGGTTTCTGCCGTGCGGAACTGCTTCAGGTTGTGCTGGGCGATCACCTGGCCGAGGATGTTGTTGAGGTTTTGCGGCTCAAAGGCGACTGCAACCGGAAAGCTGGGATCGTACTGGGTGAACGTGGCGTAGGCCAAAGGTGCGATCAAGTCGCGATCGAAGCCCTTGAAATCGGGATCGATTAAAGCTTGCGTCAGTTCGCGGGCGCGATCGGGTCGGAAGTTGTAGAAAATCACGCCGTCGCTGGGAGCGATCGCTCCGGGCGCGAGGCGCACAGGCGGAATAAATTCGTCGGTTGTGCCCTCGGCGTAGGCGGCTTGCAGAATTTCGGTTGCCGATTTGCCTGCGCCTGCGCCGTCTGTGGTGATCACGTCGTACATCTGCTTGACGCGATCCCATCTGTGGTCACGATCCATTGCGAAGTAGCGTCCGCCCATTGTCACCATTTGACCGACGCCGATTTCAGCGATGTAGCGGTTGATGGTGGCGATCGCCTCAATGCCGTCCGTCGGCTTTGTATCGCGTCCATCCGTAATGACATGGATGCAAACTTCCGAGATGCCTTGCGCTTTGGCAAGCTGAAGCAGGCCGCGCAAATGGCTGATGTGCGAGTGAACGCCGCCCTCAGAACACAAGCCGATCAGGTGCAGCTTGCCGGACGAGTGGCGCACTTTGTCACAGGTTTGCAGCAGTGCTTGATTTTGCAGAATCGAGCCGTCTTCGACCGCATCCGTAATCCGCACGAGTTCCTGCGGCACGACGCGCCCCGCGCCGATGTTGAGATGTCCGACTTCGGAGTTGCCCATCTGTCCGTCTGGCAGACCAACATCTTTGCCCGATGTGCGAATCAAGGTGTGAGGATATGCTGCCCACAGGCTGTCCATCACGGGCGTATTGGCCGCAGCAACGGCATTTCCCTCCGCGTCTTCTCGATATCCCCAACCATCTAAAATCACCAGCACCACAGGAGAAACTGGCGGTTGTGCCATGTGGATAGCCCTTGTTTCGATTGTGTAGAAGTTTTTCTCAGCAATAATAGCATCGAAGCCCTGATGGAGTTTCGCAATTGCTACGGTAGCGCCTGTTGTGATCACCGATTAAGCTTTTTTCGCCTTTTCCTTCTGCTTTTGCTTTTCACGCTTAGCAGCGGCTTTGGCAGCTTTTTCGGCTTCGATCGCTTCCAGTCTGGCTTTGTCTTTTTCCTCGGCCAGCTTATCTAAATAGTAGTGATAGTCGCCTCGATAGAGGCGCAGTTCTCCATCGCGAATTTCGACAATTTTGTTCGCCACTTGCGAAATGAAGTAGCGATCGTGCGACACGACAATCACCGTCCCATCGTAGTTTTGAATGGCCGATTCCAGCATTTCTTTGGCCGGAATGTCGAGGTGATTGGTCGGCTCATCGAGGATCAAAAGATTCGCGGGACGCAGCAGCATCTTTGCCAGTGCAAGCCGCGCTTTTTCTCCACCGCTGAGGGCTGAAACTAACTTGAAGACCGTATCGCTGCTGAACAAAAATCGTCCCAGGAGCGTCCGAACTTCTTCATTTGTCCAGTCCGGTACTTCGTCGTGAATGGTGTCCATCACCGACTTTTCTAAGTCTAGTGCTTCCGCTTGATTCTGTTCAAAATAACCGGGGATCACGTTATGGTTTCCTAACATCACCGTGCCCTCGGTCGGCTCCTCCATGCCCATGATCAAATGCAGGAGGGTCGATTTTCCGGCTCCGTTGGGACCCACAAAGGCAATCCGATCGCCCCGCTCAATCAATAACTCCGCCCCCAAAAACAGAATTTTCTCGCCATAGGTATGCGTCAAATCTTTAATCTCCACAACTTCGCGCCCGCTACGCGGAGCCGGAGGAAACCGAAATTGCAGCGATCGCACATCGCTATCCGGCGCTTCAATTCGCTCAATTTTCTCCAATTGCTTTTCACGACTTTTTGCCTGGGTGCTGCGCGTCGCACTGGCGCGGAATCGATCGACAAACGCCTGCTGTTTTTCTAATTCTTTTTGCTGCCGCTCAAAAGCGCTCAGTTGCGCGAGTTTTGCTTCTTCTTTCTGTGCCAGATAAGCCGAATAATTACCCAGATAAGTGGTGGAAACGCCGCGTTCAGTTTCGACAATTTGCGTACAGAGTCGATCGAGAAATTCCCGGTCGTGAGAGACAATCACCATCGGGGTTGTTAAGCCTTTGAGATAGATTTCCAGCCATTCGATCGTCTCCAGATCGAGATGGTTTGTCGGTTCGTCCAGCAGCAGCAAATCCGGCGACTGCAAGAGAATTTTTCCTAAACTCATTCGCATCTGCCAGCCGCCGCTGAAGGCACTCACCAGTCGATCGCCATCTTCCGCTTCAAAGCCCAATTCCGGCAGAATTTTCTCGATTCGCGCTTCTAGGCCGTAGCCATCCATGCCTTCAAACTGACGCTGAAGCTTATCCATTTTGTGAATCAGGCGATCGAGTTCTTTCGCATCCGCCGTTTCCATCTGCCGATGCACTTCGCCTAAAGCTTCATGAACGCGATTGGCTTCCCCAAACGCCCGCCAAAATTCTTCGCGTACCGTCCGTGTGGGATCAACCTCGAATTCCTGAGTGAGATAGGCAATGTGGAGACTGTTGGGGCGGATGACTTCGCCGCTGGTTGGTTCAATTTCTCCGGCAATGATCTTGAGCTGCGTCGATTTTCCGGCTCCGTTGACACCCACTAAGCCGATCCGATCGCCCACCTTCACTTCCCAACTGACATCCTTGAGGACTTCGCCAGTCGGATAAATTTTACTGATATGTTCGAGTCGCAGCATGAAATTGAAGTCTCCAGGGTGGAAAATGGCCGATCGATTGCCTTCATAAATGTTAACCGTTCATGAATCACCTTGCTTGGTTTTCTGCGGCTTCAAAAACCTTCAATTGAAAATCATCAAGAATTTACACAGTTGCTCTGCAACTCAGTAGAAATTCCTAAGTAAAATCAAGGAGGCTAGAAGTGTTATATCCCTTACTCTGCAAAGAACCGATTCGGGGTTCACCCGCTTCTATGATTCCTGCATCTATTCCGGACTTCAGGTTTGCATCACGAAAATTTGATTGAATGCTTCACAAAGCTTTATTTTTGTGGCGATTTTTCAAGCTAGCGATCGAGCTTCGCTGGCGGCGCATTGCTAATTTCACGGTTCTGCTGCAATTTCTTCACTCTTTGATCGACTCGCATGAACATTTCGTCGGCTGTTGCATCTGATGACCCTCACAATGCATCTGCCTCAGTCGCTTTGTCTGCCCATCTGCTTGCTCTGACCAATCTTGCTTCAGAAGCACTATGGTCGATCGATTCCAGCTATTGCCTCGTCGCGGGCAACTCGGCCTTTCAACAGTGGTTTGAAGCCGCCTATCAGATCTTGCCGATTGCCGGATTGAACTTGGTGACTTGCCTGCCAACTGAGGCGCGATCGCGCTGGGCAACCTGCTACGATCGCGCCCTGCAAGGCGCTGCTTTCACCACAGAACTAGCAGAACTGAGCATCACGCTTGAGCCGATCAGCGTGGATGGACAAGCGATCGCTGTGGCGGTTCGAGGCCGATCGATCGCTCCAGAGCATGAGCGCGTCAAAGCCGACTTGCAGCAGGCGCAAAATCAGCTTCAGGCCGTGCTCGATGCAGTTCCGGCCTGCGTTTCCTGGTTCAGCGCCGACCTGCGCTATTTGGGGATCAATCGCTATCTAGCAGCAACGTTCAAGCTTGATCCTGCTCAGGTGATTGGTCAACCGCTTGGCTTCATGGATGCGCGATTTCAGTCGGACAGCACGCCAAAATCAAGCTTTGCTGAATTTGTGCGATCGTTCATTGGCAATTCAGACACCGCAGGTGCGATCGAAATCGACACAACGATCGACGGCATCCCGCGCAGCTTTTTAATTGCCGCCCAAAAATATTCGCAAAATCAAGCCGCCGTCTTTGTCGGACTAGACATCAGCGATCGCAAACAGGCTGAAGCCAAACTGCGCCACGATGCTTTGCACGACAGCTTGACCGGACTGGCAAATCGCACCTTATTTTTGCAGCGCCTCGAATCGCTGACGCAAACTGATCAGGCGTTTGCCGTGCTGTTTCTTGGACTTGACCACTTCAAAGTGATCAACGACAGTTTGGGGCACGGACTGGGCGATCAGCTTTTGGTGGCGATCGCGCGTCGTCTGCAATCCTGCCTGGATGCCGAAGATACGATCGCGCGCTGGGGCGGCGATGAGTTCGCAATTTTGCTGCTGGATGCCGATCACTCGCAGGCCATTCACGTTGCCAACAGTTTGCGGCAACGGTTGCGATCGCCGTTTCGCCTGCGCGGACAAGAAGTATTCACCGCCGCCAGCATCGGCATTGCCCTGAAAGATGGCGTCAGCAGTCCCGAAGAACTGTTGCGAAATGCAGACACAGCGATGTATCAGGCGAAAGCTAGAGGCCGCGATCGCCATGCCGTTTTTGATCAGGCAATGCGCGATCGCGTCGTCGCGCTGCTGCAACTGGAAACCGATTTGCGTCGTGCTCTCAGCCGCGCTCCGCTTCAGCTTCCTGAATTTCAACTGCGCTATCAGCCGATCGTCGCGCTTGATACTCGCTGCATTGTGGGCTTTGAAGCGCTGGTGCGCTGGCAGCATCCCGATCGCGGCTGGATCGATCCGGCTGAATTCATTCCACTGGCCGAAGATACCGGACTGATTGTGCCGCTCGGCCAGTGGATTCTCACACAAGCCTGCGAGCAGTTGCGATCGTGGCAAGCGCAATTTCCGCACTGTCTGCCGCTGTCAATGAGCGTCAACCTCTCCACCAAACAGTTTACGCAGACGAACTTGATGGAGCAGGTTCACCAAATCTTGCAGCAAACCCAGATTCGCGGCTTGACGCTCGACCTGAAGCTGGAAATTACCGAAAGCGCGATCATGGAAAATCCCGATAAGGCGACGGCGCTTTTGCAACAGCTTAAAGATCTAGGCGTGAAATTGCTGATCGATGATTTCGGCACAGGCTACTCATCACTGAGCTACCTGCATCGATTTCCCTTCGACATGGTGAAGATCGATCAGTCGTTTGTCAGCGGCATGGATTCCAAAAGTGACCAGTCAGAAATTGTCCGAGCGATCGTCTCTCTTGCCCACACGCTCGACATGAGCGTAATTGCCGAAGGTGTCGAAACTGTCGCGCAACTCGTTCAACTGCAAGCCCTCGGTGCAGAATACGGTCAGGGCTACCTGTTCGCTCAGCCACTCTCGGTCGAAGCAGTAGAGGCGATGCTGGGATCGATCGCGCCCTAGCTCGCGCTTTATCTCCAGACAGATGCTCGAAATAGCTCAACTGTGGTAGTTTCTGAGGCAAAGTTTGGATAGTGCCATGAGGTTTCTTGTTCGCTTGGCGATCGGGCTTTTGTTCGCGCTGTTTGGACTGATTAGCTATTGCAGCACTACCTCAGACAATCCGATTACCGGAGAGCAGCAGCGCATCCAGCTTTCTGCCCAGCAGGAAATTCAGCTTGGTTTGCAGGCGCGCCAGGAAATGGCCGCTCAGCACGGCGGACTATTTCCCGATCAGCAGCTTCAGCAGTACGTCGATACCGTTGGTGAAAGGATTGTGGAGCGATCGGCAGCAGGACAATCCCCCTATCCGTTCGAGTTCCACCTCTTGCGCGATCCCCAAACCGTCAACGCTTTTGCCCTTCCGGGTGGGCAAGTGTTCATCACCGCCGCCCTGCTGTCTCGACTTTCCACTGAAGCGCAACTTGCCGGAGTCCTTGGTCACGAAATTGGTCACGTGGTTGCCAGACACGGAGCCGAACATCTTGCCAAACAGCAGCTAGGACAAGCTCTGGTGACGGCGATCGGCGTGGCGGCCAGCGACGGTGAAGACGGTGGACGGCAAGCGGCAGTTTTGGCGCAGGCAGTCAATCAAATGGTGAGCTTGCGCTATGGACGAGAAGATGAACTGGAAAGCGATCGCCTCGGTTTCCGGTTCATGACCGAAACCGGATACAACCCAACGGGCATCGTGGAACTGATGCAAATCCTCGCCCAAGCGTCGCGTAGCGGACGGCAACCGGAATTTTTCAGCACGCACCCTGATCCGGGCAATCGCGTCCAGCGTCTCCAAGCTCTCATTTCTGAAACTTATCCAAACGGTGTGCCGCCCGAACTAGACAATGGACGCGATCGATTTGAGCAGCTTGTGCGTTCGCGACTTCGATAGAAAACCAAAACGACTGCTGACTTTGGCACAGGTCGTGCGCCAGCGGACGGCTTACTCCTCAACTCTTGCTCTTCAAGTCCTGCTGCAACACAGGTTTTAGCGATTGCGCTGAATCTGCACCATTGCTTCTTGAATGCGGGCAGCAAGGTCAGGATCATTTTGCAAAGCGGCAGTAATAGCATTGAAGCGATCGGCTGGCAACCCGTGACCCGCAGCAATTTGCACCGATCGATTGCAGTAATTCACGGCAATTTGCCGTACCTCGCGGCTGAGACGGTTCAGGCTCTCGGGCCGATTGCACATAATCGGCGGCACGTCCGATCCGGTGATGCGCTTAATTTGGTCGTAGGCGGCTTGACGGAGCGGTTCAATTTCAAGAATCGATCGCGCGTAGTTTTGAACTTCTTGATTGCTGACGGCAGATTGCGCGTAAGCGGCTGTGACCCCAAAAACGGTCGGACGCAAACTTGGAACTGGAGCCAGCATCAGCATTCCCAGCAGCGATGCACCCGCCAGCAAGGGTGACAGCGGTTTTGGCAGGTGAAAAAACTTCTTCATGGCAGCGTTTAACGATTCAAAAACTGAAACAACAGTAGCGTTCTCCTAATTTTGAATTATTCTAGGCCAGGAAGTTCCAGCCGCACGGAGATCATTCCCTTTTCCGTCTGATCGCTCCACCCCGGCACCAGTACGCCATCGAACCGGACGTGCAGACCGACGATCGCAAGTGGAATCTGTTTTATTTGTCGAAATCTTGGCGATGTGGAAGTTGTTGAGCAGCAGAAGCACCGTCAATTGAAAAATTCTGCATATTCTGTTGAAGCAAAGCCGCCAAGCTGAGCGATAATTTCAGACGACGAGGTTTAGCAAAGCGATACCGTTCGGCAAGCTTCGTGATTGCATCAAGCAGCCGTGCGTAGGAAGAGAATTTGCAAGCCGAATCAAAACAATGTCAAAAGAAATTCGATCGAGCACTGATGCTTTCGCAAAAATTAGTTTGTTGAGCGATCGCAGAATTGAAGTTTCAAAAGAGTTCTTTAAACATTCGATCGCCCAATCAGCTTGAAAAAACAAAAGTGCAGAAACAAATGAATCAACAAGTGATGATATGAGTTGACGACTGAGAACTTCAAATCTTTAATTTTGGTGAGATTTTGGCGATTATTTTATCCGGGTAAACGAAGCCGCTATAAAAATTAGAGGCGACAAAGATCTTATAGAACGCTATATGATGCAGTCGATCGAAGCACGCGATCGCATCTCACATTCTCTAGAAATTCCCCTTTTGCTATGGACTATAAATCAGCAGGTGTTGATGTTGAAGCAGGCCGCGCCTTTGTACAGCAAATTCGCAGCATGGTCGATCGCACTCGCCGCCCCGAAGTATTAGGAAATTTGGGCGGATTCAGCGGAATGTTTCAGCTTCCAGCAGGCTATCAAGAGCCAATTTTGGTTTCTGGAACGGACGGCGTTGGCACAAAATTAAAGCTGGCGCAGCAAATCGATCGGCACGATACGGTCGGCACTGATTTAGTTGCAATGTGCGTGAATGATGTGCTGACTTGTGGAGCCGAACCGCTGTTTTTTCTAGATTATTTGGCAACCGGAAAATTGCAGCCAGAACAGTTGGCGCAGGTTGTCAGCGGCATTGCGATCGGCTGTGAGCAGGCAGGCTGTGCGCTGCTTGGTGGCGAAACCGCAGAAATGCCCGGTTTCTATCAGCCTGGAGAATACGATTTGGCGGGATTTGCGGTTGGCATTGTCGAAAAAAGTCAAATTTTAGACAGTTCGCGAGTGCAGGTTGGCGATGTGGCGATCGGGCTGGCAAGCTCTGGCGTTCACAGCAACGGCTTTAGTTTGGTGCGAAAAATCATTGAGGGGCGCAGCTTAGACGCTGCGGCGTTTGGCGATCGCTCCTTAGCCGCAGAATTACTGACTCCAACTCGCATCTACGTTTCGTCAATTCTGGCAGCGCAAAAAGCCGGACTGGACATTCACGCAATGGCGCACATCACAGGCGGCGGCCTGCCAGAAAATCTACCGAGATCAATTCAATCGAATCAGGCGATCGCAATTCGTTCGACAAGCTGGCCGATTCCGCCCGTGTTCGAATGGTTGGAATCTCAAGGCAATGTCGATCGCTTGGAGATGTTCAACACCTTCAACATGGGAATCGGGTTTGTGCTGCTGGTTTCGCCCGATTGCGCTGCCGAAACGCTCAATTGGTTTGCGAATCGAGGCGAATCGGCTTGGGCGATCGGGGAAGTCGTGAACGGTTCTGGAGAACTGCAATTTGTCACCTAAACTCAACCTCAAGATGGAGGAATCGTCTTACTTAGTGCTGAACTGATTGCGATCGCAGCGCGGCTATCTTGATGATTGAGATACACCAGAACTCTCAGTTGTTGAGTTAACAAATTGCGATCATGACATCAAGAAAACCTTCTACAAACGAATCGAATCAAAACGTGAATGGCCGCCCGGTTTCCTCTGACGAAATCAACTATCGAGACGGCTTTGTGCAAGGCCAAGTTGAGGAACAGCGCTATCAGTATGAACGTGAGCGTGCCAGCGAAAGCAACGGTGCTGCGGCTGGCTTGCTGATTGGCACGCTGCTCGCTGCCTTGGTTGGCGGTGCGATCGCCCTGTTCTACTACAATTCCCAAGACCGTCAGCCCGACGTGATCGTGCAGCCGACGACTGCTCCCACCTCACCTGCTCCTTCTCCACAAGCCCAGCAGTCGCCTTCGCCGCAACCCCAGCAAACCACGATCATTCAGCGCACGATCGAGCGCCAAGTGCCTGCGCCCGCACCCCAAGTCAACATTCAAGCACCTGCCCCCGCACCTGCTGCCCCCGCTGCGCCTGCACCTGCCGCTGAAGCTGCACCGCAAGAGGCTGCCCCCGCTGCCGAACCGCAGCCGCCTGCCGAGTCTGCTGCCCCGGATCAGCCGAGCGGTCAGACGGCTCCTTAATCTTCAATTGTGGGGGTGGGCAGTCGCTCACCCTTTTTTGTCGTTCCAACTGGCAGACGTAACGATCGTTACGGTTGTGAAAAGCGATCGCCGTTTGAATGGTTGGCATCGAGGCAGGTCGATTTTAAGGATTTCACAAAATGTTAAAAATCGGTGTGTCGATCGATGACTAATCCAGTAATGTGAAGAAACATTGCCCATTTTTGGCTCAACACAAGGCAGGTATGACAGACGCTCCTCGGCATCGCGTGGTAATTATTGGTGGCGGATTTGGTGGCCTATACACTGCAAAAGCGCTCGGTGGCGCTGCGGTGGATGTAACGCTAATTGACAAGCGCAACTTTCATTTGTTTCAGCCGCTGCTGTATCAAGTAGCGACGGGCGGCTTGTCGGCAGGCGATATTTCCTCGCCGATTCGCGCCATCTTGAGCCGCTATCGCAATGTCAAAGTCCTGATGGATGAAGTCATCACGATCGATCCGCAGGCCAAGCGCGTCACGCTGCAAAACGGCGAACTCGAATACGACACGCTGATCGTTGCGACGGGCGTGAGCCATCACTATTTTGGCAATGACGACTGGGCAGCGATCGCGCCCGGACTCAAAACGGTCGAGGATGCGCTGGAAATGCGCCGCCGCATTTTTCTGGCCTTTGAAGCCGCTGAAAAAGAAACCGACCCAGAAAAGCGACGGGCGTGGCTAACGTTTGTCGTCGTTGGCGGTGGCCCGACCGGAGTTGAACTGGCAGGCGCACTGGCCGAACTTGCATACAGCACCTTGAAGTCCGATTTTCGCAGCATTAATACGAGTGAAGCGCGAATTTTGCTGCTAGAAGGGATGGATCGCGTCTTGCCGCCCTACCCGCCTGATCTATCGGCTGCCGCCGCCGATTCGCTGGAGCGGCTGGGCGTAACGGTGCAAACCAAAACGCTCGTCACCAAAATTGCCGATGATGTCGTCACGACGAAGCAGGGCGATGCGATCGAAGAAATTCCGGCTCGCACAATCTTGTGGGCGGCAGGTGTCAAGGCGTCAGCAATGGGCAAAGTCTTGGCCGATCGCGCTCAGGCCGAACTCGATCGCGTCGGGCGCGTCATGGTGGCTCCGGATCTTTCGCTGCCAACTCATCCCGATATTTTTGTCGTTGGCGATTTGGCGCACTATGCCCACCAAGGCGACAAGCCGCTGCCCGGAGTTGCCCCGGTTGCGATGCAGCAAGGCAGCTATGTGGCAAAGCTGATCAAGGCGCGACTGGCTGGAAAATCGATCGACCCGTTCCGCTATCGCGACTATGGCAGTTTGGCTGTGATCGGTCGCAATGCTGCTGTTGTTGACCTGAAAGCGTTGCGTCTAACAGGATTGCCCGCCTGGTTAATCTGGGTGTTCATTCACATCTACTTCTTGATCGAATTTGACAATAAGCTGCTGGTGATGATCCAGTGGGGCATCAACTACTTCACGCGCAAGCGAGGCGCAAGGTTGATTACGGGTGAAGAAGGCGATCCAGCGATCGCAGCCGCCGCCCTGCCGCAAAAGGAAATGGCAAACGTCTAGTTCCAATCGTGCCAAACGAAGTACCAGTCCTGACTGATGCGGCGGTATTCTAGTTCGTTGGGAAGGCTGGCTGGCAGCGTTTTGTAGGCAGGCGCGTAGACGTAATCATGGCCGCTCGGCAGCACAAATGCTGCGCCGACTAGCGTTCCGTTTGCGTCATACTTCAGGTCTTGGATCAGATTCACCTGCACGCCTGTTGCAGCGATCGCTCGTTCCACCTGCTCAAAATCCTGCTGCGCCTGAGCGCCAAACGGCTGCTGACTGCGGTAGCCTTCAACGCGCACTTGCTCCAGGGTGGCGAAGCTGCGAGGCAAGCGATCGACCTGCCGTCGCTGCTGAGCGGTGCTGGGTTGACAGCCAAACAGAATCAAACCAAGCAAGACAAACAGCAGAAATCTTTGCCGCATGGCAAGGGAAATGGAGGTCGTTCCGGTTATAGCTCAGCCGTTTTTAGATGCAGCCAGCATCCGCAGATCAACGCTGCGATCGCTGGCTTGCACAAGCTACTGGTTCACTTCGGTTTGCAGCCATTCATCGACAGGCTGACCGTCGCGGCGGCGCAGTTCCACCTCCACAACCATCACCGCACCGGAACCCGGAGGCGCAGGTCTTTGGTGAAAGATGATCTCATAGGCGTTGGGATCTTCGTTGCGTTCGCGCAGCCAGTCTTGCACTTTCGTTGTGGCAAAAAAAGACTGTCCCTGCTCAAACATGCGAGTAAGCTGCATTTGCAGAGTAAACGGATTGAATCGCGGCATGTTGGGTTTCTCGAACGCTGCCTTTGATTGTAGTGCGCTCTATCTCAGCAGGTTCGATCGCCACAGTCCGGCTCGACAAATGAAGCGGCTGTAGTGCCGGAGCAACTGCTGCTGCTGTGGCGTCGGAATGATTTTAGCGACTTCGTAGCGGACGATCGCCCAGGCCAGCAGTTTAGCAGTATCGATCGGCACGCCAACTTCGATGAGCTGTCGCCAGTAAACAGGCATCTTTTGACGGGCGCTTCTTTGGGTGCGCTGTTTTTGAGTAACAAGGAACTGATGGAGGTGCTGAAGATAGTCAATTGCCGAAATCGATTCCGTATCAACACCGATCGATTGTGGGGGAACAACAGTGGAAGCAGTCATGACGCAGTGAGAATTCAGGGGATTGTTATTGTTAGTATGCCCAGGTTTTACGGAATCTTCTTGTGACGGCATCTCGATTAAATCGTGATTTTTACAGAGAAAATGGGTGATTTCTAGCAGGCAGCTCGGTGACAAGCAGCAGCAAATTGAGTGATACAAATCACACTAGTAGCTTCAAATATTTAATGTGCTTTTTATTACTGTTGCTTCAGTAATTTCCTGCACCTTGACCGATCGCGCCGTGCTTCAATACAATCTTGAAATTCCAGTGAGCTTTTCTGCTTTGCAGCCTGATTTTTCCACGCTGCCCGAAGCAGCGAGTCGTGCAGTGTCACCAGCTTTTGCTTTTAGCTTGGGCGGGCTTCAGGGGCAGAACCGATCGCGTCCTTCACGCTGCTCAATCCGTGCGCTTCTAACTTTTTCACCAGCCCTTCCAAAATGCGCCGCACCATCCAGGGACCTTCATAGATCCAGCCCGTATAAACCTGAATTAAGCTCGCTCCGGCTGTAATTTTTTCCCACGCATCGTCTGCGGTGAAGATGCCGCCCACGCCGACGATCGCCATTTGCCCGCTCGTGTGCTGATAAATTTGGCGGATCACTTCGGTCGATCGCTGTCTTACGGGTGCGCCAGAGATGCCGCCCGCTTCGGCTGAAACAGCATTTCCGGTGCGATCGATGATTTGGGTTTTTAGGTTGTCGCGGGCGATCGTCGTATTGGTTGCAATGATCCCCGCCAGTTTGTAAAGCTGAACCAGTTCAACCACAGTCGCGATGTCTTCCCAGTCGAGATCCGGTGCGATTTTCACCAAAATTGGCTTGCCGTCTCGATTTTCTTGCTGAAGTGCATTCAGGATTGGCTCAAGCTGGGATCGGGCTTGAAGCGATCGCAGGCCGGGCGTGTTGGGCGAGGAAACGTTGACCACAAAGTAGTCACCCAGTTGGCGCAATCGGTGAAAACTCGATCGATAGTCGGCGGCGGCATCTTCAAGCGGCGTTACTTTCGATTTGCCCAAATTCACGCCCAAGGGAATCGGAACGGTGATGCGCTGGCGAAGCTGGGTGAGGCGATCGGCCAAAGCTGCTGCACCTTGATTGTTGAAGCCCATGCGGTTAAGGGCGGCGGAATCCGCAGGCAGGCGGAACAAACGCGGCTGCGGATTTCCGGGTTGCGGCAGATGCGTCACCGTGCCCAATTCGGCAAAGCCAAAGCCCAAGCTTGCCCATGCACCAGCGGCGAGTCCGTCTTTGTCGAAACCTGCTGCCAGCCCGACCGGATTGGCAAAATTCAAGCCCCAAAGCGCTTGTTCTAAACTTGGATGCGCGAAGCCGCACGATCGCTCGACTTGGTGCGCGAGCCAAGATTGCGGAGTGAGCTTGCCCAAAGCGGCGATCGTTTGCTGATGTAGCCATTCGGGGTCGGCCTGAGAGCGAAACAGGAGCGGGCGGAGGCTCGATCGATAAATATCCACAGCGACAAACTTGCATCATTTCCCTTTATTATTCAAACAAGTTAGACGCACCTTCGGCTTTGGTAGTGCAGAATCGTGGCTGGGCATCCTAGGGACACAGGGATACTCGTGCATCTGCCGTTTCAATTGACTCAAAACACACTTAAAATCAGCGCGATCGCTCCATTTCGCCGCAAAATCACGATGCAGTTTGGTAGATAGAGCTAAGATTGACTTGCCTGTCCTACCTGAATTGGCGTGGCAAAGCGGTTGGTGCAGCGATCGCCCGGAAGAGATCGGGAGTTTGAACTATGGGGGCGCAGAGGGAGCCATCGACCTACGAACGACAGCTTGTTGCCTTGGGGCGTGTTCTCCAATCCCTACGGGAGGCGGAGAGCGCCGAGCAACTGGTGGAAATTGCGCTGGGCTATTTGCAAAGCGAATTTTCCTACGCGCTCACCTGGATTGGGCTGTACGATCGCGTCGAACATCGGCTAATCGGTCAAGGCGGCTCAACTCCCACAGGCGATCTTAGTTTCTTGAAGCAGCGCCTTGTCCTCAATCCCGGTGATTTGCTCGAACAAGTCGTGATTCAACAGCGGCTCGTTGGCGTCCCCGATTTGCGCGAAGAACCGCGTGCAGGCGAATGGCGCAAAGCCGCTCAAACCTTCAACATTCAAGGCACTATCATCTTTCCAATTCGCTACAAAGAACAGTGCTTTGGCGTCACGCTGCTCGGCTCAACCTTGTGGGGCGTATCGCCGCATTCCGAAGAAAAAGCCCGACTCTCAATGGTGTTAGGCGAGCTGGGAGCCGCTTTGTATCAGGCGGATGTGGAGCAGCAGCGGCAGCAAACCAAGCGACCGGACGAACCGCTGTTGACGCTGTTGGCACAGCTCCGATCGTTCACCTCACTCGGTCAACGCTTAGCGGCGATCGCGCAGCAAACTCAAGCTTTTGTTCAGTCCGATCGCACGAATATCTACTGGTTTGAACCAGAACGGCGCTACTTTTGGCGACGCATCGGCACGCGCGACTCGATCGAGACACCGGGGATCAACGTCCAGGAAGTCAACAGCTTTTATCAAGCACTTGCTGCCGATCAGCTTGTTTCGATTGGCGAGGCGCACAGTTCGCTCAAGGCAGATATTACCGGACGCTTGATGCAGCAGTTAGGAGCGCGATCGCTGCTTGCCGCGCCAATTTTGTTTCAAAACGAACTGTTGGGATTTTTAGCCGTTGAAGGCACAGAACCGCGCATTTGGAGCGAAGAAGAAAAAAGCTATGTGCGAGGAGCCGCGCAACTAGTCGCCCTGACTGCTCCGCTGGAAGCGATGGAAGAAAATATCCAGCGTGCCAAGCAAGACCAGCTATTGACCGCAGAAATCGCCCGCGCCATCTACAGCGACGACGATTGGCGCAACACGCTCAACCACTGCGCCTTGGAGCTTTGTTCGCGCCTGAGAGCCGAGCGATTTTTGGTGCTGCTATATGACCAAGATCTAGAGCGATTTGAAATCTGCTACCAAAGCCAGCCGAACAGCCGCCGCCCGATCGCTTCTTTCCTGGAAGGACTCAATCAGGTCGATTGGCAGATGCTAGAGCGCAGCACAGAAGCAGTCGGCGTCGAAAATTTGGAAGACGACCTGAAGCTGATGGCGTGGCGCGAAGTATTTCTTGACTTAGGCGTTCAGTCGCTCCTCGTGTGCAGCACAGCGATCAATCATCCGCTAGAAGGCTTGGTCGTGATCGGCCATGAAGCGACTCGGACTTGGAATCGATCGGAGCGCGATTTGCTCCGCATCGTCAGCCAGCAGATCGGCTTAATTTTGCACCAGTGGCAGTTGCAGCGGCAAACTGACCAGCAGCAGAAAACCTACCAAACGATTCAGTGGGGGCTGACAACGATGCAGCAAACCCACGATCTAGAGTTGCTAGAGCGATCGGCAATGGAGCATATCTCTCAGGTGCTTCAGGTTCCGCTCGCCACGCTGATCACCTGGCAGCCCGGACGCAAAACCGCCCGCATCGTTGCGCCCGTCATCACCAAAAGTCAGTTTGCCCTCAATGCCGATGTGCAAATTTCGGTTTACACCGACACCTTAATCCAGTGGGCACTGCACAACGACGATCTGCTCACCTTGAGCGTGGACGATCTCGCAGTGGAAACGCGCCAGTGGCTCAGCGGTTCGGGCATCGGTCAAATCCTCGCCATGACGCTGCGGACGGCTCCTGACCATGAACCAACTGGAATTGTTTTGGTAGCCGATCATCGCGATCGCTACTGGGGCGAACGTCAGCTTAACGCCCTGGGAACGCTGGTCAGTCAGCTTGCCTGGTCGCGCCGCTACGTCACCTTGACGGAAATGCTCAGCGCCCGCAAAGCCACGCTTGAACAGTTGAACTGGTACAAACAGCACCGCCTCGAAGAAATGTATCGGACGCTCAACGTTGCCGTTCGCCGCTTAAACGAACTCGGTCAGCACAAAGAGAGCGCAGCCAGTATGCGCTATCAGCAAATCCTGCGGCACTTGGGCGGACTGTTGACGGCAATGTCTCCTGTCCTAAAGCTGGAGGCGTGGCAGTTCCGACACGAAATCGAGACCGCTCCGCTCGTGAGCCTGCTGAAGCGATCGCTCGAACGAGTTGATGGACTGGTCAAGCAGCGACAAATCTGGACGCAGGTGCACAACGACGCAAACCTGTCGATCGAAGGCGACATTCCCAAAATTGAACTTGTCCTGTGCGAACTGCTGACCGTTGCCTGCCATCGATCGCCGCCTAACAGCCGCCTCGACATCTGGTGTCGTCCGCTCGATCACCGCTGGCTTGAAATTTCGATCACCGACAATGGCGTGATTGAATCGCGCCTGCTTGAAGAACTCCAAAGCGGGCGATCGATCGATCTGCTGACACCCTCGATGCTGAATCATCCGCCGGGACTACACTTGGCGATCTGCAAATCACTGATGCAGCAAATCAACGGAGAATTTAATTTATATCGCCTGGATGATGGACGCATTCTCAGCCGCCTGATCGTGCCGATCGCCCCTACGATTCCGGCTCCACCAACGCGCATTCAAATTGAGGAAGTACGCGATCGAGATTTGTCGTCTTCTCAGCCAATGTAATGACTGAAATTCAGCTTCACGATACGACTACTGGGACTAGGCGCCAAATCAAACTGCTCTTTCTCCAAACTGGAGACATACGCACACACACCTCTAGCGCGATTCCAAGCGGAAAATTCTTTCAGCACATAGAGCGATCGAGTCGATCGCAGTTTAGCTACAGCAATTAACGCCAAAATTGACACTTCTTCGGTAGAGGCAATTCTATCAGACCGATTGGTGTTACCCTCAAGGCGCAGTGCTCTGCAAGCAGATTGATATGTGGCTTGCGCTAGCGCCGCCTAAATCCTGCTCGAAGGCCGCGCTGAGGATCGCGAAGCTCAATATCAGGTGTCACTTTAAATGCACAGGGAAGCGCAGTTGCCCAGCACAAATCCGAGATTGGAGAAAAATAGCGAAAATTGTTAAGCTGCCTTTCTTCGACGCGGACGCGCTGAATCGGTGGCGGCAGCAAGAGGCGATCGACCTGGCTGTGTAAGCTCGTCACAGTGACGATCGTAGCCAATAGCGGACACAACCACACCGCTTGCTGAGGACAACCTTTGAACTGAATTTTCGCGCTCCACTTCTGTCCCCACAGTGCCAGCAGCAGTGCAGGCACCAGCAGCACGTAGGCCAGCGCAAACCGCAGCATTGGCGAAGTCAGCAGCAGAAAGCCAATTCCTGTACCGCCAATTGCAGCGACCCAAAGAAGTCCCGGTTGACGATCGAGCTTGATTTTTTTCAGCACGATCCCGATTGCCAGAAGCGAAACAATAATCAGCAGCAGAAGCAATTGATTGGTCTTCGAGAGACTAAACCATTGCCACAGCGCCCAAACAACTCCACGTACTCCCGCCGCAGATTCGCCATACCAGCTTGTCCACTGATGCGTTCCGGCGGCAACTTGCGATCGCACAAGGGCAGTTGGCGACCAGGGTAAATCCAAGCACATCGCTGTCGAAGGATACAAAGGGCATCCAGACGTGATGATGCTGGATGTAAGCAGCGGCACGAGCAGCGCGATCGCAGCACTCCCTGCCAGCGGTTGACGCCAGGAATTGACGAGCCAGAAGCAGCCCGCCACTAGCAGCAGCGTCAGCAGCGTCAGCTTAACGCTGACTGCACCAGCGGCTAGCAGCAGCACAACTGTACTGGAAGCGCGACGGTCTGTAAATTGGCGATCGGTCGGCGCCACTCGATCGCCCAGAATCACCAAAATTGCCCAGGCGACAATGCCTGTGATCAGCAAAGCGGCGATATCGGGTGAAGGCGAAACTAAGATATCTGAAAGCAGATCCGACACCAAAACGAGCGGAATCAGCAAACTCAAAAAGGCGATCGCAAACCAATCGCTGAGCTGTGCCTGCCGTTGCCAAATCGATCGCGCTGCCCAAAACCACTGCCCAAGCGCAATTAGCAAGACAAAGCCGTTGGCAACCGCACTAGCGCGAGCCGTAAAAACGCCAAAATCAAACGGTGCAGCCAGCGCAAACCAAGCAGAAGTAAAGCCAAAATTGGCAAACAGCAAAGCAACACCGGGAACAGAGCCATACTGCGCCAGCCACTGCACAACGCTGTAGTGATAAAGCCCTGTATCAATCCAGGTAACTTGACGACTGCAAACTGCGGCGATCGCAATTGTCACACTGGCGATCGTGACGATCCCGCCACGACTGAAGCGAAGCTTTTGCAGTTCGGCGCGAGTTGCAGGCTGAAGCAGTGCAAACATCCCGAAACCCAGGAATATCACTGCGCCAATTGCAGGTGAGAGCGGCAGCAGTGTAGACAGGCCAAGCAGCACATTGGCAGACACAAGCAGACTCAGCCAAATTGCCACGACCAGGCGATCGCTGATCCGAGCAAAGCAGTTTGCGGACAGCAGATTTAGCAAGGCCAGGCCAACTGCGCTACAGACGGTGCCCAAGACAAGCCAAACTGCAATGAGATACAGCATGTTGTGCTTTTCAGGATGTCATCGAAGCTCGATTGAATCGATTGAGCAGATGATACCGTGTCGTACCGATCGCAAACGCGAGGCCGCTGTAGAGGAAATACAGCCAGTGCCAGGGAATCGTCCGCAGGGCAAACCACAAGCCGCGCTTTTCGTGGAAAAAACGATAGACAGGCCAATTTAGCCACAGCAGCGCGATCGCCAGCCCAGCAGCGACATGGGCGCTCGGCCACCACCCTTGAACAATCAGCGTGGTCAGCAGCGCGTAGGTAAGAATTAAGCTGACGCGGCTCGATGTTTTGAGATTGAGATCGTTGACAAAGGCTCGATCGCGCCACAGCAGTTCTGTCCAAGGCAAAGCGCGGTAGAAAATTTCGGCTCGCAGGAGGGAAATAGCTTCCCAGCGCTTGAGATGCTTGACTTGAATGGACTTGAACAGGCGAATTTGATAGCCTGCCCGCTTAAGCCGATAGCCGAGTTCGATATCTTCAACCGAAGGATAGCGGTAGTTCTCATCAAAGCCGTCGATCGCCCAAAATACGCTGCGTCGAATTGCACCACAAGCTCCCCAAAAGGTCGAAGCTTCTTCGGCAGCGGTTTGATGCGTGTAGTGGTGAAACAGGTTTTTGTACTGCGCTAGAAAATTGGGTGCACCTGGAGCATCGTCATAGGAACCGATTAGCGCATCAAGGCAGGGATTTTGGGCAAAGGCGATCGCGACCTGAGGGATGGTAGCAGCGTTGATGGTTACATCTGCATCGATGAAAAAAAGAATGTCACCTTCTGCCGCTCGCGCTCCAAGGTTGCGCGCTCGCGCTGGGCCACCCGCAGTCGGACGCTTGATGACTTTGACGCCTGCTTGCTCGGCAACTTCAGCCGAATCATCACTCCCCCCATCAACAACAACAATCACTTCAACGTCTGCTGGTGCGTAAGCTTGAACGCTCGCGAGGCATTTACGAAAGCTTTGACCGCCATTGTGAACAGGGATGACGATCGAAATTGTGGGCAGCACTTTAGCCGAATCGGAACGAGCATTGGATGGCATTGAGTGATTTCCAGCTTGATACTCCTGAGTTACCTCCAGATAGTAGCCACCGCTTCTGAGGGGACGAACAGCAGCTCGGTCAGCTTTACCAAGTCTTCATCAATTTGCGGCAGATTTTGCCAGCGATTAATGCGAATCTAAAAGAAAAATTATTCTCTGTAGCTTGTGTCGGACAGTTCGACTCGCGCATGTGATTTTGGTGCTACCAGCCTGTTTGTATGTAGTTCTGGTAAAGCTTGAGGTCAGGACGTGACAAGTTCGCTGCTGACCTGCGAAAAATCAAAATGTCAACTGTTCAGTTGCAGCAGTCGTGCGATCGATCGTCGGGCATTCCCTTCCTCGACAGGACGGTACTTTTTTGCCTTCAGGGGTACTCTGAGTGAAACAGACGCGCTACCATACCATGCTCGATCAGGCCTTTCCCGATAATATGCCGCTGGTTTCTGTCATCATTCCGGCGTACAATGCGGCAGGTTTGATCGAGAGAACCCTCAATTCAGTCTTGAACCAGACTTATCCTCATCTTGAAGTTCTGGTGGTGGATGATGGCTCGACAGATCAAACTGCCGCAATTGTGGAAGCGATTACTCGCTGTGATTCCCGCGTCATCCTACTGAGGCAAACTAATTCTGGTGTTGCAGCGGCTCGCAACCTTGGCATTGGGCAAGCCAAAGGCGAATTTATCTCGCCGCTGGATGCAGACGACTTATGGTATCCAACGCAGCTACAGCGCCAAATCGACTGCTTTTTGAGCAGTTCCACTTCGGTTGGCGTTGTCTACTCTTGGTCAACCGACATTGACGCTGACGATTGCCCCACTGGAGGCTTTCACGCTGCCACGATCGAAGGTGATGTCTACGCCACGCTGCTTTGTCACAATTTTTTGGGCAACGCAAGCTGCACCATGATCCGCAGATCCACCCTGCTGAGCGTCGGCGGCTACAATAGCGAGTTTCGATTACAGCAAGCCCAAGGCTGCGAAGATTGGGATCTTTATTTGCGCCTTGCCGCCTGCTGTGAATTTCTTGCGGTTCCAGAATTTCTAGTTGGCTATCGCAGAATCGAGCAAAGCATGTCTCGCGACTATCAAACAATGGCGCGATCGCAAGCGCTGATGTTGGAGAACGTCAGAGTACAACGTCCAGCCATTCCAGAATTTCTACATCGCTTGTCGCGCAGCAGCTTTTATCTTTACCTTGCCAGGCAGTGCAGTCTAAGCGGTGACGATCGCAATACGCTGTTCTGGCTGGGTGAAACGCTTGCAGCCGAAGCAATCACACCGCTGCTTCGACCCGGATTTTATCGGCTGGCGATCGAAAGCTGGTGGCGGCTTAAGCGTCCTGCTGTCAAGCGCTCTGAGGCAGCAGACTCTACACATCCAGCGATTGCCCCTCCGCCGCTCAAGGTCTTTTTGAAGCTGCAAGTCGGCAACAGCCTACATCAACTGCTGCGCTGGGTAGCACCGTCAAGGTCACAAAAAACCAGCGCGATCGCGCTTTCTGGCGATTACTTCGTGGATCAGAGGTAGCATCATGCCCTACCCTACCAAAGTTGTTGAGATTGAACTGAGTCAGTCCATTCCGACGCTGACTGACCTAAACGGCTATCGAGCAGTGCAGGCACTCGTGCGGTTGCACGGTGTACCGATCGCTTCGGTAAATGCACCAATCGAGCAGGACACTTGTTCTGCCCACACGCTGAGCAGGTTAATTCTTGACCAGCATCACGACGCAATCACCCGCCAGCTATTGCACAATGGTCTAGCTGCTGGCCTGCTTCCTCCGCTGAAGCTTGAAGCGCTGCTGGAACTGACACCACCCGCTCGCACCAATTGGCCGCTGATAACGGTAGCGGTTTGTTGGGGCGATCGCACAATTGAGCTAAGCCGCTGTTTGAGCGCGATCGTTCAGCTTGACTACCCCAATCTCGACCTGCTGGTGGTGGATTATGCCTCTCCTGAACCAGCCCCCCACTTGGTCAAACCGTATTCCACCGTTCGCTACCTGCACGAATCAAGCCTTAGCTGGGTTAACGCTCGCGATCGCGCCCTGGCCATCGCCAAAGGCGAGATTGTTGCTTTTCCCAGCAGCGATGCCCAAGTCGAGCGTGGCTGGTTAAACGCGATCGCCGATGGCTTTGCCAGCAACCCCAAGATCATGGCTGTCACAGGGCTTGTTATGCCTGCCGAACTAGAAACCGATGCCCAATGGTATGAGCAATCCAGCACAGCACAAGGCTTTAAACCACGCTGCGTAGACAGTCGAGATTTTGGGCAGTATTTGCCAGTGCAAGCAGACAGCTCGCTCGCTAATATTGCCTATCGGCGCAGCCTATTCGCGCAGCTTAGCGGTTTTGCAAACGTGGACGGCGGCGATCTCGAACTCATTCGTCGGATTGTGCAGCAAGGCTATCTGTGCGTTTATGAACCGCAAGCGATCGTGCGGCAGTGCCCACCCCGCAGTCCTGAGCAGTTGCGCGATCGCCTCTTCCAGCGTGGCAAGCTGGCTGTTTCACAAATCACGAGTGGGGCAGACGGCAGCCAGTCGCGATCGCTTCTGGTGAGTCTGGTGAAACTGTTTTACTGGCATCTGTGGCGACTGGTGCGATCGACGATTCACCCCACAGTTTTGCCCCGCGATTTCATCTGGGCAGAACTGCGGGGCAGCTTGACTGGCCTAATGTCGTTTGTGCGTCGCTCGGCTACAGACACGACGCAACCGCTGCTCGGCACTACCGTTGCTGCACCAGCGTCCCAAGGTCATCGCTGCACGCCCACCAAGCGGATTGCTATTCGCTCGATCGAACTGGCTCAGCCGCTCGCACCGCTCGATGACCTTTCGGACTATGAGTCCGTTCAGCTTTATTTCACCTGGAAAAACGCGCCGATCGCGCAGGCAATCCGGCCAACTCAGCCAGCCCTAACGCTTGACCAATTGCGATCGGCGATCGTTGAAGCAGTCGGATTGCGTCTGCTTGACCTCGATCGAAGCGAGAGTGATGCTGTCTTAGCTGCTCGCGTTCTGTCAATCTTGCGCGATCGCTGGAGCGCACCGAATACACCTGCGGTTCTACCCCCAGAGATTGCTGTCTCGATCGTTGTAGGAACTTGCGATCGCCCAGACATGCTGCGCCAATGTTTAGCGAGCCTCACCGCTCAGCAGTCGCCGCGATCGATCGAAATCATTGTGGTAGACAACCGCCCAGAGTCCGGCTTGACGCCGCCAATTGTCGCTGAATTTCCCGGTGTTGTGCTGTGCTGCGAAGGGCGAGCGGGAGTTGCTTACGCTCGCAATGCTGGAATTGTGCAAAGTCAAGGCGAAATCATTGTCACAGTTGATGATGATGTGGTTGTTCCTCCAGACTGGCTCGAAAAGCTGATTGCGCCCTTTACTCGTGTGGATGTGCTGGCAGTAACAGGAAATGTACTGCCGATCGAACTCGATACGCCTGCACAATGCTTGTTTGAGCAGTATGGTAACGGCGGCCTAGGACGCGGATTTGCACGATTTGAGGCCGATCGCCAATGGTTTGTGCAGTCATTTCCCTTTGCTGTTCCAACCTGGGAATTGGGCGCGACGGCTAATTCTGCGTTTCGCGCCGCTATCTTTCACGATCCGGCGATTGGCCTGATGGACGAGGCACTAGGTCCCGGAATGCCATCGGGCGTTGGGGAAGACATTTACCTGTTTTATAAAATCCTCAAAGCCGGAGCGACCATCATTTACGAGCCAACTGCCTGTGTGTGGCATCAGCACCGCCGCGATCGAGCAGCACTGGCTCGGCAGCTTTATGGCTACAGCAAAGGCATTGTGTCCTACCATCTCACAACGCTGTTAAACGACGGCGATTGGCGGGCACTCTTAACCCTGTTCGTTGGCCTGCCGCTGTACTACACCAAGCGAATCGTCCTCCGCCTCTTGGGACAAACCAGCTATCCGCTTTCGCTGCTGCTGACGGAAATTCGAGGAAATCTTGTAGGTGCTTGGGCACTTTGGAAGTCGCATCAGCGAGTTCGACAGCAAGGCCGCAGCACTCCTTATCTTCCACCCAGTCAGCGCTCCTTACCCGCACCAGAACCCGCTTTCTCTTCTCGCTAAGCACGCACTATGTTCAGCCGGATCAAGCCCCTCGACATTGAACTCAGCCAGCCGATTGCAACAATCTCCAACCTGGATGGCTACGACACCTTGCAGGGCTTGGTGAAGTTTCGGGGCACGCCGATCGGCAGCATTCAGCTTCCGATTGCAAACGGCTGCTGTCCAGCCGCAATGCTGGCAAAAGCAATTCTCCATCAGTGTTCACGATCGATCGCTCAACAAAGCGTCTTCGATCGACTCAGCGATCCCAAGACGAACTGGAATGATTCAATGTCAATCATGAATTGGCTCCAGTCGAAAGCTGCACCGCGCTCAATGCCGCTTTCCGTTACGGTTGCTCTCTGTCTGGAAGCCGAAAATCCGGCGATTGCTGAATGCCTCACCAGCTTAGAGGCGATCGCGCCAGTCGCCGATGAAATCTTGATCGTCGAATCTGCGCCCACAAGTGAGACATTGGCACAACTGCTCGCCTCACGCTATCCCCACTTCCGCTACCTGCAAGCAAGCAGCCTGAACGCCGCCCGCAATCTCGCAACGTCCACAGCCCAAAGTGACATCGTGGCCTTTACCGCCGCGCATAGCCGTGTTGATGCAAACTGGCTTCATGCAATCGCCACGAGCTTCGATCGCAATCCAGACGCGATCGCGCTGACTGGCCTGATTGTCGCAGATCAGCTTAAAACCGAAACGCAAATCATCTTTGAGCAAAACTACAGCTTCAATCGCGGACTCGATCGCCGCTGGCATCACCTCGGCCAAACGCCGCATTGGACAGATCTCGGCACAATGCAGCTTGGGACAGGACTCAACATGGCCTTTCGGCGCACCGCGCTAGCGCATCTCGGCGGCTTCGATGAACTGCTTGATGCCTATGGCGGCGAGCTGGATTTATTTTGCCGCGTGCTGCTGTCTGGACAAACGCTGATTTATGAACCCAGTGCGATCGCCCGCTATCGTCCCTCGCTGATACCAGCCGCACTGCACGAGCAGGCCAAGCGAAACGGCTTCGGCTTTGCCGCTTATCTCAAGGCCATTTGGCACAAATACCCACAATATCGCCGTCAGATTGTCATTTTGGGCGGCTGGAAGCTAGCGCGATCGCTGCTTGCCCTGCGTCACAATCCGCTGATGGCAACGGAACTGCAAAGCGGTTGGCAAGGTTTGGTCAGTGGACGATCGCGCGTTGGCTTACCTGCCAAGCTGCCTGCACCCACCCGACTGATCGCGGTGCGCGAAGTAAATCTGTCGGAACCGCTGCCAACCTGGACTGATTTGAGCGAATACGAAGCGGTGCGCGTGTTTGTGATTGCGGCAGGCTGGCCGATCGGCAGCGTTGATATTCAGCATCGCGGCCAGACTGTGAGTGCCGCACGCTTGCAGCACGCGATCGCCCAAAATCTCACGCTGCCCTTGCTGGCGATTCCGCATCAACATGATCAGCAGGCAGCTTGGGCGGCGATCGAAACCCAACTGCAACAAGCACTGGTTGTTGAGCCTGCTTCAAAGTCAACCGATACTCCGCATACGCTCACACCAGATCTGCCCGTCTCGATCGTTATCACAACCTGCGATCGCCCCAACGATTTACACAACTGCCTGACCCATCTGCTTGCTCAACAAACGCAGCGTCCGATCGAAATTGTGGTTGCCGACAACCGCCCACATTCCAATCTGACGCCGCCTGTAATCGCGGAATTTCCCACTGTGAAGCTAGTGCAGGAAGCGCGTCCGGGAGGGTCTTACGGGCGCAACGCGGCGATCGCGGCGACAACCAGCGAGATCATCGTCACCATCGACGATGACATTACGGTTCCGCCCGACTGGTTAGAGAAACTGATTGCGCCAATGAATCGATTGGAAGTCGCGATCGTGACCGGAAATGTGCTGCCTCGTGAACTCGAAACGCCTGCTCAAATTTTGGTGGAACGACTACGCAATGGCCTTAGCCAAGGATTTGTTCCGTTTGAGGCAGATGGTCGCTGGCTCGCCGCTTACGCACACACGACTCCGCCCACATGGGAACTTGGCGTTTCTGCCAACGCTGCCTTTCGCGCCAGCATTTTCGCCCATCCACAGATTGGCCTGATGGAAGAAGTCCTTGGCCCTGGTACGCCCACCGCAGGTGCAGAAGAAAGCTATTTGATGTACAAAACGCTCAACGCGGGCTACACGATCGTTTATCAGCCGCAAGCTTACGTTTGGCACCGTCATCGCCGCGAAATGTCAGCGCTTCACCGCCAAATTCACGGCTACATGAAAAGCGCGACCGCATACAATTTAACGCTTTGGCTCAAAGACGGCGATCGACGCGCATTGCGCCATCAATTTTGGGAACTGCCCAACTACTACGCTCGGCGCATCTATCATCGACTGCGCGGCTGGGACAAAACACCTTGGCTGCTGCTGTGGCAAGAGGTTTCTGGCTATTTCGCGGGCTACTGGTGCTACTGGCAAAGCTGGCAGCGCGTACAGCGGCAAGGCCGTAGCGATCGATACATTCCCGTCTCCGAGCGAGCGATCGCGTCTTCTCATCCTCAATCTGAAGTTGTAAAAGCACATGGTAGCTAGCAGAAAAAGGCGATCGAGCCGACTCATCTACGTTTACGATCTCGTGCGCGAATTGGTCAGTCGCGATTTGAAATTGCTCTACAAGCGATCGATGCTTGGCATTGCTTGGACGCTGATCAGCCCTTTGCTGCAACTGGCCGTCTTTGCCTTTGTGTTTCGATCCGTTCTGCGGGTGGACGTGCCCAACTTCGCCTCGTTCGCCTTCAGCGGTCTGCTGATTTGGACTTGGACGCAAACCTCGCTGTTTCAAGCAACCGGATTAATCACCAACAATCGCCCTTTGATTCGTCAGCCAAGATTTCCGGTTGCCATTCTGCCGATTGTCACCGTCACAACCGGACTGATTCACTTTCTGCTGGCGCTGCCCGTTTTGGTCGTCTTTTTGGCAATTGAAGGCGTACATCTCACGCCGATCGTGCTGCTGCTGCCGATTTTGTTCGCCCTTCAGTTTGTGCTGACGGTCAGCGTGGCCTATCCTTTGGCTGCGCTCAATGTCACCTTTCGCGACACGCAGCACACCTTAGGCGTTTTGCTGCAACTGATGTTCTACGTGCTGCCAATTTTCTATGATGTCAGCAATGTGCCGGAACGATTTCGATCGCTCTACCTGATCAATCCGATGGTTTTGCTGCTGGAAGCCTACCGCGATATTTTGCTGCGCGGCGAACTGCCTGACCCGCGATCGCTGCTGAGCTTGGCGATCGTGGCAATTGTACTGCTGCCGATCGGGTATCGCATCTTCAAGCACCAAAGTCACCGCTTTGTCGAAGAAATCTAGCTTCTACCGCCCAACCACCATGATGCCTGCCGTCACCGTTCAAAACCTTGGAAAACGCTATGCCCGCTACCATGCCGATCGCCCCCGGACGATTATGGAAGCGGCTTTGAGCGGCTTAAAACGACTGCGCCCGACTGAAAAGTTTTGGGCGCTGCGCGAGGTCAGCTTCAGCGTTGAATCTGGACAAATGCTCGGCATCATTGGCAAGAATGGAGCCGGGAAATCGACATTGCTGCAACTGGTCGGCGGCGTTGGTCAGCCGGATGAAGGTCGTGTCAAGGTGCACGGACGCATCGGCGCACTGCTCGATCTGGGAGCCAGCTTTCATCCAGACCTGTCGGGGCGCGAAAATTTGTTTGTCAGTGCCGTGATTGGCGGGCTGACGCGCCGCGAGGCCGCTCGCCGCTTCGATGACATTGTGGAGTTCGCTCAGCTCGAATCGTTCATCGACAACCCCACGCGCACCTACAGTACCGGAATGCAGATGCGGCTGGCCTTCTCGGTTGCCGTTCACTCAAATCCAGACGTGCTGCTGGTCGATGAATTTCTCTCAGTGGGCGATCAAGCCTTTCAGTCTAAATGTCTTGATCGCATTGGTCAGTTGCGATCGAACGGCTGCGCGATCGTGTGGATTTCGCACAACGTCAAGCAGGTACAGAACTTTTGCGACACTGCTCTGTGGCTCAACCAAGGTCAGATTATGGCGCAGGGCGATCCCACAGAAGTTGTCACTGCCTACAGCGCAAAATTTGATGTGCGTCCGACTGCTCCGGTGCAGGAGCGCACCGGAGCAGTCGAAATTCGCGGCGTTCGTCTGCTCGATCGACGCGATCGCCCCACTACTGAAATTCAAGTCGGGGATGCGATCGGTATTGAAATCGAATATTTCTCGCAAATGCGATCGGACAACAGCATTTTTCTGATCAACATCAGCACCGAAGACGGCCAAATCTACCTCAACACGCACTCACAAGCGGCTGGACTCACGCTTCCGCTCGTTCCGGGCAGCAGCAAAATTAAGCTGAATCTGGCACGGCTCGATCTCAGCGGTGGTCAGTATTATGTGAACGTTGGCATTTTCCCTCCTGATTGGGGTCAGCCCCACGATTATCACTGGCAGCGTTATCCGCTCATCATCCAAGGATTAAATCCAGAGAAAAGTATTCTCCATCCACCGCGTCAGTGGGAAACTAATGTGGGCGTTCCACTGTCGATCGAAGGACATCAAGCTTAACGCTGCCGGAGGCGTTCATGCCCAAGCCGCTCGAATTTCTGCAAAAGCTGCGCCGCCGTGCGATCGATCGCGATCCCAATCGCTTCCCGCCCCAAACCACCTACTACAACGAGACATTCAACGATCGCTGGATCTGCGAATATGTCTTTCCCACCAAGCGCAACGGCTATTTTGTCGAAGCGGGAGCCGCCAATGGTCAAGCCGCAAGTAGCTGCTACGTCCTGGAAAAAGAACGAAGCTGGACGGGCATTTGCATCGAACCGAACGATTTTTTCTTTGCCCAACTGGTGCAAAATCGCCCCAACAGCATCTGTGAAAATGTCTGTCTGAGCGATCGCCCCGGCACCGTCACCTACATCGCCGGACAAGGCGATCCGGCACAGCCGTATTTCAGCGGAATTCAAGCGCATTTAGAACAGTACAAGCCCGGAAGCGAAAGCGTGATTGCAGCGGGCGAGGCGATCGAAAAACCAGCGACCACGCTTACTGAACTGCTCAACAAACATGACGCGCCTCGCACAATTGATTATGGCGCTTTTGATATTGAAGGCAGCGAATATGTTGTTTTGAAGAATTTTGATTTCGAGCAGTATCAATTTTTGGCGCTCAGCCTAGAGTGTGACTACGCGGCCTGGTTGCAGATTGAGCCACTATTGCAGTCCCATTGCTATCGATCGATTCACAATCCGTTCAATCTTGATAAACCTTGGGAAAGGTATTTCATCCACCAAAGCCTGAAGCTTTGAGGATGCCGCTCTTTTGATTCGTACTGCGTTGCTTTTTAGCTTGTAGGAATACGACCAGCATGAGATTTCGGCTTGATTTTACGGCGATCGCCCAAATGACTGCCAGCACCTTAGAAGCGATGAATCTGTTTGAGCAAGCCCAACAGTTTTATCGCCAGTCGCTTGTTGCCCTGCTGGTTGCGGTTTGCCGCTGGTTCGTGACGTTGTCTCCTCGATCGCCCCACGCGCATTATAAGCTGGCGAAAGCACTGCTTCAGCAAGAGCAATGGGAAGCTGCCGCAGCCGCTTGTGAACGAGCGATCGCGCTAGATCCTACAACGCCAAGCTATTACCAAGCGCTGACTGCTGCCTACTGCGGGCAAGGACTGTTGGCAAAAGCCGTGCAAGCGAGCAAGCAGGCGATCGTGCTTCAGCCCACCAATGCTTGGTGCCATTATGACCTGGCAAAAGCCTATATTAGTCAGGAAGAATGGCTCTCTGCGATTCAAGCTTGCCAGCGAGCGATCGAACTTGATCCGGATATTTCCTGGTTTTACTTCAATTTGGGTGAAGCGCTAGTCAAAGCTGGCCGCTGGGCAGAAGCAGCACAAACGCTTCAGCACGCAATTACGCTTCAGCCGAATTTTGCCTGGTCATACTATTACTTGGGTGAAGCACTGCTGGCACAAGATCAAACAGCAGCGGCGATCGCGGCTTATGCACAAGCCGTTCGGCTGCGACCCAACAATCATTTGTTGCAGGGCAGCTTAGAGTATGCCCGTCGCCTGAGATTGCAAGGACAAAGGATTGCTGACTATCAGCAGCAACTCGCAACAACACCAAACGGTGAAAAATTAAAAATTTTGATGCTGACGCCCTATCCACCGTTTCCACCCACGCTGGGCGCTCTGTCGCGAATGTTTCACGAAATTAAAAGTTTGGGCGATCGCCACCATGTCACGGTTGCCTCGTTCATCTTCACCAAAGAAGACTATGTTCTTGAAGCAGAGCTAGAACAATATTGCGATCTGACGATTATGCTGCATCTAGGTGATGCGGAACCGAAGCAGCCCAAACAGCCCAAGCTGATTCATCGCTACAGCAGTCAGCGGATGGAAAAGGTGCTGCGAGAACTGAGCGCGATCGAGTTCGACATCGTTTCGTTCAACTTCATCTACATGGCGCAATATCGCCACCTGTTTCCTCGCGCCTATCACGTTTTGGAAGAACACAACATCGAATCGGAACTGCTCAAGCGCTGCGCTGAAGTAAACCCAGACAGCACGGCGATCGACAAGCTTGCCAAACAGGTCGATGCAGTCCGAGCATTTGTCGAATCCGAGCAGGAAGCGCAACTGCTCGCTGCCTATGAAGATGCTCAGTGGCCGCAGTTTCCGCTCCGGCATGTCGTCAGCGAAACTGATAAAGCGATTCTCGATTCACGCTGCAAGGTTGGGGAAACGCTTGTGGTGAATAACGGCATTGACACGCGATCGATCGTTCCCTTTCCCGACAATTCCAGCAAGCGCATTCTGTTCATCGGCACAATGAGCTACTACCCGAACATCGACGGCGCGTGCTACTTTGCCGAATCCATTCTGCCCTTGATCTGGCAGCAAGACCCGACCGTGCAGTTTTGGATCGCGGGCGCATCGCCGCCTCAATCGGTCAAAGATTTGGGACGAGACGATCGCATCCAGGTGATCGCTGACCCCGACGATATGAGCGAAGTGGCGAAAGCCTGCTGCCTCACGGTCGTCCCGCTGCGCGTTGGAAGCGGCACGCGCATCAAGATCATTCACTCGATGGCGATGGGACTGCCTGTAGTTTCGACCAGCCTTGGGTGTGAAGGGTTAAAGGTTCAAGATGGCGAGCATCTGCTGGTGTGCGATCGCCCCGCAGATTTTGCCGCTGGCGTTCTGAAGCTGCTGCAAGATGCTTCACTTCGGCAGAAGTTCCGCACCAACAGCCGTCAGCTTGTCGAACAAGAATACGACTGGCAAAGCATCTACGCTCAGTCAGAACAGCAAATGGTCGAGCGATTTCAGCAGTGGAAGTGCAACCAGATGGCAGGCATAAAATAGGGTGCATCAACTGCACCCTGATTTGCTAGGCGATCGCGCCATCGACGTTAGGCGCTACCCGTAAATGTCACTTCCGGAAAGCGGGCTTGCGCTTCGGCCATTGGACGGCGCTTGCCTTCTTCCTGCCAGTAGTTGATCACTTCGGTTGCTTGGTTGAGCAGTTCGATGCGATCGTTTTCGGCGATCCAGTGCTTTGCTTCCATTTCGGTCTTAAGCTGTTCCCAAGCGTCGTTGCGCGGCCAGAAGAAATAGGACGTGAGCGGGCTTGTGCCTTTGCCGACGACCTGATCAACGGCAAGCGCCACGTTATCTTCTAACCACAAAACCTTCAAAATAAACTTCGACAAAATGCCTCCGAGCCAAACCCGACTTTGCAAGTAATCTACAACCCTCTATATTAGTGCATGGCTTCCGCTAGTTGCCAAACCCAAAAGATTAGGAATTTTTGCTGTGCGATCGATCGTCATTTTCGATATTGATGGTGTCATTCGCGATGTCGGCGGATCGTACCGTCGCGCCTTAGCCGACACCGTCGAGCAGTTCACCGGAGGCGCATATCGTCCGACAGTAGCGGATATCGATGTTCTCAAGAGCGAAGGAATTTGGAATAACGACTGGGAAGCGTCTCAAGAACTGGTGTATCGGTATTACGAAGCACTAGGGCGCGATCGATCGCAGCAAACCGTCAGCTACGACGAGATCGTTGCCTTCTTCCAAAGTCGCTATCGTGGCACTGATCCGGTGAACTGGAATGGCTACATTCGTGATGAACCGCTGCTGGTGCGATCGAGCTATCTCGACAGTTTGACCGAAGCGGCGATCGGCTGGGGATTTTTCAGCGGCGCAACACGCGGATCGGCAAACTACGTGCTGGAAAAGCGATTAGGATTGCACTCTCCCCTGCTGGTGGCGATGGAAGATGCTCCAGGCAAACCTGACCCGACCGGACTATTTGACGTGGTGAAGCGCTTTGATTCACTTGCACCCGTCCTTTACGCAGGTGATACGGTGGCAGACATGCAGACCGTTTTGAATGCCAAAGCGCTTCAGCCCGATCGCCTTTGGATCGGCGTTGGCATTCTGCCCCCTCACGCCCAAAATTCAGCCGATTACGCAACGGCTTATGCGAAGACGCTGACTGAGGCGGGGGCAGCGATCGTGCTGGAAAACATTGAGCAGCTAAGCCCGCTTCAAGTTGAAGCATTGATCAACGCTTAAAGATTGGTTTTTACGCGCTTTTGGTGAAGTGGAGCGTGATGGCTAAAGTGGCTCAACGAGAAGATTAAATTTTAGGGAACTTCAAGAACCCGAATTACCAAAAGTGCCTGAGAGTTTGTTGATCGAGAGATGCGACAGTCACTGAGAGATGAATTGTGAAGTGCTAGCAAACGAGCTACGGACTAGTAAGAAGACTGTGTTGTGGGAGAAGTTTCAGTAGGGTGCCTTGCTCGCTGAAAAGCTAAGCTCAGATTGAAATTCAGCAATGCTAACCAAGGAATTTAGGCAGTGCTCAGAAGGTTTTTTCTCTCCGCCGTCGTAGTGCTATCAGTCAGTTCACCGTCCAATGGTCAACCAGTAGCAACCTGTGAAGTTTTTGATGAGTACATTCCAGTGGGTCGAGTTTTTCCGGTTGAGGCTGAGCCAGGCAATATTGCTGGTGACGCTTTCGGCAATCGGGTGAACGTCAGAACTGGTCCGGGAACCGAGTATGCAGCAACTGCGTATGGATTAGTCGGGGACAGGATTCAAGTTATCGGTCAAGCATTTAGCAGAAACTGTGAGACGTGGATTCAAGTCAGATTTCCTGTGTCCGGACACATTGGATGGGTTCGCGCAGATTTTATTGATCTCCGCTATGCGCGAGGATGGTGGAACTAGCCTTCAGCCTGTATGGTGATTGCCAGTTCTTAAAAATCTTGACAATTGCGTAAATCCGTCCGCAGGCGCTAGACCTTATGCTAGATAAAAGGTTTTCGTTTGCATCGCGATTTAACATGACTTCTGTTCAGCCACATCAACGCGCCAAAGCGCTCAAACCGAATAGTCCGCGTCCGGCCAAAGCGCTGTGCAGCGAGTGCGGCTTGTGCGACACGCACTACATTCACTATGTCAAAGACGCCTGTGCTTTTTTGAATCAGCAGATTGCGCCACTGGAAGAGCAAACGCACGGACGCAGCCGCAATCTCGAAAATCAAGACGACTGGTACTTTGGTGTCAGTCAGCAGATGATGGCTGCTCGCAAAACCGAGCCGATCGCAGGCGCGCAGTGGACAGGAATTGTGAGTTCGATCGCCATTGAAATGTTGGAAAGCGGCATGGTTGAAGGTGTGGTCTGCGTTCAAAACACCACAGACGATCGCTTTCAGCCGCAGCCTGTGATCGCCCGTAACCGCGAAGAAATCCTGGCCGCACGAGTGAACAAGCCAACACTTTCACCGAATTTGTCGATTCTGGAGCAGGTCGAACAGTCGGGAATGAAGCGGTTGCTGGCGATCGGTGTCGGCTGTCAGATCCAAGCGCTCCGCGCTGTCGAACAAAAGCTCGGCCTCGAAAAGCTGTACGTTCTGGGAACGCCCTGCGTCGATAATGTTACTCGCGCCGGATTGCAGAAATTTCTGGAAACAACGAGTCGATCGCCCGATACGGTCGTGCATTACGAATTCATGCAGGATTTCCGCGTCCACTTCCGCCACGAAGACGGCTCAACCGAGACTGTTCCCTTCTTCGGCCTCAAAACCAATCAGCTTAAGGACGTGTTCGCGCCGTCCTGCATGAGTTGCTTTGACTACGTAAATTCGCTGGCGGATCTCGTGGTTGGCTATATGGGTGCGCCGTTCGGCTGGCAGTGGATCGTGGTGCGAAACGATCGCGGTCAGGAAATGCTCGATCTCGTCCAAGACCAGATCGAGACGCAGCCTGTGATGTCGCAGGGCGATCGCCGCAACGCCGTTCAGCAGAGCATTCCCGCTTACGATAAGGGGGTGACACTGCCAATGTGGGCGGCGAAGCTGATGGGCGTGGTGATCGAGAAAATTGGGCCAAAAGGCTTGGAGTATGCGAGATTTTCGATTGATTCGCACTTCACACGCAACTATCTATTTGTCAAGCGGAACTACCCTGAAAAACTCGATGCTCATGTGCCGGATTACGCTAAGCGCATCGTGGATCAATATAAGTTGCCGGATGCCTAGCTGAAAGAGTTGCGGCAGTCGCCGTGAGCCGTGAAATCAATTTCCGGCTCAAAGCTCAAACCTGTTGAAACGGGTTAATCGGCGTGAATTTAGTCTGTTTGAACGGACTTCAGCTTTGAGCGAGGAAATCAATTTCCTTGCTAAAGAATTTCCTCAATTCGGCGAAAATCGCGCTCGACTTCGTACCACAAGGCTTTGTTGTGCGGATCGGTTCGCAGGGCTTTCTTCAGATACACTCTGGCTTTTTCCGCCTGATTGGTGATGGCGAGGTGGTGGCCGAAGCGCTGGTAGGTGATTGCCTGCCACTGCCGGACTTCTTGGTCGTTCGGCATCCGCTGGGCGAGACCTTCGACCAGGGCGATCGCTCTGGGAAACCGCTGCGTCTTGAGAAATTCCTGTAGCTGTTCGTAGGAGTTTTGCTTGAGTTGGCGATCGGTCTGCGATAGATCGCGATTAATCTCGACAGGTGGCGGCTTGCGCGTGACGCGCACCTTGGCAGGCGGTGGCGGAGGTGTGGACGGACGCGAAGATTTCTTCTCGGTCGTTGTGCCTTCAAGGGGCTGCACGACGTCTAAAAGATATTTGTAGGCTTCGGTGATTTGGATGAATTTTTCTTCGGCCTGCTGACCGGGATTCACGTCGGGGTGATATTGCCGCGCCAAGCGTCGATAGGAAGTTTTGATTTCCTCATACGATGCTCCGGTGCGAAGTCCCAACAGGCGATAGCAGTCAGCAAGGTTCATTGACGAAAAAAAGGCAGAATTATTGAAATTCTGCCATTAAGAAGATGAGTTTGGCATCTAGCCTAGCCAAGCGGACTTTCGATCACCTGATCGATCAGACCATAAGCTTTGGCTTCTTCGGCGGACATGAAGTTGTCGCGATCGGTATCTTTCTCAATTCGCTCAACCGTTTGACCGCTATGTTGCGCCATCAGCTTATTGAGTTCATGACGGACGCGCAGAATTTCCCGCGCTTCGATGTCGATGTCGCTGGCTTGTCCGCGAGTGCCGCCGAGGGGCTGGTGAATCATAATTCGAGCGTGGGGCAGGGCGAGGCGTTTGCCTTTGCTGCCTGCACCAAGGAGGAATGCACCCATCGAGGCAGCTAGCCCGACGCAGATCGTCACGACTTCCGACTTGATGTGCTGCATCGTGTCGTAGATCGCCATGCCTGCCGTAATCGAGCCGCCAGGAGAGTTGATGTAGAGGTAGATCGGCTTGCTGGGATCTTCGGAGTCGAGGTAGAGCATATAGGCGACGATCGCATTGGCGATCGCATCGTCTACCTCTTCAAACAAAAAGATGATCCGTTCGCGAAACAGCCGTTCGTAGATGCGAATCCACTGTTCGTATGTGCCACCTGGGAGGCGGTAAGGAACGCTCGGTTCTCCAATCGGCATGAGTTTAGGGGAGGGTAAGGGACGGTTCGGGCAGTTTCGTATTGGTCAAGACGCGATCGACCAGCCCATACTCTTGCGCCTGATCGGGCGTCATGTACAAGGTGCGCTCGGTGTCTTGGCGGATTTTTTCGATCGGCTGTCCGGTCGTTTCTGAGAGGATTTCCAGGACGAGGTTTTTCTTGGCTAGCACTTCTTGCGACATCACCTGGATGTCTGTCGCCTGTCCCTGACTGCCCATTTTCGGATGGTCAAGGACGATCGAAGCATGAGGCAAACTCAACCGCTGACCTTTCTTTCCAGCCGAAAGCAGCATCGCCGACATTCCGACCGCTTGACCGAGGCAGATCGTGTGGACGGGCGATTTGATGTGGGTCATGGTGTCATAGATTGCCAAGCCCGCCAGAATCGAAACTGATCCGGCGACAACCGAGGCCATTCCAGACAAAACCGGATCGCCGATCGAGTTGATGTACAGCAAAATCGGCTTGGTCGAATCGTCGGATTCCAGGTACAGCATGGCCGAAACGATCGAATTCGCCACGCCATCGGTCAGCGGCTGATTCAAGAAGATGATGCGCTCTTGACTCAGGCGAGTGTAGATGTTCACCCACTGCCAGTATTGAGTTCCCGGCAGGTTGTAGGGGACGCGCAAAGTACCGTCAACAGACATGAGCTTTATGAGGTTAGGTGAGGGCGGGAACGGGGACGGGCAGATCTTTGGTGCTTTCGAGGACGCGATCGATCAGTCCGTATTCTTTCGCCTGTTGGGGCGTCATGTAGAAGGTGCGATCGGTATCCTGCGCGATTTTCTCCGCAGCTTGTCCGGTTGTGCGCGAGAGGATGTCAAGGATGGCGGCTTTGTTTGCCAGCACTTCTTTCGCCCGAATTTGCACGTCGGTCGCTTGCGCTTGACCCATCCCGGTGCGCGACTGGTTGAGGACGATCGTGGCGTGGGGCAGGCTCGCCCGGAAGCCTTTCGTGCCCGATGCGAGAATCATCGCGGCTGTGCCCATCGCCTGACCAATGCAGATCGTGTGGACGGGCGGCTTGATGTAGCTCATCGTGTCGCAGATGGCGAACGCTTCGGTTTCATAGCCGATCGCATCGCCCGTGTACCAAGAAGTTCCGGTCGAGTTGATGTAAAAGAAAATCGGCTTTTCGGGGTCGTCAAACTGAAGGTAGAGCAGTTGCGCGATGATCAGCTTGGTAACATCTAGCCCCATTTGCCGCTTCAGGTCATCAGAAGACACCAGCGGCGCACCGAGGTAAATAATCCGCTCCTTTAACAGCAATGAGGGCAGGTCAGGCGGAGGCGTCCGGTACGCTGCATCTCCAAAATATTGCGATTGCACAGCTTTAATAGAACCCATATCGTCACAGTGCCGAGTAAAGAAGCAATTTCTATCATAGTAACGTGAGTCACAGATCGATCGAGCCTGACGAAGAGCGATCGCCGTTACGGATAACCGAAGCTTGTTACTCCGATTCATTCACAGAAGAAGTCGATATGCCAAGTACTGCTCAAGAGGTGTACAACGAAATTATTCAAACACTAACGCTGGCTGAACGGCTTCGTTTAGCAACGTTAATTTTGAATAGCTTGGTTGAGAATAATGTGGCGCTTGTTGAACAAAGCGATCGATGGAGTAAGCAAGATCAAACAGATTTGACAAACTTCTCTTTGCAACATGCAGATACGATTTTTTCTGATGAGGAGAATGTTGAGTGACGCTGAATGCAGGTGATTTGATTACGGTTGATTTTCCAGGTGTCACTGGCGTTAAGCGTCGTCCTGCTGTTGTTCTTTCATTTGCAACCTATCACGCAACTCGCCCTGATGTGGTGATTGGACTGATTACCAGTTCAACCACTGCGCTGGGAGCAACTGATTATGAGCTACTTGATTGGTCGGCGGCAGGTTTGCGTGTCGCTTCTGTGTTTCGCAGCTTTATTGTGACGCTGCCGCGATCGACCAATCTCATTTCAATTGGTCATTTATCCGATCAAGATTGGCAGGGAGTACGTGGAGCCGTGAAGGTCGCGCTTGCCGTATTCGATTAATTCGCACCACAAAGATGAGTAGACGAAATCCGATCGACACGCGATTCTAGAAGCAAGCGAATTTTTTTCGGAATCGATCGCCCCAGCGATGAAGCTATTCGATCTCTCTGTTGTCTAGGAGCCTTGATATGCGAGTAGGTCTGCAAGCCGCGCTCAACGATGTCAATCTGGATGCATCACAGCCAAACAGTCAGCGACAGCTAGCCATCTCAATCTCGGCGCTGGCGGAATCGATGGGGCGATCGGCTCCTTTGAATCTGTGCCTGATTCTCGACCACAGCGGCTCGATGCACGGACGAGCGCTCGACACGGTCAAGCAGGCCGCTTCGCGCATTGTAGACAGTTTGTCTCCGGGCGATCGCCTTTCGGTCGTTGTTTTTGACCATCAGGCGAAAGTGCTCGTACACAATCAGGTGATTGAAAATCCAGCCAGCATCAAAGTCGAGATAAATCGCTTGAAGGCCAGCGGCGGAACCGCGATCGACGAGGGAATGCGACTCGGCATTGAAGAACTGGCGAAGGCGAAGAAAGACACGATTTCGCAGGCGTTTTTGCTGACGGATGGCGAGAACGAACATGGAGATAACGATCGCTGCCTCAAGTTCGCTCAGCTTGCCGCTGGGTACAATCTGACGCTGAACACCTTGGGATTTGGCAACAACTGGAACCAAGACATTCTTGAGAAAATCGCGGATGCGGGCGGTGGAACGCTCTCGTACATTCAGCAGCCCGAAGAAGCCGTCAGCGAATTTAGCCGCCTGTTTAGCCGCATTCAGTCGGTGGCGCTAACAAATGCCCATCTGCTGTTTAGCTTGTCGCCCGGAGTGCGATTAGCCGAACTCAAGCCGATCGCCCAAGTTGTTCCTGACACGATCGAACTGCCGCTGATTCAGGAAAATAATCAGGTTGCCGTGCGGTTAGGCGATCTGATGGTGGATGCGCCTCGCGTCGTGCTAGCGAATCTCTACGTGGGACAGTTGCCCGAAGGTCAGCAAGCGATCGCCCAGCTTCAAGTCCGCTATGACGATCCGGCACAAAATCAAACAGGCATCCTGTCTGACCCAGTTTCAGTTTTGGCAAATGTAACGCGCATCTATCAGCCTGCCGCCAATCCACAAGTGCAGCAGCACGTTCTCGCGCTGGCGAAATATCGGCAAACGCAAATTGCCGAGGCGAAACTTCAGCAGGGCGATCGTGCCGGAGCTGCCACAATGCTGCAATCTGCCGCCAAAACCGCGCTGCAAATGGGTGATCAAAGCGCGGCCACCGTTTTGCAAGCCAACGCCACAAGGCTGCAATCGGGCGAGGAACTGTCGGAGAGCGATCGCAAAAAAACGCGCATCGTTTCCAAAACCATCCTGCAAGATCCGCAGCCGTAACTGATTCAAACCGCAGCCCTATTCAAACCGCAAGTAGTGCAGCAGCTCCGCTGTCAGTTGCGGTGGCAGATTCAAGCGCTGCTGTAAATCCGCTAAATTGCCGTACTTGCCCAATCGCCTGCCTGCCACGATCGCCCGCGCCAAATACAAATCTACAGCCGGAATTTTAACGAGCGCTTCGATCGCTGCCGTATTTGCGTTCATCGGTTGCGGCGCGATCGCCCGGTCGTAATAGCAAAACTGCAAAATTGGAGCGATCGACTCCAGCCGCGATGCAGGCACATTCAAAACGGCAGCGACATCTTCCAGACACAAAAGCTGAACGCCCGACTGCGTGAGGGCGGCGATCGATCGCGCCTGATGAATCGAAATTCCCGGAAGCCTGAGCCAATCATCCATCGTGGCTCGATTCACGTCGATGCGGATGCCCAGTTCGATCGCCAACTGCACTTCTGAAATCGATTGCAGGCGATAGTACGGGTCGTGTTTGATGCGCTGCCAGAGCGGAGTTGGACTGGAAGCAAACCAGCGAGAAAACGGCATGTCTTCCTCACGCAATTCGATCGAGCAGTTGACGACGCTTTTGCTCAAATTCATATTCCGACATCAAGCCTTCTTTCCGAAGCTGATCCAACTGACGCAGGGCAGCAGCAACGGCTTCAACTTGGCCTGCATCGATCGGGGGGGAAGGGGGCGGAGCAGGTGGCAGTGCGCCGTTGAAGTTGCTGTCGAATTCGGCTTGATTTTGCAGCAGATACCAAATGCCCTCGATCGCGCTGGCAAACTTGGGAATCATTGTCCAAGACAGCAGCAGATAGACCACGCCCCAAACAGGCTGGCCTAAATAGAACTTGTGCAGCCCCGAAAACGGCGTGACGGCTCCTGACCAAGCAAGCAGCGTGGCGATGCGGCGATCTTTGGGCTGGCTCAGCAAATTAGACATGGCAAACAAGCGATCGAAATTGTTTTTATCATAGCGGCGGCGGACTGAGTGGTGGCAGACAGGCGCGATCGCAGCAGCAATGCGGAAAGAACCTCGCGCTGTACGCTGCTAGAACAAGTTTGTAATCAAAGCAGAATCTCAAAAATCGGTAACTTGACTCTGGACGAAGGGACTCAGAAGCAACATACTAAGAATGACGCAAAACCGTCAGTGCAGCAAACTGTGGGGCAGCTTGGGATGCAGCTATCGAACGTTGAACACAAATTTCTGTCTACAGGGTCATCCGGATGTCAAAAGAATACAGTAGAAGAGAAGATGGGTTCTCAATCAATTCTCGATCGGTTGGCGATGTAGCCGCTGCATTGTCACTATTGGAAGTGTCACTACTGGAAGCAAAGCGCGATTTATCTGGTTTTCTAGCCCCACTGCCAGGGATCGATTGCTGCTTCTCTTTATTCAAAATGCGATCGTTTCAAGTTTGTAGGATCGGTTTTTAACCTGTTGGGTGCAGCACACAGGCAGTGTCCTACTGTACAGCCTTGCAAAAAATAAATTGATAGAATTTTTGCGATAAAAAATCGGCTACTAATGTCACAGATTCCCTTCTCCGCAGACTGGCTAAAGCAATTTTCTGACCCCTATGCGGTGCTGGGGCTGGCTGTGACCGCAGACGATCGCCGCGCTCTCAAGCGCTATCGCAGCGTCGCAAAACTGCTACATCCTGACAGCTTGGCCGGAGCAGACAGCGAAACTCGCGATTTTGCCACTCAGCTTTTTGCGCGGCTGGTCAATCCGGCCTATCAAAAGCTCAAGCAGGAAAAGGGGCGATCGGAAATGTTGGCGACGCTGCGATTTCGCGTCCGCCGCATGACCAAAGAAGAAGTGCTTGTCCCCAAAAGCGATCGTGCTCGGCGGCTGCTCAGCGTACCGACTGCTTCGATCGACACGTTTTATGAGCAGGCTGTGACCGACCTGGCCGAAGCGCAGTATCAGCCGCTCGATCAGTTTGTGTCGATCGCTCCGCAAATTGAAGAACTCAATTTGGTTTACCTGCGGCTGAAGATGGGTGAACCGATGATTCGCGAAAAGCGTACAGGCATCATTCCTGCCACCGCTGCCAGGCCGCTCGAATTCACGCCTGTTGCGCCCGATCCGGATCGAGTCGTGGTCAATTACGACCAGCGACACTATCAGCGAGCACAGGAATACATGAAGCACACAGAGTGGGCAAAGGCCGTGCAAGAACTGCGCGATGCGATTCGGATCGATCCCAAGAAAAGCGATTACCATGCGCTGCTGGGCAAAGCCTACCTGATGCAAAATCTTCCCGGTATGGCAAAGACCTATTTCCAGCAAGCCCTCAAGCTCAACCCCCGCAACGAACTTGCGCTACAACACGCGAAGCAGCTTAATATTCAGCTTGATTCAATGATGAACGGAGCCATGCCAAAAGACGAAAAAGGCGGTTTATTTGGCGGCTTATTTGCTAAGAAACGGTAGTGCAAATTCAAGAGTTTGTGCAAATCGAGGAATTAAGCCACATTACTTTTATCGTGCACGACCTCGATCGCATAGCAAACTTTTTGACGGCGATCTTTGATGCCCAAGAAGTTTATTGCAGTGTCGATCAAATATTTTTAATCGCAAGGGAGAAGTTTTTTCTGATTCACAATATTTGGATAGCAATCATGGAAGGTGAATCGCTGTTTGAGAAAACTTATAACCATATTGCCTTTAAACTTTCTGAGCCAGACTTTGAGCAGTACGTTAATTGATTAAACTCGATCAACATTGAAATTCACCAAGGTCGTAACCGAATTGCAGGAGAAGGGCGATCGCTCTATCTCTACGACTATGACAATCATTTATTTGAATCACACACGGGGACACTTGAGCAACGCTTAGCCGCACACCAACCAAGCTAAGCAGCGTTGCTTCCCAACCTCAAGAAGTAGAGATTTCCGACCTTTCAACCGCAACGGCTAAAGGCTTAAAGTATAGTGAAACTATTAAATGCCTGCGCCGATCGAACGGCAGACAGGCAGTTTCGATCGCAACGAGGCCAGCAGCAATGGGATTCTTTGATTCTGAAATTGTTCAGGAAGAAGCCAAGCAGCTTTTTCATGATTATCAGTCGTTGATGCAGCTTGGCGGCGACTACGGCAAATTCGATCGCGAAGGCAAGAAGATCTTCATCGAGCAGATGGAAGCAATGATGGAGCGCTATCGCGTGTTTATGAAGCGCTTTGAGCTTTCTGAAGACTTCATGGCGCAAATGACCGTCGAGCAGCTTAAAACGCAGCTTAACCAGTTTGGCGTTACGCCGCAGCAGATGTTTGACCAGATGCACCTGACGCTAGAGCGGATGAAGACTGAACTAGAGCGCCAGCCCTAGAGCGGCTAGGGATTGGAGGTTTGGAAGAAAACCGAGTTGCGATCGATCGACAGAGAAAGAGCAATTCAGCAGCGCCGACTCCTACCGACGGCTAGGTGGCGTAAAAGCCGACATTGGCTTAAAGCTTTCAGCGGGCACGCCCTGCAACGCTTTTTGCATAAAGCTCCGCCAGATCGGAGCGACGTAAACGCCGCCTGTTGAGCCGCCGGGAAGCGGGCGGTTGTCGTCATTGCCGACCCAAACGGCAGTGGCAAGCTGGGGCACATAGCCAACAAACCAAATGTCGCGCTGTGAAGACGTTGTGCCTGTTTTGCCTGCGGCGGGACGGCCAATTTGGGCCGCGGTTCCGGTTCCATTCGTGATCACGCCCTGCATGACGCTGTTCAGCGCGGCCACTGCCCAAGGATCGAGCACAAGCTGCGGGCGCGGCGTGTTGTCGAGCAGCATTTCGCCCTGGCTGTCCGTAACCTGCACGATGAAGGTCGTTTTGGAGTACCAGCCGCCACTGGCAAAGGCGGCATACGCGCCTGCCATTTCCATTGGCGACATATCAACTGAGCCGAGCGGCAGCGAGATCACCGGCTGCATTGGACTGGTCACGCCGATCGATCGCAAAACTTCGATCACATTTTCCAGGCCAACCGACTGCCCAATCCGAATCGCTGGAATGTTGCGCGATACTTCCAGCGCTTTGCGAATCGTGATGGGTCCCATAAAGCTGCCGTCGTAGTTGCGCGGCGCATAGCGATCGTAGCCGTCGCGATAGCTGACCGGAGAATCGTTGATGATCGAATCGGGACCAAATCGACCAGAGGCAAACGCCGCGTAGTAGACAAATGGCTTGAACGCCGATCCGGGTTGCCGCTGTGCTTGAATGGCGCGGTTGTACTGGCTGCGGTTGTAGTCTACGCCGCCGACCATTGCTTTGACAAAGTGGGTGCGCGGATCGATCGCCACCAGCGCAATCTGGTCAGCTCGAACGCCGCGTCTGCGGAGCGATCGATAGCTCGACTGCACGGACTGTTCAGCCATGCGCTGAAAGTTCATGTCGATCGTCGTCTGCACGCGCATTCCGCCTTGCAAAACGGCATCGCGGCCAAACTGCTGAATCAGTTCTTGCGTCACAGCTTCGGTGACGTAGGGCAAGCGGCTAGCGCGGAACGAGGTGATCTGGCCGAGGCGCAACGGTTGACGGCGGGCGGCTTGTTCTTCCTGGGCAGTGATCCAGTTGAGTTCGCGCATTCGGTGCAGCACGATCGCCTGCCGCTGCTTGGCAAGCGGATAGTCCAAGAACGGACTGAATACTTCGGGCGCTTGAATGAGTCCGGCCAGCATTGCAGATTCGGCCAAATTAAGCTGCGAGGCCGACTTGTTGAAATAGCTTTGGGCAGCGGTTTGGATGCCGTAGTTGTTGTGACCCCAATACACCTGATTGAGGTACATTTCGAGAATCTGATTTTTCTCGAAAATTTGCTCTAGCCGCAAGGCAAGCACCGCCTCGGCGACTTTGCGGCTGAGGGCACGCTCTGGCGTCAAAAACAAATTTTTGACAAGCTGCATGGTGATGGTTGAACCGCCTTCGACCGTGCGTCCTTCTTCAAAGTTGGCGATCGAGGCGCGAGCGATGCCCGTCGGGTCGATGCCGCGATGCTGATAGAAGCTGCTGTCTTCGATCGCCAGCACTGCTCGCTTGAGTTCCGGCGAAATTTCATCGAGCGGAATAATTTCCCGGTTGGCTTCGTCGTGCAGGCTGTCGAGCAACTGTCCTTTGATGTCGTAGATGTACGTCGTTTCGGCAGGAACGTAGTTACGCAACACCCGGACATCCGGCAAATTTCGGAAGCTCACGGCTAGTCCGACCAGTCCTCCCGCAACAACGGAACTGGCAAGCATTGTGATTCCGAGCATTGTTCCCGCCGTGACTTTGCCGACCGTCTGCACAAATTGCAGGGCGGCAGGCGGCTGTGCCTTGTTAGAGGCGGGCGGTTCGGAGGGGCGCTTTTTGGAGCGGGCAGTGTTGGAGGCCACAGCAGTTACTTTGCGAAAGGAATTTACAAAAGGCAAGGCGGGTTGAGGCGCATAGCAGCAGGGCGTTCAAGATTAAACGGCTGTTCAAGATAGACAGAGTATCATTTCACCACCAAATTGGAGAATTTCGATCGCCACCCGACTTAAATTTTTGACAAACGCTTGCCTTGCACTATAGCCGAAACTACTTCAGTCGCACAGAAGTTTGCAATTATAGATACGCTGCTTGTAAATGCGCTGCAAAATTTTAGTCTTTCCAGCTTTGCTTTCCTCCTACCTGCTTTTGTAAATTCCTGTGAGCGTAACGATTTCTACTTCGATAACACTCGATCGCCCCGACTGGCTCGATCGCGGCACGGTCGAGATTTTTCCCAATCAGCCACAGTCCACAAACCCCGATGAGAATTTGGTGGCGCGGTTGCAACAGAGCGATCGCCCGCTGCGAATCAAGCTCGGCGTTGACCCGACCGGAGCCGAACTGCACCTCGGCCACAGTATTGTATTCCGCAAGCTTCGGCAGTTTCAGGACGCGGGACACACGGCAATTTTGCTCATTGGCGATTTTACCGCTCGCATTGGCGACCCAACTGGAAAATCGCAGGTGCGCCGTCAGCTTAGCGCTGAAGAAGTTGCCCAAAACGCCAAAACGTTTTTAGAGCAAGTGCGACCGATTCTCGATTTTGACACGCCCGATCGCCTAGAGATTCGCTACAACTCTGAATGGCTCTCCAAGCTTAATCTGAGCGAAATTATTGACCTGCTGGCCACGATGACCGTCGGGCAAATGCTGGCAAAAGAAGGCTTCTCGGAACGCTACCAAAAGGAAACACCGATCTTCCTGCATGAATTTCTCTATCCGCTGATGCAGGGCTACGATTCGGTTGCTCTACAAGCCGATGTCGAGCTGGGGGGAACTGACCAGAAGTTTAACCTTGCGGTCGGACGCGATTTGCAGCGGCACTTTGGGCAGCGTCCGCAGTTCGGCTTGCTGATGCCGATTTTGCTGGGAACCGATGGCGTCCAAAAAATGTCCAAATCGCTCAACAACTACGTTGGACTGGCCGAAGACCCGCTGACGATGTACTCCAAGCTGGAGAAAACGCCCGATCGCCTCTTGAACGACTACGTGGAACTGCTGACCAACCTGCCGCTTGACTCGCTGCCAGATGCCCCCCGCGATCGCCAAAAGCTGCTCGCGCTCGATGTTGTCCGACAGTATCACGGCGAGGAAGCTGCCCAAGCTGCCCAAAATGCTGCCCTGTCGATCGTGCAGGGCGACGCAACTCAAGCGCAATCTGTCCCAGAATTCTCTCTCTCAAACATTCAGTTTCCCGCCAAACTGTTTTACATCTTGGGTGCAAGCGGTTTATGCAAAAGCGGCGGCGAGGGACGGCGGCAGATTCAAGGCGGTGCGGTGCGGCTTGATGGCGATCGCATCCAAGCAGTCGATCTCAGCTTTGATCAGCCTGCGGAGCTAATCGGCAAAGTGCTCCAGGTCGGTAAAAATAAATTCGTCCGCCTCGTTGCCTAAATCCATGTCAAATCCTGCTGAGAAAATTATTGTGCCGCTGGACGTGTCGAGCGAGGAGGAAGCGATCGCCTGGATCGATCGCCTGCCGCAAGTTGGCTTTTGGAAAGTCGGCCTGGAACTGTTTGTCAGCAGCGGTCCCAGCATCCTCGAAACGCTGAAAGCTCGTCAAAAGCAGGTTTTTCTTGATCTGAAGCTACACGACATTCCAAACACAATGGCAGGAGCTTGTCGCGCCGCAGGCAGCTATGGCGTCGATTTGCTCACTGTCCACGCCACTGCTGGCAAAGATGCCCTTAAAGCGGCACAAACCGCCGCAGAAGCAGGAGCACAGGCCGCAAATCAACCCCCACCAAAGCTAATTGCCATTACAGTCTTAACAAGTTTATCTGCACGAGTTTTGGCTTTCGACCTGAAGATTCCGCTGGAGCTACCGGAATACGCGCTGCAAATGGCGCTGCTGGCGCAAGATAGCGGATTGGCCGGAGCGGTTTGCTCTCCGCAAGAAGTAGAGCAACTGCGATCGATTTGTGGTGATTCCTTTTTGCTCGTTTGTCCGGGTGTGCGTCCCACTTGGGCAGAAGCAGGCGACCAAAAGCGATCGCTAACGCCTGCTCAAGCGATGAAAGCGGGCGCAAATCATCTGGTGATTGGTCGTCCTATTACAACTGCACCTGATCCAGCCGCCGCCTTCGATCGCATTTGTGATGAAATTGCCGCAGGTTAGTTTGATGTGTCGCTTGTATGGCTGGCTGGCTGCTATCGGTTTTGGGTTGGGTCTGCTGCCGCTTCCGGTTCTGGCGGAGGTGGAACGCCCGATTCGCCCGTCGATCGATTGCCCAACGGATTTGTCCGCTTTAACAACTTTGCTGCTGCGAGATTTGCCCAGCTATGCGAATCGGGTGACGCAGCGATCGTTCACAAATTTTGATACTCCAGCGACTCGACCTGGATATGTTTTAGTCGCGGGTCGGCCTGAATTTGAGCCGCTTTCGCGGGGGCCAGGTGAATACTTGCCGACCACAACAGCCGAGCCGCAGCAGCTTTTTTTCACCACCTTGGAGCGGCAATATGTTGATGATCAAGCGATCAATCTTCAGCACTATCACTGGATTTTTCTGGCGCAGGAATCCGATGGCTGGTGGCTGGTGACAATGCGATCGCAACTGGGCAATCTGCCTGCTGACCAGCCACCTACACCGCCCCAAGATACGAGCGACGGCGCGATCGCCCAGGCCATCCGCTTGTGGCTGCGCGACTGCCGCCATCGCTCGATCGCACCTTAGCTTTCATCTCCTGAACTGTAGCCAAATCGCTGATGATCGTTGCGGTCATAATAGCGACCTGCGCGGCTAAAGCGATCGTCCGAGTTCACAGCGGAATCTTCGCTAAGATCAACGGGTGCATTCGCGCTTGAAGGATTTGTTTCGCTGGGAGTCAGTTGCGCTTGTGGCGAATCGACAATCAGCGGGTCAAGCGATCGTTCAAACAAATGATTAAAATCAACGTTCATGGCCGTTCTCCCAACCAGTTTGTATTAACAGCAGTATTTCAACTGGGTTCTAGAAGTGTGATTGGTTCACTTTGAAACTGCCTCCCTCAGTAGAATGAAGAAACCGTTTTTCCTCGTCTAAAACCGAAATAATTGAAAAAAAGTAATAAATTGCAAAAAATCTTTTGCAAAGTCGGTTGCGATCGGGAACGCTTAATCACAAAAGCTTGTCCGTTTTCTCAGTACTTGCCCCAATCATGACGATCGATTCTCCCCGTCCTGCCCCTGCCACACAAGCTGCCCAAGCTCGTCAAACTCGCCAGCAGTTCGCCAATCCCGAAGATTATTTGTCGTATGAACTGGGAAAAGCTGTCCGCGAACTGCCGCCGCTCTACACGCGCTTATTGGCCGGAAGCTTGTCTTTGCTTGTGTTTGGCTCGATCGCTTGGGCGCACTTTAGCAAAGTTGATGAAGTGGCAACGACCAACGGCGAACTGATTCCCTCGGCGCAAATTCGTCCGGTTCGCGCTTTGGATGGCGGCGTTTTGCGCGAGGTGCGGGTCAAGGAAGGAGACGAAGTGAAGCAGGGCGATGTGCTGATCGTGCAAGACCCGACGCAAACTGAAACGGCGATCGCTCGTCTGCAAGAATCGGCCAAGCTGATCCGCCAGGATATTGCTCGCTTAGAGGCAGAACGTACCGGACGCAGCACGGCAGGCACTTCCACTCAAGATCAGCTTCTTGCTGCCCGCCTGCAAGATTTTGATACGCGCCGCGCGGCTGCGATTGCCGAAGCGAACCGCCAGCAGGCCGCGATCGGTGCAGCCCGTGCGGAACTCGCTCGGCTTCAAGAAAATCTCACCAATGCGCGATCGCAGCTTGCCAACGCTCAAGAGCGCGAACGCAGCCTGCGTCCTCTTGTGGCGGATGGAGTTGTGCCTCGCTTTGACTATCTAGAAGCCAGAGACCGCTTGACCGAGGCGGAAAATACCGTAAACTCCTTGCCGCAGTCGATCGCGGCTCAGCAGCAGCAAATTCGTCAGGCAGAGCAATCCTATCAGGCTGCGTTAGAAACAGCGAATGGCCTTTCCGCTCAGCGGCAAAGCGAAATTTTGACGCAGTTGAACCAGCGGCGCGAGGAACTGACGAATTTGGAAGGCCAAATCGCCCAAACGACGACGCAGCAGGATCGATCGATCATTCGCGCTCCGGTTTCCGGTCGTGTCTACAATCTGGAAGCGAATTTGAGCGAAGGAACGATCGAACCGGGAGAAGAACTGTTGTCGATTGTGCCGCAAGACCAAACGCTGCTGCTGGAAGTAAAAGTGCTCAACCGTGACATCGGCTTTATCAGCGAGGGAATGCCTGCCAAAGTCAAGCTGGCAACTTTTCCGTTTCAGGAATTCGGCACAATTCAAGGCACAGTCGAGCAAATTAGTCCCAACGCCACAATGGATCAAAATCTCGGTTTGGTCTATACGGCGCAGGTGAAGCTCGATCGCACCTCGATGCGAGTGCGCGGTCAGGAAGTTGATCTGGTTCCGGGTATGGCTGCGACTGCCGAGATCGTGACGCGCCAAAAATCCGTGCTCACTTTCTTGGTCGAGCCGATCACTCGTCGCTTTGATGAAGCCTTCTCGGTGCGGTAATCACCTGGGCGTTGCAGGAAACTCTCCTGCGGCAGACGGCGCGATGGAGGGCGAGCAGGCTATAATTTGGGCGGAAGCGATCGCAATCTTTCTTTATGAGCAATAGCAATCCTCTGATTCATGCGTTTTTTGTTGGCAGAGCGTTTGCTGAAGCGCTAGGCGAACAAGTTGAAATTGCCGTCACTGATGCCCTGAGTGAACTGGGCAAGTTTGACGCAGAACAGCGCGAACGACTGCGGCAGTTCACCGAGCAAGTCTTGGAACGCGCCCGACAAGAAGAAGAACTGGCAATGCACGGACGCACTGCGACAACCGTTGTAGCAACAGAGGGCAGCGAAGACGTGCAGGCGACGATCGACGATCTTCGCGCCGAAATTGCCACCTTGCGTGTGGAAATTCAGCGTCACCGCAGCGCTTCGCTTTAAGTTCCTAGCCTAGAGTTCTTAGCCCACTGTCCCTGGAAGTTTCTGAGTGCCTTTTCCTGACGACTCTCACCTGATGCCGCCCGACGCGAAGCCGCTCCGCTCCGCGCCTTTCGATTTGCCGGAGCCGACCCCGCAAATTCACTCAGAAACCTTGGCGGCAATGCAAGCGCAGCACGAGGACGAGCTGGTAGTTCGCCGTCCGCCGCCTGCAAAGGCATATCGCTGGAGCCGCGATCGCTATTCGCGTCAAGGCCGCTTCATCGACATCTGGTCATTCATGCTCAAGCTGCTTGCAGAACGCTGGGCATATAACAAGTCTTGGAGCTATAAAGGCGGCATCAGCGAAGAGAAAAAAGCGCTGCGTCGTCGCCGCTTGGCCGTTTGGATTCGCGAAACGCTGCTGGACTTGGGGCCAACCTTCATCAAGGTCGGGCAGCTTTTTTCCACTCGTGCCGATCTCTTCCCCAGCGAATACGTCGAAGAACTCTCGAAGCTGCAAGACAAAGTTCCGGCTTTTAGCTACGCACAGGTCGAGGCGATCGTTGAGCAAGACTTGGGCAAGCCGATTCCTGATTTGTTCCGCAGCTTTGACCCAATTCCATTGGCTGCGGCTAGCTTAGGCCAAGTCCATCGCGCTCAACTGTTTTCCGGCGAAGAAGTCGTTGTCAAAGTGCAGCGACCCGGACTGCGAAAGCTGTTTGAAATTGACCTGGCAATTCTCCGAGGCATCGCCGGATACTTTCAGCGGCATCCGGAATGGGGACGAGGCCGCGACTGGATTGGAATCTACGAGGAATGCTGCCGGATTTTGTGGGAAGAAATCGACTACCTCAATGAAGGCCGCAACGCCGACACCTTCCGCCGCAACTTCCGAGGCGAATCGTGGGTAAAAGTGCCGCGCGTCTATTGGCGCTATGCCTCACCCCGAGTTTTGACGCTGGAATATCTGCCCGGAATCAAAATCAGTCAGTACGATGCGATCGAAGCTGCCGGACTCGATCGCAAGAATCTTGCCCAGCTTGGTGCAAGAGCTTATCTGCGACAGTTGCTCAATGATGGATTTTTCCACGCCGACCCGCATCCGGGCAACATTGCCGCCAGCCCGGATGGAGCCTTGATTTTTTACGATTTCGGCATGATGGGACAGATCCAGCCGATTACGCGCGAAAAGCTGCTCGATACGTTCTTTGGCATCGCGCAAAAAGACGGCGATCGCGTGATGGAATCGCTGGTCGCGCTGGGCGCACTTGCTCCGCAAGACGATATGGGACCTGTGCGGCGATCGATTCAGTACATGCTCGATCACTTCATGGATCAGCCGTTTGAGAATCAATCGGTCGCGGCGATTAGCGACGATCTGTATGAAGTCGCGTATGACCAGCCGTTTCGGTTTCCCGCTACGTTTACCTTTGTGATGCGAGCTTTTTCGACGCTAGAAGGTGTCGGCAAAGGACTTGATCCTGATTTCAACTTCATGGAGGTCGCCAGACCTTTTGCTACCCAAATTATGAGCAGTAACGGGCATTCTCCAGAAAGCGGCATCTTGAGCGAACTCGGTCGGCAAGCAGCGCAGGTAGGCAGCACGGCCTTCGGCCTACCGCGCCGGATCGAAGATACGATCGATAAGCTAGAGCGCGGCGATATTCGCATCCGCACGCGCTCCACCGAAACCGATCGCGCCTTGCGTCGGCTGAGTAACGTTAATATAGGGACTAACTACGCAATCTTGACCGGAGCGTTTACCCTATCCGCTACGCTGCTCTTCATTCACCAATATGTTTGGCTGGCGGCGGCGGCGGCAACGGCGGCTGCCCTTGCTGGAATTGCGCTAATTCGTCTGCTGATTCGTCTCGATCGCTATGAACGCATGTTTTAACGTTTCTGCCTGTGTCATCTGTGCCTTATGAAATGCTCCTTCGCGGGTCTGACTGATCCGGGGTTGCTTCGCACTGTTAACCAAGACGCCTATCACATCGACGATCGCGGGCGGTTCTTTGTGGTAGCAGACGGCATGGGCGGACATGCAGGTGGGCAAGAAGCTAGTCGGATTGCCACTGACGCGATTCAAGCTTATCTAGAAGAACATTGGGACTCAACCGAGCATTCCAAAACGCTGCTCGAAACCGCACTGCTCGAAGCGAATCAAGCCATTCTGCAAGACCAAGCCATGCACCCGGAGCGATCGGACATGGGGACAACAGCAGTGGTTTTGATGTTTCGTGATGATCAGCCTTGGTGTGCTCACATCGGCGACTCGCGTCTCTACCGTCTGCGTCAAAATCAGCTAGAGCAAATCACCGAAGACCATACTTGGGTGGCACGAGCGACGAAGCTAGGCGAGATTTCACCGGAGCAGGCGCGGATGCATCCTTGGCGGCATATTTTATCTCGCTGCCTGGGGCGTGAGGATGTGCGGCAAATTGACGTGCAGGCGATCGAGCTTCAGCCGAGCGATCGCCTGTTGCTGTGCAGCGACGGCCTAACCGAAGAACTGCCCGATAGCGCGATTGCTGCCCGACTCAAATCGATCGCAGCGGGCGAGCAGGCGGCGATCGCCTTGGTTAACGATGCTAAAGATCAAGGCGGGCGTGACAATATCACCGTTGTGATTATTTCGATCGATCCGTCCGACTGGAACGATTTAGCTGCACAGTAGCAGCGCGGCAAAGAACTTTAAATTTCTATGCGATCGCTCTTCTGGTTATAAACCGTAGGGAGCGGTTGAGTCTTACTGCCGATCGGTAGCGTAAACAGCAGTTTCTTTTTCCTCCTTCGGTAAGATTCCCAAAGTACCCAAGAAGAGGGATGGGCGATTTGTCAATTGCTTGTTATCTTTTGTAATATCAAGGGAGGATTAAGCCAAGCAAATCGCCAGTTTAATCTCAATGCAGTCTTTCCCGACTGCGCCCACCATCCGGTTAAAGGAGTTAACCTGTATGATGAACCAGCCCGTCGAACTCACTCTAGAGCAGCAGTTCAGTTTGCGATCGTTTGAAACGCAAGTTGAGCGGATGAGCCACGAGCAAGCCCAGCAGTTTCTCGTTAAGCTCTACGAGCAAATGATGCTGCGCGAAACGATGTACAAGCACTTCCTCAAGCACCAGTGGGGAATCGAATCTGGCCCACAGTTCTAGTTCCGCTTCGATTCGACAGTGGACGACCTCCTTCTCTTGCTTTGTTCTATCGCGGAAGGAAGCTGGGGGTGCTGGGGCGTCAACTTCCGAAGACGCGAATCAATTTGCTCGCCTCAGATTTCGATTATTTGATTCGCCCGTTTGACTTTAGAAAGGAAAGAGCGCTTCTTCAGTCACCGCTTGGACGATTCAACCAAGGCTAATGCAAAACACTTAGTTCACGATCGCGCTGGATGTCGTTGAATTTGAGTTGTAGTTCAAATCTGCATATAGCGATTCAAGTCTTAGCAAAATACTCGGCTTTGTCTTTTCCAGTTCGTCTTTCAACATCTGCTTGCTGACGGTGTAGAGCGAAGTTGCAGGTGAAGAAAAACCGATCGCTGCCCACTCCATCAGCAGCTTACATTGGCTGGGCGGAACCGTCGCAGGCAACACGTTGGTACAGCGCTTTGTTTCTTTTGAAAACAGCAACACTCGGTATTGACCGCTTTCTGCAAGCAGGCGTGTGATGTGTTGCCCTTGATTGGTACGCAAGTCAAGATAGCAAGATAGCCAGCGCGGTTCAGCAATGCGGCTAAACAAAACGGTCAGCCACAGCACGACCGGATGCGGAGATGGTGAAAACAAAAACCAGTTGTAGCGAGCACAAATTAAGCGTCGCTCGATTTCTTGTCGAGGCAGCATCACCCAAACGCTTGCGATCGTTTCTCGATTTGTGCTGAGTACCTGCGGAAACACAATATCGGCGATCGGTTTGTCGTGCGGCCAGGTTGCGATCGTTGGTGCGCCTTCGGACAGGCGCAAATCGATTTTCGGGGCGATCGGCTTTTGCGCCAGCGCATCGCCAATACGTTTGCCGAGTTCCAAGCCCGGACGATATTGCTTTTCGAGCGGTTCCAGTTCGCGAATCACCTCTGCCGCCGTTTGGGGGCGATCGTCCGGCGATTTGGCAAGACAGCTCATCACTAAATTTTCCAGCGATCGCGGCAGCTTAAGGCTGGGATTGATAGCTTCAAACGATCGCGGCATTTGCAGCCGATGCGTGCGATACCAACCGCTGAAGTTGAGTGGTTCAGCAATCAGCGGCATTTTGGACGTGAGCATCTGAAACATCATCACGCCCAAGCTGTAGATGTCCGATCGCGCATCGAGTTCGCGTCCTTCCATCTGCTCTGGCGACGAGTAGGCCAGCGTGCCCATGAAGCAGTTGGTTTGGCCGCTATCTTCATGCAGCAGTTTGGCAATGCCAAAGTCCAAAATCGTTGCCAGTTCGCCCAGCGTGTCATCGTGGCTAATCACAATGTTGCTGGGCTTGATGTCGCGATGAATGATCGGGCAAAGTTCGTTGTCGATCAGGATGCCTTGATGAGCACACTGAAGCCCCAGGCAGATTTGCCGAATCAAGCTGAGAAAGCGCGGCAGCGGCAGCGGTTGGCGAGCAATCAGTTCGCTGAGGCTTTGACCGTCAAGATACTCCATCACGTAGAACGGAATGCCTTCATCGTCTACGCCGCAGTCCGAAACGCGAACGATGTGGCGGCTGCGATGTCCAAGCTGAGCGCAGGTGGTGGCTTCGCGCTCAAAGCGGTCTTTCATTTTTTTGTTCAGCAGCGCGTGCGACAAAAATTTCACCGCAACCGGAACCCCGCCCAGCAGCATATCTTTTGCGCCGTATACCTTGCCCATTGAACCTTGTCCAATCAGCTTGATCAGGTGATAGCGCTTTGCCAGGGTGTGACCGATGTAGGAATCTTTTGTCGTTGTCATTGCCGAAATATCTGCCGATGCCGTGTACGGAGCGAACCCGCCAATGTCGTAATCAGGCGGCAAACTAGGCGCTTCTAATTACTGTGAATGCTGCTAGAAGACGCACCACGATTTCATAAAGATTTATTTACCCTAACCTAGATTCTAGGTGACTTTATCAATTTCGATCGATGCTCGCAAAAATGAAGCGAGACAGAAGCGTTGCCTCGATCGCGCCTGAGCCATTCAATTTCAGCAACTAGAAACACCCTAGAGAACATTCTAGCGGTGTGCTCTGGTTCCGGGCGGATGATTTGACGAAAGGGTCAAGACACAATGGTTAATGTCGATCGAGGCGGCATCGATCAAAAGCCGATCGACATCAACGGAAATGACGCTAATCTCTGCGATCGTCTGTACGCACAATCGCGATCGCTATCTCGGTGGCGCGATCGATAGCCTGCTGACTCAAAATTTTGCAGGCGAATTTGAAGCGATCGTGGTTGATAACGCCTCGATCGATCGAACTCGCGCCGTTGTGGAATCTCGCCTGCCTCATCCGCACCTGCGCTATGTGTATGAACCACAGCTTGGCTTGTCGATCGCCCGCAATACCGCAGCCAAACACGCTAGCAGCCCGATTTTGGCGTATCTCGACGACGATGCGATCGCCAGTCCGCACTGGCTGCAAATGCTCTACGATGCGTTTGTCCTGCATCCCGATTTGGCGATCGCAGGCGGGCGCGTCACGCTGCTGTGGCCGGACGGCATGACGCGCCCGCGCTGGCTGTCGGCTGGCCTGATGCAAAGTTTGGGCGCATATGATTTGGGAGCGGAATGCGTGTGGATCGATCGCCCTGGTCAAACGCCGAGAGGCTTGAACTACGCGATCCGCAAATCAACGCTGGAGTCGATCGGCGGCTTTGACGTGAACCTAGGCCGGAGAGGAAAAAATTTGCTCTCGAACGAAGAACTGTACGCAACTGAACAAGTGTTGCAGCGCAGCGGGCGCGTCGCCTATTTGCCACAGGCGCAAGTGGCTCACCAGGTTGCCCCAGAACGCTTGCGGGCGAGTTGGTTTCTCAGCCGAAACTGGTGGCAGGGCATTAGCGACTGCTATCGCGAGCAGGCTGCTCAGATCGATCGCCGCCAACAGCTTCAACAAGGTAGCGATCGCCTGTTGCGCGGCTGCGTCAAAGCAATCCGCCACCTGCACCAGCCCGCCATCTGCTTTGACAATCTCGTTTATGCTTATGGACAAATTGCCTACCTCAAAGCCTGCTTGCAGCAGCGATCGGGCAAATGAACTCAGCCGATATCCGACGCCCGACACCCGACACCCTCCCCTTGTCCGTCCTGATTCCCGTCAAAAACGAGGAAATGAATCTGCCCGCATGTTTTGCCAGCCTGACACGAGCGGCTGAAATTTTTGTGGTCGATTCACACAGCATCGATCGCACCGTTGAAATTGCCGAAGGTGCAGGCGCGATCGTCATGCAGTTTGAGTTCAGCGGCGGCTGGCCGAAAAAGAAAAACTGGGCGCTCGACAAGCTGCCGTTTCGCTACGAGTGGGTGCTGATTGTCGATGCGGACGAGCGGATTCCACCTGACTTGTGGAACGAAATGGCGATCGCGATTCAGGACGATCGATTTGACGGCTATCACCTGAAGCGCAAAGTGATTTTCCTCGGTCGCTGGCTGCGGCACGGCGGCAAATATCCCGACCTGAATTTGCGCTTGTTTCGGCATCGACTCGGTCGCTACGAAAATTTGCAGACGCAGGCCGCTCCGCAAACCGGAGATAACGAAGTCCACGAGCATGTGATCCTGGAGCGCGACGGCATCCCGATTCCCAAAAGTCGAATCGGCCTGTTAAAAACGCCGATGCTGCACGAAGATTTCCGCGATCTTTACCACTGGATCGATCGCCACAACCGCTACTCCAACTGGGAAGCTCAGCTTTATCTCAACTTTTTGGAAGGGCGATCGCCCGAAGGCACGATTCGATCGAACTTTTTCGGCAATCCGCTAGAGCGCAAACGCTTTTTGCGGCGGCTGTGGGTGTGGCTCCCGTTTCGCCCCACAATCCGCTTCCTCACCGTCTACTTTCTGATGCTGGGCTTCCTCGACGGCAAAGCAGGCTACATCCACGCCCGCCTGATTAGCCAGTACGAATATCAAATCAGCGTCAAGCTGTATGAACTCCGTCGCCGCCGCACCGATCGATGAATCAGCCGACTCCCGACTTTCGACTCCCGATCGACCTGACGACTCCCGCCTGGATGGATCTGCGGCAATACGATCAAACTCACTTCGATCGCGGACGGCCAAACTGGTTGATTTTCCTGTGGTGGCTGGTGCAGTCGATCGCGTTTCCCCTGACGCCGCACAGCTTCAACCGAGGACGCTGCTGGCTTTTGCGCTGCTTCGGGGCAGAAATTGGGCGCGACGTGATCATTCGTCCGACCGTCCGCGTCACGTATCCCTGGAAGGTGAGCATCGGGGAGGCAAGCTGGATCGGAGATGGCGTGGTGATCTATAGCCTCGATTCCATCTCGATCGGTTCACACAGCGTTATTTCCCAGCAAACTTACCTTTGTACGGGCAGCCACGATCGCACCGATCCCGCCTTTGGCTTGCAGACGGCTCCGATCGCGATCGGCAACGGTGTTTGGATCGCTGCCCAGTGCTTTGTCGCGCCCGGCGTCCAAATTGGCTCCAATGCGACGATCGGCGTTCGCAGTACCGTTCTGACTTCGATGCCCGCAGGCTATGTCTGCTGGGGACATCCCTGCCGTCCTCAGCAGGTGCGATCGATGCGATCGGGCTAGGGTGTGTTTGAAGACCTTCTGGTGGTTTGATTCCCTGGCGGAGATCCCCCTAAATCCCCCTTGAAAAGGGGGACTTTGAGGCGTGGTTCGGCTCCTTCCTTAAAGAGGGCTGGGGAGGATCAATGGCTGTTAACACACCCCAGGGCGAGACCGCCCCCGATTCCTAACGCGCTGCCACTTGCCGCTCAGTTTCCGACGCTGTTCCCTGTGTGCCAAGCTGAATCAGTTCGACCTTGTAGCCGTTCGGGTCTTGAACAAACGCGATCACGGTGGAGCCGTGCTTCATCGGTCCCGGTTCGCGAACGACATTGCCGCCCTGCTGCTTGATGCGATCGCAAGTTCCGTAGATATCATCCACGCCGATCGCGATGTGGCCGTAAGCGTCGCCCAAATCGTAATGGTCGGTTTCCCAGTTGTGCGTCAGTTCCAAAACCGTGTGGTCGGATTCTTCGCCATAGCCAACAAAGGCAAGCGTAAATTTGCCGCCCGGATAATCTTTTTGCCGCAGCAGTTTCATTCCCAGCAGGTCGCAGTAGAACTTCAGCGATTCTTCCAGGTTGCCAACGCGCAGCATCGTGTGTAGTAGCCGCATAAATTCATCTCCCATGCAGTTTTCTTTTATTGTGGCTTGCGATCGCGGCAGGCGTACCACAAGATAGCTGGAGTATTGCATCCGATTCATGCCAACCATTCGCTGTCAAAACCGCATTTTTTCTAATATTGCCGCCGTTGTTTTTGACAAGGACGGAACGCTGGCCGATTCACATGCTTATTTGCGGACTCTGGGAATGCGGCGATCGCGCCTGATCGATGCCAAAATTCCCGGTGTTGGAGAACCCTTGCTGATGGCGTTCGGGGTTAGAGAGAACGGTTTGAATCCGGCGGGCATGATGGCGGTTGGATCGCGACGAGACAACGAAATTGCCGCCGCTGCCTACGTTGCCGAAACGGGACGCGACTGGATGGAAGCTCTGTCGATCGCCCAGGAAGCCTTTGCCGAAGCCGATCGCAATCTCCAGCCCAAAGCGCCGCAAACGCCAATATTCCCAGGCAGCCTAGAACTGCTGCGATCGCTGCGATCGGCCAAGCTCAAACTCGCCATTCTCTCTGCTGACACTACTGCCAACGTTCAAGAATTTGTGCAGCACTACGCCCTCGACGTGGATGCCGCGATCGGCACAGACGACAATCTCGGCAAACCCAATCCGCAATTCCTAGAACGGGCAGGCGCAGCGATCGATGTGCCTTGCGCTCAAATGCTCGTGGTGGGTGATTCGATCGCAGATATCGAACTGGCACGATCGGCAGGTGCGGCAGGCGCGATCGGCGTGACGTGGGGCTGGACATCGATTCAGCAGTTGGCAGGCGCGGATGTGGTGATCGATCAGTTCGATCAAATTGAAGTGATTGCCTAGTGCAGTCTTAAGAGACCTATTTTGCACAAGCAGCAGCCAATCGATAAGCTATTACTTATCCCAAAGATGCTTTTGATCATGTACCCACCGCTGTTTGTTCGACCGTTAA
>NZ_JACJPO010000059.1 GCF_014696105.1 Microcoleus sp. FACHB-1515
TCTCAAATTCATTGAGTACTTCAATTGCACGAGTGCAAAACCGTTCAACTGGAAGTTTGAAGGCTTCAAGGATGGCTAACAAGCTGGCTGCTTACTTTTGCCAGCTTGCACTAGGAGCGGATAGATCAAGATTTTGTCGAAGCCTTGCGCTTTGATTTCTTCGAGAACCTGATGCGGCAGGAAGGGAGCGCAGAAATTAAACGCTTTGAAAACCTGGACGCGATCGCCCCACTTTTCCTGCAAGTTCCGCTCGATTCCCGCCCGCTGATGCTCAAAAATGTGGTTGTGCGGCGAGATAAAGTGATCGTGCTGATGGCTCCATTCGTGCAGATCAAACACGGCCAGCAGCTTCGCCAACGGCGGATAAATCCAGGTTGGCACGGGCGCAAACTTGGCTGTGAGCAGGTTTAAAGCTTGCTCGTTGTAGTTGGCAAAGTCTTCGTAGCTTTCGACTTCGCCATAGCCCATCAGCAGAACGGCGACGCGCCCAGAGGCGGCGAAGCCATCGCTGCCAGTTTCAGAGCTGAAAGATTCGGTATTAAGTTTTTCGGGCGTTGCAACCACCGGATGCTCCTCGATTCGCTTCTTAAAATTCAGTTTGCTTCCTACGCTAGCATTTCCCCCTGGGGAGCATCGCAGCGATCGAGCAAGAATTTATTTTATCGATAGAAAACTAAACGCTGCCTGAGCAGAAATCTCTAATCGCCTGTTTTCAAGATTGGCATCAAAATAGTACAAAAGTGCGATCGATTTCCCTGCCATGCTGCAATCTTCTCGCCAAGTTCCCCTCTCGCTGGCCTTGCGCCTGCTGCGATCGCCCGCTTCATTCAACGAAAAGGTGCAACTGTTGAGCGGTCAACTGCCGGATGAGTTGCCGATCGAAATTCCCTTGCTTGACCAAGCTCAGCCGATCGCCAGTTTTCAACAGGGACAGAATTTTGTGATTTTGTTGCAGATTGACCAGCCTGTTTTGCATTTGCAAAGCGCGTATTTTAATCGACTGCGGGCGATCGGATGGCTTCAGTGCTACTCGAAGGAAGAATGGATCGACTTCAACCTGTTCACTGCTACTGACATGCCTCGCGATCGTCTTCCTGCTCGCCTGACGTTTTGTTACCGTCCGCTTTCTCTGATGCTGATTTTGGAGACGCGATCGACTAGGGCAAATATCACACTGGTTCGGCTCACTCTTTCTGCCAATGATCCGTTTAACTTCGATTGTTATGAAGAATGGGAGCGCAGTTTTCTCAATTTGCTGCCGCTGCCGCAACTGATTCCGCCGCCGGAGAGTGAAGTTCCACCTTCAGCGGCAAATCTGCCATCTGACCGATTGATCGCCCATCGCGGAAGGAGAGGCGGCGGATCGGAAAAAAATTGGTATAGTAAATCGAATTTGCGAACGTCGCTGAGCGGTTCGGCTCTACTCGCGCATTACGAAGCGCAGCTAATTCAAGCAGGCTGGACGCGACAAGCGGGTGAAGCGCTCGATCGCCTGTTGTGGAGCGCTTGGACGTTGCCCGATCGATCGCTGCAACTGCTGCTGAGCTTTCTGAGGGATGACGAATTGACCGATCACTACGCGGCTTCGCTGCGACTGTTGAATCTGAATAGTTTTGATGAAATGACGCTGCTAGATTTCGATCGAGCGATTGCACCAGTCGGATCAATTCCAGAAGCAATCATCTGGCAACTTTCAGCCGATGACTTTACAACTGCTACAACAAAGCGGCTGTGGATCAATCAGCTTCCGCCTGAATTTCCGAGTGCGATCGAGTTGCCTGCCGAAACGGAGATTGTGGGCAGTTTGTTGGAGCCGGAACAGGAGGAAGGCGAGGGCGATCGATTTTCTATATTTTTGATTGCACCGCTCACATCCGATCAGTTCTGGCAGCAGCTTACCCGATCGCTGCTTCGTTCTGGCTGGCAGGTATTAACACACCATACTGGCTGTGACTTAGGATTTATCGCGACTGAAAAACGCTGGCAGTCAGATACCTTCATCAGTCCGACTGGCGAGGCGGAATGCTACGTTTCGCTGGAAACCGTGGAGCGTCACTGCTTTGATCTGCGGCTGAACTGGTGTCCACGATTTTCAGATGAGCTAAACCAAGAGCTTGCCGCCAGAATTGCCGATCTGCCTACGATCGCTCTCGACCCGCCTGAGCCGAGCGAAGCTACTTCCTCAGAGTTTGACCTACCTGTCCCCACACTCAGACCACCTGAGCAAACGGAAGTGATTCAAAGCGGAGGCTATGAAGACTTCTCGTCTTCCGCCTACATCACAACGGCACTGTCAGCAGCAGCATTAGCTGCACACTATCAGGCGGAAATGCAGCAGGCGGGCTGGCAATCGCAAGCAAGCAGTCAAAGCAAAAACTGTTATTTCAGCTTGTGGTCGCTGACCGTGCAGAGGCGATCGTGCCAAGCAACGTTAAGCCTGATCGCGCATCCAGACCGGAGCGATCGATTCACCGGATTTTTGACCGTTGCATCGATCAACCCTGACCTAGCGTAAGTGCTGCGATCGATGACGATACGATCAAGTTTCAGGCTGTCCATCCTCATTCCTGCGCCGATGACCGCTGCCAAACCGTCTACCTGGCAAATTGCCTGCATTCTTTTGATCGGAATCCTTTCTGTTTCAACTGCTGCCATCTTCATTCGCTTAGCGCTGGCCGCCGCCGAAACACGAGGCGCGGGGTTCAGTTTGGTTTTGGCGGCATCGCGGCTGAGCTTGGCGGCCTTGATTTTTGCTCCGGCTTGGCGAAATTTTTGTAGAACAGGGTTTCAACAGCAGGCGTTGCTGTATTCGATCGCATCGGGCGTTTGTTTGGCGCTCCACTTTGGAACGTGGATCACCTCGTTGTCCTACACGTCGATCGCAGTTTCGGCAGCACTCGTGACGACGAATCCAATTTGGGTGGCGCTCCTGTCGTGGTTCTGGTTCAAAGAAAAGCCGACCGGAATGACGACTGTTGGCATTGCGATCGCGCTGACGGGCGGGCTGCTGATTGGGCTGGGGGATAGTGCTTCCACACTGGGAGGCGACCAGCCCTTGCTAGGAAATTCGCTGGCCTTGCTCGGATCGTGGGCGGTGAGTCTTTATTTTTTGCTGGGGCGCGAGGCGCAGAAATGCGGATTGTCGATCGCCACTCATGTCGTCGTTGCCTACACGACGGCTGCACTGGTGCTCCTGCCCTTGCCGCTTGTGTTTGGAGCGAGCTACACAGGTTATCCTCCAACGGTCTACTTGTGGATTGCGCTGATGGCCGTGTTTCCACAGGTAATTGGGCACACCAGCTTCAACTGGGCGGTGCGCTGGGTTTCACCAACCCTGGTGACGCTGGTAATTTTGGCGGAGCCTGTGGGAGCAGGACTGCTCGGTCTTCTTGTTTTTGGCGAAAATCCGGGTGGAACGGTTTTGATCGGCGCGTCGATTATTTTAGTGGGAGTGGCGATCGCTGCTTTGGGAGCCAGAACTTCTGTAGTAACTGGCTCAACTGAATAAGCAGCGATCGCTCTTTGCTAAAACGAAATAATCAAATAGCCGTCCTGAAACTTCGCGCCGCTCACCTGACGACCGCGCAATTCTGGCGGCAAAAAGATATTGCGTCGCTGATCGCCTGCTTCGACCGTGACTTCGGGGCCGTATTGCGTCAGCTTCACTTCTTTTTTGTCGAATCCGGGTAGGAACAAGCTGACTTTGCGATCGCTCACATTTACGGCGATCGGGCGAGGAGCCTGCGCCGCTTGCGTCAAGTCGGGTAGGGCGTTGACGATTGCTTGCCAGTCGCCGCCGGATCGAGCGGGCAATGGGGCGACGGGTAAGGGCGAAAATTCGCTCGTCAACTCTTCGGGCATTTCGGAATGGTTGAGCAGAACGCCGCCGATCGTCAGGCCAGATTGCTGAGCGCTGCCCCACAGATAGCGGGCAGTGGCGATCGCTTCGGGTGCAGCAGTCGTGACGAGATAAGCCGCGACGCGATTGGGATCGGCAAGAGCGGCTTTACCCTGATCGAGGATGTTCGTAACTTGCTGAGCGGCAGGCTGATTGAACAGATCGCCAGAAGTCCAGTTGACGTTGAGGACGGCAGCAGCGATCGGCTGAATAAACGGCGTCACGGTTTTGCCCACATCCGAGTCGGCAAAAACTTGGCGGAAACGACGGACATACCAGCTTAGAACGTCGGGCATTGCCAGCATTCGCAGCGTCATCTGGTCGCCCGTGCCGTCGTAGATGATCACGTCGTACTGGTTGCTGGCGTCGTATTCGCGCAGAGCGTTGAGGGCGAGAGCACTGTCCATTCCAGGGAGGACGCCGAGTTCTTGCCCGTAGACCGATCGCAAAAAGGGCGATCGCAAATATTTGGCTTCTTGCTGCTTGAGTTCTTCCCAACTGCGTTCCAGCAGCGAGGTCATCTGAAGCTGAACGGCAGACAAATTCGGTTCGATCGTCTGCGGCTCTGCATTCAGAAGCTTTCCGACGAGCAGGCTAAACGCAGGCGTGGGATCAAGCCCGACCAGCAAAACGCGCTTTCCTTCGGCAGCAAAACGCTTGGCAGCGGCGATCGCCACTGTTGTGCGTCCGGTTCCTCCCTTGCCCAAAAATGTCAGAATTAAGCTCATCGTTTCCTCATCACTCGCATTAGTTTTATGCTACCGATTTGAGCGGAAAGGATGCCTCTCCAGCGAGGTACGGTTTGAGCGAACAGTTTTTGTACGGTTGCCGCTAGGCCATCACCTGAAGCTCGTCTTCAAAAAACCAGGTAGAATATTTGTCTTCAAACTGGACGATCACGCCGATGCCTTTGCCGTCCACGAGTTTGAAGCCTTGAATCTCCCCGACTTGGCCGAGTCGCTGCACCAAATTTTGCGGGGATCGATCGCGCAACCGCCGCAGCCGTACCTTCTGACCAATTTCCATCACCACTCCTGCCAAAGAATCAAAATTTAGTCTATCAGGATGGTGACAATTTTTAATAATCACGAAAAAAAGCTGCTACTGTAAAAGCTGCCGAATGGGGAAACGCAATGCTGGCAAAGCGAATTTTGCCTTGCCTGGACGTGAAAGCCGGACGAGTCGTGAAGGGAATCAACTTTGTCGATCTGCGCGATGCGGGCGATCCCGTCGAGCTGGCGCAGGTTTATAACGAAGCGGGCGCAGATGAACTGGTTTTTCTCGACATCACGGCGACGCACGAAGATCGAGACGTGATCTATGACGTGGTGTATCGCACGGCGGAGCAGGTGTTCATTCCGCTCACGGTCGGCGGCGGCATCAGTTCCTTAGAGACGATTAAGAAATTGTTACGAGCGGGAGCCGATAAAGTCAGCATTAACTCGGCTGCGGTACGCCAACCTGACCTGATCGATCGAGCCAGCGATCGCTTTGGCGCACAGTGCATTGTGGTGGCGATCGATGCTCGTCAACGTCCCGATGGAAGCGGCTGGGATGTGTTTGTCCGAGGCGGACGCGAGAATACAGGTTTAGATGCGATCGAGTGGGCGGCAGAAGTGGCACGGCGCGGCGCGGGTGAACTGCTGGTGACGAGTATGGATGCGGACGGAACGCAGGCGGGCTATGACCTGGAGTTGACGCGGACGATCGCCCAGCAAGTGCAAATTCCCGTCATTGCTTCGGGAGGAGCGGGCAACTGCGATCACATTTTGGATGCGCTCACGACCGGACAGGCAGAAGCGGCTTTGCTGGCGTCGCTGCTGCATTACGGGCGTCTCAGCGTGGCGCAGATTAAGCAGCATTTGGCGGCGCATCAGGTTCCAGTACGGCTGTAGCATTTCGATCCTGCCAAGTGCGATCGCCGCAAGACGACATCTATCAATGGAAAGACCTGAAAAGAAAGTTTCCTCAGTCGGGATGAGATTCGTTACAATTAGGAAATATTACAAATCGTTGCGCCAGCTTAAGAAATGCTCTTTATTCTGATCATCGTCGTCGCGCTCGTCGCTTGGGCACTGCATCTGATGCAGGAAGCGATGCATCGTCGTGAATTTTCTTTGATGCTGGCTGGCTTTTTGGTGTCGATGGCGGCAGCAGCAATGATGGCTGTCTATTTTCTCATGGGTCACTATGTCGGATATCTGTCACAGGTGGCCGATCGCGCTGCACTTTACAATGAGTCGATTCAGTGGGCCGCCCCGATCGAAACTTGGTCTACGCCTTGGGCAGATGCCGCCGATCAAACGCTTGAACTGAGTTTCGATCGCTTTTAGGCTCGTGCGATCGCGGTTTGAACTGGTAGATTGTTGGTAAAATTACTTACAATTTGTGAATTGGACTCGGTGCATTCTGTCTTCGTTGACGATCGAGAATTTTTCAAGGCAGCGTTAGAACGATCGAAACCCTGTCGAAACTAATGACAGGGTAAGAAACGCAGAAATGAGAACTCTGCTGACAAAAGAACAGCTTCAGGTTGCATCACGTCAGGTTGCATCACGATAGAAACCCAGCCGTTGCTGAAATGGCTGCTTACCGTAATGGAAACGAATCCGCGCTGTGACAGTTCTATTTTGCTAGCAAGCCAGTGGATGTCAGTCGATCGCCCGCTTCGATCGGGGTTGGAATGCCGAAGGAAAATGGTCATGGACAGCACCGCAGTAACCGATATTAGCCGCCAACTTATGAGCCTAGAACGCCCGCGCAAGCCGAAAATGCTGGTCGTCGATGACGAACCGGACAATCTCGACTTGCTCTACCGCACATTTCGCCGCGATTTTCAAGTGCTGCGAGCTGAAAGTGGCGCATCTGCCCTGGAAATTTTGGCCGCAGAAGGTGAAGTGGCCGTGATCATTTCTGACCAGCGAATGCCGGAGATGAAAGGAACCGAGTTTTTGAGCAAAACGGTTCCGCAGTTTCCCGACACGATGCGAATCATTTTGACAGGCTTCACAGACGTTGAAGATTTGGTCGAAGCGATCAACTCTGGGCAGGTCTACAAATACATCACCAAGCCTTGGGACCCCAATGAGCTAAAAGCCGTTGTGCAGCGAGCCGCCGAAACCTATGAACTGTTGAAGCAGCGGACGGAAGAGCTGCGACGGGCACAAGCGCAAACCGCACTGCTGAGCGCGATCGTTCAGGTTTCGCAGCAGTCGAGCCGCCCGGAAGACTGCCTCAGCCCGATCGCTCACGCTTTCGGCAAAAACTTTGAGGCCGATCGCTGCATTCTGCAACTGGTTGAGCATCAAAAAGTTGCGCCTGCGGCGGGAACCTACAATCTGGACAGCAATCAGAACTGGCTGAGCCAAGATCCCTTGGTGCAGCAGGCGATCGCCGCTAAGCGAATGCAGGTCGCCGTGAATGTGCCGACGAATCAAGATTTGTCGCAGGTCGCGCACTACTCAAATACGGGAATTCAAGCGCATTTGGTAACGCCCGTGATTTTTCAAGGGGAAGTGCTGGCGGTGCTGTCGCTTCAGTGGGCACATCCTTGTACGCTGCGCGAAGATGAACTAACGCTGCTGGAGCTTTCGTCGCAACAAATCGCGCTGGCGTTGGTTTGCACCCGCTATCGTCCGGCTACGGTCTAAGTAACGTCGCGTCACGGCGTTGTGTAGGATTAGAGTTAGCCATCCTACTGATTGATTTGTGAGCGATCGATTTGTGAACGTGCCGCCCGCCCCAGAAATTCAAGCAATTTTCGATCGCATCGCTCCGGTTTACGACCAGCTAAACGATCGCCTCAGCTTCGGTCAGCATCGCGTTTGGAAGCAGATGACCGTCAAGTGGAGCAAGGCTGCGCCCGGAATGACCTGTCTGGATGTGTGCTGCGGCAGCGGTGATTTGGCGCGACTGCTGGCGAAACGAGTCGGCACGAGCGGCAAAGTGGTCGGCGTGGATTTTTCACCTGCTCAGCTTGAGGTGGCGAGAAAGCGCTTTCCCGGATTCGGCACGGCAACGATCGAGTGGATCGAAGGTGATGCCTTAAGCTTGCCGTTCCCCGATGCCCAGTTTGAGGCGGCGACGATGGGCTATGGACTGCGGAACGTGACGGATATCCTCACCAGCCTGAAAGAACTGCGGCGCGTCCTCAAGCTTGGTGCAACGGCAGCAATTCTCGATTTTCATCGGCCTGAGAGTCCGGCAGTCCGCACTTTTCAGCAGTGGTATCTGCAAACTATCGTGGTACCTACGGCACAGCAACTCGGCCTGACCGAAGAGTACGCTTACATCAGTCCGAGCCTCGATCGCTTTCCCGTTGGTGCTGAGCAGGTAGAACTGGCTTTGCAGGCGGGATTCGCTCAGGCGAAGCACTATGCGATCGCAGGCGGCATCATGGGTGTTTTGGTTGCAACCGTCTAATTCCTCATCCCCCTCGTTCCGCGATGGAATCGAACCTCTGGCTTGTTCTGGCTCCTCCCGTCGTTGGTGGCATCATCGGCTACTTCACCAATGACATTGCGATCAAAATGCTGTTTCGCCCGTATCGAGCGCTCTACATCGGCGGGCGACGAGTGCCGTTTACACCTGGATTGATCCCCAGCAACCAAGAGCGATTAGCGAAGCGCGTAGCTGACACGATCATGGGATCGCTACTCACGCCCGCAGAATTACAAAATTTGGCGCGTCGCCTGCTGCAAACCGAGCGGATGGAAGCGGGCGTGTTGTGGCTGCTGAAGCTGGCGATCGAACAATTGCGGAGCGATCATGAACAAAAAACCGCCAAAGTGGTTGCTCACATTCTGCAAGATTTGCTGGGCGAATCGCTGCCGCGCTTGGTGAAAGTGTGGGCACGCCAGGAAGATTTCCTCGAAGCGCAGATCAACCAGATTTTTGACAAGGTGCTGCTGGAGCTTCAGCTTACTGAGGGACAGGCCGATCAGCTTTCTAACTGGCTGTTGCAGGTGGTTTTACCGCCGGATGTGATTCGACAGGCGATCGTCGATTTTTTGACCGATCGCAATATTCAAGTCATCGATGAAGGCTTCCGCGAAAAAACCAGCGGCACGTATTGGGTGGTCGCCAATTTGTTTGGCCTGCGAAACGCTTTGACGCGACTGCGGACTTACTGTCTGGACGAGCGCGAGGCCAGTAACGAACGACTGGGCGAACTGATGCGATCGCTGGGTGTCCAAAACCGTCTGCGGGAATGGCTGCAAAACGTTTCGCTGCAAAATTTGCCCGTCTCGACCGTGCGGCAACTGCGGAAAACGACTCGCGACACTGTGCGCGGCTATGTGCAAGAGCGCGGAGCGGATTTACTTCAGGGCTTGAGCGAATCGATCGACTGGGATAATCTCGCGCATCTGTTGCTCGATCGTCTGCAAGCGTCGGAAGCCGTGCAGCGATCGCTTGAACCTGTCAGCCGCGAACTTGCCCTCGTTCTGGAGCGGTATTTGGAGCGAGATTTGGAAAAAATTGTCGCCCAGGCGATTCCAATTTTGGATATCGATCAGGTGATTATCGATCGCGTCAAAGGCACATCCCCGCGAGAACTGGAGCAGGCGATCAATGGCATCGTCAAAAGTGAACTTCAGGGAATTGTGAATTTGGGAGGAATTTTGGGATTTGGGATTGGCATTTTGCAATCGCTGACGCTGTTTTTGCGCTAGCTGTCCGGATTGTGCCTCACAACACCAGAAAGCGATCGACTGAGCTACCCTAAAAATCGCACCTGTTCGATCGCCACACCGTCATGATTATCACCGTTGCCAGCTTCAAAGGCGGCGTGGGCAAAACAACAAGCGCCATTCACCTTGCCGCCTTTTTGCAGACGGATGGCGACACCTTGCTGATAGATGCTGACCCGAATCGATCGGCTTCCAACTGGGCAAGTCGCGGCATGTTGCCGTTTGCCGTTGTCGATACCTGGCAGCCGCCGCGCCGCCACCAATATCAGCACGTCGTCATTGACACGCAGGCGCGACCTGTACCCGAAGATCTCAAGATTTTGGCGGATAGCTGCCATCTGCTTGTGCTGCCGACGACACCAGATACGCTCTCACTGGAAGCACTCGTTCTGACGCTGGAATATTTGACGGCGATCGGAGCCAAGCGCTATCGCGTCTTGCTGACAATTACGCCGCCCAAACCGAGTCGCGAGGCGGAAAAGGTGCGATCGATGCTGACTGAAGCGGGAATGCCGCTGTTTGGTGCAGATATTCGGCGGCTGGCCGCTTTTCAAAAGGCGGCTCAGGCGGGCGTGCCCGTGTACGGCACGAAAGATCCAAGAGCTGAAGAAGGTTGGAAAGACTATCAGAGCGTGGGTCGAGAACTGCTGGAGTTCTAAGGCTGAACCGCTTGAACTGACGCTTGCACTTGCGATTTGCCCAGTTCGCGCACGAGTCGTTGGGCTTGGTGTTTGTCGAGCGAAATGGGAAGCATGGAGGGAATCAGGTTCATCGTCGTGCGGGCGATGCCCCATTAAAGGCCGCAGAAGAGGCGGCTCATTCGGAGGCACTTGTTGAAGATGTGCTTCTGACAGTTGAAACCGCTGCGCCTAAACTTTGCTGTCTTGAGCGTAGCGGTTTGTACAAAGACTTGTGGAACCTAATAAAAACAGGACGCAAAAAATGAAATGCGTCCTGCTTGAAATTTGATTCAAAGATTGAATTTAGCTAACGGTTGCGAGTTCCGGTTCGGGGCGTTTGCTGTTGCGGATGCCTTCGATCGCAGCGGCGTAATCCGGTGCTTTGAAGACGGCTGATCCGGCCACGATCGCATTGGCTCCGGCTTCTAAAACTTGCCAGGTGTTGCTGCCTTTCAAGCCGCCATCGACTTCGATCCAGGGGTCAAGGCCGCGATCGTCACACATTTGGCGGAGCTTGCGAATTTTCGGCAGAACGGCGGGAATAAAGCTTTGGCCACCAAAGCCGGGGTTGACGCTCATGATCAAGACGAGATCGCACTCTTCAAGAACGTATTCAATCAAGTCCAGGGGAGAACCAGGGTTTAGTACAACCCCGGCTTTTTTGCCTAATTCGCGGATGTGACCGAGCGTCCGATGCAAATGTCCGGTTGCATTGGTTTCGGCGTGAACATAGATGTGGTCGGCTCCGGCTTTGGCGAAGTCTTCGACGTATCTTTCCGGTTCGACAATCATCAAATGCACGTCGAGCGGCTTTTGCGTTACGGGGCGAATTGCTTCGACAATCAGCGGGCCGATCGTAATGTTGGGAACGAAACGGCCATCCATCACATCCACGTGAATCCAGTCGGCTCCAGCGCGATCGACCGCCTGAATTTCTTCACCTAAACGGCTAAAGTCGGCAGATAAGATCGAAGGCGCGATCACGATCGGCTTAGTGGACGTGGAGTGGCTCATGGCTTCAGATTCTCTTTAGGATTGGCATCTCGTAATCAGTGTAACAAAACCCGCCCATCCCCTTTCGTAAATTCTTCAACAAGAAGTCGATCGCGATCGATTTCGTAATTTTCCGAATGCAGCAAGCTGAATCCTAAAATCGAACGGGGATGCGCTCTTCACTGTTGGGAAGCATGTTAGGGCGAGAAGCATGTTACGGTAATCGCAGTTCGTCTTCCGCATCATGACGCAGACTGCTTCAGACGCGATCGTGGTTCCACCAATGGATCGCTACAATCAACAGCTAATCGACAATTTGCATCCGCCGGATTGGAAGAATCCTACGCCGAGCGATCACTACAATCTGGTTGTCATTGGGGCAGGCACGGCGGGATTGGTGACGGCAGCGGGCGCGGCACTGTTGGGCGCAAAGGTTGCTCTGATTGAGAAGCATTTGATGGGTGGCGACTGTACCAATGTGGGCTGTGTGCCCTCAAAGGCGATGATTCGATCGGCCAGAGTTGTCGCAGATATTCGCCGAGCCGAAGCATACGGAGTTGCAGCGAGTGACCTGTCGATCGATTTTGGGCGCGTTATGGAGCGCTTGCGGCAAATTCGTGCCACGATCAGCCCGCATGATTCGGCCAAGCGATTTCAAACGGAATTTGGCGTGGATGTGTTCTTCGGTGCGGCGAAATTTGTGGCAAGTGATGCAATCGAAGTCGCTGGAGAACGACTTAAGTTTCGCAAAGCCGCGATCGCGACAGGCTCACGTCCTGCCAGTGTGCCGATCCCCGGATTGGAAGAAGCGGGATATTTAACCAATGAAACGATCTTTCAGCTTGTCGATCGCCCCGCAAAACTAGCCGTGATTGGTGCGGGATACATCGGCTGTGAACTGGCGCAAACTTTTCGCCGCTTGGGGTCGGAAGTCGTTTTGATCTATCGAGGCGGTCGCATTTTGACGCGAGAAGATGCGGATGCCACTGCGATCGTGCAGACGAGTTTCGCGCAGGACGGGATTCAGCTTCGACCCAATTCGCAGATCGATCGCGTCGATCGGCAGGGCGATCAAAAAATTTTGCATCTCCAGAGTGAACAGATTGCGGTCGATGAAATTCTGCTTTCAGTGGGTCGATCGCCCAACATCGAGAATTTGGGATTGGAGGCGATCGGGGTTGAGGCGAATTCGCGACAGGGCATTGTGATCAACGATTTTCTGCAAACGACGAATCCGCGCATCTACGGCGTTGGCGATGTCTGCATGCAGTGGAAATTCACTCATGCCGCTCACGCTGCCGCCCGCATTGCCATTCAAAATGCTTTGTTTTCGGTGGCAGGCATTGGACGCAAGCGGCTGAGTGCACTTGTGATGCCGTCCTGCACCTACACCGATCCGGAAGTGGCGCAGGTTGGACTGCAACCGCACGAAGCCGAAGCACAGGGGATCGCGATCGACACCTTCCAAATTGATCTTCGTCGCGTCGATCGCGCTTTGATCGATGGCGAAACGGCGGGATTTGCGAAGGTTCACGTCCGCAAGGGAACCGATCGCATTGTCGGCGCGACGATCGTGGCTCGTCATGCTGGCGATTTGATTACGCAAATTACCTTGGCAATGACGAACGGCTTGGGACTGCGAGCGATCGCCAACACGATTTATCCCTATCCAACTCAGGCCGAGGTGATTCGCAATGCCGCTGACGCGCACGGAATGACGCTGCTGCAAAAGCTCAAGCCGATTACGTCGCGCTGGATGGCGTGGCAGCGCTAGCGAACTCGAAGCAGGCAACAACCGGATTGTGATCGCTCATCGTCTCCCACCCGTCGATTAGCACTTCGCTCGATTCGAGATCGCGATACCAGACAGCAGGCGCAAAAATGCCGTCACAGTGATACGGATAAGTTGGCTCTCGGCTCCAGCGCAATGTCTGCGCGAGTTCGCAGTTGGGATTCGCAGCTTGCCAGCAGTTGATTAAGCCAAATTCGCGCTTGATGCGACCCAGCACGCCCATGTCTGACCAGTCGATCGGCTGCTCTGCTTCGCGAACGCTCACACACAAATTGAAATCGCCACCAATCACCAAATCGTAATCATCTTGAAATCGATTGGCGATGAAATCTAAAATCTGATTGACTTTTCTGGAGTAGGGCGGCGGTGCGTGAATGCTGAACACGCGCAATAGTCGATCGGAGATCAAACCACTAATTTCGGCTCCAGCGACCCAGCCCGCAAAATCGTCAATGGCGATCGATTTCACCTCGCCTCGCGAAACATAAATTGCGCTGCCCCAAGCTCGACCTTCAACGGTTTGCCAAACGATATTGGAGCGATGAGCGGCATAGAATTCTTCAGTTAAATAGATTTTGGGATCGCAAGTTTCTTGCACCAGAAATAGATCGGGATCGACCTCTGCAAAAATTTCTTGCCAGTGCGATCGATTGTGTCGATTGCCGCCAAAGCGCAAATTGTAGGTCGCGATGTTCATCGATTGCCCAGCGTTTCAAAGCGAACAAGACGAATATTCTAGCGTTGAATCCTGCAATTGCTGAAAGTCAAGTTTCTCGATCGCCAAAACTTTAAACTATTGTCGGATTTTCGCCTACTCAGCAATTTTCAGCGACAGGCCAGATAGCGCGTGCTAGTTTTGGGAAACCTAAGTAGCAGATGGCCGCTGGAATCTAGACTGGCCTCGATCGCCAGTGGCTAGGCGACACTTTCAAACCTCAAATCTTTACACAAGCCGCACACAAGACGCAATGATCAGCGAAAATCAGCCACCCAGCTTTTCAACAACGGTTTCCGAAGCAGTTTGCCTCATTGAGCTACCGCCCCTGCTCACGGTTGTTGAAGCGGTCGCCTTTAAAGACAAATTTGAGCAGTTAATTCAAACGGAATCGCTACCCGCCAAGATTGTCTTCGATTTTCAGCAAACCGCCTTTATTGATAGCAGCGGCATCGGCGCTTTAGTGATGTGTCTTAAGGCAACTCAAGCGAAAAAGCGAGAATTAGTGCTGCGTAACTTGCGACCAGAAGTTCAAAGTACCTTGGCGCTTGCTAGCCTCGATCGCCTCTTTACAATCGAGCAGGATACAACCATCCCCGCTCCTGTTTTGCCACAGTCCACGATCGCGCCGCCGATTCATCCCTCAGTCACCTCGCTCACCAAGCGCTGCATTGATATTGCGGGCGCGATCGTGGGGTTGAGCATTACGGCTGTGCTGTTTGTGCCGCTCGCGATCGCGATTAAGCTCGACAGTCCTGGCCCAATTTTGTTTTCGCAAACGCGCTGTGGTTTGATGGGTAGACGCTTTCAACTGTGGAAGTTTCGATCGATGGTTCCGAACGCTGAAGCGCTAAAAGCCCAAGTCAAAAATCAAAACGAAGGCGCATTTTTTAAGAATGACAATGACCCGCGCATTACGCGAGTGGGACGATTCCTGAGAAAAACCAGCCTAGATGAACTGCCGCAGTTTTGGAACGTGCTGCGTGGCGAAATGAGTCTGACAGGTACGCGCCCGCCGCTGCCCGATGAAGTCGATCGCTATGATGTTCCTAACTGGCAAAGGCTGGATGTCAAACCGGGAATGACCGGAGAATGGCAGGTGAACGGGCGATCGAGCGTGCGTAATTTTGAGGATGTTATCGCGCTGGATTTGCGCTATCAAGAACGTTGGAGCTTGAAATACGATTTGCAGCTCATTCTCAAAACCATCCTGGTTCTGTTTCGCAAAAGCGATGCATTCTAGATTAGGGGAAGCCGCTCAATGAATTGTGCTCGGTAGGGTGTTGCAATGGCACAGCTTGATAGCAACAGTCAATTACTGCATGAGTCTCACCTGCAAGTCGAAACCGATATCCATCAAATCCCGCATCTCTTGCAGTGGTTCGCCCAGTTTAATCAGCCGCCCTTGTCTGAGCAGTTGTGGCTGCAAGGGCAGATTGCGCTCGTAGAAGGATTCACGAATGCGGCGCGTCATGCCCATCAGCATCTACCTCGTCAAACGCCGATCGATCTGGAAGTCAAGGTATTTCGCGATCGCCTCGTGATTGCCATTTGGGACGAAGGCGCGGCTTTTGATCTCGAAGCGCTGATGGAGCAGACTGAACTGCGCCTTGCCGATCCGCTGCAACAAGCTGAGCATTGGGGCGGCGTTCTCATGCAAAAGCTGAAAGACCAGTATGGCTGGCAAATTGCCTACCTCTGCCCAGAAAGACATTCAGGCGATCGCAACTGTTTATTAATGCAGAAAGCATTCACGAGTAGTCGCTAATAACCCCAAAAATTTGCCTTCTGTCCACTGTTCAGGCAGTAGACGCAATTGCAAATCAAACTCTGCAACCCAGTGTCATCCGCTTAGCGATCGGCACTGGATTTTTATACCAACTGTCTGAAAAACAGGTGAGCTGCATAAACGGTCGGGGTCGTGCCTCGACAATCATCTGCTTTTTCAGGAAGATTCTGCTCGGAATCGATAATTCATCAAGGTTTTGTGCCAAAAGGTTGAAATTTCGGCGGATCGATCGCGAAATTGCGAATAAGCAAGCTAGGATACAGCTAGCGATGCGGTTCCCTCCGTATCGATGCTGAATTTTCCACTTTCATGGGCCGAAGTCCATCTCGTTACTACAAAGCTTCTCCGTAGCGCGGCGAGCAGTGTCTCCCAGCGCGGGGGAGATACAGGAGATTGCCATGCTGACGCAAGAAAATCGGGCTTCGCTGACCGAAATTGACGATTTGAATCGGCTCAAAAGCGAACTGAATCAGCTTCCGGCTGTGGATGTTGGCGATTATATTGAGGAATTGCCTCCAGAGCGGCAGGCGATCGCCTTTCGGCTCTTGAACAAAACGCAGGCCAGAGACGTATTTGAATATTTGCCGCCAGATTTGCAGGAATCGCTGATTAGTTCGCTCCATGCGGCACAGGTGCGGCAAGTGGTCGAAGCAATGCGCCCGGATGCGCGTGCCGAACTGTTTGACGAACTGCCTGCCCGCGTCGTGCGCCGCCTGCTTGACCAGCTTAGTGCAGAAGAAAGGCAGGCGACGGCAACAATTTTGGGTTATGCCGAGGGCACGGCAGGGCGCGTAATGACGACCGAGTATGTCCGTTTGCGCGAAGGCTTAACGGTTGGCGAGGCGCTCAGCAAAATTCGCCAAACTGACCAGGACAAGGAAACGGTTTACTACGCCTACGTGACCGATGACTACCGAAAACTGGTGCGCGTGGTGTCGCTTAGACAGTTGCTCTTTTCGATTCCGACGGCCTACATTCGCGATATTGCCAGCGATCGCGTCATCCGCGCTCGGACGGAAACGCCGCAGGAAGAAGTGGCGCGGCTGATGCAGCGCTATGACCTGATTGCCGTACCTGTGGTCGATCGCGAAGACCGCTTGGTCGGCATCATTACGATCGACGACGTGATCGACATTTTGGAAGAAGAAGCCACCGAAGATATTCAAAAACTTGCAGGCGTCAGCGGCGGGGATGAAGCCGCCTTGTCGCCGCCACACGTCACGATTCAAAAGCGCCTGCCTTGGCTGCTAGGCAATATTGGCCTGTATGTCGGTGCGGCCAGCGCGATCGCGCCGTTCCAAGGCGTCATTTCCCTCGTTCCTGTTCTTGCTGTGATCATGCCGATCTTGTCAAACACCAGCGGCAACGTGGGCATTCAGGCGCTATCGGTGACGGTGCGCGGTTTGGGGGTTGGCGAAGTCACGCCCAAAGATACCCTAAAGATTTTGCGTAAAGAAATTCTGGCGGGCTTGGGAACGGCTGCCGCGCTCGGTTTAGCGCTGGCGATTCTCTCGCTGATCTGGTCGCCGCCGAATGAGCGCTGGGTAGCGATCGTGGCCGGATCGGTGATGATGATCAACGTTGTGGTAGCAGCGACGATCGGGACACTGTTGCCAATGGGCTTAAAGCGCATTAACCTCGATCCAGCTTTGATCAGCGGCCCTTTGCTGACAACAACGCTAGATGCAGTTGGCTTTCTAACGTTTCTTTCGTTGGTTTCGATCGCGCTCCAAATCTTTCGCTAGCTCGATCCGGCGCTTTCTCGATCGGGGTGGTTCGCACCGAAAGGTTGTGCCTTGCCTTGATCGAGAAACGCGGGTCAACGCGCTCTGGTGCTTCATCATTCATGAAATTCCTAACAGACAAGCGACTGCTAACGCTCTAGCTTTCATCTTGCGTCTGGGTCGGCTGAATCGATCGCCTGAACCTGCAACTCAAATGCGAAGTGCGACTGCACGCCAACCGTTTTGAGTGTTCCTGCGATCGGCGCAGTTTGGCGCGGTGAAGGGCTGGCACACAAGGCAACATGGCGATCGCTGACGGCCAAACCCTGCGTCGGGTCGTAGCCGCGCCAGCCTGCACCGGGAAGATAAACTTCTGCCCAAGCATGGAGGTCGCGCCCAGAGGAGGCGAAGCCATCGGTTTGGTCAGGATCGCCTTCCTGATAGCCGCTGACAAATCGAGCCGCGAGATTGATCGCTCGACAAACTTCGCAAAACAAAACCGCAAAATCTCGACAGGAACCCTGCTGCGATCGCCAGGTGATTCCAGCAGGATATGGATCGCCACTTTCGCGCAGTTCATAGCGACAGGTTTTGTAGATGCGCTGGTTGAGTTCAGTTAAAAAAGCGATCGTATTGCCTTGCGTCGCCTGAAAAATCTCTTGTGCCAGCTCGATCGCCACTGGATCGACGCTGCCCAAATAACCTGTCAGATACGGTTGAAGCTGGATTGAAAGCGAAATGGGATAGTCAATTGGCAAACTCGTCGCCCAAGGTTCCAGCAGAAAATCAAACGGATTGGTGCGAAACGTTTCGACCTCCGAAGTCGCCATGATCGTCAGCGACTCGATCGCCGCTGCAAAAGAAATTTGCGTGACTTGATTGCCATCGAGATCCAGATTTTCGATCAGGCGGGCAGGCTGGGGATCGATCGCCCAGTGAAAAGAGTGCACCTGCTGTGCAGCATCGCAACGAGGTCGCAGCCTGAGAACATGCGGCGCAAGCGAAACAGGAGCGCTGTAGGTGTAGATCGATCGATGCTGAATTTTGTAGCGCAAGGAAAGGTGTTAGGGATTGGGGGTTGGGTGGAGGGCAAAAAAGGTTTCGTAGATGGTGAGGCCAACTTGATTGATGCCGATTTGCAAATCGTCGAGAAATTCGTGCAGACCGCGCTGAATGATTTCTTCAATCGTCACATAGTCGAGTTGCGATCGCAGTCTACCGAGTGTGCGCTCGACCGGATTTGTCCAGGTTCCAGCCGGAACTCCGGTAATTTTACAGAGCGACTGTTCGGCTTGCAAGAAACAGAACTGAATCGATCGCGGAAATTCTCGGTTGAGAATCAAAAACTGCGCTACATCTTGCGGTGTAATTCGGCGGATCTGCTTGCGATACATTTCGTAAGCGCTAGCCGATTTCAACAGGGCGATCCACTGAAGCTGATCGAGCGTCGTGCCAACATCGCTAACCGTCGGCAGCAGAATGAAATATTTCACGTCGAGAATTCGCGCCGTTTTGTCCGCCCGCTCCAGATAGCGGCCAATCTTGCCAAAATGCCAGCCCTCGTTATGCGACATTGTGGCATCCATCACGCCCGCAAACAGATGACTCGCCAGCTTCACCTGAGCAAAAAAGCTTGACAATTCCGAAGGTCGATCGCCCGTCGCCGCCTCCACCATCAGATAAAACTCATTCACCTGCTCCCACATTTCTGAGGAAATGATTTCACGAATCGATCGCGCATTTTCCCGCGCCGCACACAAACACGACAGAATCGAATTCGGATAGCTGCGATCGAACGTCAAAAACTCGATCACATTTTCCGCCGTCGCCTCGCCATATCGTTCCTGGAAAGCAGTGCGATCGCCCGTCGTAATCACTAGGGGCTTCCACTGCTGCGTCACTCCGGCAGGCGAATCCAGCAGCAAATTCAGATTCACATCCACAAACCGAGCGACATTTTCCGCCCGTTCAATATATCGGTTGAGCCAGTAGATCGAATCGGCAACACGGCTGAGCATAAGAGGGGGATTGGGGGTCGGGAGAAGGCAGAGAGGTAAGCGGGCAACACGAGGGTTGCGGTCATCACAGCCAATGCGTAGCGCTACATTGACACCTACAGACATGCCCTTGCGTGGGGGTCAGGGGGAAGGCACTCCCCCCTGTGGGGTTGGAGGTGTGTGTGGGGGCAACCCCAACACTCCACTGGCTCGGAAACAGAAGGTAGCCCTAACCGAAAAAAGCTGTTTCCCTCTGGCAATCCAAACTAAGAAAACTTCTCGGTAATCCGTCGCATCGCCTCCGTTACATTTTCCCGACTGTTGAACGCCGAAATGCGGAAATAGCCTTCACCCGCCGCACCAAATCCTGATCCCGGTGTGCCAACCACATTGCAAGTGTGCAGCAGCTTATCAAAGAAATCCCAACTCGATAGACCATTCGGCGTTTGCAGCCACACATACGGCGCATTCACCCCGCCAAACACCTTGATCCCCGCACTGGTTAGCTGTTCACGAATCATCTTGGCATTTTCCATGTAGAAATCGATCAGCGATCGCGTTTGCGCCTGACCAGCGGGCGAATACACCGCCTCAGCTCCGCGCTGCACAATGTACGACACGCCATTAAACTTCGTGGACTGCCTGCGATTCCACAGCTTCCACAGTTCCACAGTGGAGCCATCCGCCGCCTTGCCTTTCAGCGATTTTGGCACAACCGTCAGCGCACAGCGAGTTCCCGTAAATCCGGCATTTTTCGAGAAAGAGCGAAATTCGATCGCACAGTCCCGCGCTCCTTCAATTTCATAGATCGAGTGCGGCAAATCCGGATCAGAGATGAACGCCTCATACGCCGCATCAAAAAAGATGATCGACCCGTTCGCCTTAGCGTAGTTCACCCAATCTTGCAAATGCGCCTTGGTTGCCGTTGCGCCCGTCGGATTGTTGGGAAAACACAAGTAAATTAAATCGACTTTTTCAGTCGGAATTTGCGCGGTGAAATTGTTTTCCGCCGTGATCGGCAGATAAACCAAACCGCCATATTCACCGCGATCGTTCACCTCACCCGTATGCCCCGCCATCACATTCGTATCGACATAAACCGGATAAACCGGATCGGTGACGGCGATCGCATTCTCATCGCCAAAAATATCGAGAATATTTCCCGTATCGCACTTCGAGCCATCCGAGACAAAAATCTCATCCGCGCTGATCTCACAGCCCCGCGACTGAAAATCATGAGCCGCAATTTTTTCGCGCAGCCAAGCATAACCCTGTTCGGGACCATAGCCTTGGAAGGTGGATCGATCGCCCATCTCCTCCACTGCCTTGATCATCGCCGTCCGACATGCTTCCGGCAGCGGTTCCGTCACATCGCCAATTCCCAATCGGATAATTTTTGCATCCGGATTCGACTGGGCAAACGCATTGACGCGCCGCGCAATTTCGGGAAACAAATAGCCCGCTTTCAGCTTCAGATAGTTGTCGTTGATGGTTGCCATGATCAAGTGTTACGAACTTGCAGCTAGTTTACCGTCCGAGCGGCGATGTAAACTAGCGAATTGGGGCGATCGAGTTGCAGATGCAGTTCGATCGCCCCAGCACCAAAAGAAGATTAGGAAACCGATTGCACTGACAGAGCCGGATAGTCGGTGTAGCCTTTGGCATCGCCACCGTAGAACGTGTTCACGTCCGGCGTGTTCAGCGGCGCATTCAAACGGAAGCGCTCAACCAAATCCGGATTGGCGATAAACAGTCTGCCGTAAGCGACCAGATCTGCTGCGCCTGATGCGATCGCTTCGTTGCCCTTCGCCAAATCGTAGTCGCTAGCGACGATCAAATTGCCCTGATAGATCGATCGAAAATATGCCGTCGGAATCGCTTTGCCGCCATGTCGGGCATCGGCTTCGCTCGGATCGATCAAATGCAAATAGGCCAGATTGAAGCGATTCAACTGCTCAACCACATAGCCAAACGTCGCTTCGGGATTTGAGTCGCGCATATCGTTAAACGTGCCGCTGGGCGACAGGCGAATGCCGACGCGATTGCTGCCCCAAACGCCGACGACTGCTTCGGTGACTTCCAGCATTAGACGAGCGCGATTTTCGATCGAACCGCCATAGTCATCGGTGCGCTGATTGCTGCCGTCGCGCAAAAACTGATCGAGCAAATAGCCATTTGCGCCGTGAACTTCCACACCGTCAAATCCCGCTTCCAGCGCGTTTTTTGCACCTCGGCGATACTGCTCCACGATGCCCGGAATTTCCGATCGATCGAGCGCTCTAGGCGTGACAAACGGCTTGCTGCCCTCATACGTGGAGGCCATGCCCTGCGGCGCGATCGCACTGGGAGCCACAGGCAACGCGCCATCTGGCTGCAAATCGGGATGCGAAATCCGCCCCACGTGCCAAAGCTGCAAGAAAATTCGTCCGCCCTTGGCGTGGACTGCCTCCGTTACCAGCTTCCAGCCTGCCACCTGTTCGGGCGAATGAATTCCAGGTGTGGCCGGATAGCCCAAACCTTGTGGTGCAACCTGCGACGCCTCAGTGATCAGCAGTCCGGCAGAAGCTCGCTGAGCGTAGTAAATGGCGTTGAGTTCGGTGGGAACGTTGCCCGCTGCGGCACGATTGCGCGTCAGCGGAGCCATGACGATGCGATTGGGCAGGCGGTACGCGCCAAGATCGATCGGGGTGAAGAGGTTTTTTGCAAGGTTCATAAATGGGTGTAGGTGTTGAGGAGAGACGCGAGATCTCGCGTCTGTACGGGGATTAGGCTGCGGCGGGGAGGAGGGCGTTGAGATGGGTGGCGATCGTATCAGCCGTCACAACGCCAACAATTTGATCGATCGCTCGTCCGTTTTGGAAAAATAGCAGTGTGGGAACGGCCTGCACGCCGTAGCGCGTTGCCAGTCGCGGATAGTCATCAACGTTGAGCTTGGCAACGAAAGCGCGGCCTGCAAAGTCTGATGCGATTTGCTCCACGATCGGGCTGAGCATTCGGCAGGGGCCACACCACGCCGCCCAAAAATCAATCAGGACGGGCTGAGCGCTTTGGAGAACCAAGCGATCGAAATTTTCATCCGTCAAAACAACTGGACTGGTTGTCATTGCAAAACTCCTGGAAATTTAACGGGCACGAATGATGCGGAGCATCAAGCCAGTTAGTAGTTAAACGTTCATTTAACTAAACGATAGCGAGGTTATCCTGAATAGTCAAGTAGTTGTTTAACTACTGAAGTGAGGCAATCGCCCTCTACAATAGAAAGAAATTGTGAAACCATGTCTGACGCTTCGATCGCCACACCTGCCGAAATTGAAATTCGCGCCAAAATCTTCGCGGCGTTGTCTGACCCGACTCGCCTGCGCGTCGTTGAACTGCTCAGCGAGACCGACGAACTAAGCTGCTCGGAAATGGCTAATCGGCTTGGCATCAGCTTGGCGCTGTTTTCGCATCACTACAAAACGCTGGCGGAAGCCGGACTGATTTTGACGCGCAAAGAAGGTCAAACCAAATACAATTCACTCAATCGCGATTTGTTGATGCAATGTTTCGACAGCTTTAAGTCGGCTGCTCCTGAAAAAGCTTGATGCTAAGACGGATCGACAGCAATGCGATCGACCCGAATCATGATTCATTTCAAGACAGCGGCAGAAGCCGTGAAATCAATTTCCGGCTGAAAGCGTAAACCCATTCAAATGGGTTGGGAAATAGTGGTTTGAGTCCGTTGAAACGAACTGGAGCTTTGAGCGTTGGAAATTCATTTCCGGGCGCTAATGCGGCAGTCCTGTCAATGGTCAGATGCATTTCTCTACAGGGGAGGGGTGCGAAACTGCTGTAGCAGCGCTCAGCCTTTTGGATGCGATCGCCCTAGCCCAACCGCTGCCGCGCTCGATCGATATGATGCAGTCCTAATCGTGCCTCACCCGATCGCACCCATTCCACCATTGCCGCTGCTGCGATCGCCCCAATCTGCCCTCCAGTCAGCGGCCATTTCGCCAACTGCGCCCAAGGGAGATGGCGATCGATTGCTACCTCTGCCGGAAACGCTTGTCGCCAAAGACGCTGACGATCTGGCGGAGACGGCAGTGGAAAATGCAACACCTGAAACTGCTGCTGCCAAGCCGGACGAATCGGCTGCGTCGATCGCGTTTCTAGCAGCGTAATGGCCTGTTGTCGCTGCCGCAGCAGTTGCGTCAGAACAGTGGAACTGAGGCGAGCGGAGCGGCCAAACCACAACTGCGCTTCGGTAATCAGCAGCACGACAGGCGCGGCAGACAAAATTCGCTCAATCAGCGGCAGGTCTGCTTCCGGCTCTACGATCGCCAAATCCACGCTGGTCAGCGGCACAAGCAGGGCATGAGCGATCGCTTCGGCTGCTCGTGTTTTTCCTGTTCCGGCTGCACCCGTCAGCAAAACGGCTGGATGGGCAGCACTGACGCCCCAATCTTCAAGCTGCGATCGAGTTTGCTGCTGATGCACAATTTGCTTGAGCGATCGCAGCAGCGTAGGCGGCAGCACAAGCTGATCCCATTTCGAGGCACAGACGCGGAAATTCAGCTTGGTCGCTCGCGGCTGCACTAGACTTTCGAGCTTATCGATCGAAGGCTGATCGGCCAGCACATAATCGATGAGGGCGCGATCGAGCTGCACCGTTTGCGCCAGCAGCGTTTCCGAATCGGCGGGCAACAGCCGCAGCAGTCCATATTGTCGCAACAGCGATTGACCTAAGCGGCTGCGGGCATCTCGCCAGTCTTGATCGGTGCGGCAGAGCAGCCGCAGCGCCAAATCAACCGTCGGCAGATCGCTGGCGATCTCGTCTTGCAAAAAACGATAGAGGCGAGCGTAGCGGCGATTGATTTCCGGCGCGATCGCCAGCAGAATCAAATTCTTTTCAAACAGGCTCAGCTTGAGGCGATCGCGCAGCAGCGGCAATCCCAGCGCGACACCTTGCTGCAACGAAGCCGACGTGCGAGCGTCTATCTGCTGCTGATGGCTGCCTTGTGAAGCACGCGACGGCTTGCGGATTTCATCGTGCAGTTCAGTATCCAACGCGATCACGCCTTTCCACCAGTGGCTTGTGACGCGATCGGCCTTGGACTGCGCGAGGCGATCGAGGTCTTTGATCTCTTTGCGCTGCCGCGCCACCGTCAGCATCAGCAGGCGATCGAGCCAGTGCAGTTCGGCCTTGAGGTAAGTCCAGTTGTCGGCAAACGCTTCTGCCGCATTGTGCAGCACCATAGTCGATTCCGCCAGTTAATCAAGAGAATCGGTGCGGGTTCGGCTCATGACGCGCAAAAACTCCAGCGGCAGCCCGTCGGTGTCGGCAATGAACGCCACTTCGTAAACGCGATCGCCAATGATTTGCTGGGTGGGCGGCAGCAAAATCTTTAAGGGCGGCAGCGTTGCCGATTCAGTAAACTTTGTCTCAAGCGCCGAGAGCCAAGCGGGAAGATCGTCCGTGCGATCGCTCAAGTCAAACGACAGGTGATAGTAGCCTGTGTAGTGTTCGTCCGAAAACGCATCGGCAGTCGGATGCGGGCGCGGCACCTGCAAAAGCTCGATCCGCCCGTTTAAGCCTTCCATCCAGCAGGCCAGCGTGATTCCGGCTGTGAACCGCTCACAAACCGTGAAGCCCAAGAGTTCATAAAAGGCGATCGCCTGGAAGATGTCTGCCGTGCGAATCGAAGCATGATGCATAGGTGTTGAAATGCTCGCATCTGATACTTCTAGTGTAGACATGGCGATCGGGGGCGAGACCAGAAAACGCAAATCGCCCCTATTTCAGAGGCGATCGAACGGAAAAAGGTGATTGGTGCAGTTCAAGGCAAGGCACAAAACGAGGCACATGCTTCGGGATCAAACAGCGGCAGCTTGAGCAAAACGGCGATCAGGTCATCAAGCTGGGCGTAGGGTTTGCCGATGAACAAGCAGTTTTCAACCCAATACAAAGCAGCATCGTCAATCCGCATCATCTTCAGCATACAGCCGCGATCGGCAGCAAGTTGAGCAACATCTAAGAGTCTGTAAGTCATTGCGGATGACCATGAGGAAGGGAACACTGATGTAGATAATTTTTTCATAAGAACTCTTAATTCTCCCTCGGTATTTCTCACAATTTATACAGTTTTGATGCGATTGCTTCTCGGTTGAATTACGGGTGAGCTTTATGAATGCTTTTGACGGTGAAGATTACCTGTTTTCCACTCATGATGTTCTCCTTGCCACCCAACAGTTTCTAATTGCTCAACTTGAACGTTGAGATATTGAGTAGAATTGCGTGAATCAACAACTTGCCCAAATCAAGAATCTCTTTGATCTCATACCAAATTCGAATCGGTGCAAGGCAGATGGTTCAGACTAACAGCAGTCGTTGCGTGTGTCTTTGTAAGGGTGGGTGTCCCCTCAGTTCGGCTTGACGAAAGCTTGGATGAA
>NZ_JACJPO010000006.1 GCF_014696105.1 Microcoleus sp. FACHB-1515
GGATTTGAACTGGGCGCTATGCTGCTTGCGTTTGTTTTGGCTCATAAACCACTCCTAGCATGGGTTGGAAGCGTGTAGCTTATTCACCTGTCCAGTTTTAGGGTTCCACCTCAGAGGTCATTGCTGTAAGGGGCGGCCCAGTCGTGCCAGCGGTAGGGCGGTGCGATCGAGTAGCTGAAGGCTGATCCCACTGCTTCGGCGTGTTCGGCTTCTTGCTGTTCTTGCTCGTCGAGGATGCGGAGGAAGAGTATCCAGGTGAGTTCGGGAACGTATTGTAAGGCTCCGGCGCAGTTGGAACGGCGCATGATGTCACAGGCGGATTTGATGTATCCGTCGAGACTCTGCTGAGTGTTGAAGCTGCGTCCGTTGCTGTTTTTTGAGGCGCGTGGCATTTAGAGTTCTCCGTTGAATGCCTGCCGAAGCAGAGCGGCGGGAAGTTGATCGATCGCGTCGAGTTGATCTTGGAGCGATCGTTTTAATGCTGTAACTCCTGATAGCTTCTCTGAAACAGCGTTAGTAATTTTGTGTTGCTCAGGTAAATCTGGTATTGGAATGAATTCGTCGAGGAGTTGGCTGCGCGTAATTTTTTTCATTGAATCACTTGATCCGCCTGCTTTCTCTTTCCAATAGCCTTGGATATAGAGAGAAGAAAGGTAGTTGTTTAGAAAGGTAGAAGTAAGGATTGAATGAGGTTTAATTCTAATAGTTAAATCTGAAGCAACGACTCCTTCAACTTCTCCTGAATACATAGCCACACGACCTACGAGATCAGCAGTATTACTTCTCGCAATTAAGACCTCTCCAGGAGCCACCTTAGAGATAGCCGCATCTGTGCAAGTCATTCGTGCCCGTTTCACGCCTGCTGGTTGAAAACCTGTTTCAGAAAGACAAGCTGTTGTGATTGCAAAAACTTCAGTATCTCCCTCGGTTGCTATAGATTTAGCAGGCAGTAGCTCACACACATCTCCTAGCTTTTTTCGATTCCATTTCTGCGCTTCAGAACTATCGAAAAATTGGCGAAGGTAGGCGAAGGGGAGTGCTTTTGCTGCTTCTATCTGGGCGATCGTGGCGGCACGGGCTTTCTCTATGGTGGAGAGGCGATCGCTGAGAATGGCAACAATTCGCTTCTGTTCCGCAAGGGGAGGAAGAGGAACTTCCCATTTTTCTACAGCCCCCTTTGTAACGTGTAACATGCTTGCCCCATGAGACGAGGCTTTTATGTCGTTAGTAATTCTTTGAAGTAAGTAAAAAGCAAATGTTTTGTTTAGAATTTCATTTGGTAAAACCTTCCAGATATGATAGTGAAAAATTGATTTCTCTCCAATCCAAATATAGGGGCCAAAAGTTGTTGACCAAGCAAAAAGCAGATCCCCTTTGTCGCAATATTTTTCAGAAGGAAGATCTAAATTTGAGTAATACCAATTTTTTCCACCATTTAAATTTTGAATGCGGATGACTGGTGTACCTTGGCTAAGTAGCTCATGCTGTCCATAAGCTCTGCCATTAATAAGTTGAGCGCATTCTCCTAGCTCTCGCCATCTCCATCCCTTCGGTAGCGGCTTTTCTGCTTTTGCCAGATTGTTTTCGATCGCCTTCATTACACTCACTCCTATCCCAGCCCAAATCAAACCTCAACAATTTTAGGAATCAGTCGTTGACTTCACCACTTTTTAGCACTCCAGCGCGGATCAAGAGTTTTCGTTCCGACAATCGTTCCGCACGATTCATCTGCAACAGGCGCACCGTCACCCGTCCGATCGCGCTTAGCGGTTGAATCATTCCAGTATCGGCCTCAAGCTGAAAGTGATCGTGCCAGCGATCTTGGCGCGGATGATAGAGCCGCACAATCTCGCCAGTGGTGGGATCGATCGAGGCAATATCGCTGCCCTTCGCTAGATTGCACAGCGAACAGGATAACGCCAAATTTGCCGCACTCGTTTCACCGCCATGTTTCTCCGCAATTACATGATCGACCTGATGCGAAGCCAGCGTCAGCGCTTCTGGAATGAGGCAATACTCGCAGCTACCTTGAGCGCGATCGACCACTAAGCGCCGTAACTCAGCCATCACATAGGTTTTACTCATGCCGCTGCATTCAGCTTCAGCAGCGCTTGCGCTTTCGCCAGCCGCACTAAATGTTCAACGAATTCGTAATGCTGCCACAGGCGTTGCTCAACAGGGGTTAAACCTTGCGATCGATTCTTCTCCAGAAGCGCCTCAATTTCCGCCTGCACCGAGGCAGACAACCGCAACGCTAGGATCTCACTGGGATCTGGCAAACTGGCTAACAGTTCCAGAATCTCCCGCAGCCCCGACAGGCCAGTGGCCGGATCTGCCGTCACTTCTCGCAAGCCCAACGCCAAAATTTCCGGCAGCTTGTCTTGCAGCGATCCTAACTGCTGGGCGAGGTCATCAGGAATTTCAACGGTGACTTGCATGGTGCGGCCTTTCCCCTACGTTGAGAACAATCTTACCTTCGTTTCTTGCAGCACACTGGCTGGCTTACCCAGCAGCTTCAGCGCATTTAAGCCACCCGATCGCACGATTTCCGGCACTTGAAACAGCCGCGCATCTTCTAGCCCGTCCGTGCCCGACAGCACAAACTGCTGGGCGATCGCCTGCACCGTCCGCGCTGTTGGCGCTGGCATTCCCTGCAACCAGTCGGCTTGCTGCCTAGCAAACTCGGCAAAGCGAATCGTGCGCGTTTGGGGCGTGAGCTTGTAGCCCAACTGCCCCAGCACATCATACAGGTCATAATCTTGCATCTCGCGAATCAACTGAATCAGCTTGGGAGAACTGCCCGCCTGCACCAGTTGCGTCAATAATTCCCGTCGCTCATCGGGAACCACCCAGCGCGATCGAAATTCTCGCGGATTGGCCGCCACGCTCACGAGTCGATCGGCCAACTGCGCTTCATACTCGGCAACGGGCACGGGCATCGCCTGTCCGTCTACGGTCGCCAGCACAAACCGCCCTTCTGAAGTAATCTGCACATCGAAGCCTTCAACGGTGATGATTTTAGGGGGATCAGGGGCATCGATCGGGATGTCTGGTAGAGCATCTGGATCGGCAGGAGCAGCAGGGCGAACGGGTGACAGTTTGGTTAAGAACGACTGCCCAAACAGGCGCGTGGCGTTCGTGTAGTCGTACAGCCGAAACATCAGCTTTTCCGTTGCCGCATCTAGTCGCGTTCCGCGTCCAACCATCTGATAGAACGTGATTGGCGACTGCATATATTTGAAAAACACCACGTTCCGCAAGCTGGGCACATCCACGCCCGTCGAAAGCAAATCTACCGTTGTCGCAATAAAGAAATTGCGGTTGCTGCCTTTCAAGTCAGCCAAATAATCTTTTCCGCCACTTTCCGCCGTGCATTTGAAGGCGTAGTTGGCGACCGGGCGCTGTCCCTGCTCGCGACACCACCGAGCGTAGAGGTTATTGAGTTCGATCGCGACCGCATCGGCATGAAGATCGCGCACACAGAAAACGATCGTCTTCTGCTCTGGCGTTCCGGTTTGCAGCAGATAGTTAAACAAGTCCTGGCACATCGCCAAGACGCGATCGGGCAGCAAAATTCGATTCTCAAATGCTGTGTGTTCATACAAGTCGCGCAGTTCTGCCTCGCTCACGGGTTGCCCCGTGCGAGCGTCAGTCGGCTGGCGAGCGAGAATCTGATCGATCGTGATTCCCGTATCGTCCAGGTTGACGCGGCTGCGCTGAATTTCACAGGCGGCGAGATAGCCATCCTCAATGCCCTGCGCGATGTCGTACTCATACACTGGCTCGCCAAAATAGCGCCGATTGTCAGCGGTAATTTGCTGATCGCGCTGAGCTTCAATGCTGTCCTCGCTCAATTCCAGTTCGCGGGGCGTAGCCGTTAAGCCAATTTGGACGGCTTGGGCGTTGCGCGTTAGCACTTGCGACCACTTGCCCCAGGCCGATCGATGGCACTCGTCGATGATGATGTGGCTGAAGTAGTTTTCAGGGTAGTTTTGGGTGAGGAAGTTGGCCGTATCGTCCTCATTGGCGACATCGAGCGTTTGATAGGTGGCGATCAAGATGCGGGCGTTCTTCTGAGCGTTGCTAGCTGAAACGGTCGCGGCGTTCGCGCCAAACACATTTTGAAACGCGCCTGCTGCTTGCAACCGCAACTCGTCGCGATCGCACACAAATAGCGCCCGCGTCATTTGCCCCGCATCGGCAATCCGCTGAAGCAAATTGACAGCAATAAAGGTTTTGCCTGCCCCCGTTGCCAAAGTCAGCAGGACGCGCCCCGGTTCCCCACGAGCTTGACACTGGGCAATCTTTTCGAGGGCGGCGCGGATGGCGGCATCTTGGTAATAGCGCCGCGTTGCCTCACCACCCGCATAGCGAGTCAGCAGCGGTTTGGCGATCGGATCTTCGAGACTAAAGCCAATGGCCTGCTCATAGCGCGATCGCAAGTCGATCGGGGAGGGAAAGCGGCTGAGCGGCTGGGGTTTGCTGGTGAGTCCGGTTGTGCGATCGAACTCGACAAACAAGTGCCCATTGGTGCTGAACACAAACGGCACGTTAAATCGGTTGCACAGCGTATAGCCTTTGGCCTGCTCTAGCCCATGACCAGGCGGCAGATGTTCTGCCTTGGCTTCCACCAACGCCACTGCGACGGGCTGCGTTTCTGCCCCGACTTGAATTCGCAACGTATAATCTAGCCGCCCGCGTCGTTGCTTGCGAGCTTTGCCGCCAACAATTGCAATGCTGCCAGCGGTTTCTTCGCGCTTAATGTAGTCTTCAATCCAGCCGCGATCGTGCAGGGCTGGGTCAATCAGCTTGGCTCTGGTGTCCGCTTCATTCAATCCCATACAGTCCGCTCGCTCTAACCGCAACTGAGTGACTCATCAGCCTCACTTGAAGATCGCTTCAATATCTCGCGAGCCATGCAGCACACGAATAACATCAATGCCGTCTTCAATCGCTTGGTAGAACACCACGTAGTTGCCGATTGGAAAACTCTGCAACCTGGGAAGCAATTCCTCACGCCTTCTGCCGATGCCTGGATTTTGAGCTAGCGTTTGCAGTGTGCCCTCAATCCGGTCTAGAAACTCGTCGGCGCGATCGAAGCTGTCATCAGCAATGTAGTCCCAAATATCGAGCAAGTCCAGTTCAGCGCGGGGACGTTTAACGATGATCGCCATTACTGTGATCGCCGCCGCTGCCGCCGCTGCCGCGCTTTCACCTTGATCGCCTGCATATCGAGTGGGGTAGCCACGCCGCTGTTTAGACCAACCTGCACGTCCTGCCGCAACTCCTGCAAGCGGATTTGCTGAAGCTGCTCTCGTTCTTTGAGCAGCCGCAACCCCTCACGCACGACTTCACTGGCCGAGTAATATAGACCGCTCGACACCTTTTCCTGGATATACTGCTCTAGTTCCGGCGTTAAAGACACGTTCATGTCAGAGTTTGCACCTCACTGGGGATGCTTTATTTTGGCCTGAATAACAGTAAATAACAATTATTGCTATGGCTGAACGCGCAGCACTAGCCCGGATCAGCACATCATTAGACCAAGTGGGCATCCTAAAGCAGAAGGAGACTTGACAAACTCCTCAGTTCTTGAGCCACATGGAGGCGATCGAATGCAACTTTCTCACAGTTAATTCCTTGCGATCGCGACTGGTATCGCGATTGTGATCTTGGCGAGTGGCGCTCTGCTGCTGGCACTGATTGATCCCACTGTTCGACCGCTGTTTATTGAGACTGCGAGAGATTACCTAACGCGAATCATCGATCGACTGTTGCCTTGGGCAACTTAGCAAGCCGAGGGCAGCTTGAAAGCATCGGTAGCTTGTTGCGAAGACGAGCCATCGCGCCGTCTAACTTTAACCCTGACAGAACCGCTCAATCCACAACTTTGCATACTCGCCTTCTAAGCGGTCGGTCAGGTTTTGCGGCCTAATCAGAAAGTGCAAATCCGTGATTCTGGCAGATGCCCGCAGCCATTAGGAAGCTCACACCAACAGTTAGTTTGATTGAATTGCATCATGGCGATCGCCCCTCGCTTCGAGTTCTTGGCAAATCTCAGCGAGGCACTGCGCTCCAGCTTCATGCCAAGCACTCCAAGCTGGCCGATCGAGTATCCAGCGCCAACCCTGCACGATCGCCTGTAGCTCCTCAGTCGAGTAGTAAGGCCAAGGCTCAAAGCTCGGTGGCAATGGAGAGGCGGTTGTTTCACTCATGGCACTCACCTTGATAGAAATGAATTAATCATCGATGATTCCCCCGATGAAACCTTGCGATCGCGCTTGCTCATAAAGCTGCCGCGCCCGATCGCGATCGACAGGCACACCTGAACCGCTCAAATACATCCCAGCCAAATTATTTGACGCGACACCGTAACCCAAAGCCGCCGCACGGCGATACCAAGCGATCGCTTCGTGGAAATCCGGTGCAGCACTGCCCAAACCTAACTGATAAATGCACCCAATCATGCACTGCGCTTCGGCATGACCGTCCTGCGCGACAGGCAGCAGCAACGGCAGAGCGCGATCGTACTTGCCTGCTTCAAACTCACGCTGACCGGGAAGGGGCGCGATCGAATCAGAATGGCTCATAACAATTTCTCCGATGGCTCAATCCATATCGATCATTCGGCTTCACCTGCGATCGCCCCGCTACAGGCGGCAACCGGAGCGAGTTGGACGGCTCGCTTGCGGACTCAACTGGGGTAGAAGTTCGCGGCTCGACTCGAAATTCTCGCTTCAAATCTTTGATTAATTCTGCATGACGCGATTGCTCCGCAGCTTCCCACTCTCGCGCAAAGGCTTCAAATTCTGGCAGCATGGCACTGACCTCCAACATCCGAATCAAGATTTTGCTGCATGGCTGAACTTCAGCACCACTGTCACCCGATCGATTTGCTCCATGCAACAGTTTTTTTCCAACCCTCGCTGGTAGAAGCGGTCAGCATCAGCCTCGCTGAAAAACTCCAAATACAGCCCGATCGCACCCGGAAAGACACGCTTGGCTGGAACGCCTTTGACTTGGTTCATCCCTTACCGAAAATGCTCCACTGATTCATCTTTGGTTTGGCTCACTGATACAGTCCAACCGCAACGAGGATAAAAACGCCTCCTATCATTTGTACGACTGTGATCGCTTCTCCGAACAGGCTCGCTGAGATCGCCATTGTCACCACGACTTCCCAACTTGACAGCACCGAAGCAGCGGGCGCACCCAGTCGATCGATTCCGGCAAACAGCGCTCCGATTGAGATGACCGTGCAACCCAGCACGATTACCTCAGCCTCAGCCTCGCTCGCCCTGCTTTGCCACTATTCGCAGATCGTTACTCTGACACATCGTAAAGCTGAATAAATACAGAAGGTTTCGGCCTAAGATCCCTGGAGAGCGTATCATGCGGAAAGTTTCGGCCTAAACGCTGAATCAGGGTGTTATGCAGAATCGTTCAGCCTAATCACCCGATACGGAATGTTATGTGAAAACTTCCCACCTAATAATTGTTAGACTGCTTGAAATTATCGATCGGGTGTAACCTCTGAATCTATGTCAAGTTAAGTGAATGTTTACCATATGATTAAAGTTCTATTTCTGACTTCAGATCCTACCGATACTAATCGACTTCGTCTAGGACAAGAGCTACGAGATATCCGAGAGCGGCTTCAACTTGCTAAGCTACGAGATAGCTTCATATTGGAATCGCGTGAATCTGTTCGGCCAAGAGACATATCTCAAGCAATTTTCGATGTTAACCCCCAGATCGTCCACTTTTCAGGACATGGGACGAGCTTGGGAGAACTTTGCTTTGAGCATTTATCAGGAAAGACTCAAACTATAGCATCTGAAGCCTTAGCGAGTTTATTCGAGTTAGTTTCTGAACAAGTCAGATGTGTAGTGTTAAATGCCTGTTATTCAGAATCTCAAGCGAAGGCTATCACTGAGCATATTCCTTTTGTTGTTGGAATGAATAAGGCGATTGGTGACACAGCAGCAATCGCGTTTGCTGTTGGTTTTTACAAAGCTTTGGGAGCAGGTCGTTCTTATGAAGATGCTTATAAATTTGGATGTGTTGAGCTTAAGCTGGAGGGTATTCCAGAACATCTGACTGCAATTCTTCATAACAAGAAAGCTTCCCTCAGTAAAGAGCAACTGCTGGACATTTCTCAGCTATCTGAAGTGGGTGACCAAGATAAGCCATTTGAGCAGTGCAAGTCTCAAACAATAGATTTAAGCAATGCTTGGGCTAAAATACAGGATTCTCTTAACAGCCCCAAGCAACTGAGAGAAATGTTTCGTGCGTTGTATTTGCTAATTAAAATTGATCAGTACCAAGATGTAGAAAGTAACAATGGCTTGTGGGGTTGGTCTGTTTGTGATGCCTTTCGGAAGAAAGAAGTTGCAATTTCTCTAGAGGAAGAGCCTCGTAGAGCTAGCTTGCTAGTAAGCTATTTTGCTCAATCTGCGATTAACGAGTTTCTTCAATCTCTGAATTTGCAGCAGGGAGAGCAAATGAGAGAAACGCTCCTTGATTTTTGCTACGATCACCAGTTTGGTTATTTTGGTCAACCGAGAGATACCTTAATTTCAGTTGATGCTGGAACAAGAGGTCAAACTATTCCTCAAAACATCCGACATACTGTTAACTCTGCAAAAGCGTTACTTTTGCTCAAAAATCCTAACGACATAGGCGTTATACAGTCTGTTGTTAGTTATCTAAAGACTTGTAAAGAAGATCGTTTATGGTCAGAAGAACCTTTTCCATATCGGCGCAATGCTACTCCAGATTGTAAAACCTGCTCTCAGGTTCTAGAGCTTTTTAGCTTACTTGAAAGCTCCCCTTTGTTCTTCAATTCCCTTACCCATGAGGATCAAGAATGGTTGGAAAAACGCCAATCTGAAGGGCTAAATTGGCTCAGAGGACACAAGTATCAAAGAGTCCTGTGGGACTATAAAGTAGATACTCACAAACAGTCAAGTGATAGCGTTCTAACTTTATTCCATACAGCATGTGTTCTCTATTGTTGCAGATTTTATCTGTGTTACGACTCGCAAAGAGTTTTTGAGTCTTCTATTTCGGAATTACTTTCTTTGCTTAAAACAGGACCTCATTTTGGTTTACTACCTGTGAGCAAACTTGATTCTCGCCCTCACTTATGTCATACAGCATTTTTTATTTGCAGTCTTTTTCAAAAAGTAAGTACGTTTGATGATGAGCGACTGAAACTTGTTGCTCAGTCACTTGATTCAATTGCTGAGTACTTTACCACTCAGTTTTGTCATGATTCCCTAGATGTAGATATCCCGGAGCTTGATCATTATGCGGATGGCTGGGCTTTGATGCTACATCTATCAGCTTATCTTGGCGGTGCGAAAGGTCAAGGTTTGTCTGTAGAAGATATTCAACATCTAGACAAGCAAGCTGAGAACCTAACGTTTTTAATCAATGAGGGTGTTTCAAAACGGTTAGGCTTGAGTGCATGGAAAGTAGAAGTTCAAAATGTACTAGGAGATTTTTCGTATCTTTGGTATCTCGTATATCAGCGAATAATAAAGCAAAGAGAATTAAAGATGTTCTGACTGACAGAAGTAAGTGATTTGAGCAGTAGATTTTTACCTGAAGAAGAAAAATGGAAAGACTCAGTATCACTCAAGTTCCCGACAACCTGATTCAAGCTCAAGATGAACATCGCTGGCTCATTCAAATTATTGAGAGAGTAGAGCAAGAATCCCAATTAATGCCTTTTTATCAATCAATCTCAAACGCGAATCAAATTGAGGACTTTAAGTGGACAGTTCAACTTTTCCATCACTCTCGTACTCTTCCCCGCTTTATTGGACTTGTCCTCGCCCAAGATCCTGACGATTCAATGATGCGATTTTATGCTGAGCACTTAAGCAATGAAGCACCTCATTCGAGTTGGCTGCTAGAATGGATGACTCATCACGGGATAGTTCATTCTGAAAGCGAAGCCTGTTTACTGAAGCCCAGTGTTGCTACTAATTCTTGTATAAACTATGGTGCGCGTCTTGCTCAGTTAAATGATAGAGAAGCATGGCTGATTGGTATAAATTGTGGGATTGAGAAAGCTTCGCACCAGTTGTTTTCAACTATCGAACCAATTCTGTCTGAAATTGGTTTAAGCCACGCTTATTTCAAGACTCATGTTATAGCAGACGAACACCATTCAACAGAAGCACTTACTCTAGTTAGTTGTCTCGATCCGCAATCTAAACGAGCTTTATACTTGCGTGACTTGCTTCTAGAAGGGCTTAGTTTGTGGTATGGAATGCTAAATTCATGGGTTGGAGTCAACTATATTCCTCTTTTTAATGGTGATGGCTCTTTATTTCCATAAGGATGTGTACACTCGTGTAGTACAGGATAATAATCCAGTTAGAGTGAACTGACAAAGTTGGTCAGTGTTGTAGCAGAGCCGACTCGCAGTCGCTCAGCCGGAACGTTCGACCATCCCGTTTGGGAGCGATCGCACCCACAGACGGCAGCAGTCCACTACCAACCTGACTCAATCAGCAATCCCGATCGCCAGCTTACAACTGAACAGTTGTGTAGGAAGCATTGAGAATTTGCTCTCTACCAGATCGATTTTTCCCATCCCAAATTAGTAGGGAAAGAATGATGAATCCCACTGCGATCGCCACTCGATATCGCTCCAGCCAACCGAATGAAAGGCGCGGCAACTGCGGTAGTTGTGGCCGAAAAATCGGGTAGATATTATCAGGCTCGCTTGCCTGCCAATAGGTATCTCGATCGACAAACGACACGCGAATTCCCTCTTTCGCTAGCTCTCTAGCCGTGTGCAATGCGCTTCTGGCTGACTGGTCATCTTTAGGCATCTGTCCCACAATCCAAAGTTCATCTTTTTTGAGTCGCTTCTGGTATCTTTCACCCTGCCCAACGGCTTGAAAGATTGCGTCTCTGGTGAGCGTTTTCTTGAGTTCAATCACGGCACGATCGATCACAATATCGGCTCGCAATCCACCACACCAAACTTCTTCTTTTGGCTGAATGCCTTTCAATCGCAACACTTGTAGGCAGTAGTCTTGTAGTTCTTTTTCAGTGTTGAATTGCATTAGTTTTCGTCTCCGAAATATTGAGAGAGAACGTTTTCAGACTTGGACTTACCGCAAGCATTACAGGTGTAATACTTAACGCCTCTACTGGATTTGGTTTTGGTGTAACGGCCTGTCTTGCAGCCAATGCAGTTAGCCCCGAAGAAGGGGGTGACTGGCAGCGCGGCTGCAACGGTAGAATCAGCATTTGGCGCTACTTGTGCAGTCGATGCAGCAACGGCAGAATCAGCATTGCCTGCATTGCTGCCATCGATCGCAGCCCGTGCAGCTTGACTCGCTGTTGAATTGCTTTCCGTGTTATCACGTAAAATATCTTTGATTCGATACTTACCAAAGTCAGGCAGTTCGATGAAGTAGGGTAGCTTTTGAGGCTCCATGACGATCGCAAATCGATAGGCATCCACATCTGCATCTTGACCCGTTGCCATCTTGCCCAGTTCATCATTTTGGGCACTGCAATATTCAGTGAGCTTGTCTGCAATTTGAGTCAGCTTGTCTTTTGTCTTTTGGGACAAGTTGCTATTTGTAATCGCATCATAGACATTCGAGCCAATATGCAGATTGACCACGTTATTGAAGTCGGTGCGTTGCATTCCTCGGTAGTTAGAGGCGTTCGCATTTTGCCCGATGAAAGCACATCGAATTGTTTTGTGAGATGCCTGTTTGACGATCGCTTTGATGCTTTTGGTTGTACTGCTATCAACCTCAATGGTTGAGTCAATTTCATCGAACACATAGATGTCATCATCAACCACATCTTGATCCATCAGACTCGCTAGTTCAGCTAACCCTTTTGTGCTTTCGCTGTGAGACTTGCCAATGGCCTCGATCGACCAGTGGTTTTTGACTGAGTTCGATTGCGGATCGTAGAGCTTGACTTGGCCGCTTCTTGCCACCAGCATTGCATAGATGACATTGCGGGCAGTGGGAGATTTACCGGATTCAGAACCGCCCGTGATTCTGATGCGTTGCCATTCTCCAGCAATCTCAAGAAACTGCTCTGAAGACTTCCACAGCTTCTTGATGTCTTCTTTTGAGGTGCGTTCTTTGGCGCTGTGCTGAATGGTGCAATGCAGCATCCAGCGATCCGCATCGAACCCGAAAGCCGGAAAGGATTTCAGCCGCAATTCAGCTTGAATTTCATTTTTGATTGTCTCACTATTGAGAACCTGCTTGTAGTTGGCTGAATGCTCATTCAGGTTGTGGAAGAACAGCCAGATCACATCTTCCGATCGCCCTTCTTTGATTTCGACGCGATCGCAGCGGTATTCCTGGGTGTTCCACAGGTAGTCAATAATTTTGTTGGCGCGTTTGACCGCTTCGGTATTGCCTGTGAAATGTAACGGTTTCTTTAGCTCCAGAATGTTTTGCTGCGCGATCGCATACATCCGCTTGTAGTCATCCAGCGAGGTGCAAACTTCATCGATGCCGTTGTTGTAGATTTGGTCGATCTTGGGAATGGTGACTTTTTCAAAGCTCTCCAGCGATTGATCGGCTTCGGTCAGTTTGTGGTGCAGGCGATCGATTTCACTCGTCAGCCGCTCGATCTCTTGGTTAAGTTCGTCAATTCGCGCTTGGTAGCGGCCAACATTCTCGGTGATGTTTTGCTGCGCTTGGGCGTACCACTTGTTCGCCTGAATCGCTTTGACACGCTCCACGTTTTCGGATGCCTTCAGTGCCCAGTCCTTTTTGTAGTGGGACAGGTGGCAGCGATCGCTGTCGTTGAGCTTGCGTTCGATCGCCGCGATCGTTGCCAGTTGCGTTGCAATTTTGGCTTGGAGGTCAGCGACTTGACTCTGGAGCGCTTGATTATCACCATCTTGCTGCTGATTGAGCCGCACGGAGATGACCAGATCGTTTTCCAGCTTCACGACGCGGCTCTGGAGCGTTTGCACCTCTTTCTGAGCTTTGAGCGCAGCTTCAACCGTTTGTTGTTTGTCTCGATATTCGCGATCGAGTTCGGCTTTGAGATCGATGGTGGCCTGGGTGAGTTCTGCCGATCGATCGCGCATCGTGGCAACGGCGGCAGTCGAGCCAGCACCCAGACCCAGCGCAAACAACATTCGAGACAGATTTCCGGTATTGGATGCCCAGATGCCAAACAGGAAGCTACCCGCGCACAGAACGGACACAGAACCGCCCAGCACTGCCCAGTCTTTTTTTGTTTTGATTTTCACGCGATCGCCTCCGGCATGGGGTCTGTACGCCCCTAGAGCCGTTCTAGGGGCGTTGGATAGGGGATTAGCTCTCTAGCTTCTTCCGGGCTTCCGTGACGCTGTTTCTAGCTGAGTCCAAGGCAACTTTTAGCTCGTCTTTGATGACTGCTCGAAGATTGACTTCGTGATCGACATAAAGCTGAGCGTTCGCGTTTTTTTCCGTCTCCAAGTGGGTCTTGATTTGCGCTCCCTTGAAGCGCTCGTCGAGCGTCCGGCCTTTTTCCCGCAAGAGATCAACTTCTTTGAACCCATTGGTGCGAGTTTCCGCGTTCTTCGCCAGTCCCACCTCGTAGGCCACGTCTGCCGCATCCATGCCAACCAAATAGTTGACCTGAGCCTTGCGGAAGTTCACCAGCGAGGTAGAAACATTGAGCGCAACACGGCTGGCAATCACCGCACCTTTGGACTTCTCTTCCATCAACGCCAGCGATCGATTCTCCAACTTCACCGCATTGAGTTTTTCGGATGCGGCCAGCGCTTCCTCCTGATACTGGGCATCCGTAACGCGAGGAATTGCACTGGTGGACGGGCGGTACAAATCCGTTGGCATCGAGCCAACGAAATCCGGCATTGAAAAATTGAGATCCGGTGCTTGCAAGACGGCTTCTAGTCCCTCAATAGTGGGCAAATTCGGACGCTCCGATCGTGGCACAGTCGGCAGGGTAGGGAATGGCCTAATGTTCGATGGCGGCGGCTCTGACGTTTCAGTTTGGGACTGCGTCGGCGTGAAATCGAAGTTGACATCAGTTGGAAATTCAGGTGCGGGTTCAGGGTCGGGCTGGTTGCGGCGGGAACGTGGCATCGGTTACTTCTCCGGTTGGGTTGGGGTGGGTTGGGCGGTGGATTGAGTAGGGACAGGGACGTTGGCTCGATTCGTCACAATCACCGAGAGAACCAGGCCAGCCGTCGCACACAGCAGCAGGGTTTGCACCCATAGGAAGGTCTGGATACGCTCAAATTCTTGAGTCATTTTTCGAGTCTGTTCAGCCAGATTGCGATCGAGGCGCTCCTGCTGAAGCTGTTGGCGCTCCTGCTGAATGGCATCCAAGCGCTCACGCCAAACAGCGGCGGACAATTCCACAAAGTCGGCGGGATCGGTGGGGTCGGTGGTCATGATGTGGTCTTCCTAAACTTCAAGGGGACGGAGGGGAAGGCAGCGCTGCGATCGCGACCGAAAACCGGGTTGGGTGGGGGCGGTGCTGTGGTGCAAACCGAGGTAAACCCTGGAACCACCAAGCGATCAAGGCCGCGCTCAAGAACAGTAGAAAAGCGGCAATCACAACACGCCTAAGCTCTGGAGAAATTGCGCTAGCCGCTTTTTTGCTTCGGTTTCTTCAGCCTTCACTGCTTGAGCTTGCGCCACCAATTCAAAATTCTCGTCAACTGCTTGCTTGCCCGCTTGAGTAATGGCAGCAAGCGCTTCATTGGCAAGCTCAATATCGCTTTTGCGCTGGCTGGTATCTGCCTTGATGCGATCGTTTTGAGCCTTCATCTGAAAAACAGTGGAGTGCAGCAGTTTTAAGCCTTCGAGAATCGTGGATTGATCGCCGTTTAGCTCGATCGATTGGAAGGTTTTGACTGGCTCAGGCTTCACATACAGCGAGTGAATCGCAGCCAGTTCGCTTTGCTGATGGTCGTCAAGCAGTTGGATATGCGACTGCGGAACTACGATCGCGTTTGATTGCTCCGGTTCTGGCTCTGGCGTTGTTTCAGGCTCGATCGCAGGAGATTCCAACGTCGCAGTTTGAGCAGATGGGAGCGCTTGCAGTCGATCGCGATACTCCTCCGCCAGCACGATCGCCCATTTCTTGCTCGATCCGGTGAAGTAGCGATGCCCTAAAAGCTCAACGGCTAGCAGGGTGTAGCGATCGGCCTGCCGCAAGTCAGTTTCAGCCACACCCGGCGCGATGTCTTGCACCAGCTTGATGAGATCAACAAACCACTTTTGAACCGATCGCTTCCCAACTTGATAGTGATCCGCGATCGCTTTGCAATATTGCGCTTCGGCGGGTTTCCAGTGAGCGATCGAAAGCAACTCATCTACCGAGGTCAGTCGCGGCGTATTGGGTTCGCACTCCTCAGAAGTTTGGACAGATGCGACTGAAACATCATTCGCTGCGCCATTTGCGGGCAGTTCGGGCGTTTGGGCGTAGGCGCGATTCAAAGCGGTCGCATAGTCGATCGAAGGTTCGCAGGCAGGCTGAAGCTGAGCCACATCAAGGCTTTTTTCCATGATTGGTTTCTCCGAAAAGGTGGTCGTAGGCGGCGATCGAGCGGTCGGTGCGAAGGCTTGTCGATCGCTTGCGAACTAATTTAGCACACAATTTTATAGAACGTGCTAAATTTTTATAGAATCACTTTTCAGCTTGAAGTGGGAGAATGGACGAAAATATAGAAATTCCAGAATTAATGGCGGAAAGGTTTGTAATTTCGTATTACTATTTATCGCCCCAGGACGCTGAACGGATTGAAGCGTTTCGGGACTGTTCGGGGGATTCAGAGAAAACCTTGATTACTCAATACGTGCGGGGGTGGCTTGGCAGAAATCGCGACTATTATCTAGACCTGGCTCGAAAAGATGCTGCGGCTAGGGAAATTTCATTTCAGCAGTGGGGCGAAACTGTTGTCAATCAAGGAATTGAGGCATTACCTGCTTATCGACAGGCGTTGAATAACATTCCGCCGAGTCCTTTACGCGATGTGGCATTAGCACCCTCCGCAGAACGAAAAGCACTCAACTACATTTCACTGGGCAAACAAAATTTAGCGTTGCTGCGCGTTGGCGTTCACTACGATCGAGACAATGCGATCGGGTTTGTCTCACGAATTGTTAAAGAACATCTTGATCGCAACTGGGAGAAACTTTACGCTTCACAGGTCGCGGCGGAAAACTTTGAGAACTGGAAATAACAGGAGTTGAAACGATGCAAGCCATTCAAACCGAACTCACTGCCGATCGCGTCAACCAAGCGATCAGCGCAATCCTGGAAACGCTGGGTGAGCCAACGAGCGAACTGCACACCAGAGCCATGACCGCTTTTCAAAGTGGCGATCACCAAACCGTGAAGCGGCTGGCTTCGACCCATTTATCTGACTACTACTGCAAAGCCTTGGGCTACTTGGGTGGAGCGCTCAAGCTCACACCCAACACCGACACCATTCTGGCTGAATCAGCGCGGGCGGCGGCTGACTTTGTGCGCGAGCGAACGTTAGCGCGACTCGGTGCTGAAATTGCCAAGGCACTCGGCTAACAGCGGATTGCACCACAATTGAAATCATCCCCTAGCAGCCGAGAGCGATCGCCATGACACAAGCAGCAGTCAAGCAACGATATACCTTTACCGAATGGCTCACCTACAACGATGGAGCTGATACTCGCTATGAACTGGTCGATGGTGAACTGATTCCAATGGACATTGGTAAAGGCAAGCATGGCGCGATCGCAGACTTTCTCAATGACCACTTCAAGGCTGAGATTTCGCGTCAAAGCCAGCCCTGGACTTCTAAGATTTTTTCGATCGGGGTGCGATCGCCCCGTGCCGGACGTTGGGACACGGCCAGAATTCCGGATCTGGTCGTCCTTGAGTTTGAGCAGTGGGAAGCAATGCTCGATCGAGAAGCGGTGATTGAACTGTATGAATCGCCGCCCATTCTCGTTGTTGAAATCGTCAGTGACAGCACTCGCAGCCAAGACTACAAAGCAAAACGGGCGGAGTATGCAGTTCTCAATATTTTGGAATATTGGGTCGTCGATCCGATTCAACAGCAAATCACTGTCTTCAAATTGGACGAAGGAATTTATGAGGGCGAAGAGTTTGCCAACGGTGAAGTCGTTGAATCAGCAGTGTTTTCTGATTTCAAACTCACTGCAACTCAAGTGCTAAGCGCGAAAATGTAAGACTGGCTGAGAGAATTTGAAGGAGAGCGATCGCCATGACCCAAGCCAAAACCCGCTTCACAACGCTTGAAGAATACGCAGCACTGGACACTTCTGATCTACCAGAGGGCAATTACGAGTTGGTCAATGGGGTAATTATCGAAATGGGTGCTGAGGCCGATCAGAACGTCGTGATTGCAGGGCTACTGTTCTCGGTTTTCCTCCAGTTTGTGCCGTACTATCTGATTCGGCGTGGGACTGAAATTGCCGTACCCAGCCAATCTGCCACGTCCCGCTACCCGGATCTGATGGTGCTGACCGAGGCCACTCGTGCCGCCATGCGTCGGGACAAGCGATCGCTGATCACGCCAGAGATGCCTGTACCTTGCTTAGTGGTGGAGGTGATTTCCCCTGGTAAACCGGGCAGTGACAACTACGATCGCGACTATATCGAGAAACCCAGAGAATACGCTCAGCGCGGCATCCCGGAATTTTGGCAGATTGATCCAGAGCGATCGGTTGTTTCAGTGCTGACGCTGGAAGATGGCAGCTACAAGGCCAGAGCGTTTCGAGGGGGCGATCGCATCGAGTCGGAGCAGTTCAAGCAGTTGGATTTGACGGCTCAGCAAATTCTCAGCGCTGGAATGTAGGCAATAAGAATGTTTGCCCGCTCATCCCCAAAAAACCTAACGGTGATTCACCGACTCAGCCCGAAAGCGAGAATAGATCGCAGTCGTTCTTATGGGTTCGTAGTGGGAAAGTTTGAGACGGAAAATCAGGCCAAGCTGGAGAAACTGAGGCAGCGGCGCTATTGGCTGACAATTTTGAGTGCTGGTGCAGTTGGCGCGGGCGGTTTTGCCGGATTTGCCACGCTGAATCCTTTACTGCTAGCGCCCGTATTAACGTCATTAAGCCTAGTTGGAGGAGATTTACAAGGAACCAGTCAAAAGTTCTTACTCATGTCGGACTTGGTTGAAGCCTTTGAGGAGGAAGACATTGCGATCGAGGTCGGGCTGAAGCTAGATGAGTTGCCAGATATCGATTTTTTTCTCAGGTTTCCTGATAAAGAATTTGTTCTCATCAAGATTCGATCGCTGTCAGCTTCAACCATTTTTTATAGTGAGGAACGTGAAGTGTTGCGATTTGTAAAAAAGCAGCGTGGGATAAAGAGTTGGCAGCCCGATCCCTTAATTGAAATCGCACAGCAGGAGCGATGGTTACGCAAGCATCGGCCTGATTTGCTTGGCGGCTCATCCCGCGATAAACGCCGTCCACTTGCTAAGTTGCTAGTCCTTTGGACTGATACGACTTTAGGCGAGCATCCAGAGCATTTGTACGTCACAATGGATGATCAGAAATTCCTGACGATTCGCAAGATGGGCACAACCACCATTGTTGAAAAAGATCAGGTAGTTAGCTTCATTAGAGGCTATCTAGCTTCCAGACGTAGCCAAAAGACTTCCTAGAAAGACTAAACCCCTCCGTCGATTTATCGATAAGAGGGGGTCAGCCTAGAACCTTGAAGGCTCGTTTGTTAGGGTTATTCACCCGCACACTAAAAAAAATCTTGTCCTGGCCGGATTGAGATTTTTTCGATCACCTCCTAGTTTAGCAATACACGATGGTAACAATCCACTGCATCTACAAAAGACAGCCCAGCATCAATCCATCTCACACGATGGGTTCATGCTGGGCTGGTGATTGAGGCACAGCGGATCGGGTGTGGACAATTAGTTCTGTGCGATCGGGTGAATTGCCCTTGCTTGTAAACAAACAGCAAGGACATTACGATGCCGCAATTACCGCTATTCGAGGATGCAACTCAAACGCATCCGCCCGCCCGATCGATCGCCCGCCCCAAATCGCCGCGATCGCCCCGCCCGAAACGTCCGCCACAGCAGCCGCTACTCGCATCAACCGCCGCGACTGTACCATCGATTCCGGCTCCGATTGACCCTGAGAGCGATCACGACAGCTTGGCTAACCGCGCAGCGGCAAGCGATCGCTCGCTTCCGCCCGCTCCAACTCCAGCCAAAGAATTGCCTCCTGGCCGGATTGACCCGACTGATCCTGCTTTCAACTACCTGAAAAATTGCCGCCTGTGCGGTGCGCCGATCGAGATTGGGGGACTCGATCACTCCCTCTGCTCCGCTGACTGTGGCTGGGTTGTTGATCTTCAATGGCTGGCACGGATGGAGGCACACAGGCGTAAGCGCAAAGAGCCAGAGCCACAGGCCGCGACGCACACGGATCGCGGCGACAGTGAAGCGCTCGACTTGTTCAGCAATAACCTCGATCGCGACACCTCTGACATGGATGGAGGTGTGGCATGAGCATCGTTCTCCGCAAACCACCTGCACCCGCAGCACTGCCCTTTGAGCAACGCATCGAACAGGAATTCATTGTCGGCAGTGGGATCGCCCTTGACCTGTATGCCGCCACGATCGACTTTCTGGAAGACACTGGACGCTGGGAAGTCCATGAAGCCCTGGGGCTGGACGTGCGTCCCCAGTGGCAGACCCGCAAGCCGCATGATTTTGGAGTACTAGCCTGCCTGCGAAACGAAGATGACACGCTTTGGCAAGGCAAACCCGAACGTCCGATCGTCAACGCCAAAGGCAAGCCACAGAAATATCAATCCGTCGCGGGTGCTGGCTCACGGGCATTTTTGCCACACATTCCCGCCTCGATTCGCCGCAAGATCGCAGAACGCTACCAAGTTGAAGTCCCGTTGGTAGGGTCATTTTGGGAGTGGTTAGCGCAGCACCCAGAAATCCCCATCCTCTTCACTGAGGGCGGCAAAAAGGCGCTATCACTGCTGGGTTTGGGCTATGTAGCGATCGCGCTCTATGGCGTGAATGGCGGCTATCTCAAGTGCAAGGTCACAGGCGATCGATCGCTGATCCCAGACGTAGCTCGATTTGCCCTCACAGGCCGACCCATCACCTTAGCCTTCGACCAGGACACCGACTCGAAAACGCAAGCGCGGGTCAACGTTGCCCTATGGCGATTTGGTGGCCTGCTCCAAGCGGCGGGCTGTGAGGTGGCGATCGCCCGCTGGGATGGAGCGCAGGGCAAAGGCGTAGACGATCTGATTGTTCATCAGGGAGCAGCGGCCTTCGATCGCCTCTACCAGGATGCGCTACCGCTCCAGCACTGGCAGCTATGGCAGCGACTAGAGCAGCGCTTGACCCATCCTGCTGCCCTCCGCATTCACCAGGCCGATCTTGCCAAGCTGGAAATTGCCCACCTGCCACAATCGGGCATCATCGGCATTGCTGCCGCGAAAGGCACAGGCAAAACTAAGCTGATTGCCAGCACCATCAAACTGAGTGAATCCGTGTTGAGTGCAGGCCACCGCATCGCCCTGATGCGAAATCTGTGCGAGCGCTTGGGACTACGCTATCGGGGCGATCTCGATCGCGCTGGGGGACGCTTCATCGACGAGTCGGGCTACGCCCTGCGAATCGGCTTCTGTGTTGATGCACTGATGGCGATCGACCCTGAGCAATTCAAGAATTGCGATCTAATCATTGATGAAGTCGTGCAAGTCTTGCGGCATCTGCTCACCAGTTCCACCTGCAACAAAGACGGAATGCGCCCCTTACTGCTGGCGCGATTTGCCGCGCTGGTGCGATCGGCGCGGCGCGTGATTGTGGCCGATGCCGACCTCGATAACGCCACACTGCACTACTTGCAGCAGTTGCGGGGCGAGGGGGATAATTCCGTCTTCCTCATTCGCAACGACTACCAGCCTCAAGGCTATGCAGTGCGCTATGTCGAGTCGCGTGATTCCAGTCCGGCGATCGCATCTCTGCTGACCGATGTGGGCAAGCTTGCACCCGGTAAAGTCCTGTTTGTCAGCACGGACAGCTTGAGGAAAAGCCAGCACTTGGCAAACTTGATTGAGAAAGCGTATCCCAGCAAGTGCATCCTGGTGCTGAACTCCCACACCAGCAACGGCAGTGCCGAGCAAGCCTTCATCAAAACACCCGATGCCGAACTGCACCACTACGATGTGGTGATCGCCTCGCCCACGCTAGGTACTGGTGCGAGCATCGAAGCCCAGGGCGTAATCGATCGCGTCTACGGCCTCTTTAGCGGCGGCTCCTCCACTGATGCAGATATGGCGCAAGCGCTGGGCAGAGTGCGCGAACCTGTGCCTCGCATTGTCTGGTGTGCCAAACGCGGCAGCAACTTCAGCAAGGTCAGCCGATCGACGAGCAGCCTTGAACTCAAGAGCCAGTTGCAGCAGAAGACCAGCATTGCCGCGAGCTTGGTCAAGCTGAGTTTGAGTGATGCCGCTTCGGATGCGATCGACGCTTTCGACTGGAAGGGCGATGCTCACTTAAATTTGTGGTGTCACTTCGCCGCTGAGCAAAACCGCTCAATGCTCAACCTGCGAGATGCCTTGCTGGTGCGACTGCGGCAGGAAGGGCACATCGTTGAGGTGGAATCAGCCGAACCGGATGCGGCCATGAAATTGCGCCTCAAGGCAACTAGCGCCGAACTCAAGCAGTTTGAGGCCGAAGCCAAAGCCAACGCTGATGAACTTACTTACGCCGAGATCAAGCTGCTGGAGGCCAAAGAGTCACCCACGCCGGCTGAGAAACAGGCGATCGACAATTTCCACATTCGCGACTTCTACTGCTTGGACTCACTCACAGTGGAGGACGTAACAAACGACAAAGACGGTAGATATCGGGGGGAACTGCTCAATCTCGAAGCCGCGCTGTTTCCCGATACAGCACTTGATCGCACGGCACGGGCACTGGAAAAACAGGCAAGCTGGAACCAAGGCTTGTGCCCCTGGGATCTCCCCGATACTGCCCTGCGGCAAGCAATTCGGGTCAAGTTGGGACTGCTCAAATATATTGATGCCGATCGCACCTGGACGAAGTACGATTTGGCCGCTGATGCCGATCGAGCACGGCAGATGGCAGGGCAAATCAAAACGGTGCTGCATCTGACCATCACGCCCAAGATGAGTGACGTGCAAATCATTCACCAGTTGCTTAGCCAGATGGGGCTAAAGGTCAGCTTTGGCTGGAGCCGGGCGATCGCGGGGCATGAGGGCGAAAAGCTGCGAGTCTATCGACTCGATGCGAGTCGTTACGAGCAGGCGATCGGCATTTTACACAGGCGGCAGGAGCGACGCGAGACGCAGCAACCGCAGACAGAAGACGAGGGCGGATCACCCATGCCTTCTATCTCTACACCACACACGGAAGATCCAGAACCACCAGAAGCCCCAACACAGGAAAAGTGGGCATCCGAGGCGGATTTGGCCGATGTGCGCGTGTGGTTGGCAGCAGCAAAAGCTGATCCCAGCGATGAATCGGTGCAGCAATTGCTCAGTCTCGTTCCGCCCGATGTGATTGCGCGGGCGATCGGATAGCCCAACGCTGCCCATTTCCTTGCTAAGAGGTGTCGCGCTTGGCTACACCCTCAGCTTTGCGCTGGCAAGATTGTCTGTCCTGCCTCGATCGCGACATCTAGCCGTTTCCAGGGAACTCCGGCGCATGAAAAAGCCCCATGCGTAGATGAGGCTGAGCGGAGCGCAACGGTGTTCGGTTTCATTTTGCCCTGGAAAATTCACGGTGAAGGTCTAATGGGGCGATTGTTGCTCCGATGACGATTAAGTTCTAGTCAATTTTGCGCTTTACACTGCTAGAACACTTTGCTGATGGGGTTGCTGGAGTTTGATGCAATTGGTGGCTGGATGAACCCCACTGTAAATATTTACAGTGCCCGTTTGCTGAGCGCTTGACGACCCTTGCCACTAGGCGGCGCGTTGGCGCGTCCAGCGGTGTTGCTGGGCGATCGCTCATCGATCAGTGCGACGATCGCGATCGCTCAAAACCCGTTTACTCGATCGCAGCCGCTGGAGTCCGTAGCCCTTGATCGATCGCATCGCGAACGTCTGTCATCAGCCCTTTGAGACTGACGAGAACCCCTTCGAGCGACTCATCCTCAATCCAACTGCTCAGTTGCAGCGTGTCATTGAGATAAAGACTGGCCGAAAAAGTCCCGTCCTTGTAGTCGAGTACCGTGATTGAGGGGTCGATGAATCGACTGTCGCTTGCCACCGTTGCACAAGCGGAGGTATCGGACAATCGCCACTCCAGAGCAGGAAAATGTTTCGATAGCAGCGCTGGGTCGATCGCCATAGTCTCACCCGCTCCCCACAACTTCTATCCGTGATTATGGCGCACCGCTCCTGTGATCGGGTTGTGGAGTGAACCGAGTTCAGGTGAGCGCGATCCCATCGAGTTTGCCTGCAAGGTTGTGACCGCATCGCATGGGCATGGGTATCAGGGGCAAGCCGACCGCAACCGTCTTGGCGCAGTCGCGCAGCGACAAGCGATCGCCCTCGCGCCGTTTGACCGCGCTCAAAATGGGCGCGATGGTGGAATCAACAAACGCAGCTTGATCAGGTGTTGAGCACTTCGATGCTGTTTCAGCTTCCTGGCGATCGATCACCCAATGCGGCGTGGGTGGAACTTCTCAACGACGCAAACTTGGAAAGAACGAAACGGATTTGAAACTCGGCACTCGCGCTACCCAATTGTGGGGAAATGAATTTCATTCTCTGAAATGGCTTGCACAATATTCAGGAATCGCTGCAAGATTGCAGATGAATCGTTGCGACGCCAAATTGCGCTGAATGGCTTCATGCCTGTGGGTTCCTGGATAGAACGGTAAACAACGCCTTTGCGCTGTAAATTCTGAACGCTGAGCGGCAATAAACTGATGCCCATTTCACCCGCCACCAATCCTAGGATCGTGACCATAAATGTTGCTTCTTGGGCAACTTTTGGCACAAAGCCAGCTTGGGCACAAAGGTAGTGAATTTGCTCAGATAAACCTGATACAACCTGACGTAGTGGCATAATGAACTCTTCGCAAGCTAAATCAGTGAGTGCAATATTGGGTTGGCTAGATAATCGATGGCTTTGCGGTAATGCAACCACCAGCGGCTCTTGAGTAAGTGGCATGACTGCCAAGTCAGACGCTTCTGCAAGGGCGAGGTCTTGATCTTGATAGACAAAAATGATGTCGGTCTGCTGATCGCGTAAGCCTTGAACTTGAAAGGCGCTATTTTCTTCGCGCAAAATGAGCTTCACTTGCGGATAGTGCTGTCGAAACGATTGCAAAATATTGGGCAGAATCCCATTGGCGATCGAACTGGTGAAGCCAACCGTAAGGTAGCCTAATTCGCCTTGATAAATGCGCTGCGTTTTGTGGACTGCTTGCTCTAATTGCGTCAGTATGGCTCTGGCTTCTTCTAAGAAGGTGATTCCAGCGAGCGTCAACTGGAGTGGCCGTTTGGTGCGATCGAACAGCTTCACGCCAAGTTCCGCTTCTAACGCTTGAATTTGCTGGCTCAGCGGCGGTTGAGCCATTTGCAATCGTGCGGCAGCACGACTGAAATTGAGTTCATCAGCAACCGCGATGAAGTAACGCAGATGACGAAGTTCCATGAGTCACAATATCTTTTGAATATAGTAATGTAATCAAACAAGTATTTGACGTATAGTAGCAGCTTTCTTATAGTGAAGCCAATCGGTGCAAGAAGAAGGCTCGACATGAATCAGATTCCTGTAAGGAACGTGTCCGAATCGATGCGACGAGTGGCGATCGTGGGTGGAACGCATGGAAATGAGTTGACTGGAATTTATCTAGTCAAGAAGTTTGAGCAGTTTCCCGCTGCGATCGAACGGCCAACTTTGGAGTGCATGACGCTGCTGGCTAACCCGAAAGCAATTGCCGCCAATCGACGCTACATCGATCGAGATTTGAACCGCTGCTTTGGCGATGCAGATTTGGCAAACGCAAAGCTGAGGGGTTATGAAGATCAACGTGCCAAGGAGATTGCGGCACAACTGGGGCCGAAAGATCACCCCAAGGTTGACTTCATCATTGACCTGCACAGCACGACGGCCAATATGGGACTCACAATTTTACCGACAACGAAACATCCCTTCAATTTGCGACTCGCGGGCTATTTGAGTCACCTTAATCCCGACGTTCGCGTATGTTGTGGCGTACAGTGCAGCCAGGATACGCCGATGCTACGATCGCTCTCGCCCTTCGGCTGCACGATTGAAGTCGGGGCGATCGCGCAGGGCGTTCTTGATGCTCAGCGACTTGAGCAGACCGAGATGCTAATTCACGCGATTTTAGATTATCTCAATGCGATCAATCAGGGAACGCCCTTGCCTGTTCCGTCTGATTTCACTTTGTATCAAGCGATCGCATCAGTCGATTATCCTCGCAATGCATCCGGTGAACTGCAAGCAATGATTCACCCACAACTCCAGTTCAAAGACTACGAACCGCTGCACAATGACGCACCCATGTTTCTCAGTTTTGCGGGGGAGACAATTTCGTACCAAGGAGAAGATTTGGTTTACCCAATCTTCATCAACGAAGCAGCTTATTACGAGAAAAATATTGCGATCGTCTTCACACAAAAACAGCAGTTCAAGCTGGAGACGGCGTAACCTTTCAAATGGCGATCGACGATCAATCCTTCTAAATAAGCAAAGAAGATGAGTTGCAATCAAAAGCCAGAACGTGCTGCTTTTTTCATGAGTCCTCAGCAGTTAGAACTTTATGATCGAATTCAGGCGTTTGAAATTGACCAGCCGAATGTCTTATTGCCTTTTAGCCAGCGGTTAGCCAGAGAAAATCATTGGTCATGGAACTATGCCCAGCAGGTGATTGAGGAGTACAAAAAATTTCTATTTCTCGCGATCGTGTCCGGTCATGCAGTGACACCTTCAGACGCGATCGATCAAGTGTGGCATCTGCACTTAACGTACACTCACTCCTACTGGGATGAGTTGTGCGGCCAAGTTTTGCAAAAACCGTTACACCATCATCCCACTCAAGGTGGGGCACAGCAGCGAGATCATTTTTGGCATTGCTATTGTCAAACGCTGGAAAGCTACGAGAAGTTTTTTGGCGATCGCGCTCCCGATCACATCTGGGCAGATCCTACCGTTCGATTTAAGCGAGTGAACAATCAGGCAGGTTGGCTCCCAAAACAACTTTTCAAGTCACTTGGGCAAGCAGTTTGGAAGGCGGCTCACTGGCTCAAGCGATCGTTTCTGATCATGGCGCTATTGACGTTTGGCATTGCTTTGAGTGGATCTTCCGCCATTGCTCAGCTTGCTTTACCTATACGACCGCCTTTTTCATCGGGCTGGATTCTGCTAGCGATTTCAAGCTTCAATCCCGAAAACATCCAAAGACTTCTCATTCTGCATCCCTGGTTGACAGTGGGAATAGGGGTCTCGACTGCCAGTTTTTTGATGGCGATCGGACTATCTTTTGTACCCGCTTTTACCTCCTCAGCCGGAGTCGTTGAAAATCCTAAGCATGATTCGAGCGTGTTGACAGCATTACATATCAGCGCCATCAGTGCCTCCCTTGCGATCGTGCTGTATGTGTCAAATCAGTTCAATTTGTTTTATGTGTTCTCGTTTTTTGTTTGGTTGATTATTTTGGGCGGTGTGCTGCTTCTCGAACTTTCATTCATCCAATTCTTAAGCTCAGTGAGAGCCAGCTCGAAAGGAAAATCTTTGCGACTGATGCATTGCGACAAGTGTCGCCAGCGGTTGCATCGATTAAATGCTTCTATTTATCTAAGCAGGAAAGAAAAGGTTGCAGCCCAAATGGGTAGCGTCCAGTTTGAAGGATGGCACTGCTCAACCTGCTACCCGGAAGCGAAGCGAGACTCGATCCTCTTATACCGCTATGTCAATTCCTCAAAGCGATTCAGGCAATGTCAGAATTGCAAGGAACTCACCTCAACTCAAACTTCTTCTAAGGTCTTAAAAGCAGCAACTACTTCTTCAGAAGGCCGAAGAGAAACGCTCTATACTTGTCGGTGTTGTGCAAATCAGGAAAAAAGCATAGAGTCCATTCCTCGCTTGTCTGATGATGTTGGTTGTGCTTGTTTATAGTGCAAAATCCAGTTAATTGTTTGATTGGAATTTTGATGAAGCAGATCGATGAAGAATATGGCGATCGAATTTTGCCGATCACACTTAATAGAAAGCTAAAGCAGTAGGGTTTAATTGCAACCCCATGATGCACCTCAATTCACGGTGACGGAATGCTTTGAGTTTGGAAGTCGCGATCGTAAATTCTACTACCGAGATGACACATCATGTCACAAGGACCGGTCCGAGAAGGGCTAACGATTAACAGTCAGGTGTTAGGTAAAAGCGTTCGCTACACCATCTACTTACCAAACGACTACGAGACTTCAGTTCGCTCCTATCCAGTGACCTACTTGCTGCACGGCAATCGAGCGGATGATACTGCTTGGATTTGTTTTGGTGAGGTTCATTTGAGTGTTGATGCGATGATTGCGGCTCGAACAATTCCTCCGATGATTCTTGTCATGCCGGATGGTGGAAATAGTCGTTATATTAACAACTTCGATCGATCTGTGTGTTATGAAGACTTCTTCTTCCGGGAGTTTATTCCAGCGATCGAATCGCAATACAGAATTAAGCAAACCCGATGGTTTCGAGGAATTTTGGGCGTATCAATGGGAGGATATGGGGCTTTAGTTCATGCGCTGAAATATCCAGAATTGTTTGGTGCTTGCGTCTCACTCAGCGCTTCACTTTACACCGACACAATGATTCTTCAGATGACCGATGAGGAGTGGACATCAAATCGAGCTTCAGCGCATGGAGACGGCTTAACGGGGGAATCTCGGTTGACCGAACACTATAAGTCATATGACCCATTTCGCCTGATTCAAGCGACTGATTCTGAACGCTTCAAACAGCTTAAGCTCTATTTGGATTGTGGGGATAAAGATTTTCGCAGCGAGGGGTATGCCACCTTTCATCTATTACTGCGGCGTTTGGATATTGCCCATGAATACCGAGTGCGATCGGGAAATCATACCTGGTCGTATTGGCGAAGTGGCTTGGAAGATGGATTAACCTTTATTGGCAGTATGTTCCGGCGATCGTAAATCCAATTTCTCAGCGCGATCCGGTCGTGGCATTGCAGTTAAATGGTTGTGTAGTTGATGTCTGCGCCAATAAAACTAAGGGCTGTGAACGGCAAACTCGCCACACTCGTTGTATTTCTCTTTTGTTACTTTCACTAGAAGGAATGTCGTTTATGGTAGGCGATCGAGGCGAAGCCGATGATAAGCAAATGTACCTCTGACCGAGTTTATAAAAGCAATGACGATGAGCAAAGCAACCAAAAAATCGCTGGCTGAAACAAAAGGCTGACTGATTCGGGTCAGAATTTGCTCTGTTCCGTGTAGCACCAATCCAGTAACGGCAGCAAGGTGGGACAGATGCTCGATGCCGATCGCGATCGCCATAACAACGCCAATTTCCCAACCATACCGCGCATCAAACTGTGGCATTTGTTGAATAACAAATTAGGTGCGTCGTTAACAAATTGGATGCGTGAACTGAGAATTGGCTGAAGCGAGGATATAGCAAGGGTTTGGAGCGGTGAGACGAGTGTGAGACGGGCAAAACTTGGATTAACAAATTCACTGCGTCAAATTGGTACAAGGTTTTAACACATTCGTTGCACGAATTATCAAGCGGCTCGGTGCGGTCGGTGCGATCGCCTGCTGTCTAGTCTACTCGCCCGCCTGCTTCTCAACGAATTTTTTCAACTGCTCGACATCGCGCCCTGACTGGCGATTTGTAGTGAACCCCAAAAACTAGATACAAGATGACTTGTTTACTTCAAGTCTTTTTCTTGTTTTTGTATTGTACAACTTGTTTCAATTTCTGCTTCTTTTTTTCTCGATTTTGTTGCTCATTCCATTGGTTCTCAAACTCCATTGATGTTAAGTAACCCAGCGAAGAATGGATGCGCTTCTCGGTGTAGACCTCCTCTAGAAATTGGCCGATCTGTTCATACGCTTCCTCAAAGTTGCGATACTCTGATAAATCCACCTCCTCTTCTTTGATCGTTCGCATCAGTCGCTGGTGCGTATCCCTTCTGCCATGCCTCTCCAACGGCTGCCATACTGATAGCAATGCCTTGTTGCTCCAGCAATTGCGTGTAAGCTTTCGCGGCATACTGCACTCCTTGGTCTGTGTGATGAATCTCTGGTTTTCCTACCTCTAACGCTCGGAAGAAGCGCGACCAACGTCAGATCAGTTTCTAAGCTTCGTCCGAGTTGCCATCCGCGAATACTGCGGGTAAACACATTCATCAGGACAGCTAGTTAAACGAACTCACTGCCAGCTTGATGTACGTGATATCGCCCACCCATACTTAATTGGGGTGCTCAATGCTCAATGTTTCGACCCGGTTGGCACAACGCTTGAAGCTGTGATTACTGTCGGTAGTACGACACCTTCTTTTCGGACATTTGCCCACCAAGAACAAAATCGCGGATCAACCGCAGTCCACACTTGTTGTTGACGATTTGCCCTTGTTGATGCAGCATTGCCGTAATGCGCCAATACCCGTAAGTAGGATGCTCCGCTGCAATCTCAGCAATCGTGTGCTTCACTTCGTCATCACTATTTGTCGCCGACTGGTAATAGAAACTGCTCCGGTTCATCTCGAAGATCTGGCACAATGTTGTGACAGGATACTCCTGGCTCATTGCCTTTACCAGTTCACATTTTCGCTTTACTTGCTGCTCGCTGTCCATTTTTGGGGACGCATTACAATCATAATCCCAATCTTTTTTTAACATCCTACTGTCGGCTCGAATGAAAGCAGCTTTTCTAAGAACGATTGGATGTGAAAAATGCCAAATCAAGTTAATCCCCCGAAACAAAAGCAAGCATCTGCCACTTGCCATTCTGATATGAGAAAACAGCTCGATATCCATTGATATCGTATAAATAGCGATTTTCTACATAGCCTTGCTCACTATTTGGAAGAACAATGGACGTTTGACCTTCGGTAGAATACCACCTTGCCTCTTGCGGTTCGGCTGCATTCGCTGATGCATAAAACTGATTAACCGTTTCTTCGCCCAGTAAAGCTCTTTCGTTGGAAAGCGTGGTGATAATAGGACTATCGGTTTTTGCCTCAGAGTAAACCGGAATGTTCTCTCCCAAAATAAACACTTCCCAAGCGAACACTCGATCGCCGAACTCCGCCCGATCGATGCTTTCTCCAGCCGCAAAAACATGAGGACAAATCCAGCTTTCGGGCGCTGATGCGGGACGATTGTATAGCCGATTTTCATCTGAACAACCGGTGCCGATCGCCTTCTCTAGATACTGCCAAAACGGAGCATTGGGATTATCGATCTCCAATTCATCCACGCTGTTCGGACTAACACCGAAGCCCAACTTAATTGGAGAAATTGCAATTGAGCGGATATAGTCGGCATCGCGATCGCGCACGGCAGTACGAAGCCGTTCTCGAAACTCAAAGAAGCTGCTTTCTGGCTCAACCGCATCGACTAGAGGAAATGGTTTAGGGGGATAAGTTCCCTCAAAAAAGGCAATGTTTGTTCTAGTAGGATTTGGTTGAGAGCGAGAGGCAGTTGGTTTCGATTCAGATGAGGACAGACTAATTTGCTGTTTCTCCAGGGAATTGCAAGCAGCAATATTTATGATTAGAAGCGCGATCGCCGCGTAGCAAAATCGTTTCAAAAGTTTTATTTTCATCCTATATCACCCAATACAATAAAGCGATCGGCTCAAAGTAGAATTCAAAGAAAAATGTTCTTTGAGCCGATCGAACAATCCGCCTTAGCGGTAACAGCCAATGCGCTGAACAAGCTGCTGACGAACCGCTCGATTTTGCAGCACTTGCGCGACCTGAAGGGCTTGTGGAACCTGATTGATTTGGGCAAACCGGAGCGCGATCGCCGCCAAGAAGCTGCCGCGATCTTGGTCGTCCTCACCGGTTAAGGGAAGTTCACCCCCTCGCACTGTAATCGTTCGTGACTCTGCACCGGGAATCGTTCGTGCCGTTTGGAAGGCTTGATTGAGAAAGGTAGCGGCTTGAGTGCGATCGCCCAACTGTCGGTAGCGATCGGCCACCGTCACCAGCCAGCGCGTTTTGACAACCGGATCATTCAGTTGATTCAGCCCAGCAGCGGCAGCGATTAGGTCACCTGCATTCACAGCTTTTTCGATCGCCGCATTCAGGCTATAAATTCGCTCTGTCGAGTCAGGAATCGCCTGAGCAATTTGGAGCGCAGCTTGATAGTAATTGGCAGCGGTCAACTGCTCAGCGATCGATCGCAGCAAAACAGTTCGGTCTGAAGGATTTTCGATCGATTGGGAAACGGTGATGGCCTGATTGAGCAGTTGAGGAGCGTCACCCGTGAAATTGATCCGCAGATATTCAATGGCGATCGCCGCCAGGGTTTCTGCTCGCGTAGACGGCTGCTCAATCGCATTCGCCAAGTCGATTGCTTGCTCAAACAGCACCGTTGCCGGATCAATTTGTCCAGAGACTTTTAGAATTTGGGCGGCGATCGCGGCTAGCGTTTTGGGTCGAAAACTCTGATCCAAGCTTGGCGTTTGAGCAATCGCCTGAGCGCGATCGAACTCTCCCGCTTCAGCCAGCCCTCGCGCGATTTTGAGCAGCAGCGGATCGCGATTTCCAGCAAAGTTGGACGGAATCTGATTGGTAATTTCCAGGGCAGCATCGTAGCGATCGGTGGCAATGGCTCGATCGGCGATTTGCATCAGTACCTGAACGCGATCGGACGGAATTGCTTCTCCGGTCTGAATTGTTTGGGCAACTCGCAGCGCAACGTCATACCGTCCTGCCTGAATCGCTTGCTCAATCAACTGCTGAATCGCGCTGTTGCGTTCACTTGCTTCGCCAATGGTTGCCGCCGTTGCCAGTGCTTGCGTCAACAAAGCGTCGGCTCGATCGCTCTGTCCGGCTTTGGCATAGAACAGTGCCATCATTCCCTGAGCGGGAGCTTTAACAAACGCATTCTCGATCGCCTGCACTGTTTCTTCTGCGGCTGCCACCAGTCCGCCCGCCTCGACATAGCGAACTGCGATCGTCACAACGGCCTGAGCATTTTGCGTCGATCGTGCCGTTGATACCGCTTCGGCATAAAGCTGTCGGGCGCGATCGGGCTGTTGAGCGGTGAGTCGTCCGGCAATCATTGCCAATAATTCTGCTTTGCGATCGGCAGATGCAATCGTTCTGAGCAGTTCCAAAGCGCGATCGACCTGTCCCGCTTCGCTGTAACGGTTCACCAGCGTCAGTACGGTTTCTGATTGATAGTTTGAGATGGAAATCGATCGCACAATTTGCAGGGCGCGATCGACCTGATTGATCCGGGCATAGAGGCTGGCGATGCGCTCTAGGGCGTTGGCTTTGCGGTAAGGATTGGACGAAGTGATGGTTTGAGCGAACTGCAGCGATCGCGCCAAAATCGGTACAGCGTCATTAGCTTGTCCGGCGTTGATGTAGGCTTCGGCAACGTTGCTGAGGGCGATCGTCTTGAACTCCGCCCCTTGAATTAAATTGCTGGCGTTGAGCGCTTGTCCCAAAATGTTGACGCTGCGATCGGGCTGACCGATGCGAGTGGCGTAGTTGGCAAGTGCAGTGAGCGTCCGGGTTTTAGAAGCGCTATAGCCGCTGCTGACGGTTTGAGTGGTGTCATAAGCAGCCGAGATCACGGCTAAAGCAGCTTGTGGGCTTTGGGTAGGAACCGCCCGCACCAATCGTTCGAGCGGACTGGTATAGGCAATGTCAGGCGGCAAACTGCCGACGACTCTTTCAATGAAAGTGACCTTGTCGGCGGAATTTTCCATGCCTCGAATGGTTTGGAGCGATCGCACCAGCAAGATCGAGGCTTCGTCCAATCGTCCAAGCGCAATATATTGGTCAGCCTGCTCTAACATGCCATTTAAAAGAGTGACTTGGTTCTGCTGGCGCTCGGATCGACAAAGTGCAGATGAGTTGGAAGTTGCTTGAGTCATGATTAAAGGTAAAGCTTGAGCTTGTACATTGCCACTGAGGACAGTTGAGAAACTGAAACACGCGAAAGCAGCGATCGATTTTGCCGTTTTATAAGTATTAAAGTTGATCATTTTTACAGATTAATGAATGCGGTAACATCTAAAGCAACAACTTGAAGAGAAGAAATTTCGGACTAGATCGATCGCAAATCTAAAAATATTTTTAGTACTTCTATGTTGGGTGCAGCTAATACTTAGTTGAGAAATTTAGCTAAAGAGACAACCTGCAAAACAGGTACTTCATCCTAATGTTCAAATTGACTTTTAAGGCTGGCGACTCCATAATCAGCGCAACCTCAATACAAGAATAAACAAGCGGGTGTATAACATGAGGATTTGTGCAGAAAATTACACAGTTTTGACCAGCAGTTCGTCTGTCCCAAGCGGGCAAGCGAGCGTTCTTTGCTTGATCTTGCGTCGTTACTTTGTCCTGAATTGTTGAAAGGCGAATTCTCAAATAAATCTCGATCGCCTTTTATCAACTTGAAAACTGAATTAAGTTGTAAGTTGTCCTAATTAATAATTAGACTTAGGTTGAAGTAGCCATCTTAGAACATCAAGAAAATGATAGTAAATTAAAAGTAAACTGAGTGCAGATGAAGAATTTGTACCATTTGTCCGCATAATTTCAGGAAATGAATTCTGCGCGAATCGTAGTTAGAGGCGGTGAAAATTCACTTTGTACTGCTATATCAAATCAGGGGACATTACAAATTCGACGAGTTTCTGATGTGCCTTCTAAGGCGATCGAAGGACGCAGCCAGCGGCAAGCCTGCTCAATTAATTCGTTTAAGTCGCGAATTGCATAGTGTTTTGGTGTGTTGTTTGCAGAAATCACGACAATACTTCTACCGTCTGCGCTGAGTGACATCGCATAGCCTTCATACTGAGCAATTTGATTACCTCTGCCATCCCACACGCGAATTTGACGATCGCCTCCCAGCGCCGCAATTCGCTGCCCATCCTGACTAATTTGTACGGCATTCGCTTGAACCGAAGTCGGAATAAACCAGCCTCGTCGTCCGCTCAGCGTGGCAGTTTCACCGCTAAGATTCCACAAAAAAGCGCGATCGTCAGCAGCAGAAACAAATTGATTCATTTGATTGGTAAACGTAAAGCGAGCCAAATCGGAAAAAGTTGCGCCGTCCGCAAATCGATCGCCACGAATTTCATCAACGGGATTGCCCTGTAAGTCCCAAGTTCGCACGGCTGCACCAGCATCGGTGGGAGCGATCGTGATCAACTGCTTTCCATTGGCGGTGAAGTACACCTGATCAACCCACTTTGAATTCGCTTGAAAGTTTGCCAACAGTTGTCCTTGCAAATTCCAGATTTGCACTTTTCCCTGCCCGCCAGCAGTTGCTAGAAGTTGACTATTGGGGCTGAAAGCAATCGATTGCACTTTGCCCGAAATTGGAGAAGTTACTGCAACTTTTTCTCCAGTCGTTGTCCAAATTTGGATCGCATTATTCGGCTGAAGGGTTGCCACATACCGCCCATTCGGGCTGATTGGGTTGCTCCAGGTGAGGGGATTTTGCCAATCTTCGCCCCATGTTCCAGAAAGCTTCGCGATCGCCTCTCCCTGTGAATTCCAAACAGTTACGATTCTGTTCTCACCGCTATGCGTCAAGAGATATTCTCCTGATGTGTTAAATCGCAAATTATCGATTCCAGATTCACTCAACGGCAGTGACAAATTGCCTTGAGTTCGAGAATTCCACATTTCTACTGTGGCATCATTCAGTAACGCGGCAAATGATTCTCCATCCGGATTTATTTGCACTGTAGAAACGCGCTGAGAAATCGGAAGATAATATGTTCCAGGCGTTTCCAAATGCAGAAGCGTTGTGTCAGCAAGAGCGATCGTTTTACTATCAGGACTGAACTCTAGCTTATATTCAGAGCCTCGAAATCTCGATTCGGTAACCTGCTGTCCAGCAAGATTCCAGACTCGCACCCGATCGTCCCAGTTCTGCGTTGCGGTATCGCTGCCGATCGTCGCCAGTTTTTGACCATCGGGACTGATGGCAACCGCATAAATTCCGCCCGAATGCGCTTGAAATTCGCGGATTAAACTGCCCTGATGATCATAGAGGCGCAGTTTACCATCCTCTGAGCCGATCGCCATGAACTGACCATCGGGACTGATTTGAGCATCGATCGTGCCCTGCGATCGAGTTTCCAGTGATCTCATGACCCTGCCATTCAAATCACACTGCGTTACTGTAGCGGTTCCTGCTTGAGCAGTAATCATCAAGACGGATGGCCTATCTGGACTGAAACGAGCTTTGAGGACTTGACCCTGCCCCTGACAAGTCGCAACAGCTTGACCCTGATTGTTCCAAAGTTTCACCTGACGATCGCCACCTGTAAGCAAATACTTTCCATCTAAACTGAACTCAGTGATTAATGACTGATGATTTAATGTGGCAATTTGTGTTCCTTGATCATTCCAAAGTTTTGTAATTTGCCGTTCCCAGGTTGCATTATTGCGATGAGCAGCATCGACAACCGGTTCGATTGTGGCCAACAAACGACCATCCGGACTGAAGGCAATTCCCAAGACGGGCATTTGCAAATTTGAAAAGGTGGCGATCGCCCTACCCGCAGTACTCCACAGCGTCGCCGTGCCGTCCGATTCAACTGCTAAAAAACGCTCTCCATCCGGACTCAGAGCAACTTTTTCAGCCGTTCCTGACTGCTGAAATTGATGAATGAATTGTCCTTCCATATCTAAAATTTTGTAGTCAGTGCGATCAGGTTGCGTAGACCCTGTATGAAACAATATTCGTCCACCATTTGCAGCAAAAGGACGCGCAGTTGTATTGCTGGTTGCGCCGATCGATTGTTCTTGAACGCGATCGAGTACCGACTGCAATGTTAGAATCGGGGTGACTGTTGCATAATTTGCATTACTTGCTTGCTGTAAGTTATGTGCTGCTATTAATGCAGAAATTAATGCTTCACTGGGCTGATAGGAAAACTGATCGAGGGCACTGGTACTCATGCGCTCTGCTTGACCAATCAGCGCGGCGCGGTGCAGCGATCGAGTTGACCAAACGGTAATGCCTGAAGCTGCCAGCAGTGCAGCCGCTAAAATTCCTGCTCCCAAGCACAGCCGTCGCTGTGCAATTTGATTCGCTTTGGCAAGAATTTCGTTGGCGCGTTTCGTTTCCTGGTTTTCAAACTGCTGACTGAGCGATAGAAATTCAGCATCCTGCTGACTCAAGGTTTTATCGCTTGCCCAGGCGAGTGCTTCTTCTAAACTTTGTCCGCGCAAAAGGCGAGAGCGGTCTTGTTTTCCAGAGGCAAGCCATGCAGCTAAGGCATCGGCGTAAGGACGAAGGTTGTTGAACATTGTTTCTACCCATTGAAGATTAAAAACTTCGGCATAAATTAAGTTTCGGACTGCCAAACCATTTTCTTGTTTGACGACTAGCCCTGATAGGCGCAGTTTTAACTGGGATGAGCTTTCATCGGAAATTACGGATTTCTGCTGCAAAATTTGCTGATAGATACCTAACAGTCGGCTGGTTTGTTTTTCGTGGCGAAGCAGGCGATCGCGAATCGTTCGTAAATGCTCTGGCTCATCTTGAGTTTCCCAATGTTGAATCAGATGGGTGTGGATCAGGTGAGCGATTTTAGCTTTTAAATTTTGGTGGTGATGGGGCGATGAGTGCCAATATTCGATGACTAGACGGCAAACCTTTTGCGTCAGAAAAGGCTGTCCGCCTGTCCAATCTAGAATTTCTTGAAGGGCAATTTGCGGTTCTGCGATCGCGCCAGCTAAGCCTTCAGCCAGAACCGTTGCTTCTTCATATTGAAAGCCGTTAAGCGCGATCGCTTGACCGACATTAAAAGGGGTGCGGGTTTTATCTTGAATCAAATCAGAAGGAGTGGCAACACCCAGTAGGCAAAACGTCAGCGCCTTCACATCGTCTCGATCGTTTGCATAAGAACGAATTAACGCAAAAAAGTCATTGATTGCAAATTCAAGGCTGAGAACGCTATCAATTTCGTCAATGAAAATAACGATCGGCTGATTGGCGAAATGCAGTAAAAGTACATCCTCAATAAATGTACTGAGTAGATGAATATGAGTCAGAGAGGGAGGAGCGTTCAACCAGGCTTTCAAATTGACTTTGCCAATTAAATTCGCGCTGCGCCATAGTTCTGAAACGACTCGTTCATACCACTGTTGCGGAGTTAGATGCTCACTTCCCACTCGCGTCATATCGATCGCAATACAGCAAACTCCTTCCATTTGCAAACGGTGCATCACGCGAACTCGCAAACTCGATTTGCCCATTTGCCGACAGTTAAACACATAGCAAAACTGTCCTGCTTTTAATGCAGCATAGAGTTCTTGATCTGCTTGTCGTTCGACGTAGCTGGGAGCATCAATCCTTAAACTTCCCCCAACCTGATATTCGTAACTCATCAAAACACGAGTGGGATAATATCTATGACTATTTCACTGTAGATGAAAGGTAAACCAACCGATGAATCTGTGTAGAAGAATGCACAGTGTTGCGGTTTTGTTCCCGGAAATAGCGAATTCGGTGAAAAGGCCGTGTGATCATTTTTCTGCACAAACCCATCTCTTTCAAATCATGTCGCTAAGCTGGAAACCTCAGCTTCAAACGTGAAGTCACATCCTGAAAAACCTGGATTGAAATCATGCAGCAACCATTCAACGCTTTGCTTAAAACGTTCCTCTTGGGCAGCACCGTTGTAGGCATTGCGATCGCCCTGCAACTGCCCACCGTAGCGCAACGATCGCCCAATTCTAGCCGAGTTCCTCTAGATAATATCTACCACGAACGCGATAATCTGCCTGACGATGCCGATGTCTTTCCCCGGATGGGCAGAATTGCAGGCAGTCAGCAGGAGCAGTCGAACTGCCGCGTTGCACCCTGGGGTAGGGTCGTAACTCGCTTTCCGGGCAGATCATCGGTTGAAATCGATCGCCGTCAAGTCGATCGCAATGGCGAATCCTGGTTCCATAACCCCGACGGCAACTGCTGGGTTCACGACAGCCGCATTGATTTGCTATAAGCCCATTGAGAGCAACCCAAATGAATTTTAATTGCCGCAAAAAACAGTTGATCGCCTGTGTGTTTGGCTGCTGGATGCTGAGCGCTGCGATCGCCGGATGCACTGCTACGCCGACTCGATCGCAGCCTGAAACGACTTCACCCGATTCTGAAACAGTCGCGCCCTCTCCGTCCAATCCAGCAGACTCCCCAAGCCTTCCCAAACTGGCAGGCGTTCAAGAATGGGCAGAGATTTTGCAGGGCGAATCCGTGCAGGGATTAACGTTTAGCAATGATGGCAAGCTATTGTATCAAGACAAGGTATTACTCACAGAAATTCCGGTGAGCTATGTCAGCAATGGCGATGTTACTGATGCTCAACGGCTGATTATTTCTGATTCGTCTCCATCCGGTCGATTTAATATCGTGAAAGCCTGTGAAGGCACAACCAATGAATCGGGACTTTGCTGGTCGCTGTATCTGGTCGATCGCCAGTCAGAAACCGCTCAAAAGATCGATATTGCCAAATACGGCGGACTCAACTGGGTGCAGTGGACGAGCGATGAGCGATATGCCCTGTTTGTTGAATCGATGGAGGGTGTGTCCTGGTTTGTTGCGCTCGATTTACAGACTGGGGAATCAAAAATGTTTGAACAAACGGCAGCAACTGCGGATTTAAGCAGCTTTAAGTGGATTGATGATCGCACCTTTGAGGCAAATCTTCTTTGTCGTGAAGGAACAACCTGCACAGAACCTTCGTTTCGCGGCAATATCTCAACCTTGTTCACTCAATAGTTTTCACTGCGAAAAAACTGTGGAAAAGCTTTCTGTCCTTCATCCTCTTGTCCTCATTTTGCTGAGTTTATGTGCAGGTTTATCCGCGTGTCAACCGAACAACATTACCTCATCCACTCCGTCTGCTGAAACGACTCCATCTTCAGATTTCCAGAAGGCATCACTCACCACGATCGCTCACTTTCAAGGTGACAACGGCGGCAACCCGTTAGGAGTAGTTCAGGCGAGCGACGGCAACTTTTACGGCATCACCGAAGGCGGACGAATTGGCCCCGGAGTCATCTTTCGCCTCACGCCGGACGGCCAGATTCAGCCGATCGTGCATCTGCATGGCGAAACTCAAGGCTACAACCCGGAGGCAGAGCTAATTTTGGGGCGCGATGGCAATTTGTACGGCACAACTTCGGGCGGTGGTGCAAATGGGCAGGGGTTCGGCACGGTCTTTCGCGTCACCACAGCCGGACAACTGACGACCTTAGCGGTGTTCGATCGCAAAAACGGCGCTAGTCCTCAGCGTCCTCTCATTCAAGCGCAGGACGGCAATTTCTACGGTACAACCTACATGAGCGGCGACCATGAGCAAGGCACAATTTTTCGGCTAACGCCTGCCGGAGAACTCACGACTCTGGTTCACTTCAAGGTCGATCGATTTCCAGGGGCACTCGATATCATTCAGGATCGATCGGGCAATTTTACGTGACGCACGGCAATTTTTACGGCACACAATACATGGCAGATGGCGAAGCAACAATTTTTCGCCTCACCAATCACCAAACGTTGATTCCATTTGCTCAATTTGTAGGGCTAAATGACAACCCCAGCCGCGATGCCTATCCGAGTCGCCTCGTAGAAGCGCAGGACGGCAACTTCTACGGCGTGACGCTGTTCGGCAACTTCTTTCGTTTAACGCCGGATGGACAAAAGACGACGATCGCCACCCTCGATCGCAACTTTTTGTTTAACCGCCTGATTCAGGGCAGCGACGGCAACTTTTACGGCACAGCGATCGGACCAGAACCCCCCGACCCCGGCATGGTTTTTCGCCTCACACCTCAGGGAGAACTTACTCCGCTCGGCTACTTCACCGGAGGCAACGGCAGCCAGCCCAACAGCCTAATTGAAATTGAGGGCACATTCTACGGCACAACGTTAATGGGCGGCAAACACAATCAGGGAACTATATTTAAGCTCACGATCGATCGCTAAAATACCGACGATACAGTTCACAGCTTAGCCTGACTTGATTGCCATCCAGTCTTGCCAGCCCGGAACTCTCCAGCCTGTAGGCCAGAATCGGATCGAGACTGGTTCCCTGCGGCTCGTTGGCAATCACGCGATCGAGGGCGATTTGTAGTTCTAAATAGTTTTGCAAAACCTGCCAGTGACGCCGCAGATGATCGCGATAAATTCCGGCTTGAGTTGGAGCCGTTCGCAGTAGTTCTTCCAGCGTCATTCCTTGTTGCAGATGATAAAACGCCAACTGCAAAAGATACGGATGCCCCCCGACCATTGCAACGATTTGCTGGATTGCTGCTGCTGAACCGTTCCAACCATAGTGTTTTGCTAACTGCTGGATTTGATCGATCGTCAGTTCCGATAAGCGAATCGGCAATCCGACATTAAAAGGCGATTGATTCAAATTGAGCGGTAGATAAACTTCAGTAGAATGAGCGACGACCAATCGTAATCGCTGCCAAACCTGTAGATTGTTTGCCTCTTCGTGCCAGCTTCGCAGCAATGCAAAAAATCCCTGTGCGATTTGCGGAAATTCAAATAGCCAGTCTACTTCATCCAATCCCAAAACTAAATTCTGATGCAGTTGCTCTAAAAGACAGAACTGAAAAGAAGTCGTGCAGCTTACCAGGCTTCCAAACCGATCGCTATCCCAGTAATCTTCAATCTGAACGGATAAATTCAGCTTGCGGATAAGATTGATGCAAAACCATCGCAAAAATGTATCTAAATCCGTCAAGACTGCTGCTTCTGCCTGCCGCAAATTCAGCCGCACCGTTGCAAAATTCATCTCGTTGGCTCCTGCTAAAATTCGATGCAGAAGCGACGTTTTACCCATATGTTGCGGGGCGCGAATTCGCACTAAGCCGCCCGGTTTGCGAATTTCTTGAAGACACTGTTTTTCGATCGGCGGACGCTCAACATAAAGCGGCGATTTTAGCGTTAGTGGACTACCCGGAAATTCTATAGCGGATTTTCCCTGACCCACTAATTGCGGATGAACCAGTTCCGATCGATGCTGAGCAAACAGGTCAACGAGTTCTTCCCGGTAGGAGTAATGTTCGCCTTCAATGTTGCTGAATCCAAACGCTTTGCAAACGTTAGCAATATGACGACGAATGGTGGAAGGTTCCAAGTACTATGCGTTAATCGCATTTTTCTTAACAATTTTCTCGATTGCTCAAACGGTTGCGGGGTAATAGTTTGAGCGAGTTTAGATTTTAATTTTTCTAGTTCAATTTCCGCCGTTGCAACACTTCTTCATAGCTGGTGTAACCGTTGGCGATCGAATGTGACGAGCGCTCTCAAAAGATTGCAATTTCAAGGAGAAGGCCGATCGAAGTGCTTTACACGGGTCTAATGCAGAAGGGGCGAGCGCTTGGTGATTTAGCAGAGTGACAAAAAATACAAAGCTTCATCTAGGGGCGAGTGGGGACTTTTTGCGGCTGGCTGCGCGGGTGCGATCGAGTTTGGCTGCGGATGGTTGTCCGCGATTGTCTGATGCGATCAGGGGTATATAGGGCTAGATAAGGATGTGGATATGGATAAGGAATATACAGGTATAGATAAGAATGCTATGTGCATATGCGGTATTTTTGCCGCATGGATGGCTGGTTTGGACGCGAATTTTACGGCAAAAGTGGCAAGTAGAATCGGCTGTGAGGCGCTTTTAGCACTGGTTTTGAGCGTTGCTGATTTTGCTCGATCGCGATCGAGCGCGGGTGTCGTCGCGTGTGCATCCAGCCAGAGAGTATTGTCATGAGTTGGGTCAGCGAGGAACTTGAGGCCGCCGATTTAGGCGACTTGCGCCGGACTCGACGGCTGATAGCGATCGTGGAAGACTTGGCGGCCAAGCCGAATGCCAGTGTGCCGCAAGCGAGTCGGGATCGAGCTGCAATGCAGGGGATGTATGACTTTTGGGCGAATCGGCGGGTGGATGCGGCTGCGATTATTCGCGCTCATGCCGTCCGGTCGGTCGAGCGGATGGCCCAAGAAACAACGGTGCTTGCCATCCAAGACACAACCGAATTGGACTACAGCCATCATCGATCGACGCAGGGATTAGGCAGCATCAGCAAAGCACGAGCGCGTGGGCTGAAAGTGCATAGCGTGTTGGCCGCCAGTGCAGCAGGAGTGCCCCTCGGTGTGCTGCATCAGGAAGTGTGGGCGCGACCCAAGTGCCGCAAGCGCGACGATCAGCGGCGGATGGTGATCGCGCAAAAAGAGAGCGTGCGCTGGCTGCGGAGTCTCGAAATCACGCAGCAACTGGTGGGCGATCGTACACGGGTGGTGACGGTGGGGGATCGCGAAGCGGACATTTATGAACTATTCGCCTGTGCGCGATCGACTCAAAGTGAATTTCTGATTCGCGCTGCCCAAGATCGACAAACGACGAGTAACGAGGCCGATGAGGATTTTGCCGCCCTATTCGCCACCGTTGCGGCGTGTGAGTGCCAGGGTGCATTTCGGTTGGCACTGCAACGGACACCGCGCCGTGCCGCCCGCACTGCCGTCGTCAGCGTGCGCTTCACTCAATTGTGGTTGCACCCCCCAGAGTATTTGAGCCAGCTTGCACCGATCGCCGTCAGCGCGATTCTGGCCGAAGAGATGCAGCCGCCGCCCAGCCACGAAGCACCGATCCGCTGGTTGCTGCTGACGACGCTGGATGTGCCCGACTTCGCGATGGCGCAGCAGTGCTTGACGTGGTACAGCTATCGGTGGCTGATCGAACGCTATCACTACTTGCTTAAATCGGGGTGTCGCCTGGAAACGCTGCAACTGAAGCGTTCAGACCGACTAGAGCGAGCGTTGGCGTGTTACGCAGTTGTGGCATGGCGACTGATGTGGCTGGCGTATGGGGCACGGACTGATCCGGATGGCTCGATCGACGGCAAGCTCGAACCTGCCGAATGGCAAGCGTTGTATTGCTATGTGCATCAAACGAACACACCCCCGGCACGAGCGCCGAGTTTGGGCGAGTGCCTGGTGTGGATCGGTCAATTGGGTGGCGCATTGGGCACTTGCGCGGGGCTGCAAAGTCTCTGGCGGGGTTGGCAGCGGCTGCAAGATCTCAGGGCGATGTGGCAACTGGTGTCACCGCTCGATTGCCTGAGCGTGATGCTTGATCGGTGAGTGAGGCCAAATTTGACCTGAAATTCGGGTCGCCAGTAGGGTGATCGCCGCGCTGATTGCGATTGAATTGTAACGAAAGATGCGATGCAGGGACAAAGGCGCGGATTGGGGCGATTTCTGAGCCGACTTTACAATCGATCGCCGGCTCCAACGCGCTGGCAAGGGTGCAAAGCCGCCTGAGCCAATGGCACGGCCCCAGCGCTCCCACTGAGACTAGTGTGAATCGGGACTGTGCCACACCTTGACGCAGCAATTGGATTGCTTCGCACTAAGCAATCCAATTGCTGCATGAATTGCTTAATTGGATTGGGGCAGCGTTGCGGGTCTGGAGCGTCAATCTTGACCTGTCCCCTTGCCCGATCGCAGGGATTGCTGCACCTGTGCGAGTGTGATTTTTTCGCGGTAGCTGCTGTTGTGCCCAGGCTGAATGTGCAGTTGGTGGTGGTGTTGATCGATCGCCTGTTGCTGCTGCTCCAAAATGCGGTTGATTAAGCGCTGGTTGGGCGTGAGTGCCTTGAGAAAATTGGCTGTAATCTCGCGCTTGAGCTTGTGGGGTTGCTGTGTTTGGTCGATATACAGGTTGTAGTGTTGAATGTCGTCGATCGCCTGGAGAATTTGCTGTGTGAGGGCAGCGGTGGCAGTGGCCTTTTCTGGCGACTTCGAGCGGCTGGGTTGACGTTGAGTGCGGGCGGCGGTGGCGCTCGTCGCTGCTTCTGTGTCCGGTTTGGGTGGACGATCGCTTGCCACTGTGCCACTGTGCGGCGCGGGGTCAGGGCGCAAGGTGTCCGCAACCGGCGATGGCGCAAGGCCATGATCCCCTGTGGGTGTGGCGCTGAGCTGCGTGTGCGTTTGCATCAACGCCTGAAACATCGCCAGGGTTTGAGTAAACATCGACTTGAGTTCGTCCACCTCAGCGGCTGGGGCTTGCACCTGTGGGGGCGGCGCGGCGATCGTCGTCGGCTCAGTGGGTCGTGGATCGGGCGTGGTTGCGGGTGTGACGATCGCCGTTTGCTCGGCGGCATCGGATGCAGCGGATTGGGGTGGCGCGACCGTTTCGAGTGTTTCCAGTGACCAATGCAACCAGCGGGACATGGCGGCGATTTTGGCTTCTGTTGTGTCGGTTGGGCCAAAATGCGATAGCACTTGCTGGACGAGATTTTCCTCTTGGTAATTGATCCACACGCTCTTTCTGGGTGTGCGCTTGCTTTTGCTGGATTGGGGAGCGGCGGAGTGGGACATGGCTTGCGGTTGCAAAGTGGAGCGGGCTTCCGGTGGTGCGGGTGCTGCTGTGGCGTCAGGTCGCTGGAAGCGGGCGATCGGTTGGATGCCGCCGTGCCCTAGCTTGATGCCCTTGCGCTTGCCCCCGGCTTGAGCAATGACCGCATCCGCGATCTCATAGTCGGCATAGTGACGCGAAGCGGTGAGCGATCGCCGCAGCGTCGGATCAGTTTCGTCTAAAACGGCATAGTGGCCTTGAATCGCCGCCTTGTACTCGGTCGGCTCCACCCAGGACGGGCAATACCAAAAGGTGGCGATCGTCGCGTAGACGGCGCGAAACAAGTGGGTGTAGAGGTTGTCTTGCCCTCTGGGTGGAACCAGCCCCGCGAAGTGACGCTCGCAGGCTTGCACCACGCGATCGCCGTACTTGCGGTTAATCTCTTCCGGCGTCAGAGCAACCGCATCGGGCAGTTGCTGACGTAGCTTTGCTAGGGCCGCAATGACGCGATCGGCAGTGGTGAGCGTGGGAATCTCAAAGCTGAGGATTTGCCGCTCGCCCCGCCGTTTGAGTGCCCCGGTGAACCGCACACTCCACTGGCTCGCCTTCTCAAACTGAGCGGTTGCCAGAATCTCACTCGATCGCCGTCCGGTCAGGACGGCCAGCGCTGCGGCGAGGTCAAACCAATGCGGTGAGTCCTCGATCAGCGCAACGGCTTTTGCCACGATCGCATCCGGTTGGTCAATTTGTTTCACGTCCTCATTGCGATCGGCAGTGCGTTGCAACTTCTGGTTATTGAGTTCGGTGTATTCCTCTGTGGTCAGGCCAAAATATTTCAAGGCAAAATGGTCAGCCCCAAACTTGGCTTTGATTTGGCTGCGGGTTTGGTCAAACAACGGCTGAAGCTGAGAGATCTGGGTGAAATGGCGATCGACCCAGGATTGGCGAAGCTGTGCGGCTAAGTCGATCGCTTGCTGATGTCCCGCTTCGGAGTCGGGCAACTGGGCGATCGCGGGCAAGAATTCATTGGCAAGCTGAGTATTGAGCCAGGTGCGTTTACCCATGATTCAATGAAGGTGAGCGTGGATCAGTGGAGCGGTCTACTGCGTTGAGCTAACTGTATTGTATCGCTTATTGTATTGGTTGTTGATATGAATTGCTACTGGTCTATCCCTTCGCATTGTTTGGCTAGGGCGATGGCTCAATTGCTGCGATCGTTACCGTGCAATGGATTTGGCTTGCGAGAACAGAATCGTCGCCGCCGCGCACAGGCAATCGATCAGGGTCTGGCGGCAAACACTCAATCGATACAAATTGCTTATAGAACTCGAAATGAAGCAATCCAAAATAGTGAACTAGATGAGCAGATTGTATCGACTAGCCGCAATTGTATTGCATATTTGAATTATTTAATACAAATTGCTAATCATTTGAATTGCTTAGTGCTTTGGGTTAAGCGGTGCGGTCGAACCTAAAAATGGCTGAAAGCCGCTCTGTGTATAGATTTGAGCGATTATTGCAAGTAGTGGAAAGTACCCTAAAAGCGCTAGAGAGCGATCGTGCAAGCAATACAATAATAAGTAATTCAAATAGAGGTTAAATGATACAAATTGCTTATAAGCGATCGGGAGTTGACGTATTGCTTAATAGGATGTTCAGAACATCCTATTAAGCAATACGTCAA
>NZ_JACJPO010000060.1 GCF_014696105.1 Microcoleus sp. FACHB-1515
CTGCCCACCGCTGTCGAGTGCTGCTCAAGCGGCGTGATCTGATCAAGGGGCTAACCAGCTTTCATTGGTGGGCAGCGGCGGTTGGCTGATTAGCAGTGGCACTTAATCATGGGTAATCAACCGGATTTGATATTACATAAGAAATTGATGTTGGAGATTGCTGAAGTACGCGGCTTTTGGATTGGTTAGCAGTCGTTTTCTTATGTAACCGCCCTACATTACCGAACCAGCAGAAGTTACATAAGATCTTCACTTCGCTCTTGCATTCGCTATCCGATCGACGCGCTACTAGCAAGTTCAAGACGGCTGGGTTCGCAGCCGTTAGAATTGGCACATTCGACCACCTACCCTTGTTTGGCTCCGCCATGCCGACGATCGCCATCCGTGAGCATCACGCCACAGCAACCGGATTTGCAGCAGAACTCACGTTTGATGGGCGAGTGCGCTATTTCATCACGATTACCGATCCGTTTGCCAGCGTTCCTGAAGCTGAAGCGTTGCTGGAATGGTATTTCGAGGAGTGGGTTACGTTTCCCTTCATTGACAGAACCAAGAAAGATCAAGCGGTTGCTCAAATCAATGACTACGGACGACAACTATTTGAGCAGGTGTTTCGCGCTGATCCTGATGTTTACAGCGAGTATCGACAATTGCGAAATCAGCTTCATCAAGTGCAGATTGAGATTGAGGGATCGCCGGAGTTTCATGCCCTGCACTGGGAAGCGATCGCAGACCCGCAGTGGCCGAGGCCGCTCGCGATCGAGTGTGTCATCACACGGAAGCATTTGAGGCCGCAGCCAGTGCGAGCCAGTGTGCGTCCTTCTCCAGTTGTCAATTTGCTTGTGGTGACGGCGCGACCGGATGAAGAAAAAGACGTGGGCTACCGCACGATCTCGCGGCCTTTGGTTGAGGCCATTCAGACGGCACAGTTGCGCGTCAACATCGAGATTTTGCGTCCGGGCACGTTTGAGGCGCTGGCGCGGCATTTGCAGCAGGCGGACAAGCAGAACTTCTATCACATCATCCACTTCGACCTGCATGGAATACTGGCAAGCTACGAACACATCCAAGCAGGCATCGCGAAACGTCAGCTTGTTTACCAGATGGGCTATGCTCAGTCGCCCCTGAAAGATTATGAGGGTGTCAAGGCGTTTCTGTTTTTCGAGGGCGATCGTCCCGGTGAGGCGAATCCGGTCGAGGCCGCTGATGTCGCCAATCTGCTGACAGGAGCAGGAATTCCGGTGTGCATCCTCAACGCCTGCCAGTCCGGGAAGCAAATTCGGCAGTCCAGCCGATCGGGGCAGTCCGAAGACCAGCGCGAGACGAGTCTGGGCAGTCGGCTGATGGCAGCAGGGATGCAAATGGTCGTGGCGATGGGCTATTCGGTCACGGTTTCGGCAGCCAAGCTAATGATGGCGCAGGTGTATCGCCAACTGTTCGATCAGCAGGGTATGACCGAGGCGCTACGGCTCGGCAGGCGCGAACTGTTCCACAATAAGCAGCGCCAAGTTTATTTCAACCAGACTGAAGACCTGGAAGATTGGCTGCTGCCCGTCGTCTACTGCAATCAAACGGTGGATCTAAAACTGCGATCGCCTAGCTTGGCGGAAGAGGAGCAGTATTACGAGCAGCTTGAAGCACAATCCTGTTTCACGCCGCCCGAATATGGCATTGTCGGACGCGACTTAGACATTCTCAAGCTAGAGCGAGCGCTACTGCAACATAACGTGCTGCTGGTACAGGGTATGGGCGGCACGGGTAAGACGACGCTGCTGACCTACCTGCGATCGTGGTGGCAAACGACGCGCTTTGCCGATCGCGTCTTCTATTTTGGCTACGACACAAAGGCTTGGACAGTCGAGCAAATCCTGTTTGAAATCAGTAGCCGTCTGTATGGACGCGAAGAGCAAGCCAGGTTCCAGGCCATGAATCCAGCCGCGCAACTGGGCAAGCTGATCAAAACGCTTAATGAGCAGCATCACATTTTGATGTTGGATAATTTGGAGTCGGTGACGGGGCAACCGCTAGCAATTCAAAACACGCTACTCGTTGCGGAGCAAACGAAACTGCGAGATTTTTTGCAGCGGCTGGCGGGCGGCAAAACTCGTGTGGTGTTGGGGTCGCGCAGCCAAGAAGAATGGTTGCAAGATGCGTATCGATCGAACCGCTACGAGCTGCACGGCCTTGACCCACAGGCGCAAACCGAACTTGCCACCAAGATACTCGATCGCCAAGTACGAGACCCGAAACGCATTGCGGCGATCGTGCAAGACCAAGACTTTAAGCGGCTGCTGAAGCTGCTAGCAGGCTATCCGCTGGCGATCGAAGTGGTGTTAGCCAACTTGCAGCGGCAAAGCCCGACCGAGATTTTGCAGGCGCTTGAGGCGGCTGATGTGAGTCTCGATCGAGCCAGCGACGACAAAACGCAAAGCATCCTCAAGTGCGTCGAGTATTCCCATAGTCAACTCTCAGCGGAAGCCCAAAAGTTATTACTCTGTCTTGCTCCCTTCAACGGCATCATCACTCGCAACCACATTGCACAATACATCAATCAATTGAAACAGCTTGAGCACTTTCGTAGTTGTGATTTCAATCAATTTGACATTACTATTGAAGAAGCAATCAAATGGGGTTTACTATCTCCTCATAAGATTGCATCAAGGTTAGAATCAGTTCAGCTAAGATCACTCACAATTCAACCTGTACTTCCCTATTTTCTCAAAACTCGTCTGCGTCAGGAAAGTGCAGAAATGGATCAAGCACTGTGCGAAGGATTCAAAAACTACTATCAAGAATTAGCAGCTAATTATAGAGGATTAATAAAGTCAAAAGATTTGGGACAAAGAAAACTAGGTCTCTTTCTCTGTTATTTGGATTACGAAAACCTCTTTAATGCGTTGCAGATTTGCTTAGAGCAACAACAGAGTATCAAGATTTACTACTGTTTGTTTGATTATTTGGATTCGAGAGGAGATGCACAAAATCAACTGAAGCTATTAGAACTAATTTGGAGCAGAGTGAAGAACACTTATTCTACTAATTTACTATTAACCTCAATTGGCGAGGAAGTAGAACAGGTTCTGCTAGATTTGGGTAACTGCTATATAAATGTTAAAAACTATCAAGCTGCTAAAGATGTTTGTGAAGAGTTAGGCAATTTATTACAGCGAAATATTATTATACCCGAAGAGAGTAGACAGTTTGCTGTCGCTGTTCTTAATTTTCAATTAGGCTTAGCATCCCAGGGTTTGCGACAATTTGATGAAGCCAAAGTATATTACGATCAAGCTCTTGAAGTTTTTGTTAAATATGGCAATCGACGCAACCAAGCAATGGTTTATAATAATTTAGGTGTTCTTGCTCAGGACACAAGAGAGTTAGAGCAAGCTAAGACTTATTACAAGCAAACTTCTGAAATAAATCTTAAAAATGAGGACTATTTCTCGCAGGCAGGAACGTACAATAATTTGGGTGTTGTTGCTTTAAGATTGCAACAGTTTGAGGAAGCCAAGGGTTACTATCAACAAGCTCTTAATATCTATATTCAGCACGATGCTCTGAACAAGCAGGCATTAATTTATAGTAACTTAGGTGTTGTTGCTTTGAAACTTCGGGAATTTAATGAGGCCAGAGCCTGCTACAGACAAGCCCTTGCAATCGGAATTAAATATGCTGATTACTTCTCTCAATCAAGCATTTATCAAGGACTAGGTAGGGTAGCTGAAGAAAAGGGAGAGCTAGACGAAGCTAAAGATTGTTACTTGAGAAGCTTACAGATCGTCATTGAGTGCAACGATGACCATGACTTATTAGCTGCTCTAAATAACTTTGATCGTCTTTATCAATTGGCTCAAGACGAGAGTTTACTAGAAGCAGTCGTAGCTATTTTGAGGCAAGCTCAATTCAACATAACTGTAGAAGAGCTAAAAGTTTTATTTCAACCTAATACATAACACTTACTATAGTGTGTCATTCTGACTAGGTGGCATACTGCTATTGGGTGGGGTTGTGTACTCGCAAAACACATCTAGCCCAATATGCAGCACATACAGCACAATCACTGTCGCGATCGCCGGATCGATCGGCAAGCCCGACATACTCACCAGCGAAACAATCAATCCCGTCAGCAGCGGCGCACTGGTTGGGCTTTTCTTGTACTCCCTCATTTTTGTACGAAAACTGTCATCCTCACCGCATACTTCCTGCCGCACCCGCTTGATCGTTAACTGCCACAGAGAGACGCGATCGCCAAACGTCGGCGGTGCGCCATAGGTCTCTGTCCATAGCGCGTAGAATGCATCTGCAAACGTCTCTTGCTGCTCCAAGGCCGCGATCGCCTTTAGGCCATAGCCCTCGGTTTCCAGCAGCGGTTTAACTGTTTGCAGTTCATCGGGGCGCAGAGCATCAGTCATGGTTGATGACGACAAGTAACTTCGTCTTCGATCGTGTCACACAAGCACAGCCAATGGTAGAGGCGATCGTGCTTTGCTTCCAGCTTGAAAGTTGTGTTTTAGCTATGAGCGGTAATCACCCCGAATTTGCGAATTTCTTATGTAACCACCTTGACTGTTCGATGACACAAATCGATTGCGATCGCATTCATGCTTTTGCCTCGACCAATGCTGCCGCGACGCCAGCCGCGCTCGAAGCCGCACAAGCCACCTTAGGATGCGTTTTTCCACCCTGCTACGTCGCTCTGCTTCAATGCACAAACGGCCTAACGGCTCAGGCAGAACACTATAGCTTGCTGCTGTATAGCACCGATGAACTTGCCGAGCGAAACATCACCTATGAAGTGGCGCAATATCTACCTGACTTTTTGATGATTGGTGATGATGGTGGTGGGCGCGGCATTTTGATTTCACAGGGCAACCTCGACAGCCCTGTCTATCTGATTGGCATGGGCAGTATGCAGTGGAGTGATGCCCGCTGCTTGGCGGTCAATCTAGCTGAATGGATTCAAATCAACTTTGCGATCGACCCGCACTGAATCGTCGCTTGGTTAAACTGAATTATCCAGGCGGTTGACAATGAGGCAATGGATTTATCACGGGAAAAATGGCAGGCCATGTGTTTGAGCGATCGCCAAGTGCTAGCTCGACAGTTGGCGATACAGTTGCCCACAGGTTTCGCGTTCCATTCGATCGAGCGCTACCAACTGGGCGAAGAGGAACATCATGTTGCGCTGTATCAGCAAGGAGATGCGACCTTTACCTTGATTCCGGGCGGCGAAGTGTCGATCGGGTTTGATGCTTACTTGTGGCAGCCCAACATCGATGAACTCGAAAGCTGGCAGGACACCACAGCCGCCTACGATCTGGACATGAGCTTGACGGAACATCTGGCCGCAGCTACCTTGCCGATCCGACAAACCGTGCTGCCTCCCTTACTGATCGAAACCATAGCCAGCGCGATCGGTTGGGAGGCGATCGACAGCAGTGACCCGCAAGTGCAAGACATCTTGCAAGAGTACGGATTGCGGCACGTTGAAGTTGTGCAAGGCAACAGGAGAATTCGCAGTCGCCCAACTGCAAACGGGGAAGTGATTGCCGAACGTGCGACAAATCCCACTCATGCCGAAGTTGCAGCGCAATACAGACGATTTGGCTTTCGATTGCCGACTGCCGATGAATGGGAGTATGTTTGTGGCGGTGGTGCATCCACGCTGTTTCGCTGGGGCGATCATGTTCCTTGCGATCGCTACCCCACCGATGTCAACCCAGAAGAAGCCGCATGGCGACGGCAGTGGGCGCTTTCAGCAGGCGAACTTGAGTATCCACCGCAGGGATTTACAGCAGACTGGATCGCGCATCAGCAGCCGAACGCTTTGGGCTTGTCGATCGCCTCAGACCCGTATCAGTCGGAACTCGTGGCAGAAAGTGGCATCACGCGCGGTGGCGATGGCGGCTGCACCATCTGCGGCGGAGCAGGTTTTTTTGTGGGCTGGCTACCGCTTGCGACTGCCTATTTTGAAGCGCATTCTTGCACATATGATCCGAGCAAGTCGATTTCGGTCGGCTACACGATCGCCCGTCGAGTGCTGGAACTTTCATTCAACTAATTTGCATTTAAGCTTTAGCGATCGATTGAATTTCAACCATTTGAACTGTTAGCAGGCGATCGAACTATGAAAACTCAAACGAACTGGAAACGCTATCAAAATTCGATCGCTCAGCGGCTCGAATCGTATCCGCAGCACTATACTTGCTTTGCCTGCCGCAAAATGTTTCGCAAGCGACTCACCGATGAACAGATGCAGCAATATTGCTCACTTCAAGCGTTCTACGATTCTCAAGCAGTCGCCGATCGGCAGCGTCCGCCTTGTCCGCAGTGTCGCCAACCGATGCTGAACATGGGCATTGGCTTTCAGCCACCCAAACGTCGCGATCGCAAACGCTGGAATGCCCTAGAGCAGCAAGCACAAGCGGGCAAGCGATTTAATTATTGCCCGTCATGGCTTTAGTGGCTGGTGTTGATTGACTATCGCGAAGCAGAAAAGCTTGAACTGATTGCGGTTTCCAACTTCAAAAGTAATCGAGACGAATGAACTGGCAAGAAAGTATTCAGCGTTATGGCTTGCATCCTGCTGATGATGTGCTTCCAGAAATTCGACGGACGTTAGCGTGTGAAATTGAGCTTGAACGATCGCAAGCAGGCGATCGCGAAGACGATTTAGCCCTGCTGTGCTGCGTTCAACTCTTCAGTCGAGGACGGCTTGAAGATGTACTGCTGATCTGGGAAGCAAAGCAGTCAGGATTTGATTTAGCCTGCGCGATCGATGTGCAGTTGCTTTGTGGGGCAGGCTTAGAGCGCACCAAAGAATTTTTGCAAAATCAGCGATCGCCAGAAGCAACTTCAGCCTTAAACTACATCTTAAATTCTGAAGCGGCAGGAGATTTTGTAGACTGGTCTCCCGATCGCTATTTGGACAATTGGTGTCGATATTTCGGCGTGAATAAATCTCAAAGCTGAAGCAATGCAAGTAGGCGTTCAAACTATTATTAAAAAGTCAAATCGAACAAACAGTAAATTCCCATAAATATAAAATTGCTTCCTAAAGATTTCAAAGACTTGAAACCTTTAGCTAGATGTTAAGACAGAGGTGAGCAAACAACATCTTCACCCAATGATCGAAACCCTCACGCTTGAGCAACGACAGCAGTTGTCGCACGATCGCCGTAAAGCAAGAAAACGCTGGAATCAAATGTTGCGATTGACCCAGCCAATCGATCGAGGACAGGCAACAGTGGCGATCGTGCAGGTGTACGCGCATCTGGGGCTGTCTGCACCTAGAATCCTATTTTTCCCCAGTCCTGATGCTGCCTGGAACTCGATTCAGCGCAAACTCTATACGCCGACGCGCCTCCTTAGGCAAGTCTCCATACACCTTAGGCAAGTCTCTATACAATCGATTTAGCTTCCCCTACCAGTCGCACGGTTTCGAGCGCGACGCGAATGGTAGTTCATCCGCTTTTACTCAATAGGGATGGGAATGAGAACGAGGCGATCGACCCAAATTCTGTCAAAATCAACGTCTAAGCTTGAGTTCTGAAGTTGACGAGTTTGCTCGGTCTGTGCGACCAACCGGAAAATTGCAGGTCAGTATAGGACAGGCGAGCAAGACCATTTGCCCATTGCAGCGGAGCAGGCAAACGGCTGGGCTGGTAGGAGAGCGTAGCCGAGTGGCATAGTGCCGTCAGCAGTAAGGACAGTTCAGACAAGCTGTGCTGTCGGGGATTGATGGGAGCGCAAAACTTTACAGGCGTCGTCAGCACGCCAAACTGCGGCGAGGTGCAGGGGTAGAGCGCAGCGAACTCGGAGTTCTGCGGCAGAATCGTTGTACCAGGTTCTGGTTCCGCTGTCGCACGGTGAATTAAGGGCGAACCAGATTTAATGTACTCAATCAGCGTGAAGTCGCAGCCCGCTAATGCCGCCTGGTAAAACTCCAGCCGTTCATGGTGCGGTCTACGGCCATCGCGAATCAGGTACAGATGGCGATCGCCACTCAACGACTGAGCTTGAGCGGCAATCCAAGATAAACCTTCGCGCAAGACTTCAGCCGAGAGCGTTTCATCGGCGTCTTTGCTCGCTCGCCAGTAAGCTTGCAGGTTGCCTTCCGGACTGCTCAGCGTAATCGCGACCACCTTGCCCTGGTTCGTCCCCCCTTTACCGAGATCTAAGCCAATGAACCAGCTTTGACGAAAGTTAGAAAACCCGATCGGTTCTGCCACAAACAGCATCCCATTCGCCTTTGCTAAGGTTGCGATCGCCAGCCCATGCCGGGAGTAAAGCGGGTTGGCGCTGGTGGAATATAGTTGGAAGGCAACGTGCTCTGCGCTCAGATATTGGAGCCACTCGATCGCATCGGTAGGGGGACGATCGCCTTTTTTGCCTTCGAGTGGAAACAGCACGATCGGTTGGCCGGATGCCGAATCCGCCAGAAACGCTTCCAGCGCATTCCCATTGCCCAAATCTGTCAGCGAGACTGAGCAGCGCCAATCTTGCAACACATCTCGAACGGCTGTGCCAATGCGGAGAGCAGCATTGGAATTACGAACGCTGGTGGAGATGACTCCCAGTCGCACTGTGGCAGGTACAGCCGCCGCACTCGATCGCACGGCGCTCAGTAGGTTTCTGGATAGCCCTGGTGGTTGCACCACTTGCGTCAGGGTCAAAGACCGATCGCCAAACTGGTAGTGAACCTGGTGGGCGTGCTGCTCGATCGTGTGATCGCTGTGGCGCTCTAGCGGTTTGTCCACTAGCACCGCGTTGAAGAATGCGATCAAGCGATCGATGCCCGCGAGCATCGGCTGATGGCGCAGCACTTCGGGGTATTTGCCCTTCGAGAACAGTTCATCTGTGGAAAAATAGGTGGGATGGGTTGATCCCGGTTCAAACACCAGTCGAGTCAGGGTAATGCCGATCAGGGTTTCGGTGGGCGATCGGTTGAAGGCAACTCGTTGGAGCTTGTACCCGTTGCGGCAAATGTAGCGTGAATCTGGCACCTGGATCGTTGCGCCATGCCGTTCCCAAACCCGTAGGGCAGTGTCCACGATGTCGTAGTAGTAGGGAGAACCCACTTGCTCCAGACAGCGCTCTAGCACGCTCCGCCACTCATCCGGCTTGGCGCTTACAAGCAAGCGATAGCATTCCCAGATCGGGACAGCTTCACTCATTGCCGCTCTCCGGGTCAATAATCACTTTTGACCAAATCAAAGCCAAATTCATCAAGTAGAGAATTGATCGATTCCACTCGTCCCACTGGCTCAGATCCAGCCCGTGTCCAGTCGATCGATTGCGATGAGTATTGAGCGCAAGCAGGATGAATTTTGGTTTATCATCCGGGTTGTCTGGATCGTCTTCATAGTAAATGAGGTTTTCTCGATCTGCCTTGTAAACGAGGTTCTTAAATGATTGGCGCGGATCTTTGTCTCCAACGATTTTGATAAGTTGTCTTCTGAGAAATTCGTGCGTGTTGCCGATAAATTCGATCGGCTTGGTTAACGGAGGACGCCTGCTGACCCGATCGACAAATGACGCTCGATATTCTTCCTTAACAATTGAACTGGCAATCAGGATGAGTGCCTGCTCAAGCAACTCGATTTCCTTTTGCTTAGTCAAGTCGAGACGACCTGGCAGCACTTCCATGACTTCCGGTTCACTCGCTTGATCGGTCGATCGCTCAAGTTGGGACAGGAGGTGCGTGTGTTCTGCTTGAGAACCGCGTAATTCTTCGAGTGTGCGGTCTTGCTTGGCTGCTACATCTCGAAGCGACTCAAGCACCAGGCGGATTTGTTCCATTTCACTTTGCAGCTTGGCCGGATTGGTATGGCGCTCGTCAGGCGCATCAAATTCAGATGGAAACTCTTCCAACTCATCATCGCCTGTTTCAACAGGCGGTTCAATTCCAGTTGGGCGTTTGGTTTTAGGTCGTCGAATCTCGAAGAGATCGGCATCGTTTTGAAACTCCGCCACCAGCGCTTCATAGGTTGCTGGCTCTTTCAAATACACCCAAGCTTTGCGATCGCCATCCCATTGTCGGCCTGTAATCCGCTTCGCCCGATCGCGATCCTCAGGGTGAATGCGAACCAGAAAATGCGTCGCGTCCTCGGTTACTTCGATCGAACCGGACTTTCCGGCATTGAAATTGAGCGGCATACTCATCTGAGAAACCCTGCATGTTCAAGATTCGGAGGACTCTGGCCGAGCCACACTGAGTGCTTACCGCCATGTTTTTTGTTCAGTTGCAGCGCCAGCGTTGCAAGGCGGAAAAGCCGAGAGGAAACGGGAAAACAATCAGATTGCTTGTTCAAAATATCCTGTTTTGGGATATTTTGCTAGCACCTGTAGCTTGCTCTTCATGAGCGGCTCCGTTTACTCCCAGCGCTACCAAGCATTTCTGCAACGGCTCAAAGCTGCCCGCCGCGCTGCTGGCTTGACGCAGCAAGCAGTCGCAGAACAGCTCAACGTCCCGCAGTCCTACGTGTCTAAATGTGAATCGGGAGAGCGCCGAGTCGATGTGATCGAGCTGACCGAGTTCGCCCTGCTCTACCAGCGATCGCTGACTTATTTTGCTTACGGGCAAGACGACCCAACCGACTATCTCGGCGTTGACCTGTCAACGCCGAGATAGTCGGGCGATCGCAACCCGATCGATTGCCCCTGAAGTTAGACCAGCATCGCAGTCGCCTGCTTGGGACTTGCGCTAGCCAGGCACAGGGGCGATCGCATCAGCAGGGTTCATCCTTGGTGCTGCCTGTGACGCATTGCCATTCCAATTGGCGACACGCTACTTCCAGCCTAGCTGCGAATCCCGAACGGCACGATCGCCTAAGCGCAAGATGGCATAGAAAAGTGGATCAACCCCAGCCAGTCCTGGCGTCGCTCAAGACTTTGCTTGCTCCTGAACGACCCAGTCAATCAGGTCTTCAAATTCGACCGAAGCTGTGTCGAGGTGCGGATTACACAGCACAACCGAGTACGGCGGCACGTAGACCTCGGTCAAGGTTGTGTAAGCGACGCGGTATACATTGAGGTAGGGCAAGGCATCGCGCAGCAATCGAGTGCTTCCCAAGATCCGCCGTTGCGCCAGTGGGTCTACATCCGGTCGAGCCGTTGAGACCATTGCTTGCTGCATCCTCGGTTGCCACAGCTCGGCCTCATACTGCTGCCACCACGCCTCCAGTTGACTGTACAAAGCAGGACTGGTGCTTGGCTCGATCGCGAAGCGCTCCCGGAACGGTATCGCCTCCCAAACCGTAACAGGTGTATGTTGATACGGTCTGACACTGGCGAGGGCGGCGGGCAATAAGGCGGCGATCGCTTGCTGTCTGGTTGTGAGTTGCACATAGTACCCAGCTAAAACTTGCCGCCTCGCTTCCCAATCAACCACCCACTCGGCCCAACCGGACCACGATTGCACCGTGCTTGCCATCTGCTGCATCGGCACCAGTTGGCGCTCGACCCACTCGGTACAACTGAGGCGATCGAGATTCCAAGCCAAAACAGGATCTTGCAGCAACACAACCGTGGTAAACCAGCGCTGCCATACGAGCGGGGTAAGTCCCGCCGCTTGCGCGGCACTGTCGAAGGGAGAATGCTGGTCGAACGGGTACACCTGCAAGCCCGACTGCTCAAGCACCCAGACGCAGAAGTCAACCGCCTCATTGAAGCCGTCCTCGATGTACCAGTTCAGGTCGGGGTTAAGCGTCGAGGGAGGCAGGGATCGCATGGGGAGGGTAGCCAAGTGAGCAGCCGAGCTGATGTTGGCTTGAGTGTAGCGCGATCGGCTGACGCTGTCGCGTCAACTGAGGCATCGGTTCACAGTAGTCAATTCGGTTCAGGCACTCGATCGAGCTAGCTCATCGATCGAATTAATCCCACTACAGCCCAACCACTGGTTCACACACCGACTCAACTCTCCAACAGTTAGTTTGTCTGTACATTGGGTCTTATCCCAACTCTTCAATCAACAGCGTGAGTCGTCCGAGAATTTGAGCCATTCAACCGAGATCGAACACCTGCACGTCCATTGCCCTACCAACGCTCTGCCACGTCCAATAGGGCGATCGGCTTGGGCTGACAAAAGCATCTTGAGCAGTCGGGCAATCGCCTCATTGCGACAATTAGCATCAGAGAGATCACGACCTGCCAAGCAGCATTCCGGCTCAAACACCCTTCTCAGTTCAATGCTCTGATCGCGATGAGTAATTTCTTATGTAACTTCTACTTGTTTGGTGAACCAGTTATATAAGAAACCGTATACAGCGTATGGGTCAAATGTTCTAGCCAATGGACTTATAAATTTTACTAGAACGCCTGAAGAAATCTGCCCCTTTGAAGTTATTTTCAGCTAGAATAAATTCAATTCGATAGCAGTGTACAGTGCATATTGAGCAGCAATGCCGAACCCCCGTCCCAAGACTAAGCACCTGCCCAAACAGCAGACCCAATGGCAGCACCTGCCGACCAAAGCCATTCGTGTACCTGCCTTGCTATCCGATCGCCTGCTGCAAATTGCAAAGGTTCTCGATCGTTATCAGGAGCCACCTGCACACGCCCTGATTGGCGCAGAACTTGAGTTCATCCAGCTTGTTGAACAACTGCATACCCTGTCGATCGACGAGTTAACTCAACTTCAGCAAGCACTACCCCTGATTCTGGAGCAGAAATTTCATGACCAATCACGCTGCTAGTCGATCGAGCATTTCTTATGTAACTTCTGCCGATTGTAGCTACAGTCATTCGTTACATAAGAAATTGCCTTGCCACTTTCGCCTCACAACACCCACTCCGATTTCTTATGTAACTGCTTTACAAGAATTCCAATGACGAAAGTTACATAAGAACGATGCCACCCTCCCATTTTGCAACCTCTACCCCATCAGACGACGAAGCTTACCGCCGCGAAATTTTGGAGTGCTTCCCCAGCCTCAAGCAGAAGCGATCGCTCTCACAGCATCTGCATTAGGCGATCGACCCACTGCCCCAGCACCCTCCCAAGCTCAAGGAGTTGGTTGCATGGCTTGACGCGGTGATCGAAACTGAAGAGGCCGAAGCGCTGGAGGTGCCAGTTCGCGCCGGACGTGAAGTTGTTGAACAACAGCGCGTGGGCAAGACAACCTATCGACTGGAGAAGGTGAAATGCGGCAAGCAGGGATGCAAATGCACAGATGGCGAGTTGCACGGCCCCTACTGGTACAGCTACCGGAAGCAGTCAGGCAAGCTCAAAAGTCAATATGTCGGCAAGCAACTTAAGACAAATGAGACATCGGGCGATCGCCCCGACGAGTAGGATGAGGGCCGCGAGCGACAGCATGGCAACCATTCTCAAGCCAGCACCAACTCAGTCATCGCTCGATGCCGCGAGCGCACAGCGACATCGGTGAAGTTGAAGATACTAGAGAAGCTGACCATTTCGGCCATTCTGACTGCCTTCATAGATTCGCCCAAAGGAGGCGTAGCCATCGCGATGCACACCCCTCGTACCCACTATCAGCAGTTGTGGCAATTTCGCGTTGCCTTGCTTGTAAGCATCGGCGTAGTTGTCCCGCTGGGCTACTGGGTACGCTTCACTCCCGCTGGTGAATGGGGTTGGCTCAGTGACGCTTTGGGCAGCGTGGCCTACGAGGTCTTTTGGATTTTGCTCATCTTACTGTGTTGGCCGCGAGGGTCAATTGCAAAAGCAGCGATCGCGGTATGTTTGGCAACCTGTGCGATTGAATTTCTGCAACTGTGGCAAGCCCCTTTCCTGCAAGCCGTGCGATGGCTACGCCGCCTTCGGGCGACCCGACCCGGATGCCTAATCTTGGGCAACACCTTCAGTTGGGCAGACTTCCCGGCTTACGCGCTGGGTAGCTGGGTCGGCTATGGTTGGGCAAAAACTTTGCAGCGGGCAGTGAGGCGATCGAGCGTGTGAAGCTGGCACCAGCGGACAAACCAGAAGGTGAAATGCCTCGCAGCGGCTTTGTCGTTGTCTAACTCAAGCGTCTTGTGTAACTGAAATTAGCTGTATTTACTGCCAGCGTTACATAAGAAGGTGCACTGACAAGTAAGGGCAACAAATTCCCCTGTGAAATGTCAAGGGGGTAGCCTGTCGCGACAGCACCTTGGCGGGAAGAACACTGAACTTGTCTACCAGCCATCGCAGCGTGAGCAGGTCACCTGAGCCAATCGCCAGCGCG
>NZ_JACJPO010000061.1 GCF_014696105.1 Microcoleus sp. FACHB-1515
GTATGTGGGTTACTTTGAATAAACTGTTCGAGCGTTTCCATTGTCTGAGAGGGTAGAGTTTGAGGCACACCCTCAGCCTACCATTTGTTCACATCCTATTTAGGCTGCCTGTAAAAGACTAGCATTACTTTAAGTGCCTCACAAGTGCGGAGGATATTGAAGCGAAAAAAAGTTATCACGAGCGCCTAGATATTCGCTCAAAAATTTGTGAGGAGTTTCCAAATATTGTGCTGGAGTTTCTACCTGCTTACAGTCCTGATTACAACTTGATTGAATTAGTTTGGCATAGTTGCAAAGAATACATCGCCCATCGCTTATTCACATCGGTTGAAGAATTAAGAAGCTTACTTGATAGGCTCCTCAATCAGAATGAGCTTTGCATTCAATGGCAGCGCAAGATCAAAAACAAAGGCAACAGTAGTACTGCAACTTAAATGCCGATTAGCTTATGACTTGAACGATTAGCCCGAAATTGATTTCAGGGTGGGTGAGGCAACAGTGGCAAGATCTGAGCTAAAGCAACTGCTGCAAAATCGTCGGGTCTTGAATCTCTTTGTCTCGCGCCAGCAGCAGCACTTTTGAGACGACTTCCGCCGTTTTCGGGTCAGGATCAACAAACGGCAGGAAAATTCTGCCGCGCTGCTGCGAATGCACGGGCACAATGCACAGTGCGCCTCCGGGCTGACGGTGGACGATCGCGCTACCCAAATGCACCGAATAGCTGCCCAACTGTCCTTCGATCAGGGCGTGAGCGCTCTGCAAATGGACGTTGTGCAGCTTCAAGAGGCGGCAGGTTTCGCGCACCAAGGTCGATCGCATTTCGACAGTCGAGGCGGTTGCTTCGGGATCAACGCCGCCCATGTGCGCGACGCTGACCACCAAATCGAGATCGCGCATCACTTCGCTAAACAGGCGCGGCGGCACGTCGGTCAGCGAAATCGGTTTCCATTCGTCACGACGGTAGAAGCGAACCCCTTCGATCGTCAGTCCTTCAATTTCCAAAGGCGTGAAGAAGCCGCCGACAAAATCAACTTCCGCGATCAGCTTCTCCACGTGGAACGTGCGCCGAACGCCAACTTCCGGTGAGGCAATCCAGCCGCGCTGCCCGAACAGTGCCAACGCCTGCTTGGGATTCACCTGATGGCCTTCATAGCGATGCGAAACAGGTTCCTTTTGCTCGGCCACTGTGGGAACGTAGAGTTCGCGGAAAATTTGCTTGAAGGGCTGGACGAGATCGCGCTCAAAGCAATCGTGCTGCCACAAATGCCACTCCTGCGTGACAAGCAGATCGTGCGGATGAGCGATTCTCAACTGGCTCGATCGAATCGGCGTCACGGTCTGAGCGTGATTTTGCAGCGCGGTTCCCTGATTGACGAGATAGCCGATTTCGCCGTCATCCCCGATCAAAATAAGCTGGCTGAGCATCGGGAAGAGGACGGGATGCTTGGCGAGTTGGACGAGTTCAGCAGCGGTGAAGCGATCGCCCCGACACATCGCCTGCTCCAGCGAAATGCGGATGCGCGAAGCTTGCTGCGTAATTTCCTGCTTGCGACTCGTCAGAGCTTGAATTTCCGGCTGTTTTTTCAGCTTGGCGGGAATGCTTTTAAGCGGTTTGCCCTGTTTCGTCACCGTAATTTCCGGTTCGCCCTGCGGCGTGATCGACAGACTGACGCTGACCTGATCGATCGAAACCGTCTGCGATCGATCGACCAGATCCGCGATCGCCTGTGCTTCCATTGCCCACTGAAGCCGAATTGGATCGACAAAGCCCGCCGTTCGCGCCAAGTTTTCCATGCCGATCGAGACGGCGAGCTTTTCGCTGGCCTGCCGCTGCGACCCGAATTTTTTGCTGGTGCGGAGAAATTCTTGCAAAATTTGGTAGCGATCGAGAATATCGCGATCGCGCTGTTTGCCTTTGGCGAGCGGCAGCAGTCCCAAGGCGCGGACGGAATCTTGATGGCGCTTGGTGGTGATGCGATCGCGCAAAGTCTCAGCTTCTAAATTGCCCAGCATTGCGTCTGCGAACAGTTTGGCGCGTTGGTGTCCGCCGCTGGTTGAGGCGTATTGCGCGGCGTCGTAGAGTTGATTCCAGCGATCGGCTTTCAGAATTTTGTAGAGCCGCTGAAACCATTCGACATCGACCGCACCCTCGACCAAACTTTGTGCCGAAAGCGGAGTGCGTTCGCTGATTTGGGCAACCCAGGCTTCGCGGATATCCTGCTGAATGCTCCAGCCGTTGTCTTTGGTGTGGGCGTGAAACCACCAGACGGCTTCGGCAAATCCTGACCACTCGATCGCCGCTTCCACGTAGTTGACCCACTGCGGCGCGTAAAAGGCAAACTGAATTAGATGTTCCGTCTTGATTTGAGCCGATCGCACCCGCTGAGCAAATTCGGCAGGCGAATCGTCAGTGGCCGGAAAGCTGACGCGCATCAAATGACTCAAGACGGCGGCTTTGCTTAGACTGTTGTAGCTGTAGTAGCGCACCAGCTTGGCGCGATCGAGTGCCTGGATCAGTTGAATCACCGTTGACATTCCGGAAACCGATCGCAAAGCCAGCGCCGCATTCGAGGCGGCTGTCGGCAAGTCGCCGCGCTGAAGTTCGATCGCCAAAATTCGCTGACGGGCGCGATCGGCCAGTTCCAGCAAGAAGGGGTGCTTGGCGTAAGCTTCCGGCGGATTGCGGCGCGTCAGTTCCGACAAATCGTGAAAAGACGTTCTCAGATTCGCTTTCGCTTCGGCGGCATTGCTCGATCGTCGCTGCACCTGATCTGAGTGTTCTTCTGCGCCAATCAGGTGAAACATCACGTCTGCCTCGGTTGCGCCGCCACCCTGATAGGCGTTGAACACGTCCCAAAGATTTGCTCTGGCATGGTAGCCGTAGTAGCTGGGCAGATGTCGATCGCTCCAGCGCATCAGATGCCACCAGCGAATTTGCTGTTCTGCCGTTGCACCGCTGCCAAAACGTCGCGCCACATGAATCCAACTGTCGATGAAATCACCAATCTGCTTTTTAACGCCGTAGTAGCTAGAGTCCTGCCACTGCGATTCCTGACTGAGTTCAGCGATCGGCAGGGTGCAAAGCAGCGTCGAAATTGCATCGAGCCAATAATCAAAGACGGCATCGATCGGATGCAGGTAGATCAGCCAGTCGATGATGCCGCGAACCTGTTGCGGATAGCGCAGTTCAGCATTCGTTTGTCCAGTGCGAGATTGCAAATCGGCCACGATGCGATCGACCAAACTGAACGAAGTGGATTCACTAGATGTTGCAGGCTGTCCGCCGTAGGGATCAACGCGATAGCTGAATCGGGGCACGATCGCTCGAATCAGTTCCAGCCCGTCGGGATCGCGAAGATCATCCGTGCGATCGCGCCACCAGTTGAGCCACACATCACTCAGCGGCAACCGCTCCAAATTTTCTTCCCGCGACAGCTTCGGATTGATGCGCGGAAATTTCCAGGTGAGATTGCCGAGCAATTCTTCCTCTTCGCCGTTCGAGTCAATCTTGACGGGCGTTTGATGATGCTCGTGGATCAGTTCATCGATCGCCAGCAGGCAGCTTTCGGCGGACGGCGTGACGATCGCCACTTCTGCTAAAACCTGCGGATCAGCGATCGCAGTCAACTCGTCCGGCTTCACCAAACCGAGCGCATCCGTCAGCGTCGGCTCAGTTTCCGATCGCAAAATTCCCGTCAGCAGTTGATTTTCGGTTGTCGTCAGCTTCGATCGAGCGGTCTGATACTGAGTTGCCAAAGCCTGAGCGCGATCGATCGATCGATTTTTCTGCACCAGTTCGCGCAGCAGTTCGAGTCCGGCCTGACGCTGCGGTGCTTGTTTCGCGGTTGTCAGTCGTTCCGCAGATGCGATCGCCACCTCGTCCGGCTGATTGAGCAAAACACCGAGAATTCCACGCCGCAGATCGCTGGCTTTGCGGGTCAGCAGTTGTTCAAGCTGCGCGGTTTCCGGGGGATCGATCGTGCAGCCTTGCAGTAGTCGGATCACCGTTTCGCGAACGGTCGTGCTGGCATCGCCCAGCAAATCAAACAGCGTGGCACGAACTTCGCCATCCCAAGGCCGAAGCTCAGCCAGCTTTTGAGCGACATTGCGGCGATCGTAAGCATCAAGCAGCGGCAAATACGGAATTAAACGCTTGGGGGAGCGGTCGCCCAACGTCGCCAGCAGCGCGGACGCGATCAACACCTGACTCGCTTCCAGCTTGATCCACTCCCACACGATCGACTCGGTTTTCGGCTTGGTGGGAAAGTGCGGCAACGCCTGCTCCAGTCGCTCAAACGCATCCGATTCTGTGGCGATCGCGGGATCACGCGCCATCGACAAAGCCTGCACAGCGGCAGTTGCGACGCGCAAATCGCCATCGCCTACAGCCGACAGCAGCACGAATCGGGCGGGCGTGATCTCTAGCTGCCTGAGAAAATGCACGGCGACAAATCGATGCGTAGCTTCAGGGTGATCGAGTAGAGGAGCAGCGAGATCGATCGCGGCGATCGCATCTTTAAATCCGCTTGTCCACAGCGCGAGATACACCGTTTGCGGATCGTCGCTTTGCAGCGCGGCAGCGTGAGCTTCTGGGCTTTCAAAACATTCCAAAATCTGAGCGATCATTTGTTTCGCAATCTTTTCGCTCAGCACTTCCAGCCCAAAACCCAGCCACACATCAAAAGCGCGGAGCGTGGCACTAAAGCGGATCAAATTGTGATCCAAAATCAGCCACAGCATTCGCTGAAATGCGAGCGGATTGGCTTCATCGATCGTTTCCAAAATTGATTGCCGCAGTCCTTCTTGTCGCTGTGCCGCTAACAGCAATCGCTCAATCAATTCCCAGCCGTCCGATCGATTTGCCACCAGCAAAGCGCGAATTACGTGCCGCCCCATTGCGCCAACTTCATGATTGTTGCTGGCGGAAGCAATCAAAATATCAAAAATTGTTTGACCTAGAGCGTCGTTCTGCTCGATCGCCGTTGCAAATAACAGCCCCAACGTATCTTCAGCATAATAGCGAAGGTAAGGTGTCCAAGCGGCAAACCAGGCAAGATCTTGGTCATAACCTTCCACAATGCGAATTAGATGGTCGAGCCAATTGCGGCGTTTTTCTGCACTATATTCAGGATGATTGGGAGCGCGAAACGCCCGCCGCGCATAGCCAGATGGATATGGCAACTGCACCAATCGCTGCCAGGTTGCTTCCACCAGATCAGCAAATTTGGGAAAGAAAATGTTGAGAATTTGCAGGCGATCGCTGGCGGGTAATTCATCAATTTGCTGAAACGCTCGCGTCTCAATCTCGTAATACTCTTGACCTCGCAATGCCTGACCGTTCGCATCGTGATTGATGATGCCCAAGCCGATCGATCGCAGCGGTTCTGGAAGCGCAATCAGTTGTTGAACTTGCTGCGATCGCCAGTCGGCCTGATAGATCGTTTCCAGTTGAGCCTTTGCAACTTCGCGATTCAGCATTGTTCAATCCTGTGACGAGTGAGCTTTTGATTCAGTTCAATTAAAACCAAGACAGCCGTAGATCGTCACGCTATCTTGCCATTGATTTCTTGTAATAAAATTTACCCGCCAACCAGGGCAACGAGTCGTAGGAACAGCAGTTGCGAATTGGGCTGCAAGGTGACAAACTCATCGAGGTTTTCTTGCTGCTCATCATCGATGAAAACGAAGTACAAGCCGTCTTCAAACGCTTGCAGAGCCGTGTCGATCGCCTGCTCAATGTCTACTTCTTGTGCAAGATCGCTGCCGCCCAAATCGATTTTTCCCTGCTCAACGCCCAAACGAATCTCGGCAGGCGTAAGCATTTGAAGCAGCCGACGCTGGCGTTGTCGCGCTTCAAATTCGGCAACTTCAGCGCAAACAATTTGAGTGAGCAAATTTCGCAGGGTCAAGCTATTTTCGGCTTGGGGAAGGGCAAGCTCCCAATCGGTAAAAATGGGCTGAGATTTGCCCATCACTTTTCCAGAAACGGTGAGTGTAGAAGCCATGGTGCTACTTTTTCACTTTGTACAATTGTACTACAATAAAGATGGAGTGGGATCACCCCAATTTGGCAAGTTTGCCCGTTGCTGTCCAGTCTTTTGAAAGCAAAATCAACAGTGCAACTTCCGCCTTTCCCACCAGTTCAGGCTTTGCAAAATTTGGCGTGGAAAATGAGCGATCGCTCATTCACGATTGGTCAATCTTCAAGCCTTGAATTTGATGCGATCGTTGTTAGCCATCTGACAACGAAACCTTAAAGAAAATCAATTTGGTGAGCGAATCGAGCAGAGCGCACTAGAATGATGGTTTCGTGCTTCATTTTTTGCCATGCAGCTACAGTCTCTCAACCGCGTCCTTGCCAACCTGCGCCGATATTGGCTGATTGTGCTGGGGGCAAGTGTGAGCCTGCTGTTGCTGACGGCAGCAAATGCGATTACACCGCAGTTGTTTCGTTGGGGAATCGATCGCGGCATTGCCGAACGAAATCTTGATGTGGTGATGGAAGTGGCGATCGCAATGGTGCTGGTGGCGATTGGACGGGGACTGTTCAATTTTGGACAGAGCTTTTGGGCAGAACAGCTTGGACAAAACATTGCTTACGATCTGCGAAATCGCATTTTCAAGAAGCTAGAAAATCTTAGCTTTAGCTATCACGATCGCACTCAAACATCGCAACTTCTCACGCGAATTACCAGCGACGTAGAGCAAATTCGCACTTTCATTGGCACTGGTCTACTGCAAGTTGTGAGTTCGCTTGTCACGCTTATAACAACTACTGTTATTTTGCTGATTATGAACTGGCAATTAGCGCTAGTAAGCTTAGCGCTTGTGCCGATCGCTGCCTATATCTTGTTTCGCTTTTTCACGCGCAATCAGCATTTATTTGGACAAGCCCAAGAGAAATTAGGCGATCTCAATGCTGTTCTCCAGGAAAATTTGCTGGGCATTCGCGTCGTAAAAGCGTTTGTGCGCGAAGAAGCCGAAATCGATCGCTACACCCGTTCAAATGATGAACTGGTGCAGGTGAGTATGAAAACGATCGCCGCCATTCGCAACGCTTTTCCCTACATCTTTTTGATCAGTAATTTAATTACATTAGCTGTCGTTGGCTATGGTGGGGCGCAAGTGATTAGGGGCGATTTTTCGATCGGTGAACTGGTCGCCTTCAACTCTTACTTGCTGTTTATCTTACAGCCAATTCTGTTAGTTGGATTTGCTGCGCCCGTCATTGCTCAAGCTGCCGCTTCTGCCGATCGCGTCTATGAAGTAGTGGATGCCGAAATTGAAATTCGCGATCGCCCGAATGCCCTCGTGCTGAGCGACTGCATTGGACGAATTACGTTTGAAAACGTGCATTTTCGCTATCCCGGTTCGTCCACAGAAGCGCTTAAAGGCATTTCGTTTGAAACGCGCCCAAACGAATTAATTGCTGTTTTGGGAATGACTGGATCGGGCAAAAGTACGATCATGAATTTGCTGCCGCGATTCTATGATGTCACGTCTGGTTCTGTCCAAATTGATGGCGTAGATGTACGTAATTTTAAGCTATCGAGTTTGCGATCGAAAATCGGCATTGTCTTTCAAGAAACCACCTTATTCTCTGGCACAATTCGCGACAATATTGCCTACGCCAAACCGAATGCTTCGATCGAAGAAATTATCGAAGTCGCGAAAACGGCACAAATTCACGATTTTATTGCAGGTTTACCCGAAGACTACAACACGATCGTTGGTGAGCGTGGATTAGGCTTGTCGGGTGGACAGAAACAGCGAATTGCGATCGCTCGAACGCTGCTCACCGATTATCGAATTTTGATTTTAGATGACAGCACGAGCGCGATCGATGCTAAGACTGCAAGTCAAATTCAAGCGGCGCTGGATGACTTAATGCGACAAAAAACCTGCACCAGTTTTGTGATTGCTCAGCGAATTAGTACTGTTAAGAATGCCGATCGAATTTTCTTAATGGATCAAGGTTTACTCGTCGCCCAAGGAACACATGAAGAACTGATGCAAACGAGTTCGCTCTACAGCTTGATTCTCGAATCGCAACTGCAAAAAAGCGATTTAACGCCGCAGTCTTCCTTGCTCAAACATCCTTCCTACACCGATCGTGAAAACAACCATCCGCCGAATTGAAGAACGATCGCTTAATGCTTGGGCAGCACCTCGATCGATGCTGCTCGACGGCTGGATTTTGCGATTTGCATCCGGTTACACAAAGCGAGCAAATTCCGTCAGCGTACTGTATTCAGGCGATCGTTCGATTGTCGAAAAAATTGGGATTTGCCGTCGCATGTATGCGCTGCAAAATCTACCGCTGATTTTCAGAATGTCGCCGCTTGCCTCAAGCGAACTCGATCGCAAACTCGCTGAACTTGGATTAACTCAGTTTGATTTTACGAGCGTACAAATCAAAGATTTATCTCACTATGAGCTTGCTACAGCCGATTGTTTGCAAATCTATTTCGATCATTCGAAATGGCTGGATTGTTTTGCTCAGGTTTTTGAAACATCGATCGTAGAGCAGCAGCTGTTAACAAAAATTCTGACGAGTGTTGTTCCAGTAAAAGCATTTGCGGTTTTGTGGAAAGAAGACAAACCGATCGCGGTTGGTTTGGCAGTATTAGAAGGCAAGGATGTCGGCTTATTTGAAATTGGAACGAGCAAAACTTATCGTCGTCAAGGATATGCGCGATCGTTGATGCTTGGCTTACTCAACTGGGCGAAACAGCAAGGCGCAGCAACCGCCTATCTTCAAGTAGTTGCAGACAATCAACCTGCTTTAAAACTTTATGAAACCTTAGGCTTTACTGAGCTTTACCAGTATTTTTATCGAGTTCAAGATTTGAGTTTCTAGCAAGGAATCATTATGAGAGGTTTCAGTCCGATCGTCGCTTCTGAACAAAAAGCCAGCCAGCAAATTCCGACGCTGCAACGGCTTTTTGGCTATCTGCGGCCTTATCGTCAAGAAGTGCCGATCGCCATTCTCATGGTGGCAATTGGAGCCGCGACTCAATCAATCGGACCTGCCTTAATTGGCTGGTCGATCGACAACCTCATTCGCCCTGGCAATCTGCGCGGACTGCTGATTATGTTGGCAATTCTAGCGCTCAACTATATTGGCGGCATCATAGCAATTCGTCAGCAAATATATCGCGTTGGCTGGATTATGCAGCGCTTGCTGGCGCAGTTGCGGCAAGATATTTTTCTCAAAATTCAAAGTTTACCTGTGAGCTTTTTTGATCGCTCTGAAGCTGGAGATTTGATGAGCCGCTTGCTCAACGATGTGAGTACCGTCAATCAGGCGTTTGGACAGACGATCGCGCAAATGTTGGGCAACTTATTCAGCTTAATCGGCATCATTATTGCAATGCTGGTAATCGATATACGACTAGGATTGTTGAGCAATTTAATTGTGCCGCTGATGATTTTAACAACCCAGTTTTTTGCTCGCTGGGCGCGATCGCGCTTTCGTTTGACCAGAGAAACGATCGGCGATCTTTCCACCAAAATTGAAGAAGATATCGGCAGTATTCGCGAAGCGCAAGCCTTCAATCGCGTTCAAACAAACATTCGCGAGTTTGTGGAGTTAAATGCCGCAAATCGCGATGCAAATATTAGTGCGGTTGCAATTACGGCAGCGTTCTTGCCCTCGATCGATTTTCTCAATTCGATCGCCACTGCACTCGTTCTTGCCTATGGTGGTTATTTGGCCGTAACGGGTCAGGCAACAGTCGGCGTTGTCACGGCATTTCTACTTTACGTGCAGCAGTTTTTTCGCCCGATTCAGATATTGAGTCAGTTCTATACGCAGGCGCAGTCGGCTTTGGCGGGAGCCGAGCGAATTTTTCGCTTGATTGATGAGCCTGCCAAGCTGGAAGATGCACCGAATGCAACTACAATGCCACCCGTGCAAGGCGAAGTTGAATTTGAAAGTGTTTCCTTTGGATACACCGCCAAACAACTTGTTTTAAACAATGTTAGTTTGCACGCGAAGCCCGGACAAATGATTGCTTTAGTGGGGTCAACAGGAGCAGGTAAAAGCACAATCATTAACTTAATTTTGCGCTTTTATGATGTGAGCGCGGGCAGCGTCAGAATTGATGGAATTGATGTGCGATCGATCACGCAATCTAGCCTGCGTCGCCAGATTGGTCTCGTCTTGCAGGACAACATTTTGTTTAGCGGTACGGTCGCTGAAAATATCGCCTTCGGTCGTCCCAACGCGACCCAAGCGGAAATTGAAGCAGCCGCTGAAACAGCGAACGTTCATGAATTTATTACGCAACTTCCGCAAGGCTATGCGACTTTATTGGGTGAGCGCGGATCGAACCTCAGTCAGGGACAGCGGCAACTGATCAGCATCGCCCGCGCTGTGCTGGTGAATCCTCGCATTTTGATTTTGGACGAGGCAACAAGCAGCATTGATACGCGAACCGAAAAACTTGTTCAGGCCGCGATCGATCGACTGTTGAGCGATCGAACCAGCTTCGTAATCGCGCATCGGCTCAGTACGGTGACACAAGCTGATCAGGTGTTGGTGATTCAGCAAGGGCAAATTGTTGAACGTGGAACGCATCAGGAATTAATTGACAAGCAAGGCGTTTATGCGAATTTGTATGCGCTACAGCTTGGAGCCGCTAGCCCAGTTTGAGGTTGGCTTGATGAACTTCGATCGCGAAATTGAAACTCAAGAAAATTGAAAGATGGTGACTGATTCAAACTTCATTAAGCTCGACCAGTTTTTGAAATTTGTGGGAGCAGTGCAGACCGGAGGCGAAGCGAAACTATTAATTCAAGATGGACAGGTGCAGGTCAACGGCAGCATTGAAACTCGACGGGGACGCAAACTCGTTCAAGGCGATCGCGTCTTCACAATGGGCGAAAGCTATCACGTTGATTTGGCGGAAGGGCGATCGAATTCTTAGCCGCGCCCTGAGAGGTGTGGAAAACCGACCGGACGATGCCAGCTTTTCCCTAGCCACAAAGCCTTTTCGCGTTCAAGATAGAATGAAGCAATATTATTGTTCTTAACCTTCGGTAGACGCGAGGAGCTTCGCAGCGCATGGGCAGAGTAGTCGGCATTGACCTGGGGACAACCAACTCAGTCGTCGCCGTGATGGAAGGCGGCAAACCCGTTGTGATCGCCAATGCTGAAGGTTTGCGAACTACGCCTTCTGTCGTCGGCTTCAGCAAAGAAGGCGAACAGCTTGTCGGGCAAATGGCACGACGGCAAGCCGTTTTGAATCCGCAAAACACCTTTGCGGGCGTGAAGCGCTTCATCGGCCAAAAATACGCAGAACTGCGGCCAGAAACCAAGCGCGTTCCGTACACGATTCGCAAAGATGAATACGGCAACGTCAAAATCAAGTGTCCGCGCTTGCAAAAAGAATTTGCGCCCGAAGAAATCAGCGCGATCGTGCTTCGCAAGCTGGCTGAAGAAGCGTCGCGATATCTAGGGCAAGACGTCACCGGAGCCGTGATTACCGTTCCGGCCTACTTCAACGATTCACAGCGGCAGGCGACTCGCGACGCAGGGCGGATTGCCGGACTGGAAGTCTTGCGAATTTTGAATGAGCCGACGGCGGCTTCGCTGGCGTATGGACTCGATCGCGAAGACAGCCAAACGATCTTGGTGTTCGACTTGGGCGGCGGCACGTTCGATGTATCCGTCCTCGATGTGGGTGATGGCGTGTTTGAAGTTCGCGCCACGTCCGGAGACACGCAGCTTGGCGGCAACGATTTCGACAAAAAAATTGTGGATTGGCTTGCCGAACAGTTTTTAGAGCAGGAAGGCATCGACCTGAGAAAAGATCGTCAATCGCTGCAACGCCTGATGGAAGCGGCAGAAAAAGCCAAAATCGAACTTTCCGGCGTCTCCGTGACGGAGATCAATTTGCCGTTCATCACCGCAACCGAAGACGGGCCGAAGCATCTGGAGACGCGATTGACGCGATCGCAATTTGAAGATTTGTGCGGCGATCTGGTCAGCCGTCTGCGCGGCCCCGTCAAGCAGGCGCTCAACGATGCCGGGATCAGTCCATATGAAATCGATGAGGTCGTCTTGGTGGGCGGCTCGACGCGCATTCCGATGGTGAAGCAGTTGGTGCGGGCGCTGATCGATCGCGAACCCAACGAAAACGTCAACCCGGATGAAGTCGTCGCGGTTGGTGCAGCCATTCAAGCGGGCGTTCTGACTTCGGAAGTAAAAGACATTCTGCTGCTGGATGTGACGCCGCTCTCGGTCGGGCTGGAAACGATCGGCGGCGTAATGAAAAAGCTGATTCCGCGCAACACCACGATCCCGACGCGCAAATCCGACATCTTTTCAACGGCGGAAAACAATCAAACGCTGGTGGAAGTTCATGTTTTGCAGGGCGAGCGCGAAATGGCGAACGACAACAAATCGCTCGGTCGCTTCAAGCTGATGGGGATTCCGCCTGCGCCCAGAGGCGTCCCGCAAATTGTCGTTTCGTTTGACATCGACGCGAACGGCATTTTGCAGGTCACAGCCGTCGATCGCACGACCGGACGCGAACAGGGCATCACAATTCAAGGCGCATCGACGCTGCTGGAATCCGAAGTGCAGCGGATGATTTCGGAAGCGGAGAAGTTCGCCAACGAAGACCGGGAACGGCGCGATCGCGTTGAAAAGAAAACCAAAGCCGAAGCCTTGACCTTTGAGGCGGAACGTAAACTGCGCGAAGTCGCCCTCGACTTTGGAATGCAGTTCGCCAGTTCTCGCCGCCGCGAAATCGAAAGCTTGGTGCGCGAACTGCGGCAGGCTTTGGCCGATCAAGACGAACGGGCGATCGACGTGGCGCAAACGGAACTGCGCGACGCAATTTCAGAACTCAACCGCGAAGCGTATCTCGACGCTAGAGACGAAGAAGCGGCAGATGGCTTCTTTGGTTCGGTGAAGCGAACGATCAGCGGCATTGGCGATGCGCTGTTGGGCGACGACGATGAAGACTGGTATCGCGACCCGTACCGCGATCCGTATGCCAGAGACGATCGCGACTATTATTCTGGTCGCGACACCTACCGCGATTCCTATTCACGTGACAGCTTCAGCCGTCCCGATAGCCGTCCGACACGCGATGACTATTACGATCGCGGCTACCGGGACGATTCCTACTCGCGAGGCGGACGCAACGATTATTCCAGCGACAGCTATCGCGACGATCGCTACAGCCGTCCGAGCCGCAACGGTCAAGATGACTACAGTGGCCGCGACTACGAGCAAGACGACTATCAAACCGACCGCTACAGCGATCGCGACAGCTACGGCCAGGCACGCAGCAATCGCAGCGATTACAACAGCTCAAACGACCGCTACAGCGATCGCAGCAGCCGCAATTCCTACGACCGCACCGACCGAAACAGCTACGAAGATGATCGTTCCAGTCGGCGCGATCGCTATGCAGAAGATAGCTACTCGGAAGGTAGCTATCAGGCCGATCGCCGCAGCCGCAGCGACTACGAGCAGGACTACGACCAGTCTCGCAGTCAGCCGCGCCGCCCCAGCAGCGATGTGAATCCGCGATCGCAGCCGCGCAGCGAAGACGAACGCCGCCGCGACGCCTATGTCGATCGATCGGCAGACCGCTATCGCGCCAATGACGATCAAGACGACTGGGACGATCGATCGGAGCGATCGCGTCGTTCAGCCTACGATAGCCGCTATGAGAATCGCGCCAGCGACGACTGGGACGATGACGACGATGCCTGGTAAGCACTAATCGATTCCTGTATTCCTTCTTTTGATCCATGCAGAACTTTCGGAACTATTACGAGATTCTGGGAGTTCCCAGAGACGCCACCGCCGAGGAAATCAAAAAAGTCTATCGAAAGCTAGCGCGGCAATATCATCCTGACCTCAATCCAGGCAACAAAGCCGCTGAGGAAAAATTTAAGGACGTGAACGAAGCCTACGAAGTCCTTTCCGACACGGGCAAACGCGCTCAATACGACCAGTTCAGCCGTTTCTGGAAAAAAGGCGGATTTCAGGGCGGCAACGCACCGAAAGCTCGTGGTTGGGGTGGCGGTGGCAATCGCACCGCGACGCAAGAAGACGTTGACTTCAGCAAATATGCTGATTTCGACAGCTTCGTCGATCAGTTGCTCAACCGTCCCCCTGCCGCCAGCGACGATCGCGACCGGTTCCGCCCTGGAACCAGCAAGACCAGCTACACCGTTTCGCGTCCTGGTCCCCGCAACGCCGAAGCTCGTCTCACCGTACCGCTGGGCAAAGCCTACACCGGAGGCCGCGAGCGAATTCGCTTAGAGGACGGGCGATCGCTCGAAGTGAGTATGCCGCCCGCAATGGTCAACGGCCAGCGCATCCGCCTGAAAGGGCAAGGCGTCTCCGGCGGCGATCTCTACCTCAAAATCGACGTAGCTCCACACCCGTTTTTTAAGGTGGACGGCGCAGACATTACCTGCCAGCTACCGCTAACGCCGAGTGAAGCGGTTTTGGGAGGGGCGATCGAAGTTCCCACCCTCGACGGCCTCGTCAAAATGATGATCCCCGCTGGCGTCCGCGCAGGCCAAAAGCTACGCCTTGGCAACAAAGGCTACCCGATCAACGGCAAGCGCGGTGACCAAATCGTTGAAGTTCAAATCGCCATTCCCAAAGACATCACCCAGCCAGAACGCGACCTCTACGAAAAAATTCGCCAGCTTGAATCCTTCAACCCACGATCGAATTTAGCACTTTAGGCTTGGGTGTCGGGTGATAGGGGTTAGGGGAAGGCAGAGGGCAGGAGGCAGCGGTTCGGAAACCAGAGACGCGGTCGGCACAGCCAATGCGAAGCGCAACATTGACACGCACGAGTAATCCCTTGCGTGGGGGTCAGGGGAAGGCACTCCCCCCTATGGGGTTGGAGGTGTGTGGGGGCAACCCCAACACTCCACTGGCTCGGAAACAGGGAATAAGCTGAAAGGCGATCCGGAACGGATCAGCTTTGCTGGCCGCGAAGCGCTGTCCGCAGGAATCGATCCCTCCACTTCCGAAAATCTTCGATCGCCCAGTTGTACGATCAAAAAACCGTTTGCAGCTTTCTTTTCCAATGGCAACCGTTCGTCTCGAAGAAATCGCCCGCCGCTTCAACAACGTCACCGCGATCGAAAACATCTCGTTTGAAGTGCCAGACGGCCAATTTTGGGTACTCGTCGGGCCGTCCGGCTGCGGCAAATCCACGATTTTACGGACGATCGCCGGACTCGAAGCCGCCACATCGGGACGACTTTACATTGGCGATCGACTGGTCAACCAAGTTCCCGCCCGCCAGCGCGACGTGGCAATGGTTTTCCAAAACTACGCCCTCTACCCGCACATGAGCGTCGCCGAAAATCTCGCCTTCGGCCTCAAAATGCGGAACACCGATCCCAAAACAATTCAATCGCGGATCGAAGCCGTCGCCCGATCACTCGACATCGCCCACCTGCTCGATCGCAAACCGCGCCAGCTATCCGGTGGACAGCAGCAGCGCGTCGCCTTGGGACGAGCGATCGCCCGTCAACCGCAAGTTTTCCTGCTCGACGAACCACTTTCCAACCTCGACGCCAAACTGCGAGACGAAACCCGCGCCGAACTCAAACAGCTTCACCAGCGCGTTTGCAACACAACAATTTATGTAACGCACGATCAGGTCGAAGCGATGACGCTGGCGGATCAAATCGTTGTACTCGATCGCGGCCACGTTCAGCAGATTGGCGATCCGCAAACAATCTACGCTCAGCCTGCCAATCAAATGGTCGCGACCTTCTTAGGCAGTCCACCGATGAATCTGCTGGCTGCGACATATGACGGCGCGGCTTTTCGGATTGAAGCGCAGACGATTCCCTGTCCCGATCGCCTCCGTCCAGCCTTACGATCGGCTCAAGGTCAGCGCGTCAATCTCGGCATCCGTCCAGAACAGATTCACCTGTCGGATGCCGACGCACACTTGAAGGCGGAAGTGACGATCGTAGAACCGTTGGGACGCGAAATTCTGGTGCGGGCAGTTGTTCCCACCGCCGAACTTCCCGCTCCGATTCTCAACATTCAGCTTGCACCTGAACTGCGTCCGCGAGTGGGCGATCGCTTGTCGCTGCGGCTGAATCTCGATCAGTTGTTTGTGTTTGATCCCACAACGGGCGATCGACTGAATCGGTAAGTTCGATCGATTGTCGCTAGCTAGCTGCTGCGTCAATCTGCTGAAGAATTTTTCCCGCTGCGCTGCATAATTCCGCATGGCAGTGACCGTTACTTGCCATCAAGCCGCCCCACTGATTCACATCTCCGGTGTTGTAGCGCAGCGGATTTCCATTGAAGTGCGTGAACTGTCCGCCTGCTTCGGTCAAAATTAATTCGGGTGCAGCCATGTCCCAATCTTTCGGAGCAGATTTGCCGGAAAGCGAAATGTAAACATCAGCTTTTTGCTCGACGATCGCCGCAATCTTGCCGCCGACGCTCCCGACAAATACTTGATTTTGACAGGGCAACTGCTCTAGAAGCTGATTGAAGCGATCGTCTCGGTGCGATCGACTCACGACGACACGCAAATCCGACGATCGCGATCGGCCTGACACGCGCACCTGTCGCACCGTTCCATTCGGCGTTTCCACAAACGCTCCGCCGCCCAAAGTCGCGTAGTACAGCTTTTCGAGTTCCGGGCAAGCAACAACGCTGAGGACAGGCCGACCCTGGTAGGCCAAGGCGAGGTGAAAGGCGAATTCTCCGGTGCGATCGATGAAATCTCGCGTCCCGTCGAGCGGGTCAAGAATCCACACCCACTCTTGCGGCAGTGCGGCAGATTTGGCTTTGTAGGTTTCTTCGCTGAGATAGCCGAATGCCTCAGTGCCAAGCGCATCTTCAAGCTTGCTGAGGACATAGCGATTGACGGCGAGATCGGCGGCGGTGACAGGTCCGTCTTTCTTTTCTTTCACGTCGAGATCGCTGGTGGCAAGTTCGCGATAGTAGGTGCGAAGAATGTCGGATGCGCCCCAGCCCAAGGTTCGAGCGATCGCCAGAATGTCTTCAACGGGCGATCCCGCGATCGAGTGTAAAGTGTTCATCGCATTCCTTTCACAACTGCCTCACCGCATTATAGGCGCGATCTCGTTCAATCCTTTACGCTTTAGCTTGGGTTATCCAGCTTCGCGTTCCAAAAAATTGACAGGATCGACCCGCAACGATCGCTGCTTGCGTCAAAGCTTGCTCAAATTGATGTTCAAACAAGAAGTGGCAGAAAGCACCATGAAAGATATCACCTGCTCCTGATGTATCAATTGCATCAATTGGCGCGACTGCAATCTTGCCACTTTCCGATCGATCGCGCCACAAAATCGGTCGATCGCCCTGCGTTATCGCCATCTGTTCAACGCCTTGTGCAGCAAGGTACTCGAAGATTTCTGCTGCGGTATGGCAGTTGGGCGGCAAAAAGTTTGCAGAGCAAATGGCGTAATCCGCGTTTGATAAAACCTGCTCGAAACCAGCTTTCCAACTTCCCGCATCGACGACAACGGGGATCGATCGCGCCCGCGCTGCCTGAGCGATCGCTGCTCCGATCGCCATCTGATGCCCATCTACCAAAACGACATCAACCTGGTCTAGCCAGTTGATTTGCAAAGCTTCTGCTTCCACCTGACGATGGACGGCGTTGATCGAAACGACGGCTCGATCGCCTCCTGCCGTTACCAAAATGGAAGACACCGCAGGCGAATCAGTGCGATCGGGCGTGAGATCAATCAGTTGGACATGATGCGGTTGCAGTTCAGCGCGGATGAGGTTGGCGATCGCATGAGTTCCTACCGCAGCCAGCAGCGTCGCTGAATTGCCCAAATGGGCAAACGTAACGGCGGCATTGGTGGCAGGGCCGCCCGCAGCGATCGCGCTTTCTTTCGCCACAACTTTTTGATTTTCCTGCGGCAGGGCATCGACACGATAAAGCAGATCCAGCGTGGCTAGCCCGACGAAAAGACCGGAAGCCATTTGCTAAACGGCTGCGAGTTGGCGATCGCTCAGCGGCACAAGAAAGTTTCGCAGCAGCGCTTTTCCGGCTCCAGTCAGAATGCTTTCCGGATGAAACTGGACGCCTTGAATGTGCGGATAGTCGCGATGGCGAACGCCCATAATCGTACCGTCTTCAACCCAAGCGGTAATTTCGAGAACGTCCGGACAGGTGGCGCGATCGATCACCAAGCTGTGATAGCGCGTGGCCGTAAACGGATTGTCAAGCCCAGCAAACACGCCGATATTGGTGTGATGAACAGGTGAAGTTTTGCCGTGCATCAAGACGGGAGCCGATGTCACCTGACCGCCGAAGACCAAGCCGATCGCTTGATGGCCGAGACAAACGCCTAAAATCGGAGTTGTTTTTCCCAGTTCCGTAATCACCTGCGGCGAAATTCCGGCATCTTCAGGCCGACCGGGACCCGGAGAAATCACGATGCCGTCCGGCTGAAGCTGCTGAATTTGGGCGATCGAAATTTGGTCGTTGCGATAAACCTGGATGTCTTGAGCAACGGGCAATTCTGCGCCGAGTTCGCCAATGTACTGCACCAGGTTGTAGGTGAAGCTGTCGTAATTATCAATGACCAAAATCATAAAAAATCGCCCTAGAGTGACTGCAATTTTAGCAATAACGGCGGCAGCAGCAGCGATCCGGCCACCAGCACAGCCGCCAGCGCAGAAATCAGCACCGCACCTGCCGCGCAGTCTTTGGCGATTTTTGCCAGTTCGTGATAGGTCTGCTTGACGGTCAGATCGACAACCGATTCGATCGCCGTGTTCAGCAGTTCCATCGTCAGAACGGCTCCGGTCGTCAAGCCGATGATTGCCAGTTCTGCCCGCGTCAGTTGCAGCCACAGGGCAAGCGCGATCGCTACAATGCCCACCAGCAGATGAATCCGAAAGTTACGCTGCGTCAAAAACGCATAGCGAACGCCTGCCCAAGCGTAGCGAAAGCTGATAAATAGGCTGGGAGCGACCTGCCAAGCCAAATCTCGATTAATCGTTCCCGACGGGGCTGGACTAAACGGCGATCGCGGAGCATCGGTCATAGGATGGTGCATATTCAGCAATGTCGGCAGGTGAACAAGCAGTGTTAGTCAAATCCAGCATTCCCTGCGGATTCGCTCTCTTACCAAAAGTCTACAGGTGCGATCGGCTTGTGAGATCCATCGAGCGAGTAGAATTCATGCTGGCTTAATCATAAGCAGTCGGCATTCCCACGATTTGTAGCAAAATTGCCTGCTGGCGCAACATCTGCTCTAATTGCTCGTCATCAGGATGATCCCAGCCCAGCAGATGCAGCAGCCCATGTGCCGCCAGCCACGCCAATTCCTGCTGAAGCGAATAGCCTTGGGTTTCGGCTTGAGCGATCGCCGTCTCGATCGAAATCACAATATCGCCCAAGTACAGCGGTTCCGCTTCAGACGGTATGGGTGCCTCGACTTCCAAGGCCGCAAACGCGAGCACATCTGTCGGCTGATCTTTCTGACGATATTGCGCGTTCAGTGTTTGAATTTCGCGATCGTCCGTCAAGCGCAAACTGAGTTCGTAGGCATCGATCGGAGATGCGACGGGTTCCAGTTCCGCCAGCCAACGAGTGAACCAGCGTTGCCAGGTTTCTAAATCGACTTCAGGAGCGATCGCGCCTGCTTGCTCAACGTAAACTTCAACTTGCAGATCTTTCATGAAAGATGAACGTGTAGTGAACAGCCGCCCTCACCCTAAATCCCTCTCCCCTAGGGGAGAGGGACTTCCGATCCGGTTCTTGTCCCCCTTCTCCCCCAGGGAGAAGGGGCTAGGGGATGAGGGTAGTTTGGAATTAGCGCGTTAGATATGAAACGCCCACAAAGAACGCCAGCAGCCCGATTGCCGTCAGTGCAAAGTGGTAGAGCGATTTGCCGCGCTTGCGTACCATGTTTCGCATTGCCAGCTTGACGTAGCTCGGCGGCTTTTCAGCTTTCGGCGTTGCTTCAGTTGAAGCGGGTTCAACGGGAATGGATTCAGTTGCGATTGGTTCTTCAGCCATGATGAATTCCTATTAAATCGTTGCAGTTTCAATCATTTGGTTTTCTTGGCGCAGACAGGCCTGGATGAACACATCAAGATCGCCATTCATAACGTCTTCGATCGCTGTCGTTTCAACGTTTGTTCGCAGATCTTTGACAAGCTGATAGGGATGAAAGACGTAATTGCGAATTTGATTTCCCCAAGCTGCTTCAACCATATCGCCGCGAATGTCTGCGATTTCTTTAGCTCGCTGTTCTTGAGCAATCACTAACAGCTTAGCTTTAAGAATTGCCAAAGCTTTTTCTTTGTTTTGCAGTTGCGATCGCTCCTGCGTACAGCGGACAGCGAGTCCGGTTGGCAGGTGCGTAACTCGCACGGCAGTTTCGACTTTGTTGACGTTTTGCCCACCTTTGCCACCAGCGCGAGACGTAGTGATTTCCAAATCTTTTTCGGGAATTTCCAGGTTCACATCGCGATCGAGAACAGGCATGACTTCCACGCCTGCAAAGCTCGTTTGCCGCTTGCCGTTGGCATTAAACGGCGAAATTCTCACCAGTCGATGTGTGCCTTTTTCAGCTTTCAAATAGCCGTAGGCATAGCGTCCAGTTATTTCCAAAGTTGCTGATTTTAGTCCAGCTTCATCTCCTTCTGAAAGCTCAGCAAGCTGTACTTTATAGCCATGATTTTCGCTCCAGCGCGTGTACATTCGCAGCAGCATTTCTGCCCAGTCTTGTGCATCAGTTCCTCCGGCTCCTGCGTTAATTGTTAGCACGGCTCCGCCAGAATCATACGGGCCAGAAAGCAATTGCTGAAGTTCCCACTGGTCAAGTTCGCGGCTCAAATTGTTGAGATTGATTTGGGCTTCTTGCAGCAAAGATTCATCCGATTCGAGTTCTAAAAGTTCGAGAATTGCTTGGGAATCTTCGAGGCGCGATCGCCATTCATCAAGCTGCTGCACGTGCGCTTTCAGGTCGCTGAGTCCTTGCAGCGTGCGCTGAGCCGAATCTTGATCGTTCCAGAATTCGGGTTGTGCCGCAACCTGTTCGAGGTCTTGAATTTTGGCGTTGAGGGCAGGCAGGTCAAAGATAGTCCTGAGTTTTACCCAGGCGCTCAGACAGCAGTTCAATCTCGCGTTTAATCGTCAATGCTTCTAGCACGGAAACGAAGTTCTCCTAGCGTCAATTGGCTTTCTCCATCTTATCTTCATCCCGATCGGACAAACCGATTCCAGCAGTATCGATCGCTCAAACCCGCCATTTTGCGTTCTTTCACCGCTGATATTCAACAGTCAGCAGGGCGAATCGTTCGTTCTGTGAGTCGATCGAAGTTTTTCGATGGTTCGGTGCGACTGACATCAATGTGTTTATTCTTTCAGGAAAGAAAGTTGACAGAGCTATAAACTTACGTTATCTTCAAACTCACTTACGTCTAGTCTGCTTAATTTGGCTTGCGCCTACCTTGATGTATCGCTCAATCCAAAGCGGAGGAACCATTTACCGGGGCTAATCTTGCGCCAGCTAAAGCAACGCTGAAAATCGTCCATGTATCGTTTTTGTGCTTTAGCGCCCAGAAGGACATCTCTCAGTCCTCGCCCGTCAGCTAACTTCGTCAGCGTTTGAGAGGAGCCTGTTTAGACTGGCATTCTTTCGATTATTTCAATTCAAAGAAAGCTTGATCTTGTCAGTATTCCTTTGGCTGGTCAATTGCTTCGCTGTGCCTATCCCAATCAAGGCGCGGCAAATTTTGCCTGAGCTTTTTGCGGGAGCGGCGGTTCAACTGTATGAGGTGAAACCATCTATGCTCTTGACTCCAGAGAACCGTGTTGCATTGATTTCTGTTTCTGGCGATCCCGCGATCGAAATTGGTCGTGAAGAAGCCGGAGGCCAAAATGTGTATGTGCGTCAGGTCGGCTTGGCCTTGGCGCAACAAGGCTGGCAAGTGGATATGTTTTCGCGTCAAACCAGCCCTGACCAAGAGGCGATCGTGCAGCACACGCCCAACTGCCGCACGATTCGCCTCAAAGCTGGAGCCACCGAATTTATTTCGCGAGATCGCGTTTTTCCCCATCTGCCCGAATTTGTGCAAGCCCTGCTCGATTTTCAGAAGCAAGAAGGGCATCAGTATCAGCTTGTCCATAGCAACTATTGGCTGTCGTCTTGGGTGGGAATGCAGCTTAAAAAGCATCAGCCCCTTGCTCAAGTCCACACCTACCACTCGCTCGGCGCAATCAAGTATCAGGCGATCGATCAGATCCCGCCGATCGCTGCCAAACGCCTGACCGTGGAAAAAACCTGCCTGGAAACTGCTGAACGCATTGTGGCAACTAGCCCGCAAGAGCAAGAACACATGCGGACTTACGTTTCAACCAAAGGCAAGATCGACATGATCCCCTGCGGAACCGATACCGATCGCTTCGGCAAAGTCGATCGCGCTGCTGCTCGCGCCGCTTTGGGCTTCAGTCTGGATGACAAAATCGTGCTGTATGTCGGACGGTTTGATCCGCGCAAAGGCATTGAAACGCTGGTGCGAGCGATCGGGCAATCCTGCCAGCGCTCCAACGTCAAGCTTGTCATTGGTGGCGGCAGCACACCCGGACAGGTAGACGGACAAGAGCGCGATCGCATCGAGTCGATCGTTGCGGAACTCGGCTTGCAGGAAAACGCAATCTTCCCCGGACAGCTTGGCGATCCCAAGTTGCCGCTGTACTACGCTGCTGCGGATGTCTGTGTGGTTCCCAGCCACTACGAACCGTTTGGACTGGTGGCGATCGAAGCGATGGCAAGCCGGACTCCGGTTGTTGCCAGCGATGTTGGCGGCTTGCAGTTCACCGTGATCCCAGAGGTGACGGGTTTGCTCGTTCCGCCCAAAGATGATTTTGCGTTTGCCGCTGCGATCGATCGGATTTTGCTCAATCCCGACTGGCGCAACCAGCTTGGGCAAACGGCTCGTCAGCGAGTTGAAATCGCATTTAGCTGGCAAAGCGTCGCGATTCGCCTCAGCCAGCTTTACACCAAGCTGCTTGATCAAACGGTTCAAGAGCAGGCCGCCTAACAGTTCGATCGATTCTGTAACCCCCCAATTTTGAGGAATCCCCCCATGTTTCAGTTAAACGACTACGCTCAACATCAAGCTTCTGGCCGCATTGGTAAAGTCATTGGCTTCGGCCATCAAATGCTCGACAGCGTCTACCTGCCCACGCTCAAAGTTCGGATCACCGAGGGCAACGCTTTGGGCAGCTTTCTCGAAGATGTCTCGTCTGCTTGGGTTCCCGTGAAAGTGTAGGTTGGGTGTTGGCTGTCAACCTGTGAAGCCGATCGATTCGGTCTGATTCCACCCGCACTAGTGGCGTTAATCAAGGGGGCATCGATCGATGTCCCTTTTGTCACGACTAGCGCAGCAGTGCGCCCCAAGTGGCCGACCCAACGACTCCATCGGGAGTCAGGCCGAATCGTCGCTGAGCCGCTTGCACGGCAGCTTGCGTTTGTGGGCCGAATACGCCATCGATCGCTCCGCTGTAGAATCCGGTCGATCGCAGTCGCTCTTGCAGGCGGGTCACGGCTGAACCTCGCATTCCCAAGCGCAAAATTGGAAAATCAACTGAGGCCGCAGTGGAAGCCGTCGGCGTGGGCGTCGGACTAGCCGCAGCCGCTGGAGTGGGACTGGCGGCAGGCGTTGGGGTCGGCGTCGGAGTTGGGCTAGGCGATGCAGGAGGAGAACTCGCGATCGGACTGGCAGGCGTGGGACTGGCGGCGATCGTGGAATTGGGAATGAGCCGATTCCACGTGTTGATCCCCACGATGCCGTCTGGTGTCAGTCCGGCGGCTCGCTGAAAGGCGGCGACAGCAGTAGCGGTGCTCTCCTGAAATCGACCGTCGATCGCGCCTGTGTAGTAGCCCAGCAGCTTCAAGATCGCCTGCACTTCCGCCACCAGATAACCCTCAGCGCCCAATCGCAGTGTGATGAATCGAGGGGGCGTCGTCGTGGCGGGTGTAAGGGCGGGTGCTGAGGGCGTCGATTGACTGCGGGCAATGGTGTAGCTGCCGCTCCAAATCAATGCAGCGATCGCGCCGCTGCTGAGGAACAATCGCCAAATTGAATTTTGCAGGCGAGAAGATGGCACGCGCATCGATCGATTCACAATATCGATTCAAAATGGGACTTCGCAATTATCAGCGATCTGATCGCCTTTGCGCGATCGACCGCGACAAATTATTGCACTGCTCTGGAAGCCTGAGAGCTTGGGTAGACTGATATTTAGCGATTTTCAGTTATTTTGGTCGTTCTGATGCAATTGCTGCTGAGGCGGTTTCAAGGTGCGTTGCGAGGAGCCGCGATCGGCGAGGCAGTGGCAGCAGCCCGCGATCGCTTCACCTGGCAGCAAGTTAAATCCGGCCAATGGCACGTTGAGCCGCAAAACTGGCAGCAGCAATGGCCGCAAAGTCGTTTGCTGATCGCCGCAGTCGATCGAACGATCGCTCACGCCCTGAACCGCCCGCTCGATCGATCCCCGACTGCCGAAGCCCGACAGCCAACATCCATTTCCCGACTGGACTGGCTACCGATCGCCTTGTTTTTTCACGAAAATCCGATGCTGTTGCGCCAGCAGATCGATCGCCTCACAGGACAATCGGATGCGATCGAACAAGCTTGTATTTTGGCTTTGAGTGAAGCGATCGCCCTTGCCCTGCGCGAAGAACTGCTGATCGATCAACTGCTGCCGCGTCTGAGTGAATCTGTCGCACCTGTCAGCCCAATCGTGAGCAATCAGCTTTTGCAGGTGCAGGCTTGGCTGGAAGCTGAAGCGAGTTTGGTAGCGGTGGAGCGATCGCTCGCGAAACGGCCTGTCTCGCTCGCTCGATTCAGTCTTGGACTTTACGGCTGGCTAAGTACACCGCAAGATTTCAACCTTGCCCTGTTGCGAATGCAGCGATTCGATGCTGCCGTTTGGCTTGGTGCTTTGGCAGGTGCGTATCAAGGAATGAGCGGCATCGCGATCGACTGGTGGCAACCGTTCACTTCATCTGCTGTGCATCACACTTGGCAAACCGAAATTCTAGCGCCGATCGATTGGCTAGCCGCTGAACTACTCGCAGCTTGGGCGGGTGCGGATGCGAATGCATATCCAAGAATCGATCGCGTGGGGATCGCTGCCGCTGGCTTGATTCGTCCGCGCTAGCTTCCCTCGTATACTGTTATTCGGAGTTCGCAGTTGCTCGCTGACCCGTTTCACCCAGCTACCGATCGCGCCAGTTGCTGGGATTACCTAGGGGTGCCTTCATGAAACTGTTTCGATCGATTCAGCAGCAACTCACTCACAAGCCAATTTTGCCGAAGATTGCTCGACGCTGGAAGCCGCTGCGACGATTTTACCTGCGACGCTGGCGACGCCTGCTGCAACAAAAAATTCCGCGTCGGAAAGTGGCTCGATCGGGCATATCGCGGCCTGTGCTGCTGCTGCTGGCGATCGTGCTGCTCACCAGTGCGATCGGGCATCGCTTTTATAATGAGCCGCAGTTGGCCGTGAATACGATCGCGCCGCAAACGCTGAGAGCGCCCGCATCCGCCCAGGTTGAAGATACCAAAACCACTGCCGAACATCGGCTGGCTGCCCGCACCGGATCGACCCCGGTGTTGATGGTGGACGAAACGGCCAATCAAGAAATTCAGCAGGCACTCCAGCGCTATTTCAACCAGGGAAACGAACTGCGAGCCAAAGCCGGATCGCTGCCATTTGCGCCGCCGTTTGACCTTTCGATGCAATCGCAGCAGTATCTGAGACAGGCTACGGATGCGGACTGGCAAACGATTCTGCAACTTGCCAGCGGTGCTTCCGATGCGGTTTCTGCCAATCTTACGCCTGTTGAGCAGTTTGTTGTTCTTGAACTGCAAAGCTATCGCCGCAATAGTTCAGCCGAAGAATTCGCAAGTTTGCAAAAGGTGATCGATCGCGTCCGACAACGCTATGCTGCCGCCGTTGCCGCGATCGCCACCCAAACCAAAGACGATCCCCAAGCCCTCTACACGACAAGCCTGCTCGATCTCTCGGACGAGGATTGGGAGGCAACTCAATTTGCTGTGCAGCAAGCGCTCGATCGCATTCTGATTCAGGGCATCGCGCCCGGACTGCCCGATACGCAGTTTTCTCAAATTGCCCAAGCTCATCTAATTGATGTGCCGCCTGCCGGACAACCGATCGCCACTGCAATGCTTACGCAGGTTCTCCAGCCCAATTTGGTGCAAGACCCAGAGCAAACCCGCCTGCGAGCCGAGCAAGCCGCTCAGTCTGTCAAGCCAGAAATCGTCAAAATTCGCCAGGGCGAAATCATCGTCGCAGCGGGCGATCGAATCAGCCAGTCGGATTTTGTCCTGCTCGATTACTTCAACCTCAGCCGTCGATCGCTGAATGGTTGGGCAATTTTGGGTTTCACGGGCTTGGTCAGCGCTGCCGTTGTGATCTTTATATATGTCGAACGCTATTCGCACAGCGGACTGCGAAAGCGCGACTATCTGCTAGTGCTGCTGCTTGCTCTCAGCGCTCCCTTGACGGTGATGCTGAGTTTGCCGACCACGAGTCTGCCTGCGATCGCCCTGCTGCTCGGCAGCTTTTACGGCTCGGCCTTGGGCGCAACAACCGTTCTGCTGCTAAGTCTGCTGCTGCCGATCGGCCTGCCAATCGGCAGCAGTGCCCTCGTTGCCAGCAGCATCGGCAGCATTGTCGGAGCACTGCTGGCGGGCAAGCGGCGATCGCGCGAAGAACTCGCCTTGTTGGGCGGCGCGATCGGCTTGACGCAGGGCGTCCTGTATCTGCTGCTAAACGTGCTGGACAGTCCGGTTTGGTACAGCGTTTTGATGGCGGCGTTGATGCAGGCGTTGCTCGGTGTGGCGTGGAGCGTGGTGGCGATCGGGCTGAGTCCGTATTTAGAGCATGTTTTCGATCTGGTGACGCCGATTCGCCTGGCAGAACTGTCGAACCCGAACTGTCCGCTGCTCAAAAAACTCGCCGCCCAAACGCCCGGAACCTTTCAGCACACCTTATTTGTAGCAACGTTGGCAGAAGCAGCGGCGCGATCGCTACGCTGCAACGTCGAACTGGTGCGAGCCGGAACGCTCTATCACGACATCGGCAAAATGCACGACCCGCAGGGCTTCATCGAAAATCAAATGGGCGGCGTCAACAAGCACGATCTAATCGATGATCCCTGGCAGAGTGCCGCCATTATCAAAAAGCACGTGACCGAGGGGTTGGCGATCGCTCGCCGTTACCGTTTGCCCACCGCAGTTCAGGCATTCATTCCCGAACATCAAGGCACAATGACGATCGCATATTTTCATCATCAGGCGCAGCGGCGAGCGCAAGAACACGCGGAATTTCTCGTGGACGATTCCGATTTTCGCTACGATGGCCCGATTCCGCAGTCACGCGAAACCGGAATTGTCATGCTGGCCGATTCCTGTGAAGCCGCGTTGCGATCGCTCAAAGAGGCCACGCCCGAAGAAGCCTTGGCAATGGTGAATCGCGTCCTTCGCGCTCGCTGGCAAGACGAACAACTGGTTGAATCCGGCCTGACTCGTGCCGAAATGTCGCAAATTGCCGAAATTTTTGTGCGCGTTTGGCAGCAATCCAACCACCAGCGCATTCCCTATCCGAAAGCGCGATCGGCATGAAAAAGCTCCGCGATCGAACTCGAAGCGGAGCTTTTTTCATTCAAGCCAATTGCAAATTAAACCGAAGCGAAGAACACTTTCGACTTCACCGGATCGGGAGACATCGTTTTGTCTCCAGGCTGCCAACCTGCGGGGCAAACTTCATCCGGGTGCGACTGCACATATTGAATCGCTTGCAGGGTGCGGAGCGTTTCTTCGACGCTGCGGCCAAACGACAAGTTGTTGATCGTCGAGTGCTGGATTACGCCATCTTTGTCGATGATGAACAAACCGCGCAACGCAACGCCTGCATCCGGATCAAGCACATTGTAGGCCGAGCTAATTTCTTTTTTGATGTCCGAAACCAGCGGATAGTTCAGATCGCCCACGCCGCCCGATTTGCGATCGGTTTGAATCCAGGCCAGGTGCGAAAATTCGCTATCCACCGAAACGCCCAAAACTTCGGTGTTGATGTTTTTGAAGTCTTCGTAGCGATCGCTAAAGGCGGTGATTTCGGTCGGGCAAACGAACGTAAAATCGAGCGGATAGAAGAACAAAACGACGTATTTGCCGCGATAGTCGGACAGTTTGATTTGCTTAAATTCTTGGTCGAATACAGCCGTTGCCGTAAAGTCGGGAGCCGTTTGACCGACTCGAAGGCAGCCCTCATTGCTGTAACCCATGCGATACTCTCCTTAATATTCGTGCGTCTACGTTCGCAGATGATGGGAAGAAACATCGGCTGACGATCGCCGCTTTACAAGTGGAAGCGCTGCAAGTCGAAGCATTGCAAGCCGATCGCCCAATCCGCAATGTTTGCAATCTGTTAAGACTATATCATAGTCATAACGATTTTGAGTAGAGAATTTTAGGTTGAGTGTTGGGTGTCGGCTCCGCACCGATGAGTAGGCAGCCATTTAAGCCCCATCGAGCGTAGCTGATCTGCTGCTCGCGGTCAATTTTCAGTCGATCGCTGCAAAATAATCATGTCCGTTCCAACGATCGGACTGCGGGCAACCAGCGTTCCTTGCGAATCGGTGATTTCCAGTCGGCGAAAGTCGAGCGATCGAGCGCGATCAAGCATATCTGAGGCAAGCTGATTTTGCCGTGCTTCGCTCAATTCGTACCACGAATCGTTAATTTTCACCGTCAACCGACCGCTGCGAAAATTCGCCTGAATGTTCTCAATCAAGCCATTTCCATACTGATTGGTCAAATTGCCCACCTGATCTTGAATCGCTGCCACCAAGGTTTGCTCTGGCGTTAGCTGGGGTGGTGGCGGAGGTTCGGTGGCTTCGCCGCCTTCGGACGCCTTTTCAGTGGAAACTTCTGGCGGCGGTTCTTCAGCTTCGGGTTCTGGGGGCACTTCGATCGCTTCCGGCTCCGGTTCCAGCTCAATCATTTCCGGTTCCCTAATTTCCGGTTGAGGTTCAATTTCTGGAACTTCCGCCACCGAAGGCTCGATCGGCTCTGGTGCGATTTCGATCGGTTCCGGTTCGATCGCTAGAGATTCGCTCGGCTCTGGTGCGATGGCTTCGCCGCCTTCGATCGCGGGAGTCGGTTCAGCGGGCGCAGGCAGCGTATCGGGAATCGGAACATCTGGAGCAGGCTGTTCGATCGCGGGACGCGAAGCAATGATCGGTTCCGGTGCAGTCGGCTTCAGGGCAGAATTGATCCACAAAGCCAGCAGAACGGTTCCGATAATGATGCCGCTGAGGGCAGTATCCGAGAGTTTTTCGCGCTGCGATCGCGGCAGGATCGATCGAATTGTCTTCAGCAGCCACGCCCAAACTCGACCGATTTGCCGAAACAGCGGCGGTGCTGGCTCGGCTGCGATGCGGGGGGCTTCCGGTGCGTTGGGTTCCACTTTGACGAGTGCCTGTTCGAGCAGCCAAATGATGCTCCGCAGCGATCGCGCCGCTGTTTTGTTCAAGACGGGCTGCGTTTTTTGCCACAGGTTTTCCAGCGCGTTGTTGCGAGGGGCAGGCGGTTTCGCGTTCCCGGAATTTGGTGGCGGTTGCGGCATCGATCGAACCTCTGGCAAGGGCAGCAGCATCAATCTACCATCTTGAGGCGGCAAGCTTTCGCCCCCTCAATTCCCCACTCGTGCCCGACTTTGAGGTCTGCTAGTTTGCCTCAATAAATCCAGGGAAGCAGCTTTTTCACTTGCTGGCGATAGGTGGCGTATTCGGGGTGCTTTGCGCTCAGCCAAATTTCTTCGCGGCTGGCTTTGGCGTTGAAGAATGCGAAGGCGGCGATCGCTCCCATCAAATGCGTCACGCTCAACTGCAACACTGCCCAACTAAACATCGCCAGCACGATCGCACCATACAAAGGATGTCGCACCACGCTGTAAACACCCGTCTGCACCAAAGTTCCGCTGTCTTTCGGATGCGGCAAAGGCGTTAGATTATCTCCCAGTTCCGACAAGCCGCGCACGGCGAGCAAAATGCCGCCTGTGAATAGAATCAGCGCGATCGGTAAGGTCACGTAAATCAGCGCATACGGCACTCGAAACCCCGCAGGCTGATAGACGGGCAGCAGCACGAAACCAACAATTAAAAGCGCTTGCGCGACGACCCAATATTCGCCGCGATCGCCTGTGCGCCATCCGGCTTTGGTGAAGCCCCAGTCAGAGAAAAGTTTCATGGTGATGCGATCGATCGACGATTACTTTTATCCGTTCGACTCTAATAAACTGCTATTTTCCTGCTGACGTTGAGCAATCTGCATTAGTAATCGCAATGCTGCATTGACATCGGCTGCGGTGGGAAAAGCCTGCGCCACATCTGGATCTAAAAGAATCAAATTCGTACCGCTTCGATAGCGCTCAATGTATTTTCCTCGAACGCCGCCTTCTTCAGGCCGCAAATCATCTTCCATCTCAACATCGTCCTTCCAATAAAATACCGTCTAACTTAATGAGCAACTTCGATATACTTACGGCCTCTAAATCAGTCTTTAGGTAGATTCTCCTAATTTTACTAGACATTTGTATTGAACAGAAGCTATATTGAATACATATAAGAAATGTAATTCTACAGACCGTGTTTCTGAAATGTAACAAAAATTACAATTTTGGAAATGCAAATATGAAAAAAATTAAAGAAATAGTAAAGCACAATGAGAAAAATCAACATAAGAAAAAGAGCGTAAATTGGAGAAAAATAGTAAGGGGACTTCCAGCCGTTGTCACATTCTCTGTGACAAATTACATGCCCTTTGGGGGTGTAGAAATTGAAAGGGCCGCTTGCAAGCTCCAACCTATATCCTGTGAGGTAGTGTTTGTAGAACGGGAGGTTGATTAGAGCATAGATAAACGCAATTAAATTAACTTGATTCTATTTATCTGAAACACGGCTGATAGTTATTTCTTAGAAGACCTAGCAAGTGGCTATACCAAGGTATAGCCACTTGCTTTTTGCTTAGCATAGTAGCGATTGACCTGCTGGACAAAGCTTAAAAAACTTTTGCAGGATATCACCCGTATTTCGACATTATTTTAGGTGCAGAAATCGATCGAGTGCGGCCACCATTGCCGGAGGCCAGCGGCGCGTATTTGCCACCCAATCAAGATTTTTGTAGCGCGAATCGAGACCGACCGCAGCCACCCAGTTGCTTTCCGCTTCGCCCTGCTGCCCGTTCACCCACAGCACAGCCGTCAGCGCGGCTCGCATATCGGCAAACTGCGGATATTTGCGGACGAGATTTCGCATCGTGCGGAGGGCTTCATCCGTTTGGCCGGACTGGTAGAGGGCAAGCGCATAGTTGGCGCGGGCAAAGGCATAGTCGGGCGCGAGGTCGGCAGCGTAAAGGTAATCCGCGATCGCCGCATCCCAGTTGCCCGACCCCGCTTCGGCATTGCCGCGATTGTTGTAGGCGGCGGGGTCTTGCGGGTCAAGTTCCAGGACGTGGTTATAGTCCGCGATCGCCTCGTCCCATTTGCCCAAGCCTTCCAAGGCCGTACCGCGATTCAGGTAGGGATCGGGCGCGTCGGGCGCGAGTTCAACGGCTTGGTTGTAGTCTGCGATCGCCGCTTCCAGCTTGTTTTGGCTGACGCGAGCATTACCGCGATTGCTCCACAGGGCAGCACTGTCGGGATACTGCTCGATTAATTGCGTCCAGTAGGTTTCCGCTGTGGCGAAGTCGCCGCGATTCGTGGCAGAAAATGCCTGCTGGCGGAGTTCTTCAAGCTGGGCGGGTTCCAGCGTCACTTCGGCGCGGGCGGGCGCAGTCCACAAAAATAGGCAGAGGCAGAAGGCAAGGAGGAGGCGGAGCATGACAGGTTCGATCGCAACTGCCCTTAGAGTACCAAGGGAAGCTGACTGTCGGGCGGCGAATAGCCCATGTGCTTCCAGGCGGCAGGCGTGGCGATTCGGCCTCTGGGGGTGCGCTGGAGGTAGCCAAGCTGCATCAAATAGGGTTCATAGACTTCTTCGATCGTCTGCGAATCTTCTCCCGTCACGGCGGCGATCGTATCGAGTCCGACGGGACCACCGCCAAAATTTTCGATCATGACGCTGAGCATTTTGCGGTCTGTCCAGTCCAGCCCGCAGGGATCAACGTTGAATAGCTGCAAGGCTTCGGCGGCGATCGCTTCGTCGATCGTGGCGACCTGCTTCACCTGAATGTAGTCACGCACTCGGCGCAAAAGACGATTGGCAATCCGGGGCGTGCCTCGCGATCGACGAGCAATTTCTGCCGCGCCGTCCGGCTGAATAGGCGTATTCAAAATGCTGGCCGTGCGTAAAACGATCTGCGTTAGTTCGTCGTGTTCATAGAAGCGCAGACGTTGGACGAGGCCGAATCGATCGCGCAGCGGAGAACTGAGCGCTCCGACTCTTGTGGTTGCGCCGACGAGGGTAAAGCGCTTGAGCGGAAGAACTTGCGTCCGGGCGCTTTGGCCTTTGCCGATCGTAATGTCGAGCCGAAAATCTTCCATTGCCGGATAGAGAATTTCCTCGGTGACTTTCGGCAAACGGTGAATTTCATCGATAAACAATACGTCTCCGGGCTGCAAGTTGATCAGCAGACCAACGATATCGCGGGGACGCTCCAAGGCGGGTGCACTGGTGATTTTGCAGTTGACACCCATCTCGGTTGCCAAAATTAGCGACATGGTGGTTTTGCCGAGTCCAGGTGGCCCATAGAGCAGCAGGTGATCGAGCGGTTCCTGCCGCGCCTGTGCCGCCTGAATCGCGATGTTCAGCACTTCTCGGAGGTCTTTTTGCCCGACGTAATCCGCGATGCGCTGGGGACGCAGCTTTTCTTCTTGTTTGCCGTATTCGTCGAGCGTGACGACGGGCTGAAGCAAATCTTCGGTGGGCGGTTGGACGGCAGCTTTTTTGGAGCGCGATCGCACTTGTTCCGACGATCGCGGCTCAGACGGCTCCTGCTGTTTGGAAGAGATTATCGCCATGTCTCACCTCCGCTCGCGCTTGGGCAAACTGCCTGCTGGAATCGCTCTTAGCTTAACTGTACTCTGCATTTCGGACAACTGTACTAATTTTTGCCACTGTTAATGGGTGCGATAGTATCAGACTGTGGCTATTTCGCGCTCATTATGCCCGAAAATTCTTTGCAAGTCCCTGAAAATTTGTCGTTTCCCGATGCGATCGCCCTGACGCAAATTCTGCTTGATCGATTCAGCGATCTTGCGGATGCCGACATCGAATCGACGGTGACGGCTCTGGTCGCGACTGAAAACGGCGCACGGGGCTTTTTCGTCACCTATTTAAGCAACGATCGATCGCTAGCAGACCACCCATCCGCAGCGATTGTAACCGCTTTGCGATCGTCTCCCGACATCGTTTCCGAACTCTTAGTCAAAAATTTAGCCATGTCCGCAGCAATGGCCGTTCATCATCGTCGCAATCAAGATGAAAGCGCGGCACAAGGGTCAGATCGAGTGCAACGGCGATCGCTCGATCTGATTCGCCTGCTCGATCTGCCGCAGATGCGCGATCTCGCCCAAAAGCTGCACGAAAGCGCGGCCACAGGGCGCGGAGAATATAAAGCGTTTCTCGATCGCTGGAACTACGATGCCGAACAGCGTCAAACGATCGAGCAGGCAGTGTCAGCAGTGATGTAAGCAATGTCAAGACTGATTCTGATTCGACACGGACAAAGCATATGGAACGCCGCCAACAAATTCACAGGCTGGGTGGATGTGCCGTTGAGCAAGCGTGGACGAGCGGAAGTGATGATCGCCGCTGACAAACTGCGAAGCTACCGAATTGACGTTTGCTTTACCAGCCTGTTAATTCGGGCGATCGAAACTGCGATTCTTTGCCTCACCGAATACGAAGAACTCTCAGGTGGCAAAACGCCGATTCTCAAGCACGAAGCCGACGATCTCGATTGGCACGGCTGGGATCACTATGACGGCGAACCCGATCAAGAACTGCCGATTTTTCCGAGCGTTGCCCTGGATGAGCGCTATTACGGTCAATTGCAGGGACTCGACAAGGCACAGACTGCCGCCAAGTTTGGGGCGGCGCAGGTGCAGGAATGGCGGCGATCGTACTCCACTCGTCCACCCGGAGGCGAAAGTTTAGAAGATACGCAAAAGCGCGTCATCCCTTATTTCACCAGCCGGATTTTGTCGCACATTACCGCAGGCGAAACGGTTCTCGTCGCGGCACACGGAAATTCATTGCGATCGATCATCATGAAGCTGGAAAATCTCGCCGCCGAAGCAGTTCCCGCCCTCGAACTTGCAACCGGAATTCCGCTGGTTTATGACATTGCTGCAAATGGGGAAGTGCGCGAGAAGCGAATTTTAATTTGAAGCGGTTTAGACAGCTTGAATCCATTCGCGCAGATCATATTCTGTCCAGATGCCGTTTTGCCAGTAGGGGTCGGCTTCGACGATTTGCCGTACAGTGGCTTCGTCGGGTGCGTCGTAAATGGCAAAGACGCGAGTTAGGTCTTTGGTGGGACCGATCGTTACCAAAACGCCGGATTCTTTTTGATCAGCAAGTCCGTCGAGGTGAGCTTGACGGTAAGGGGCACGTTTTGCCAGCACGTCGTCGCAGTAGCGCCCCCACATCACATATTTCGGCATCGATTTAAAGATTGAACGGTCAAAATCAGTTTAGAACGCTGGCATGGCAGAAATCCGGGCATTGCTGAAACTGAGTATGAATCGAAAACAGGCCAGTCTCAAAGTCCCCCAAGCGAGAGGATTTAGGGGGCGATCGCAGGCATGACGTCCTCACAATTCATTCCTCAATTCAGCAACGCCGACATCCGATCGCATCCCAAAATCATCGAGGCAAAAAAAAGGCCGAGCATTGCCCGACCTTGACCGTCATCTTGGAGAAGAAATATTAAATTGTTTGTGTCTTACACGAGGCCGAGCCAGTGCAAGAAGCCTTGGCCGGAAACCAGCTCGATCGCAACGGCGGCCAAGAAGCCGATCATTGCCAAGCGACCGTTCCAAACTTCGGCGCTGGGGTTGGAACCAAATTGGAACTTGGTTGCAAATTCGCCGTACTTCCGCTCGGACTGTTGCTTGTAGTAGTCTTTCTCGTTCGGTGTGCTTTGCATGGTGGGGACTCCAATCAATCGTTGTTTGTTCATCCAACCTGCTAACTAATGTAACAAACTATTTCGGAATCGTCACAATCAAAAGGTAGATTTTCAAAGATTTGTTTCGTTTATGCGATCGATTGCCGCAATTATGCCTCAAAGGTTTCAAGGCTGTAATTTAGCAACTTCGATTCCCTGCTAAGATGACCAAACCGCGACGTTCTTTACATTTCATCGCGGTTATCCCTCTCCAAGGGTACTAAACCATCCCGCTCTACGGAGAGTAAACTTGTATAAAAAGTCAAGCATTTGCTTAATGTGGATGCGTGAAATGCAATCAGGGTGCTTCAGGTCCAGCGTACAGATGGGTCACGCCGAATTAGAGAATTCACCATGAAGCAAGTTTTATTTATTTTGGGCGAGTTGAGCGATGCGGATATTGACTGGCTGATTCAAACGGGCGATCGCCAAGATGTTGAGCCGGGAACGATTTTGATTCATGAAGGCAAGTCGGTCGATGCGCTGTATATCCTGCTTGAAGGAACGCTCGTCGTGACGATTTCGGCGCTAGAAGGACGGCAAATTGCGCGATTGGCAAGCGGCGATGTGGTCGGAGAAATGTCGTTTGTTGAATCGCGCCCCCCTTCGGCAACGGTGCAGACCTTAGAAAAATCGGTTGTGCTGGCCGTCCCGCGATCGCTGCTGAGCGAAAAGCTTCAGACCGATGTGGGCTTTGCAGCTCGCTTTTATCGAGCGCTGGCGATTTTGCTGTCGAGTCGCTTGCGCGGCACGGTGCGGCAGTTGAGCAATTCTCCCGATCGCACCCAGACCGAAACGGAAACGGCGGCGATCGCTCAGCAGCGATTTGACAATTTGCTAGAGCGGCTAAAAGGCAACGAATCCGCTTAGCGCAACGCAACAGGCTGAAGCTGAGCGATCGAGCGATGCAGTTCGCTCAGCTTTTGCGCGGCTTGACCATTGGCAATCAGCTCTTGGGCGAGGGCAAGGCCGGATTCTAGATCAGCACAAGCACCCGATCGCCACAGATAAAAGCCGCTGTTCCACACGATCGAGCTTTGCAGGTCGCCGCCTTCGTTTCGCAAAACGGCCTGCATCAAATCGGCGATCGTGGCTTCGTCGAGCGGCACATCAGTTCCCGCAAACCCGTAGTCGCGGGGATGCAGCAACAAGCGTTCGATCGGTTCTCCGGGCTTGTGGCCGAGGCCGATGATGCAGGTGCGATCGCGCGGCAAATCACAACTGCCTTCTAGACCTTTGACGGTGATGTAGTTTCCAGTTCCGCGCAGCGAAAACGCTTCATATGCCATGCCCTCGGTCGGCGGATGGACAAAGCCGGAAACCAGCAGACAGTCTCCGGCATATGGACACCAAAACAGTTCCAGCGTGGCAAACGGCGGACGCTTGCCGATCTGGTCGCGAAATTCCACGAGTCCTTCTGCGAGGGGAAAGTGACGCGGCTGGTAGACAAAGCCGATTTTGGTTTGGGCGAAAATTTGCTGCGCCTGATCGAGATCGAGCTGCGTCCAGTCAATTCCCAACGCCTGCCACACTTCCGTCAGCGGAATGCCGTACTTGGTGGGAATGCGTCCGCCGCCATGCAGCACGATCGGCAGGTCTGCGGCTGCTAGCACCAAGGCCGTCAGTGGACTCAACGGCAGGGTGCGCGATCGCCCGTCATACGGCAGGCTGAACACGATCGGAGGGTGGGGACTGTCGATCGGCTGAAGCTTCGCGCCGAATTGGTCGTAGGCATCCAACATTCCCGCTAGTTCTTCCCCGGTCGGACGCTTGATGCGGTGGGAAATCATGAATGCGCCGATTTGGGCGGGAGTCGCTTCTTGCGTCAAGATCATGCGCGTGGCGGCTGCGGCCTCGCTGCGGGTGAGGTCAACGCTGGTGTGGGTGCCGCTGGCAACTTTGCGGAGTAGGTCGCGGAAGGTGTCACTCATGGCGATCGAGGGTCAGGTGTCGGGTGTTGGGGATCGTGTCGGATGTCGATTTCACTTTCAACCCCTAGGAAACAGGCAGAGCAGAACGCGAGGTGATGTGCTGATGAACGAGATCGCGGAAGCGCTGAATCGGTGGAATTTGCAGGCGGTCTTGCGAGGTGACGAGGACGACCTGCCGAACAAGTGACGGTTCTGCGGTGGGACGAACAGCGAGTGTCGGATCGGTGTGTCCGTCTACGATCGCCGATCGCGGCAAGAGCGCAACGAGTTCACCCTGCCGAACAATGCCGCGAAACGCATCCAAGGTATTCAACTCTAGCGCGGCGTTGAGCGCAACGCCCTGCCGTGCAAACTGCTCTTGAACCAAGCGCTGCATTCCATAGCCGTCCTTGAAGACGACTTGCGGAAAGCGAGCGAGTTCTGCCCAAGGAACGCGATCGAACTCGGTCAAGGGATGGTTCGCCGCCATCAGCACTTCAACGGCTTCATCGTAAAGCGGATCGACGATGAGTTCTGGCGTTGTCGTGAGAAAGCGGTTGTTCATCACGATCGCCACGTCCACCAATCCGTCTTTGAGGACTTTGATAGCGCGATCGCTGCCGAGCGACGTAACGCGCAACTGCACTTCCGGGTATTCCTGGCAAAAGCTTTGTAGAACCGGAGGTAAATACTGAGCGCAGATCGAGTGAATGGCGGCGACGCAAAGTTCCGGCTGCTTTCCGGCCAGCAAATCTGCGAGTTCGGTGGAAGCGGTGCGCCATTCATGACAGATTTTGCGAGCGCGGGGAAGAAAGCGTTCTCCGGCGATCGTCAGCTTGGCCTGTGCGTTGCGGTGAAACAGCGGCAGGTTGAGTTCAGCCTCCAAGCCTTGCACTTGACGACTGATCGTGGATTGCGTCAATCCACATTTTTGTGCAGCCTGCTGAAAACTTCCGGTTTCCGCCACCGCCAGAAATGCTTGCAGTTGTTCCAGTCGCATAAACCCCGCAGCGCAGCGATTCCACGCAGTTCAAGTAACTTGACCTTACCGGATATTGAAAGGGGGTTTAGTGATGTTGGCTACAGACTGAGCGAGCCAGCGCGTATGAGCAAGCAAATACTATTGGTAGCCTATATTACCATTCGGCCAGCGCGGTCGCGATCGCGTCTCGCCACTGATTCGGTAAATTTTCCGTAGCGGCTAAGGTTTGCAGGCGATCGAACGCTGATTCAATTTGCTTTAGGCCAGCGATCGCATGAAGTCGCACACTTTCATCGGGATCAGCGAGCAAATTCAGGAGCGGCTCGATCGAGTCAGGCTGCTCCAACTGGCCTAGGCTCAAGGCTGCGGTTTGCTTCAGGGTGGAACTGGGAAGCGCGGCGATCGACTCGGCCAGAATTTGGGCGGCGATCAACTTGAGATCGTCCGGTTCGATGCGACCGAGCGCCAAGAGAATTTCTTGAATCACACTTTCGTCGGCGGATGGTTTGAGGTGCTGCTGCAACACTTCGATCGTGGCTTTAGTCTGTATCCAATTCAAAGCACGAACGGTTTCCACCTGAAGCGGAATCGGCGTGTGGGGCGATCGGAGCAGCGCAAACAAAGCATCTGCGGCGGCAGGTGACTGGAGCCGACCGAGCGCGATCGCCGCCTGCCGACAAACCTCTAGGTTGAAGTCGTATAGACAAGCTTGTAGTCGAGGGACGATCGCATCGGCGAGCTGTTGATGAAATCCCAGCCCAACGATCGCCTCGCGCCGCACCGGGGCCGCGATGTCACCCAGCGCATTCAGCAGAACCGGGGGAATACGGACATCGTGAAAACTCGATAAAGCTTCGATTGCCGCTGCGCGAATTTGCGGATCGGCATCCTGCACGACTTCCAGGAGAGGGGCGATCGTTTCCGAATGGCGAATCTGCGAAAGTGCCTGAACTGCTAGCAAGCGCCATTCCGCTTCGCCTAAGAGATTGGTGAGGGGGGCGATCGCTTTTGTGCCCTGTGCGGCGATTACTCCTGCCGCCATTGCCCGCAGTTCTTCGCTTTGCGCGGATTTGAGCGTTTCCATCAAAGCTGCCAGCACATCGGGATGCTCGATCTGTCCTAAGATTCGCACGATGAACCAGGCGAGTTCTTCTTCCATGTCTTCGTCAAGCAGATCGAAGAGCGCATCGATCGCCAGTTGAGGCGTGATCAGTTCGGCTGAAACGATTTGGGGCAGCAGCTTTGAGACTTCCCAACGCGCCTGAAAATCGCCGTTCTCCAAAACGGACAAGGTGCGATCGAGCAGTTCATCAACCTCGGTGATGCTGGCGGCGCGTGAATTGTCGATTGTGGCAAGCTGAGAAACAAATTGCGACAGCACTTCAGACGGGGCGGCAGATGACGTGAGCGATTTTGGCATGGCGGATGTGAGCACAGCGAAAGGGCGATCGATATCTTGATTGTTAAGCCGATCGCAAAAATAAAACAGGTTTTTTAGCCTGTGAATGCTAAACATTCATCGAACGAATGCAGTCTTTGCATTGGCGGTTTTGCTCAGTAGTTTTTGTTACAAATCTACGGCTTTACTTTTCTTAACGTGCTAATTTTCAACGATCTCGCGTTTTTGAAAGCTTTAGCAATCTAGTAAAAGCGCGATCGTCATTTCAGACCGTGTTCAGTTTGACTGAAATGACAATCTAGGTTCGGTTCAATTGAGAGATTTAAGACCGCCTTCTCACTGAAACTCGCAGAACTTCGGTTCGGTTTTCGTCGTAAGTTCGCCGCTTTCAATCAGAAGACACCACATTTCGATCGCGCTGATACAATGTCAAATTCTCCTGACTTTCTGCCTGTTGGTAGAGCGAAATTGAGCGATCGAACCGCTAAAACCCGCCTTAAGACAGAGGAATTAGCCGATTATGCAGTTTCCGCATTTGCAAAATGCACAATCTTCATCAAATGTGAAATTTAGTAACAACAGCTACCAATTCACTCGTTTGAAATTTCTAACCTGAGTGCATGAGGTCAAGGAAACGCGATCGAAACAAGTTTGGAAAAAGCGAAATCGATCGAGTGCAATTCGAGTCGCAATGCATCCACAAAGCGATTTGAACTGCTAGCCAAAAGTTTCATTCGTTTGAAGTTCGATTTGTCTGATTGTTTGCCCTGGTTCGCTCAAGCTTTGTTTATTTGCAGGTAGCATCGAGGATATTTCCCCGTGACCGAAGCCACCCTTAACCCAACGGCTAGCCTCAATAAGTTCGAGAAATTCAAGGCCGAAAAAGACGGTCTTGAAGTCAAAAAAGAGTTAGATCAGTTTGCTCAAATCGGCTGGGAAGCGATGGACGAAATCGATCGCGACCATCGCCTCAAGTGGATGGGCGTGTTTTTTCGTCCGGTCACTCCCGGCAAGTTCATGATGCGGATGCGGATTCCCAACGGCATCATCACCAGCGGTCAGTTTCGCGTCCTAGCGGAAATTGTGCAGCGCTACGGTGAAGACGGCGTGGGCGATGTGACGACGCGCCAAAACATTCAGTTGCGCGGCATTCGGGTTGAAGATCTGCCCGACATCTTTCGTCGCTTCGAGGCGGCAGGTTTAACCAGCGTTCAAACTGGGATGGATAACGTCCGCAACATCACCGGATCTCCGGTTGCTGGAATCGATGCCGACGAACTGATTGACACTCGCGGCTTGGTTCGCAAAGTGCAAGACATGATTACGAATAACGGTGAGGGCAACCCCTCATTTACGAATCTGCCGCGCAAATTCAACATTGCGATCGCCGGATGCCGCGACAACTCCGTTCACGCCGAAATCAACGACATTGCCTTTGTTCCCGCCTTCAAGGATGGCACGCTGGGATTCAACGTCTTAGTCGGCGGTTTCTTCTCGGCCAAGCGCTGTGAAGCTGCCGTGCCGCTCAATGCCTGGGTCGATCCGCGTGATGTCGTGGCGATGTGCGAAGCGATTTTGCTGGTCTATCGCAATCACGGACTCCGCGCCAATCGTCAAAAAGCCCGCCTCATGTGGCTGATCGATGAGTGGGGCATGGAGAAGTTTCGGGCTGAGGTCGAGCAGCAGTTAGGCTACCCGCTGCAAACGGCTGCTGAGAAAGATGAAATTTTGTGGGACAAGCGCGACCACATCGGCATTCACGCCCAAAGCCAACCGGGATTGAACTATGTCGGCCTGCATGTTCCGGTGGGTCGCCTGTTTGCCGGAGATATGTTCGACCTGGCAAGGCTGGCGGAAGTCTACGGCAGCGGCGAACTGCGCTTGACAGTGGAACAGAACATCATCATTCCTAACATTCCCGATTCGCGCTTGGGGCCGTTCCTGAAAGAGCCATTGCTAGAGCGTTTTTCGGTCGCTCCTGAGCCGCTGGTGCGATCGCTCGTCTCCTGTACGGGAGCACAATTCTGCAACTTTGCCCTGATCGAAACCAAGAATCGCGCTCTGGCGATGATCAGCGAACTGGAGCAAGAAGTCAGCGTTCCCCGTCCCGTCCGGATTCACTGGACAGGATGCCCCAACTCGTGCGGTCAGCCGCAAGTTGCCGACATCGGTTTGATGGGAACCAAAGCTCGCAAAGACGGCAAAACCGTCGAAGCGGCAGACATCTACATGGGCGGCAAAGTCGGCAAAGAAGCCCATTTGGGAACCTGCGTCCGCAAAGCCGTCCCCTGTGACGACCTCAAAGATGTCTTGCGCGATCTGCTGGTCACTCAGTTTCAGGGTCAACTCAAGGACGCTGTCACCGTTTAGTTTTCCTTCAACCTCATACACCCTTCCTCTTAGAGAGTTCACCCATGTCTATTTCTCGTCGCCATTTTCTTTCGATCGCCACCACAGCGGCAGCCGGAACTTTGATTCTCAACGGCTGTAGCACTCCCAGCAGTCGAGGAGGCGGCGAAAGCACCACGACTTCCGCCAACGCTGAAGCGATCGAACTCACACCAGAAACTACGCCCGAAGTCACTACCGCCAAATTGGGCTTCATCGCGCTGACCGATGCCGCTCCCTTGATCGTGGCGCAAGAAAAAGGCTTCTTCGCCAAGTACGGCATGACCGATGTGGAAGTTGCCAAGCAAGCCTCTTGGGGAACGACTCGCGACAACCTCGTTCTCGGTTCGGGCGGCGGCGGCATCGATGGCGCACACATCCTTTCCCCGATGCCCTACCTGATCAGCGAAGGCATTGTCACGGATGGAAAGAAAGTGCCGATGTACATCTTGGCGCGGCTGAACGTGAACGGACAAGGCATCTCAGTTGCCAACGCTCACAAAGACTTGGGCGTTCAGCTTGATAGCTCAAAGCTGATGTCGAAAGTGCAAGAAACCAAGTCGGCAGGCAATCAGATGAAGTTTGCCGTCACCTTCCCCGGTGGCACACACGATCTTTGGATGCGCTACTGGCTAGCAGCGGGCGGCATCGACCCGAATACTGATGTGTCTACGATCGTCGTGCCGCCGCCGCAAATGGTCGCCAACATGAAGACCGGAACGATGGATGCGTTCTGCGTCGGAGAACCCTGGAATGCTCAGTTGGTTAACCAGAAAATCGGCTACACCGCCCTCACGACTGGACAACTGTGGAAAGACCACCCGGAAAAAGCCTTTGCCATGCGAGCCGATTGGGTGGACGCGAACCCGAAAGCCGCGCTTGCCATGATTAAAGCCGTGCAGGAAGCGCAAATCTGGTGCGAAGCCAACAAAGCCGAAATGATCGATATCGTCTCGAAGCGATCGTGGTTTGGCGTTCCCGCCGCTGACATTCAAGACCGACTCAAAGGCACATTTGACTTTGGCGATGGTCGTCCGGTCGAAGAAAACAGCCCGCACGTGATGAAATTCTGGGCAGACAACGCCTCCTATCCCTACAAGAGTCACGATATCTGGTTCATGACCGAGGAGCAGCGCTGGGGCTATCTGCCTGCGAATACCGACGTGAAGGCTTTGGTCGATCGCGTCAACCGTGAAGATCTGTGGAAAGAAGCGGCCAAGGCGATCGGTCAAGAAGCCGCCATTCCCGCCAGCACGTCGCGCGGTGTCGAAACCTTCTTCGATGGCGTCACGTTTGACCCGGAGAACCCCGCCGCTTATTTGAGCAGCTTGAAGATTAAGAAGGCTTAATTCCGATGCGGGAGCAGCGATCGAACTCTGCTCCCGTGCTGATCAACTCAATTCCCCTCACCCTCAAGGATTTTTGCAAGCAACATGACTGCACTCACCAGCCGATCGCGCCGCCGCTTTGATGCTCCTGGAATTGCTGCCCTGATTCTTCGCCGCTTGGTTCCGCCTGTCTCGGCGCTTGCCGTTTTCCTCCTGATCTGGCAAGGACTTTCGATCAGCGGCATTCTCGCCTTGCCTAGCCCGACTCAAACTTTTGCGGATACTTGGGAACTGATCGCCAATCCGTTCTATGACAATGGCGGCACAGATAAAGGTTTGCTGTTGCAAATTTTCGCCAGCATTCAGCGCGTCGCTTTGGGCTTCACCCTGGCGGCGATCGTGGGCATCGCACTCGGCATCGTCACGGGCATGAGCCAGTTCATGTACGAAGCGGTTGACCCGATCTTTCAAGTGCTGCGAACGATTCCGCCGCTGGCATGGCTGCCGATTTCGCTGGCCGCTTTCCAGCAAGCGCAGCCCTCCGCCATCTTCGTGATTTTCATTACGGCAATCTGGCCGATCATCATCAACACCTGCGAAGGCGTTCGCCAAATTCCGCAAGACTACAACAACGTCGCTCGCGTTTTGAAGCTGTCGCGCCCCGAATATTTCACCAACATCCTCTTTCCCGCCACCGTTCCCTACATCTTCACCGGACTGCGAATTGGTGTCGGTCTGTCTTGGCTGGCGATCGTCGCCGCAGAAATGCTGATCGGCGGCGTGGGCATCGGCTTCTTCATCTGGGATGCCTGGAACAACTCGCGCATCAGCGACATTATTATCGCTCTGGTTTACATCGGCGTGGTTGGTCTGCTGCTCGATCGATTGGTTGGATACATCGCCACTTTGGTTGTCCCCACTGAGCAGAAATAAGTAATCGGTTCCACGCTCGACTCCCGAATCCCCTTACTTCAAACGCCATGACATTTGTCGAAGTTGACCATATCGATCGCGTCTTTCCCCTCCCGGATGGCGGCGAATACATTGCGCTCAAAAATATCGACCTCAAGATCCGCAAAGGTGAATTCATCACGCTCGTCGGTCACTCTGGCTGCGGCAAATCCACCCTGCTCAACATCATTTCCGGTCTCGATAAGCCGACTGTGGGCGGTGTCGTCCTGGAAGGGCGGCAGGTGACAGAACCGGGACCCGATCGCATGGTCGTCTTCCAAAACTATTCGCTCCTGCCCTGGCTGACGGTTCGCCAAAACATTGCTTTGGGCGTGAATCGCGTCCTGCGAGAGTTGCCGGAAAGTGAGCGCAACGGCATCATCCAAAAGCATATCGATATGGTCGGGCTGGCTCATGCCGCTGACAAGATGCCCGGACAAATTTCAGGTGGGATGAAGCAGCGGGTTGCGATCGCCCGTGCCCTCGCCATTCGTCCCAAACTCTTGCTGCTCGATGAACCGTTTGGCGCACTCGACGCTTTGACGCGGGGCGGCTTGCAAGAGCAACTGATGCGAATCTGCGAAGAAAGCCAAGTCACCTGCGTCATGGTGACGCACGACGTAGACGAAGCTTTGCTGTTGTCCGATCGCGTCGTCATGCTCACAAACGGCCCCGAATCGAATGTCGGTCAGGTGCTTGAAATTCCGTTTGAGCGTCCGCGATCGCGCATGGAAGTCGTCAACCATCCGAACTACTACGGACTGCGAAACGAGATTGTCTACTTCCTCAACCAGCAAAAGCGCGTCAAGCAAAAGAAAGTCAAGCCCCTCGTTGCCGTCGCGAAAAACGGACTGGAGAAAGTCAACCTCGATATCGGCTTCATTCCGCTCACCGACTGCGCTCCCCTCGTCGTCGCAAAGGAAATGGGCTTCTTCGAGAAGCACGGCTTGACCGAAGTAACGCTATCGCGTGAGCCAAGCTGGAAGGCGATCGCCCAAGGAATCACAGGTCGCCGCCTTGATGCCGCCGCGATGGTAACGGGAATGCCGCTTGCCCTCACCTTGGGATTGGGAGATAGTGCGCCACAGCCGATCGTCAGCGCGCTCACCTTGTCGCGCAACGGCAATGCGATCGTGTTCAGCAAGCAGCTTTATAACGAAGGCGTTCGCACTCTGGAGGATTTCAAGGCGCTGATCGATCGCACTCCCGACAAAGTTCACACCTTGGGAATGGTTCACGCTTCGTCGATGCACAATCTGATGCTGCGCTACTGGCTGGCATCTGGCGGCATTGATCCCGACAAAGATGTGAGTCTGACCGTAATTCCGCCCGCGCAAATGGTGGCGAACCTGAAAGCTGGAAACATCGACGGCTACTGCGTCGGAGAACCCTGGAACGCCCGCGCCGTTCACGAAGGTTTGGGATTTGTGATCGCCAACGACCTCGACATCTGGCAGGGTCACGCCGAGAAAGTTCTGGGAGTCCGCGAAGATTGGGCGAACCAGTATCCCAAAACGCATCTCGCCCTCGTGAAAGCTTTGCTGGAAGCTTGCGAATACTGCGACGATCGCCGCAACCGCGAAGGCATTCTCGAAGTGCTGTGCCGTCCGCACTATCTGGGAACCGATCCGGCCTACACGCGCCCCGGTTTTCTGGATGCTTACGATCGCGGCGACGGTTCACCGCTGCGCTCCTACCTCAACTACAACCAGTTCTTTACGAGCAAAACGAACTATCCCGATCGCGTCGAGGCGCTGTGGGCAATGGTGCAAATGGCACGGTGGGGCATTGTGGATTTTCCGCGCAACTGGCTGGAAGTTACTGAACGCACTTGGCGGACGGACATTTTCGGCCAAGCCGCCCGCGAACTGGAAATGCTCGACTTTGGCCGCGATCGCCGCCCGATCGTGCTGGGTGATGGCACGGTGTTTAACCCCGACGACCCAATTGCGTATCTGAACGCACTGGAAATTAAGCGCGACATCAATATTGTTGAAGTTGCCCTTGACCCGATCGCCGTTTAGCGACTGTCCGAACCGCCCCCTAGCCCCCAAGCTTGGGGGAACCGAACCAACCGCCTTTGCCGCACCGCAAACATCCCGGTTCAAAATCCCCCAAGCTTGGGGGATTTGGGGGGCAAACCCAAGTCTCGATCGCCTGACCCTTCTAGCAACTGACCATGCAAACCATTCCAACCACCACGACAACCCCCAGCACAGCGGCCACGCTCAAGCCCGATCCCTTCTTGGTGATCGAAAACGTCTCGAAGGTGTATCCCACGCCCAAAGGCAACTACACCGTTTTGCAAGACGTGAATCTGACCGTGCGCGAAGGCGAATTTATCACGCTGATCGGTCACTCTGGCTGCGGCAAATCCACCCTGCTCAACATGGTGTCGGGCTTCAACAAACCGTCATCGGGTGAAGTGCGCGTCCAATCGAAGCGAATCACCGAACCGGGACCCGATCGCATGGTCGTGTTCCAAAACTACTCGCTGCTGCCTTGGAAAACCGCTTTCGAGAATGTTTACATCGGGATTCACTCGGTTTATCCCGACAAATCCAAGGCGGAAAAAACCGAGATTGCCAATGAACACCTTGCCCTTGTCGGCCTGACCGAAGCCGCCAACAAAAAGCCCACTCAGCTATCGGGCGGCATGAAGCAGCGCGTTTCGATCGCCCGCGCCCTCGCCCTGCGTCCTCAAGTGCTGTTGCTAGACGAACCGTTTGGCGCACTTGACCCGATCACTCGCGAAGAACTGCAAGAAGAACTTCTGGCGATCTGGCGCAGTTCTCGCGTCACCGTCTTGATGATCACGCACGACATCGACGAAGCGCTGTTTCTGAGCGATCGCGTCGTAATGATGACCAATGGCCCCTCTGCGACGATCGGTGAAATTCTCGAAATTCCTTTTCCCCGCCCGCGCAACCGCACTCAGCTTCTCGAAGACCCCGACTACTACGATCTTCGCAACCAAGCGCTTGACTTCCTCTACCGTCGCTTTGCCCACGACGACGCTTGATTGGGGATTAGGGAAACAACCCCACCTATCTCCAACCCCGAACCCCGTTGCATTCTACAAACCGCCGTGTCTGACCCAATCAAAACCGTTTGCCCCTATTGTGGTGTGGGCTGTGGCCTTGAGGTCGTTCCGACTGTCAAAGGCGACAAGATTACTGGCATTAGCAAAGTGAGGGGCGATCGCTCTCATCCATCCAGTCAAGGCATGGTCTGCGTGAAGGGCGCAACGGTGGCTGAGTCGATCGGCAAAGACCGCTTGCTGCACCCGATGCTGCGCGAATCGCTGGATGAACCGTTTCGGCGGGTGACTTGGGAGGAAGCGATCGATCGACTTGTCACTGAAATTCAAAAGGTGCGTTTCACCTGGGGAGCCGACGCGATCTGCATGTACGGGTCGGGTCAGTTTGTCACCGAAGATTACTACGTCGCCCAAAAGCTGATGAAAGGGGCGCTGGGCACGAATAACTTTGATGCGAATTCGCGCCTGTGCATGTCGTCTGCCGTGATGGGCTATCTGCAAAGTCTCGGCTCGGATGGCCCACCCTGCTGCTATGACGATCTTGAACTCACCGATTGTGCGTTTTTGATTGGCACAAACACGGCGGAATGCCATCCGATCGTTTTCAATCGCCTCCGCAAGCATCACAAGCAAAATCCCCACGTCAAGCTGATCGTTGTTGATCCGCGCTGCACTCCGACTGCGGAAGTTGCGGATTTGCACCTCGCGATCAAACCGGGAACGGATATCGATTTGCTCAACGGCATTGCCTATTTGCTGCTGGAGTGGAATTATTTCGACGCTGACTTTATTGAAGAATGCACGAACGGCTTTGCTGAATTTGTCGAAGTCGTGCGCCACTATCCGCCGGAGCGGGTGGTCGATCGCTGCGGCATTTCCGTAGAAGACCTGAAAAAAGCCGCGCAATATTGGGGCGAATCGTATCGCGTCCTTTCCTTATGGTCGATGGGGATCAATCAGTCAAGCGAGGGAACGGCCAAGGCGCGATCGCTGATTAACCTGCACCTGATGACCGGACAGATCGGACGGGCGGGAGCAGGACCCTTCTCGCTGACCGGACAGCCAAACGCGATGGGCGGACGCGAGGCAGGCGGCTTGTCGCATCTTTTGCCGGGATATCGATCGGTGAGAAATCCGCAGCACCGTGAGGAAATTGAGCATTTTTGGAATTTTCCTGCCGGACGCATTCAGGCCGAGCGTGGACGTACCGCTTGGGAAATGATCGAAGGACTCGAATCGGGCGACGTGAAGCTGTTGTGGATTGCGGCGACGAATCCTGCTGTGAGTTTGCCGGATTTGGAGCGGGCAAAAAAAGCGCTGAAGCGATCGCCCTTCACCGTTTACCAGGAAGCTTACTATCCGACCGAAACCGCTGTCTTCGCGCATCTGCTGCTGCCTGCAACCCAGTGGAGCGAAAAAACCGGAGTGATGACGAATTCCGAACGGCGCGTTTCTCTCTGTCCCGCTTTTCAATCGGCGGATGGCGAAGCGAAAGAAGACTGGGCGATCTTTGCCGAAGTGGGTCGCCGCTTGGGATTTGTCGAGCAGTTTTCTTTCAACTCGTCGGCTGAAGTGTTTGCGGAATTCGTCAAGCTGACGCACAATCGGCCTTGCGACATGAGCGGACTAAGTCACGATCGCCTGCGCGAACAGGGGCCGACGCAGTGGCCGTATCCGGTTGGGGAAACGAAGCGATCGCCTGCCTCATCGCAGCGGCTCTACACGAATTTGCAGTTTGCCACGCCCGACCATCGCGCCCGCTTTGGCGCAGTCCACTCGAAAGGCTTGGCCGAACCGCACGATCCTGCTTATCCGTTTGTGTTGACGACGGGGCGCGTTTACGGCCACTGGCACACCTTGACGCGAACGGGACGAACGGAAAAAATTCAGCAGCTACATCCCGAACCGTTCCTCGAAATTCATCCGCGCGATGCAAAGGAATTGGGCATCATCGAAGGAAATTTGGTGGAGGTACGATCGCGACGCGGTTCCGCTAAACTGGCAGCTAAAGTGACGCGATCGATTTCACCCGGAACCGTGTTCATGCCGATGCACTGGGGAGCGCTTTGGGCAGACGATGCCGAAGTCAACGCCTTGATGCATTCTGCCGCCTGTCCCGATTCGCTTCAGCCAGAACTGAAGGCTTGCGCCGTTCAGGTGATTCCGCTGACGGCAGTGGCGACGGCGCGATCGGAGCAGTTCGATCGCGCGATCGCCGCGCCCGCTGCCATTTCTTGAACCGGATGACCGCTGTGACGTTTTTTCAGTTTGAGCAAGATTTTGTCGATTCGCTCCGCTGTATTCCGATGCAGGTGCGCTACAAGCTCGACACCTGCGGCGTGAAGCTGAAGCTGTCACACTGGTCGCATTTCACCGAGGCGGAACGGCAGGCGATCGTCAACGCTCCCTGCGAAACTGACTCAGAAATTGAGGATTACCGAAATCTGGTGCAGCAGTTTGTCACACAGCACATGGGGACGCCTGCGGGGACGCTAGCGATCGATCCGCATCCGGCTTGGCTAAACGGCAATTCGGTTCCGGCTGAAGTGCAGGAAAAGGCGATCGAATTTGGGGTGGCGATCGATTTGCCGCGCTGGAATGCTTTAACGCCGCTTCAGCGATTTGTGCTGATCAAGCTGAGTCGTCCTGGACATGAAAACAAAAACTTTCAGCCTGCGCTGACGGAATTTCACTTGGTTTGATATTTATTTGCGCGGTTGCTGACTGGTGAAGTTGATGCGATCGCTCAACTGCCGCAGGTTACGAGCTAAATCCAAATCCGTTTCTTTTAGCTGTGAAATTTTGTCACAGCTATACATCACCGTTGTGTGATCTTTGCCGCCGAAGACTTCACCAATTTTGGGCAGGCTCAAATCGGTATGCTGGCGCATCAGATACATGCCAATTTGCCGCGCCATGCTGATTTCGCGACGGCGCGAGTTGCCTTTGAGGTCTTCGATCGCCACCTTATAAGTTTCGGCTACTGCTGCGATCACGGCTTCTGGCGAAGCTTCTGCCTGTTCGCTGGGTGGATTTAGAACGGGAGCAATGTTTTCGACCGTCATCGGCAAACCGGAAATTGAAATGTAGGCAACGGCACGAATGAGTGCGCCTTCCAGTTCTCGAATATTGGTTGTGTAGCTTGATGCAATGTACTCAATTACATCGCGAGGCAATCGCATATTTTCGTATTCTGCTTTCTTTTGCAAAATTGCCATTCGCGTTTCAAAATCAGGCGATTGAATATCAGCAATTAAGCCCATCGAAAAGCGCGAACAGAGGCGTTCTTGCAATCGCGGAATTTGGCTGGGGGGGCGATCGCTCGCCAACACAACTTGCTTTCCGGCTTCGTGCAGCGTATTAAAGGTGTGAAAAAATTCTTCCTGCGTGTATTCTTTTCCTTCGATGAACTGAATATCATCCACTAGCAGTACGTCCACAGCGCGATAGTGTTCGCGAAAGCTTTGCATACTGTCTTTGCGAATGGCTGCGATCAAATCGTTGGTAAACTGTTCGGTGGAAACATAAAAAATTCGCGAATCGGGATGATTGTCCAATCGGTAGTTGCCGATCGCCTGCATCAGATGCGTCTTTCCCAGTCCAACGCCGCCGCACAAAAACAGCGGGTTAAATTCGCGTCCGGGTGATTCGGCAACGGCTAGTGATGCGGCGTGCGCCATGCGGTTGTTGGAGCCGACGACGAAGCGCGAAAAGGCGTATTTTGAGTTGAGTTCGGTCGATCGAGGTCGATGACTTGATTCGGCAGGTGTTTCGGCGGGCAGCGGCCACATTAAATCGCCGTTGTCGTCGCCTTGGCGGACGGTGAAGTGAATTTCGATCGGGCGACCGAGAATGTCGTGAACGGTATCGGCGATCGTTTTGACGTAGTACTTTTGCAGCCAATTTCGCGCAAACGGATTGGGCGTGCAGACCGTCAGGCGATCGCCTTCGAGCTGTTCTGCGGTTGCGGTTTTGATCCAGGTGTCAAACGTGGGGCGGCTAAGCTGCACTTGAAGCCGCTCTAGAACTTGATCCCACAGACTTTCTAACAGAACTTCCACGCCCAACCTCTACCTTTGATTTGCTGTCGATCGAAAATTCTGCCTGCCGAACTGCAAGAGGACTAGACGACGATAGCTTGCTCTTGCTGGAGCAATTAAACCAGAAGTCTAGCTCGATCGGGCGATTTGTTGAGGCAAATTTTAGATTCGATCGCGTCTTTCACCGTCGGAATTAGCGGAACTGTCGAGCGGTGAGCCAAGCGGCGTAGGGCGTTTCGTGCAGGTAGGCTTTGCCAACAGAGCCGAAGAGTTCGAGTTTTTCGGTGATCACTTCCTGCATGGCTTCGATCGCTTCTCCCGCGATGTCAAGCAAATCTTTGGGACTTTGGCCGCAAATTTCGGCTTTGAGGGCTTGCATGTAGGCTTGGCGAACTTCGGTGTTGACGTTGAATTTGCACACGCCCCGCTGAATTGATTCGCTGATCATGTGGGGCGGCAGGCCGGATGCGCCGTGCAGGACAAGCGGAATGTCGATTAGGCGGCGGATGCGATCGAGTCGGTCAAAATCGAAGCGGGGCGGATTTTTGTATTCACCGTGAACGTTGCCGATCGTGACGGCCAGGGAATCGACTTGCGATCGCCGCACGAAGTCGAAGGCTTCAGATGGATCGGTCATTTTGGCTTCTTTTTCGGCGATCGTCAGTCCGTCTTCTGTACCGCTGATTCTGCCGATTTCGGCTTCGACGACTGCGCCGTAGCTGTGGGCGAGGCGGGTCATGTTGGCGGTGAATTTGAGGTTTTCCTCGTAGCTGAGGTGGGAGCCGTCGGCCATGATCGATCGCACTCCGGCTTGCAGGGCGAGTTGGATGTCGGGGGCGGAGGTGCTGTGGTCGAGGTGGACGGCGATCGGGACGTGGGTGGCTTTTGCGGCTTCGAGGCAGAGGGCGACGAGGGGAAGTTTGCCGTATTTGAGGGCGCTGGGGTGGAGTTGCAGCATGGCCGGACTGCGGGTGAGTTCGGCGGCGTTGATCACGGCTTTGACGCCTTCGAGGTTGTAGATGTTGAAGGCTCCGATCGCGTAGGCGTTGCGGCGGGCGGTTTCGAGCAGGTCTTGGGTGGAGGTGAGCATGATGGTTTGCCTATTTTGAGAATGGATCGAGTGCGGATGGACTTCTTGCGGTTAGGATTGCCTTCTGCTTCCGAGCCAGTGGAGTGTTGGGGTTGCCCCTCCTCCACACCTCCAACCCCAGCAAAGGGCGGCTGCCCTCTGCACTCCCGCAAGGGGTGATCTGTGAGTGTCAATGTAGCGCTTCGCATTGGCTTTCCCGCCGCGTCTCTCGTGTTGCTCGTTTGCTGCCAAATCCATTCGCCTGACTGCTGCTAGCATACCGGGACAGCCTAAGCCAACTGCAATTTCAACATCAAACCATACAAAAACAGGAGGCTCGATCGAACCTCCCGTCAATCATTGAACTCTCAGCCAACCACCCTCAAAGTCCCCCATTCATGGGGGATTTAGGGGGCTTTCCCAAAACTACTGCACAGGCGTCAAAACCTTCTCTTCGATCGCTTTCGCCTCTGGACTGTCCGCCTCGGAAGCGGGCACAAGCTGCCAGAAGCGGGGCAAGTAGTTCGACCAGTCGTCGAGGATTTGCTTGGCTTTGGGGCTGCTTGTTCGATCGAGGTGCAGTTCGATCAGTTCTTTGAGTTGCTGTTCGCCAGCCTGTGTGCAGATGCGCTGCATTTTGACTTCGGGGTTGACGCGATCTGGGAAGCTGCCGTCTTCGTCGAGGAAGTAGGCCAATCCTCCGGTCATGCCTGCGCCGACGTTGCGCCCGGATTTACCCAGGACGACAACCACGCCTCCGGTCATGTATTCGCAGCAGTGGTCGCCTGCGCCTTCGATCACGGCTTGTGCTTTCGAGTTGCGGACGGCGAAGCGTTCTCCGGCTTGACCGTTGGCGAGCAGGAAGCCGCCCGTTGCACCGTACAGGCAGGTGTTGCCGATGATTACGTTGGTTGCGGCTGCGTAGGTCGCTTCGGCAAAGGGTTTGATCACGATTTCGCCGCCGTGCATTCCTTTTCCAACATAGTCGTTGGCTTCGCCTTCCAGGTTGAGCGTCATGCCGGGAAGGATGAACGCGCCGAAGCTCTGGCCGACGCTGCCTTTGAAGTTCAGTGTGATTTGGCCTTCAAAGCCGCTGTCGCCGTACTGCTTGGCGATCGCGCCCGAAATCCGCGTTCCGACTGTGCGATCGGTGTTCACCACATCGGCAGAATAGGTGACGCTCGATTGATTCTGAATTGCCGCTTGAATGTCGGCATTCGCCAGAATTTGATCGTCAATCACGATGCCGTTGCTGTGAACGGTTTCGTGATCGAGCCAGGATCGATCGCTCTTGGTGTCCGGCAACTGAGTCAAGCAGTTGAGGTTGAGCGTTTGCGTTTTGGCAAGCTTCACGTCGTCGCGCTGGGTCAGCAGATCGGCGCGGCCAATAATCTCCTTGAGCGAGGTGTAGCCGAGTCGGGCGAGGAGCGATCGCACTTCTTGCGCCACGAAGTAGAAGAAGTTGACGACGTGATCGGGCGTTCCGGTAAAGCGCTGCCGCAGTTTTTCTTGCTGCGTGGCAACGCCGACCGGACAGTTGTTGGTGTGGCAGATGCGAGCCATGATGCAGCCTTCGGCAATCATCGCAACCGAGCCGAAGCCGTATTCTTCCGCGCCCATCAGCGCGGCCATGACGACATCCCATCCGGTCTTGAAGCCGCCATCGGCGCGAAGCAGGACGCGATCGCGCAACTCATTTTCGATCAGAACGCGATGCACTTCAGTTACGCCTAGTTCCCAGGGAACGCCTGCGTGTTTGATCGAGCTTAAAGGTGAAGCGCCCGTACCGCCATCGTGACCGGAAATCTGGATGATGTCGGCGTTGGCTTTGGCAACTCCAGCGGCGATCGTGCCAATCCCCACTTCCGCGACCAGCTTCACCGACACTTGCGCGGCGGGGTTGATCTGGTGCAAATCGAAAATTAGCTGCGCCAGATCTTCGATCGAGTAAATGTCGTGGTGGGGCGGCGGCGAGATTAGCGGCACTCCCGCTTTCGATCGACGCAGCATCGCAATATAAGGACTGACCTTCTTACCGGGAAGTTGTCCGCCTTCTCCGGGTTTTGCGCCCTGCGCGATCTTGATTTCGATCTGGCGGGCACTCATTAAATATTCAGGCGTGACACCAAATCGACCGGATGCGACCTGCTTGATCGCAGAACTGGCGATGTCGCCGTTCCGCAAGCCTTTCAGGTGTGGGAACGTGGCCGAGATGCCGTTTTCATCGACATCCGCGATCGCCTTGTACCGCGCCGGATCTTCGCCACCTTCGCCGGAGTTCGATTTGCCGCCCAAACGGTTCATCGCGATTCCCAGCGTTTCGTGCGCTTCTCGCGACAGCGATCCCAAGGACATCGCTCCTGTGCAGAAGCGCTCAACGATCGATTCGATGGGTTCCACCGATTCGATGTCGATGGCGGGGCGATCGCTGCGGAAGGTGAGCAAGTCGCGTAGAGCCGTAATCGGTCGTCCGGCGAGGTGCTGCTGATAAACTTCGTAGTGGTCGTAGTCTTTGCCCTGTACGGCTTTGTGCAGCGCTTTCGACATTTCTGGGCTGTTCATGTGGTACTCGCCACCGGGCTTGTACTGCACGAAGCCGTAGTTTTCCAGCTTTTTGCTCGTGGTCGGGAAGGCGCGACGGTGGAAGGACATCACTTCTTGCGCCAAGTCTGCGACGCTGATGCCGCCCAGACGTGAGGCGGTTCCCGTGAAGCCGAGGTGGAGAAGATCGCCGCCAATGCCGATCGCCTCGAAGATTTGCGCCCCATGATAGCTCGACAGCAAGGAAATCCCCATCTTCGACAGAATTTTCAAGAGTCCGGCTTCGGTGGCTTTGCGGAAGTTGGCTTGGGCTTGGGCGATCGACACAGACGGAATTTTGCCGCGCTCCATCAAGCTTTGCGTCTTGGAATCGTGCCACCAGTGCCGCACGGTTTCCCAAGCGAGATACGGACAAACGGCACTCGCGCCATAGCCGATCAGACAGCCGAAATGATGTGTACTCCAGCACTGAGCGGTATCGACAATCAGCGAGGCTTTCATCCGCAAGCCCTGCCGGATCAGGTGGTGGTGAACGGCTCCGATCGCCAAAAGCGGCGGAATATAGCTTTGGGCTTCGGTTAGGCTGACGGGTTCGCCGGATGGGGAGACGCGATCGCTCAGCACCAAGATTTTTTTGCCGTCGCGCACTGCCGCTACTGCCGCCTGACACAATCCGGTCACGGCTCTTTGCAAGCCTTCTGGCCCCGACTCAACCTCAAACAAAGTCGAGAGCGTGGCGGTTTCAAATCCGGATTCGCGAATCTGCGCGAGGTCGTTGTCGTTGAGGACGGGCGAATCGAGTTTCAGCAAGCGGGCATATTCCGGCTTGGCTTTCAGCAGATTGCCGCGATCGCCCAAATGCACGGTCAGCGACATGACAAGGCTTTCGCGCAGGGGATCGATCGGCGGGTTTGTCACCTGCGCGAATCGCTGCTTGAAGTAGTCGTACAAGAGGCGCGGCTTGTCGGACAGCACGGCCAGCGGAATATCGTCGCCCATGCAGAAGGTCGGCTCTTTGCCCTGCGATGCCATCTCTTCGATGATCATCTCCACGTCTTCGCTGGTGTAGCCGAAGGCGATTTGGTTGCGGAGGAGCGTTTCGCGATCGATCTGCTTCTCATCCAAAAACGGCTGCGGGCTGTGCGTTTTGCCGTGCTGGGCAATCCATTCGCCGTAAGGCTGAGCACTGGCGATCCGCTGCTTCAGCGTCCAGTTGTTGAGAATTTCGTGCGTTTCGAGATCGACGGCGATCGCTTCTCCGGGTCCCAACCGTCCCTTCTCGATTACCTCAGCATTGGGCAGATCCACGACTCCGGCTTCCGACGCGACAATCACCATGCCGTCCTTCGTGATGCTGTAGCGGGCGGGACGAAGGCCATTGCGATCGAGTGCTGCCCCGACTTTGCGCCCGTCGCTAAACACAATCAGCGCGGGACCGTCCCACGATTCTTGCAACGGACTGTAGTATTCGTAGAAGTCGATAATTTCGGGATGATTCGCCAGTTCCGGCTGCTGCTTGTAGGCTTCGGGAACCATGATCATCAGCGCTTCTAGGGGAGTGCGACCGGACTGCACCAGCAGTTCCATCACGTTGTCCAGGTTGGCCGAGTCGCTGTTTTCCGCATTGACGGTCGGCTTCAGGACGGAAAGGCGATCGCCCCAGCACTCGTGTTCCAAATCGGCTTCCCGCGCCATCATCCAGTTGATGTTGCCCAGCAGCGTATTGATTTCGCCGTTGTGACCCAGCAGGCGCATCGGGTGAGCCAGCGGCCATTTGGGAAGCGTATTGGTACTGAAGCGGCGATGATAGATGGCAAAGGCGCTTTGATAAAGCGGATTTTTCAGGTCGCTGTAGTAGTCACCCAAGACCGCCGATCGCACCATGCCCTTGTAGACGATCGTGCGGGCAGAGAGCGAGCAGATGTAGCACTCGGCCAGGGTGGGCGTTGCTTTGGCTGCGGCGGAAATGGCTCTGGCGACTTGCTTGCGGGCGAGGTAAAGCTGCCGCTCGAATTCGTCTCCGGTAGAGGGCGATCGCACCAAGATCTGTTCGCTGCGCGGCTCGTTTTCACGCGCTTGTCTGCCTAAAACTTCCGGGTGAACGGGAACGACACGCCAGCCCAGAATCTGAAGATCGTTATCCGTCAGGGTTTGCTCGATGATTTGGCGGGCAAACTGAGCACTCGCTGCATCTTTCGGCAAAAACACCATGCCAACGGCAAATGGGATTGCAGCGTCAATGTCGTTGGCGGTGAGCCAATCTTGCAGCAGTTCAACCGGAATTGCCGTCATTAAGCCTGCACCGTCGCCCGAATCTTGATCGGCGCTACAGCCGCCTCGGTGTTCCATACACGAAAGGGCATCGAGCGATCGCGCCACGAGCGAATGGCTGCTGCGACCATGCTGATCGGCAATAAATCCGACACCGCAGGCGTCGCGCTCTTCCACGAGCCAGCGCTGTCCGGCATAGGTCGATGATGGTTCCTGGTTCAACTGGTCTTGATTCACGCTCGTGCTACCCATAAAAGTGGTGGTTTTGGATTCGGAGAAAACGGTACAGGACGCTTGAAATGATGGCTGTTCGTAGCCTTAAGCTGTCAGTGGCCTCTGGCTGTCAGTGGTCTCTACAGGAGTGGAAGCATGGGTGTCAAAGTGGTCACATTTGGAATCAATAAGATTGTTACCGGATGAATGGCGCTGTCCTGCCGCAAAACCGCCGCCCGAACCTGCATATCGGCTCAGACATTCAACGAGCGACGCGCACCAGCCGAAGTAGCTTTCTCCACGCTTGTAAATAGGAGAGACTAAGAATCTTATAGAAAGTAGATTGCCTTTGCAATCCCTCACTCCAAAGCGGTTGGTAGAAGGAAGTTTGAATTGCCCTGCTGCTCGACTTGCCGATGTCTGCCAGAAATCTAGGCCGGATCGAGCAGTCTGCTTGGGCAGATATCTTCATTATGAAACGAAATCTTTAACATGAAGTCATCATATCTTGATGAAATGGTGCTTGCGATCGAGTTCCACAAATGCTATTGGAAGTGTCGATCGACACCCGTAGCCTTTAACAATTTGTGAATGAATCTGGGCAACTTCTAGAAAGACAGGAGATCCTGGTAACAAGGCACTGCCGCATTCGCAATCCACACAGTCACACCTTGGGTTAGGCCAGCTTGAGGATGCGATCGCGTCTGCCAAATCTACCCTTCCTTTTGTCCACGCTCCTCACACCCTTGTGGCTAGAATTCATCGTGAACGCCGCCAGCGCCAGCTTCGCAGGATGGGCGTTCGTTCTGCAAACTCTTCCAAGCTTTTGGTTGCCCTGCCGCTGTTGGCGCTCGTGTATGCCTTCGCCCCAAAAGGCGGAACGGCGGAAGCGCTGCGGATGCAAGCCGCGCCATCGATCGCCCAATCTTGGCTTCCCGAAGTTGCTCAAGCTCAACCCGTCCCGATCGTGCAAGGCAGCCAAATCAACCTAAACGGGCGATCGATCCCCGCCTTTTGGAGTTCGCGTCAGCAGCGCATCGGCCTATCCGATGCCGCGTTGCTGCAAGCGATCGGCGTGGATTTGCTCAATTCTCAGCAGCCGATCGCCCAACCTGTCCAGTGGTTTTCGCAGCCTTCCACCGAACCGCTCAATCTGACAACCTGGCTGACTTCGCAATATCGCTACCTCGACATCACCGATTTTGCCCAGCGCTATGGCTGGCAAATCCAGGCAAGCGGAGCAACCTTGGCAATTCGCACTCCTGCCGCAAGAGTGACCACTGTGCGGCAGGGACGGCAAACTTGGGGCGATCGCATCGTCCTCGATCTCGATCGTCCTGCGCCGTTTCAGGTGAGCGAGCAGGGCAGCGAAATTGTCGTGGCGATCGATGGTGCGATCGATCCAGCAATTGCCCAGAGTTTTGTGCCGACACCGGGAAATCGGCTGACGAGCCTGCGCGTGGAATCGAGTGGGGCGCAAACGCTCGTTCGTATTGGCGTTCCTAACAATTTGCGGCCTCGCGTTTGGACATTGCCAAATCCGAACCGACTGGTGATCGACATTCGCCCGGACAACGTAATCGATCGCGATATTGCCTGGGCACCCGGAATCCGCTGGCGGCAGCAAACCGTCCGCACGGCAAGAGGTCAATTTCCCACGATCGCTTTGATTATTGATCCCCGTCAGCCCGGAGTGTCACTTCAGCCCATTTGGTCAAATCCGGCGAGTGCAGTAGGAACGGCTCCCTTGATCTCGATGGCGCAGCGGTGGCAGGCGATCGGCGCCATCAACGCCGGATACTTCAACCGCAACAATCAGCTACCGCTCGGTGCGCTGAGGCAGAATAATCGCTGGGTGTCGGGTCCGATTCTCGGACGAGGCGCGATCGGCTGGGGAAACGGCGGCGCGGTGGCGATCGATCGCTTTGCCCTGCAAGAAGCCATTCAGACAGTGGCCGGAACGCAAATTCCCATTCTGACGCTCAACAGCGGCTATGTCCAGGCAGGCGTTGCCCGCTTTACGGCGGATTGGGGCGCAACCTACAGCCCAATCATCGACAACGAAGTTTTGATTACCGTCCAAGCCGATCCTCAAAATTCCGGAGCGTTTCGAGTCGTGCGGCAGCAGCAGGGCGGGGCAGCAGGCTCAACCTCTGTTCCCCTGCCCAGAGACGGCTTTTTGCTGGTTGTGCGATCGAACAGTGCTGTTGTCAACGCCCTACCGCAAGGAACAACGCTCACCCTTGCCTCAGCCACCCAGCCGCCTGAATTTGCTCAGATGCCGCAGATTGTCGCTGCTGGTCCCTTGCTCGTGCGAAATCGTCAAATTGTTTTGAACGCCCAGGGCGAACAGTTTACGTCTGCATTCATTGGACAGTCAGCGGTGCGAAGTGCGATCGCCACCACAGCCGAAGGAAACCTGATGCTCGTCACCGTCCAAAACCGCATCGGCGGCCTTGGTCCCACGCTGGCCGAACACGCCCAAGTCATGCAGCAGCTTGGCATCATCAACGCCCTCAACCTGGACGGCGGCAGTTCTACCAGCCTCTATCTCGGCGGCCAACTGCTCAACCGCGCTCCTCGGACGGCGGCTCGTGTGCACAACGGGATCGGGGTGTTTATTCAGCCGACGCAGTAAAGGATGGAGGCTTAGGGCTTAGGAGGCGCAGCGCAGGCTCCTCCTGTGCGGGAGTTGGAGGGATGTGTGGAGGTGGCACTGGGGCGCGTTCTCAAAGCTCCAGAGGGAGTGGAAAGTCTAGGGTCGATCCCCCTAAATCCCCCTTAACAAGGAGGACTTTGAGGGGTGGTTCGGCTCCCTCCTTTTTTATGGGGTTGGGGAGGATCAAGCGGTTTGGACATCGCGCCCTAGCCTCCACAGGCTCGGCGGAGCGAAAACTGCAAGAAATTAAACAGTGGAAGATCCATCTGCGATCGCTCCTCCATCCAACCGTCATTTTCTTGATTTTCAAGCGAAAAAATCACCCTTCAATCGCAAAAGTTTCCTGATTACCCCGAATTTTTCAGCAATAAGTGGTCATAGCCTCGCGATCGCCTTCACGATTGGAACGACCGATGATCTGCCAACAGGATGCAATGAATGCTGAAGAACTCTTAAAGCAATACACCACCGGAACCCGCGACTTTAGCGGAGCGCAGCTTCAGCACGTCGATTTGTCCCAAGCCTCGATCGCCGACATCGACCTGTGGCAGGCAGATCTCAGTCACGCCAACCTTACGCAAACCAACCTCACCGCCGCCAGTCTCCGAGAAACCCAACTCACCGCCGCCAACCTCAGCAGCGCAAATTTGCAAAACGCCGACCTGCGCGAGGCCAACTTCGAGCAGGCAATTTTGGAAAACACCCAATTCCAAAACGCAATTTACGACAGTACAACTCACTTTCCAGATTCGTTTGAGCCTGCCGCCGCTTGGAAAATCGAGCCAGAAAGCAACCTGCAAAGCGCAGTGCTTGCCAAAGCCGACCTGAGCGGCGTTGATCTGAGTCATGCCAATTTACAAGATGCCAATCTGCGCTCGGCTAACCTGTACGGCTGCGATCTCGATCGCGCCAACCTCACCAACGCCTGTTTAGTCGAAGCCGATTTGTCCGAGGCGAACCTGAGTCGATCGAACCTTTCCGGCTGCAATCTAGAATCTGCCAACCTAGAACGCGCCGATTTGCGGCAGGCGAATTTATTTGGCGTGGATTTGCGATCGACCCGACTGACCGGAGCCAACCTGCAAGCAGCCTTGTGCAACGAAGCCACGCAGTTTCCCGCCGAGATTTCTCCTGCTGCTGTCGGCGCGATCGTCATTGCTCCCGGCATTTCCCTTCAAGGTGCAGATCTGGCTCAAGTTTCGCTGGTCGGAGCCGATTTGCGCGGAGCGAATTTGACTGAAACGAATTTGCGCGGCAGCGATTTGTGGGGCGCGGATTTAAGCGATGCTGCTTTGGTGCGAGCCGATCTGACGGGCGCGAATTTGTGGGGCGCACAGCTTACGGATGCGGATTTGACAGGCGCGATCGTGCGAGATGCCGATTTAACAGGCGCAGAATTGAGCGGCACAAACTTGGCGGACGAGTCGATCGATCGCCTGTAAGCACAGGAATGTCACCTTAACGCATCAGTTCAGTGAATACACGCATATCACAGAATTTCTTGATGAAGTTTAATCGGAATAAATTATGGTAAAAGTTTAAGAAGTCAATGACTTTTTGTAACGCTCCAGCCCTTCGAGCAGCTTGATTGGGTCTTGTTGTCTTCCGTTCCATCGCTTCGAGAATCGGGATTTGAGTAGCCACCTGGTGAAACTCAGCCCCACCATTCAATTTTGGGTGAACGCCTGTCTCAACAGTCCCGATTTTGCGATCGCCCGCGTTCCCCTTGGAACATCGTTCCGCGATCGCCAATGCCTCAAAAACAACGTCCCGTTCGTGTTTTTTCCAAAAAGCGACTGGAGCGGTTGAATTACTCATGTCCAAGCGCGATATCATGCTGCAACTAGACCTCCAACAGCCTCCGCACCCGATGCCCCAGGTGACCAAAGCCGCCGTCATGATTATTGGCGGAGCCGAAGACAAAATTCACGGTCGTCAAATCCTCAGCACCTTCTTTCAACGGGCGGGCGGTGTTGACGCTCGAATTGCAATCATTCCCTGTGCCTCTCGCGAACCTGCGGCGATCGGTTTGCGCTATCAAACGATTTTCGAGGAAATGGGCGCAAAAGAAATCGAAGTGATTGACATCCGCGATCGCGATCAAGGCGAAAATCTGGCGTGGCAGCAGTTTCTCGATTCCTGTACGGGCGTGTTCATGACCGGAGGCGATCAGCTTCGGCTGTGCGGTCTGCTGATGGACACGCCCATCATGGAAAAAATGCGAATTCGAGCGCAGCTTGGTGAAATTACGCTTGCCGGAACGAGCGCAGGTGCAGCGGTGATGGGGCATCACATGATCGCAGGCGGCGGATCGGGCGAATCTCCAAATCGATCGCTGGTTGATATGGCAACCGGAATGGGAATCATTCCCGAACTGATTGTCGATCAGCACTTTCACAACCGCAATCGCATGGCAAGATTGATGAGTGCGATCGCTGCTCACCCGGACTGTACGGGCATCGGCATTGATGAAGACACCTGCGCGATGTTTGAAGGCGATAGCTGCTTTCAGGTGATTGGCAAAGGCACGGTGACGGTGATCGACCCGACCGACCTTTCCTACACGAATCAGCCGGACGTAGCCGCTGGTGAACCGTTGAGCCTGCACAATTTGCGGGTTCACATTCTCAGTCATGGCGATCGCTACGACCTCAACCATCGATCGACCCTGACAGGCAGCAACTGCTAGTCTCTGTCTTTCGCCCGAATCAAAAAGTTTCACGAAACGGCAAACTGTTCTTTATGGACAGTTCAAGATTCTTCTTAATTAGAGACTAGACAACTGCTGCTGATAGCTGCCTTTCTTGTCGCTCGACCCCTGAATCGCGAATTTTATGAAAATCCTTAAGACTCAAACGCTGCGCGGCCCGAACTACTGGAGCATCCGCCACCACAACTTGATTTTGATGCGCTTAGATCTTGAGGATTTGCGCGATCGTCCCTCCAACGAAATTCCCGATTTCTATCAGGGCTTAGTCGAAGCGCTGCCCAGCCTTGTCGAACACTACTGCTCGCCCGGATGCCGAGGCGGTTTCCTCAGTCGCGTTCAGGAAGGCACGATGATGGGGCACATCGTTGAGCATGTCGCCCTGGAACTGCAAAGCTTAGCCGGAATGCAAGTCGGCTTTGGACGCACCAGAGAAACTTCGACGCCCGGCGTGTATCAGGTCGTGATTGAGTACACAGACGAGCAGGCCGGACGCTATGCCGCTCGCGCCGCCGTTCGCTTGTGCCAAAGCATCGTGGAAACCGGACAGTATCCCCAGATCGAGCTAGAGCAAGATCTAGCCGATTTGCGCGATTTTGCCGCTCAAGCTGCGCTGGGTCCCAGTACCGAAAACATCGTCAAAGAAGCAGAAGCCAGGGGCATTCCCTGGACGGCGCTCAGCACAAGAGCGATGATTCAATTTGGGCACGGCGTTTATCAAAAGCGGATTCAAGCGACGCTGTCGAGTCAAACGAGCGTTTTGGGCGTGGAACTTGCGGGCGACAAGGAAAGTACCAAGAGAATTTTGGGCGATGCGGGCGTTCCAGTGCCGCGCGGCACGGTGATTTACTATCTCGATGAACTCGAAGGCGCGATCGAAGCGGTCGGCGGCTACCCGATCGTAATCAAACCCTTGGACGGCAATCACGGACGCGGCATCACCATCAACATCACCTCCTGGGAGCTGGCTGAAGAAGCATACGACGCTGCCAAAGCCGAATCGCGCAACAAAGGCGTGATCGTCGAGCGCTACTACACCGGACGCGATCATCGCGTTTTGGTGGTGAATGGCAAAGTCGTGGCGGTTGCCGAGCGCGTTCCTGCTCACGTGGTGGGAGATGGACAATCCACGATCGCCCAACTGGTCGAACTCACCAATCAAGACCCCCGACGTGGCGAAGGGCACGACAACGTTTTGACGCAAATTGAAGTCGATCGCGCCAGCTTTCAGCTTCTCGAACGGCAAGGCTACACGCTTGACACGATTCTGCGTGCGGGCGAAGTTTGCTATCTAAAGGCAACAGCGAATCTAAGTACGGGCGGGATTGCGATCGATCGCACCGACGACATTCACCCCGAAAATATCTGGATTGCCCAGCGCGTCGCCAAAATCATCGGCTTGGACATCGCCGGAATGGATGTCGTCACGTCCGACATCAGCCGTCCCTTGCGCGAAGTGGATGGCGTGATTGTCGAAGTAAATGCGGCTCCAGGACTGCGGATGCACTTTTGCCCCAGTGAGGGGATTCCCAGAAACGTCGGGGAAGCGATCATCGATATGCTGTATCCTCCCGGCAGTCCCTCGCGCGTTCCGATCGTCGCGATCACGGGAACGAACGGCAAAACGACGACAACGCGCTTAATTGCTCACATCTTTCGACAAACAGGCCAGGTTGTCGGCTACACCACAACCGACGGCATTTACATTGGCGATTATCTCGCAGAACCCGGAGACACAACCGGGCCACAAAGCGCTCAGGTGATTTTGCAAGACCCAACCGTTGAAGTCGCAATTCTGGAAACGGCCAGAGGCGGCATTTTGCGATCGGGTTTGGGCTTTAGCCAGTGCGATGTTGGCGTGGTTCTCAATGTCGCTGCTGATCACTTGGGGATCGGTGATATCGACACGGTCGAAGAACTCGCTCACCTCAAGAGCGTCGTTGCAGAAACGGCTCGCCCCAACGGTTACGCCGTGCTCAATGCCGACGATCCGCTGGTTTCCGCAATGGCAAAGCGTGTTAAAGCTCAGATCGCCTACTTCTCCATGAATCCTGAGAATCCACTAATTAAAACACACACCCAGCAGGGCGGACTGGCTGCCGTCTACGAAAACGGCTATCTGTCGATTCTCAAAGGCGACTGGACGCTGCGGATCGATCAGGCCGCCAACGTACCGCTGACAATGGGCGGACGTGCGCCGTTCATGATCGCGAATGCCCTGGCTGCCAGCCTTGCCGCCTTTGCCCAAGGAATCAGCATTGAAACGATTCGATCGGCTCTTTTAAGCTTCCGCGCCTCGGTGAGTCAAACCCCCGGACGCATGAACCTAATCGACCTGGGACGACATCACGCGCTGATCGATTATGCCCACAATCCACACAGCTACGAAGCGTTGGGCGGCTTTGTGAAGAACTGGCCGGGAGAAAGAATTGGTGTGATTGGCGGCCCTGGCGATCGCCGCGACGAAGATTTCGTGACGCTCGGTCGTTTGTCGGCGGCCATTTTCGATCGCGTCATTGTCAAAGAAGACGACGACACACGCGGCAGACCACGCGGCAACGCCTCTGAACTGATTCTGCGCGGCATCGAGCAGATTCAGCCAAATTTGCCTGTGGAAGTGATTCTAGACGAAACGACAGCGGTGAATACGGCACTCGATCGCGCTCCGCTCAACAGCTTGGTCGTGATCTTGCCGGAAAGCGTGACGAGAGCAGTTTCCCTGGTGAACGATCGCCGCCCGCACTCGGAAGCAACCGCCCCCACCGCTGAAACTGCTTCCAGCGAGTCGTCGCAGAACGGTAATGCGGCAGAACCGGAAGCGGCAGCGATGGCTTTGCCTCCCTTGGGCGATTCTCCCGCAGAACTGGCACAGTCAAACGGCTAAGCGGCTTTATTCTTCGGAATCGCCTTCCTCAGACGAACTATTCAACTCTTCCTTGAATCCGCGCAGCGTTTTTCCCAGTGCGCCGCCGAGTTCAGGGATTTTTTTCGGCCCAAAGATCAAAATGGCAACGATCGCAATAATACTAATTTCCGGCCAGCCCAAACCAAACATCGCGTTTCCCTCGTGCAGCACTGAGGCAATTTTAGGCCAAACGCAAGCTTTTCTGTAGTGGGATGACACTGAAGGGCGATCGCCACCAAAAATCGACTTTTAGGTTTCTGTAGCGAACGCTTCCGGGTCAATGCCCCAGTTTGTCCAGCGAATCGCTACACGGGCAGAGGTGACATAAGGAGGAACGCGAAGCACATGAATGTGAGTGGTGCTGGGGCAAGTCATTTTTAGCAGGTGAATTGGTTCGATATCGACATCGGCAGCGATTTTCAGCAGGGTATATTCGCGCCAGCGATCGAACTCGATCGCTTCAAGTTCCTGAAAGATGCGCTCATAACCAAAGTGTTGAATCAATACTCTACGGACTTCAGAGTTCTTCTCAGTCAGCAGCCAGACAGGTTGCCATTTCCTCAAATGCGTCCAGTACCGTCGAGGAAGCTTTACTCCAAAAGCGTAAACGCACAGGTGCTGATTGGGATGGTTCGCGAGTGCTGACAAATCTTGAATCGGATTATTGTTGAGATCAAGGTATTGCAAGTTGTTAAGCTGCTGAATTTCCAGGGGCAACTTGACCAGTCGATTTCCACTTAGAACAAGATTTTCTAGGGCTTTTAGCGGTTCAATTTCTGGGGGTAGTTCTGTCAGTTGGGCGTTGCATAGCTGAATTGTTCGTAAATTGGCAAGCTGTCCAATTTCTGGGGGCAGTTCTGTCAGTTGAGACTTGAATATATTGAGTATTTGCAAATTCACCAGTTGTCTAATTTCTGATGGTAGCTTTGTTAATTGTGTTCTGTATAAATAAATTGCTCTTAAATTGATAAGCCGCCCAATTTCTGTTGGCAGTTCTGTCAGTTTGTCGGCTTCGTGTAGCTCAAGTTCCCGCAAATTAACGAGTTGTGCGATCGCATCGGATAATTTTGAGGATTCTTGCGGTCTAATTTTCGGTGGTAGCCCTCGCCACCGTTGCAACCAATCGTCAAGTTCAAGTAGCCGCAAGCAATCTTCGGATTCCGTCATCAAATCCTCCAAACGGTTGTTCTGTTATCGAATGTTTGATGTAGAACTAAAATCTTGCTGCCGCTGCATCAATCAGTGACAGGTCGCCAACTTTGTGGTTCATATTCACGCTGAATTCGCACTTGCCAGTTGCCTTGCGGAATCGCGATCGCCCGGTGTTCTTCATGACTCAGCAGAGCAGTCGGCGATCGCACTTTCAGATACAACGTTCCATTTTGCTCATAAAGCTCCGCCTCGCCCTCGGTGATGCGATGACGATGCCCCGTTACCTCTCCTTCAGCCAGCGTTAAATGCGGCAGTTTTCCGCCCGTCACCCTCCCGCTAGCAGGAACCAAAATCACATCGCCTTGCCGTAGAGGTTGCATGGCTTTCTCCTTTTATTGATGCTGTGTGATGACAAATCCGCTTCAAGTGTAATTTTTTCAAAACGGCGCGGGTCGAACCGTAAGATATCGCTAAGGCGAAACAGAATGGAACATTTGCGATCGCCCTAACTTCGACGCGATCGAACTTCAGTTTGCGATCGCATCCTTTAAGATCGAAGAGAAGCTAGCGCGAATTTGATGAGTATTTTTACCCTGCAATCTGTTAAAAAAGACTTCGGCATCAAGGAAATTCTCCGTAATGCCGATTTCAGCCTGAATGAAAACGATAAAGTCGGGCTGATTGGCACCAACGGATCAGGCAAATCGACCTTGCTGAAAATGATTGCGGGGCTGGAGTCGATCGACAGCGGCCAAATTCTTGTTAATCCCAACACCAAAATTGTTTACTTGCCACAGCAACCTGAAGTTGATGAAAATCGCACGGTTTTAGAACAGGTGTTTGCCGACAGCGGTGAACAAATGGCCTTAATTCGCGAGTATGAAGAACTCTCAGAAAAGTTAGCGCATGGCGAAAGTGACGATCGATCGCTTGCCCGACTTTCGCAACTTTCCCAGCGAATTGAAGCGATCGGCGCATGGGATCTCGAAACCAATGCCAAGATTGTTTTAACTAAACTGGGAATCGAAGATTTTAACGTCCGCGTCGGTGATTTATCCGGCGGATATCGCAAGCGAATTGCCCTCGCCACTGCGCTACTTTCCGATCCTGATGTGCTGCTGATGGACGAACCGACGAACCATTTGGATGCGCTTTCAGTCGAATGGCTGCAAAGCTATCTAAATCGATTTCGCGGCGCGTTGCTGTTAATTACGCACGATCGCTACTTCCTCGATCGCGTCACGAATCGAATTTTGGAAATCGATCGCGGTGACCTCTACACCTACAGCGGCAACTATTCGTATTACCTAGAAAAGAAGGCCGAATCAGAAGAATCAGCAGCGAGTTCACAGCGCAAACATGCAGGCGTTTTACGACGCGAATTGGAATGGCTAAAGCGGGGGCCAAAAGCGCGGAGTACCAAACAGAAAGCCCGGATCGATCGCATCCACGAAATGCGAAATCAAGCGTTCAAGCAGTCACAAGGGAAAGTTGAAATTAGCACGGCAGGGCGACGCATCGGCAAGAAAGTGATTGAACTGAGTCATGTTACTAAAGGCTTTGGCGATCGCATTTTAATCAAAGATTTCACCTACGAATTCAACCCGGAAGATCGGGTCGGCATCATTGGCGGCAATGGGGCAGGCAAATCAACTTTGATGAATTTGATTACGGGGAGACTTCAGCCGGATGCGGGATCGATCGAACTCGGCAGCACGATTCACATCGGTTATTTTGATCAACATTCCGAAGATTTGAATCTGAACCCCAATCAGCGCGTGATCGATTATCTCAAAGACGTTGCCGAACTGGTGAAAACAGCAGACGGATCGATTATTACCGCTTCGCAAATGCTGGAGCGATTTTTGTTTCCCGGCAGCCAGCAGTACGCGCCGATTCACAAACTTTCGGGTGGCGAAAAGCGGCGTTTATTCTTGCTGCGCGTTTTGATGAGTGCGCCGAACGTTTTGATTTTGGACGAGCCGACAAACGATCTGGACGTTCAAACACTGTCTGTTTTAGAAGAATATCTAGAAGACTTTAACGGCTGCGTGATTGTGGTTTCGCACGATCGATACTTTCTCGATCGCACAGTGGAAACCATTTTTGCCTTTGAAGAGAACGGCCAAATTCGTCAATATCCCGGAAATTATTCGGTGTATTTGGACTATCAAAATAAAGAAGTTAAGAGCGAAGAAAAATCTGAGAAGAAACCTGTTGCCGAAAATAAAGTAGCGGTTGAATCGGTTGCGACTGCACCTGCAAAACCGCGCAAAGTTTCCTACAAGGAAAAGCGCGAATTTGAGCAGCTTGAAACTCAAATTCCCGAAATGGAAGCGGAAAAAGAAGAAATTGAAAAAACGCTCTACAACAATCCACCCAGCGGATTTTCTCAAGTTCAAAAGCTTTCTGAACGACTGGCAGAACTGAATGAAGCGATCGACAAAGCGACCGATCGCTGGCTCGAACTTTCAGAATTAATGTGAGGTGAAATGCTGAAAGCCGGAATTGAAACTCAACAATTCCCGTCCACCTTCACCGATTAAAACCACTTGACGATCGCTCGTAATTCTTCCTACGATCGCCGCTTCTGGCAATTGACGGCATAGTGCTTCCGCCTGATCGATCGCCATGCACAAAACCAATTCAAAATCTTCACCACCGTACAGCGCCCACTCGATCGCCTGGTCGTGATTCGGCCAAGCGGAAAGCGGAATTCGATCGCGCCAAACTTCTGCCCCGACACGGCTCGATCGACAAATTTGCAGCACAGCATCCGCTAATCCGTCACTGCTGTCCATTCCGGCAATTCGATCGATCGGCAGCAGCGGCAGCACATCCAGTCGCGGCATCGGACGTTGATGCGCTTGGACGAGCCGCGATCGCACTTCTGGCTCAAGCTCGACGCAATCGGGATGCAGCAGCAATTCGAGTCCTGCCCGCGATGCGCCGTGAACGCTCGTCACGAGAATCGCGTCTCCCGGTTTCGCCGTGCTGCGCCGAATCGCACGATCGCGATCGACCTGCCCGATCGCCGTAATTGCGACTGTTTTGACGGTCGATCGCGTCAAATCGCCACCCAAAATCGGCGTATCGTAAGGCTGCAAGCACGCCGCCATCCCTTGATAAAGCTGCTCCACCCAATCGATCGCCACCTCTCCCGGCAAACTCAGCCCGACCGTCACGCCCAACGGCATCGCGCCCATCGCCGCCAGATCCGAGAGATTTGCAGCGATCGATCGCCACCCCACATCAAACGCCGAAGTTGTCGCCTCGCTGAAGTGAACCCCATCGACCAAAACATCAGTTGTGATGGCGATCGATCCCGCCTCCACATCCACCAACGCCGCATCATCGCCCGTGATGTCGATCGGGCTGAACCTTTGCACCAAGGCCAAAAGTCCCTGCTCACCAAGCTCTTGAAGCATAGAATTGGGTGTCGGGTGTCGGGTGTCGGCAAGCGTGAGAGGTTAGGAATTAGGGTTAGCGGAAAGTAAGCAGCACGAGGGACGCGGCGGGTAAGCCAATGCGTAGCGCCACATTGACGCTCACGAGTAAGACCTTTGGGAGTCCAGAGGGTGAAACCCTTTGGTGGGGTGGGAGGTTTGGAGGCAGGGGTGAAACCCCTGGCCGCCAAGGTTCGGAAAATCGAAAGCGATCCAAGCCGCAAAAAATCCTTACGCCGCCTGCGGTTCTACCAGCTTATCCAACCCATCCACCACCCGCGCCGAAGTAATCTTATCCCCTTCCTTCAGCTTCTCCAGCACTTCCTTCCCTTCCGTCACATAGCCAAAAATCGCATACCGCCCATCCAGCAAATTCGCCCCCGCAGGCGTCAACTCCGGCTCAAACAGAAAGAAGAAAAACTGCGAAGACCCGCCATTCACATCATCCCCCGGACGCGCCATCGCCAACGCCCCATACGCCGAAAATGGCAACACAGGCTGATCCAGATAACGTCCCGCATCCTCCAAAGTAATCCCGTAAGTTGGTTCCTTGTCACCCTTCACCAGCACTTCGAGCGGAATCGCCCGGTATTTTCCGCTATCCGGGTCAATAAAACCGACTTCCTTTCCAGGTGGATCGCCAATTTGCAGCACATACGATTCCTCAGCGCGAGTGAATTCCAGCCCGTCATAAAAGCCACGCTGAACCAGATCGACAAAATTCCCTGCCGTCACCGGAGCGCTATAGCCATCCACAACTGCGGTGATCGCACCCTTATCGGTTTGAAACTCGATCGTCGCCCGACCCTTGAGCTGCGGCAAATTGCTGTATTCAGCGGGAACCTCAAACGGAAATCCATCCACCATCAGTTCTTCCAACAGCCCGATCGCGCTCAAGACATGACTGCGCTCTTGCCAAACCGCCTCGCGATCGTTCGCTTCCACGCCCGCCCGCATCTCGGCCAGTTCGCTCTTAATCTGCTCAATTAGCTGCTCACCTTCCGCCTTGCGATCGTCCGGCACACTCTTGAGCAAATCATTTGCCCGCGCCGAAACAATCCGATCGGCCTGCGTCAAATTGCTCTTAATCGCGCTCAACTTCTTGCGGCTGACCCGCAGCGTGTCCGAGGTTTCTTCGATCGCCGCTTGCAGCTTACGGACATCAGCATTATCGATCGGCAAGGCATAGCGCAGCAGAGCGCGACCATCCGTAATCGGGTTGCCCGTCGGCAAATTGGCAATGAGTGGCGCGGCAACAGCCAGTGGCGCGGCAGCGGCATGACCTCCGCCCAGCGCGATCGCAACGGCAGCAAAAACAGCGATCGCGACGACAAGTTTAGCTTTGAAGCGATTCAACAGGCTTTTCATAAAAATGGATGGCTCGATCGAGGGCGGAAATCCATGTTTAATCTTGCCACAGTCGGGCGCATCCTTTATTTTGGTAGCGCCTGATCCACTTTCAGATAGCCTGCTGCAATGCTTTGGGCAATCACGGCCTCGACCAGCGGCCACAGTTCCGGCGTGGCAGTAGCGATCGGTTCCACCCGCTTGATCACCTGCGCCTTGGTAATGCCATGTTCGCGCCAAGTGCCGCCTTGATTTTGCTGATTGAGCAGAAGCGGCTGGAGTCGATCGAGTGCCGCCGCATATTTCGCTTCCGCTGTGTTTTGCGCTTCAAATTCTTCCCAGAGCGATCGCAATTCCGCCGCTTGAGCTGAAGGCAATAAATTGAAAATTCGATCGGCCGCCGCCAATTCCAGCGCTGCTTTATCCAGGTTTCCTTTTACATCAAACGCGAACGTATCGCCCGCATCGATTTCAACCAAATCGTGAATTAGCAGCATGGTGACGACGCGCAGGGGATCGATCGCTTCTGCCGCATATTCGCTGAGCAAAATTGCCATCAAAGCCAAATGCCACGAATGTTCTGCGCTGTTTTCCCGTCGCGATCCGTCTGCGAGTCGCGTTTGTCGCAAAATCGTTTTGAGCTTGTCAATTTCGAGGATGAATTGAATTTGTTGAGCCAGTCGATCGATCATTTCATTCGGTTTATTTACACCTCCAACAGGTTATCGTTTTGATTCGCTACGATCGAGCTATCCGCAATTTTTTCCTCCAATGGCACATCTTACGAAGCGGCGATCGCAAAATCTCGAAGGCGACTTTTACGTGGATTCAAGCTGCATTGACTGCGACACCTGCCGCTGGATGACACCCGAAGTTTACGGACGCATCGGCGAACAATCGGCAGTGATTCATCAGCCCGAAAATGAAGCGGAAAGATTACGAGCGATGCAGGCGTTGCTGGCTTGTCCAACCGCTTCGATCGGCACAGTTGAAAAGCCAACCGATATCAAAATCGCTCAGCAAAGCTTTCCCATTTTAGTCGCAGAAAATGTGTATCACTGCGGCTATCATGCCGAGAATTCTTATGGCGCAGCCAGCTATCTAATTGTGCGTCCGGAAGGCAATATTTTGGTGGATTCACCTCGATTTGCGCCGCCGCTCGTTGAAAAGATTGAACAAATGGGCGGCATTCGCTATTTGTATTTGACGCATCGTGATGATGTAGCCGATCATCAAAAGTTTCACGATCGATTCGGCTGCGATCGCATTCTCCATCAAGACGACATCACCCGCAGTACACAATCCGTCGAAATTCAACTCACTGGAACCGAGGCGATCGAACTGGCTCCCGACTTGCTGATCATTCCGGTTCCTGGACATACGAAAGGCCACACGGTTTTGCTCTATAGCCAGAAGTTTCTATTCACGGGCGATCATCTCGCTTGGTCAAAACAAATGCAGCAGCTAATCGCCTTTGAAGATGTGTGCTGGTATTCTTGGCCGGAACTGGTGCGATCGATGCACCGACTCGCTGAACATGATTTCGAGTGGGTATTGCCCGGACATGGACGGCGATTTTCGAGCGATCGAGTCACGATGCGCGACCAGATGCAGCGCTGTTTAAAAAACATGACAAATTAGCGACGAATTCTAAAGCGATGGTTAGAGAATGATTGCGATTTCGTACAGCAATCATAGAATTTCATGAGGAACTGTGAACAAATTGCGGATTTGGCACTTCGATCCTCGACAATAACGCTACACAAATTTGATCAGCTACCATGCAAATTTTCAATCGCGCCCCGCAAACCGAAGTGGAAACGCAAACTCGCATTCTGCAAGCGGCTCAGCGATTGTTTGCTCGTCGCGGCTTCGATGGCACAACGACCCGCGATCTCGCTCAGGCGGCAGGCGTTGCTGAAGGAACGCTGTTTCGCCACTTTGAAAATAAAAAAGCAATTTTGGTGGCAGTGGCGACGCAGGGCTGGGTGGAAATTCTCACCGATTTGCTGACGGAACTGAGCGAAATGGGCAGCTACAAGGCGATCGCTCAAGTGATGCGGCGGCGAATGCTCAACCTCCACCAAAACGCCGACATGCTGCGCGTTTGCTTCATGGAAGCGCAGTTTCACCCGGATTTGCGCGAACAAATTCAGTCCGACGTGATCGCCAAAATGACCGACGTGGCCGAAGCTTTCTTCCAAACCGCAATGGACAAAGGCATCTACCGCAAAACTAATCCGCGCATCGTGGCACAAGTTTTCTTAGGTATGTTCACAGTCGCCGGATTCAGCCGCGACACCGTCATGGCCGAAGGTTCATCGCCGCAGGAAATGCAGGAAATGGCGGAAGGCTTGGCTGATATTTTCCTAAATGGCGTGTTGGCGCGGGAATAGCGCAACGTTGCGATCGAATTGCGGTCACAGCTTCCAATACACGAAAAACGTTGGGGGCGAAACGACTCAACCCCCAGCGCAAATCTAGACTTCATTCAGGTGGGCTTGGGACCTTCGCCGTCGCCGCCGCCATTGGGTTCATCGCCGCCAATGAAATCGGCAATTCCCTCAGTCAGGTCTTTGGGATTCATAAAGATGACTTTGGAGTTGGCGCTTTGACCGAGGCTCAAGTTGGCTTCCACGTAGCGCTGAGCCAGCAAATATTGCAGCACGGTTTGGCTGTTGGGCTGTTCCTTCAAGGCTTTGGCGATGCGCTGAATCGATTCGACCGTGCCTTCTGCTTCGGACACATCGGCTTTGCGCTTGTTTTCGGCTGCCCGCTGTGCCTCCAGCGATTCCAGCATTGCTCTAGACGGTGTGATTTGCTGCACTTCCACGCGCGTCACTTTTACGCCCCAAGTTGCGGTTGCGCCATCAAGCTGCTGCAAGAGCGCCTGATTAATTTGGCCGCGAGAAGCGTAGGTTTCTTCCAGCTTCATCATGCCGATTTGCGATCGCAACGCCGTCAGCACCAAATTCTTGAGCGCTGTTTCAATATCTTCCACCGCATAAAACGTCCGCTCAAGCTCTAGAATTCGCCAATAAATCACGGCATCGACCAAAACCGCCAAGCTATCTTGCGTGATTGCTTCTTGCGGTTCCGTGTCAAGGACGCGCTCTTTGAGCGATTCTTCCAAAACCACATTCTCCATGAGCGGCACAATTAAATTGAGTCCCGGACGCAACTTGCGGTTGTAGCGTCCGAGCCGTTCGACCAGTGCTTCGTTGCCCTGGTTGACAATTTTTACCGAACCGACCGTAACGCCAAAAACTAGAAATGCAAGAGCAGCAAGAATCGTAGGCTGCATAGTCGATCGACCTCCAACAATGGGGAATTTTTACCCCTGATTTATCTAGCAGTTATCGCATCAATAGACCGATTCAGCATAACAAGTTTGAATCGGTCTCAAAGCTGCTTAATTTTAGTTTAGATTGTGCGATCGACAACCGCTTGATCTTGAAATGTTGCAGGCAAAACCGTTAGCGTATTGCCTTGCCGACTGACGACATGCACAGGCTGACCTGCTCGCAGTTCAACATCGGAAATTTGACAGCGTGCCCGCCACAGCGAACCATCATAAGCCACTTCACCCACACCGCCAGGAGGAATCGTTTCAGACACTTCGGCAACCGGAGATGGATCAAGCTGCGGCGAACGATTCGGAACCAAACCGCGAAAAATCAACGCGCTCGCAACGGCCAAAATTCCCCAAACGATGATCTGAATCAAAACCGAGGGAAAGTAAAGCGAAACGAGCGCAGTCATTAAAGCAGCGAGTCCTAATGCCGCAATGCTCGGCTCTGCGATCGGAATGCACAGCACCAGAAAAACCAAACCTGTCAGCAGCCACAAAACATGAGGTGGCTGACTCAAAAGCTGTTGGAGAAATAACACGGTAGGAACTCCGGCAGACGCCTGAAATTGAAGAAAGATGAACCAGGAAAGTCTCCTATTTTAACTACAGCTTAGAGTTTGGAAATTGCGGTCTGTGAGTAGACAGATTTTGCAGGTGGATTTGGAGAGAGCTTCGCCCATTGCTGAGCGCATTGATACAAAGTTGGGTAGTCAATTTTGGCGTTGTGACGGCGATCGACCGGAATCGATTTCACCTGCAAAATGCGGTCAATTTTTGCCCAAGCTAAATTCTCTTGAAGTCGATCGATCCCAGCAGCTTGCGCTTCAACAATCAGCCACCGCTGCCCCTGAATTTGAATCAGTGCCGATCGCGCGATCGCCGGATTCTGCGCCACCGCTGCCTCCACCGCAAACGGATACAGCACGCCAAGTTCATCTTGAATGCGAGCGCTACAGCGACCGAGCAGCCACAGCCGCCCCTGCCAATCAAAATATCCGGCATCCCCAGTCCGATGCCACGCTTGCCCATCCACACGAAACTTGGTTTCCGCATCGCCTTGACCGTGCAGATAGCCGGACAAAACGTGATCGCCAGCCACGACGATTTCGCCAATTTCACCTTGCGGCAGGCAGCGATCGCCAAATTCCTCACGGCTCAGCGGCAAAATCGCATCCTTTGTCTGCGGCAAAATCCGCACATCCGCTTCCGCAACAGGTTTACCCACCAGCAAACCTCCGCCTTGCTGCATCGCCATCAAATCTTCAAACTGAAGTTGACGGTAGGCGATGTGGGCGATCGGTTCCGCTTCGGTTGAGCCATAAACCGCGTAAACTTCCGCCTCTGGTGCAAGATTTTGGAGGCGATCGAGCAGTCGCGGAAAGACAGGTGCGCCACCGTTGTAGATGCGGTCGAAGCTCGTTAATTTCAGGTTGTGGCGATCGCAGTAGTCCGCCAGTCGAGACAGGAAAGCAGGCGAGGCGGCGATCGTCTGTGGCTGGAATTTCTGAATTTGCCGCACCACCTTGTCAGCCTTGATGCGCCCCGGAAAGCGTAGATCGACATCGGGGATCACACTCGTCACGCCGGATGCGAGATTGGCAAGAAGAAAAATCGGCAGCGTGGTTAGGTCGATTTGGTTAGGTTTGAGTTGCAGAGAAGAAGCGATCGCTTGATGCTGAGCCAGCAAAAAACCATGTGTCCGTAGTGCCGCTTTCGGCTGTCCTGTGCTGCCGCTGGTGAAGGTGATTAGGGCAGGCGTCTCGGCCACGACAGGCTCAACTGAGGAATTTTGAGCAGCAGCGATCGCCCAGCGCTTCGCACCCCAAACCGGAAAACCAATCGCGAACTTGTGAGGAATTCGACGGAGAGCGGGCGCTCGAAACCGCAGCAAATGCGCTTTAGAACTAGCAATTAAACCTTGGGGTGGATACAGCTTGCAGCAGCGATCGAGGTGATCTTTTCCAGCAGCCGGATCAACAAACATAGCCACCATTCCCAAACGCCAAATCGCCAACAGCGCAACATAAAGATCGATCGACATTGGCTGAAAAATCAACACGGCATCACCGGATTTTAAGCCGACTGACTGGAGAAAATTGGCGGCTTGATTGGCAGCTTGGGCAAGTTGAGTAAAGGTGATGGATTGACGATGAGCAACGATACCGTTCCGGGACGCCACGATCGCAATCGCATCAGGACGATCGATCGCCTGCTGCTGCAAAATTTCAACGAGGTTCACGGCAGTTTAGTTAAATCACGCCTGCAATCTGCATAAGCTTAATCAGTTTGCGCGGATCGATCGAAATATCTTCTATTCGCGCATCCGGAAAAAGCCAACGCTGTACGCTTGCACCCAGCGGCATTTCTCCCAGCAAATAGTAATAGTCAAGTTCGACTAAATTACTTAAAAACCAGTAGCAAGGATACACAAAGTTCGGTGAAAATAGCTCGATTACGATTGTCTTCGATCGACAAAACACCAAATTTGTGAGTCCGCTGCCGTGCGGTGCTACAACCACCGTAGCGCTGGCAAACAAAGCCGCTTGCTCGGAAACTGACAGTGCTTCGAGTGTCACAGATTCAAAGCCATATGGCGTTAGTAATTCAAGAATCTCTGCTTCATTCGTGACACGCCGATTTGTGGTTTGGCTGCGGCTGATGTACAAGCGCTTCTCAGGCGTTGGATTGGCAGGCAGGAAAGTCGATCGCAAAAAATCGCAGGTCGATCGATTCATCCAGGCAATGCAGCCTGGAAAAGGTACGATTAGGCGATCGGCTTGGATGTGGAATTTTAGGTCGAGGATTTTAGATTGAGGAATTTCTAGCTTTTCGATTGATTCTTGCTGGAACGATCGATTATTTGGAATAACAAAGTAGTCGATTGAATCCAAATTGATTCCGCTGCGTTGTAACAAATTCCAGCGCGGCAAAACCTCAAACATCCAGTGAAAATAGAGATGATTTTGCAGGCTAGAAAGGATAGCGATCGATCCACCAATCTTTTCAACAGGTGGTAAGCCAGCGGATTTTAGAATCGAATGACGGCTTGGATGGTTGTCAGGATGACCGGGACTAAAAATCGGAAATTCTGGCGAAAGTTCGGGTAGAAATCGATTGTCAGCGGCAATGCAAACGCAGCTAGTTTCATCTTCGCTGATCCAGAATCGCCCGTTCGGTATGGCGGCGACAAACATTCCGGGAAGTTCGATCGATTCTCCAAAGCGAAAGCTGAAATGAATGCTGAAGTCGATCGATTTTGGCGGCTTTAATTTCACCACAGAAGCAGGCTCGATCGCTTCTGAAAATGCGGCAGAAGATTCATGGAATCCGAGCGGCGGCGCGACTGACAGATCGATCGCTTTGCTCGAATTTGCAGCGGGCGGAGATTGCAAATTAGCAAAGCTGCGATCGAGCCGTTCGATTAGCTCAGTTGGTGGCAGCAGATCGATCGCGTTTTGAAACTGTAATCTTGCTTCAGTCAAACAATTTTTCTGCAACAAGGCATAACCCCATTCCGCATAAGGAACTGCCCAATTTGGTTGCAGTTGTGCGGCTTGTTGGAAGTGGGCGATCGCCTCTTCAATTTCTCCGATCTGAAGCTGGCAGCGTCCGAGTTGCACAGCTAGCTCGGCACTGGGCGCAAGCGCAAGGGCAGCAGTATAAGCCTCGATCGCCCCCTGCCAATCCTCAAACTTCTGAAGAATGTCGGCCAGTTCGATATAAGCATCGACAAGATCGGGCTGAAGCGCGGTTCCTTGGGAGAGCTTCGCTAGCGCCTGCTGCCACATTTCGATCGCCGCATCGTATTCACCTTGTTGTGCCAAAGCTTGCGCCAAGCGGTGATAAATCTCGGCACGATCGCCATCTAGGTGCAAAATCTGCTCGCTAATCAAGGCGGCTTCGGCAAACTTTTGGGCAGCAAAAGCGCGATCGGCAGCGGCTTCCAGCAGCGCGATTAAGTCAGCGAAATCCGCCGGTTGCGCTTCAGCCAATCCGCTCATCCAAACCATTTGCGCCAGTTCTGCTTCCCCGGAGCGTAGCAAAACCAGTCCCAATTGCCAGTAGTTCCTTAGGTTGGTGGGGTCTTGAGCGATCGCCGCTTCATATTCGGCAGCGGTCAGCCACTGTTCGGCGTCCATTTATGCGGCTAGTGCAAGCTGTTCGATCGCCATTTCGGGGCCAACCAGCGAAATATACGGTTCGCCAAAATAGCGCTGGGCAGCGGCTTGGGCGGTTTCAACAGTGACCGCAGCGATCGCCTCTTGGAACGCTAAATCAAATTCAATTCCCAGCCCCAAAGTTTCGTACCAGCCGAAGATCTGCGCGATCTGGGCGTTGGTCTGCTTGCCGAGCGCATACTGACCGAGCAGTTTATTTTTGGCGGCTTGCAGTTCGTCCGGCTCCAGCGCGGTTGTCGTCAGCCGATCGACCTCCTGCCACAGTCCGTCACGAGCGATCGCGGCATTTTCCGGCGAAGTGCCCATGTAGACCACAAACTGCGATTGATCGAGGCGCGTCGGGTAAAAGGCAGAAACCTCGTAAGCTAAGCCGCGCTTTTCGCGCAGTTCGACAAACAAACGGCTCGACAGGCCGTTGCCCAGATAGGTATTGAGCAGCTTCAAAGCCATGTAGTCTTGGTCACGGACGGAAGCGGCAAGATGGCCGAGCATGACGATCGCCTGCTGCGTGTCCTGAACGGTGCTGATCGCCTGCGGCTGCGGATCGATCGCGCTCAGATGCAGAGGGGGCACTTCCAAGCTGGGATTTGTCCAATCGCCAAACATCGCATCAACCAGCGCGATCGCCTGATCCGGCACAATTCGCCCGACGATGCTGATCACCAGATTGTCAGGCCGAAAGTAAGTGTGGTGATAGCGCTGCAAGTCGTCGCGGGTGAGATTGGCAATCGTTTCCTCCGTCCCCAAGCTCGCCAAAGCGTAGGGATGATCTTGATACATTGCCTGCCGGAGCTGCTGATGCGCCACCGAGAAAGGCTGCTCCTGCATCGATCGCAAGCCTTGCAGAGTCAACCGCTGCTCTAGCTCAACTTCGTGGACGGGAAACGACGGCGATCGCAGCAGGTGCGCGGCCAAATCAAGCAGTTCGGCAAAATCGCTCGACACCGATTTCAAGCTGAGCAAACAGTAGTCCGCAGCGGCATCCGCGCCCAAACTCGCACCGACCGACTCGACCTGTTCCGCGATCGCTTGGGCTGAAAGGCGATCGGTTCCCTTGGGCAAAACTGCTGCAAGCAGATGCGACACGCCCGCCTGCTGAGGCAATTCATAGCGGCCTCCGGCTTTGATGAAGATGCGAGCGGCAACAATATCCGCAGCCGGATTTTCAACGGCCAAAATCGTCAGGCCATTGTCAAGAACAGCGCGGTGAATCGTGCGATTGGCGAGCAGATGTGCCGCAGAAGAACGAAGAGGCATTGAGTTTTAACAAGTAGGCTTTTTTCCAGTTTAGGCGTTTCAGTTGGCGCTGAGTGGAAAGGATGCTTCTCAATTCGATCGCGTCTCTTCCAACCGGAAGAAGTTTCGTACAGTGGCGATCGATACCCTGAAGACAAATGCACTGACAAAACGTTTTAGCATCATTATGAAAATTCCACCTGAAATTACCTATCGAGGCATTGAAAAAACCGATGCGCTCGATGCACTGGTGAATGAAAAAATTGCCAAGCTAGAGCAGGTTTGCGATCACATCAGCAGTTGTCATGTGGCGATCGAAAAAGAAAGCGATCGTCCCAAGCACGGCTCGCCCTATCGTGTCCGTCTCGACATCACCGTGCCGCCCGGACATGAACTCGCATTTGAAAGCACTAATCTCGGTGATAACAAGCAATTTCCCAAATTGGAAGCCGTGATTCGTGATGCATTTTCTAAAGCTTGGCGGCAACTGAGGGACTTATCAAGACAGCAAAAGGAACACGATCGCGGTCAACTCAATGACGGTGCATACGACACCACTGCGCTAATCACTCAACTGTTTCCTGAAGAAGGACATGGTTTCTTAAAAACGCTCGATGGTGAAGATGTTCACTTCAATGCCAATAGCGTTGCAAACAATGATTTCGATCGCCTTGCAGTCGGAACGGGCGTTCGCTTTGAAGCGATCGAAGATGAAGAAGGTCGCCTTCATGCAACAACCGTTCAAATTGTTGATAAACCCGGAGCGCGAGCCGGAAAAGCAGATGAAACGCTGATCGAAGTGCCGCTCGACTGGAAATAATTTGAACAGGTAACCATCAAGCGCAGAAGCAAGATTTCTCTTCTGCGCTTGATTCAACTGAAACAGGAACTCGATCGATCGCTTCTTCTGACTGCACCAGATGTCGCCAACTTACGCGACAATCAACAAGGAGAAATGGAGATCGATCGATGCTTTTTCAAACGGTAATTTCAACGCTCAATCAGTTTTGGAGCGATCGCGGCTGCGTCATCGTCCAGCCCTACGACACGGAAAAAGGCGCGGGAACGATGAGTCCGCATACGTTTTTACGGGCGATCGGTTCCGAACCTTGGTCGGTCGCGTATCCGGAACCCTGTCGCCGCCCGACTGATGGACGGTATGGCGAAAATCCGAATCGCGTCCAGTATTACTATCAGTATCAGGTGTTAATTAAGCCCTCACCAGGTAATATTCAAGAGGTCTATCTGGATTCACTTCGAGCATTAGGAATTGCACCGGAAGATCACGACATTCGTTTTGTGGAAGACAACTGGGAATCGCCAACGTTGGGCGCGTGGGGTGTGGGTTGGGAAGTGTGGCTCGACGGCATGGAAGTGACGCAGTTTACTTACTTTCAGCAGTGTGGTGGCATCGATTGCCGTCCGGTTTCGATCGAAATTACCTACGGTTTAGAACGCCTCACAATGTATCTGCAAAATGTTGATTCGATCTTCAATATCCAGTGGAACGATCGCCTCACCTATGGCGATGTGCAGCTTCAAGCCGAAATTGAACAGTCCACCTACAATTTTGAAGCATCCGATGCCGATCGCCTCTTCACTCTCTTCGGTTTGTATGAGCAAGAAGCTGAACAACTAATTCAGAAAAAACTCGTGATGCCCAGCTTGGACTATGTGCTGAAATGCTCCCACACCTTCAACCTGCTAGATGCTAGAGGCGTCATTTCTGTAACCGAACGAGTGCGATACATCGGCAGAATTCGCAATCTTGCAAGGCAGGTGGCTCATCTGTATTTGAAGCAGCGTGAAGAACTTGGATTTCCGCTGCTGGCAGTTCCCAGTGAAGTAGCTTAATCAAGGCGAAATCAACAGATCAAACAATAGATTGGGGCGAAACGGCGGCTCTTTGAGTTGCGATCGATTTTGCTTCAAAGGAAACGGTTGACCGTTCAGCACGAGCGGCTCAAATTGACGCGAAAGTCGGCCTTGCTCAGATTTCAGCAGGATGACGCGATCGCTTCTCACTCGTCCGGGCAAATCTCTTTGATCGATTGCCAGATCGTCGGTAATTTGCAGGACACCATCGCCTACCGCAATTTGCTTTCGCCAGCCATTGTCTAATCGATAAGTTTTGGGTTGGACTGCTTTGGCGAAATCTTCGTCATTCATCCATCCAGGCGGAAATTGGTAGATGTCGCCTAATAAACGCGGAAAGTGACGATTAAAACTCAGTACTTGCGCGAGTCCTGCGGGGTCTTGATCAAAGTCAATCAAGATGATGCTTCTTCGCGTCATATCGGGACAGAGCCGAGAAACATCTGTCCAAAAGGTGCGCTGATATTGGGCGATCGAAATGAAGTCTCGCTGAACTCGAAATCCAGTCGCAATCAGCAGCGTAAAAAACAAAGCTAGCCCAACTGTGGCGATCGATCGTGAACTGCGACTCACGGCCAATTGAATCGCGCAGCAGGTGCAACCACACAAAATTGCTGCTCCAAATACCGCAGCTACGTGTACAAGTGAGTCTCGTCCATTCACCTGATAAATGTCATCCGGAGAGCCAGTTAGTGTGAGGATATACGCCAAAATCAGCGAGGCAAATCCAGCGATCGACAATCGCCAGCAAATTTGAGAAAACTGATGCTGAGAATAATCTGCTTCAACAGGCAACGATTCAGCTTGATATTTTGGTTGCAAATAAGCTAGCCCGTAAGCGATCGCCACTAACAGTAAGCCCATCGGAACAAGCCATTTCACTTCCAGCATCGTCAGCGTTTGAAGCGGTTTTAAGACAAAAGTGACGATGGTAATGAGCGGTCCAATTGCCACTGCCAGCAACACCTGTAAGAGACCATCATCATCTAAGAATCGATTCACTCGACCTTCACCTGCCAGTTTGCGAATGATCAAAGCAGCGAGCAGTAATGCGATCAAAATTGCCGTGTGTCTTAGCAGTTCTCGCCGCGATCGCGCTTGCCATTTCCAGGTCGGCTTGAGGAGCGGAGCGACCCAAAACAGCGGTAAGACTTTTTCATAGCAAAATACCGAAATGAAAATAAGTAAATAGGAAAAGATGCGATTTCTTTTGCTGTTGGACAAGTATAAATGGGAGGCAATTAGAAATAAGAAAAATGCAGGTAGAATTCCAAAAGCGCTGGTGAGCCAAGCGTGATTGGTGTTGACCGGAAACAGCGCGAAACCAAGAGTGCTGGTGAATGCAAAAAAAGCGTTTTTTGTCGATCGCTGCATCAACCGATAAAACACCAAAACATTCAGCAAATAAAGCAAATAGGCGATCGCATACATGGCGGATAAACCACCCACTTGAAATCCTAAATGAGAAAAAAGATAAATCAGTCCGGGATGGAGTGGCCGCCCTTCTGTATCCGCCATGACGGTGAAAATTTGCTGCCAATATTGCCAAATCTGCGACCAATTCCACTGCATCGCCATTGGCACACGGCTGAAATCTTCTCGATAGAGCGAAAACTGCTGGCTGTTAGAAAAGTAGGCCAGCCAAACAATGACTGCCAAAAGCAACATGATGAAGCTATTCAAGACTTTTTGGCGATTGGACAACTTAGAATCGATCGACGGTTTAGCCATTTGACATAATAAATTTCCAGTGTTATTGCGATGTAGATGATCCTAAACCAGACGTTGAACTCGTTCGATCGCGTGATCTGCTACTTCCAAACAATTTATATCAAGCGCTGCATTTGTGCTGAAGCTACACATGAATGTATCCGCGACGCTTCAATCTAGTTTCAGTGCAATGCTCGATCGGTGAAATGGAATTTCAATTATGGGAAATGTGAAACTTGGTATCTACTGTTCTAGCTCGATCGCTGCGTTTTTGTACCTTCTGTGGCCGGAGCGATCGCGCTAACCTAAATCTTGCTGTTTGTGAATCGAAAATATGCGACAAGCGATCGTTCAAGTCGATGCATTTACCGACAAACCGTTTGGTGGAAATCCGGCTGCGGTTTGCGTTCTGGCTGCGCCTCAGCCCGACGAGTGGATGCAAAATGTCGCGCTGGAAATGAATTTGTCCGAGACGGCGTTTCTCGTGCCGCGATCGGATGGCTATGATTTGCGCTGGTTTACACCTGTTGCGGAGGTGGCGCTGTGTGGTCATGCGACGTTGGCAAGCGCTCATGTGCTGTGGAGTGAAGGCCATTTGACGATCGATCGGCAAGCCAGGTTTCACACCAAAAGCGGTTTGCTGACTGCCGATCGCCGCGCTGACTGGATCGAACTGAATTTCCCGGTTCAGCCGATGCAGCCTGTTGAACCACCAGATGATCTACTGGCGGCGTTGGGCATTCCCCACGCCGAAGCAGTACGCCACCGGACGCGCCAAAATCAAGACGATTATCTGGTTGAACTGGCAACCGAGGCAGAAGTGCGCCAGCTTCAGCCGGATTTTGCGCGGATGCTGAAGCTGTCCACTCGCGGAGCGATCGTCACCAGTCGCGGCAGCGAATACGATTTTGTCTCGCGCTATTTCGCTCCGGGCGTCGGCATCAACGAAGATCCGGTGACGGGTTATGCTCACTGCTGCTTGGCTCCCTACTGGCAAGAGCGTTTAGGAAAATCGGAATTTCTCGCCTATCAAGCTTCGGCCAGAGGTGGCGTTGTCAAAGTTCGGCAGGAAGGCGATCGCGTCTTGCTAGGCGGTCAAGCCGTCACCGTGATGCGCGGCGAACTGGTGTAGGGTCGATCGATCCGGCTAAAATTGCTTTCCCTTAGCTGACCGGATCGACGACTATTTCTACCGTTGTCGGGTGGCCGCGCGTGATGACGGGATAGGCCATCATGTTCAAAAAGCGCAACTGTCCGTCCACCGTGATTCGCACCTGAAGCGCGTAGGTGTGCTGTGGATTGATCTTGGTCGAATCGTAGTCCAGCACGAACGGAATCGGGACTTGCTGGCCTGCGGTGATAAAGCTTTCAGTGGCAAGATCGATCGCCTCCGTGTCAACGAGGCTGACATCTTGCAGGTGGATGGCGATCGCCGCGTTGAACGGCAGCAAAATGGGTTGGCGGCAGGTGATCACACCTGTAACGGTTCCTTGAAACATGGAAACAAAGCAATCCAAGCAGATGCAAAGAGGACAAACGGCTGCGTGAAACAGAACCTCGCATTTCGACAAGGCGCTGTATCTTGGCAGAATCGAAACCTGCTGTAAGCAACGAAGGTTAACAGCGAGAGGACAGGCGATCGAGGATGCAGGCAGCTTTGCTTGCGGCTTTCAGTGAAGACAAACAGTCAGTGAAAACAAACAGTGGAAACAAAACGCGCCGTCAAAATTTTGACACAAGTTTGCCGATGTGACGGGAAAGAGCCACACCGCAAACGATGCTTCTTACAAACTGGGGTGCTAGGATTCGAACCTAGGAATGGCGGGACCAAAACCCGCTGCCTTACCACTTGGCGACACCCCATCAGGAACCTTGTTTATCTTAACAGTTCCTTAGCCGATTGTGTCAAGCCGTTTTCTGAGGCGGGTGCTAAAAATCATGCTGCAAAATTGCCTGACCGCGCCGATAAAATTCCTGGGCGTATTCTGTCCATGCACCTTGACCCCAGTAACGAAAGCAGCTTGTCTGTAGCAAAAGATTGTGCAAAAGGGCGTTGCGGTAGCGGTGCTGCTGCGTCAGTGTGGGATCGGCAGCGAGGAGCGGATCGATCGCTCGATGAAAATCTGCACTCAACTGATTCATCGGCGTCAGCACGTTCTCGTAGCCGCGCACCCAACTCAAATTGTTTGTCCAAGAACTGCCGTCCATGTGGAAGTTGGGATTTTCCTGTTTGAGTTGCGCGATCGCCTCCTCAACCGCCTCCGGCGAACTCGCATCCGGATCAACCCGCTGCCAAATTTGGTGCTGCCCGATCGCCTCACAGGTCGGAAAATCTGCTTCCCCCACGCCCGCAGCCGTAATCAGTTCTAGATACTCGGTTCCCGTCACGCCGACTGTTCCGCGATTGTCCTGACTGGCAATTTCGTACCAGGCATTTTTGAAGCCGCCCGGAAATTCGTTCATCATCACACCACCATTTTCGCCATCGCCAATCTGCGTGACGATCGCGGGAATGCGGATGCCGTTAATCGTGCGCCTGTCGAGCGTTTTCGCCTCATAGTACGGCTGCATCTGGGCGACCAGTTTGGTATCCGAGCCTTGCGTTTTGATCAGGGCAGTGATAGCGATCGATTCTCCGTGAGAATTCCGCGCAATCAGCCGATGCGGAAGATGTCGATTCTGTAGCGGTTGACCGTCCAGCGTTTCGATCGAGTGTTCCTGCACCAAAAGCCAATCGTAGCCGCACTCTTTCAGCGCTTTGATGAATTCATATAAAGTGTCGGGATGGTTGGGCAAATGCATTTCGGGCGGGGAGAAGCCTCGGACGCGATCGATCGCCTCCCAGCCAAAGATCGCCGCGAAGTGATGCCGCCACGCCTGAATGTGCAGCTTGAGATCAGGAATCGGCGTTGAAGGCGCGACCGCATGGCTCCACATCGTTCCCAGCCACTCGACATACGGCTGATAGTCCCGCTCACAAGTGACGCGCTTCAGGTTTTCCAGAATGTCGCCGCGCCCCATCTGCCTGAGTCCCCACAGCAGATTGCCGGAATAGTCGAGCATCACACGCGGGTTACAGCCCTGACTCACCAGTTCCGGGATGAAATCCGCGATGCGCGAATAGCACCAGGCAAACGGCGCGGCATTGTGGTTATCGCCTTCATGGGGATGCTCAAACATATATTGCAGGTGGCCGATCGATTCGCCGTCTGTGCCAGCGGGGATCGTCGGCTGGTGCATGTGCAGCGCGATCGCAAACGTCGCCTTCACGTCCTCCAGTCGCAAATTCGATCGCGACAAAAATACCGAGTCGAGCTTTGATCGCTGCAAGTCCGTTTCGTGGCCGCAGATATTGGGTAGACCGTCGATCGATTCCGGGAGCGATCGGGTGTCGGGAGGCGAGGAAACCATAGACCTGTGAAAGCGCAACTTCTTAGGTATGGCACGATCGCGCCGATCACAGCCGACTTCTTGACGCTTCGCAACATCGATTAGGGCGTTTAATCTTACCGATCGAAAAATCTATGGTGACACTTCGCAAAAACTTGTAATAGATTGGGATGGAACTTTACCTAACTTCACAGAACTGGGGTACGATAAGTTTAGTAGGTAATTATTCTCACTTAAAGGAATTTTACTGCTCAAGTGCTTGATCAATTTGCCAAGAAGCTAGTTTACGTTGCGGAGTCTATTTCCGTTTCTGGTCTGATTCCCTTCCCATCTGCTTTCGCCTCTTTGCAGGAGAACCGTTCGTTCCGCAGCTTCACTCGTGGCTTGGCAAAGACAAGCGAGTTGCCGACTGACAAAAGTGCAACTTCTGCCGCATATCCACATCGTTTTGGGGTTGACTCCCATGATTACTGAATTTCCTTGGCTCAGTGCGATCGTTCTTTTCCCGCTACTTGCGGCCTTGCCAATTCCGCTTCTACCCGATAACGAAGGCAAGACTGTCCGCTGGTACACCCTTGGAGTTGCCCTTTCCGAACTGGCTTTCATCCTGTACAGCTTTTGGCGAAACTACAGCATCGGCATTCCCGGCTACCAAATGATGGAATCCTACGCTTGGGTTCCACAAATCGGCCTCACCTGGTCGCTGGCCGTTGACGGAATCTCGATGCCGCTCGTCGTTCTCTCCGGTCTGGTGACGACCTTGGCGATCGTGGCTGCTTGGGAAGTCAAGCACAAGCCGCGCCTGTTCTTCTTCATGATCTTGGTGATGTACGCCGCGCAAATCGGCGTGTTCGTCGCCCAAGATCTGCTGATGTTCTTCATCATGTGGGAACTGGAGCTGGTTCCCGTTTACCTACTGATTGCCATCTGGGGCGGTGCCAAGCGTCAATACGCCGCCACCAAGTTCATTCTCTACACGGCTGCGGGTTCGCTGTTCATTCTGCTGGCTGCTTTTGGTATGGCCGCCTACGGTGACACCTTCACCTTCAACATGCAGGAACTCAGCATCAAAGATTATTCGCTCACCTTTGAACTGGTCATTTACGGTGCTCTGCTGCTGGCCTTTGGCGTGAAGCTTCCGGTTTTCCCCTTCCACACCTGGCTTCCCGATGCTCACGGTGAAGCGCCTGCTCCGGTTTCGATGATTCTGGCAGGCGTGTTGCTGAAGATGGCGGGCTACGGCTTGATTCGCTTCAACATGGAAATGCTGCCGGATGCTCATGTCTACTTCGCTCCCGTCCTCGCGGTTCTGGGTGTCGTCAACATCATCTACGCTTCGCTGACTGCCTTTGCTCAAACGAACCTGAAGCGCCGCATGGCCTACTCTTCGATCGCCCACATGGGTTTTGTCCTCTTGGGTATCGCCTCCTACACCACCTTGGGCATCAGCGGAGCGGTTCTGCAGATGGTGTCGCACGGCTTGATCGCCGCGATGCTGTTCTTCCTCTCTGGTGTCACCTACGAACGGACGCACACGCTGGCGATGGACAAGATGGGCGGCATCGCCAAGCAAATGCCGACGACCTTTGCACTGTTCACGATCGGTTCCTTGGCCTCCCTTGGTCTGCCTGGAATGAGCGGCTTTGTCGGTGAACTGACGGTCTTCTTAGGCTTCAGCACCAGTGACGCTTACAGCGTTCCGTTCAAAGCGGCGGTCGTCTTCTTGGCCGCAGTCGGTGTCATCCTCTCGCCCATCTACCTGCTGTCGATGCTGCGCGAAGTCTTCTACGGCAAGGAAAATGTCGAATTGCTTAAGCAGTTCAAGATTACTGACATTCGTCCTCGCGAAGGCTTCATCGTCGCCTGTCTCGTGCTGCCAATCATCGCGATCGGCGTTTATCCGAAACTGGCAACGGGCTTGTTTGATGCGAAAACGGTTGCGGTGGCGAGCGAGGTGCGTAACGTCCTGCCGATCGTGGCTGAGCAGCCGATCCGCCTGTTCAACCCGACGATTATCGCACCTTCGATTCTCGGCGCAGAAACCAAAGAGCTTGCTAGCGCTGGCAAGTAGTCATCAACGAAACGCTTCTTGAAACTGAGCAGGTGTGGCTGAGGCTGCACCTGCTTTTTTGTCGTTCTTCAGTCCAGCTTTAACGCTTAGTGTGATCGGCTGAGTCGAGCGATTTGGGTTGAGCGTCTGCCGATGGGTGTTGAGAGTTTAGGGAGCGCACTGCTGAACGTAGGGAATCACGAGCGGCCTAAGTTTATCGATGGTTTGAAGGATGACGGCGCGATCGAATTCGCTCCAGATTCTCGATCGTCCAAACACGGCGGGCTGAAGAATCCCCCAAAGCTGGTTGGCTTGGGCAATGTGTGCGTGAACGAGGGCGCGATGTCCCATGTTGCGCTCAAATTCGACGTTGAGAATGTCGGCGCTGGTGGTTTCAATGTCTTCCACAAAAATTGAGGGATCTGTTCGTAATGCGGCGGCGAACATCGGGTCTTCGCGTTCCCATTCTTCTTCGGGTTCCCAACCGTTTGTGCTAGTGTCGGGCAGGTCAGAGCGGCGTCGCCAGCACAAGTTCTGGTGCATTCGGGTAGCGGGGTCGCGCACCAAGAGGAAGCAGCGATCGGTTTGCAGGACTTCGCAGAGGGCGGGAAGCAAAGCAGTGAAGGTGGTTTGAGGATCGCGGTTGGCGGCGAAGATCTGCTCTAGGCTGTCTGGGTAGGAGGTTTCGGTAGACATGTTGGAAGCGCGATCGACTGGAAAATTGCGTCTTTAGATTACACGATCGCCTGATCTGAGCAAATTTCTCTGCGGACGAATTTGCCGTCTTTTGATTACGTCTGGTTTCCGAACCCGAAAGGCTGAGGTGTGGATGAAAAGGCAGTAATCCTCCCCAGTCCCATACAAAAGGAGGGAGCTGAACCACCCCTCAAAGTCTCCCTTGTTAAGGGGGATTTAGGGGGATCGATGCCTGCAAAGAGCGCTGCGCGGCCAGCAAAGCTGATTCGTACCGGAGCGCAGGTTATCCGCCATCTCAGGACTTTTCAAACGCACCCCCCAACTCCACCAACACCCGATCGCTCCTCCTCGCGCTACAGTACAATTCATGTCCATATCGGCGCACGGTTGCACAGCATGGAAGGCTACCTGGTTTCGATCGTGATTTTCACGGCGATTTTTGCGATTTTTGGGTTGGGATTGAATTTGCAGTGGGGCTTTACCGGGCTGCTGAATTTCGGTCATGTGGCGTTTATGGCGATCGGCGCTTATGCAACCGTGCTGCTGGCTGAAGTCGGTGTGCCGCTGTGGATTGCGGCGATCGTGGGCATGATTTTGGCCGCCCTGCTTGGTCTGCTGATTGGCGCTTCGACGCTGCGATTGCGCGAAGATTATTTGGCGATCGTCACGATCGGCGTATCGGAAATGATTCGCTTGATCGCCTTGAATGAAGAGTGGCTAACTGAGGGATCGTTTGGCCTGCAAGGGTTCGCGCTGCCCTTGGAAGATTTTGATCCGCCCGCGATCGTCCGGTTTGGCATGATCGCAATTTTGACGGCAATTTTGGGATTGGGCGGCTGGCAGCTTTGGCGAAATTTGCGGCAGCGGCTCAAGTCAATTCCGTCATCGAGCTTGATTCGCAGTTCGCTTTTGGTACTGGGCTATCTCGTTTCGCTCGGATTAATTTTGTCGGTCTTCATGACCGTGATGCGATCGCTCAATCAAGCCAACCTTTTACCACCTTGGGCGGCGAGCCTCGTTCTCGTCGTTGGGCTGGGTGCGATCGCCTGGTTCTACAATTGGTTAGCTCGGCAGATGACGAAGCGGTTTTCGGCAGAAGCGGGCGCGTGGTCAGGTGCGATCGCGCTGCTCACGACAACGGCAATCACGCTGACGGGACTGTGGGTATTTGGCTATCTGGTCAGTGCGCTCTACACCTACCGGAGTCCGACCAAAACGGGATTGATGTTTATTTCGATCGTGCTGACGGCGATCGTGTATTGGAGCTTAGAACGATTGGTGCGATCGCCTTGGGGTCGTGTCCTCAAAGCGATTCGTGAAGATGAACAGGTGGCGAAGGCGCTGGGTAAAAACGTCTTCTGGTACAAGCTGCAATCTTTGATGCTGGGGGGAATGCTGGCGGGACTGGCCGGAGCGCTGTATGCGTGGCAGCTAACGACCGTTTACCCGGATAACTTTATGCCGCTGGTGACGTTCAACGCTTGGACGATCGTTGTTTTGGGTGGGGCAGGCAGCAATGCCGGAACGCTGCTGGGTGCGGCGATCTATTGGGCATATCAAAACGGCTCACGCTTCATTCTTGAAGACATCGTGCCGCTGACGGATGCTCAGCAGGGCGCTTTTCGGATTATGTTAATCGGCCTGCTGCTGATGGTGCTGATGATGTGGCGACCGCAAGGCATTTTGGGCAAAAAGGAGGAATTGACGCTTGGGCGATAACGCTTTACTGATGGCGAACGGACTGTCGAAAAGCTTTGGCGGCATTCGTGCCGTTGACGATGCCACGATCGCCGTTCCCCAAGGCAGCATCACCGGACTAATTGGCCCCAACGGAGCCGGAAAAACCACGCTGTTTAATTTGCTGTCGAATTTCATCAAGCCCGATCGCGGCGAAGTCATTTTCGATGGCGCACCGATTCAGCAACTCCAGTCGCACCAAATCGCGCAGCAGGGCTTGGTTCGCACCTTTCAAGTGGCTCGTGTGCTGTCGCGCTTATCGGTTCTGGAAAATATGCTCTTGGCGGCTCAGCATCAGTCCGGTGAGCGCTTTTGGAATGTGTGGTTGAAGCCGCGAAAAGTGCGAGAAGAGGAATTGCGGCAGCGGGAACGGGCGATCGAAATTCTCGAAACGGTCGGCCTCGCCCATATGACGCACCAATACGCCGGATCGCTTTCGGGCGGACAGCGCAAACTGCTGGAATTGGCTCGCACGCTGATGGTGCGTCCCAAGCTAATTTTGCTCGATGAACCCGCAGCAGGAGTCAACCCAACGCTGATCAATCAAATCAGCGACCACATTCGCCGCCTCAACCAGGAAGGACTAACGTTCCTCGTGATCGAACATAATATGGACGTGATTATGTCTTTGTGCGATCGCGTTTGGGTTCTGGCGGAAGGCCGCAATCTGGCCGACGGCACACCCGAAGAAATTCAAACCGATCAGCGCGTCCTCGAAGCGTATTTGGGACAGTAGATCGGCGGCGAGTCATTCGCTTTCACCTATTGAGTTTGTCAGATGATTACTGTCTATAAAACTTCTTATGAACTTCATGGAAAAACATACGTTCGATGTTTTTCTTTTTCAGCAGAAGTTTCTGATCAAATCGATCGGTGGCAAGCTGTTTGGGACAAGATTGTTTTTGATGAGCAAGTCAAGACGGGCAGCTTTCGGGGTCGCTTTCAGCTTGATGATTTTATGCTTCAACTTCTAAGGGCAAAAAAAGAGCAAGGAATAATCAGACCTTACTACGGTGCTTCTGGCGGCAATCCGTGCCTGTACAAATTGCAGATTAAACCATCAACCTGCCTAATTCGTGTTACCCATTCAGTCGAAGAAAATACTGAAGTTGAAGCTGCCGTCACGATTCTTCAGGCAGCGGCGTCAGTCGTGGCGCAAAATCATCAAAGAGGATTGATGATAGGCGAGCAAGAATATTGCAAGTTGCAGCAATGGAGGTTTTGGCGTCCGCGTGATGAGTTTACAGGTCGGTATGTGTATCAATTTGCGCCAGCTTCGATCGGTTTAGAAATTCAGGTTACAGATACTCGTTCTCAAGAAACGATCGACATCACCGATTGGAATTGGTAGTATCCGCAGCGAATCGCTCGACTTCACTTCCCAAAGTTATACCAAATTCGAATCGGTGCAAGGCAGATGGTTCAGACTAACAGCAGTCGTTGCGTGTGTCTTTGTAAGGGTGGGTGTCCCCTCAGTTCGGCTTGACGAAAGCTTGGATGAA
>NZ_JACJPO010000062.1 GCF_014696105.1 Microcoleus sp. FACHB-1515
GCAACGGCGGAAATTGAACTAGAAAAATTAAAATCTAAACTCGCTCAAACTATTACCCCGCAACCGTTTGAGCAATCGAGAAAATTGTTAAGAAAAATGCGATTAACGCATAGCACGTTGCGGGTGAATCAACCGCCCAAATCGCGCCGTTGACCCGCAATATTGCTTTACATTTGCCGCCCATTCCACCGTCAATTCGCGGTCATTTTTGCCGCCTTTGTCCAGTCATCGCATCTTTCGTTACACACAGGCGGGGGCGGCGATCGCATCCGGTGGCGAGGTCTGCCGCACTAAATCGCGCAACCGCCGCAGGCCGCGCCAAATCGTTCTCGCGCCCGGTTCTCCATCGCTTTTGCGCCCCCAAAAACCACCCAATTGCGCGATCCACCGAATGCACTGCTGTAGCCCTGGGTCCTCAAACCAATCGGGCGGCGCATCGTAGTAGTGGCATAAGGCTTGCCATTCTTCCGGCTCCAACTCCCAGTGCGCTTCGAGGTCAAAGCGCGGATTATCTAGGGGGCGCACCAAGTATGTCAGCCACATCAGTCGCCACGCCACAATCGCAAATGTGGCAATCGCCCGTTCGATCCGATCGAAGGTCTCAAGCTGCAACGACTCGACGCGGCAACCGCTTTTCAAGGTGTAGTGATACCGTTCAATCAGCCAGCGGTAGCTATACCAGCGCAACAGACACTGCGCCTGCTCAAAACAGCCGATGGGCAAGCTGGTCACCAGCATCCAATTGACGGGTTGGTCTTCCAAGGCACACTCCTCCTCGATCGCCCATAACACCTGCACTTGCATCGGCTCTAACTGCGGGTCAGTCAAATGCGTCGGTGGCTGCAACCACACACTCTCCCAGCACACGCTGACGATCGCTTCACGTCCCGCGCGGCGCGGCGTACGTTGCAGTTGCAGTTGAAAGTAGCCCCTAGCTGGGGCCGATCGCATCATCTGATGCAGCGACACAGCGGCACTCTTTGGCGTGAGCTTCACTTGCCGATCGTGATGGATGCGAATCAAGTAGTCGGAGGTTTCTAGGCGCGGATAGGCCAATAACTCGTAGATGTCCGCTTCTCGGTCGGCGATCGTCACAATTCGTGTCGTCGGCAGCAAATCTTCGGTTGCTTGCAAGCTTTCGCTCCACCGCACACTCTCTTTTTGCGCGCTCGATCGCCGCTGCTGCAAGGTTTTGCGCCCCGACCGTGCCCACAGCCGCTGGTGCAAAATCCCCAACGGTGTGCCTTCGGGACTGACGCTCAACACACTATGCAGCAGCACCCCTTTGGTATCTGCACCCCGCAGATAGCCCAAACCCTGTTTGTGCCGATGGGCACTGTAGTCAAGTTCGGTCGTATCTTGAATCGCCAGCACCCATCCCCAGCAGGCACTGCGATTGACTGCACTCCAGACATGGGACTCTGAGATCGAGGCCGCTTTGATCCGAGGATTCGCCCAAAAGTCATACATCCCTTGCAACGCCGCCCGATCCCGGCTCGCTAGCGGCACGCTTGACTCTGGGCTGGCGGCTAGATCTTCCACGATTTTCACCAAGCGCCGATTGCGCCGCACGTCGCCCAAGTTGGCGTGATCTAGCTCGCGACTAGCCCAACTCATTGATCGATCCTCACCCTTCCACAACCTCAGCAGTTTAACGGCCAAGCGGCGGGCGATCGACGCAGGCCACACAATGACGCTCACAAGCATCGTGCTCGCAGCCCGATCGCTTAGGTCATCGCTGACCCTCACAGGTCAATTGAGTTTGTATGGTTTTGTAAGGCTGCGCGATCGAACCACTCAAGCAATCGCTGAAAGCCAGATGCTGCAACGCCTTTGACTGTAAAGCAATGTTGAGGAAATTGTAACGAAAGATGCGATTACGGATTAGCTGATTCAGGTTCAACGGCATCCGATCGACTTGGCGGTTTCCCGGATGCCGACTCACAGAGGGAGTACACATCATGCTATCAGCTTCAGCCCCGCCCGATTCCATCGCCACCGCGATCGACCTGCTCAAACAATCCCAGCTCTCCCAAGCCCAACAACAACTCATCGAACACACCATCACCACGATCGCCAATCAGCAAGCTATATCAAAAAAAGGATATCTTCTCATGCCGATCGCTCGGATGGGGCACAATCAAATCAAACACCGTTGCGCTCCGCTCAGCCTCATCTACACATGGGGCTTTTTCATGCGCCGGAGTACGCCGGAGGTAACTAGATGTAGCGATCAAGGCAGGGCAATGAGATCAGCCTTTTCTGTCTGGTGAAAACCTTGACCGTACAGAAAATTCTCACCAGCGCAAAGCTGAGTGTGTGGCGAGTAGCCCGCACCGATCGAGACGATCGACTGAGCGATTCAACTAGCCGTACTCCTCAACGAACCGATGAAGGCTTCTAATGTGTGCGCGGACTCCAGCACTGAGCCGATCGAGCGCCTGTTGGATGACATCTGCGGCAAATTGCCGTGCAACCTGACGATAATCAGGCGGAACATAGCACCGTTGCAGCGCGGCGACTGCTTCAGCAATCCCAAAATTAGGCTCGGATTGCACAAGGGGAGCTGGAACAGCAGCAACGTTGCGATCAACCTCCCTGACGGCCTTTGCTTCGGGCTGAGTGGGAACAACCGCGATGGCTAACTCCGTAGCGGCCTGCGGCTCAACTGCTACAACAATCGCAGCGGAAGCACTACCCGTCAGAGGCTTCGGCTGATAAAACTTGTTCCACCAGCCTTGAACGCGCTGCTTCACATCCGGCTCAACTTTCTGGAACTGCCTCATAATCTGCTGGCGCTGAATCTCAGTGCAGCGCCGGAACTCCTCAAAGAAGCTGGCGATTGCTTCAAGTGAATCGATCGCCGTCAGCACGTTGATCATCTGCTCTAACCACTCAGACGACAGCAGCACTGAGGTGGCTTCAAGCTCATGGGAGCGAACCTGTAACGAATCAGTCGCAGTAGGATCAGTCGCTTGCACCTCGATCGCGCTCACTGGGCACTCTACGGCAGTAGGCGCGGCAATATCGACGGAGGCAAGATTGCCCTGGGCAAGCAAGTCAGGCAGGTTTGAGGGCGATCCTACAAGGGCTGTAGCAACATCTAGCGGTGCTGACACTACTCCCTCACTGGCTATAGATCCGATAGGCTCTGCTGTCAGCGATTCGCGATCGGCTTGCCGCTGCGCGTCGGCGCGTAGCGCTGCGCGATCGCACAGGCGCGAACACTCGCCCGCTGGTTGAACCTCAATCGCGTTGGCGTACTTCTGATTCCACGCCTGCATCACAGCACAGCGATCGAGTGAATTAAACCCCTTGACTCGGTAGAAGCGAATTTCGCCATCTCCACGTACTTTTGCCTGGTCTAATCCAATTTTGATGAGCAGTCGCCGCACAAATGAAATCGGATCAGTCGCCTCGCTCACATTCAACTCGAATAGCCGCTGGAGCCGCCAGCGTCTCTGCCGCATAAACTCCATCACGGCGATGACCTGTGGATGTTCGTTGTGGTATTCCGGTTCATTGAGCAACTCAAGAACGCCGCATTCGCGAATGAATTCCACCTGCTCCAGCTTCAAATGCAAATCGGGTAAGTAGACATCGCCATGCTGCCATTTGTAGAGGTTGGATTTCCACTTCTTCGCATCTTGCAGCTTTGCCACTTCAGGATGCTCGACCAGCCAGTAGAGCATTTGAGCATTGAGCCAGCGCCGATCGTTGACCTTGCGCTCAAAGACGAATTCAGGTGTGAGCGTCACGCCTGGGAGGAAGTCTTGCAGCAACACCCCTTCGGCCTGGATTCGCTGCGGTGTTGTGGCGCTCGAATCGCTTTGAATCGATCGCGCCTCTTCAACGGTCATGTTTGAGTGTGCGCCCTCGCTCAATTGCTCTGCTCGCTCAAAGCGGTCTCTCTCCTTTTGCCCCTTGATTTCCTGCCCAAACCAGTTGCTCGTCCCTGCCCAGTCGCGAATCTCGCAGTTTTCCATCTCGATGAGTTCCTGCCGAAGCTGAACGCCACATTGCGGCTTGGCATAGTTGGATCGCGCTTGGATGTTGGCAAGCAAATCAAAGTGAGCATTATTCCAGTTGCCGTCCTGCCAAAGCGAATTCAGGGCTTGCTTGAAAACTTCAATATCACCATCGGACTCCTCTTTTGCCATTTCAATGGTGAGATCGAAAACAGATTGCGTTCCGCCCGCTTTGGCATTCTGCCCAATGGTGCGCTTGACCACATCCGGCAGGGGCGATCGGCAACTGCCCATGTAGCTGTCGTTGCGATCGGTTGCCCAAATCGTCAGCGGCAGGCTGTGGCGCTCACGGGCAATCAGTTGACGAAACTCACATGGTTCAATCACACCAAAGTAGAAGGCGAAGATTTGGGTAAACCAAACCGTCTCGATCGACACACCCACTTCCATTGAGGGACTGTAGAGCAGCACTAGGGGCTTGAGCCGTTCGATTTCCGAGTTAATGTATTGGACAAATCGCTTGCCTGCTTCCTCTTGGGTCGTGGTGGAGTCGATCCGCATGATGCGGCCTGCCAAGTGAGGAAACCGCTCCAGCAACCGCTTCTCGATCGCGACCAGTGCCGCTTGGGAGTCAGCCGGGATGATGATCGGTTGCTCTCGGCCTGAGAGTGCCATTGCCTCGAAATGCTCATAGATCAGCAGTTCCACGCTGTCTTGCTTCCCGGTGTAAAAATCAACCGAGCGCGGCTGCCCCATGTGGTGATTGATGATTGTGAACGTCTTGGCCGTTTGAGGCGCAAGCTTGCGGACGTAGTCTACTTCTACATTTGTCAAATCTGCATCGCACAAAATGACCAGGCCACCATTGGCGATGATGCGCCGAATCAGTTGCGCCAACATTTTGAGAATCTGTGGCCGACGCTTTTTGACCTCGGTATTGGCAGTGGCAACGTGCTTTAGCCCCAGCCTGGCCTCGTCAAGAATCAGCACATCCCAGTGCTGGTCGGCAATCTTCCAGAAGCTATCCCAGCAGCAGCTACCCGCTGGTTGCTGGCTCTGCGCTTCCTCTGTGCTGCCGAGCGCGTCAATCCAGCGCATCTGGAAATTGGAACCGGAAAATTTCTCGCACTGCTCCAAGCCCAGCACCACACGAGGCGTAATGGATAGGACGCGCTTGCCCTGTTGCACGTAATGCTCGATCGCAGGCTTAAGCATGGCTTTCGACTTGCCTGATCCTTTGCGTGAGAGCAAATTGACGATGCCCGTGAGCGGTAGCTTTTGCCAGAGTTCAGGCGGCAAAAACTCACAATCAAGTTCGAGATCGGGTGTCAGGGCAAGCGTGTTGAGGTAGCGCTGTGCCCGATCGACGCGCTGCTGATAGCTGGTTGGGGCGGCAGTGGCATCAAGTCCCCCATGCTCGACGGCGATCGCCGCAAATTCTGCAAAACTCAGGTAGCGAATCTGATCAAACTGCTCAGGCGGCAGTTCGTCAATATCGCATTCTTCCTTAGAAATTTGCCCCCACCAAGCGACATCAACCTCATAGCCCAGCTTGATGAGAAAGTCGTGCTGAGTCAGCCAGCGCTGCATCACTGGCTTATTTTTCACGTCTCCAGCATCCGGTGTTAGCCTCACCCGCTTCAACGTGGGATGGCGATCGAACAGCGTGGCGAGGGTGTGCGTCGTGGTTTCGGGTGAACTCGCAAAGCTGCCATTGGTCGCGCCGAGGACAAGCGCATTGAGGCGATAGCGGGCAAGGCTGGCTTTGATGGCCGGACTATCGCAGAGCCACACCGCATCGCCTTGAACGGATTCGATCGGCACACACACCGCGATCGGCATTTCCGTGTCCAAATGCACGGGCGCATTCTGACAAGATACCCAGTGATAGCGCCCGATTGAGCCGTCGCGATGGCGAACCTGAAAGCCAACGATCCATCCGTCCACGTCGCGAATCAGGCACAGAATGCCGATCGACTGGACGACCAATTTTCCGTTCTGCGATCGACCGGGGAAGTTGAGCGGGAATCCAATCGGCAAGGCTTGCCACCGCTCAACGGTGCAGTAGCCATCGGCTTCAATCCACTCAGGCAAGAAACCACGATCAAGCAGGTGAACGCGATCGATCGCGCTCAGTGAAAGCGACTGAATCAGTTTGCAATTCCATTTGTCACGATCCACTGCTGGCAGTTGGGCGGCGATTTGGGCGTCCCGTTGTGCCTGCTTCTGCGCTCGCCTGAGTGCCCGTTCTTGTTCGCGATCGGCCTGCGACTTCTCAGCAAAGGTGGCAGCATTGGCCTCACTTTGCCACATGCCGAAGCCGTTGCGATCGTGGCCTTTGAAGATCCAGCCGCTCGGATTGGCGGTATCGTCGTGGCAATGCACAAAGCTCGTGAGCGGTGACTGGCGGCAGTCTTTCGCTCTACGTGCGCCGTTGCAGATGGGGCAATCGCGTTTGAGCCGTTTCCATTTGCTCATGCTGCACCTCCATCGGTTTTAGAGGTGTTGCGATCGCTTGCCGCTGCGCGGCTGCGCGTAGCGCTGTCGCGATCGAGTCCATCGCTAAACAGGTCAAACGCTTCACTTTTGCCGCTGGCTGTGTGCGTTGCGGCCTGTGGATCTGTCTCCTTTCGTTTGCGTCTGTGTGTCTCCATCCAGGCGAGCCACTGGAGATCGACGACCCAGCCACAATCAGTAGAGCAGAGGGAGTGATCGAGGCCACCAATCTTAATTGGCGCACCGCACAAGCGGTAATTTTTGAGGGAGTTAAAAGCGGGATTTTTGGGATCGACCCAGCCTTGCGGCAATTCCTTTGCTGAAGTTGGAGCGAGCGGAACCAAGCGATCAATCGCGGTGGGCGGAGTGGGGATCGATACCACAGTCGCGGCGGGCGTTGGTACGAGCGGCGGCTGTGGGGCGTGTTTTGAGCGGGGCGATCGCTTGTCGCTGCGCGACTGCGCGGAGCGCGGTTGCGGTCGCGGCACTGTCGGGCGGGCGATCGATCGGGTGGCGAGCGGATGCGAGTGTGGTGCATCCCCAAATAGCGGCAGTTGCGGCATTGTGATGTCCTTGCTGTTGGGTTAGCAAGGGCAACTCACCCGATCCAATTTTCCACACCTCGATCCGTGTGCCTCAATCGCCAACCAGCAATACACCCATCTCACTCAATGGGTGTATTGCTGGTTGTTTTCGTGAAATACAGTAGACCATTGCGATAGCATTCGCTAAGCTAGAAGGTGATCGAAAAAAAAATCCAATCCGGGCGGACGAGATTTTTTTCATTTGGTTTCGGGCGAATAACCCTGAATACGCAGCCTCTGGGCTTCTGGCTTGACCCTCCTCGTCGAATACCGACAAGGGGGGTTAGCTGTTTTAAGAAGTCTTTCGGCTACGTCGTGAAGCTAGATAGCCTCGAATAAAGTCAATAACTTGCTCTTTCGTGACAAGGGCGGTTGTGCCCATCTTGCGAATCGTCAAGTATTTCTGATCATCCATTGTGACGTACAAATGCTCTGGATGATCTCCCAAAACTGTCTCTTGCCATAGGACTAGAAGCTTTGCCAGTGGTCGCCGTCTGTCTCTTGCTGATTGTCCAAGCAAGTCGTACCGCTGCCGTCTTAGCCATCGTTCCTGTTCCGCTAGTTCAAATAAGGGATCAGGTTCCCATGTCTTTGATCCACCTCCTTTTTTCCGAAACCGTAATGCTTCTCGCTCCTCGTTGTAGGTGACTTTTGCATCTCCTAGCGAGCGAATTTGAATGAGAACGTATTCCTTGTCTGAGAATCGCAGGAAAAAATCGATTTCTCGCAAGCCCTCCGGTTTGAGTCCAATCTCGATCGCCACGTTCTCATCTTCAAGCGCTTCCATCAGTTCTGTCATCAGAAAGAAGCGCTGGCTCGTCGTCTGGAGTTCCCCCAGTAGCGAACTTAATGCTGGTAGTGCAGCCATCGCTGTGAATAAAGGACTCAGCAGAATAAATCCTGCTATTCCTCCTAAGCCAGCAGCGGCGCAGGCAAGGGAAAGTCGGTCTCGCTCTTGCTCTAGCTGCCTCAGTTTGGCTTGATTTTCTTGTGCAAACTCTCCCACAACAAAGCCGAATTGAAGGCCATCCTCTATTCTCGCTTGCAGCCTGTAGCCTTGAATCAGTTCCAGTTGCGGTGGGGTTGAGTAGGCAAACACCGTTCTATCCCCCGATCGCGCGACGGAACTCTTTGTATGCCTCGATTCTGGACGTTTCCGCCATCAGCACACACCGCGCTAACAACTGAATGTCGAGATCGCGCAAGTGTGGAAGCTCACTGCGGTAGATGCGTTCGTAGCCCTGCTCTCGCAGGTGATGCAGCGTGAATAGGCCATCTTCCCAAAACCAGACCTCCGACACGCCAAGCGCCTGATAGCGCTCCAGCTTGTTTACCCGATTGGTGAAGACCACCTCGATCGACAGGTCTGGAACGGACTTTTTGATTCCAACCCAGTAAGACTCGTCAGCTTGGGCGGCTGCCGTGCCGACTTTTTCTTGCGTCATTGATCCAGCCGGAATAAATTCAACCCCACGCTGCATCAGAAACAGTTCGACGAGAAATCCAATAATGGTTTTGAAAAACTCGTGATTTTCTCCAGGCATCAATACCTCAATCGTGCCGTTGTAATAGGACAACCGCACGTTGGGAAAGCCTTCTAAGCCCTTTTGAATGTGCTTGAACTGCTCCCAGGTGCGATCGGGGTAGACCGTGACTTGATCGGTTTTTTCGAGTAGCTGTGTCATGGCGTTAGCTTCGCTCCACGTCGTGTTCGCTCCTAAGAGGCCAGTTTTGCAATCAGGGTATTGATCGTCTGCTGCTGCTGCGCGGCCAACTGCACCATCGATTGCACATTGTTGGCTTGGAGTTTGGCAACGTCGCGATCGGCCTCGATCGCCTGAAGAATCTGACGGGCAATCCCCTTGAGTTCTGTCATTCCTGCATTGAATTGAGTGACTTGAACCGCTAGCTTGTCGATCGATTCCACCACCCGATCGAGGCGTTCGGTTAACCGTTGGTCAAGATTGTAGATTCTGGCCTCTGTTGCTTCGAGTTGTGCTTGAATTGCGTCTCTTGCCATGTCGATCGCCCTCTGTTTCGCTGATCTTAGCTCATTTGTCGTTTTGATAAATTTCTCTACCTCTTTTAATAGGAAATATCGATTTGCTCAGCGGTGCTAGCTTTATTGAAAATGATAAGTTTTCCTGTGCCGAAAATGCTACCCTCTCCTCATGTCTCAGCCTGCGAACAATTAGCCGAAATGCTGTCTCCGCCCCGTTCTGACCTGCACATTCAAAGTCTTACAACGCTGGAGCAATTGCAGCAGCTTTGGAAAATAGACAAACAAGCCTATGTGGATTGCAGTCTTGAGTTTGATGAATTCGCGCAATGGTGGACTCTTTACCCGCTAGGTTCTCAATGCCTAATGAGCGGCAATGACATTGTTGCATCGATTGGAATCTATCCACTGCTGCAAGATCAGTGGCAAGCTTTTTGCAGTGGTACGCTTCCCGAATCCAGCCTTGTCCCTGTCTCTCTAGACAGGTGTGAGGTTAGTCCCCAGCATTACTGGTATGCCTCTGGCATTGTTGTGATTGAGGAGTTGAGAGGTTGGGGTGCTAGCCCCCTAAAGACGTTGCTTCAATATGCTTTGTCTGGATGGCTCTCCTCCAGCCACGTTGCTTACCCACTCCAACTTTGCGCTGTAGCCGAGTACGCGATCGGAGCAAAAATTTTAAATCACTTCGGACTTGTTAAACAGTGTGATGCGGCTGAGATGCCGAATGGTTGCGAATTATACAGTATTAGCCTTGACTCGCATCGACAAGCGCTTCACCTGTTGAAATCTAAAGGACTGTAACGATGGAGCCAAGAGAGTTTGTGTCGAAGTGGGGCATAACGCGAGATGAACTTGCCTCTTTAACCTCTAAGTCTCTACCGACAGTCAATCGCTGGTTTGCTGACGAGGCAAAGCGTGATCCAGGGGCAGAAGTGTTAACGCTCCTCGCTTCGATCGATGCCTTATGGACTGCTCGTGCCTCCCTAGATGGGCTGCCTAGCCATATTTGGGCGGTCTACACCTTAGCTATGGCTCGAAAAAGAATATCAAACTGAAGAAATAAATTTATCAAATTGATAAAAATATCTTTTACTGTGCTAACGTAATTCGTAGGACAACAGACCGGACGTTCGCCGGAACCCTACAAAATTACTGGAGTACAACCTATGGAAATGCAGACAGCGCCTAGCTTTGGGCGCACAGATTCGATTGTCATTCCATTCCCCGGACAGCCAGCGGAATCGCTCGCTAGCCGTCCGCAGGACAATCCCTCGGACTCACCCCGGACAGAATCAGGACGCACCTACACCTTCAAGCAAGCGGCTGAACTACTGGAGTGTGGGGACGAATCGACTCTACGCAATCGCTACTGGAAGCAAAAAGTTGAGCCAGCCTTTCGCCACTGCCCGACACCGCTGCAATCGATCGCCAAATACGACACCAACGGCAACCCGATTTATCGCTTGAACGAGACTGCGATCGAGGTGCTACGGGCGTTTCTGACGGCAAAAGCCGAAGGCCGCGACGATGCGTTTCTAATGGCCGCAAGAGAGCAATTTCCCGCTCCTTTGCCACCCAATCAGCAGGAAGCGCAATCGCAGCCTCAGCGAGAAATCAACGTTGAAACAAAGGCCGCGATCGTTGTGGACACGCCCGCTCTACCGCAGACTTACTCGCTGGCAGCGCTCACCGGAGAGGCGATCGAGATTAATGATCCGATGGCTCTGGCAACGCAAATCGTGCAGGCGATCGATCACGTCCAAACCGCCATGCAAACCGACATCGAGCGCAAAGAACAGAAGCTCAATGAGACTCGCAAAGCCAAAGAAATCGTCAGCAACAAAGTGCAGGAATTGAAGCTCGATCAGCGCTTCTATCAGGAGAAAAATTCACAACTGAGCCAATCGCAAACCTCGGATACGCAGGCATTGCAGGAGTTGGCAGCGTTTATGCAAGCGTTGGGAAAGCCCCCCGCCGCTTCCCCCGCTGGTTAATCGGCAGTGCGATCGCGCTGGCTGTGTGTGCAGTGGCGATCGCCTTCTGGCTCCAGTTTTCACCCCGCTCCAAACAGCAAAGCCCCCACCCGCAAAGTTTCTCAGCTTCACCAATTGGCGATCGCCTCAGTCAAGTTCTCTTAATTTGAAGGAGTTCAAACCATGCGACAAATCATTTTCGGAGTCTTGCTGGTCTTTTTGCTGATGTGGTTCTGGGATGGCAAACCAATTGACAATCAGCCTTCCGGTAACGATCAGCCGCCCGTTTCACTTCAGTAGCACCGTTCACTTTTTCCAGTTTTGGCCTTCACATTCAACCCACTTCACCTATTAACTTGTCATGGCAAGAAACTCGAACAACTCCAACAGCAACCTCACGATCGAATCGTTCTTCATCACGCTTTTAGCCTTCTTCGCAGTGCTGGGATTGCTGCAAAAAACGGGTGCAATTTCCAACGCCGATGTGCAGCAGGCGAATCCACTGCGGCAACCGCAAGTGCAGTCGTATTGATTTTGCCGAAGCTCAAAAATCACACCCCATCGGAGAAATAAACTCATGCCACGCTCACGCCGCAATCAGCCCGAACCCGAACCCGCGCGCGACTTTCCGACCGATGTAGACTTCGATTTCACGCCGCCCCAGAGCAGCGAGAATCAGCCCACACCTCAGCCGCAATCGAACGTGAGGCCGTTTCCCTCACTGCCGACTGTGCCGCGATCGCCTCACCTGAATCTGCCCGAAGTCGAAGGGCTAGAGCGGATTTTGCAAACGCCCGATCTCAACTTCACGATGCCCGATTTCGTGGGTGCTGTACCCACTGATTTATATCGGCCTTCATCGAGTTCCATTCCTGAAGTCACCGATGAAGAATACCAGCGCGAATCGAAAATCGGCGCAAACAAACTCAATGCGGTCAAACTGCAAAATCAGTCGCTTTTGATTGTGGAAGAAGAGTCAAAAGGTGCTGTGATTGCCTCGCGCATTGCAGGCAATGTCGCCACTGCCCTCGTGAACTTCCGCAAGGCTCAGGTGAACTACTTAGTCGGCATGGAAGCGGCAGATATCGCTTATGAAGTCGGAACTGCCAAGAACGCCGAAACGCGCACGAATGGCTTCAAGGAAGTGTCGATCCTGCAAGAGAAGGGTCGATCGCTCGACGAGCGATTCCGAGGCGCACAAATCAAAACGAATTTAGAGCGCGAAAAGAACGCCAACTCTCAGCTTGAGGTGAATCAGCAAATCCGCATCCGCCCAGTGATCCAAGACAAACTTGATGCGGAGTTTGAACTGTTGAAGAATAGCGCCGCAGAAGCGCGGCAAAAGCTCAGCTACGGCTAATCCTAGTCACTGCCCCTAGAACGCTTCTAGGGGCACACCGCCCTGTTGTGGAGCATTTTCAAGGCCATGAAACTCACGCTTAAACATCAACTGGCAATCTTAGGCGGGTCTGTCTCGACAGTGGGGGCGATCGCCTTCTGCTTCGGCTACTGGACGAATCCCACAGCGAAACTCTCACCCTTGCTGCTCTCCTACGCTTTGGGTGTTGGCTCGGTCGCGGCTGTCGCTGTTGCCCGCGATCGCAGTGGCGAACTCAAGCTAGAAGTATCCAGACTCAAGGCCGCACTCGATCGGCTCCAAGCCAAGCTCGATGAAGAGTACCAGGATAAGCAGCAGACCACTCAGGCGGCGATTCAAGCGCAAAACAAAGTCGAGAAGCTGCAAGAGCGTGTCGGCAGGTTGCAGGCTGATTTAGACGCGGCTGAGGGCAAAAATCAAGAGTGGATGATTGCCGCGAATCAAACTGCTGATGCTGTCCAGACGTTGAAAGCAAAGCTGACTGAGGCGCAATCAGAACTCGATCGCACAGTGGCACACTACCAGAGCGCCGATCGCAAGGAGAACCACATTGCCGTCAAGCAACAGGTCGATGAAATTCGATCGCGCCTGGTGGCTGTGCAAAATCGCAAGGCTGAGGCGTGGCAAGAAGCTCAGCAGCAGAAGATTTACACCGAACTGGGCAAACAGCAAGCGCGGGTCGATGAACTGGTGCAAGCGGTTGATCGGCTGACGGCTGAAGTTGAGCAACTGACGGCTGAAAACGAAAAGCTGATTGAGGAAAATAAGCAAGCTGGACGCGACTTCTACGCAATCGAGCATGAAGCGTTGCCGAAGATTCAGCATACCTACGAAACCGATCTCAAAGACTGGGAAAGTCAGGTGAATCGATCGCTTGACGATCTGCGAGCGGCCAATGTGCAGCAGCAGCAACAAATCGCGCAACTGGAAGCGCCCCGATTGTTTCGCGGTGGCACATCGATCGATGACGTGGGCAACCGCATCATCAAGCACTTTGGAGAAGCGGGCGTGATTTTTGATGCGATCGAGTCGGTGATGTTCCCTGGCGGCTGGCGGCTGAAGTTCAAGGTCGATCGCAACGCCGATAGCACCCGTTTAGCACAGTCAGAGTTGGATAAGCACCGCGAACACTTGGGACTGTGGGGATTGTCGCAACGCCCGCTCGACTTCGTCTTAGACACGCGCAACTTCATTGTGAGTGTGGATTTGTTCAGCGCTCCCGACAGCGGCAGAGCGCGGCCTGCGTCTGCTGCCAGTAGTGCGGGAGTTCCCACTGCGATCGCCCCCCCTGCCAGTGGTGAAGCGGCGATCGCCCCTGCTCCCCATGCAGATCGCTTTCAGGAACTCGGCTGCTACAGCGCGGCAGAGTTTGAGTCAGTGGTCAGGCTCAAATTTGTTCCCCGTGTGCGGGTTGTCGCAGGTTCCACAGGTGGCAAATCGCCGCTGCTGGAATTAATTACTTGTGCGATCGCCCGTAGTCAGGGCGGCGAAATTTGGCTGATCAACCCCATCCCCGGCAGTCCGAAAGATTGGTTTCACATCCCTGGTGTGATTGCCCCTGGCTGCAATGGCATCGAGGCGGCGATCGCGTGGTTGGGCAAAGCACACCAAGAATTCGAGCAACGGCGCAACGATCTTCCCGGTGCGGCAGAGAAGCACTTCATTACGGTCATGGTCGATGAGATTAATGCGATCGCCCGTGACTATGCCGAATTAGGCACGGTAATGAAAGATTTCTATCAACTTTCCGACCATACCAAGATGGGCTTTTTGACCGCAGGACAAGGCGGTAATGTTTCCGGTGTGAGCGGTGGATCGAAGGCCACAGCAAAAACAGGAAATGCGGCAAAGCTGATGGAAGAAGACTTTCAAAATGCCACACAAGTTTTCACAGCAGCAGCGGCAAAAACTTGGATTAAGAAGCAGCTAAAAGGAGTGGAAGCAACGCCCTATCTCGATCGGCTTTCGGCGTTGAATCGGTTATGTGAAGAACTGAATGAAGCTGAGAATAAATCAGCTTATCCGCGTGATCCTGCTACAAAAAAAGTATCACCCGATGCGTATCGGATTGCTCTAGTTGTATCTCCAAGAGAGGCAGAACCCTTCTTCATTCAACTGCCTCCGTACAGCAGCTATCGCGATCGCATGGCTGGAATTAGCTATCCCAAAAATGCGATCGTGACCGCTCCACAGGCACATCAAGTGGAGTTAGGATTGCTCGCTTCATCCAACAGCTTGCCAGACGATTTTACCTGCGTTCACTGCGGTCATCATAGCAAACGGCGCAAGGGAACTTACGCAGATGGCACACCGAAATATGTGTGCAGTTCATGTAGCCGCGCTACCGCCCGTCTGGACGCTGCAATCGAGACGCCCAGGACGGACACCCCGTAAAAACGGGGACGAACGAGACAGTCTGCCGGAGTTTGCCGGACTTTTGCACGGCTCAAAGCTGCGCTCATTGCGACGTTTTCGGCTCATGCGTCCAGCCGTGTCCAGCCTGAAACGTCTCGCCGCCTCGATCAATGTCCACCAGAAAAGCTTGAGGCATTCACATGGAATTCAATAGCGAAAGAGAACTACAAGACTACTGCTTAGAAGTGCTGCGATCGAAAGGCATCCAGGCGCGTGAAGAGGTCTGGTGTGGTGGACTCCGCGCCGATATTGTGATCGATCGCGCCGTTATTGAACTGAAAAAAACGCTCACCAGAGACGCCATCTTTCAAGCAGTTGGACAGGGAGAGCGATATCAGAAAAGGCTAAAAAAAGATGAACTTTGGATTGTCGGACAAACGCCAAAAGATTACGAGTCAGCTAGGAGCGCACTGCATACAGCTAGAGAACTGGCGAAAGAAGGAATTCGCGTCTCATTTGTCGATCGAGATGCGTACTGGCAGGCAGGTTCATACCAGTCTTCTATGCCGCAATTGCCGCAAATCTCATTCGATTGGATTGAGCAATATCGAGTTGCGCTTGCAGTTGGCTTCATTATTCTCACTCTGCTGGTGTGGGATGGAAAAACTCGACCTGCTAGAGAGCCAATTCGTGATACGCCTTTCACAACGATTCATCTTTAAGTCTCTCAATTCTCAGTTTCAGCCCTGCTTTGAAGTGATTTGTGCTGCGTTTTCTGTGATTTGTTTTGCTGCGATTCTGCTATTTTTAAGCCTTGCTTCTAGTGCTGGAGTCAGCCCGATCGCGCTGTTGTTCGGTCGCTTTACGATCGCCTTGAGCGGGTTAAATAGGCAATTGCCCTCGCTGGACGAGGCTACGGTGATTGGGGTGCTGCAAGCAGGTGATCCCGTGCGGCTTACTGGCTGGGTTGCTCAAGGGGATGGTGTGACGTGGGTGAAGGCGATCGCTGCTGCTCAGTATCCCAATCAAGTCGGTGATCAAAGGCCATTGTGATGATCGGGTCGATCGCTGGTTGTCGTGATGGAATTGAGTATGCGGCACAATCTTAGAACGGGTGTTGGAGGTCAAGGCTATGCTGTCAGAATTTGAAGCCTTTGCGCGAGAGTGGGAAACTGCGGAGCGATCGCGCCACACCCGCTTATTGGAGCAATTGCGGCGCGAGTATCGAGAATCGCCGCAAGTTTCCGCTCCGGGCGAGATTGCGATCGATGCACCCTACTCAGTGCGGTTGCCCCGTGCCGTTTCTCTTCAGCAGGTGAAGCCAAAACTTAATGACTAGAAACTGATGCTGTTGAAACAGCCTGAGAAGTAGCAGAGCGCGAGAAGCGGGGTGAGGTCTTCGTGGGAGCGCGATCGCCTTTTCCTGTTAAGGTTCAACTTGCTTAGTCTCGGCCCATAGCTGAATTTGCAGCACCGCTGCCACCCACGCTGCTTGTCGATCGTCTGCTGTCAAGTTAAGGTGGGACAGTCAAATTTGACGCAGTGGTTTGGGCAAGCTACCCAAGCTGCGGCTAGCGGGGGGATGGAAAAGTTCTTTCCGACCCCCCCTTCTAGTCTTTTGATTCAGCGATCTTGCAGTAGAAACGATGTGGCAGTTTGACAGCGAACTCAGTCTCGAAGCCTTTGTGAATGTTCATCTGCTGACGCTGCTCGATCTCAGTCCATTAGCGCGGCAGTTCTTTATCAATTCCCAAGTCTGCGACATTTTAGCGGTCAGCCCTCAAAGGCAACTGACCATTCTGGAGTTGAAAAACACCGAGGATCGCTACATTGTTCAGCAGCTAACCCGCTACTACAGCGCCATTCTCACGCATAAGCCATTTGCAGACCAAGTCGATTACAGCCTGCCGATTCGCTTGGTGGCGGTCGCGCCAAACTTCCACGCGCATAACTTCATCGATCGCCAGTACAGCCAACTTTTGTTTGAATTTTTCATCTTTGAGGTGCAATCCCAGTCTGAGCAGTTTCAGTTTTGTCTGACCCAGCCGGATGGTAGTTTGATCCGCTGCATTGACATTCCAAGCGCCTTTCACGCCACGCTCATGAACATGGCTCTCCCTGCGCCTATCGAAGTCGAGCGCAAACTGCCGCCACCGCCCAAATCGCTCCGCCAACTGGTGGAAACGCTGGCTCCAACAGAGCAAGACTACGTGCTGCAATTGCGGCAGCAAATGCTGATGTTCAGCGATCAGATGCAGGAAGTCGGACGAACGACGAGCACTCAGTACGGCTTGCGGAAGGGAGAAAAGGATCTCTACAAAACGAAGCTCTGCGCTCAGTTCGTCCCGTTCTACTCCGGGAGCGATCGCCCCTGTCTCATGTTGCAGTTGCCTTACCCGAAGAAAGAGTTTGGCGCTCCCGGACGGCGATTTAAGCCAGAACGAGTCAAAGGGCTAACGTGGACGCAGGTATCGCATCAAAAGGACTTGTGGAATTGCACCGCGCCGATTCAACTGTTTTCGTATCTGGGTAAGACGCGAAACTACCACAGCTATTCCTACGACCTGAACACTTATGCTCAGATGTACTTCGACCTGACAGGGCAAGAGCGCAAACTGCGATCGATCGCAGATGTTGTTGATTTGGCGCTCGGTGAGTGGCAGCAGAACCTCACAACGGCGAAGTAATGCCATTTCTAGAGTAACGATGACTCAATTTAGGCCGTAGAAGAAATGTTTAATTCAACCGATCGCGTCGGTTGTTTTGCTTCTACCGCTTCAAACTGAATCAGTGGTGAAAGCTGCTTGGTGACACAGATTTCACAAATTTGTGCTTCTAACGTGAACTCATTTTGCTCGACCCAAGCAGATCGAAGCTGTAAATGCTTTTCGATGCACTGTTGCTGGCAGCAGTCACACTGTACGCTCTGTACGGTTGCTCGACCGAATCGCATCGCTAAGGCTAGGGGTGAGAGGTTTGGATTTTGCTCCTTCGCTTTTCGCATTCCGGCTTCTCTAGTTTCTTCCTGCTCAAGTGGAACTGCTGCAAAGTAATTTTCCCAGCAGGAACGGCAGACATCCGCTCGCAATCCTTCAACGGTCTCAATGGGATCAATCATCCAGCGATCGGGCTTGCGTTTGTTGCCAGGAATACAAATTCCCTTTCCCATCCAGGCTGATAGCTCAAAATAGTTTCTGTTTTGGCAGGTTGTATTGCAGATGTCACACACCACAGGTCTAGACATGAATTTCTTGGCAAAACTCTATCCTCAGATTACTTCCAAAACGTTCTATCTTAATTGAGTTTGTAATAGTAATTGTGATAGTGAAACCTTTAAGCGCTAATATTCTTCTACTGCTAGCGTTAAAACATCATGGCGCATCTAATTCTCTGTGATATCTGCAAACGTTCCTGTCAAAGTTCTGAAGTCATTGAACTAGAGAGCTGGTACGGCAAGAAGTTAGCGCAAAAAGGGAATCGACGCAAAGACGATTGCTACACGGCTGTTTTAATGGGCGATCGAGAAGGTTTGCGGGCTGACATTTGCGCTAACTGTATGCGCTCTCAGTTTGTCAATGTTACTCTTCACGCTGTTTTGACGCAGAAACAGATGTTTGAGCAGCGACGACGAGATTACCCTCATGAGTCTGGTCCTGGTTGACTGACAAAACTCAAGATGCAGAGCAGTAGGACTTGACTGTAAATTCGCGCTGTAATTGTTTCTGTAGCTGCTTTTTAGAGGCGAAAGCGGGGTCAGGATCAAGTTGCCCTTGCAGCGCCAGGGTGAGGAATAAATGCCAGCCCTGATAAACGACCCCCTTGAACCAACTCCAGCCAAGTCGTAGATAGCTGTTGCCGCGCTGCCAATGACAATCGACCCATCTGCGCTTGCCACTAGCGACGACCTGTTGCCCCTGCACGGTCAGCACAAGTGTCGCAACAGCTAGGACAAGACACAAGCGGGACAGCGCAATGACTGAGCGTACTTCAGAGCGTTCCAGTTGAAAGCCGTTCGATTTTTCATCGAGTAATTTTTCTTCAATCGCAAAGCGAAGCGCATACTCACGAAACGTTTGTAGGGTTGCAGGTTCATTGGTCGCAACTAACCAGCACTGCTGGGAAAGCGGATCGCGTCCAATCGCAAGATGAAGTTTGGCAAGCGGCTTGGTTTTGGTCAAGCTCACCCCTTGCAAGAGCACCACTTCTCCAAGTGCCAATCGATATTGATTGAGTTGGCTCCAGCCCTTGCCAGGACGATGAATCCAGGTATTGCTTTTGACACGAATACGGAAGTTCCAGTGCAATTGGTCACGCAAATAGCGCATCAGTTGTACATCGGCAAACCCTCGGTCTGCCAAGAAACAAACGGAAACACCCGTAGGGACAAGTTTTGCCGCCCGCTGGAGCATTGCCTGGTAGACACTCAATTGAACGCTACTGCTGCGGTGTCGAATCACTCGCCAGACCAGCGGGACGGCCCGTCCCCGGAACTGCACCGACAACCGAATCAGGCAGAACTCGTCCCACAACATCGAGGTGTCTTCAATCAGCACGATGGTTGAGCTTCCCCAGTGAGCCAGCGCCTTTTGAATCAACGGACTATACAGCTTGTGAACATTGATGCGAGGGTTGTGCAACCAACGGCTAAAACGGCGTTGATGACTTTGAGCAAAGGCGGCACGAGTGCGGCTGTAGATTGCCCACTTCGGTAAGCTGATGCACTCGGCGCAAATCACCCCAATCACCATCCAAATGAAGGTTTGCAGATGTCGTCGATCTGCCCAAGTGTTGGATTGACCCAGCAGGGTTTGCAGCTGATGATGAAGATGGGAGGTTCTCATGGTGGAACTGTTCAAGTGTGGTAACTTTCACAGTAAGCCAGAAGCGCCCTTGCACAAGGGCTGAGCCTCCCTTCCCTCCTACTTTTGTCAGTCAATCAGGAGTCTGGTCTTAAAGCGCTACGGTTGACCGCAGGTTATTCTATTGGCTCGGTAACTTGTGACAATTGCCAATCAGACTGTTATGAGAAGCATCTTCAGTTCAAAGCTAGCTGGCTCGCAGAGGATGGTTCAGAACTGACGGCTGAGTTTTGTGAGCCTTGCACTGAAGAAAAGTTGAAGCCGCTCGTGAGTTTTCAAGCAGTTGCCTCTGCTCCTGCTGAAGCAACCGCAGCCGCGCTGTGATTTTACAATAGCAGTCCCAGATAAGAAAATGAATTGCCCAACTTTGTAACTGCGCTTCACTAATAAAAATGCAAAACAGCCTTCAGTTGTTGCGCTGACTGGTTTATAGGCTGTTTTATGACGAATTTGTAGCGCTGCCTAATTTAATACATTTCTCGGAAAATATAGATAAATTGCTAATAGCAATCGCCACCCTTTGCCATGATGATTTCGCCGTTCTCTCCTTCCTTCACACAGCGCACGTCTGCATAAAAGTTAGGATTTGCCCAGCGATGTCAGATTGGAAAGAGAATGGTCGCCGCTGCTGGTAAGCCTACAATCGTCATTCGTTTCCAGCGGGTTTTCCCTAGTTTCATGTGATGTCCCATCGATCGCCTGATGGTAGAGTGCCCAAATGTCTATTTACAATGGTGAGCCGATCGAGCCGCCGCCCCAACGCTGGAGCCGAGCGCAACAGCTTGAATTGCTGATGTGGCATCCGCTCTTTACGGGGTTGTGTCCGCAGTGCCGCTATCAGTTTGAGCAGGGGAGCGATTGGTGGGATTGTCCTGAATGTGGGTGGAAGGATGAGGTGGGGCGATCGCTGCCTCTGCGTTCTATACTGGGTAAATTACATTTCAAGAAAAATTGATGTCGAAGCAGTCCACCCTCGCATCCAATGCAATTGCTGCTGGCTTTCATGCGCTTTCGGAACCGCTGCGTGTGCAAGTCCTGGATCTGCTGCGAACCAAAGAACTGTGCGTGTGCGACTTGTGTGAGGCATTGAACCTGCCACAGTCGAAGCTGTCATTTCACCTCAAGGTGCTGCGGGAAGCTGAGCTAGTGCGATCGCGCCAAGCAGGACGCTGGATTTACTACAGCCTGAATCTGCCGCAATTTGTTGTGCTGGAGCAGTACCTCGCGGAATACCGCCGCTTCAGCCCGATTGTGCCTGCTCGTCCTTGCAGTGACTAAGCTTTCTATCAAATTTTTTAGAATCGAAGTCTAAATTTTTGTTGACAAAGCTCCTCTGCCTCAGTCTAACTGCTTGACTCATCAACATAATTTGATGTATCAATATTTTTAGATGTGATATAAAGACCACATCAACACTTCAGCAGGTGCAAATCCTGCGTGGAGGAGACTTATGGCTGCTGCGATCCGACCTCGACGGAAAAGAGCGGACATTCTAGCGATCGCAATTCATTGATTGAGCTGAAAAGATGAGCTTGAAATCCGTCCGCTATTCGCAGTCCCATTCGATCGTGCAAGTTTGGGTTAAAGGCGTTAAGCCACTTGTTTCCGCTGTCGTGATTGCCGAAGCGATCGGGACATTTGTGCTGGTCTTTGCAGGCACAGGAGCCGTAATGGTCAACTACATCACGGAGGGGGCGATCACACATCTGGGAGTCAGTTTGGTATTTGGGGCGGTGGTGGCCGCCTTAATTTATGCGCTCGGTCACATCAGTGGGGCACATCTGAACCCAGCCGTGACGTTGGCGGTGTGGAGCGGTGGCTTCTTTCCAGGACATCAAGTGCTGCCCTACCTGTTCGCTCAATCGATGGGCGCGATCGCGGCCTCATTCGTGCTGCGATTGTCGTTTGGGTTTGTCGCCAATCTCGGTGCAACCTTGCCCCTCCAAGACAACTGGCTTCAGGCCTTGGTGCTGGAAGGCATTTTGACGTTCATTTTGATGCTGGTGATTTTGGGGGCGGGTTTGGATCGGCGGGCATTAGTGGGCTTTGCCGGGATTGCGATCGGCCTGACGGTCGGACTTGAAGCCACTGTGATGGGGCCAATCACCGGAGCGAGCATGAATCCGGCGCGATCGCTGGGGCCTGCCCTCGTCGGCAATCTCTGGCAGCACCATTGGGTGTATTGGGTCGCGCCGATCGTCGGAGCGCAACTGGCCGTATTGCTTTACAAGCGGTTGTTCTTCAAAGACGCTCGATCAGACAGCTTTTAGTTTCAACATTGAAAGGAGTTACATGATGAAGCGTGTCATGTTTGTGTGCAAAAAGAACTCGGCGCGATCGCAGATGGCCGAAGGATTCGCCAAACACTTGGGAACCGGAAAAATTGACGTGACCAGTTCAGGACTCGAAGCGAGCCAAGTGCGGCCAGAGGCGATCGCCACGATGCAAGCGGCAGGCGTTGATATTAGTTGCCAAACTTCCAAACCGTTAAGCGACTTTGATCCAGCAGATTTCGATATCGTCATTTCGCTGTGTGGCTGCGGCGTTAATCTGCCGCCCGCTTGGGTCACACGCGAAGTGTTTGAAGACTGGCAGTTAGATGACCCCGCCGAGCAGCCCGAAATCTTTCCCAGAGTGCGCGATCAAGTGCGAGAACGGGTGATTGGCTTGATCGCATCCCTAGCCGCTGAACCCGTCGTGTCAGGCAAGTCGCATGAGTGAGCCGCAGCCCCAGCCGATCGCAGAAAATCTGTGGTGGGTGATTCCAGGCAAGCTCGCTGGAGTTCGCAAGCCCACAGTGGAAGAGCTAGCTGATTTACAGGCGGCAGGGGTTGGGGCGATCGTCTCCGTGATGGACGATCCCACTGATCTCGATCTCTATGAGCAGGCCAAGCTTCCCTTTCGTTGGCTGCCCACAAAGGGAGGAACAGCCCCCACTCGTGAACAAATTCAGGAGCTTCAAGCGTTTGTTGAGCAGCAACATCAGCTTGGCAGTGCGGTTGCTGTGCATTGCACCAGCGGCAATCGTCGCACCGGAACGATGTTGGCTGCTTATTTAATTTGCACCGGAGCATCCTATGAAGAGGCGATGCAAATTATTCAAACCGCCAATTCCAACGCTGAATTACGAACAGCCCAAACTACATTTCTACAACAGTTAGCCGGAGAATCATTTGGTGAGCGCGTCTGATCATCCCACTCGTATTTTGTTTTTGTACGGCTCATTGCGTGAACGGTCTTACAGCCGCTTGCTGGCAGAAGAGGCAGCGCGAATTATTCAAGAATTTGGCGCTGAAGTTAAATTCTTCGATCCGCGTGAACTGCCCATCTACGGCAGTGTGCCCGATACGCACCCGAAAGTTCAGGAGTTACGTGAGCTAAGCCAGTGGTCAGAAGGCCAAGTGTGGACAAGCCCTGAAATGCACGGGCAGATCACGGGTGTCCTGAAAAACCAGATCGACTGGATTCCGCTGAGCATCGGAGCCGTTCGCCCCACGCAGGGCAGAACCTTAGCCGTGATGCAGGTGAGTGGCGGTTCGCAATCATTCAACGCCGTCAACACGCTGCGGTTGCTCGGTCGCTGGATGCGAATGTTCACCATCCCCAATCAATCGTCAGTAGCGAAAGCCTATCAGGAATTCAACGAAGACGGCACAATGAAGGATTCGGCCTATCGCGATCGCGTCGTGGATGTGATGGAGGAGCTTTACAAATTCACCTTGCTGCTGCGCGATCAGGTGGAGTATCTGACCGATCGCTACAGCGAACGCAAAGAAAACGGCACTCAAGCATCGGTGCGCGACATTGGCAAAACCCTCAATCGCGTTAATCTCAATAAGATGTAGCCTTGCATTCCAACCAACCTAAATGCTCAAAAGCAACCCTGCCCTGAGATTTATCGTTTTGCTGGGATTTGTGAGCCTGTGTGCAGATGCCACTTATGAAGGAGCACGCAGCATTACAGGGGCTTACCTGGGGGCATTGGGAGCTAGTGGCGCGATCGTGGGTTTGGTAGCGGGACTGGGGGAGTTGATCGGGTATGGCTTGCGATTGCTCACTGGCTATTGGAGCGATCGCACCCGCCAGTATTGGGGCATCACAACGCTGGGCTATTTCATCAATACTGCTGTCGTTCCCCTGATGGCACTGGCTGGCCGCTGGGAAGTACTTGCTGGCCTAATGATTGCAGAACGCACTGGAAAAGCGATTCGGACTCCGCCCAGAGATGTGCTGCTCTCTCACGCCGCGATCAATGTGGGCAGGGGCTTTGGCTTTGGGCTACACGAGGCAATGGATCAAATTGGGGCGGTTGCAGGCCCGCTGTTAGTTACAGCCGTGCTTGCGTCGCAGGGGAGCTATCCCGGTGGCTTTGCAATTCTGGCAATTCCCGCCTTGCTGGGACTGGCGGTGTTGCTGATTGGTCAACGGCTTTACCCGAATCCGCGTGAGTTTGAGCCAACGCTTCAGGATTTGCACTCAGAAGGGTTGCCCCGCCAGTTCTGGGTTTACCTGAGTGCGGTCGCCCTAATCGCCGCAGGCTATGTGGACTTTCCGCTGATTGCCTTTCACCTGCAACAGTCAGGCATGAACCAGCCAACTCAGATTCCGCTGCTCTATGCGCTGGCGATGGGCGTGGATGCGATCGCGGCGCTCGTCTTCGGCTACTGGTTTGATCGCATCGGCATTACAACGCTAATCATTGCCATTCTGTTTTCGCTGGGATTTGCACCCCTCATCTTCGTCGGTGGTTCTGCGGTTGCCGCTTGGGGAATGGTGCTGTGGGGCATCGGCATGGGAGCGCAAGAATCAATCTTGAAAGCAGTCGTGGCGGGCATGGTTCCACCCGAACGTCGCGGGTCTGCCTATGGCATTTTCAACACAGGCTATGGTCTAGCTTGGTTCGCAGGGAGTGCGCTGATGGGAGTCCTGTACGATCGCGCTTTAAGCTGGCTGGTGGTTTTCTCCGTTGGGATGCAACTGCTAGCGATTCCAGTGCTATTGCGAGTGAGTCGATCGACCGCTTTGGGAGGCTGAAGCGCATGAACACTCCCTCACACTTGCTGATGGCGGCGGCGATCGACAAAGCTTTGCCACGAGTTCCGATCGTCAAAACAGCGTTTCTGTTGGGATCTGTCGCGCCAGATGTGCCGTTGTGGATCTTGTCGATCGGCGGCATCGTCTACTACCGCTTCCTCTTGGGCTGGGACAGCGCAGACGTGGCGCATCTGCTGTTTGATGACCTCTATTTTCATCATCCGCTTTGGCTCATTGGTCACAATGTTCTGCATTCGCCCGTGCTGCTTCTGGTTGGGCTGAGCGTGGTGTGGCGATCGCGCCGCAATATTGGGTCTCGATCGTGCGGGTGGTTTTGGTTTCTGGTTGCGTGTCTACTGCACAGTGCGGTCGATATTTTGACGCACGCCGATGATGGGCCGCTGCTGTTGTTTCCCCTCAACTGGAACTTGCGGTTTCACAGTCCAGTGAGCTATTGGGACTCAAACCACTACGGCAGGCAATTTCAGGTGTTTGAACTGGCGCTCGATGGTGTTTTGTTGATTTATCTGCTCAAGCAGCGAGTCTGTCGATTTTTCCGCAAGGTCAACCGATTTCATTGCGATCGTTGAAATAGAAACAGGCCAACCATGTTCGACGTGATCCGCCAAGCTGAATCTCAAGATGCCAAACTGATCGCCCAACTGCTCGATCGCTGCCAATTGCCCAATGCTGATTTCGCCAAACACCTCCCGTACTTTCTAGTGGCAGAGCAAGCAGGCGCGATCGTCGGCGTGGCTGGACTGGAGTGGTATGCTCCCGCTGCGTTGCTGCGGTCGGTCGCGGTCGTGCCGGAGTGTCGATCGGCTGGGCTAGCGCAAGAATTAGTGCGGCGCTTACTTGACCAAGCCTACAGTGACAGCATTCGGCAGCTATTTTTACTGACAACCTCGGCCTCCGACTTCTTTTTGCGCTTTGGATTTCAAGTGGGCGATCGCACTCAGGTTCCGCCCGTCGTCCTTGCGTCCGCCGAATTTCAAGGGGTTTGTCCAGCTTCTGCCGACTGCATGACCCTGACGCTGCATCATGCACCGCTGCTGGTTCGCCGTGCTGCTGAACTGGATGTTCCAGCCATCACGCGCATCTATAACCAGGGCATTGAGGAAGGAACAACCTTTGAGACCGAACCACGCACCGAGGCGCAGCAGCAAACGTGGCTAGAGAATCATCGCGATCGCTATGTGGCGATCGTCGCGGTGCGCCAAGGGGAGGTCGTCGGTTGGGCTTGCCTCAATCCCTTCAATGCGCGTTACGCCTACCGTTGGGTGGCGGATGTGTCGGTGTATGTCGATCGCCCCAATCGATCAACCGGAATTGGAACGGCCTTGATGCAAGCGCTAGAGCGGCGGGCGAAAGCGGTGGCGTTTCATAAACTCGTTTTGACCACGTTCCCAGAACTTGCGGCAGTCAAACTCTACGAGAAACTGCACTACCGTAAAGTTGGCATTTACAAGGAACAAGGACAGTTGCACGATCGCTGGCAAGACACGCTGATTCTGGAAAAACTGCTCTAAACCCATCTCTGACGGAAGGGGTTGGAATCGAGGCGATCGACCTACCTTAAAAGGTGAAGCCCCAATCTTACCGACTTTGACTGTGATGCAGGCAACTGAGAACGTGAAGGCCACTCAAGCGCGGCAACGGCGCTACGATCTCGACTGGCTCAGAGTGCTGGCCGTTCTGCTCCTGCTGTATTTCCATACAGCGGCCATTTTCTATCAGGGCGAGTTGGGCGAGTTTTACATTCAGAATGTGCGATCGAGCCAGATCATGAACGGCTTCATTCTGTTTGTCCATCAGTGGCACATGCCCCTGTTTTTTCTGGTGTCCGGGGCAGGCACTTGGTTTGCGCTGTCATTTCGATCGGCTCGGCAGTATGTGCAAGAGCGCGGTCAGCGCCTTTTAATTCCCTTTGTCTTCGGCACGTTGGTACTGATTCCGCCCCAGGTCTATCTGCGGCTCGTGAGTCGTTCTAGCTATCACGATTCATACTTCCAGTTCTACCCGCAATTCTTCAATGGCATTCGTCCGCACGGCAATTTTGAGTGGGGGCATCTTTGGTTCATCCTCTATCTATTCACGTTTTCGATCGTGGTGCTGCCGCTGCTGCTTGAGTTGAGAAAGCCCAAATCGCACTGGCAATCGACACTCGCAAACTGGGTCGAAAAACCGGGCGTGATTTTGCTATTGGGATTGCCCTTAGCGGCGATCGAAGGGGCGCTGCGACCGCACTGGATTGGGTTTCAAAATCTCTACGATGACTGGGCAAACGTTTGTTTATATTTGCTGTATTTCGTTTACGGCTATCTCATCTGCTCAGACGATCGATTTGGAGAAGCGATCGACAAGCATCTGGGTATTGCTTCGGGTCTGGCTGCCCTGTGCATGAGCATCTTGCTGGGGCTATGGCAAACCCACAGCATTCCCGATCGTGGCTATTTCCTGGTCTATATTCTGTATCAATGCTTTCGAGGCTGCAACGCTTGGTTTTGGGTCGTCGCGCTATTGGGTCTCGGTCGTCGGTACTTGAATTTCAACCATACGCTGCTGAAATACGCCAACGAAGCAGCCTATCCGTTTTATTTACTTCACCAAACGGTTTTAGTGGTAATCGGCTTTTACGTCGTGCGCTGGAATGTTAGCATCATGGCGAAGTTTATCGTCATTAGTACGGCGTCGCTGCTGGTGACGATCGCGCTGTATGAACTGTTGATTCGGCGCTTCAATCTGGCTCGATTTTTGTTTGGACTTAAACTCATTTCGCGACAGGCAATTATTCAAGATAGCCAATCCTAGAATCGTTAACTCAGTCAAACGATCGACCGAATCATGATTAAAAATTCGTCAAGAATTCGGAGACAAGGCGGTTAAATTCTGCGGCTCGCTCAAAGTGTGACCAGTGCCCACAAGGATCAAAAAGCTGGAGGCTAGCATTCGGCAACTGCTGCATTGCAGTTTGGGCATGAGCGACGGGCAAAATTTGATCTTGTTTTCCCCAAACGATCAGTGTAGGCGCGGTAATGGTGGAGAGGCGATCGACGATCGGCTGATAAACCTCACGTCTCACCCCCCACCAATCAATATTGGTGCGAATCTGGGCGATGAGTGCCTCCGGTGCGCCGGAAAGACTCAGGAGGGTGTGGAAGCGATCGATCCATTCGTCTGTAATCAAGGCTTGATTCTCGACAGCCTGCTTCAAGGTCAAGGCCGTGCTGCTGCGGGTGGGCTTATAGAATCGGTCTACCAAGGGCAGATTTGCCAGTCGCAAGCTCCAAGAAACCTCTTGACCTAGCCCTAAACTGTTGACCAGCAACAGCTTCTCGATCTGCTGCGGGTACAACAGGGCAAATTGCAGCGCGATTCCGCCGCCCATCGAGTTGCCGATCAAGCTGAGGCGATCGAGTCCCATTTCATCTGCAAAACCTTTAACAAACTCGGCGAGAGCCACTAGCGAGTAGGAAGTGAGCGGCTTATCCGATCGCCCTGAGCCGACGAGATCAAGTGCATAGACTTGGTGATGCTGTGCGAGTGCCTCAACATTGAGCGCCCAAGTTTCGATCGCGCTGCCGATGCCGTGAATGAAGACGATCGCGCTGCCCTGCGTCCCCAAGCGCCAATAGCGCGTATTCACATCACCCACCCAAACATATTGATCTTGCGGACTCTGTTGCATGGTTGCTTGATGTGACTGATATAAGCCAGGATCACACCATCAAAGTTTAGTTGTTTAATGAATGGAATGAATGGAAGCAAGCCACGATTGAAATGCTCATCCACTGATTTAAGCCGCTTCGGTTGTGATTGCTCAACGGTGTGATGTATGCGATCGCTGTGCTGTCCAGTGCGAGGCTCAACGGTGTGATGTATGCGATCGCTGTGCTGTCCAGTGCGAGAAGCACGATCATGACCACTGCTGTCGTTGTGCTGAATCTTGCCGTCAAATGGCTGCTTGAACTGGCGACCGAACCCATCTAAGTTATCGTGACGCGCTAGAGCAGCAGATCGAGCACCGCTCGAAGATTCGCTAGTTCGGCCTCAACATCTCCACTTTCAGCCGCCTCCACTAAGCAGTGTTCTGTGTGATCGGCCACGATCAAGGAAGCCACTTTATTCAGGGACGATCGCACCACCATGATCTGCACAATCACATCTGGGCATGGTCGTTCTGCCTTGATCATCTTCTGGATGCCCTCGACATGGCCGCTGATGCGAGCAAGGCGGTACTAGGGGCTTTTGCTTTGCTCAAGCACTTATGTTTCAAGAAACTCAACACTGATAAACAGCGTATTTCTTGCCCGCCCTTTGGTTGAATTGTTGTTAGAAAATATACAAGAGGAAGGGTTTTTCGCCTTGTTTGTATCTTTTATTATGGGTGAAAAGCAGCGCTACGGGACTCAAGCTATCGATCGCCCTGGGACAGTTATTTGGGTGTCACATCAGAATTAGTGGGCAAGCTTGTTCTTGATACCCTCAAACGCCAACTTCAACATCCATTGATTAATTAGAACCGTTATCATCAGCAATTCCAATTAAAAGTCAGCAATATATGCACAATCAATCAGATATTCAAAAGTAGGGCGATTTCTATTGTCATCTCGATCGAACTTGCTCTACGCTAGTGGCGAAAGAGGGCAACGACTGATTTGCATAGAACTCAGAGTTTCTAAACGTTTCAGCCCCGGACTTCATCTTCTTAATTATCAGTGTTTGTGAGTTGACGACTGGCCTGCATTTACCGTCTTTTACTTTTCAGGGAACGAGCACTGACAATCGAACTGATTTGAGCGCATTCACCTTTTTAGCATCAGCATCCGCTGTCTTCACGAGATAGCGGTCGTTCGCCATCTTTCACACTTTGTCTAAATTTTAAGGAGACATCATGGAAGGATTTGCCCCAAAACCAGAGGAGAATCAAAATCAAGTTAGCGCAACAGATTTGTTTGTTCCAACTGCGACGACGACAAGCGCGATCAACGCGACGCAAGGCTCGTCTGTTCTCGATTCAGATCTAAAAGATGCCCTGGCTGCAACTGTTCAGGCTCCGGTAATTGCCAGCGAAGATGCCGACCACGATCACGGCAATCCTGGCAGCAAACCGGAATCGCACGTCGATTTGAATGCAGTGGATATCAAATCGATCGATCTCTCGAATGCCACAGGTCGCCGCAGCGTCGGCAAGCTAGTGAGAATGGCGCTCTCCGGCGGCGACTTCCTCGATCCTGGCGCTGGCAACAATACGGTGATTGCTGGGGGTGGCAATGACATCATCGTCGGCAAAGGCGGTGGGATTAACACTTTCACCACGGGCACCGGGCGAGATGCGATCGTGCTGGGAGCCGAAACGACCAATCGCATTTTTGACTTTGACCCCACCAAAGACACGATCGCCATTGATTCGAGCGTGGCGATGGAAAACATCGTGGTTGCTCAGGGCAAAAATCCGGGCAAAGGTGGCTTGAAGCAGCCGTTTGACAGTGTGAATAACACGCTGATCATCGACAAATCCGCCAATCACATCTTGGGGGTTTTGACCTTCACCAAGGCTGAGAGCTTGACGAGTAAAAACTTTGTGCAAGTCCAGTCGGAACTGGTCGATCGCATCGGTCAATTTGGTCGCTTCTCCAATACGCAAGAAACGGGTGATGGCGGACAGCAGCTTAACGGCACAACCGGACGCGACAAGATGATTGGTCGCGGCGGCGATGACTTCCTGTTTGTCGGCGATGATGGCTTCAAGATCGGCACGGCCAAAGGCGGCGGCGGCACGGAGTTTCCCTTCAGAACCGATAGCCCCGGAACCAGTGAACTCAATGCTGAACTGAAAGGCGGCGTGCTCAACATCAGCGGATCGTACAAAGACTTCGATGGCGCACCGCTGTTTAGCCAGGGTGAGACAGAACTTGATCCCAAGACTCGAATTCTCAATGGTTCTGACCCGAAGGCGCTAATTGACGGCTTCTTGAAAGTTCCCAAGGATGTCGAGGGCAACAACCTGTCTGGAACTCACATGCACTTCTCTCCGGCGGATGACAGTCGCGGCAATTTCGCCGATGCCACTGTGGTTCGATACCTGAGCGAGACGATCACGGATGCCAAATCCGGTACGTTCTCCGGGCAATTTAAGCTGACGCCAGAAGAGCAAGCGGCACTGCTAGCTGGCAACCTCTACGTCAATGCTCACACGAACGTGGATCTTGATGGCGATGGTGAGGCTGGATTCGCAACGGGCGAAAATCGCTTGAACTTTAACCAGAACACGATGCAGTTCACGCAGCGATCGCGCGAATTCTTCCGTAGCTAACGGTTCTTGCTGTGTTTTTTCCTTGAGATCAACACAGCTTGTTGAGGAAGTGATTGCCCCTCAACAAGCTGTTTCTTCAAGTTATTTCAGTGCCCCATACCTTCGTGATCAGCGGCGTTAGGGGCTGATTGTTCTTGCGGGGCAAAGCTACTTCTATCTAGCTGTAAAATACTCATGCTCGATCGCCCGATACTCAATAATCCCATTGATACGGTTCCCACACTAACCAACCCCATTGAAACCAATCCCATTGAAATTACTCCCATTGGGGCTAACCCAATAGAAATTAATCCGTGCGGAATTGCGCCGATCGAAATAATTCCGTGCGGCGATACTCCAATCGAAAATATACCGTCGTGCGGAGCGATGCCGATCGACACAAGCTTTAGGCGCTTTTTGCTTTCTTGCATGTAAATTGTGCTGAGATTTTGTAGGTCATCAAGCATAAACCAGCAAATTATACTTGTCAAAAGACAAGCTGTAAAACCTAGTGAATTCACTTTGAAACTTAACCGGATAGCAAAGAAGACGGATGAATAGTGAGATGGAAATTCAAAGGCAACTGTCACTCAAAATGATGAAATTTAAGCAGCCGCTACTGATGGTAGTTTTGGGTAGTATTGCCGCCCTGTTGTCGACTAGCATTACTGCCTGTACCAGTTCATCTTCCAACCCTCAATCTGATAGTTCGGAACAAGCTTCTCCCGCGATCGAAAGTCCAATAGTTGGAATGGATCATAGTTCCGAAACGTCACTGGATAGCATAAGCCATAATACCGATTTAGGGCCGAAAGATAAATCTTTTGATCTGCGGTTTATCGATGCAATGACTCCTCATCACGAAAAAACAGTGAGGATGGCGCAAGAGGCGTTGCAAAAGTCAGACCGCCCGGAGATCAAGCAGTTTGCTCAAACCTTGATGAACGAGCAAGCGCGAGAAATTGCTCAAATGCAAGTATGGCGGGTTAATTGGTACTCAGCGGCGGGCGATACCCACGTGATGTACGACGCCAAGACGGGGCAAACCGTCCCGATGCCCGCAGCAATGACAACCAATGAAGCATTAGGAGATGCGGATGAGCAGTTTGATCTGCGGCTAATTAATGCACTCATTCCGCATTTTGAGGGCGGCATTGAGATGGCGAAACAGGTATTGCAAAACAGCGATCGCCCGGAAATGAAGCAGCTTGCTCAAGCAATTATCGACAGTCAGCAACAGGAACTCGATCGACTGCGCGAGTGGAAACAGCAATGGTACGGACAGTAAACTGTTCGAGTAATCATAATTGGATTGTTTAAATATCCTCTTGCCAGTTGAGCCAATTTAGTGTTGAATAAATGGGCGAAATTAAGCTGAATTGGCATATGGGTGCTAAAAGTAGTTTGTGCTTCAAAGCTGTGCTGATCGTTGCTGGGTTGAGCTTTTTATCTGCAACGGCGATCGCTCAAAAAGAAACAGTAGCAGCAATTCAATCAAGGCTCAGTTTTGATGCACCTCCAGAGGCGAGCGCTCCACTCGAATCGCGTTTAGAAGAACAGGCAACCGACACGCTAACCATTACTGCGCCAACGTCAATTGCCCAAGTTCAACCGGATCAGGTTGCCCCAAATCTATGGCAAAACGCTTCTTTTCCGGTTGAAAACTTTCAAGCTTACACTTCTGCTTTTGGCTATCGAGTTGCACCCGATGGCAGAGCGTCTGAAGAATTTCACTATGGTTTGGATATGGCGGCTCCCGAAGGCAGTTCTATTCGCAATTGGTGGACAGGTGAAGTCTTGGAAGTTTCAGACAATACCGCTTGTGGAACTTCGATCGTGGTGCAATCTGGCAGTTGGACAGCGAAATATTGCCACATGCAAGGCAATGTTGAATCAGGCAATGATGGACGTTATTTACGCAGCGGTGGCTTCAATATTCGGGAGGGTCAACCGATTTCAGCAGGAGAACCGATGGGTCGAGTGGGCATGACGGGTCGCACAACTGGCCCGCACCTGCATTGGACGCTTAAATATAACGATAGCTACGTCAATCCTGCTTACGTGCTAAGAGCAATGTATCAGGCTCAACAAGCCCAAGCTGTGCGATAACGCCTCGGTGTTAGATGACATGATCGCTTTAGCCAAAAGTGCATAACACTTTTTAGCCGCGATCGTCTGCGGGTCGAGCCTGCGCCGTCTGCAATGCCTGAACAAGCTGGGCAAGAGAAGTTTCGAGCATCTGACCTGGATCAAGCGCTTGCCAGCCTTGATCGGTGAGTTCACGATATTCAAAGTGCAGGTGCGGACCAGTTGAGTACCCGGTACTGCCGACGCGCCCGATCACCTCGCCCTGATTCACCCATTGACCGGGCTGCACAAACAGTTCAGACATGTGCGGGTAAAGCGTTTGGGCAGTCGGCTGGCGGAAGCTGTCGCGATCACGAGCCTCTAAATCATGATTCAACATGACTGTCAGACCGTAGCCGCCCATCCAGTCTGCACTTGCCACCTGTCCTGAATAAGCCGCCAAAACTGGAGTGCCCATCGGTGCGCCCAAATCTATGCCGCTGTGGAAGCGTCTAGTCCCTGCGATCGGATGAATGCGCCAGCCAAAGACCGAGGTAATCGCGGCAGGAATCGATAGTGGAAAAACCATTGCCGTATTGTTATTGCCAATCCGTCCGGGCGGGCGGACGGTGAGATTGTAGAAGCGGTTGCCGCTGGCGGTTGCACTTGATGCGCTCATAGGACGAGTGCCGATCGAACGAGCGATCGCCCTTTGGCTGCGGCTCACAAGGCTGGGAATTCCTCCACTCGCGGTTGCAGTGCTGGCCGTTCCGCTAGCAACGGGAATGCGGCGATTCGCACAAACGCTATTGGGAACGCTGCTACCTTGAGAAAGCGCATATTGGCATCCGGTCGATCGCTCTGAGAGCATGATCGATCCGGGTCGCTGCTCGTCGCGCTGGGTTGCCCCGATGCTGTAGTCGGTCGTGTCGATGTAGGTGTTGGCACTGGGAGCCGGACGCGGAGCGGGTGCTTCAACTACAGGTGCAGGTGCAGGTGCTTCGCGGCGGGGGCGTTCGACCTGTTGCACAGGTGCGGGGCGGGGTGCTTCAATCGGGGCGATCGCTTCAGGGCGAGCGACTTCGGGCTGCGATCGCATCATGGGTTCAGGCGGCGCGGCAATGGGAGCAGGCGCGGCGGGAGCGAGCAAATCTTGAGCGCTGGGCACACTCGCAGCGGGATCAGCAACTTGAGCAAAACTGACGCCGCTGCTAAGCAAGCTTAGCCCGCCTGCCAAGGCGATTCCTTGCAGCAGTTGCCGATAGGCTGAACGAGGAGCAAATAATTGAGCCGTGTGACGGGATGACATCATGAACATCTGAGCCTGAAAGAGCAAGTGCAAGTGTGCCCGTAGGCAGCGAAGCGTGTCGCCAATAATGAAGGCGCAGGGCTTGAAATATCATAACTGTAACGCCGAGGCGTTAGACAACATTATCAGGTGTTAGCGCACAGGGAATTGCTGCATCTCCCAATTCAATTTGAATGGTGGGATGTTCGATGCTAAATCGATCGTGCAGGTCTCGATAAACTCGTGCTAAAAATTCATCGCCAGGATGACCGTTCGGCACCACCAAATGAGCCATTAATGCCGTTTCAGTTGTACTCATTGCCCAAATATGTAGATCGTGAACGCTTGCAACTTCAGGAAGCTCCCTGAGATAAGTCCGCACAGCTAACGGTTCAATTCCCGCAGGAACAGCATCCATAATTAGGCTGAGTGATTCTCGAAACAAGCGCCAAGTGCCAACGACAATCACAACTGTCACAATTAGGCTCACAACTGAATCAACCCATAGCCATCCTGTCACCAGAATCGCGAAACCTGCGAGAACAACGCCGACGGATACGAGCGCATCTGCAACGAGGTGAAGAAATGCACCACGAATGTTCAAATCGCGTTTTCGTCCAGAGAGAAACATGAGGGCACTGCCAGTATTGATCACAATGCCGATCGCCGCAACAATGATTACAGTTGTTCCTTCAACCGCAGCAGGTTCACGCAGTCGTTGAATCGCTTCCCAGCCCAATCCACCTGACACCACAAGCAGAAAAACTGCATTTAAGAGTGCAGCTAAAATCGAAGAGCGTCTAAATCCAAACGTGCGGCGTGAAGTTGGCAAGCGGCGAACGAGCAAGCTGGCTATCCAAGCAAAAACGAGTCCCAAAACATCGCTCAAGTTATGACCCGCATCTGCAATTAGGGCTAAAGAATTTGCTAAAACTCCGTAAACAGCTTCAATTACGACAAAGGTTGAATTGAGGGCAACACTGATAATAAAGGCGCGATTGTAATTGGCTGGCTGATGGTTGTGGCTGTGTGACATTGCTCAAATCCCATAGAGGTTGTTGATAGTTAATGTTTTGTTCCGCGAATTCCAAGGGCGATTAGTCCCAGGAAACCTAGACCCATAACTCCGGCCAGCGGATTTTGATCGATGCCTGTCACCCAAGTTGGCACTCGATCGGTGTAGACAATCCAATCTGTGACATCAACGAGGTAATAGCCCCAGACCAGTCCGGCATGAAGTCCGATCGCAACGCCCAATCGATCGCCATATCGCTGCCTTGCCCAGCCTAAAGTCAGTCCCAGCAATAGCAGTCCGGGAAAGCTGGGCAGGGTTCGGACAATTTCTGCCCAGGGTTTGATGAAATGCACAGCCGCGTAGATTGTGCTGCTGATCCACAGGGCAACGCCATAGCCGTAGTCCAATCGGAATTCGTCCACCATCCAGCCGCGAAACAAAAGTTCTTCCGCAAAGCTCACGGCGATCGCCACCCCCAAACCCTCAAGCAGCGATCGAATCAGCGTCGGCGGCACTGCTTGCCAGGTCAACCAGCCAAACCATCCTTCCAGGCCAAACAGCGCGAAGATACTTGCAAATCCAAATACCAAACTGATGATTAACTCCAGTTGATTGCGCGAGGTTGGCTTTAGACCATGCTCATAAAGCGGGTGCAACTGCTGATGGACGCGCCTACCCCAACGACGCAGTAGCCAAATAAACGCTGTGTAAAGAATTAGCAGCAAAGCAATCCCCACAGCGCTACTCGATCGCCAAATGAAATAGATTGGAGCGGCAATCGGCAACCACAACAGCATCAGCATCAACACAAAAACGCTAAAGCGAATCGGGGCTGGATAACGCGCAATTTTTGAGCGTAAAAATGTCATTCGATCGATTGAGTCCTTAGCAGTTGAAGTCCCGATCGCATCAAAACGAACGCATTGGCAATAATTAACACTGCAACTAGCAATCCGACCGCCGTATCCACCCAAAGCCACTGCAAGAAATACACGGCTAGAGCGGATAGTAGAACCGCGATCGCGCTGAAAATATCAGCAATTCCATGTAGATAAATTCCACGAATATTGAGGCTGTGATGGCTCTCTGGATGCAGCAAGCGAACGCAGTAAATATTAATAATTAAACTTAAAGCAGCAACGAGCATGGGTAGACCCGCTAGGAGTTGAGGCGTTTGCAGCCGCTGAATTGCTTCTTGAAAAATGAGCAGTGCGGTCGCGATTAAACTCAAGCCGTTGAGGACGGCAATTCCAGCTTCGACGCGCCGATAGGTTTGAGTCGAGCGCTGCATCACGCCCCGTCGCAGCAGCCGAATGATCAATAGTGTCAAGATTAAAGAAAAAACATCTGAGAATAAATGACCTGCGCCAGCTAATAGCGATAAACTGTGACTCCAGATGCCAATTGCGAGTTCGACGAGAAACAGCGTCGATCGCAAACCGAGCACTAGCCAAAGGCACTGAGCTGGTATCGATTCAAGATCAGAGGGTTGTTTCAATTGCTCAACCTGCATCATGTCGATCGCCATTATCCCGATCCTTGCAAATTCCGCAATATCAGTTCAATTTGTTGAACGGCGTCTTGATTTCCCTGCTGCTGAAAGAGGCTGTGGGCTTGTTCAAACGCAGCGATCGCTTCTGCCATGCGGCCTCGATCGCGCAGGGCAACGCCCAAGTGGTAGTAAGAACTGGCATCTTGAGGAGCCAGCGCGATGACCTGCCGATGCTCCACGATCGCCATCAGCGTGTTTTGCTGCTCCATCAAGATATCGGCGATCGCTTTGCGTGCCTCCACGAGATCCGGCTGGAGTCTGACGGCCTGCTGATATGCCTGCAATGCTTCCTCCACGTTGCCTTGTGCCTGAAGAATGCTGCCGATTTGCAGCCGCACCATGCCATTGGCCGGGTCAAGCTGAGCGGCTTGCTCAAAGGCGGCGATCGCTTCAGCCACGTTGCCTTGACTCAACCAGGCAATCCCTAAGTTCAGTCGGGCGGTGGCATCACGTGGGGTAAGGGCGATGACCTGCTGAAAAATCTGAGTGGCTTCGGCCAGTTGCCCCTGCTGGATTAAAAGAATTCCCAGGGCTTGGTAGGCAATCGCGTTGGTCGGAGCGAGAGCGATCACCTGCCGAAACGCGGCGATCGCGCCGTCATAATCTTGCTGCCGCAACGCCACCACGCCCAGCCCTAGATACGCATTGACATTAGTTGCTTCTAGCTCGATCGTGCGGCGATAAGCAGCGGCGGCTCCGGCATTGTCTCCGGCATTCGCCAGACTGTAGGCATAAGCGTAGGAGTAAGCCGCGTTGCGAGTGTCGAGGGCGATTGCCTGCTGAAAAGCAGTGGCGGCGGCAGGAAAATTGCTTTGAATCGCTTCCAAATAGCCGATCGCCGAAAAGATGCGGGGATTATCTGACGCTAAGCTGCTAGCGTGCTGATACAGCGCCAGTGCTTCCGAGAAACGGTTTGCGTCTACAAGGTTTCGACCCCGTTGAAAAATGTCATTTAGCTCTCGATCGGCTTCTGGTTCGCTCAGGGTTTGACTCGCATCGTGTGCCCAAGCAGTCAGCGGTGCTGCCACACCTAAGAGACTTGCCGCGATCGCTCCGACGATGCTCTGCGCTATCCGCATGATTTTCACACCTTGAGATTCACAATTCTTCGGGCTGATCTCACTGCGGCAGCGTTTCTAGCGAGTTGCGAAAGTTCCTATCTCCCTGATAGCCAGAGAGTTGTGCAAGCTCCTCCAGAGATTGGGTTCCTCTAACGGTTTGACCATTGACAACCCAGGTGGGAAAACCTTGGACGTTCGCCGCTTGGCAGCGAGCCATTTCGGTGTTGGGGGCGTCTTGGGCACACTCGACGTAGGGAATGAACTGCGCGGCTTCTCGCCCAAAAAGCTGCTTTTGATCGTGACAGTGCGGACACCAGTAAGCGCCGTAAAATACGGCTCCGATCGACTGGAGGTGCTTTGCCAGATTAATTTCTGCCGCACCCGATCGCGTCGTGATGTTGTAGCCGGGTGCCTGCTCAGCGGAAGACTGCGCGATCGCTGGGTTATTCACATTGGCATAAACGCCCAGTGTGCCGACTAGCACAATCACGCCAACGATCGCGCCGCTAAACAAAAGCTGCCCGACATCTTGCCAGTCGCGTCCAATCAGCGACAGGATGAACAAGCTTAGCGACAAAAAGGCCGACGCAAGGCAATAAACGCAAACGGTTTTGATCTCAAATGCCAGTAGGTACATTAAGTAGCCGCTGAAGACCATCATTGAGGTGCTACCCAGAAATAGCAGCAGTCCGGTTGTGTTCTCAACCTTGGCTTGCAGGTCAGATTTCTTGTTAATTAGCAGTGGGGCGATCGCAAACGCAACCATGCTGAGATAGGCCAGCAGACCGAACAGCGCCAGCGGCTGACCAAACACCGTTGCATACGGACTCGACAGCACAATGTCACAGCCGCTCGTCGGGCAAGCCGCTTCGTTGCCCGTAAATTTGGTGTAGGTCAAGTAGGCAGTGACGGCGGCTCCGATCGAGGCCAGTCCCGCAATCAGCAGGCGTGACCAGCGTTGAATCCAAGGGGTAGATCGTTGACGTGGCATGAGAAGGTTTTGTGTGAAATAAACGACTATTTAAGAACTCGCGAGGCGTTGAAGATGGCGAGGAGCGCGACACCGACATCGGCAAAGACGGCTTCCCACAGCGTTGCCAGCCCGATCGCACCTAGTCCAATGAAAATGGCCTTGATGCCCATTGCCAGGACGATGTTTTGCACCACAATCCGGCGCGTCTTACGAGCAATTTGAATCGCCTCCGCCACCTTGGACGGGGCATCGGTCATGATCACCACGTCTGCGGTTTCGATCGCGGCATCTGATCCCAGTCCGCCCATCGCCATCCCGACATCGGCTCTGGCGATTACAGGCGCATCGTTGATGCCGTCACCGACAAAGGCAATTTTGCTTTTGCCTGCCCGACTCAAGAGAGTTTCGATCGCGTTGACCTTATCTTCCGGCAACAGTTCCGCCATGAAGGAACTCAAGCCCAAGTTCTCTGCCACTCGTTGAGCCACGGCTTTGTTATCTCCGGTGAGCATCACGGTGTTTTCAACACCAACGGCCTTGAGGTCGCGAATGGCTTGAATCGCGTCGTCTTTGATTTCGTCGGCAATCAGAACGTATCCGGCGTAGCGGCCATCGACGGCGAGGTGAACGATCGTGCCGCCCACATCACAGGTGTCGTGAGCAATCTTTTCGCGGTGCATCAGGCGATCGTTCCCCGCCAAAATTGTTTGATTTCCAACTTTGGCTCGAATGCCGTGCCCTGCAATTTCTTCGTAGTCTGTCACGTCACTTTCGGCGATCGCTTGCCCGTAAGCGTCGCGAATCGACTGCGCGACCGGGTGATTGGAATGCACTTCTGCTTTGGCGGCTAGGGTCAGCACTTCTGAGCGCGAAAATCCGTTTCTCGTTTCGATTTGGCTCACCTTAAA
>NZ_JACJPO010000063.1 GCF_014696105.1 Microcoleus sp. FACHB-1515
CTACGGAAGTCAGGGACTTGCTTGAGCGCTTCAATCAAACTGGTCGGCTGCATGGTCAAACAACGAGCAACCCTTTGATTATCATTTTTCTACAGCCAACGAATCAGCCCTGCTTAACAAGGGGGATTTAGGGGGATCTCCACAGGTCAAACAAACTACCAGCAGGTTTCTAGACACACCCTAGCAGTAAAGCGATCGCTTGCCTTTCCCAAGCGCGATCGCTTATAATTTTGCCACCCAAACTATTCCATGTCGCCACCCATGAAGCCCAGAATTCATGTTTGTCTTTCAATCGACATTGAAAACGCCGTCACACTCGATCCGAATAAACCGGAAGAGCTAGAGGAAAACGTTCGGATTCTGTGTGACTTGCTTAATGACCTCAAAGCCTTGCTAATCCGTCAAATCTAATTTGTTCTCCACCATCGCCAAGCGAGATTCTGTTGCGGCAAGCCGAGATTCTAATGTTCTCAGCCGAACTTCCAGCGACGGCTGATCTTCGCTGAGGTAGTAGCGGATGGCATCGTTGACGATTGCTGTAATCGATCGACTCGTTGTGTTGCTGTAAGCCTCTAGCAATGCCCAAACATCATCGTCATACCGAATGGTGCGTTTCTCGCGTGCCATAACTCCTGTTGCCTACGACAGAGCGATCGTACCTCACAGCGATTCACCGCTTAGAGATTCGATTTCTGATTGGCGCTGTTTTTGGCAGTTGGCGATCGTGCTAATCCAACTTCAAAGCATTAACAGGCACTTCATCCCAGGTGGAAACCGTGCGGAGTCGAGCGATCCAGCCGATCGCCTTTTGCTGCTCAGTCAGATTTTGCTGAAACGATTCGTGACATTCTTGCGCCTGAGTTTGGTCGCAGCAGGCAATGCAGGACGAAATAATACCGGACGGATCAATCTGCTCATTCACCCAAATTGTTTTCATAACGGCCTCGATCGACGCTTCATTTTACTAATCTTGTAGCGGACGAAATGCCGCAATGCAAGCAGTTTTTCACGAATCGTCAAGCGATCCCGCAAGCTGCTTCAGCGCATCACCACCGAAACTACATAATCGCCACTCCTCCATCACGATCGCGCCAACGCGCTGGTACAGCCGCAGCGCATCGTGATTCCACGTGCGGACGCCCCACTCGACTCGTCCAAAGCTGCGATCGATCGCTTGCCGCGCCACCGCTGCGATCAACGCCGTTCCCAATCCACGCCCGCGAAACTGCGGCTTGACAAACAAATCTTCAATGTAGAGTCCGGGCTGCGTCAAAAAGGTGGAATAGCTGGTGAAATACAGCGCCAGTCCTGCAATTTCGCCGTCTTGCTCGATCACGATCGCTTCGGCAAACGCTTGATCCCCAAATAAATCTGCCTCTAGAACCTCTGACTGTCCATTAAATACGCTGCCATCGGCTTCGATGTTGGCGCGAATCAAGTCGTAAACAGCCTGAATATCCGCAGAAGTTGCAAGTCGGGCAGGACTCGATCGTGGCGTCCCGGAACGGGATTGATCCCCAAGCTGCTGCAAGGCATCACCTGTTAATCGACAGATTCGCATGTTCTCAACGATGTTGGCTCCGATCCGCTCGTAGAACTGGATTGCAGGCGTGTTCCAATCGAGTACTGACCAGTTGAGGCGATTCCACTGGCGATCGATCGCCTGCTTCGCCAATGTCGCCAGCAGCGCTCTTCCCACGCCCTGTCCGCGTGCACGCGGCTGGACAAACAGATCTTCGAGGTAAATTCCCGGTCGCAAAATCGTGGTTGAATAGCTACAGAAATACAAGGCAAAGCCAACGGGATCGCCTGCAATTTCAGCAACTAGCGCTTCAATGCAGGGCTGATCCCCAAACAGATGCTTGTCGAGCGCGATCGTGCTTCCCGTCACTTCATGTCGCAACTTTTCGTAGTCGGCAAGGGCGCAAATCTGCTCAAAAATAATCGAAACATCTGCGGGCGTGGCCGATCGAATCGCTACCGAAGCTGTCATTAGAAATGGAAAAAATGCTGCCTCGTTAGTATAGCGATCGACTACCCGCAGCGCTTATTTCAGCCAGCCTTTCAGCCGTGCCGCCACTTGGGGACGCCGCAGCTTCCGCATTGCCTTGGTTTGAATTTGGCGGACGCGCTCCCGCGAAAGGTTGAACAGACCACCGACCTCTTCGAGCGTGTGCGGTTCTCCGGTGGTCAGGCCATAGCGCAGCGAGATGATGTCTTTTTCGCGCTCAGTCAGCACATCGCCCAGCACGCTGTAGATTTCCTGGCGCATCATTGTTTCGCTCATCTGCGCTTCCGGTGACTGCGTGCTGCTGTCTTCCAGCAGTTCCATCAGTTCCGTATCTTCCCCCTTGCCGACGCGATGATTGAGCGAGAGCGATCGCCTACGCACCTGCTGCAAGTTCCGCAACTGATCGGGTGTGATCTCCAGGGCGGCGGCCAGTTCTGCCTCGTTCGGATTGCGGTTAAGTTCTTTTCGCAAATCACGATGCGCTTTCTTGAGCTTGTTCAGCTTTTCAACGATGTGAATCGGCAGGCGAATGGTGCGAGCATCGTTCGCGATCGTCCGCGTGATCCCCTGGCGAATCCACCAGTACGCATAGGTCGAGAACTTGTAGCCTTTGTCGGGATCAAACTTTTCTGTAGCGCGATTCAGCCCCAGTGCGCCTTCTTGAATCAAATCTAGGAACGGAACGCCGCGATTCAGGTAGCGCTTGGCGATCGACACAACCAGCCGCAGATTCGATCGAATCATTTTGCGCTTCGCCGTTCGACTGCGATAAAGCTTGTGTTCAAGCTGCCGCTCGGTCAGGTCGAGGTGAGCAGCGATTTCGGCTTTGCTGGCGGGGTGGCCGAGTTCTTCGCTCAGGCGCTCGCGCAACTGCTCAATTTCGCTCAAAAACTGGACACGCTTAGCCAGTTCGATTTCTTCGCTTGGCTTCAGCAGCGGGTAGCGAGCCATTTCTTTAAAGAACGCGCCTACTGCATCGTCTGAAACGGTTTTGCGATAGCCCGGAGCCGCTTCTGAAAAAATTGCTTCTGTCCCGTCTGCTTCGGGATCGCTAAATATATCGAGCGCCCCATCCAGCGCGTCGTTCAAAAGAGCAACGCCGTCCGCTGCATCCGCACCAAACAGTGCTTCCTCGGTGTTGAGCGAATCGATCGGGTCAGTAGAAACGTCGGCTTGAGATTTTTGATTAAACAGGGCTGTCATAAGAGAACGGCTATCCTACTTGCAAGGTTGGGGTTTGTGCGTTTGAAAAGAAAAATGTGAATGCTAAAGATTCTATAAAATAAAATCCAAAATTGCTTTCTTTCAAAATGGAGAGATTAGTGCAAATCGCAACTGCAAAAATCAATTTCAAACGGTCGAGCGATCGCCCGCAACTTAACTGAGAATTGAGCAGCACGCGCTTTCAAAAGCAACTGCAAAAATGACTTTCTATTAAGTTACTAAAATTTTGACTTCTCGCTGTTGTCCTCACTACCAAACGCGATAAACTCAACAAAATCAAGGTTTTGACAGGTCTCCAGCCCGACTGAGAGCGATCGTGAAGTTTCGTTTTTACCAGCCTAATCGGGATAACGGCACACGATCGCGACCAAAGAGAGTGCAGGCAATTCTTTTTTACAGCAGCCTGGGTCGTCATGTTGCCCAATAGAGCACCTGCTGATCAATTCGCAATTACGAAAGACCAACAACCGCTTTCAACGCTGATAGCCTCCCATATTTGCAGTGAAAAGCAGCTCTACCAATGGGCAGAAAATTAGAAAAAGAATTGTGTTTTCTTCACTACAGTTTGTCAGCTCTACCAATTGATAGATCTATCTTGAAAGCGCCAAATTTCTAGAATCTTTAATATTTTCTTTCGTCACCTGCTGAAAGAAAGCATTTCCATTAAAGCTGGGTGGTTCGCGGCAAGCTCTTGTCTTGGCACATTGCGATCGCCCTAGCAGATCTTCCGAATCCGTTTCAGCAACGACTGGTTTAGACTAGGTGAGCAATCGCTGCCGCTGGCCTGTTTTGCTGCATGAAAAACCTCGAAACGATCGACTACCCGCTGCTAAAAGCTGCTTCTGGACTGCATCTGGCAGAGGCCACCGCTTCCCACTGGGAACAGCGTTACGTCGAGGTACTCGTAGACTGTCCTGGAGCGCAAGACCTCTACACCTATGCGCTTCCTGCCGATCTCAATGTGCAGCCTGGAGATATTTTGAGCGTGCCGTTTGGCTCGCAGCAAGTTGGTGGCATTGCGATTCGCCTGCTCGATCGTCGAACGGGTGACGTTGATCCCCATTCCATCCGACCTGTCGAAGATGTTGTCACTCAAGGATTTTTTCCCGCTCAATTTTGGCAACTGCTTCAGCGCGTTGCCGACTACTACCACACCCCCTTAATGTCTGTCGTGCGCGTTGCCCTGCCGCCCGGACTGCTGGGTCGATCGCAACGTCGCATTCGCCTCAAGCTTGACCTGCCACCACTCGATACCGCCCTGCTGCATCCCGCCGCCCTGCAACTGCTGAATTTGTTGCAGCAGCAAAAAAGCCATGATTACGCTTGGCAGTATTTGCAGCGCCAGATTCGATCGGCCAATCGCGGTTTACGACAACTCTTGCAGCTTGGCTGGGTCGAAAGCTATCTGGAACCACCCGCCACCGTTCGTCCAAAGCAGCGGCAGGCCGTCATTCTCGTTGGCTCAACCACTCAAGCGGGACTGAGTGCCCGTCAGCAAGAAGTCCTCGAAGTGCTGAGGCGGCGCGGCGGCGATATGTGGCTGCAAGAACTGCTTCAGGTTTGCAACGCCAGTTCTTCGATCGTCAAAACCCTGGCGCAAAAAGGCTGCGTCGTCCTGCAACAGCGTGAAGTGCTGCGGGCAGACATGAGCGCCCTGCAAGCCAGCGATCGCCCTCAAACGCTCACTCCTGCTCAATCCGCCGCCTTAGACGCCATTCAGTCTAAACCTGGCTATCGCCAAATTCTGCTGCATGGCGTGACGGGATCAGGCAAAACCGAAGTTTATTTGCAGGCGATCGCGCCCCTCCTGGCACAAGGCCAATCTGCCCTCGTTCTGGTTCCCGAAATTGGCCTGACGCCGCAACTCACCGATCGCTTCCGTGCCCGCTTTGGCGAATCCGTCCGCGTCTACCACAGTGCCTTGTCGGACGGCGAACGCTACGACACTTGGCGGCAAATGCTGAGCGGGATGCCGCAGGTAATCATTGGAACGCGATCGGCTATCTTCGCGCCTTTGCCTCGGCTTGGTCTGATCGTCCTAGACGAAGAGCATGACGGCAGCTTTAAGCAAGACCAGCCCGCACCTTGCTATCATGCTCGCACTGTTGCCCAGTGGCGAGCCGAACTTGCCGACTGTCCGCTAATCCTGGGATCGGCCACGCCCGCACTCGAAACCTGGGCAAGTATGCAGTCAACCGAGCCGCCGACGCTTTACCTTTCGCTTCCCGATCGCGTCCAAGCTCGTCCGCTGCCTGCTGTGGAAGTGGTAGACATGCGCCAAGAGCTTCAGCAGGGCAATCGATCGATCTTCAGCCGCTCGCTTCAGGAGGCGATCGAAAATCTCAACGGTCAGCAGGGATTGCTGTTCATCCATCGGCGCGGCCACAGCACCTTTGTTTCCTGCCGCAGTTGTGGAACCGTGATGCAGTGTTCGCACTGCGACGTTTCGCTGGCTTATCATCAGGTGCAGATTGGCGGCAGCGAACTGTTGCGGTGTCACTACTGCGGCTATACGCGATCGCAGCCCAACCACTGCCCCGAATGCCAATCTCCCTATCTCAAGCACTTTGGCAGCGGAACGCAGCGCGTCATGCAGGCGATCGTCTCTCAGTTCCCCAACCTCCGCGCCATTCGCTTCGACAGCGACACGACCCGCACCAAAGGCGCACATCGAACTTTGCTGACGCGCTTTGCTCGTGGTGAAGCCGATCTGCTGGTCGGAACGCAAATGCTCACAAAAGGAATCGACCTGCCGCAGGTGACGCTGGTGGGCGTGGTTGCTGCTGACGGACTGCTGCACATGGCCGACTATCGCGCCGGAGAACGCGCGTTGCAAACGCTGATTCAGGTGGCAGGCCGAGCCGGACGCGGCGACGATCCCGGTCGCGTCATTTTGCAGACCTATTCGCCCGACCATCCCGTCATTGCGGCAGTTCAGCGACATGAATATGAGCCGTTTGCCCAGGCAGAATTGCAGCAGCGATCGCTGCTCAGCTACCCGCCCTATGGTCGTTTGATTCTGCTGCGTTTGAGTAGTCCGGATGCTTTTGCCGTTCGTCAAACGGCTGAACAGCTTGCTGAGGAACTGCGATCGATTGCTGATACCGACATCCTTGGTCCTGCTCCGGCTGCGATCGCACGAGTTGCTCGTCGCTATCGCTGGCAAATTTTGGTGAAAACGACGCTCGATGCAAAGACGGACTGGCTGGATCTAGCGGAATTGCGATCGCGCTGTCCGGCTACGGTGAGCTTGACGATCGACGTTGATCCGCTCAATTTGCTGTAAACAAAAAGCTGGAGCCATCACCCGATGACTCCAGCCTTAATTAAAGCAATGGAAACTAAGCGTTTTGGTTTTTCTGCCGCTGGACTCGCCGCTTCTGGCGACGCTGCAATGAAGCAATCACGGCTTTATCAATCGGAAATCCTGCAACGGGAATCACCTGGAATTTGCGATCGGTTTCAAGCTTCTTCAGCTCGGTGTAGTCTACCCAGTGGATGCAGTCCACCGGACAGGTATCGATCGCTTCCTGAATAATTTCTTCTGAATCGCCATCTTGCCGCAGAACGCGCGATCGCCCGTAGTCCGGTTCGATGTAGAACGTATTGCGGGCAACATGAGCGCAGTGCTTGCAGCCAATACAGACGATTTCATCGACGTAAACGCCCTTTTGTCGCACCATGCCGCCGAGTTCAGGCTCGAAGCCTGTGCGATCGCCAGCATCACGCCAAATGCCGCCCAATTCAGGCGCAAAGTGAGCAGAATCGTGAGGATCAATCATGTTGCAACCCCCAATCCATCATCCGCTCTAAGCGCTCCAGCGTTGCAGAACCAGCCGAATTGAGCCGTCTTGATTTTGCTTTTGCTCAGTCAGTTGGAAGCCTTGCTTTTCCGTTTCTTTGACGACGGTGTGGTAGGCGTAGCGCTGCGTCACGCGATTCAGGAAGCCTTCAACCGTCAAGGGCTGCTGCCAGTACTGCAAATCCGCAACGAGTTCGTATTCGCGACCGTTCCAGCTAAAGCCGATGTCATAGCCGTTGTCTTGCTCGATCGCAACTTCGGCTTGGCGCGTCTGTCCGCGATAGCCGCGCACTTCCTGCGGCCCTGCTTTCCATTCCACGCCCAGATCGGTGAGTGCCGACTCCAGCGAGGTTAAGTCTTTGATTTGCGTTTTGATTTGGCTAAAGTGCGACATGGGAGTTTTCTATATTGGGAGGTGAACAAGCGAAAATCCAGCGATCGCCGGATGCATCTACCACTGACTAAACGTTTGCGTTGTCACAGTGGTAGACAAATGATTTTGCTGAGCGAAATACTCAGAAGTTTGCTCCTGGCTCATCACTTGACCGAGTTGCGCCTCGATCGCGGCTGTGACCTCGGCACAGGACGATCCAACGATGCCTGTGACCAGTTCCTGCACCCGACCGTCCGGGTAAATAACAAACTCTAGCGTTTCCATGCTTTCAAAATCTTTGTGATTCTTAATAAAAAGCTTAAGGCAGAAGCCGAGGCTATGGGGTATGGCTTGAGACAGAGTTCCTTCGCTACACCTTGGAGATGATTTTATTAAACTTTCTCAGATGTTTTGAATCCATGCAAGCAAAATCTTAATGAAATTTAGCAGTCGTAAAAGGACAGACTTTAATCGATCGCCCACTGCGCTTAATATTCAGCTTCATCCAGTGGATTGCTCAAAAACTCAAAATCTCCGTCACTTTCTGCGGGTTCAGCCGCTGATTCAGGCAAACTGCTCGCGATGAGCATCTGCTCCACAAACGGCAGACTTGCGCCCTTCAGCCCCCGCTTGACTCGCATCGGCGTTTCAGGGAAAACGACAAACAGCGGAAACGTTTGCTCTGCTCCTTCGCTGAGAACGTGCTGGTGGCGGGGCGGAAGAATCCACTCGTATTCGCGGTTAAGCCACACCTGCGTTTGTCGCCAGCGTCCAAGTAAGTCTGAAAAATCTTCTTCAGGGCGATGGATAAAGACGAAAATTTCAACACCCGTTTTAATCTTCCATTCGGGATCGCACATCAGCAGGCCGATTTCGCAAGGCAGGCGCACTGCTTCGCCAGGATTCACCTGAAGCCGTTCAGCAACCGCTGTTGCCGCGCTGCGGATTCGCACGATCGGCAACGGAATGGAAATCACGCTTTCAAACGGACGCCGCATACTCGGAATCATTTCCAGGTAGGGGCGAAACTGCTTGAGTAGGGCGATCGCACCTTGCGGTTCGCTGTATTCGGCCAGCAGTTCTTCATAGACAAACGGCTGAATCGACATGATTTCAATCGGTAAATTTCAATTGTTGCGACAAAAAGCAGGAGACAAAACTGTTTTTAACTGCAATTATTGCTGATTGTAACAAAGCGAGCTAGCTGAAGAGCTAACTCGCTTCGATCGCGTTTAATTCGGTTTTATTGAATGGCATCCATAACAGAGAACATCGGCAGATACATCGCAACCAGAATCGACCCGACCATGCCGCCCAAAACCACAATCATGATCGGCTCCATGATGCTGGTGAGCGCTTTCACCGCCTGTTCAACTTCATCTTCATAGAAGTCTGCTACCTTCATCAGCATCGTGTCAATTTCTCCGGTTTCTTCGCCAATGCTGATCATTTGAATTGCCATAACCGGAAAGACCTGCTCTTTTTGCAGCGCCAAGCTGATCATGCCTCCGGTTTGCACTTCGCGGCGAGCTTCATCGATCGCATTAGCGATCACCTGGTTTCCCGATGTGTCGCGGACGATTTCCAAAGCCGTTAAGATCGGCACACCCGATCGCGACAGCGAACCAAAGGTACGGCAAAAGCGAGCCGTTGCCGTTTTTTGAATGAGATCGCCAAACAGCGGCATCTTCAGAAAGAAGCGATCCATCGTTTCGCGGCCTGCTCGCGTTTTGTAATACTGGCGATAGGCAAATACCATGATGACAATCAGCAAAATCACGCCGCCAACATACTGCGGCGTCCGCAGAATCTCGCTGATCGTCATCATCAACTGCGTAAACGGCGGCAGTTGAGCGTCAAGCTGGGCGAAAATATCGGCAAAGGTCGGCAGCAGAAAAACGGTCATGCCGATGAACACTGTCACAGCAATGACGCCCACCGCGATCGGATAGGCCATTGCCGATTTAATTTGGTTCTGCAAGCGGGCGATATCTTCAAGCAGCGTAGACAGGCGGTTCATCACTTCGTCTAACACACCGCCCACCTCGCCTGCTTCCACCATTGCCGTGTAGAGGTTGTCAAAGCAGGACGGATGTTTTCGCATGGCGTCGGATAGGTTTGTGCCCTGCTGCACATCCGCGCTAATTTCTTGAAGCGCCTTTTTCAGCTTTGGATTTGGGCACTGGTCAGACAGCACGCCCAAGCCGCGCACCATTGCAACGCCTGCATTGATCAGCACGGCAAACTGACGAGAGAACACTGCTTTGTCTTTGACCGTGACGCTGGCGAACGAGCTTTGCACGTCCTTCAGGTCAATCTTGCTCAGGTTGTCAATCAGGCCGCGATCTTCGGTGAGTTCTTGCACAAACAAGCCGCGCTCGCGCAGCAGCGTTCGCGCTTCGGCAGGACTGTTTGCAGTGACTTTTTGCCTTCTGGGGTTGCCTTTAGCATCCCTGGCGCGAACAACGTAGGTCGTCATGGCGAGTACCCAAATGAAAGAAAATCAATTGCTTAAAGCCTCTGCTGCGAGGGGGCGATTGCACAGAGGCCGTTGACAAAATCTTAGCGAGTGGCAGCCGCACCCGGACGGCGATCGCTCATCACGGGCCCACTGCCGATCAAGCGCTGCAATTCGTCGGGACGCGAGGTTTTTGCCATCGCGGACTCAAACGAGATGACGCCCGCCTTGTAGAGATCGGCCATTACTTTCTCTAGCGTTACCATTCCCAGTTTACCGCCCGTTTGAATGGCCGAATAAATCTGCGAGGTTTTGCCTTCGCGAATCAGGTTGGCGATCGCAGGCGTGACGACCATGATTTCTTGCGCCATCTGCCGACCAAATTCATTGGGTTTCGGGTTCTTCTTGGGAACCAGCGTTTGACTGAAGACGGCAACCAGCGAGTTAGAGAGCTGGACGCGCACCTGCTGCTGACGCTCAGCCGGAAACACGTCGATCATCCGGTCAACCGTTTGGGCGGCAGAACTCGTGTGCAGCGTTGCGAAGACCAAGTGTCCGGTTTCTGCGGCAGAAATCGCCAGCGAAATCGTTTCCAGGTCGCGCATTTCCCCGACCAGAATGATGTCTGGGTCTTCTCGCAAAGCGGCGCGGAGCGCGTTGGCAAAGCTCTTGGTGTCTTCGCCAAGCTGTCGCTGGTGGATCAAGCTTTTGATCGGTTCGTAGACGAATTCGATCGGATCTTCGATCGTCAGAATATGCTCGGCTCTCGTCCGGTTGATCAAGTCAATCATCGCGGCCAGAGTTGTCGTTTTACCCGATCCGGTCGGTCCGGTAACGAGAATCAAGCCTCTGGGCTTTTCGGACATTTCGCGCACCACGTCGGGTAGGCCGAGCTTGTCGAAGTTGGGAATTTTAGAACTAAGTGCCCGCAAACAGGCAGCATAGGTTCCGCGATCTTTGTAGACGTTGACGCGGAAGCGAGCTAGCCCTTTAACGCCGTAGGAGCAGTCTAATTCCCAGTTTTGCTCTAGATTTTTGCGCTGCGTGTTGTTGAGCATACTGAAGATCAAGCGCTGGCACTGCTCAGAGGTCAGCGGTTCATCTCCGATCGGTGTTAGATGTCCACTGAGGCGAAAATACGGCGGCAATCCGGCGGAAAGGTGCAGGTCAGAGCCGCCCATTTCGATCAGTTGCTCCATCAAGTCTTCGATCATCATTTCCATGTGGTCTGCTCCTTGGGGTTCGATCGCGGGTTGGGAAAATCAAAAAATGGCTGATCGCAAGGTTGCCCCTTTTGGGAACGGTTGCGATCGCCTGTGTACAAATTAATCGTGGAAGCGCGGCGTCATGCAGTAGGGGCAGTCGAACCAGTCTTGCTGAAGTTCAGCCGTGCAAGTGCGGCACGACAGCGAACTTTTTCGCTTGGCTTTCAGTTCTGCTTCCAATCCGGTATCAGTGAACGTCACTCGTTCGACTTCTTCCAAGGTGGTTGCGCCTTCACGCACCAGATTCAAGCTGTAGGCCAACAGCGTCACCATGCCTTCTTCGACCGCGACTTCTTTAATCCGCTCGGTCGGTGCGCCCTCGGTGATCAGCGTTTGCAGCGGCTCGGTAATCCGCATCACTTCATACACCCCGCAGCGTCCTTTGTAGCCAATGCCGCTGCAAGTGGGGCAAAGCTCGTTGACTTCTTTCGCCGCCTGCGTTTCTTCGAGGGTGAGCGTGTTGGCGCGGTAGAAGGTGACATCCGCTTCGCCCGATGCGGACATTCCGAAGCGAGCGAGTTCTTCAGGCGTGGGAATGTAAGGAATCCGGCAGGTCGAGCAAACGCGCCGCATCAAGCGCTGTGCCAAAACGCCGATCAGCGAACTCGACACCATGAACGGCTCGATGCCCATTTCGTCAAGACGAGCGATCGCGCTTGCAGCATCGTTCGTGTGCAGCGTGGTTAACACCAAGTGTCCGGTCAACGCGGCTTCGATCGCGGTCTTGGCTGTTTCCTTGTCGCGCGTTTCACCCACCAGAATCACGTCCGGGTCTTGCCGGAGAAACGCCCGCAAGATCAAGGCAAAGTCCACACCTTTTTCGCGGATCACCTGCACCTGTGTGAGGCCAGGAAGCGAATATTCGATCGGGTCTTCTGCCGTGCTGATGTTCAATCCTGGATCGTTGCGTTCAGCCAGGGCGGAATACAACGTCGTTGTTTTACCAGAACCAGTTGGCCCCGTGACCAAGATCAAACCAAAGGGACGCGCCACCATGTCTTGCACAACCTGGAGCGTTTCAGGATTCGTGATCAGTTTGTCGAGTCCAAGCTGTGTGGCGGAGTTGTCGAGAATCCGCAGTACCACCTTTTCGCCGTAGCGACTGGGCAAGGTGCTGACGCGAAAGTCAACTTTGCGACTGTTAAAAATCCGGCGAATCCGGCCATCTTGGGGCAGCCGCCGCTCGGCAATGTCGAGGTTGGCAATCACCTTGAAGCGAGCCGTCACTGCGGGCGTGATCTTTTTGGGGAGGCGATCGAACGCTTCACGCAGCACGCCGTCTTTACGAAAGCGGATGCGTAAAAATTCTTCTTGCGGCTCGATGTGAATATCTGAAATGCCTTCTTGCAGCGCTTTCACCATCACCTTGTTGACCAGAGCGATGATTGGCGCGGCTTCGGCATCTTCCAGGGCAGTATCCAGGTTAGCTTCGAGGTCTTCGACGTCTTCGGCCAGTTCTAGATAGCCCAAGCCTTCAAGATCGCCTCGGACATCCACCTTGGCCTGAAAATCAAGCTGCTTTTGGCGTTCGACCTGCTCGTCGAGGTAGGTGGAAATGATGCGCTGGAAGTCTTCAGCCGTGATTACCATCCGCTGAAGGGCAAGCCCTTGGGGACGCAAAATCCGATTGAGGTCATCTTGGGCGGCGAGATCGTCCGGATCAACCATTGCGATCAAGACAGAGGGCGGATCTTCGCTGCGCGAAAGCGGCACGAGTCGATAGCGGCGGCACAGATCAACCGGGATTAACGTGTCAATGAGCTGGCTGACCTGACTGGCTGAAATTTGGCTAATTTCCGGGTCGAGCGATTCCACGCCGTAGAGAATTTTTAGCTCGAATAGCTGCTGCTTTTTGTACTGCCGCAGCAGATCGGGTGGAAGGGCTTGACCTGTGATCAGTTCGAGAATTTCGGTGAGCGGCTTACCGGATTTACGGCTATCGACTAGCGCTTGCTGCATTTGCTCGTTGTTGACATATCCCGACTGCACCAGCTTGTTGCTGAATGGGGAAAAGTTGTGCTGAACGATCAAAGCGCGTCTTTGAGAAGAGTTAGCCATAACGGATGCAGGGGTTGTCCTTTTGTCGGTGGGTAGTGATCGCTGTTTGAGGGTAGCCGTTATCAGATGAAATGAGGCCAGAGCAATCGCGGAGTTGATCAATTGCCTGCTAGCAACTGCAAGAGCAAGGGCGATCGCCCCTCTTCCAGCTTGGCCGAGCGCCACTTTATACTTTCCCTAATGAAAGCTAAAAATTGCACATCGAAATGGCGCGGCTAGATCACCAGCCCTAGTTGAAAGCTTTAAGGAAAATGAGTGCATGGTGTCGGGGAAAAGGATTGTGTCGGTACTGTTCCAGGACGCTGCGATCGCGCCTGTCTCGGCCTAAACCCAAGTTGATGCGAAGTCGCCTTTACAGATGATATCCTCTCGATCGCAATCGCAGCCCCGTAAAAGCACTTTCAGCAATCGAATTTTACTGAAAGTCAGTTCGGAGCTTGGCTTTCAGTAGCAATGAGTACAAAACTGGCTCAAATCAACGTTGACCTTAGCTTGTCCAAGCGGGATGCGCCATCAGCGCGGCGATCGTGCGGACGCCGCGAAGCTGATTGGACAGCGGCAAATGTCCGCGAGGGGCAGACAAATTCCAGGTAAATTCTTGCGGATAGCGCGTCCAGGTGTTGCCCGATCGCCAGCCGATTTTGTCCCAAACCAAATCCCAATTTTTTCCAGTGCTCAGCCAGATTTCGCGCTGAACGGAAAAGCCGAATTTGCCTTCGGAGTGGAGCCGCCACAGCGCATCGATCGTCTGCAAATCGACGGTTGGAAAACGTTCAACTTCGGTGAAATACAGCCACTTGCGCTGAACAGCGGCAGATCCGGCCAGCTCACACATTTTTTGCAGCGTCAGGCGATCGGCAGCCTCAAACTCCTGTTGAGCAAGCAACTGTTGCAGCGGCCAGTAGTCCACGTTGCGATCGCTGTTGAGCGGCACGACGCCTTGGGGAAAATGAGTTTGCAAAAAGGCGATCGTTTCGGGTTGATTCGCTGCAAACAAAACTTGATAGGCTTTTCCAGCCGCCAAATCGATCGAACCGCGCCGCTCTAGCAGAAAGGCTTGCAGTGCGTCGAATCCCTCACGGCCAGCGGCAGCAAGTTCGTCAATGAGCCGGAGTTGATCTTTTGCAGATGCGGAAGTGAGCGATCGAAAATCGAGCATGGTGTTTTGGCGCAAAGCAGGTCAACGAAACAACCTTGCTGCCGACCCTGCAAGTCAACAGCAATCGCAGCGCAAAAACGCCACACTCTATCTACTTTAGCGGCATCGTGCTTACGATCGTGCGGCAAGAATGCGATCAACAATGCCCGATGTGGAACTGGGAATTTCGATCGACACCAATTCCACCTGTCCGCCGTACTGGTGAACGATCGCCGCTTCCGGCAAAGTCGCAATTTGATAGTCACCGCCTTTGACGTAGATATCCGGTTGCAGAGCGGCAATTAATTCGCTAGCGGTTTTCTGCGGAAAAATCACGACGCCATCAACGGCTTTGAGCGCAGCAAGCACCTCGGCTCGCTGGTCTTCCGGCACGATCGGACGCGGCGGCATTCCCATCGGAACAGGTTTAATGGAGCGGACAGAAGCGTCGCTGTTGAGTCCCACAATTAGCGATCGCCCCAGCAGTTTTGCCGCATTCAGGTAGCGCACATGTCCAGCATGAAGCAGGTCAAAGCAGCCATTGGTGAACACAAGCGGACGCCAGCGATCGGGATGGGCGGCGATCGCGTCTTGTAGTTCTTCTAAACCATAAACGCCAGCAATCATCAGGTTTCCTGCATATTTTCAATCACTTCAGGCGGCGGACGATGGCCGCGCTCAAACGCATAGCGAATCAGTTGCGATCGATTTTCCAGTTGCAGCTTGCCCAAAATGTTGCTCAGATGCGTTTGCACAGTGCGCGGACTGACGAAAAGGCGATCGCCAATTTGCTTGTTGGTGAACCCCTGAATCACTTCCCAAAACACTTTTTCTTCAGCAGGCGTCAGCGGCAGCGGATTGGGAGCGGTGACGGGCGCTTCGGCTGCCGCAGTCGGACGCTGCATCAGGCGAATAATTTCGGTGTGGATGCGGCGCGATCGCTCTAGCTGGGCTTCGATTTTGGCAACGAGTTCGCGCGGCTCAAACGGCTTGACAAGATAGTCGTCTGCGCCCATCTTGTGACCCTGGACGCGATCGTCCACTTCTCGGCGGCTCGACAGAAAAATAAACGGCACAAGCTGACCCGATCGCGTTGCTCTGAGGCGGCGACAAAACTCTAGCCCGTCCATCTCCGGCATCAGCACATCCGAAACCACCAGATCCGGCGTATCCTGCTCAAACACTGCCAACCCTTCAACGCCACTGCTGGCATCTTGAACCGCATAGCCACGATTTTCCAAGTAGCGCGTCAGGGCAGTTCTTAAGGTGATGTCATCATCGACAATCAAAATCTTTTTCATCTTGTCACCCGCTTGTCATCTGCCAATTAAAGGAACCCTTGTTCCTGTGAACCGTAGACCCAGTAAGATGACTCTGACTAGGATGGCGTGACCGCATTCGATCGCTAGACTCGCAACGATTGCCACAAGCTAGCTTGTCACGCCGCAATCGCAATCCAACCTGCGACATCGAGTTTTCCCAATTTTAAAGGGATTCGTTCATGATTTGGCGATCGACCCTGCGACGATTCACTTTCCGCTATGCATTCGCACAGCAATCCGTCATGCTAGACGTGTGAAATTTCAGTTAGGAGCAGGGAATGACTTCAGCAGATGCCGTGAAATTGATGAAGCAGCAGGTCGGCAAAGCCGCCGCCGATCGCGTGCAGTCCGGGTCGATCGTCGGACTCGGAACCGGATCAACCACCGCATTCACGATTCAGTTTTTGGGCGATCGCCTCAAGTCTGGTGAACTCAAAGACATCAAAGGCGTGCCCACTTCATTTCAAGCCTCTGTCCTTGCCAAACAGTACGGCATTCCGCTGACGACGCTGGACGAAATCGATCGCATCCACATCGCGATCGACGGAGCCGACGAAGTTGACCCGCAAAAAAATCTGATCAAAGGCGGCGGTGCAGCCCACACTCGCGAAAAAATCATCGATTCACTCGCCGATGAATTCATCGTCGTTGTTGATAGCTCGAAGCTGGTCGATCGCCTCGGCTCTACTTTTCCGCTGCCCGTCGAAGTGCTGCCGCTGGCGGTTGCTCCCGTGACGCGAGCGATCGAGCAGCTTGGCGGCAAACCAGAACTGCGGATGGGCGTCAAAAAAGATGGTCCCGTGATTACCGACCAAGGCTTGATGGTGCTGGACGTGGATTTTGGGGCGATCGACAATCCGGCAGAACTCGAAAAAACGCTCAACAACATTCCTGGCGTTCTCGAAAACGGCTTGTTCATTGGTGTGGCGGATGTGGTGCTGATCGGCGAAATTCAAAACGACCAGCCGATCGTGCGGGAAATGTAGCGGTTTGCATTGTAGGGGCAGGGCACGCCGTGCCCCTAGCGCATTTGTCGCCGCCGCAGTTGCCGACTTACATACAGAAACGCATCACGCCGCAAATATGGATAGTCGCTGACCCACAAATTGTGGTCGGGCAGGTAAATGTCTGAGAGTTTGGAGATGCGGCTGAGGTCTTCCCGGTTGGACATCACGATCATCTCGGCAATGTCGCCGCGCCGAATCACCTTGTGCGATCGCACCAGCGGCACTTGCGTTTGAGTGGTGAAGCCGCTTTCGTCTCCCACTTCCAAATTCAGGCAGCGTTCTCGGTTCTCGACAATCACCAGATCGCCTTTGCTGTTGACGGTTTCTTCTTTGCCGATCAGTTCTTCGGTGACATACACATCCAGCACTTCGCCCTGCCAAAAACCACCATATTGATACTTACGGCATTCGGCGTTGCGGCGGCTGGCGCGATAGGCAGGCTCCCACAGCCAGTAGAGTCCGGCAATCAGACCCAAGCCAAACGTGATGATCGCGAAGCTTTCGCCCAAAACCAATTCAATGATGACGGCGATCACGATCGCAATCACCGAAACTAGCAATCGCTGCAAAAAGTCGCGGGGTTTGCCCCAGCAGTAGCGATATTGTTCGCCCGTACCCACTGGCGGAATTATCTCTTCAAATTTTTTGCGCGTCAGAGGAATGAGCATCGATTCATCACAGCAGGCGATTATGTTCGAGCCTAGCATTTTCGGGTAAAGGCTGCGACGACGGCACATCCTGCCGATCGCTGAGCATCGATCGAATCGTTTGGAGTTCGGTCAGAATCGATCGCAGCAATTCCTGTGTCACCGTTGCTACAGGCTCTTGCACCTGAATCGTCACGGGCTTGATCCCCAGCACGTCGCGAGCAAATCGGGCGACTTCGTTGGGATGAAACAGCAAAACGGCATCTTTGTCGGTACGCAGTTCAGGGTTGAGCCGCTGCGGATCGTAAGGCGGATTGAGCGAATCGGGCGACGTGTTGGCATAACGATAAACCGAAGCTCTAGAGCGATTCAGCACTTTCTGGACAGCTTCGATCGACAGCAACCCTTGGTAATTGTCGGTTTGAACGTCAATCATAATCTCATCATGCTCAAATTGAGACTCAACAATATCATAGCTAGCCTCGATCGCAGCACGAGCATCAGAAAATATTGACTAACCCAATGAAAATGCAATCTGCAAACGCTTTTTCGCTGCTTCAGATTAATCCAACTTCGATCGATTCAGCCAAAATCTTGTCAGACGGTTGGAAGCAGGTTGAGTCAAAATGCCTTGCGAAGGACTAAACAGCAAAGCCAGCAAAAATAGGCTAGACGACACCAGCACGATCGCCGGACCAGAAGGCACATTTTGGTAGTAGCTAATGTAGATACCTGTGACGCTTGCAAACATGCCGATCGCCGCGCCTAATATCATCATCTGGTGCAGTTCTTTGACCAGTAAATAAGCCGTTAGCGCTGGTCCAACTAACATTGAAATCACCAAAATTACGCCGACTGCCTGCATACTGGCAATGATCGTCAGCGTAATTGCTGCCATGAAGCCAAAGTAAATCGCATTGATGGGCAAACCGATCGCTTGCGCCCCAGTTTTGTCAAATGTATAGAACAAAAGCTCTTTATAAAATAGCTTGACTGCCGAAAGAATGAAGACCGCAATGATCAGCGATCGCTGAATATCAGTGGGAGTCACACCCAGAATATCGCCGAACAAAAAGCTATCAAGATCCAACCGATTGCGTAAAACGGTAATCAGCAAAATGCCCAGCGCAAAGAAGGTTGAGAACGTCAAAGCCATTGCAGAATCGACCTTGACGCGAGACTGCGATCGAATCCAGGCAATCAAAAATGCGCCTAAAATACCTGAACTAAACGCCCCGATTAAGATATCGGTTCCCAGAAAAAATGAAATTGATAATCCAGGCAAAACGCAGTGAGCAATTACGTCACCAAGCAGAGCCATTCGCTGCACAATGAGGTAGCTGCCCACAACCGGACACAACACGCCAACGATCAGCCCGATCGTGATCGCATTACGCATAAATTCATAGTCGAGCGGGGCAAACAGCAGATCGAACATGAGTCAGTCGCAAAATGAATTAGCAGAATAAATTTGTTTCGAGATCTGCTTGTCGAGCAGATTGCAGATATGTTCCATAGGCTTGTTGTAGATTTTCAGCCGTCATCACCTGCTGTGGTGAACCTTCGGCAATCAACGATTGATTCAGCAGCAACAAGCGATCGAGCTGATGCAAAGATTGTCCCCATTCATGCGTACTGAGCAGAAGAATTTTGCCTTGCGATCGCAACTCTTCAAACACTTCGAGCATGATGGCTTCGGTTTTTTTGTCAACGCCTGTGAAGGGTTCATCAAATAAAAATAAATCGGCTTGCTGTGCCAGTGCTCGTGCCAAAAAGACGCGCTGCTGCTGTCCGCCCGACAATTCTCCGATGCGGCGATCGCGCAAATTAAACATCTCGACTCGCTCTAGCGCGGCTCGAACAATGTCTCTGGTGGCGCGACCGGGACTGCGAAACCAGCCAAGCTGACGAGTCCGCGCCATCATGACGACGCTCCAAACCGTAATCGGATAGTCCCAGTCGATTTGCGATCGCTGCGGAATGTAGGCGACTTTTTCAAGCTGCTGATGCAGCGGACAGGCGCAATACTTCACCACGCCGCTTGCTTTGGGCACCAAACCCAAGAGCGCCTTTAACAGCGTGCTTTTTCCGGCTCCGTTTGGACCAATAATTCCGACAAGCTGACCCGGTTCAACCTGAAAGCTGACTGCATCGAGTCCACGCACACCTCGGTAATTGACAGCAAGCTGTTGAACCTCTAACATGAAAAGTCAAATTGAAAACGATTATCATTATACTCAGCGATCGTAACACTCGCAAAAGCCAATGAAGATTTTTACCCCTTGGAGATTTGGCCTGCTCGCCCTGACTGCCAGTCTAGTCGCCTGCAACGCTTCAACGTCAACGAATCAGGCTGGCTCCAGCCCCACTGCTCAATCGCCTGCCGCAACGGAAACGCTCAAAGTTGTGGCAACAGGAAGCGTCTTGTGCGATCTGGCTGAGACGATCGCGGCTGAAACGATCGACCTCACCTGCCTCGTTCAAGCCGGAGTTGATCCGCACGTCTATGAGCCAACGCCTGCCGATCGAAGGGCGATCGAAGATGCCGAAGTGATTTTGTATTTTGGCTACGATTTTGAACCGAGCCTAATCCGCCTGATCGAAGCGTCCTCCAGTGCAATTCCGAAAGTGGCGGTTGGGGAAGAAGCCGTTCCCAATCCGCTGATGGGCGAACACAGTCACGCGCATGGCGAGGAAAAGGATGAAGAACATGGACATGACCACGCCGAAGGCGAAGCGCATGACCATGCCGAAGACGAAGCCCATGCGGAAGGCGAAACTCCTGATCCGCATGTTTGGCACAGTGCTGAAAACGGCATTCGCATGGTGGAAGTGATTGAAAATACGCTGTCTGAAGCTGCGCCCGCCAATGCGGAACTCTACGCCCGCAATGCCGAAGCGCTGACGACCGAATTGACGCAGATCAACGACTGGATCAAAGCTCAAGTGGCGACGATTCCCGCGAATTCCCGTAAGCTTGTCACCACGCACGACGCGCTCGGCTACTTTGCGGAAGCTTACGGCATTCCGGTTGAGGGCGCACTGCAAGGACTCAGCACAGATGAACAGCCGACAGCCGCACGAGTGCGCGAACTGACCGAGGAAATTCAAGCGTCTCAGGTTCCGACAATTTTTGCAGAAGCAACCGAAAATACTCAACTGCTGGAGACCGTTGCCAAAGAAGCTAATGTCAAAATTTCCGATCGCGAACTGTTTGCCGATGGGCTAGGCGAAGCAGGCAGCGCAGGCGACACCTACCCAAAAATGCTAATCGCCAACACTCAAGCGATCGTTGAAGGTTTGGGCGGACAGTTCACTCCCTTTCAACCTCAATAGCCTTTGAATCCGGGCGATCGAGCGTTCACCCACTACAGCCGCCGCAGCCGCCGCAGCCACCGCAACCCGCGCCGCCACAGCCTGCCGCTGTCCCGCTGTCGGTACTGAGACTGGTGGAGGTGGACTGTGGAGCCGCTTGCCACAGCGCAGCAAGACTGCTGCCTGCAAGTACCGATCGCCCATCAAGCGCAAACCTCAGCAAGAAAGCGTCGAGATCATCAGGATTCAACGATCGCAGTTCCACCTGCTCTCGCAGCGTTTGGAGATAGCGATCGCCGCTAGGAGTCGATCGCGGCAGTTCCAGCAGTGTCCAGCCCAACATCGCCGTTAGCCAGCACAAGCCCATCAGATAGCCAACAGGTTTATCGCGACTGATTCCCACGCCAATTTTGACGATTCCCAGCAGCAAAACCGCTGCGATCGGCAGCATTGTCAGGCGCAGCAGGCGCACTTGCTGGTTTGTAATCAAAAGCGTGAGCTGCTGGAGGTGCTGCGCGATCGCTGCCGTTGCCGCTTGTGCAGCCGATTCCGTTCGCCAGCGAAGCGCCCAAACAGGGCGATCGGGATCTTCTTCTAAACTGCTGATCACGGCAGCTTCCAGCGGATGCGCCGTAGCCAAGAGCGGTGTGCGGACTGCAACTCGACCTGATTCCTCGACAGGCTGTAGATGCTGTCGCTGAATTAAGCTGGCGATCGATGTGGCGATCGCTCGTTCTGCACTACTCGCCAGATAAGCGACTTCATAGGGGTGCAGATTTGACTCGACGGATTCAACTGTGGATCTCCACACCCGCGATCGCCACAGCCACGTGACTCCAAACGCACTCACCACCGCGATCGTGTAGAACAGCAAAAACTGCCAGCCTACGAAATTGAGCGGATTCGGCAAGGTTGCAGCAGTGCAGCTTGTGAGCAGAACGGCGATCGCTATCCATCCGATCGCCGCTGGCAGCGACCCAAATTGCTGTTGAAGTGCAGACCAGTCAGGCTTGGGGATCACCCAATTTTGCTGAGTGTTGAGCCGGACAAAGCGGCAATCGCGCCCAAAGCGCAGATGTGGCGCAGGCCACAAATCAGCAGGCGGCGTACCAAAGAAAGTTCTGTAGCTGGCGATCGTCCGGGCATACAAATCGTTGAACTTGTTTTGTTCTTGCGCTCCGCCTTTGGTGGGACCGTGATGCAGCGGCATTTGCAAAACCTGTGGACAAAACTCGTCCCAGTACGATCGCGTGTAGGTGAGATGCAGATGCCACACTTGATCTACCTGATCGGAGGGCGTGACCGGATGACCAGCGATCACTGCAAGAAACGCAAACTTTTTGTATTCCTCGATCGCCCGCTTCGCAAACGCGATCGACCAGTTGTTTTCGTGAGCGAGCCGCGCACTAAAGGGAAAATCCGCTTTGGCCTCATCCAGTGCAAATGCCTGAAGACGCTGATAGAGTTCAATCTGCTGCGTGTTCATCGATCGCTCCTAGTAGTCTGCCGCAACGATTATGACAAGGTAGAAGTTGGATAAAGCCGCTTGAATTTTAGCTGCACAGCCGTCCAGCTTGCACACCATTTCTCATGATCGGCGGCTGTATATGAACTTAATCAACGTTCAAGTCTCTACAAACGGTTGTAACAACAAGTGCATAAAATCCGATCGCTTTACTGAATCAAAGACCTGACGACTTCAATAAGCACTTCAGGATCAACTGGCTTGGAGATATGTTTTTGGAATCCAGCGGCGATCGCTTGCTGTCGATCGAATTCTCCCGCATAGGCAGTTACGGCAATCGCTGGAACTTGTTTGGCTAATTTCGATTCCCGCACCTGTTGCAGCAGCACATAGCCGTTCATGTCGGGCATTCCAACATCGCTAACAATTAGATCAAGAGGAGATCGATCGATTTGGTGAAGTGCTTCCGCTCCGGAGGCAGCAGCCGTTACGATTGCGCCCGCTTGCTCCAGCGCAAAGGCAACAAATTCGCGAGAGTCTGTTTCATCATCGACGACTAAAATGCGAATGCCAGTTAAATCATCGGTTGCAGTTGAAGTGGACGCTGAAGACGGCGATCGACTTGATGCAGGCGCAAGGGGAAGTTGCACTGTGAAAATAGCTCCTTGTCCTTCTCCTCGATTTTCTGCACTAATCTGGCCGCCGTGCATCTCAACAATTTGACGAGCGATCGCTAATCCTAATCCCAATCCTCCAAACTTGCGCGTGGTCGAGCTGTCTTCCTGGCGAAAATACTCAAACACATGCGGTAGAAAATGAGGAGAAATTCCTTTTCCAGTGTCAATCACTCGAATTTGAGCGAAATAATCGAGTTGTTGCAGTTCGACGGTAATTTGTCCGCCGCTGGGTGTGAATTTGACGGCATTCGAGAGCAGATTCCACACAATCTGCTGCAACCGTCCAGCATCGCCGTTGACAGTCACGACGGTGGGCGGAAGCGTAGTTTGAATCTGAACAGATTTGGCTTCGATTGCTAGGTGAACCGTTTCCAACGCCGCTAGGATGACTGCGCCCAAATCAACAGGCATTGCTTCGAGATTCAGCTTGCCGCGCAGAATGCGAGAAATGTCTAACAAATCGCTGATCAGTTGAGATTGAAGCTGAGCGTTGCGCTCGATCGCGGCAAGGGCATTCGCCGTTTTGGTTGCATCCAGTTTTCCCTGCTGCAACAGCTTTGACCAGCCCAAAATCGGATTGAGCGGCGATCGCAATTCATGCGACAGCACAGCTAAAAATTCATCTTTAATTCGATTCGCGGTTTCTGCTTGTTCACGGGCAGCTTGCTCTCGTTCTAGCAAAGCTTGCCGCTGCTGTTCAAGTTGTTTTTGGGCTTCAATATCCGTCGCTGTGCCAAACCATTTAACCACCTCACCCTGCTCCCGCAGCGGAATTGCCTCATGCAAATGCCAGCAGTAGGCTCCATCTGCCCGACGTATTCGACCTTCAGCCCGATAATAGCCCTCTTGTTGAGCTACTTCCCACTTGTGGTTGAGCGTTGCAATATCGTCTGGATGCACGATCGCCTCCCAGCCTTCTGTTTGAGCTTGCGCCAGCGTCAAACCCGTAAAGTCTGACCAGCGCTGATTAATATCAATCAGGACACCGTTTGCATTCGCCGTCCAGACCAACTGCGGAATAGTTTCAACCAGATACCGATAACGTTCTTCGCTTTGCTGCAAAGCTGCTTCTGCCTGCTTGCGATCGGTGATATCTCGCTGCGATCCCCAAGCGCGTACCAGCTTTCCATCCTCGATAATTCCAATCAAATTATTCACAAAAATCTTGGGATTTCCTTGTTGATCAAGCTCATAAGACTCAGCATCAACCAGCCGATAATTCGATCGAATAAACGCCCGCAAATATTCCAAATTGCGCGGGTCAGATGGCACTAATAGATCAGCGAGCCGCACCCCAATTAAATCTTCGGGAGCGCAAACGCCATACATTTGAGCCATCACCTGATTACATTCAAATAAGTAACCATGCTGATAGAAATGCTGAATTTGTTCGTCTTCCGGATAGTCGATCGAGATGGGAGCAACTTCAAAGCACCAAATGCCTTCTGAGCTTTGCTGCACAAATGCTCGGTATCGCTCTTCACTTGCCTGTAGCGCTTGTTCTGCTTGCTTGCGATCGTCAATATCAACACAGCCGCCAACCCATTCGACAATTTGCCCGTCACCGTCGCGAACGGGCAAGCCACGACTGAGCAGCCAGCGATAAGTGCCATCGGCTTTGCGGAAGCGGCACTCCATCTCATAAGCTTCGCCGGAATGCACCGCCTGCATCCAAGTCGCTAAAGCGCGATCGCGATCGTCTGGATAAATGCACTCCGCCCAGCCTTGATTTAGCAGTTCGTCACCCAGTCCGGTGTATTCCTGGGCGAAACGGTTGACATAGGTGATGCTGCCGTCTGGTCGCGCTGCAAAGACAATATGCGGCAGCGAGTCCGCCAGTTGACGAAATCGCTGTTCGCTGCGATCGATGACTGGTCGATCGGTGATTGGCAGCAATGAAGCTGCATTGGCAACCGGGCTGAACGTGGTCACTACTGCATCAGGCGTGCTGGCATTCGACTGAAACAGCGGTGTGGCATTGAAGCAAATCCACACTCGCTCACCTGTTGGCTTCTGGAAGCCCAACACATTGCGGCAGGGCTGACCCGACTGCAACGCGACGATCGCTGGAAAATCATCTGGGGCAATTGCTGACCCATTTGGGCAAATCATTCTGCCCATGAAATCCGCGATCGTCATTTCGACAAGCTGCTGGGTGCTGTAGCCTAATAGTTGCTCTGCTACGCGATCGCAAGCCTGGATGCTGCCGCCTGCCGAGTGAAACAGCGTGCCCGTTTCGTCCGCCACGCTAGATGAATTGCCGTTGTGCAGGTTGTTTGCCAGTTGAGCCATTGAAAAGTCCTGCTCGTATGCATCAGTTCCAGCAGTTGACTCAACTGCCAAACTAGCATATTCGCACTCGCATCTTGACGTGCTTGATCGGCCAAGTGACTCCATGCGCCTCCACCTGATTCTTGAAGCGCAGCCCTAGTTGTCAAATTGCCGCTGCGGGCAGATTCACCACTCGACTACACCGTTTTATTTTGGGATCGATCGCGCTTTTGATGAAATCATGCTGCAAATTACGAATACGGTCAGCATTCCTGACGATGAGATTGAAATTCGGGCGGTGCGATCGCAAGGCGCAGGCGGGCAAAACGTGAACAAGGTCGCTACGGCAATTCAGTTGCGCTTTGACATTCAGGCCTCATCCCTGCCCGATGTCTACAAGCAGCGGTTGCTCAAGCTTTCAGATCACCGCATCACTCAAGACGGCGTAATTGTCCTCAAGGCACAGGAACATCGCACCCAGGCGCAAAATCGCCAAGCCGCCCTCGATCGACTGCAAACGCTGATTCAGCGATCGATCGTGCGCCCGAAGCTGCGGCAGGCCAGTCGGCCCACTCGCACTTCTCAAGTCAAGCGGCTCGATCGCAAAAGCAAACGCGGACAGATCAAGGCGCTGCGCGGCAAAGTGAGCGAAGAATGAAGCGTCGTGAGAAGTCAGTTCATTGGGTATCTGGTTCCTAAAATTTGGGACAACCCCTGTCTTTGAGGACTTAAAGCGATCGACTCAGAATTTCCCGAATCTCGCCGAGAAATTCTTGCTCTAGGAACGGCTTGGTGAAGTAGGCGGTTGCGCCGAGCTGTCGGGCGAGCCAGTTGTGTTTGTCGTTGCTGCGCGAAGTGAGCATAACGACGGGAATTGTTGCAAGCTGATTGTCTTGGCGGCGATGGCTGAGAAATTCAAAGCCGTTCATGTTCGGCATTTCAATGTCGCAGACGATCAGCTTCACAAACGGATTTTTCTGAAGCTGGGCGATCGCTTCTCGTCCATCTCGCGCTTGCAGAACGCGAAAGCCGTTTCGCTCAAGCGATAGGGCGAGCGTGCGCCGCAGCGTCACGGCATCATCCACAACGAGAATGGTGGGAACCTGTGGCGTAGGAAGGTGAGTTGGTGGCCGTTGCGGAGCTTGGGTCTGCACCTGATTGAAATTGAGCAGCATCACTGCATCGACGATCGGAACGAGGCTGCCGTCTGCCAAAATCGTGCAGCCATACAGATAGTTCGGTGGCGCGATCGTGCTGCCAAATGGTTTGATCACCAGTTCTTGCTCGGTGATGAGGCGATCGACTTCGAGGGCGAAAAGCTGCTGATCCTGTCGGAGAATCAGCACGGGCAAAGCCCAATCTGTCGGAGTCGGAACGCTGACGAAAGCTTTGCTCAGCGGCATTTCTAGCTGTGGGCAGCCATAAGCAAGCAGATCGCCCAGTCGATAGACCGGAAGCATTTGGTCGTGCCAAGCGAGCAACCGCTCAGCGCCAGACTGTTTCACCTGAGTCGGCTGGGGCGTCAAAATTTCTTCGATGCTGTCAGCCGGAAGCGCCAGCGCAGCAGAACCAACTAGGCAAACAATCAACTTTGTAATCGTGAGCGTCAGAGGAAGCGCGAGCGTAAACGTGGTGCCCTGACCCGGCACAGAGCGAACCGTTACCGCGCCCTTCACCGATCGAAGTTGCGAGCGAACAATATCGAGTCCGACGCCACGTCCCGATAGTTCACTGACGCGATCGACAGTGGAAAATCCCGGTTCAAAAATAAATTCAAGCAGCTGCTCTGGCTGCATCAGCATCAGTTGTTCGGGTGAAAGCAAGCCGAGTTGCAAAATCCGAACGCGGATGCGATCTAGATTAATTCCTTGCCCATCATCTCGAATTTCAATAATCGTTTGACTGCCACGATGATAAGCACGAATTTCAATTTGTCCCTGCTCTGATTTACCCTGCTCCAGCCTGCGATCGATCGATTCGATGCCGTGATCAAATGCATTTCGCAGCAAATGCAGCAGTGGCGCATGTAGTTTTTCTAAAATTGCTTTTTCAACCAGTACATCTGCCCCAGTTAGCGTGAGCTGAACTGGCTTTCCGTAGTTGGTTGAAAGGTCGCGCAGCATTCGAGGAAATCGATCGACCACTTCGCTCAACGGCAGCATTCGTGCCCAAATGATTTCGTCTTGCAACTGGCTGAGGCGATTGCGCTGCTGGTCGAGCAATTGATTCGACTGTCTGGCGAATAAAGTAATGTCATCAATGCTTTCTTCAAGCTGCACTAGATTTTCTAGAATCTCTTGAAACTGCGGGTGAAGCGCTCCATATCGATCCATTTCTAGCGGATCAAATTCCGCTGTTGTTGCTGACGGAATTGCCGGGTAAACGATCGCTGCTGCCTCTGGCATTTTGCTAGTTATCGTTGCAGCATAGCCATAACGCTCTGGAGCAATTAACATCTGATCCGAAATTTCTCGCAACTGTCCGACCATTGCTTGAAATCGTTCAAATCGACTCAATAGTTGACGGGAAATTGCCTGTAGCTGATCGTTTTGAAGGGACAACGCATCGCGATTAATTGCTAGTTCACCGACTAAATTATTCATCTTCTCTAATCGAGACGAATCCACTCGAACGGTAAGATGGCTGGCTGATGCTTGACGCGATCGCCCCTTTTGCGCTTGACGACTAGAACGCTGAACTGGTTGAAGGGCTGGTAATAATTTATCCTCTTCCAGCAAAGGTAAGGCTGGAGCAACTGATTCAGTCAAAGAACGATCGACTGATGCTGTTTCGATCGCCTCCGTTACTTCAAGATCAATCAGCGGATGAGAATTAGAAGCAGTTTCAATTTCAGTGACAAAGCTGCTCTCATCGATTTGAGATGAAACAGCAAAATTTTGAGCTAATTCTGTCTCAGCTTGACTGAATTCTGAAGCCAAATCCAAAGCTGAATCTTCATATTCAATTTCTGATTCGATCGCTTCAATTTCTGCGTCATCAAATAAGTTTTCTAGCGCGATCGCAGCGGTTAATTCTAATGATCCTGCTGTGAAAGCTTCGATCGATTCTTCAACCTTTTGTGGTGAGTCATCGACCGACACAGGCTGTTCGATCGCATCTCCAAAAATTTTCTCAAGACCATCAAGCTGTAACAGTGCCGCTTCGAGATCTGCACCCTCGACTGCGGTAATAGGCGGATCGTCAATCTCAATCGGTACTGCTTCAATAGCAACCGAAGCAGGTTTTTCACTGGAGCGACGTTTGCTGAGAACCGCTTGCCGACAAGCTTCAAATTCAACGATCGCTCGCTTCGCAAGTTCTAAAGCATCGGACGAAGTGTCTAAAGCCTGTTCGATCGATTGAGCGATCGCGCCAAATTCTGGTAGATTTAACAGCTCAGCAAATCCAGCGAACACTTCAATTTGCGCTCGCAGTTCTCCTGCAATTTCATGATTTTCTGGATTGGCGACTGCTGCCGCGAGGCGATCGAGTCCTTCAGCAACATCCACCTCAAAAATTGACGCCACCATATCAACGCCCATATCTTCGGAAGTCGGAATATAGGTTCGCGTTTGCGTCAAGGCATCGCCACAAACCGCCTCAATTTCCTGAAAGACTGGCTCTGCGATCGCGAATGCTTGTTCGACATCAAGATTTCCGGTCGTAATCTGCTCCATCAGCGGCAGACGCAAGCAATCATAAGCCTGAAGCAGATGGCTAACGAGAGCTGAATTAATATCAATGCTATCGCTATAAAGCGCCTTAAAAATATTCTCCAAACGGTGAGCGATCGCTGCAATTGTTTCTAAGCCAACGCTCGCTGCTCCACCTTTGAGCGAGTGCGCTGACCGCATCAAAACGTGAATTTGTGCGGTACTGCGCTCGGAATGAAGCGTCAGCAATTCTGCTTCGATCGCCTGTAAAAGCTCAGGCGCTTCTTCCACAAAAAATTGATAGGCTTGGTCGCGGATGTCAGAATTCATTGCCATCGTTCATCACTCATGCGTTACAGTCGCGATCGAGATTTGCTGCATCAAGAGAATGTCATCGATTTCGAGCGGAGCAGCGATCGAACTCAAAATACAAACGAAGCGTAGGCTAACTATTCATGACGCTAATCGCTGAGTTGTCCTTCGGCTACATCATCACGCTCAATGTTCTTAATGATTTGAGCGCGATGACTTAGCGTTGAGAACAGCCAACCTCCAGCCGCAAGGTAGAGCAAGAAGAAATAGGGAAAGATATTGAAGGGGAAGGATGGAACCGGGTAGAAGCTGCCTGCAACTGGAATTAACATAAAGAATCCAGCCAGAATGGAGATGATTAAATGGTGCGATCGAAGTTCTCCACGCTGCGATAGATAAACGGGAGCCGCGATCGAAACGAGCAGATAAGCAGTCAAAAATCCATAAGTTGAAATGGTTCCCAAGTAGCCATAAATTTCGGTGGGCGCCATGCCAAATAGCAGCATTGAACCCGGAATCAAAAATGCCAGCAGCGCACTGATCGAAACCGCAATATGAGGAGTTCGATTGCGTGTATGAGCGACGCCGAGCGGCGTAGGAAAGAAGCTGTGTCGAGCTAGCGCATAAGCAATTCTGGAGGCCGCATTGATGCTCGCAAGACAGCAGCTAAAGCAGCTAAAAGCAATGCCAACCGTTAAGCCGACGCCTAATAGATCCGCTCGAACTAAGTCAGCCAAAACATTGATGGGAGAAGCTGCTTCATTCAAGGGTGTTTCGTTACTGCGAAAGCCCAGTACTTCAGAGTAGGACAAGAGCATAAAGAAAAGGCCAATTAAGAGTGCGCTCCAAACCAGAGAGCGCGGGATCGATCGCGTTGGCGATTTAGCTTCATCCCCTAAAGTTGCTGCACTTTCAAAACCAACAAAGCTGAAGATGGCGATTACCATTCCCAAACTGATACCGCCTGGCGTTGTGCCAGCCAGCGTCAACTGCTCAACATCTGGGCGAAAACCATGATGTCCTAAAATCAAAAACGCCAGCAGCAAAATAAAGCTCATTGCCACAACTTCGATGATGATCATGAGCATCGCCGCAAGTTGAATGTCGGTATAGGCGTAGTACCAGGCAAAGCCGACGCAGAGCACACACAATAAGAGCGAAGGAACCTGAAGTCCAAACTCAGTTAGCACAATACCAGCATATTCTGCAAAGCCCACTGAAACCGCCGCTGCAACCAGCAGGTAGGCAAGCGTCAGTGCCCAACCGCAAACGATTCCCACTGTTGAACCTAATCCTTTCGCAACGTAAAGATAGAGTGCGCCAGCAGAAGCAGAACGACGTGCAAACTGATTGATGTTGAGGCTAACTAGCACAAGTCCGATCGTGGCAAGTGTAAATGCTAACCACGCACCGTTACCCGCACTTGCAAACACTAAAGGAATATTCAATGCAATGCCGATCGAAGGTGCAGCCAGTGAAACAGACTGACTCAAAACATCCGCAAACGACAAACAGTTTGGACGCAAGCTTGCAGATTTTTTTGTAGGATAGGTTGCCATGTTTTCCTAATAATGAACGTTCTACAATCACGGCGGCATCCTGATTTTGTGGTGTTTAACTACCCGTGAAAACCGCTTTTTTATCAAAGGCGGCTGCGGCAATTCTGCCGTATGCAGAAATCCACTTGAACAAATTTGCTGTATCGCGCGGAATGCTAACTTTGGCAAACAAGATGATGGCAAACAAATTGCCAGAAGGCAGCATTCCACCAAAACCCAAAATCGATCGAATTCCATAGGGAATCACGAAATCTTTTTGTGCAGGGATGTAAGCACTTCCTAATGCTTCAGGAATGTAGAACACGTTGAACGTTGTTCTTTCCAGATCAACCAGCACTTCAGGAGTTGGTTCCAAAACGGTGCTGATCTCTAGGCCAAACTGTTGAATGAGTTGCGAGATCATCGGGGCGCGATCGATAAAGTCTTTGTCGATCAGCGGAATTGCTTTGTGACCGCTTGATTCATGCCTGGAGTTCCAGTGTGGTTCGTCGCCTGCGGTTGCCAACAGCGTCAGGCATTTTGTTCCAAGAGGAATCGATCGACCGCCGATGAGATCGCGAGCATACTCTTGAAGATCACCATTGAGATCTCGATAGGAATAAGTTCTGAAAAACCGCACCAAAGCGCAAGCAGGTTCACCCGTTTCTGGGTTAACAAGCTGCTCATAAAGATAGCGAACCATGCGATTTGCGACCTCTTCCATACTCTGGGCGTTGGCATCCATGTTGCGAAGAGCGATCGCGCAACTTTGCATCTGGCTGTTCGAGAATGACGTTAAATCGTACATGGGTTCCTTGTTCAATTGACACGACACGGTTTGGTCTAACTAGCTCACCTTGAACTGGTTGACGCTTTTTTGCAGCGTTTGAGCGACCTGTTGAAGCTGCTCAAAGGCCGATGACACCTGACTGGTTTCAGTCGAAGTTTTCTCAGCGATCGCTGCCACATCTTTCATCGTTTGCGTCACCACCTCAGAAGCTTGAGACTGCATAACGGTGGACTGCGCGATCGCTTCGACCAGCTTGCTAATTTGAGCGCTGACGGCAGTGATGTTGTTCAAACTTTGGCGAGTTTCATCGACCAGTTTGGTTCCGGTAACAACCTGCTCGATCCCCGCTTCCATGGCGGCCACCACTTCATTCGTTTCAGACTGAATGCTGGAAATCAAGCTGCGAATTTCCTCGGTTGCCTCGGCAGACTGTCGCGCCAAGCCGCGCACTTCGTTGGCAACAACAGCAAAGCCTCGGCCTTCTTCACCCGCACGAGACGCTTCGATCGAAGCGTTCAGCGCCAGCATGTTCGTTTGGGCAGCAAAAGCACTAATCAGCTCAACGACCTTCGAGATCTTCTGAGAAGATTCGCCGAGGTGTTTCACTTTCTTTGCGGTGTCGGCAACCGTTGCTCGAATGCCCTGAATGCCAACAACGGTGCGGTTCATCGTTTCGTCACCGACTTCGACCGTTTGGGCGGCTTGCTGAACGGCCATTTCTGCCTCAGCCGCGCTGTGGGCGACGGTTTGCACGGCTTCGGCCATCTCCTGCACCAGGCTGAGCGCGATCGAAATTGATTTTGCCTGCTCCAGCGCTTCAGCCGACAGCGTTTGAATCGAAGCTTCGTTGGTGTAAGTCGTTGTTGCGACCTGGTTGGCCGCATCTTGCACCTGCAACACAATCTGCCGCAGATTATCGACCGTCACGTTGTAGGAGTCCGCGATCGTTCCAATTTCATCCGCCGTCACTTTGGCGCGAGTCGTCAGGTCGCCTCGGCTAATCGGATCGACTTCCTGAAGCAGCTCTAGCGCTCGCATTTGCAGCCCTTCTTTGATTTGCCGCTGCTCTTCGGCCAGATTCGTAGTTTGCTCCAGCAGTTCAACCCGATAGATCGTCAAGGCCAGTTCACTGCCGAGCCGCTTGAGCAGGTTGATTTCAACTTCTTCCCACTGGTGCGGCTTTGAGCAGGAATGTCCAATCAGCAGACCATAGAGGCGATCGCTCCCTACGATCGGCACAACCAGATTCGCCTTGACTTGCAGGCGCTCCATAAGCTGCATGTAGTCTGGATTCCATTCAGCCTCAGCGCTATCAGGCGTCGCAACCACTCGTCCCTGACGATAGGCTTCCCGCAGTTCGGTGGGAATGCAAGAATCCTTCACGCCTTCTTCTAATGCGCTCGGCCAGCCTGCTGCTGCTGATTCGGCCACGATGCCGTGACCTGAATCGCCCTCAAAGCGGTAGATAACGACGCGATCGAGGTTGAGCAGCGTGCGTGCGCCTTCAACGGCCTGATTAAAAATTTCTTGCAGTTCTGCTCGACCGAGAACTCCCGATCCTTTTGCTGTCGTCAGCAGGCGTTCCTGTGCGGCTTCAAAGGTTTGGGCAGCCAGCAGCGTTTGAAGCTGCGCGGCCATGTTGTTGATGTTGGTTCCCAAAGCGGAAATTTCGTCTCGTCCACCAACTTCGAGGCGAGCATCGAGATCGCCTTCTCCAATTTTCTTGACTGCCTCGGCTGCATCCAAAATTGGGTAGGTGGCGCGATCAGCCAAATACGTTGCCAGCGCAGAAACGACCATTGCAGTGAGGCCAAGTCCCAAAACGAGCGCTAGCAAAAGCTGACGTTGGGCAGCCGAAGCGATGGCGCTATCTTCTGCAACCAAAATGCCCCAATCGAGATCGGGTAGCTGCGCCGTTTCTTTCAGCGGTGCGTAGCTCAGCAAATATTCTTCGTTGTCGATCGCGTTTCGGCTGCGGGTTGCTTCGGCGCGATCGGCCTCAGCAAGCTGCGTAAAAGTCGGAAAGAATTTGTTCAACGGCTGCTCAATTTCTTCGGCATTGGAAGAAACAAAGATTTCTCCTTCGTCATCAGCAATGTAGTAGTTGGTCTTTTGATCTTCGCCGACTAACTCAGCACGAGCCTTAATGCTCGCCTGAATTCGATCGCTGATGTAGCTTGTTGAGGTGCGCGTGCGGATGACATAGAGAAGTTCACCACTTTGGCGATCGAAAACAGGTGCAGCAGCCAGAAATGACAAATCATTGGTGGCTTTTGAACGGCGCACCGGAGCGATCGCGGGCTGCTTGGTTTGAATGACTGCTTGAAAGTAGTCAATGTCGTTGAAGTTGGGAAAAGTTGCTGCTTGATCGGGCGATCGCGCCTCCACCAAAGCATCTCCCGTCTTTGCATTGATAACAACAATACTGTTAACGCCCTGCGTGAGAAACTGCTCAAAATATTGCTGCTGCTGCTGAGTAGAAGTCTCATTCCGCAACTGAGCATCTGTGAGAAACGGAGTTTGCGCTAAAGCTTGAACCGTCTGATATCGTTCTGCCGCAATTCCCGCAACATCCTGGCTGACGGCGATCGCTCGTGCTTTTTGCTCTCGACGCACGTTGGCTTCGAGGGCACGAATCGCAAAATATTCTGAGGCTCCAGTCACGACTAGCACGGGAACTACGCCCAGAGCGATCGCCAGGACGGTTGCCTTGCGGCGAATGCTGATACTTTGCCACCAGCGCAGCAGTTTCAGGTGCGGAGCCTGCGAGTGTCTTGATCCAGAAGAAGCAGGTTGTGCAGGCGAGGAGGCCGTCCAGTTCGACGCATCGCTGATTTCCTCAAATTCAGGATAGACGTTGGAGGCAGTAGGCTTAGAAGGAACTTGAGTCATGAGTTGAACTCCGTCATCAACAGTAATAGATTGCTGCTCGGAAAAAGCTGAATGGGGAAATAGCGGGTCAGTTTTCGATTTTCGATCGCGGTTTAATCTGATGAGAAAAATTGCAATCTTTCCCTGTTAAAAAATCAATGAGCGTGATGGAAACAATTAGGCTGGCATGGCTGCAATCACCGCTGCTCCATCCAGAACGGCCAAAGCTTCACCGTTTGGTTTGCACCAGTAGCCTTGAATTAATGAAGCCAGTTTGCTTGTCACAGCCGTGAAAGGCTGAATTTGATTAGGATCGCACCATTCAATTTCTTCAATTTTGCTAACGACTAGCCCCAGCGTTTTTGGTTTTGCATCTTCAGCCATTTGCAAAACAGCAACCGAATGAATTGACGTATGCGATTGTTGATACCAGGGAGTCAAACCGCCTAAGTGTCCAACATCGAGCATCCAAAGAATTTCGCCGCGCCAGTTGTAAATACCCATCACCCAACTGGGCAAATGGGGAATTGGCACGATTTGATGCGTTTCGATCGTCAAAACTTCTGCAAGCTGATGAACAGGCAGCAGCACGGTTGTTCCTGCCACAAGCTGTAGTCGCAAAAACTGTTCACTGCTGCCTGATTCTTCGATCGCAACTTCAATAGGTGCGGAGGTTGAATCAATAACGGAGACATCAGACATGAAGATATCGGACACGGATACATCAGCCATAGTTGCTTCAAACTAATTTTGAATGAGCTGTTTCACAGTGCGAACAAATTGTTCTTGATCGATCGGCTTTGGCAAATAGGCATCTGCGCCTTGCTTCATGCCCCAAAATTTATCCATCTCGCCTCCCTTGGTCGAACAAATCACAACTGGAATGTTGCTAGTGTCGGCTTCAGCCTTCAGCTTGCGGCAAACTTCAAATCCACTACAGCCCGGAAGGACAACATCCAAAACAACTGCATCTGGCTTTTGAGTTGTAGCAGTGGCGATCGCTTCTTCACCGCTTTGGGCAACCAAAACGTTCAGGCCACCCTGCTGCAAACAGTGAATTAAAATCTGCATATCGGTCATTGAATCTTCAACTACTAGCACGGTGCTCATGTCATTTCCTCCTAGAAACACAAATCAAACTATCAGACAAACTCGGTTTTGAGATACTTCTGAATCACGTTGAGAACAGCTTCAGCATCTAAAGGTTTTGTCAAAAAGTCAGACGCTCCTACAAAATTCGATCGCAGTCGATTGGCGTAGCCATCATTCCCCGTCAAGATGACAATTGGCGTTTGGTGAAACTGTGAAAGCTTCCGAAGCTGCTGACAAATTTCATACCCGTTGGCGTTTGGCATCACCAAATCCAAAAAGATCAAATCGGGTTTTTGAGCAATCAAAATGCCGATCGATCGCAGCGGATCGCTGATGCCCGTGAACTCATAGCCCGCAGAAGTTAGCAGCCCTTTCATCATGTTTTGCACCAAACTACTGTCATCAACGCAGGCAATCTTTGCTGCTTTTTTTTGAATCGATATGGATGGAGCTTCTAGGACATCTTGACGAAACAGCGGAACAGGAAAGTCAACCACCTGAATGAGTTCGACCCAACCCAACTGCACACAGGGCAGCAGCGAAGCCGCAACTTCAACGACATCTCGCTGCATCTGTGTTGCTAACTCATAAAGTGTGTGCTGACCGTTCAGGCGACTGCTCAAGCTTTGATAGAGCTTTGGCAGATGATTCCTCATCGGTTCTGCCTGCCGAATCAGCGGTGCTGTATGAGGAGAACAGCGATCGAGCTTGGCGGTTTGCCACGACTGCCAGCGCAATTGCGCTTCTTCGATCGCATCCGCAATACTGACAGAAACAGCTTCGGTGTCACCCAAAAATGCTGCTAGAGCAGGTAGCTTTGACTCTGGCTGAGTCTGTTCGGTGACAGTCCCAACTTGGGCGACATCGAACAAAATCTCGACCGCGATCGAGTGAATTAATTTCGCGGTTTGCTCATCTGTAATTTTTTGTTTTGCTCTCCATAAATTCAACAGCGCATACTCCCAGCCCATTCCAAATGATTCAGCCGCAAGATTGCCCAAATCGAAATACCAAAGCATTCGATGCCTTGCCATTTGCGGACAGTAGAGTGCTACGTTTCTTCGCCATCTTCTAACAGGATGCTCACCTCCTGTTGCATAGTAGATTCGTCCCTGTGATAGATAGAAGCTCCATTGCGATCCGGCTGAAGATGCTTGAAGGAGTTGCCCGCTAAATCGAACTGCTTCTAGCGTTTTGAGCAATTGACTTGATTTCAAATCAGAAAATCCTCGCACAGGAAATAACGCGATCGACTCAGAGCGATCGCAGCAACGAATTCGATGCACCAATACAAATGGTTCAGGTAGATCACGAAGCAGAACAGCTTGCAAACGATCGCGATTCGATGAACCTTTGATTGCGATCGCAGCGATGCACATTCAAACGCTGTCAAGCAATTCTTAGGCAGAAGTGCCGACAAACTAAAAGCTAAGCAGAGAATAAAACCTGGTAGATACAGTGCTTTGCGGAGCAGAAGCAACTGGAAAAGTGTACGGTTCAGCGGAACAGCAATCCTAGAAGGCCCTGTAGTAGCGGTAGATGGCTCTAGGTGAAACTCAGCACGATCGCTAAAGTAATCTAGCTGTTATATTGTGCTGCATCGATCGAGACTGTGCAACTCCTACCGTGCCAATTAACTCAGTCTTTTCAAAAATGAAATCTTGAAGAAGTTTAGGTAAATTCAACAATAGGCACAAATCGCCGCCTGAGCCGATCAAGGAATTTGTACGAATGTGCCTCAACTCGATCGCGGTGCAGCGATTCCCAAGAGCTATCGCGTGCTGCCTTTGACAATGCCCACTTCAGCATTGTTCATGCGGCATCTTTTGGTGTGGAAGAGCAGCCTCAGCCCGCCCAGTCTGACCTTGTGCCCCTGGAGTTGGGAAAGGTTTACGCGACAGTGCCTGTAGGGAATCCACCTAGCCAGCAGCAGAACCTCAACATTCCAGATAGCCTGACGGTGCGATAGGTGGAATCGACCTGGTACGCCCCCTTTTGCTGCACGCTCAAAATCATCTATCCCAACGGGCTGATGCATTTGATTTTCACCGCCGCGACTCCGGTGAGCGATCGCACGTCGCAAATCATCCAGTTCTGCATTCGCAACGACACCGAAGCAGACGCCAGCACCGAGTCAATTATTGCCTTCGATCGCCAAGTGGTGAATGAAGACAAAGTGGTGCTGGCGTCTACCGACTGCGACACGCCCCTGGATATCACTGCCGAGCAACACATGCCCTCAGATCAGCCAGGAATTATCATGCATCGCCAGTTAGCAGCCCTGATTAAAATTCAGGCGAAGTCGCAGGAAGAGGCTTGTTGCGCTGCCGAAGTGTAAGGGGCGATCGCTTTCCACCGCTGTCACCGTCAACCTCGAATCCTTGTATGCAAACTCTCATCGTTTCATGACCCCGATCGAGGAATTTACGTCGGGCTGGGAGCTACCGGATTTCACCGCTGCACGGATGCGCTGCTCCAAGGCTGTGCCCAACTGAGCGATCGCCACCAGCTTTGCTACCCACCTGCTTGAAACCCGCACTCAGCACCGTCTAGCTCAAGAACGCTACAGCATCAGTGCCGTCCAGCATCTTCACAATCTGGGCTGCTTGAGTCCGCGCACTTCTCTGGCTCACAGCGTCTGGATAGACGATGCAGACATTGCGCTGATCGCCACCACTGGGGCAACTTTGATACTCAATCCGGTGAGCAATCTGCGTTTGGGCAGCGGTTTAGCTCTTATTCTTAAGTGTCTGAAAGCAAGGCTGAATGTGTTCTTTGGCTGCGACGGGGCAGCGAGTAACGATGCTCAAAATCTGCTCGAAGCGATTAAGCTGGGCACGATTTTACATACGGTTTCTGATGGCGACTACGAAAACTGGATTACGCCTGAACGGGCGATCGAAATGGCAACAGTCGGAGGAGCAAAGGGCGTGAATTTGAGCGATCGCACTGGCACGATCGCGGCTGGAATGGAAGCCGACCTGGTACTCTATAACCTCAACCATCCCTCGATGCTGCCCCGCACAAATCCGCTGCAACTGTTGGTGCTGGGACGACCGACTGAAGTAGTTGAATCGGTGTGGATTCGGGGACAGCAAATTGCCGATCGAGGGCGAGTGCTGACGGTGGACACGGACGCTCTACATCAAGCGTTGAGACAGCATTCCTTAGATTTAGAACGTGCAAAGTTTCAGCATCGATTCGGTTGAATCTCCTTATTGAACGGTGATGCTGAGCAGCTAAGGTGAAATTGTTCCGCGTCATTGTCTCCACCGACTCTCGGCGAAGTTTATCGTCACCAACAACCTGACTCAAAATTCAACACATGGCACACAAAAAGCGTATGCCGTATGTTGGAAGATTGAGCAGTTTCAGCCTTGAAGTCAAATAAACAACGGGCATTGAAGCGTATCACTTGCCCTAACCTCCACCTGCGTAAGCCCTGGCACTATTGAAGAGGCATCTTACTTTGCTACCTGAACGTTCAGGCGAAGAAGGTTTCAATGTTGAGGCTTCCGGCAGCGATCGACTCCATGCCCGTAATATGAACGACCAGATCGTGGCGAGGTGAAAAATTTGCGCCTGAAGCCGTTCTGGAACGGAGACTACTATCATTGACAGCTAGGAAAGTTCGGCCTCTCCAAGTTAGAAATGCCGCTTCGTTGGCTCTGAGTGGTTGCTTGCCACGTCGTCGCTGATTCTTGTCTGCAAAAGCGGATTGAATCGCATCCCGCAGGCTACGAGTTCGTTGACGACCTGCATTGAATAAGCCGCTCGGTCGCTCGATCGAAGCCCAATTGCCGTCAAAATCAAGCTGGATGCGATCGCCCTCAGTCACATTGAAGTCCGTGATGCGATCGCGATTAATCACTGTAGAGTCACGTACTCTTGCCACGCCTCCCGTACTGTAGATAAAACGGTCTGCGCCAGTACCACCGCTCAAGGTGTCTCTGCCTGCGCTACCCACAAGGCGATCGTCTCCCCCATTGCCCAGCAGAACATCATTGCCCGCCATTCCCAGCAGAATATCCGCCTCATGACTGCCCTCAAGTGTGTCCGCTTGACTAGTTCCCCTTTGCATTTGTGGAAGTCGCGAAACAGGCGGGTGGTTGCTTAGATCAGGGCTGCCGCTGATGCTGAAGTTGCGATCGCCCAGATCGCTGCCAGTCGCGCTATCGCTGGTGCTACCATTGCCGGAACTGCCTGTGCTGCCACCTGGAGCGAAGTTATTATCGGCGATCGCGATTGCAAACACATCGCTGGCCGTTGCACCCGCGCTGTCCGTCGCGATGACCTTGACGCTGAGATGACTTGCACTTGCTTGGGGTGGTGTGCCGTTGAAGGTGCGTGTGTCCGCATCAAAGCTTAACCATTGCGGCAACGCATTGCCATTTACGAGCGTGGCGCGGTAGCTGAGGCGATCGTTTGCATCGTTATCCGCAAAGGTATCCGCCGCGATCGTGAAGCGGAAAGCGGTTGCTTCAGTAGCGGTCTGGTCGGCGATCGCTTGTCTGAGGAGTGGAGTTTGATTAGGGCGAATCGCGATCGCTGCACTGCCGCCAATGCCTTGGGTGGCAAAGACAAACATATCGATGCGGCCATTGGTGTCGCCGCCCACTAAATTGCTGGCCGTTGAGTAGAACACCACCGACTGCCCATCGGGAGCGATCATCGGTGCGTAAGAATCCCCGTTGCCTTGTGTTCCGTTGTCTGAGAGGCGAGTGAGGACTTCAGTTTGGCGATCGTATCTGAAAATATCGGTGCGATTGTTCGTGTCGCCCTCGACTAAGTTGCTGGCATCCGAGGCAAACGTGATGTAGCGTCCGTCGGCTGAAATCACCGGATCAAAAGAATTGGCATTGCCAAAATTTCCGGCTGCACTGGTCGAAACACCCGTTGTTTCTCCGGTTTGGCGATCGTGCACAAAAATATCAACTCGGCTGTTCGTATCGCCGACTGCCAAGTTGCTCGCTTCCGACTCAAACACCACATAGCGGCCATCCGCAGAGAGCATCGGATCAAGCGAGTCACGATTGCCGAACACCCCTTGGAAACTACGCGAAACCGCGCTGGTTTGCCCTGTGACGCGATCGAAGACAAACACATCATAGTGATTGTTTGTATCGCCGCTCACGAAGCTGTTGGTATTGGAGTGGAAGGCGACATAGCGACCATTACCGGAAATGTGGGGAAACCGAGACAGGCCATACCCTTGCTTGCCATTGGAATCGATCGAGACGCGAGTGGTTTGACGAGTTTCGCGATCGAAGACAAATACGTCGCGCTCAAAATTCGTATCGCCGCTTACCAAGTTGGACGCGAATGAGGAGTAAGCCACATAGCGGCCATCCGCCGAGATGGTTGTGCCATAAGAACCGCCATTGCCCTGAATGCCATTGGAGTCGATCGAAATGCGTGTGGTTTCTCCCGTTTGGCGATCGTGTACAAACGCATCGGCAACCTGATTGGTGTCGTTCTCAACGAGATTGTCGGCCTCCGACCAAAACGCGACATAGCGACCATCGGCTGAGATCGAAGGACTGTCAGAAAGCCTGTTGCTCTGGGTGCCATCGGAGGCGATCGAAACGCGAGTCGTCTGGAACGTTTCGCGGTCGAACACAAAAATATCGCGCTGATGATTGGTATCGCCAACGACTAGATCATTCGCGCTCGAAGCGTAGGTGACAAAGCGGCCATCGGCTGACAGTCCGGGTGTCGTTAATTCAGCGGTTGGATACCAATCACCCCTCGTTTGATTGCCACTGGGGTCAACTGAAATGCGGCTGACAAAATTGCCGTCTGAAACTGTGAAGTCAAAGCGATCGATTGACGCATCTGTGTGATTGAAATACGTAAGGTTGCCGCTGTTAATATCCGTTTGAGTAAAAGTGTCGTTGATTCCCAAGAGTCGATTATTGAGTCGCAATACACCACTGGCAGGCAAGCTAGTGAGTGTGTAAGTCAGTTGCTCAGGATCGCTGTCGGGATCACGCACCTGTAACATTTCACTCGTAATTCTTACGGCTCTACCTGTTTGCGCCAAGATGCTAACATTCGCCAAGGCGGGTGCGTCATTCACGCCGCTGATGTTGATGCTGCGGATGGCGAGCGAGCTATCCATCACCCCATCATTGACTTGAAATCGAATAGTTTGAACCGCAGTCGGACTGTCGTTGCTGCTGGCGTAAGTAATCGATCGCAGTGCCACTTGATAAGCACTGAGAGCAGCCAAACCTGTGAGCGTTAAAACTCCGGTTGTCTCGTCAAAACGCCCCGTAATTCCGTTTTGATCGGTAAAGTTGAGCTGTTCTTGACTGGAATAGTTTTCGATCGCAACAGTCGCACTGATCAGGCTATTACTATCTCCAGAAGTGATGCGAAGTCCGCTGTCAATGATGATAGCGGCTGCGTTCTCGGTATAGGAAAGTGGCGTACTCGAAGCAAGAATGGTTGCGCCATCGCGAACAGGTTGAATGGCGATCGATGCGCTACCAAAAATTGCACCCGCATCATAAACAAACGTGTCCAGTGATTCATTGGTATCTCCACTTACCAAATCACTTGACCAGGAGCCAAAAGCAATGTAACGACCATCCGCAGAAATGGTCGGGCTAGGCTCAGTAATCGGAGAAGTGCCAATATCCGTACTTTGAGTGCCCGTTGCAGTGACAGAAACGAGAGTGGTGCTTCCTGTGAGGCGATCGTGAACATACACGCCACCGCCGCCGCTTCTATCGTTGCCCACTAAGTTGCGAGCGGATGAGATGAAAGTAACATAGCGACCATCGGCTGAAATGCCAGGATTGGTCGAGTTACTATCTCCCGGTGTGCCATCCGAGGCGATCGAAACCCGTGAAGTTTCTCCGGTTTGGCGATCGTGAACAAAGATATCAGAGGAACCCCAAATCCGATCACCAGGCACAAGATTACTTGAATCCGACTCAAACGCAACGTAGCGACCATCGGCTGAAATTACAGACCTTAGCTCGGTAAATGAAAAAAACGCTGGCCGATTTCTTTGGCTGCCATCGGAGGCGATCGAAACGCGAGTAGTTTGTTTCGTTTGACGATCGTGAACAAACAAATCTGCAAGGCTGTTGGTGTCACCTTCAACCAGGTTGGTCGCAGATGAAGTAAACGCGATATAACGACCATCGGCAGAAATTGAAGCTCCAAAAGAGCTGTTGTTGGCTTGAATTCCATTTGTAGCGATCGAAACGCGCTCAGTTAATCCAGTGAGGCGATCGTAAACAAAAATGTCAGAAGAATTGTTGGTGTCGTCGCTCACAAAATTATTGGATGCGGATGAAAACACGACATAGCGACCATCCGCAGAAATGGCCGGATCGTCTGACCAGCTATTTCCTTGAACTCTACCTGCACCCGCTGAAACACGAGTGGTTTCTTTGGTTTGGCGATCGTGAACAAACACATCAATGCTTTGATTGGTATCACCACTCACCAAGTTGCTGGCAAATGATTCAAAGGCAATATAGCGACCATCGGCAGAAATAGAAGCGCGATAAGAGTTGTCATTGGTCTGAATTCCACCTGTGGCGATCGAAACCCGCTCGGTTTTTTCCGTTTCGCGATCGTGAACAAACAAATCTCGCCGATTGTTGGTATCACCCTCTACTAGATTGCTGGCAAGCGCATCGAACAACACATACCGACCATTTGCAGAAATTTGGGTGAGATAGTGGATATATGGGCTGCGCTCACTTTGGGAACCGTCGCTGGCAACCGAAACACGAGTCATCAGACCAGGGCTATCAGACACGACAAAGCTGAATTGGTCACTGATCGTATCGCTGCTGTTGTGCCAATAGGTGAGGCGACCATTGTTAATATCAGCTTGTGTGAAGGTGCTGCCAACTGCGATCGCATTGCCGTTGAACTTCAGCAAGCCTTCGTTCGGCAGGGCTGAGATTCGGTAAACAATTTGGGCAGAATTACTGTCATCACTCACCTGCAACATGGCGCTTGTAATGACGACTTCTTCGCCTTCATTAACAAAAATTTCAGCACTGGTTGTCAAACGAGGACGATCGTTCAAGCTGCTCATTTTGAATACCTAGGTAACGCACACAACCGAGACTGGTTTAGTTATATACGGTAGCAGGCTGATAAAGAATCGAGAATTTGCGGAAATTGTATGATGTTTCTACCTTGAAAAATTTTGGTTTAAGAAGATTTTGTAAAGCTGACAAGAAAGCTTTTTGAAAGGAAGATTAAGCTGCTATAAAGCGATCGCTTTGAGGCAAATCTAGCTTTGCTCTAAGCATCTATAGAAGAGCTTCGCAGTTTCACGGAGATTGCTCACTTCTCCTAATTTCTTCTAATAAATTAAGTGCGACAAGTGAAATAGTTTGTTGAAACAGATGAACCCGATCGCTCCCTCATCACCCGCTTGCTCAAGTTCAGACAGGTTAAAGTACATAAAAATTTGATGTTCGATGAAGTAAAACAGAGAGCATCGAATCTTTTAGAGCAAGCTGAAAATGTTTGCTACTGTCAATTCATTTTTCTGAGTGTTGTTACTAAATCACTTGCAGCAACGCCTCGCTGAGTTAAGAGGAATCAGTAGAAGTACGGTCATATTCTTGCGCTTTCAAGTTTACTTTCGATGTGATTTCTTTCTAAGTAAGTGAACGATGGCTGTCAAGCATCGCCCCGCCAAACGAAACCTGCTACGAGGCACCAAGAAAAACGATCGACTGCATGGAAAATCGAGCAACAATCAGCTATTTGGACTGCTCAGCAATGATGTTTAATCGGAGGCAAGGGCGATGATCTGCTCGATGGTGGGCAGGGAAAAGATCAGTTGAACGGCGGCCAAGGAAATGATACTTATCTAATTGACTATGCAGGCGATCGCATTGTCGAACAAGCCAACCAGGGAATTGATACCGTCCGCTCAACTGTAAGCTGGGTGCTGAGCGCAAATCTGGAAAACTTAGTGCTCAGCAGTACAAACAACATTAATGCAACCGGAAATGCGCTCGACAATACGCTAGTTGGCAATGCTGGCAATAATATTTTGAGCGGCGGTGGTCACGATTTGCTCAATGGGGGTGCGGGCAATGACATCTTGCAAAGCAGTGGGGGCGCGGCTGGAGAAATTGACACGCTCACAGGTAATAGCGGCGCAGATCTGTTCATCCTGGGAACGACAGCAGGAGCACTGTATAACGACACCCATTCTGCTACAGCAGGAACGGGTGACTATGCGCTGATTACAGACTTCAGCGCGATCGAAGACCTGATTCAACTGCACGGATGGCAAACCGACTACACACTCGCCGCCAGTCCCACAGGTTTACCCACCGGAACGGCAATCTATCGCGTTGTGCCCACAGGCCAACTCAACGAACTGATCGCGATTCTGGGCAACCGCACGATCGCGACCGTACCTTTTTTGCGGATAAATTCAATTTTGTCTACGAATTAGACGGAGGTTTTTTGCTTTGACCAGACGCCGCGATCGTCTTCTTCATACTGCTGATGCACAGCATCCCAAGCGGCACGTTCTGCTTTTGCTTCGTCGCTATCTTCTTTTAAGGCGGCGTTGTAGCGATCGATAAAAGTTTGTTGCGCTGCTTCAGATAGGTGCGATCGCACTTCGGGTGCAAGCTGGCTAGCGTCGGTAATTTCACCTTGGCCTTGACGAGGTAAAGCGGATTCGAGCGTGGAAACTTCTTCACCGCCAGTGCTTTCCAGCAGCAGTTGAATTTCGCCTGTTTTGTTGCTTGGCGTTTCCACCATGAGTAGAAAATCGCCCGCTTCTACGCGAGTTTGATAGATGGCAGCTTTGTCTTCTGGCATTCCCAAGGCGACAAAGGCCGACACCAATCCGGCTCCGGCTGAACCTGCGATCGCACCGCTGGCCGCACCCAGCAGCAACGCGCCAATCGGTCCTGCTGCAACGATCGTGCCGACGAACGGTACAAACAGCACGCCCACGCCAGTCAGCAGACCTAAGATGGAGCCAAAGAACGAGCCGAACGCCGCGCCCTGCTTCAATCCACCGAGAATCACGTCGCGTTTGGTGATGAATCCGGCGATGCGGGTTTCGCTGTGAAAATTTTTGCCGATAACCGAGATATGGTCGCGAGAAATGCCGCGATCGATGAGGCGGCGAATGACATCATCAATTTGATTGCGCTCTTTGAAAACAGCAGAGACAGTGCGTTCTGGCGCTTCGACAGACGAATTAAGGTTGCGATCGGTGTCACCAGCAACGGTCATACAGTTCTCCTAAAATGCGATTTTGCTAATCAAATGCGAGCAGTTTAACTGTAGCAAAGGTAACAAATAGGAATAGAGTTACATCGTTCTCAAGGATGATTCAGGTCGTTTCATAAGTTGTTTTACAGGTCTTTTCATCAGTGCTTCGAATGACAGTAGTTAACAGAACTTAACCTATCAAAAGGCAGGGGCCAGAGCATTCCTTTTGATTGAACACCCGCCCAACTGCGATCGCTACGATGAGGGCATAACAAATAAAACTTTTGTTATCCAACTTTGAGGATTTGAGGAAAAAAACAATGCAAACTCAAGAAAAGCGCTCTAGCACCGATCTACCTCCTGTTGCTTCTGAATACAATGGCGTCGATCGCAATGCCTTTTTGTTCGGATGGACTCCCCAAGCTGAACTGTGGAATGGCCGTCTAGCCATGATCGGTTTCACTGCCTATCTGCTTTGGGATTTGGCTGGTTACAGCGTCCTGCGTGACGTGCTGCATCTAGTTTCCTATGCAGTTGGCCGCTAATCCTTTCGCCTTTTGAAAAATGCTTCCCTGGGTAGGATGTACCGAGGGAAGCATTTTTATACGCTGACAATTAAATCAGTAGCAATGCTGTTGGTATTTACGCTGCAATTTTATTTGAGGAAAAAAGATGGCGTTGAAGCTAACGGTTCCTAGTATGACGAGCGAAGATGTGGCAAAGTCGATCGTGGAAACGATTAAAACCACTGAACCCGATGCCAAAGTGGATGTGGATTTGGATGCAAAAACGATCACGATCGAATCTGCTGCATCCGAGGAAACCATGAAACAGTTGATCACAGCGACGGGACATTCGATCGAGTAATTTTCACCTTTCAATTGAATTTAAGAGCAGCCTTGCAAAGTTATCAGGGCTGCTTTTTTTAATGGCAATAGATTTCTAGCGGATGGAAGGGGCGATCGAGCCTCACCAAATCTTCATTTTAGCTAGACAACATTTACGAGAAAAAACGGATACTTCAAGCAGATAGTTTTGGGTATTTTCGGATCAAACCACAACATCTGAAAATCGCTTGAGAGCTTTTATGTCTTATTCACGCGCTTTGCAAATCGTGCTTTCAATGACTCAGAACTGGCTGAACCTCCTTGTTGAAAACCCAAATTTTTTTAGTGTATTTACACAGGCGTTTGGCAACGGAATCGATCGCGCTGAAGTCGAGGCGATCGTGTGGCGATGGCGAATTGGTGATTTGAGTGATTGGCCTGAGATTAAAGTTTTGACTGAAAATCCCTTTGAACGGGCAAGCGGCGGGTACGTCGAAAGCACCAACACAATCTATCTCCATCTGCCCAAAGAAGCTTATGAAGATCCCTGGACTCATACAATTGCAACTGACGAAGTTCTTTTAGAAGCGGTTGGTCATTTTCTTGATGCCCAATTAAATGCCACTGATTCTCCCGGTGATGAGGGTGCAATCTTTTCTGCGCTTATGCGAGGGGAAGTCTTAAGTGAAAGGCGACAGCAGCAACTAAGGGCAGAAGACAGCAGATTGACCCTCGTGCTTGATGGTCAACCTGTTTCAATCGAGCAAGCGAATCTTGAAGGGCGCGATGATGCTGACGATAAGCTCATCGGCTCTATTACTGCTGATTATCTGCGAGGTTACGCAGGTAATGATCGCATTTCCTCTCAGGAAGGTAATGACATTATCGATGGAGGTGAGGGGGACGATCTCCTTGTTGGTCATGCCGGAGACGATACTCTTTTCGGAGGCGACGGAATTGATGAAATTCATGGTGGCGATGGAAATGACACGATCGATGCTGGAGCGGGTGATGAGAAGTGGATTCTAGGTGGCAAGGGCAACGACACCATTTACACAGGCGACGGAGATGATGTTGGTATGGGCGAAGCCGGAGATGACGTCATATTTGGTGGAAATGGTTGGGATACCCTCTTTGGTGGTGATGGTGATGACACTCTTTACGGCGGCGACGGTTATGACGTTCTCTACAGTGAAGCAGGAAATGACACTTTGATTGGAGGATCTGGAAGAAATAATCTTATTGGAGGAGAAGGAAACGACACCTATATAATCGGTGACTCTAACGAGAGCAGCGTTATTATTTTCGATGCTGCTGGTACTGATACTCTACAGTTCGCAAATGTTTCTCCGGTTCCAAGACTCCTTGCTCCTGGTGTGATGGGGTTCTACCGCTCTGCTGAATCTTTGGTAATAGACTCCAATCAAAATGGCGAGGCAGATGGCGATGTTGTATGGATTACTCGCTTTTTTGCTGACTCAATTACCAATTCTCCTGGTGTTGGTTTTATTGAAACCATTGGCGATTTTTCTGGTACTGATATTCTCAAACTCAACTTCTCTAGAATTGTTCTTGGAGGTGACAAAGACGATGCTCTCTCTGGAAAAGCAACCAATGACACGCTAATCGGTGGAGCGGGAGACGATCGCCTCAATGGTGGAGGCGGAAACGACACAATTAGCGGTGGAACAGAAGCAGATCTGATTGTTGGCGGCACAGGAGCCGATTTGCTGACAGGTGGAGAAGGCGCAGATGATTTTCAGTTTGGTGATGTTTCTCGTAGCAGAACGAGATCGACCGGACGGATGAGCATCGATCGCATCACTGATTTTGAGCGTGGCGAAGACTCGATCGTATTGAGCAGATCCGCTTTTGGCAATGTGAAGCGATCGGATTTCAAGCGGGTGAACACGATCGCGCAGGCGCGAAACAGCACTGCCGAAATCACCTACATTCGGAAAACAGGCGCACTGTTTTACAACCAAAATGGAGCCGCAAAAGGATTTGGATCGGGTGGTCAGTTTGCCGATCTAACGGATGGATTGCGGCTGACGACGAGTGATTTTTCGATCGCTCGATAAAGTTCAATGTTGTTAGAAGCAGCGCGATCGATCTGCGAAAAATCGATCGCACTGTTGATTAGTTTTAGGGATTGCGATCGCGTCGCGCTCCCGGAACGGTATCGAGCGGAATGCGTTTAGTCAGAAGCCGCATGAACTCACCAGGATTCGGCGTTGGCAGCAACCGACTCCACTCGTTGAACTGCACAATTCCCGCTTGGTGCAGCCGATGCACGAAGATGTTCACCACTGTTCGCGACCCCACTGCCAGCACCCGCAGCACTTCCGGGTCATCGACGGGCGGCAAAAACTCGGCTCTTGGTGGCGGCGCGTGCCTGTGTTGCATGGACTTGATGCTGGGGTTGGGCAGGCTGATGAACGACACGTCCTCATCCAACGTTTCATCCTCCAAGTCTTCATCGTCCATGCAGTCTTCATCGTTCATGCAGGTTTGCGGCATGAATTCTGGCATGATTGTTGCTCCTATTTTTGTGTATGGGAAAGAAGCAGAGAACCAGTCAAACATGACTGGATTCTCTGCACCACACCTCACACACGAAGCCGCCTCACTGAAAACAGCAAGAGCGGCTAGCGGAGTACAATCAGGCTAGCCTTCAAGCTGGAGTGATCAGTTTTGAGGGTTAGTCCTTCGGGGGTGCTGGATACACTTTCCCGAAGGACGTGGTTCTAGCCTCGTGAGCTAAGAGTGATGCTTGAGCCTACAACGGCTAGAAAAATTTTGCAAGAGGGTGAGTTGATCAATTTGAATGCTGTTGCGATCGCCGCTCAATTGCAACTCAAAAATAGCAATGCGATCGACAATTTTTAATGCGATCGATCGATTTGTTTCAATGGGATAATCGATGCACGAAATGAATTTCTGGCGCATTGTTCAGATGAAAATTCACTCAGTTGCAATTTGATGATTCACATTCGTCCGACGACAACGGCTGACATTGAAGCTTGCGGTCAAATTATTTTTGATGCGTTTCAAGATTTTGCCGATCGCTACGGCTTTCCCTCGGAATTTCCCACCCTGAAATTTTCGATCGACGTTGCCAAATTTGGCATTCAAGACCCACAGGTTTACAGCATCGTGGCAGTGGAGGGCGATCAAATTGTCGGCGTCAATTTTCTCGACGCCTGCAATCCGATCTACAGCGTGGGGCCGATCGCCGTCGCGCCCGATTGTCAAAAGCGCGGCATTGGGCGACTGCTGATGGAGGCGGTTTTGGAGCGCGGCAAAGGTGCGATCGGGATTCGGCTGACGCAAGATACCGTCAACGCGGCCACGCTGTCTCTCTATCCCGCTGTCGGATTTGACATTCAAGAACTGCTGGTTTTAGTAACGGGCAAGCCCAAAAGTCCGCCGACTGCCGAAATCGAAGTGCGCGACTTGACGCTGGACGATCTCGCAGCCTGTGGCGAACTGTGTCAGCAAATCTATGGATTCGATCGCACCGGGGAACTGAAGCGCGGCATTGCATTGGGCTTTTTCAAACCGATCGTCGCCCTGCGAAACAACCGCATCACCGCCTACGCCACGACGTTTGAACTGTGGGGGCACGGCGTCGCCCAAACCGAAATCGACATGCAGGCACTCCTTTTGGCAGCAGGCGATCGCAGCCCGAATCCGCTGACGTTCATTTTGCCGACTGTGCCCGGAAGCTGGTATCGCTGGTGTTTGCAAGAAGGCTTTCGCGTGATCAAGCCTGTGACGCTGATGTCGATCGGAGTTTATCATCGGCCTCGCGGCGTTTATTTTCCTTCAGCGGCTTATTAGGTGTCGGGGGCGTGTTTGCAAAGCGCTAGCAGAAGCGGAAAGTCTAGGGTCGATCCCCCTAAATCCCCCTTGAGAACCCGGACTTTGAGCGGTGGTTCGACTCCCTCCTTGCTAAGGAGGGCTGGGGAGGATCGATGGCTGTTAATACACCCTAGAAGTTAGGACGATCGCGCGATCGCAGTCGGTGCGCCGAAGATGGGACTGGGATCAAGTCCGGTGATCTGCTGAAATTGGGCGGGGGTGATTGTGCTAGCGATCGATCCGGCGTCCCAACCTTTGAGTTTGTCGTGAACCTGCTTGAGAAAAGCCAAGCCGCGCACAAGCGGAACGGCTGCCCAGCCATCGACCAAAGTTTCAACGAGGGCAAGCTCGATCAGGGGCAGCGGATAGCTGTGCAGCAGCGCATCGAGACAGGGAACAAACTGCACCTCGTCCTGTCCGGCAAGCTGGTAGCTGCTGACGATGTGCTTCACACGCTGTCGATCGATTTGTTCGCGAATGCTCATGAACGGCTTCAGCCCTAAATGTGGCGTTGAGATTTCTACGATTAAAGCATCAATTGATTGCTGTGCTTTTTCAAATTTGGAGCAGTTAAGCATTCGTTACAGCCCGATCGCGCCGTTTTGAGGGTTCAGACCGCAATTCGATCGCTTTTAAGCGCAAATGGCGAGACGGCGCGATCGTCAAACCGCGCCGCACAGGTTCGATCGGGCGATCGCTTGCCAGCGCAAAACGGCGATCGCGCAGCAGCGTTGCTAACACTAACTTCATTTCATAAAGGGCAAACGCCAAGCCGATGCAGCGGCGATCGCCACCGCCAAACGGCAAGAATTCATAAGGTGAAAATTGACGTTCCAAAAAGCGATCGGGGCGAAACTGTTTCGGATTGGCGAACACCGATTTGCGCTGGTGAGCAAGATAGATGGAGGGAATGATCACCGTGCCGACGGGCAAATCGTAACCGTCGATCGTCATGGGCTGCTTGACCACGCGCGGAAACGCATTGATGGCGATCGGATAGAGCCGCAGCGTTTCCTGACAAACCGCATTCAGGTAGGGCAGTCGGGCGATGGCGGCGGGTTCAGCTTCGGCTGGCAGCGCATTGAGTTCAGCTAACAGCTTGGTTTGCACGTCGGGCAATTTGTGAATCCAGCAGAGCGCCCAAGCGATCGCGGAAGCCGTCGTTTCGTGTCCGGCAAACAGCAGCGTCAGCAGTTCATCGCGAATTTCGCGATCGCTCATCGGCTGACCTTCGCCATCTTTGGCGGCAAGCAGCAGCGAGAGAATATCTTCGCGATCGGCAGATTGCGATCGACGAGTCTGTTCCAGCAGCGCTTTGCGATCGGCAATTTCGGCATAGAGGAGGCGATCGATCTGAGCGCGGCGGCGCAAAAATTTTCCCCAGGGACTCCACGCGCCCCAGTCCTGCTGCAACTTGGGATAGAACAGCAAAAACGAACTGAGGGGCGAATTAAATGTTTCGAGCAAATCGCTGAGCAGTTGCCGCAGTTGCTCAAATCGTTCTCCTTCGTGCAGGCCAAATACAGCGGTGAGAATCACCCGCAGCGAAATTTCTTGAACCGCAGGCCGCACGGCAAACGCTTGATTTAGCTCGTACTGCTGCATCACCTGCCGCGTCAGGTCGATCATCAGTTGCCCGTAGGCTCGCATTCGATCGCCATGAAACGGCGGCATCAAAAGCTGTCGCTGTCGCTGATGCGGTTCACCGCCCAGCAAAATCAGCGAAAATTCACCCAGCAGCGGCAGCAACACGCGATTGCTCTCGGACGAATCAAGCTGGTTCGCTCCTGCGGTAAAAATCGTTTGCAGCGCAGTCGGACTGCTGAAGTAGATCAGCGGCGGCTCCTGCTTGCCCAACGCGCGAAAGCAATCGCCAAACTGCTGCGATCGCGCATCCAGCACATCGATCGGGCGCAAAATCCAGTTGATCGTTTGCAGAAAAGCTGGCGTCGAGGAACCGTTAGGAAGCCGCATCGCGTTTATCCGGTGGAGAGCAGATTTCTATTATCGCAAATAGGTTTTGGGGTGAAGGGACACGAGATCTCGCGTCTTTACTGGGTGAGGGGTGAGCCGACACCCGACACCTTAGTCTGGCGGCAATTGCACGCTGAAGCTGCCGTCGGGCTGCGGCACGATTTGGCCGCCAAGCTGCTGAATGCGATCGATCGCGGTTTGGCGAGTGCGATCGTCCGGTGCACTGCCCAGCACAAGCACCCATGCGCCAATTTGTGCCTGTCTGCTGTCGGGATTGCGATCGAGCGTTTGCGCGGTTTGTTCTGAAAGGCGGGCGACGTTTTCGGCTTCTGGCAGGCCAGAGGCTCGCGCCCATTCTGCCGCTTTCAAAAACGACTGGCGGGCGGCTTGGGCATCACCGAGAAACAGCAGTTCATCGATCGCTTTGTTGCGCCAAACGTAAAAAGAACCGGGGGGAATCGTCGGCGTCATCGACTGCAAGCCTTGGTTCATCAGCGCGATCGATCGCTCTGGCTGGGCAGCAAACAGCGCAGTGCTGCTCGACAAAAATGGATAGGTCTGCAAGAAGCGGGGATCGCGATCGATCACCACGTCAAAAAATTCGGGACTGAGGCGATAGTCAGTGGCAAGTCGAGCAGGCTGGTCGCCGAAATACTGCAAAAAACTTAAGAACGTCCAGTCTGCCACCAAATTGTCAAAGCCAAACGTCGGCGCTTTTTCTAACAGATTCAGCCGTGCAGTTTGAATAATTGTGTCGCGCTGAATTTGGGCGGGGTTGGGCGTTTCACTGGCCGCTTGAATCTGACGCAGCAGCGGCAATTGCAGCAGCACGATCGCCACCACGCCCAAAACGACGAGTCCAACTGTGATGAAGGGCGCGATCGATCGCGCCTGCCGAGTCAAAGTCATCCCCCCTCTCCTTCCCAATTGGACGACAATTCAGTGATGATTCGATCGCTGCCTGGGTACTCTCTAGCATAATTGCCCCGTCCTCAATTTGAGGATGTCTCAACCTGCCAGCCGGGATGCTAGCAGATCGCTTTTGGAAAGGAAATGATGACTACCACTTTTGTTGATGTCCTCGATGGTTACTGGCAGTATGTGCAGCAGCGCTGTCCGCAAGTCACGCCCGCCCAAATTGAAGCGACGATCGCCACTGCCGCCACGACACGCTGGGACGAGCCGGAAACCGCAGTTGAATTCAACAATATTGCCGTCTTGTCGCTGATCGAAGCGGAACAGTGTGACGATCCGCTGATGCGATCGATGCAGCTTGAAATGGCGATCGCCGCGTTGGAAGAAGGTGAGGCGGTTGCTTCGCAGTCCGGAGATAGCGGCCACCCGCTTTGCGCGGCGCATTTGGCCATTGTCCGCAGGCTGACGGGCGACCTCACCGGGGCAACACAGGCCGCATTTGGCAGCTTGATCAACGGCTTGCCTGCTGCCTGCCTGAATTCGCCCGCTCCGCTCGGTTTGATCTATCTGCCTCCCGCTGCCGTGGAAAGCGATGTGCTGCTGCATCTGCTGCAAGCCTCGGACGGTTCGATGCAGGCGCAGCAGTTGCTCGCTGAAGTGCTGACGCGATCGCAGCTTGCCTTTTACAACAGCAACGGCCTCAGATTTTTGCAGCTTGCCGCTCAACTGCTGCCCGCCTCGTTTGACGTGCAGCTAAGGCTGGGCTTGGCGAAACTCAATCACCACCACTGGGAAGGAATTTGGCATCTCCAGCAGGCACATCAAATCGCAAGCGATCGCCCCAACGTTTTGCAAGCGCTTTGGCTGGTCTATCAGCATCAGCCGGAAGTGGCTCAGGTTTGGCGAGAAATGGCGCGATCGATCGCAACGGACGAACTGGCGTGGCACTGGGCGAACTATCCAGCCGATCGCTTCACGATTGTCCCGTTTGACAATTTGGGGCTGGCGATCGAACCGAGTTTTGAGAGCAAAGTGACGAGCGTTTTGATTGCCGAGGGCGATTGGTTTGAAGCGGAACTGGAATTTTGGCGCGACAGTTTGCAACCGGGAATGACCGTGATTGATGTCGGCGCAAACGTCGGTGTTTACAGCTTCAGTGCGGCACAAAAAGTCGGTAAATCCGGGCGCGTGTTCGCGATCGAACCGTTCTCCACTTGCGTTCAGCTTTTGCAGCAAACCTGTCAGCTTAATCAGCTTACTCAAGTAATCGTGTGTGCAGGCGCGGCCAGCGATCGCAACGGCGAAGCCAAACTCGCGCTTCATGCCGCCAGCGAACTGAATGAAATTGTCACTGACGACACGAGCGATCGCCCCACCGAGACAATCGCCTGCTTCACGCTCGACAGTTTGCTCGACAGGCACCAGCTTCAGCGCGTGGACTGGCTGAAAATCGATGCCGAAGGCCACGAGATGCAGGTTTTGCAAGGCAGCGATCGCCTGTTGCAGCAGTTCCAGCCCGCCATTCTTTACGAAAATATTGGCGGCACCAAAGGCAGCAATTTAGCAGTGGCCGACTATTTGCGATCGATCGGCTATCAGCTTTTCCGCTATCAGCCCTTCCTGAAAAACCTCGTTCCGCTCAGCGATCCCGCTGATTTTGCCGATAGCCTCAACATCATCGCCCTGCCGCCAGCCCATTCCTGACCGGACGCGATTGACTCGGCCACTCGCGCCAAATTGCGGTAGGGTAAACTCATGATTTTTCCTGACTTTGCTCAATTTGCCGCGATTGCTTCCCAGGGAAATTTCGTCCCGGTCTATCAAGAATGGGTTGCCGATCTCGAAACTCCAGTGTCCGCCTGGTACAAGGTTTGTGCCGGACAGCCCTACAGCTTTTTGCTGGAATCAGTTGAGGGTGGTGAAAAGATTGGCCGCTACAGCTTTTTGGGCTGCGATCCACAGTGGGTGCTGGAGGCACGGAGCGATCGCGCTACACAAACGCACCGCGATGGCACAACCCAGGTTTTTGAGGGCGATCCCTTCGCTGCCCTCAGCGCTTGCCTGGAGCCATATCACCCGGTCAAGCTGCCAAATCTGCCGCCCGGAATCGGCGGACTGTATGGCTTTTGGGGCTATGAACTGATTTCATGGATCGAACCTCGCGTTCCCGTTTATGCGCTGACTGCCGACGATCCACCGGATGGCCTGTGGATGCAGATCGATCAACTGCTAATTTTTGATCAGGTGCAGCGGAAAATCTGGGCGATCGCCTATGCTGACCTGCGGAATCCCGCAGTGGATTTGCAGCAGGCGTATCAGCAAGCTTGCGATCGCGTTGATCAAATGGTCGCCAAGCTTCAGTTGCCTTTGTCGGGACGCGACACGGTGCTGGAATGGACGCCGCCCTCGAGCAGCGATCGTCCCCCCGTTCAGTACACCAGCAATACGACGAAAGAAGAGTATTGTGCGAATGTCGATCGCGCCAAAGCCCTGATTCGCGCTGGAGACATTTTTCAGGTCGTGATTTCGCAGCGGCTTTCGACTGAGTATCGTGGCGATCCGTTTGCCTTGTATCGATCGCTCCGACTGGTCAACCCCTCGCCCTACATGGCCTATTTCCACTTTCAAGACTGGCAGATCATCGGGTCGAGTCCGGAAGTGATGGTGAAGGCGGAGCATTTAGGTGAAGCGGATCTAACGGCGACCGTGAGGCCGATCGCCGGAACAAGGCCACGCGGCAAAACCAATTCGGAAGATGCTGCCTACGCTGCCGATTTGCTGCAAGACCCAAAAGAAATTGCCGAACACGTGATGCTGGTCGATTTGGGACGCAACGATCTCGGTCGCGTCTGTACGAGCGGTACGGTGACGGTCGATGAACTGATGGTGATCGAGCGCTATTCGCACGTCATGCACATCGTCAGCAACGTGATCGGCAAGCTGGGAGCGGGTAAGACGGCTTGGGATCTGCTCAAGGCTTGCTTTCCCGCCGGAACGGTCAGCGGCGCACCGAAAATTCGCGCAATGGAAATCATTCACGACCTGGAACCTTGTCGGCGCGGCGTTTATTCCGGCGTCTATGGCTACTACGACTTTGAAGGGCAGTTGAATACGGCGATCGCCATCCGCACAATGGTCGTTCGCACTCAGCCCGACGGTTCTCACTTGGTCAGTGTTCAGGCTGGGGCCGGACTGGTCGCCGATTCGCAGCCGGAACTGGAATATCAAGAAACGCTCAACAAAGCCAAAGGAATGCTCGAAGCCATTCGCTGTTTGGGGTCATGATCGGCGGCTGCTTGTGTGGCGCGGTGCGCTATCGCGTGACGGGTGAACCGAAAGCGATCGCTCACTGTCACTGCCGGATCTGCCAGCGATCGAGCGGAGCCGCCTTTGTGACTTGGGCAACCTATGCGCCGGAGCAGGTCGAGTGGACGCAGGGCAAACTGAAGATCTTTGCGTCTTCCGAAAATGCCGATCGCGGCTTTTGTCCAAATTGCGGCACTCCGATCGCCTTTTTCACATTTGAGAACCGCAGCGATCGCCGTGAACTGAGTGAAATTGATTTGACGGTATGCAGCCTCGATCGACCAGACAGCCTAGCGCCGCAATTTCACATCTGGACAAGCAGTCAGAGAAAGTGGATTCATTTGCATGATTTGCTACCGCATCATCCAGAAGATGCCTAGCGATCGAACTCAATCACTTGCCGCCTGCATTTCACCGCACAAGCGCGATTTAAAAGTCGGTGGTATCCTATCAAAGACAGAGCGCTAAAGTTCAAGTGTTCTGATTGTTCGAGCTAGCGACCGGATGCAACTGCCTACTTTTGAGCAAATTTCCGCTGCATTCTCCTCACCTGTTCTCGATCGCTGTGATGATTCGGCGGTTGTCGGCGCTCGCTGCTAACTTCACCCCTCGATCGCTATGCTCGCCTTTGTCGAATTTTTCATCAAGCGGCCAGTCTTCTCAACGGTTTTTGCGCTGATTGTGCTGCTGCTCGGTGCGATCAGCATTCCGACCTTGCCGATCGCTCAGTTTCCCGAAATCGCGCCGCCGACCGTCACCGTCACTTCGATCTACACCGGAGCGGATGCCGAAGCGGTCGAAAGCAGCGTCACGAACATCCTGGAGCGCGAAATCAACGGCGTACAGGGCTTGCGCTACATGACATCCAGCAGCAGCAACAGCGGCACGAGTACGATTACAGCCACGTTTGACAGTACGCGCAACGTCGATTTGGCCGCTGTGGATGTGCAAAATCGCGTTTCGGTCGCGCAGCCGCAACTGCCACAATCCGTGCAGCGAACCGGAGTCGTCGTCAACAAAGAATCAAGCAATTTTCTGATGGCGATCGGGCTGTTTACCGAAGACGATCGCTATGACCCGATTTTTCTGAGCAACTACACGGATCTCTACATTGCCGATGCGATCAAGCGAATTCGCGGCGTCGGCAACGTGATCATCTTTGGCGAACGCCAGTATGCGATGCGGATGTGGCTCGATCCGGCGCGACTCGCCAGCCGCAGTCTAACACCGCAAGATGTCGTCAACGCCCTCAATTCGCAAAATTTGCAGGCCGGAATCGGACGATTAGGTCAGCAGCCCGCCGACAGCGAGCAGCTTTTTCAGCTTGATTTGCGGGCAGAAAGTCGGCTCAAAGATCCGGCTGAGTTTGAAGAAATTGTGCTGCGTACCGAGGCAGACGGCACATTGATTAAGTTCAAAGATGTCGGACGGGTGGAACTGGGCGCGGAAGATTACAATTCGTTTTTGCGCTTTCGCGGTAAAGAAGCCGTCGGATTGGGAATTACGCAGCTACCGGGCAGCAATGCGCTGGAAACGGCTGAAGCCGTCAAAGCAGAACTGGAGCGGCTGAAAGGCACTTTTCCACCGGGCTTGGAATATCGGATCGCCTTTGACACAACGGCATTTGTGGAAGTGTCGATCGAAGAATTGGTCTACAACCTGTTCGTTTCGATCGCCCTCGTCGTTCTGGTCATCTTCGTCTTTCTACAAGACTGGCGCACCACGCTGATTCCGTTCATCACCATTCCGACCACGCTGATCGGCACGTTCGCCTTTGTCAAACTGTTTGGCTTTTCGCTCAACATTCTGACGCTGTTTGGCCTCACCTTGTCTACAGGTTTGGTCGTGGATGACGCGATCATCGTCGTCGAAGATGTCAGCCGCAAAATTCAGGACGGCATGAGTCCCAGACAGGCGGCGATCGAATGTATGCGCGAACTCGCCAGCGCGATCGTCGCCACGTCACTAGTGCTGATTGCCGTCTTCGTTCCGGTCGCCTTTTTTCCCGGCACAACGGGCGCGATCTACCGCCAGTTCGCCCTGACGATCGCGTTTGCCATCTTCGTTTCCAGTACGCTTGGCTTGACACTGACGCCTTCGCTGTGCGCCTTGATTTTGCGGCGAGGACAGGAAACAGGCGGACTGTTGGGCAGAGTGTTCGATCGCTTCAATCGCGGCGTGGACTGGACAAGAGAGCGGTATGCCCGCTTGCTCGGCGGACTGGTGCGGTTCAAGTCGATCGTCGTCGGTCTGTTCATCGTCTCGCTTGGCCTCACCGCCTGGCTCTATACCAGCGTCCCGACCGGATTTTTGCCCGAAGAAGACCAAGGCTATTTCATTACGGTCGTCCAAGCTCCCGAAGGCGTGTCGCTCAGCTACACCGATCGCGTCATGCGCCAGATCGAGCAGGAGTTGCTGAGCCTGCCGGAAGCAGTCGGCGTGTTTACGGTTGGCGGCTTCAGCTTGGGCAGCGGCAACACGGCCAACAGCGGCGTTGTCTTCACCACGCTGACGCCTTGGGCAGAACGGACACGCCCGGATCAATCGGTGCAGGCGATCGTCGGCAAGCTGTTCGGCGCATTTTCGCAAATCACCGATGCCCGCGTCTTTCCCATCAATCCGCCTGCCATTCAAGGCTTGGGCAACTTTGGCGGCTTCACGTTTCAACTGCAAGACCGTCGGGGCAACAGCGACATCAATTCTCTGGTGCAGGCGATGGGGCAAATGCTCGGACAGGCGAATCAAAATCCAGACTTGCAGGCGGTGTTTAGCACCTACGCCGCCAGCACGCCGCAAATGCTGGTCGAAGTGAATCGCGACGCTGCCGAAGCATTGCAGGTGTCGATCGAAGATATCTTCTCAACGCTGCAAACGGCGATCGGGTCGGAATACGTCAACGACTTTACGCTGGGAACCCGCAACTATCGCGTTTATGTGCAGGCCGATCAAGCATTTCGATCGAAACCCGAAGATGTCGGCCAGCTTTATGTGCGATCGGCCAGAGACGAAATGATTCCGCTCAGCAGTTTGGTGACGCTGACGCCGCGAACCGGAGCGCAAACGATCAACCACTACAACCTGTATCGATCGGTCGAAATTAACGGCACTCCCGCCATCGGATCGAGTTCGGGAGATGCGATCGCCGCAATGGAAAGTGTCGCCGCGCAAGTGCTGCCGCAAGGATTCGGCTATGAATGGTCGGGCACATCGCTGGAAGAAATCGAATCGGGTGGACAGGCTCCCCTCATTTTTGGTTTGGGAATTGTCTTCGTCTTCCTCGTGCTGGCGGCACAATATGAAAACTACATCGACCCGCTGATCATTCTGCTGGCCGTGCCGCTGGCTGTCTTTGGAGCGCTGATTACGCAGTCGATGCGCGGCTTAGTGAATGATGTCTATTGCCAGATCGGACTGGTGATGCTGATTGGCTTGGCAAGCAAAAACTCGATTTTGATTGTGGAGTTTGCCAATCAGCTTCGCGAAACCGGACTGCCAACGGTCAAAGCGGTCGTCCAAGCTTCGCAAGAACGTCTCCGCCCGATTTTGATGACTTCGTTTTCGGCTTTGGCGGGCAACATTCCTCTCCTTGTTGCAACCGGAGCCGGAGCCGGAAGCCGCCTTTCGCTCGGTACAGCCGTGACGGGCGGACTAGTCGTCTCGACCTTCCTCAGCTTGTTTGTCGTCCCAATTCTCTACATCGTGATTTCTGGACTGCGCGATCGCTTCAGCAAACGCTTTGGTGCTCGTCCCCAAGCATAAGTGCCCAAACACAAGTGAAAGATGACAGGAGCGATCGCTTGCTGAAGGCGATCGCTCCTGCTTTTTAGGAGTTGTGATGATTCACACACTAGCGAGGTTCAGTCCCAGCACGATCAAGCCCACTAATCCAATTAAGCCGAGTGCTCGACGGAAATAGTTAACTCCCTCAAAAAGTTCTTGCCATGCCCAAGTGAATAAAGCACCAAATGCTACTAAACCTAATGCTGTTTGAATTCTTCCACTTGGAAGCACGAATTGAAGCAAGGTTGCTGTTAACCCAACCAGAACTGGTAGATTGGGCATTTGAGCAATAACAATATTGCCCTCGCTGTCTCGAAAAGTGCGATCGAACAATGTAGGTTCCTTCACCGCTTCCTTTGGATCACGATTGAGTTGAGATGTCATTTGCTCTGGCTTAAATACGACTGAAAAGTAATGTTAATTTGTTCTACCCAACAGAACCTATATCAAACGTTAGATTAACTAGGTTCGTTCGCAGTTTTTGAAATTGAGGAATTTAGCCAATTTTGCAATGCATTGGCGATCGCTTGGGCTACTCATACCAGCACTGTTCATTGTGGTGCTGTTAGTTTATCAACCTGCTTACGCTCAAACGCAATCAACAAAACGCAGATTTTTGGGCAATCTTGGTGCATTGGTTAAAGTTATTGCTGGCGTAGTTGCTGTTACAGCAATTCTTGGTATACCCGTTGCATTTCTGCAAATTCATAAAACAATTGTAGAAATCCGCAAGACTGAATTATTTGCTATTTCTTCAACTTCGATCGCCGCTCATCCAACCACTGCTGCAAAATAATTGCGGCGGCTTTGCGATCGATCAGTCCTTTCTCATGCCGAAGCGATCGCCCCTGCGAAATCATTTGCTCCTCGGCTTCGTAGGACGTGAGGCGTTCATCGACAAATTCGATCGGCAGTTGCAGCGCAGACGCCAGCCGATTCGCGAATTTTTGCGTTTGCAAAGCGTGCTGATTCAGTTCACCGTTCATCAGGTAGGGCAACCCGACGACGAGAACTTCGGCGCGACGGTCTTGGGCGATTTGGCGCAGTTGTTCGATCGTTTGATTGAAAGAGCGGTGTTCGATCGTCGTCAGTCCGGTTGCAATCAGGCCAAGGCCGTCACAGCCTGCAACGCCGATGCGCTTTTTGCCAATGTCGAGCGCGATCGCAGAAATCATGAAGCAGGTGGCTGTTCGTCCGACTTAGGTGCTTCGGGCTTCGGCGGCTGCATCGAGTCGAGCAGCGTAAAGCGGCTGGGAATCGGCTTGCGGGCAGGCTGGAGACCTTGCAGCATTTCGGCAAGCTGAAGTCCTTCGAGCGAAACAGGCTTTGACTCGCGCAGCTTGTGCCAAACCGATCGCGACATCATCAGCGTGTGTTCGGTGCGAGTTGCGCCAAACTGCTCCAAATATTCTTCGCGCTCCGGCTGATAGTCCGACGAGGCAAGCTGAATTGCCTGCGTGGGAAAGCCCTGCACCATCCGCCCCATCTGCGTTAGCAGTTCGGGATACAGCCAGGTATAAGCGGGATGAACGGTGAGATCAGCGGTGTGAGGGCGATCGCCTTTGCGATTGAGATGCAGCTTGAAGTAGCCGATCGCGGCTTTGCGCTGCGGCTCAAACACATAGCGGCAGACGACCTCACGTCGATTTGCCCAGCGGTTCACGCTGCCTGTTGTTGCCTGAAACAGATTCGTTTTGAAGTCGGCAATTTGGCGATCGAACACCTGACGCACCAAGGGCGGCATCGAGACGGTATCCAACTGGTGCAGCAGGCAGGCGTCGGCATTGCTGACGGGCATCAGATTGGGCAGATCGGGTTCGCGTTCAGCCAGCGTCTGGAGAAGTTCAGGGGCGATCGTCCAGTAGGTCATGTGGGCGAGCGGCTGAAATCCGTTTTGGCGATAGAGTGCGAGTGCGCTGGCATCGTTGACGTTGACTTCAGTGAGCCAGGTTCGCGCCTGCCAAATGGTTTGCAAACAGTGGCGCAGCAGTTGCGTTCCGACTTCGGCTGGCGATTGGTCTTCCGCAACGGCAACGCGATCGACCCGCCAAGTGCTGTGCGTGCTGTTAAACGGCGAAACGTGAATTGCACCGCAGATTGCATCGTTTTCTGCGACATAGGTGCGAAACAGATTTTGCAGCGGATTGGGAAACCAGCTTAGGCTTTTCAGCAGACCATACCAGCGCTGCAAGTTTTGGGCGGGGTGCGGCTGATCGGCTTGCTCCTGCGCGAAGAGACGGGCGATCGCCTCCAGATCGCGATATTGCGAAGCCCGGATCGTCAAATTCGATTGTTCAAGCGCAGGAGCCATAGTGTGCATTGCCCACTAATTACACTCTTAGTGTATCTGCTTTCTATGTTGCAGGACGAATCAGCACGATCGGCGTTTGCTCATCGGCATTGCCTGCGGGATTGCTCAGCAAGGCTTTCTCTAGCAGTCCGGGCGGAATTTTAGATGAACCTGCTAGAACTTTGACGGCTTTGAGGTCGTTCACATCGACGATCGCCGCCAACAGTCCGGTTTCCCGTTCAATCTCGTCCACGACTTCTTGAGGATTCTCTGGCCCCAACACAATGAACTGATCGTAAGGCGGCAGCGTTCCCGTCACGTCGTCAATCAGCCGCGCCTGCTCTCCGGCCAGCTGATAGAAAACGCCGGGCTTGCCGAGAACTTTGGCGATCGCTCCCACCGCAAACGCGCCAAACACCCGCCACGCGCCGACAATATCCACCAAGGTTTGCATTCCACAAGCCGTTGCCAAGCTCGATGTCGGCAAAAAGTAGTAGCACAAACGTTTCGCCAGCCATCCGGGGTTGACCGTTGTGGGGTGATGGAAGCGCTCTTGCATGATGGCGATCGGTGTTTCTCCGATCGTCACCACGTCTCCGGGTTTGGCATGAGGCGACACGTAGCGCTGCACAACCGACACGGGATCGTCTAGATGCGTCAGCAGATGCGTGTAGATTGGCATCACGTCGCCCGCTTCGGTCGATCGCCACTTTTCCGGCGCATCGGGATCGGGAAACTTCAGCGGCACGATCGCATGACGGGTTTTGGGAATGCGGCCTTCTGGCCCATAGGTGATGTAGTGAATTTGAATCCAGGCGGTTTGAAGCTGGTCAAGCTGGTCGCCTGTCAGGTCGATCGCCACTTCCAGCTTGGTTGTCTTCCGCAATTTGACGATGTAGGCAAACCAGTAGCCATCCGGTCTTGCAGCAGCGTCAGGATGATGAGGTGTGATTTGCACCTGAGTTTTGATTCCGTCGATGCTGGCGCGAGAGAGCAGCGTTACTTTGGCTTCAACTTCAGGAATAAAAATTTCTTGGCGCGGAGTGCGGTTTTGCAGTTCCAGCTTTCCGACCAGCCGATAGTGACGGGGATCGCTGGAGTCAAGCTGCCAGTCGCCCGCTGTCATGTGCAGATCGTTTCCGGGACGCTGCCGATATTGCCGCTCGATCAGGGCAACGCTGCCGCCTGCGAGTGCAACTGCGATCGCCAGTCCCGTCGCTACTATGCTCACCTGCTCACCCTTATTGTGAAACTGCTCTCTAGCCAGACTACCGGACTCGTGGCGCGTGTGCAAAAAGTTTAAGAGATTCTATTTTTATCGCGTTTGGGGCAAATCGAATGGAGAAATCGATCGTACCCTCTAGAGTTTTTAGTAATACTTTGTAACAATAATACGGGTAATCCTGCAAACAAAAGTTTTCGCGATCGGCTTTAGCCCCTACACTAGACACCAGCTAAAGCTCTCAGCAGTAACGGCTGCTTGCAGGCATATTCGATCGGTTTGAAACTCTGCGGTGGAGCGGGTTGTGAGCATTTCAAGTTCTGGGGATTCCGTAATGAAACGACTGGCTAGGGTTGAGCAATTCTGCCTAATAGGTCACGTAATGTCCTTGCTGTTTGGGCTGGCAGGGCTGCTGCTGGTGCTGCCCAATCCGCGATTTATTGCGGCCTTGCCGCCGTTTGGTCAGCAGGCGTTTGGCCTGAGTATGTCGGGCGGCGGCGTGGTTTACATTCTGCTGGGTGCGATCACCGTTGCCGTTTATGCCTATCGCGTTTTGGGCTTGCGGCACTGGCTGACGTTCATGCTGCCCGCCGTCTTCCTCTCAGCCGGAAGCGAACTGCTCGGAACCAGCACAGGTTTTCCCTTCGGTCACTATCAGTATCTCAGCGGCTTGGGCTACAAAATCGCTGGACTTGTGCCATTCACCATTCCGCTCTCCTGGTTCTACGTCGGCATGTCTACTTATGTGCTGGGACGAGCCGCACTGGAAGCCAAAGGCGTGAAAGGCTGGGTGAAAATCGTCGGATCGATCGCCCTCGGCGCACTGTTTCTCACCGCTTGGGACTTTGTTCTCGATCCGGCCATGAGCCAAGCGCCCTATCCGTTCTGGTCATTTCAAGATGTGGGCGAGTTCTTTGGAATGCCCTATCGCAACATTACAGGCTGGCTCGGTACAGGCATCCTCTTTATGTCGGTCGCCAGCTTGTTTTGGGGTAAGGCTGACCTGAAGCTAACGCGATCGCAACTCTGGACGCCCTTGCTGGTCTACCTGGTCAATTTCGCATTTGGTGCAGTGATTACGATCGCTGAACTCGATGTCCGCTACTGGATTCCAACTTTGCTGAGCATCTTGGTTGGCGTTGTACCTGCGATCGTTTGCTGGAGCCTTGCCAAACCGAAGACCAGCAGCGAGGCGATCGTGCTGCCGATCGAAACCGAATCTTCTGAAACTGAAAATAAGCGCGTCGCCGTTTAAGTTTCGCCAATCTTTCAATTCTTGCCAATCGAACGACAATTGCAGAACACGGGGATTGAAGCTCTCAGTTCCCGTGTTCTGCTGATAAGGATGCACTGTGGAAAGCTCATCGGTTGAAAACTTATTTGTGAGTGTGATCGCGATCGTCCTCTTGGTGATTCAGATTCCCACTGTCGCGATTCTCCTGTCTCGGTTGCTTAAGGGGCCAGGACGCTATCCGCCCTTAACCCCAAAAGTCGCGCCGCCTGAGTTACTCGGCACAGTGAGCATTGTTGTTCCAACGCTCAATGAAGCGGAACGGATTTCGCCTTGTTTAGCTGGCCTGACTCGTCAAGGGCATGAGGTGCGAGAAGTCGTTGTGGTGGACAGTCGATCGCAAGATGGTACCGTTGATCTGGTCAAAGCTGCTGCCCAGCGCGATCCCCGCTTTCGCGTCATGACCGATGATCCGTTGCCGCCAGGCTGGGTCGGTCGGCCTTGGGCGTTGCACAACGGCTTTTTGCACAGCAGCGATCGCAGCACTTGGGTTTTAGGAATCGATGCCGACACCCAGCCGCAGCCCGGACTGGTTGCCAGCGTTGTCGCCACTGCCGAAGCGGAAGGTTACGATCTGCTCTCACTTGCCCCGCAGTTCATCCTCAAATATCCCGGTGAACTTTGCCTCCAGCCTGCCTTGCTGATGACGTTGCTTTACCGCTTTGGGCCAGCCGGAGCCAGCGTTGGCGGAGCCGATCGCATCATGGCAAACGGTCAGTGTTTCCTCAGCCGTCGATCGCTGCTCTCGGAATTAGGCGGCTACAGCAGCGCTCGCGATTCGTTCTGCGATGATGTCACCCTCGCCCGCAATGCCGCTCATCACGGCGCAAAAGTCGGATTCTTTGACGGGTCACAAATTCTCAAAGTGCGAATGTACGAAGGAGCGGCGGAAACTTGGCGGGAATGGGGGCGATCGCTCGATCTCAAAGACGCCTGCACGGTCAGTCAGAAGTGGGGCGATGTCGCATTTTTGTTTGCCGTCCAGGGAATTCCGCTCTTAGCCTTTGTCGGACTAGCGATCGCATGGCTGACCGGGATTCAGACGCTCCCCGTTCTCGCTGCTCTTGTTGTCAACGTGATTTTACTAATCATTCGGTTTGGAATGCTGCTGGCGATTCAGTCTTCCTACGATCGATCGCAATCTCCGCTACCCTGGATATTCTGGCTGTCGCCGCTGGCCGACCCGCTAGCGGTTGTGCGGATTTTAATCTCGTCGATTCAAACTCCCAAGCAGTGGCGCGGTCGCAGCTATTCTTCAGTAAAGTGATGTTTGAGCATGTTTCACCCGTCACAGCGGGACTGATTGGAAGTGCGATCGCAGGCTTCGGCACCAGCGTCGGCGCATTTCCCGTTTTGTTCATTCGCCGCGTCACGCCCAACGTTCAAGGTGTGATGCTCGGCTTTGGTGCAGGCGTGATGCTCGCAGCCTCCGCCTTCTCATTGATTATTCCGGGCATTGAGGCAGCAGAAGCAAGCGGCGGGCGAACGAATGCGGCTTTGCTGGTTGGCTTGGGCGTGATGCTGGGCAGCATCTTCCTGTGGCTGGCAAATCACTACTTTCCACATGAACATTTTGTGAAGGGGCGCGAAGGCAGCAGTGCGGCAAACCTCAAGCGCGTCTGGCTGTTCATCTTGGCAATCACGATTCACAACTTTCCCGAAGGTTTAGCGGTCGGCGTGGGCTTTGGCGGTGACGATGCGGCGGCGGGTGTGGCGCTGGCGATCGGCATCGGCCTCCAGAATATGCCGGAAGGTTTGGTGGTCGCGCTTTCTTTGATTACCGAGAACTACCGCAGACGCGAAGCGCTTTTGGTGAGTACCCTGACCGGACTGGTAGAACCGATCGGCGGCTTGATTGGAGCCGGAGCGGTTGCGCTTGTTCAGCCGATTTTTCCGATCGCGATGGGTTTCGCGGCAGGCGCAATGCTGTTTGTGATTAGCGATGAAATCATTCCAGAATCTCACCGTCACGGCTACGAAAAAGCCGGAACCGCAGGCGTGATGATTGGATTTGTGTTAATGATGTTTCTTGATGTCGCGTTGGGATAGCGATCGCGGCGAAAAAGCGATCGTGGCGAAGAAGAAAGAAGGAGGAGCAGTTGCCAGAGAGGAACGCCACCGGAATTCCATCTCTTATTGCTAGCAGCAACCGCCTCCTCCATAGCATTCATTCACCTGTGATTAATACCGTATCAGCCGAGTTTGTCACTTCCATGATCGAGAGATGAACTTCGCGTGACAAATTTCTGGGGCAGTCCGGCGGGCACGATCGCAAATGGCTCGATCGCCTGTGCGGGCACGATACTGTCCCCACAGCCACCTTTTGCAAGGGGCAACACCAACGGTTCAATCACAGATTCCCCTCTTGAGACAGTTGTGCGAGTCGAATTGTTAGCCTTAATTAAGAGAATCTAGATTGGTGGATCGATCGATTCGCCGCTTAACCCTTATGTTTTCACGTTTAGTTCAAACCAGTTCCCGCCAGCGCGAAATTGCTGAAGTTGTCTTGCGTAACGGTTGGGATTATATGCGCCAACTGCTTACCGGAGGCAAAGCTGACGAGCCACGCCTGCCTACGCCAGCAGTTTTACGCAACATCCTCGTTGAGTTGGGGCCAGTCTACGTCAAGCTGGGACAGTTGCTCAGCACACGCCCGGATTTGCTGCGACCCGAATACATCGAAACCCTGGGAACGCTGCAAGCCGAAGTGCCGCCCGTGCCCTGGGAAGATGTCGAGGTTGTGATTCGGCAGCAGCTACACCAACCGCTGGCCGAAGCATTTTCCGAAATTAACCCGATTCCGGTTGCGGCAGGATCGATCGCCCAAACCCACAAAGCCGTTTTACGCGACGGTCGCCGTGTCGCGCTCAAAGTGCAGCGTCCCGGATTGGAACAGGTGATTGATCAAGACATTTCGCTGATTCGCCTGATTGCCAACTTGGTTTCGCAAACTGAATTCGGCCAATATTACGATGTGGTGTCGCTGGCGGAAGAATTCGCGCAAGCGCTGCGAAATGAACTCAACTTCATGCAGGAAGCGGAATACACCGATCAGCTTCGCCGCAATCTTTCCACAAGCCGCTGGTTCGACGCGCAAAAGCTGGTCGTTCCCGAAATTTACTGGGATCTGACGACTGAAAAACTGCTGGTCATGGAATGGCTAGACGGCGTTCCGCTGCTGCTGGGTAACTTTCAGGGCATCGGCTATGGCGGCGATGTGGCAGCAGAAAAGCGCGAGATCTCAACAGTGCTGCTGCGGGCATTCTTTCAGCAAATTTGTTTGGACGGCTTCTTTCACGCCGATCCCCATCCGGGCAATTTGTTTTACCTCACCGATGGCCGTGTTGCCTTGCTTGACTGCGGCATGGCCGGACGACTCGATCCGCGATCGCAACAGATCATCCTCGAACTCGTCCTCGCGATCGTCAATCTCGACGCGCAGCGCTGTACGCAACTCACCTTGCAGCTTGCGCCGCCCGCACAACCGATTAACCGCATTCAGCTTGAGCGCGAATTCGATCGCCTTTTGCGGCAGTATTACAGCATGACGATCGCGCAGGTGAACTTCAGCAAGCTTGTTTACGAAGTGCTGCAAGTTGCCCGCAATAACAAAGTGCGAATTCCTGGAAATTTGGGACTGTGCGCCAAGGCGATCGCCAACCTCGAAGGCATCGCCCGCGCCCTTGACCCAGAATTCAACATTCCCAACAAAATTCGCCCGATGATGACTGAGGTGTTTCAGCGTCAGCTAGTTGGGGAAGCTCCGGTTGCCGCCTTGCTGCGAACCGCGCTGGATGTAAAAAATCTCTCGCTCCAGTCGCCTCGGCAAATTGAAATGCTGCTCGATCGCGTCACGTCCGAAACCTTGCAGTGGAATTTCACCATCCGCGAACTCGATCCGCTCCGCCGGACGGTTGATTCTTCGGCCAATCGCTTATCGTTTAGCATCGTGATTGGCTCGCTGATTATGGGCGCGGCGATTATCTCGTCAACTGCTCAAAATAGTCAGGTCTTTTGGGTCAGCGATGTGTTATTTGCGGCTGCGAGTCTGGTTGGGCTGTGGCTGTTAGTAAGCATTTGGCGATCGGGCAGGCTGCGTTAAGGCTAAGAATTTCAATGTGTGTAATCGATCAAACTTCATTACGACATGGCTACCGATCGTGACATCGCGATTGGTAGCAGCGATTGATGAAAACAATAATTGTACTTGTTCAAAACGATTGGTCGTTGTTGAATCCCATCAGAACTAGATGTTTAACAGAGACAACATCTAGTTTGTTGATAGAAATCGTTTCTTTTCTTGCATCCAGAGGAGTGCATTCAGCAATGTAAAAACTGATTTCTTGTCTGCTCTTAGATTTTATCGCCCTAACATAAACAGGAATCATCGGGATGTAACCTGGAACTTTACTTCTTAGTGCTAAAACAGGGTAAACGAGCTTGTGTTTTGCTAATGATTGAAAGCTGCTAGAGGTTTTTGCTTCAACTACAAAAAGAGTCTCCTGAGAGTTGCGCCGTCCCACAAACAAAGCATCTATTTCTACTTGACCTTTATAATGGTTCCATATCAATTCTGACTGAGAATTCGGCTTGAATTCAAACGAGAATATACCCTGTCCAGAAGCAGAAGCAGCAAGACTTTCACTTGTCTCGATATTGAGAGCATTAGCAAGAAGACCTGAAGAGATTGCAAGGTTGATTAAAGAATTTTCAGTAAGATTTGATAGAAGATTAAAGGCGAATAGCTGTCTGATAGATACATTTGGTAGAAAGATCTCTGGTTGTGTATCTTTGAAAATTATTTTGTCTATTAAGAAATACTCTGACCAATCATCTTTATTACTTAGAGCCGCCAAAGCAAAATATGTGTTGTTGTCATTTGGGCGCGAACCAAGACGAAAAACCATGTATCCCTCCTTGCGAAGTTCCGGCTTTAGATCTTCTATCTTCTGAATGGATATATGGCTTGCCGTATTTTGAGAATTAATATGATTTGCTCTTAAATACTCCTGAAATGATCTTGGCTCTGAATATATAACCTTTCTTTCTCTCATCTCAAGCAGTACATTTTCAAAGATTCTACTCATACACTCGATCGGAAGCTTGTTAAATTATATTATTCGTCCTGATTGCTCTCCAAGCCGACAATCACAGGTCGCGCCCAATCAATTCCCGACATTTGTCGGCAGGATGCCAGCAAGTCTTGCCCTGGCAAGTACAACTGCTCTATCGTTGCCAGCAATCCCCTCAGATGACAGCGGTTGGTGCGCGTATGAATTCGATCATTTCCACCTTTGACATTACCAAAGAAGCCCTGCCCGATCTGCTGCTACGGATTGGGCAGGGCAAAGTCCAAATCCCCGACCTCCAGCGATCGTTTTGTTGGAGCGATGAACTAGTCGTTCAACTGCTTGCCAGCATCAGTTTGGGGTGGCCGGTCGGAGCAATCATGCTATTGGAGCAGGGCAATGGCAGTTGGAGTTTTCATCCACGATTGGTCGAGGGCGTGACACTCAAACAGCCTCCGCCGCCCACCCATCTAATTCTCGACGGCCAACAGCGAGTCACTGCGCTGTTCATGGCGCTCTTTTCCGGCAACCCAGTCAAGATCAAAGACAAACGCACACCCAAGACAACCGGTCGCTGGTACTACATCGACATCGCCAAGGCGCTCGATCCGCAAGTGAAGCGATCGCAAGCTATCTTGGGGTTCAACAAAAGCCGGATCAAGCATGGCTTTGGCAGTGAGGGCAAAGCGATCGATTGCTCGACCCCGCAGAAAGAGTATGAGCTTGGTTTATTTCCAGTCGCCAGCAGCTTTCAATATGCCCAGTGGCGTAAACATTACTCGCAGCACTGGCAGTTCGACGCTGCCAAACTTGAACTGATCGATCGCTTTGAGCGCGAAGTGATCAAACGGTTTGAACACTACCAGATTCCCGTCATTCAACTCAAGCACGAATTGCCCAAGCCTGCCGTCTGTCAAGTGTTTGAATGCACCAATACGCAAGGCACAGAGCTGAACTTTTTTGATTTAGCAACCGCCTGTTTTGCCAGTGCCGACTTCTCGTTGCGCGAAGACTGGATCAACAAAGCTCAGCGCCTCAAGCAGCATCGTGTCCTGCACGTCGTTCGTGAAACCGACTTCCTCTCCTGTGTGACGCTGGTGGCAACGCACTACCGTCGTCAGCAAGCCCTCAAAGCCGCCCTGCCACCGCAGAAGTTGCCCGCCGTCGCCTGTAGTCGTGAAGAAGTGTTGAATCTGTCGGTTGAGCAGTATAAGCGTCATGCCGATGCCGTAGCGGTAGGCTACGAAGAAGCCGCCCGATTTCTGCACGGGCAACGGATTGTTTTGCCAGAAGATGTGCCCTACCAAATCCAATTGGTTGCGTTAGCCGCCATCTTGACAGTGATTGGCTACCCGCACGAATCGCAGCGATCGCGCCTAGAGCAGTGGTTTTGGTGTGGCGCTTGCACCGCCTCCTACACCTCCTGGCACGAAGCCCGTGCTGCCCGCGACATGCTCGAAGTTCCCAGTTGGCTGGTGAATGGTGGAGTAATGCCGACGACGATCAGCGATGCGCTTTTCAACACCAACCGTTTGCTCAACGTACAACGGCGTCATGGAGCCGTATACAAGAGCCTCAGCGCCCTACTGCGGAAGCAGGGGGCGATCGACTTTGCGACTGGAGAAGCCCTGTTGGATGTACGGCACTACGATGATCCGATCGAATCGCACCACATTTTTCCGGTTGCCTACTGTAAGCAGCAGGCGATCCCGGTGGCGCAATATCACTGCTTAGTCAACCGCACCCCCTTATCCCGCCTGAGCAATCAAAAAATCGGTGGCAAAGCGCCCAGCGAGTATTTGCGATCACTGGAGGTAGAGGGCATTGCCCGATCGCACCTGATTGAACCCGAAACGATGTGGAATGATGACTTTGACGCATTTCTATCCACCCGCACCCAAAACTTGCTGACCCTAGTGAGTCAGGTCATGGGCAAGGCACCTGCCGGTGCCCGTCTCGAAATTGCCCCGCCGCCCCCAAACCGAGAAAGTGCCTGACTGCTGATACTCAATGTCGCCTCTAAACTTCCCTGAACCCACGCAAGGCAGATGGCGCGACAAACCAACTTCTCAAGATCGCGGCTTGCTCCGCGTTCAGGGTCGTTAAATCGATCGCTGTAGGAAACAGGGACTGGTCGGCTGAATTCGCCCATTCCACCTCGCAACTAACTCGTCCACTGCCAAACGGTATCAAACACAACACAACATCCTTCAATTAATTATCAAGTAAAATTTACTTTGTTTGAGGCGTAGATATTGAAGATATCGCTTCCTTTGAGCATCAATTCCTGTTCCACAACGATATTTCTAAAGCCGTGTTTTTTAAGTAGGGTCGTCACTTTTTCTATTCGATTCTCCAAATCATGCACCTCAACCACGACTTGTTTAATTTTCGGCCAGTCTTCTACTTTAATCCCCAGAAGCACATCTAATTCGCTTCTTTCCACATCAACTTTGAGTAGATCAATGTGCTTGATTTTCTGCTCAACCATGACTTCGGATAGAGTTTTCAATTCACAGTGAACTTGTTCAAATTGAAAGATTTGGTTTAACTTGCGATCGATCATCCACGATCGCAAAAAAGGAGGAAACCACTTTAGTTTTTGTACCGCAGGGGAACTGCTGAAATTGCTGAGAACCGCTTGTTTAAGTTTATCCCGCTCTCGAATAGAATCTTCTGGGTAAGCTGTAGAGAGCGGACTAGCATTCGGATGATAGCCAAACATGACAGATTTACGCTCTTGCGAGAGTCCAAAGGGGAAAACTTTTAGCTGTTCTGTATCCAAGCGCTCAGCATTTTGCTTGAGGACTTCGTAGAGAACTGGGATCGGTTCAAAGGCATAGATATTTAAGTCGAAGTGTAGCTTTTGGTAGAGGTATAGTGAGAACAAGCCGATATTAGCACCGACATCAAATACAGTGTCACCTTGATTTAATTCAATTCCATTCTTGAGATACTCCTGCACCTGTTGATAAACTAGCGGCACCTCTTCTTTTCGCAAACAAAATGCTGTCATCCCATTGGGCAACACTGTCTCTTTAAGCTTTGCACACATCTCTTCAACTTAGCCTCATAACAACTTAATAACTCTGTAAGGACTGCTCAATTATTGCGACCGCTCGATCGACACCGTTCTCATTTCTAATGCTCAGACCAAGCTGGGCAGATTTTTGCTGCATGGTTTGATTGCTGGTCACGATCGCAATTGCGTTCGCAAGAGATTCAACCGTCAATTGCTTTCTGGGGATCGGTTTTGGGCTAACTCCCAACTGATGCAAGCGATCGCCCCAGCCGTTTTGATCCGCGAAATAAGGAACAACAACCGAAGGCAAGCCAGCCCGACAAACCGCCGCAGTCGTGCCTGAACCGCCATGATGGACGACTGCTTTCACTTTAGAAAACAACCAGCTGTGCGGAACCGAATCAATCACAAAAACCTGCTGCTTGAGTGAATTAACAAGCTCTATTTTTCCTAATCCACTCCAGCCTGAAAGAATAATTGCGCGTTGCTTAGATAGTGCGATCGCTTCCAGCACAATGTTCGATGTTGTTTCTGTCGAATCAGTCATACTGCCAAAACCAACACAAATTGGTGTTTCTCCTGCTTCGAGAAATTGAGTAAGAGCGATGGGAGGTTCATATTCCTCTGCGCGATCGAGAAACCATGCACCCGTCACATCAATTGAATCATTCCAGTCTTTGGGTTGCCGAAAGATTGACGGGCTAACTCCATACAGAATGGGTAATGGAGCAAGATAGCGCGGTTGATCCCATCGGAAGCGAGCGCCGAGTGTTGGCAGTGAGGGCAAGCCCCATTCCTGCCTCACATGGTCAATGAGGGCGCGACTTTGCCAGGTTGATATCAGTTCTATGAGGAGATAGCTTCCATAGTTGAGCCAGCCTTTGAATAGGTTCAGATTTGGGTCTTCGCTAAAGCTAAGAAAGGGAAAATTTTGGGTTGCACTAAAGGGAACGGATGAAGCAAGAAAGCAAGGTATGTTCAGTTTTTCAGCAACATGATATCCCCAGAGTGTGAGTTGATTAAAAATAAATACTTCTGCATCTTGAGCAGCGTTGAGCGCATCATACATTTGCTGCCTTAACAAGTCGTCTTCGATCAGCTTTACTCTTTCGCCTTGCAGCAGTTTTTGTCCAAGTTCTGACTTAAGCAAAGCCTGAAAATCGCCAGCGATCGCCGCAAAATCCAGCCCTAAACCACGTACAAACGTTTCAAAGTTAGAATTTGTCGCGACTCGAACGTGATGTCCAGCCTGCTGCAATCCTAAAGCCAAAGCACAGAACGGATAGAGATCTCCAGTTGAGCCAATGGCTAAAATTGTAATCCTATGCGATCGAATCATAGTAAAGTCTCATTTGGCGTGGAGGAATTTAATGCTCATACTATCGTATGCCCGACATATGCCCGAAGATAAATCTGTTGCCCGATGCGATCGACCTCACCTACTGCATTCTCTAGGGTTGACTGATGATGCTCACGTTGGGATCGAGGAAGGGGTTTGTATTAAATATTGCATCGAATGCAGCGCGATCGTTCAGCAGATTGGCTCGCAAAAATAGCCCGCTCCACTGGGCGATCGTTCCGGTTGCTGTGGCTTGATCGAGTGTGGGTCTGTTAGGTTCACGCAGTAAATTATCTGCATTCGTGATGCTGTAGTGGTTTGCGCCTTCTACCGTAATCAATGCTTTGGGTGAATTGAGAGTTTGATCATAAGTTCTTTGAGTATTGCTTGGCAAAGCAACACCATCTAAACTGCCTAGGACTAGGCCGATCGCAATGTCTTCATTGTTGATGGGCAAAGATTCGTTTGTTTGCTGGTCTCGAAAGCTCGTTCCATAGAAAATACCCGCCTTCAACTCTGAAGGAATGGTATAGTCTGGAGAACAAAGTCCTGGCTGGCAAATTTCTGCTTGGGTTGCACCTAATCCAACTGCTCCTCCAAACGAGTGCCCCAGCAGCCCCATTTTGCTCGTATCTACAATTCTGAAAAGTGGTGAAGAAGCATCGACATCTTCCGCTTTCATTTCGGCTAAAACATCATTGACTTGTCTTTGCTCGGCAAACAAACCTGTAAAAGATTGGCCGTTTGGTGCAGAAATTGTTCTTTCATTGTTGGGAACCACGACGATAAATCCATAGCTTGCCACCTGTGAGGCAAAGTTAGAATAGTCGGCCTTATCCACTAAAGCACCCTGCAACATCAAAGCAATGGAAAATTCTGTTGTGTGACAAGCTGAGTCGGGTAAAGCAGGAAAGTAAATGTCTGCTGAATCTCCATCAGGGGCGATCGTGGTCGTGTAGCGTTCAATCTCGCTGTAGCGAGGAGCTAAGCTAGCTGGCAATTCGGATTGCCTGTTTGCATCCGCTCGAAAAATACCCGATCGCTCAACCGCCAATTCTGCCCAAAACGCCACAGAATTGTGACTTAAACCTTTACTTAAGAAGTTTAGATTCACGGTTGAACCGAGTAGCGAACCTTCGTTAACATCAACCCCTTCAAACGAGCGAAAGTTGCCAAGACGATTGGCGATCGAAGTGAGACGGCCTTTCCTTCCGGTCAAGGCTTCTCCACTTGATCTAACCGCAGTGAAAGCAACCGTTTCGCGATCGTGAATGGCAGGTGGACTACTAAACAAAGCAAAGCCATCACTCATATCCGCTGAGGAATCTAGGTTCCGAAATGTCACCTGATTGCGATCGTTGATTGCGGCTGTAGTGGCGATCGATACACCCGTTCGACTAAATTCAAAGGTGACAAAACTCGTCGTCGCAGCAATGGTTGCAAAGATATAAACGAGTTGTTTGCTGGAAGTCATATGTCCTTAATTCCCGCAAGCGTCAAGCTCGATTTTGACATGAATTATTTCTTGCCTTGAGGCATCATAACAGCAGCATTTGCAATCAAGCCCACTGCCATTTTCAAAGCAGGTTTACTGTTTTTAGCTTTTAATTTGAGCCATCATTGCTGCATCATCCCAGTAGGAAGATACTTGCTGAATCTTGCCATCCTGAATTTCAAACACGCTGATTCCTTCAGAAATTCCCTGTTTTCCGCTCTTACCCAATCCTCGCATCGTCCATTTCACTGCTGCCCCATTGCCTGCAATAAAAACATTGTCTTGAGAGAGTTCTAACTTCTCAAACGCCATTGAAAGCAGTCCAAAAAAGGCTTGAGCATTCTCACGCGCTTTGCTCGGTGGATTGCCAACCGGATCATAGATAATCGCATCTTTCGTAAAGTTTTCTGCCCATCCAGATGCATCCATCTCTTGAAGACTCGAAAAGTAGGACGTAATCAGTTTCTGGATTAACTCAGGTGACATTGAAATTCTCCTTCATCGCTATTCGATAGTTATAAGCCATTCTCAATCACGGTGATCCTTCTATTCCAAGGTAGACACACGACTGCTTGCTTTTCTGCCATAAAGAACGGCTCCAAAGCCAGTTACATACATCAACAGACTATAAACCGCAGCAGGCACAGCCATATCAAGATTGTTGAGTAAACCAGCGGTGGTGGCGATCGCTAAGGTTCCATTTTGAATTCCAACTTCGATCGCAATACAAATCTGTTGCTCGATCGGTAGCCGAAACAGCTTTCCAGCCAGGAAGCCTGACAGGATTGCGAGCAAATTAAGCAGCAACACGCCAATTCCAACTTGAACAATGAAGCCTGGAAGCTTGCTGCCTTCCCGAATCAATATCAGCATAATAATCAATGCGAGTAACCCTGCTGCAAGGCGACTCATTTGCTTTTCAATACGCCTCGCTGTGTTGGGAAACTGGTGGCGAATGAGCATTCCGATCGCGATCGGCAACAATGTAATCAGAAAGATTTGCAGCATTGTTCTTCCGATCGGCAGCGAAATTGCAGCGCTTTGATCTAAGAAATGCTGGAGTGCCAAATTAGTAAAAATCGGGATCGTAAATACGGTGATGATGCTGCTGAGTGCTGTCAGCGTGACTGAGAGCGCAACATCGCCTTTTGCCAGATAGGTGAGAAGATTAGAGGAAGGGCCACCCGGACAAACAGCGAGGACAATTAAGCCAACCGCGATCGCACTTTGCATCGGCACAATCAGCGTAATCAATACTCCAATCAGTGGCAATAGCAACACTTGACAGATCGTTCCCACTGCAACGGCTATGGGGTCGCGGGTGATGCGCTGAAAGTCTTTTGGAACTAGACTTAGCCCCATTCCGAGCATGACAATTGCCAGCGCTAGCGGGAGTAGAATTTCAGTGAAAAAATTGCTTTGCATTGGAGTAGAAATTGACGGTTAGAGAGAATTGAATCCGTTCAAAAAGATAGAGATTCATTTTGTGAGGCCGTTTTCGACTGCGATCGCAGCACGACCTTTGTGTGTCAATGGGGCAACAAAAGCATCAAGCCATTGCTGGTAGGGTTCCAAATTCTTGGGTCGGTACAATGGCGCTTGTGTTAGCGCCCAGCGTTGTTTTGCGCTGAGGTGAATGTTGTGATCGAAAAAGGCTTGACTATCATTTTTTGAGCTGCACAATATCCGATCGCTGATGCCTCCAAGTGCGAGTAGGTCTTCAGTTTGCGGGTCAAAAGAGATCGTGTAATCAGGTTTGATGCCGCCATCCGCTACCTTTTCAGGATGATCCACAAATTCTAGTCCTAAACGCAGTTTGCCAATCATATCGATCGTCCACAGTAGCGTAGCATCAGATAGCCCTGAAGAATCCGGTAGTCCACCTCCCACACAACTATGCGTTCCTGGAAACCAAACCTGATTCAGTGTGGTAGTTACACCTTCACTAATCGTCATTGGTGTCACCTCAAACACCTTGCGCCGTTCATCGATCGCGACGGCATGAAGTGCATGTTCAATTTGGCGATTTAGCTTCGTATCATGAAACTGGTACTTAGCGTTTGCCCACTCGCTGAGCCAAGGAATTTGGTTCGGAACTCCCAGTTTGCCGACGGTATCCCAACAGGCTAAAAGTTTGATGGGAACCGCCTCCCCGTGTTGACTTCGGAATGCGATCGCGGCAGGGTGACTCGGCGACAGAGCGCGATCGCGATACAGTTCGTAGGCTTGTGGCACTTTGCGAATGTGGGGACGCTGCAAGAGTCCTGCACAGTAAAGAAAGCCTGCTAAACTGCGTACCGTGTAAGCTCCTCGACTGAATCCAAATAAGTAGATCTCGTCACCGGGTTCATAGTTGAAACAGAGGAAACGGTAAGCTTCCTGAATTTCAGTATCGATTCCCCAACCCAGAATCCCGTCTGTGATTCTGTCAAACTCGCCATGTTCGGTGCCGAGTCCAGGCTGGTAGTAGCTCAGTTGCGGTGTCCCGTCGTGTGCGATCGGCTTGATGATCTGAGCAATTTTGAAGACATTGGTGGGAGCCAGGTTGGTCAATGTTTGCCACGTTCCATCACAGCAAATAATCAATCGTTTCATAATGTGCTCCTGCTGATTGCAATGTGTAAACTTTTCCTCTTGTTGCAGTTTCTTCTAATAGGCTGCTTGACTTAGTAGTAAACTGCAAAAGCGCGATCGACTTCTTCAGGAATTAACATCAACCTCGAATGTAGGGTGGGTTAGCAAAGTGCATAACCCACCCAATTCAGCGGTAGGGATGGTGCGTTTCACGCACGGTTAACGCACCCTACAAAAGCCGCGATCGCACTATCCGTCTACGCAGGCACAGCTCAGCCAGCCGTCGCTAATCGCGTACTTGCCGGGTCCGCAGTTGACAAGATTAGGTCCTCCCGGACAGAAGAATTGAGGCTTCACGCCGTTAGAACCATCCAGCGGACTGTGAGTGGAACTCACTTTTCTGTCGATCGGTTGAGCTTGGATTGGAAGTTTCATGGTGTTTCTCCTTGTGTTGGTTTTGAGTGTTCGTTCTGCGAGGTGCTAGCGAGAAAATCTCTCCCTCACAGGTCATGTCGTGTCTGATAACGGGCAGACACAGCCCGGAAGAATGCTTTGTTCTTGTGATAGTTAGCTGGGTGATAGTTAGCTGGGTAATAGCTAGCTGGGTAATAGCTAGCTGGCGATCGACCAAGAACGAACTCGACCGATCGAAACCGGAATCACTTCGCTGACATCAACCGTGAACCGAAAGATTTTTCCAGCCCTGCGGCTGTCCTCTAAATTAAAAAACTTAACTTTCACGTCGTAGCAGTCGGAATCGGGGCGACAGATCGGACTTTTCTCAACCGTGATCGTGTCCAGACCGATATCCGCAGCCGTTCCCGTAGACATCACATCGGCAATTTGAAACGCATTGGTGGCTGAGAAGTTGAGCGCCCGTTCTTGCGGAGTTGTCCCCAAGTTGCGGAATTCATAGTAGATCCGCTCTAAGTATTCTTGAATCTTGTTCCGATAGTCCTGCTCCGATGCTCCAGATGGATTAGTTTGCATCAATTGTTCAATCAGGGCAGCGATCGACCATCCATACATTCCTCGAACTTCTGGAACTACGACTGGAACTGTTTGACCCGACAGCAGTTTCATACTGCCTGCCACCCGTCCTGGAATCGAAACCCGCTCGATGTTCTCGTCCCGCAGGAAAGAGCGCAGTCGATCATAAATTAAACTGGCATATGCACCCACTGGCACAATTGCATAGATCGGTGTCGCATCCAGATTCAATGTCCAAATCAGCGATTGCGCTTCCCAAGGGTTTTGATCGAGATAATCGAGCAGCGGCATTTCTTCTGGCTTTGCCTGATAAAATGCATCTCGACGGGCTTCGCTGCCAAAATCCGTTCCTAGTTCTCCCAGCGCATAAACAAGTTGAATTTGTTTTACTGCTCCACCGCCGCAGGAACACTCTCCTTCTGCACCAGAAGGAGTAACAGCCGTAGCCACTTCTGGGGTAGGATGACTCATTTCACTAGGTTGAATCATCTCTGGTGCAGGGGTGAATTCTTGAGTCATTGCGCTGGCTTGGATCATGGCTTCTTCTTGGGTTTGGTCAATCATTGCTGAAATTTCTCCTTTAGTAATCAGGGCGTGTGCCCCAGGAACATTGAGCCTTCCGGCTAAAAAGCGCTGACAGTTTGAACTCGGTTGTTGACAGGGCAAAGCACTTTGAAGAATCGACTTGCGAACCGCTTCCGGATCGGGTTTGCTGCCTTGTTTCAACTGAAGACTGAGCAGTAGAGCAGCAATGCCAGAGACGATCGGGGCTGCAAAGCTAGTGCCGCTCATTGTTTTCGTTCCACCACCTGGAACCGCACCTAAAATGTTTTCTCCAGGAGCAAGAATTCCGTTAGTTTGGTAGGCTTCGCCCCAATTACTAAACTCCATTGGTTGTAGTTGAGCATCCATTGCTCCGACAGCGAGTACAGACGCGATCGCAGCAGGAAGATGTAGACAAGCACATCCATCGTTTCCAGTTGCCGCAACAATCAGAACATTGTTTTCTTTACACAATTGAATGGCATTCGTGAGGAAGGGATCAGGTTCACCCGATTGCGTCAACTGGCCGCCGCTAATGTTAATCACATTGGCTCCTTGCTCCACAGCTTGAGTAATGGCGCGGGCGAGATCAAGCTGTGAACAAGGCACTAATTCTTCTTGCCCATCTGCAAACACGGGAACAATTAAACCTCGACAACCAGGAGCAATTCCAGGTACAGAACTATTCGGTTGTCCAAAGATAATGCTGGCAACGTGCGTTCCGTGTTTATTAACAGATTTAGACTTGGCAAAACCCGAAACGAGCGTTTGAATCTGAGTGAGATTTGCGCCTGCAAAGCAGGGATGAGACTGGTCAACGGAACCATCTAGAACAGCGATGCAAATTCGAGGATCACCGAGGGTTTCAGAGTAAAGCGATCGCAATCCAGAGAGTGCATGAATTGATTGAATTGCGATCGCTGAACTAGAAACATTCGATCGGTTTCTAGTTGAAGTATTCACATCTCATCCTTATGCGGGACTTGCAAACTTCTGAGTCCAGAAATTATTGGCAAACCCCACACCAAGATGCTGAAATTTGGGATTGAGCAGATTTTCCCGATGTCCCGGCGAGTTCATCCAAGAGGACATTACCTGTTCAGGTGAAGTCTGTCCTTGGGCAATATTTTCTGCTGCATAACCCCGTGCGTAGCCTGCTTGTGAAATGCGCTCACTAAAATCTGGCTGTCCTGGCAACTGGTGAGTCAATTGGTTGTGCTGCACCATCAGATTAGTATGATGCTGAGCCGCCGCCATCAATTGCGGATGCAGGCTGAGGGGTGGCGCTCCCGCTCGGCTGCGCTCTGCATTTGTCAGGTCAAGCACTCTTTGGGCGATGTCTCCACCTCCGCTAGAAGGCTGCGGCGATTGTTGATTGTTTCCTGGGCACGTCATGGTTGAGTTTTCTCCGTTAAGTTCAAGGTTTCAGTTGCATTGAACGAAAGCGTTTATAATTCGCTTTCATCAAACTTTCCGCCTAAGTTCTGCAACGATTTATGCGGGAAGTTCAATGAATTCAGTATCTCCTTCAGCCTCTAGAATCACCAGGCAAAATCGAGCAGTGAAACCGCAACTTAACATCATGCAGCCACACTATAAGTTAGAGATTGAGAGGCTGATCTTGCCTGGTGCAACTCAAAACATCGCAATAAATTGAACACAGTAGATTGAAAAGTAAGTTGTGTTGACTAACGCTCTTACAATCAATTTTTCCCAACTGCTCAAACTGCACAAGCGATCGAGCTAGCTAAATTATTCAAATTGCAGCTTGATCAACCACTAAGCAGCTACAGCAGTGTTTTGTTGACATCTTCTCCGGCCTGAAAGCACGGAAATTCCTCTAATTTTGGTAACTTTATGACACAGCAACTACTTCGGACACGGCAACTACTTCAAGCGATTGCGTCTACGCCGATCGAAATCAGTCAGCTTCCTGAGCAGGCGGCAATCGAACTGCAAACTCTACTTAAGCAGGCAGGCTACAACGTGGGATCGATCGATGGCATTGTGGGCGATCGTACCCTTGCTGAATTTGCCGAATTCAAGGAAGCCGTTTGGCTCTCGTCAGGTGAGGATGACCCCAATCGCTACGTGCTGGGTCAATCGTCATTCAATAAACTGATTGACATGGCGAGTACGCGGATCGCTCCCACAACGGACGAGGGCATCGGCGCGATTTTACTGCCTGTCGAGTTTGAAGAGCAAACCGACAATCGTGTGCAGCCGCACCGCACCTGCAACACCACATCCTGCTTTATGGTGGCGCGGTTCTTAGGTGCAGAGATCGACAGCGACGATGCGTTTTGGAAGATCGTTAACAGGTTTGGCGACACGACCAATCACGCAGTTCAAACCAAAGCCCTTGAAGCGGTGGGAATTCGATCGCGCTTCCGTCAGGATATGGGCTTTTCAGATATCGACGAATCCCTGCTCAAAGGTCTACCCGTTGTGATTTCAATTTTTCACCGGGGAACATTAGCCGAACCCAGGGGCGGTCATGTGATCGTCTGCATCGGGCGAGACGCGGATGGAGAGAATTACATCTTTCATGATCCGTATGGCTCACTGCTCAACGGCTATCGCGGTCCAGCGACAAACGGTCGATCGGTGCGCTATTCGCGTAAAATTCTCACCCGCCGCTGGCTGTACGCCCGCAACAACGATCGCGCCGCTGGTTGGGGCAGAACCTTCTACGGGAATAGCCGGGAATAACCTGAAAGCTTGACATCCTCTTCCGCTTGGGGCACGGGGATTTCTAGTCCTAAAGCCGCTCTTTGAGAGCGGCTTTTCCAGGACAGGAGGTTTGAGCGATTAATCACAACCCTTTTTTGCCCTCTAAATTTTCCAAAATTGGTTGACTTTGAAGCTCGATGCTTAACCGCTTTAGGGGCAAAAATTGACTCGTGCAAGAGATTTATTGAATAAACCGTTCAAGCACATAGTTGATCACAAATGGTTGCATTGAGAACAGTTCACCATTCTTGTCAACCAGCGATCGCCGCATCAGTGAATAAATTGCTTCTGGTAGCTCTCGTTTGCAGGCTTGGTTGGCAAGATCCTCGCCTAATTCTGCAACAGAAACAGGTTCAGGGCGAGTGGCTAGCCAACACATTGTTGCCTGCTCAGTGTTTGAGAGTCGGTTGAACTGGCGCTCTAGCAAATTCCGAATATCATCAAAGATTAATCCGCCTTGTACCCATTTCAAAACCTTTGCAATGCTGCCATTAAACAATTCTTGCGTTGCGATCGCGACGAGCTTGAGTGCTAATGGGTTTCCAGCATAATGTTCGATTAAGGCATTCCATTCTGCCTCAGTGCCCGTGAATTCGCCATAATGTCGGAACAATTTGCGTCCCTCAGCACCATTCAATCCTGTTAAGCGCAACTCTCGTACCTGAGATTGATTTCCTGACAGCAACGCAAGCTCTCTCGGCTTTTCTTGACTTGTCAGCAGAATGCAACTTTGGTGTGGAACTTCAGCCAATGTCCGCAACAAATGTCGGTAGTCTTCACAGCCTGAGCGATCGCGCCCGACTTGACCAGCATTGCTCAAAACGGACTCAATATTGTCAAGAATAAGCAGACATCGAGACTGTTGTAAGCATTCAATAAGCTGAGACATTTTGCTATCTAGACTGGTCGCAAGTACAAGATTGCAGCACTGTAACTGCCGCAAAGATTGTAGGATATCCTCAACAAACGCTTCTAAAGAAGGCATCGATTGCAGCGATCGCCAGATCACATTCTCAAACTGATTCTGAATTTGCCGCGCCGTTTTCACCGCTAAAGTACTTTTCCCAATTCCACTCATTCCGAACAAGGAAATGAAGCGACAGCGCTCTACACAAATCCATTCATGCAACTGTTTCAGTTCTGTTTCTCGTCCATAAAACATTGACACATCGATCGCGGTTCCCCAATCCTGCTGCGATTGAGGTCGTTCAATTTCCTCTGCTGATGCCATTGGTCGAACGCAATCTTCTGGAGCAAGCTGTAAGCCAAAGCTCCGCATGAAGTATTCGATCGACAGCTTATCAACCGCTTTTTCACGTTTAAGAATGCGAGCAACTGTGTGGATCGATAAACCAGCGCGATCGCTCAATTGTTCTTGAGTAAAGCGCCGTCCCCAGTTGTGTTCTGTTTCTGATTCCTGCATCGCTTGTTGTAGTTTGTACCAGCCTTGAGGGGTGAGAATCACTCCGCGCTCAGCTCGCTTGGTAGAAGATATTGAAGGCATAGATGCACCTTGATGAGAATTCAATAGGCTGCGTGATTGCAGCTCAAACTTTGACTTTTTCCTGGATGAATCTATGGGTGTTCGCCGCTAGAGACCGAGAATTCTGCGTATGTTTACAAAAGTATAAGAATTTTAGTCGTCTGCCGCGTTGCGCTCTTTGGAAAGCCCCCTAAATCCCCCATGAATGGGGGACTTTGAGGATTGTGGGTGGGGGCGATCGAGTGTTTGACAGGTTGCGGTGATGGGTGGCTGCTTGCGGGTCGAAAGTTCCATTTATGGAGGATCTAGCAAACTTTGAGGAAATCGCAGCCATTGCATCGAACTCACGTTGGCAGAATGCCTGGAGCGATGGCAGATGGCGATCGAAATTTTTTATAGCCAATTGCCGATCAAAGCATAGTTACCCCAAATATGAGGCGTAGTATATCCGCTTTGAATGAGCGCAAGTTGAGCTTGACGAACTGCTTCCGCCTTGGTGATTCCGGGTTGAGACAGCGCTTGGTAAAATTGCGCCATAAATTCAGTATTTGGGATATCTTGGGCGATCCATAGTGTTGATAAAACGCTGCGGGTTCCGGTTCTGGCAGCAAGTCCTGCTAATCCCAAAACAGCACGATTATCGCCACTTGCGGTTTCACAAGCGCTTAACACTAATAGCTCTAAAGGACGAACGCCGCTGCGACTGCTGACCTGAATTAAATCGCTTAATGTGTTTGCGGTGATGCGTTCTTGATAGGCAACTACGTAAGTTTCTGCCGGATCAGAACTGAAGGTTCCATGCGTCTTCCAGTGAATGGCTGAGAACTCGCGAGTTTGTAATTGTTGATGAATGTTTTCGATCGTAAAAGCCTGGTTAATTAAAGGAGTCCCGATCGCCACCGATCGCGCAATTCGATCGATCTCTTCTTGCAGCTTCAAAATTGGCGGATATTCCGTTTCATCGATCGTTTGCTCAATGCCAACGCCGCCAATACTGACCCTCAGCGCTTCAGGAGAGGGACTAGGCGTGAACACTTCTAAACGCGGGGCGATCGCGACGGCATAGCTTTCGATTAGGTATCGATCGCCATCGTGAAGAATGGACATCGGCACATTTCGCAACGCACCATCTAACACAAATACCAGCGTTTCAACAGAGGTTTGCGTCAGTTCTGCCTCTAGCGGTTTGATAATCCAGCTATATAGCGTTTTTGCGCCTGCTAATACTTCGGGTGTGCGACTGGGAATTTCTAAATTTTCTCGCAGCGATCGAATCGTTTGTTCAGTCGATCGCGCCTCAATTGAAGTTTCAGCGTAAATTAATTGATTCGGTTGATTGGGAAATTGAGCGATGATTGCAATGCGGTCGTCGCTGTCATTTTGCAGCAGAATCGGGTAAATAATTGCAGCTTTGTTATCTTGAATTTCGCTGACTTGTTCAAGATTCGCTAACGTGCAGCCTAGATAGTTTTCTAATTCCGCAAGCTGTAATCCATCGACGGTTTGAATTGCTTGCTGAAGCTGGGTTTGACTAGGTGACTGCCCTGAATTGTCACTGAGTAACAGTGCAATAAATTCACGATACACAGGTTCAACATTATCGCGAAACGAGAACTGCACATCCGGATTGACGCTGAGTAGATCGGCACGAATCGATCGCAACGTCGCGATCGCAGCTTGATAGGAAGCGATCGCATCCTCGCGCTGATTTTCCTTTTGCGCTAAACGTCCCAGTTGCCACTCCCAGCGATAGCGAATTTCGGGAGCCTGAATGGTTTCCATTTTCAGCAACGCCTGCTCGGTGAGTGTTTGAGCATCTGTCCACTGTCCAGTCTTTTCGTATAGGCTGCCGAGTTGCCCTAGCGCATAAGATTCTGCCCGCAGATCGTTCAATGTTTTTGCTTGTTGAATTGCGGTTGCAAGAAGTTGAGCAATGCCTAAATCTGAATCATGACTCTGGGTCAGTTTCATCCAGCTTTCAGTGAAATGAATGGCCGTATAAATTGCGGTTCGACCTGTCGGTAGTTGCTGAATGTTTTGTTCGAGAATGGGCAGTTGACGCAGTGCAGTTTCGGTCTGCTGCATGGCAATCAGAAGGCTGAAGCGATTAAGCTGTGCGGGTAATGAACCGTCTAAATCATGCGCTTGCTGATAGTAATTGAGTGCTGCTTGCAGATGTTCGGCGGCAGGTCGTCCGATCGCCAACAGTCGATCGCCTGTTGCCCATTCGGTATTGCCTAACTCCAGCGAAATCAAGCTGCGGTTGGCTGGATTGGTTGCGATCGCTAAGCTTTCTTTAAGTCGATCGCGGGAGCCATCGAGATCGCCAATCTGCCGCAGAACACTTCCCAAATTCCGTAAAACAATGGCTTTTAATTCATTCGGTTGCTGTTGAATTTGCTGGTAAATTTGCTGTAATAAATCGGCTGACTGACGAGTGAATCCTAATGCTTGTAAAGCTCTGGCCTGATTGATTTGGGCGATCGCGATGCCCTCTTGATTTCCAGCTTGAGCATAGGCCTGAGCCGCAGTTTGCCAAGCGGTGAGCGCGGCTTCTAACTGATTTTGCAGCCAGTAAAGTTTGCCTTGCGTATTCAAAGCTTTGGCGTAGATTTCAGCTTGGTCTGAAGTTGGAGTTGCTTCAGATAAAAGCTTCAAGCTGGCCTCGATCGATGTTTGTGCAAGTTCTAGCTGGCCGAGTTGCTGATAGGCGAGCGATAAGTTGCTGAGCGTGAGTGCTTGACCCAGCGGATTTTGTTCGGCAATGAAATTTTGATTGGCCTGCTGCCAAAGCGCGATCGCTTCAGAAAACTGTTCGCGATCGTAAAGCGTAATGCCTTGCTGAAGTAATGACTGAGCCGAATTCGATCGAACAGTTGTTGCAGTCACGGGCGTAAAATTGGCGATCGCAGGCGCACCGATCGCAAGCATCAAACTCAGCAGAAAAATCAGGATCGATCGCAGCATCATTGCCTTCTCCTTATCGTCCACAGTGACTTGGCAGCGTGGCGGCGACGAGCATGACTTCGCCGCGATCGTTCACCTGCCAGCCCTGTGCTTCGACAATTTCAGCGGTTGGATCAGCGGATGCGCTCCAGGATGCGGGCGGCTGCAAGTCTTCAAGAATGTCGCTGCTGGCGATCGGGTCAGTCGGGGATGGAGCAATGCCGCCGCGTCCGGTTGCGTAGAACTCGCCTCGGCTGGCTTGGGCGGTGGCGGTGGGCGAGCAGCCGATCACAATCTGGTCTGAGGCATCCACGACATCGGCAGGCAGTTCAGTTAAGCCTTGAGTTGGATCGACATCGGGCGTGTTGAAGGTGACTGTGCCCTGTGTGCCGAACTGGGAGCTAGCGGTGATGTCGCTTTGAGACGTTAAGCCAGGACGAAATTCAAGCCCAAAGATTGCTTGTGCGGTAATGTCCACGCTGCCGCCGCTTCCGGTGAACGCATTAGCAGTAATGTCGCTATTTTCTGAGGGAACCGCGACGATGAAATCGCCGTTAAAGGTGATGTTGCCGCCATCGCCGCCTGCTTGATCCGTTCCCGCTGTGGTGGAGATGAAGCTACCGCGCCGCAACAGCAAGAAATTGGGCACTTGCAGGATGATGTTGCCGCCCTGCCCCGATGTTGTTCGTGCCTGAATCGATCCCTGATTGTCGAGACGAAGTTGACGAGCCGTTACCTCTAAGTCGCCTGCCGCTCCTTGACCTTCAGAAGAGGCGGATAATTGCGCTCCATTCGTGATGGAGAATCGATCGGTATTCACTGCGATCGTTCCTCCCTGACCAATGCCTCCAGATACCACCGTGCTAACAGCACCGCTGCCAAATCCATCGCTGTCCACCCCATCGAAGGACACCGCATCGCTTGCCGTAATCGTGACATTTCCGGCATTGCCTCGTCCAGATGTGCTAGCACTTACTACCCCCCCGTTGGTGACAGAAAGCGTGCCGGTAGTGATGCTGATGTTGCCCCCCTGACCAACACCTCCAACTCCCACTAAGCTAAGAACACCGCTGGGAAATCCATTGCTGCCTACCCCATCAAAGGACACGGCATCTCTCGCCATAATCGTGATATTTCCGGCATTGCCTCGTCCATACGTGGCAGCATTCACTGTCCCGCCGTTGGTGAGGGAAAGCGTGCCTGTGGTGATGCTGACGTTGCCGCCCTGTCCAACACCTCCAAACACCCCGCTAAAAGCACCGCTGGGAAATCTATAATCAACGCCGGAATCATCGCTGGGAAGTACCTTGCTGCCCATGCCATCGAAGGATATCGCATCGCTTGCCGTAATCGTGACATTTCCGGCATTGCCTTGTCCAGACGTGCCAGTACTCACTTGCGCCCCGTTGGTGAGGGAGAGCGTGCCTGTGGTGATGCTGATGTTGCCGCCTTGACCAATGCCGCCAGGTGCCACAAAGCTAGAAGCACCGCTGCCAAATCCATTGCTAGCCACCCCACCGAAGGACACCGCATCGCTTGCCGTAATCGTGACATTTCCGGCATCGCCTTGTCCAAACGTGGCAGCATTCACTGTCCCGCCGTTGGTGAGAGAAAGCGTACCTGTGGTGATGTTGATATTCCCAGCATTGCCTGTGCCGCCTGGTGCAACTTGATTGGCGATCACTGCTCCATCAAGATTAATGGCTTCTGTGGCGTTGATATCAATGTCTCCTGCTTGAGCATCGACAGTCCCTAACCCTGCGCCTACCCCTGTTTCGGCTCCAGTGCCCGTGAAGTTGCGAGCGGTGATTGCAATGCTACCACCGCCACTAGAACGAACATCCACGATCGCATCATTGCCGATCGCCACATCCGCCCTCGCCAATCCATCTGGGACACTCAACCGCCATTCCTGCCCCTGCTGCCTCAATCCCACCTCGCCTGGAGATGCCACCCCTGCCAATTCCACCCGTCCTCCGGGTGCGAGTAACTGCCCACCTTCCACATTGACCGCCCCACCAAGCAACGTTAAAGTTTGACCATCGGGAACCTGTAAAGTGGCTCCTTGAGAGATAATTGGCTGCGGATTAAGCTGGTTAAACAGTAGAGCGTTGGGATTGACGTTGAGCAGTGGCGTGGGTGCTGTGGGATTGGTGGCGCTAAACAGATCACCATTGGGAAAGGCGATCGCATCTGCGGTGGATGAGACAAATGCACCGCCCACATCTAGACGCGCATTTGCACCAAAAATGATGCCGTTGGGATTGAGCAGAAATAGATTTGCTGTGCCGTTCGATCGCAGCAGTCCGTCAATATTCGAGACAGAATCGCCCGTCACTCTGGTCAGAATGTTTTCAATTTGCGGCGCGTTATTGAATGAAGCTGAGCCACCAGTGGGAACTGAAAATTCGCGAAAGCTGTGAAACAAATTGCTGCCTCGCGTTGCGCCGCCATCGATTTGAATGTTGGAATCACCAGATACTTGCGATCGCTCTCCGACAGGCAACGTTTGATCCGGTACGACTTGAGCCATGCAAGGGCTGCTAAGTACGATACTTCCAGCACACCCCAGCATGACTGTAGCGATCTGACCCCGCACCCATTGAGTTTTCACAAGATGCCCTCCAAATGCAGTAGGTCAAATGCAATCAAGTTTGTTCAACGATCGTTCAGTTCAACCAAAAAGCATGGTGAAACTCTATCATTTTTTCCTACGATCGCAAGATATACAGCAATCCTAAATAGGAGATGAACAGTAGCCGTACATAAATGCTTTGGCAAAAGCAAAGGTTTGACAATGTGTGACTAATTGAAACAGAAACTTGACCGACCCAAATCTT
>NZ_JACJPO010000064.1 GCF_014696105.1 Microcoleus sp. FACHB-1515
GAAGACCCGGAGTTTGAAACGTTCTACACCAAGAACATCTTGCTCAACGAGGGCATCCGGGCGTGGATGGCGCCGCAAGACCAGCCGCACGAAAACTTTGTCTTCCCTGAAGAAGTGCTGCCTCGCGGTAACGCTCTGTAAAACAAATTTTGCTTCTCTTAAAAGCGTCCAGGGTTTCGCGCCTTGGGCGCTTTTTCTTGCACGATCGAGTCAACTTCAATCAGCCATTGCCGAGGAAGGCGAATCGATCGCCTTGGCAATTTTAGCCACCGATCTTCCTGATCTGTTCGATGAATTTTACGACCTCTCTTCGTGAGATTTGCATCAGCAAGCTAGCAGCCGACTAGAACTCGTGCGAATGCAAAGGCAGAATTTTCCAAAGCAAGAAGCGATCGCCGTGATCAGTCAAGCTAGTCAGACAACTTTTACAGAGTGTTTGTCGATCGAACCGCTCACCATTTGCAAGTCTTGCTGCTGATCGGCTTGAGCCACTTCCCCTGTCTCTAGTGCCCTGAGTGAAGCGGTCAGCAATCTGACCTCTAGCAGGAGCGATCGCCCACAATCGGCAAATTTGATTGCTTTGTCTATCCTGAACCGCTTAACTTTCGTGAAATCTTAATTGATTGGGCAAGAATTTTTGTGTTTAAACAGCGGCTTTTGAGTACACTTGAGTACATTTGTGAAACGAAACTTTCCCGGAAAGTATAGGCGCATGTTTGACATCAGGGGTAGACGAATTTTCGAGCGGGCGAGGAGTAAGGATGTTTGAACTGCTAAGTCGGATTTTGCTTTGGCTGCTGATTTTTGGCGCACTCTGGTACATCTTCATCCAGTTCATTCCCAGAGTCTATCTGACTTGGCTGGGCGGACTGCTGGTCTTATCGTTTATTATTTTGGCCTTCTTTGACCCGACCGATCGCACCACAAGCATTGTCTGGAATATTTTGTCGTTGCCTTTACGTCCGTTGGGCTTAACGATTTTTCTCTTGCTGATTGCTTTGCGTGACGGCGTGAAGAAAGCCACAGGCAATTTAGTTCTCGCTGCGCTGCTCGTTCTGCTACTCTCGAGTACGCCGATCGTCGCCTTTTGGCTGACGAATCAAAGCCAGCAAACGGTCTTTCAGTCAATTCAAGCGCAAGGCGATCGACCTGCCGATCCTGCAACCGTGAAAGCCATTGTGGTGATCAGCGACAATACTGAGTCGTCATTTGGCACGCGATCGCAGGTGACTACTGCACAAGCAGGCGTCGATGCAGCCGAAACGTCACGGCTTAATTTTGCCGCCCAGCTTTATCGTGAACAAGCCGATCAGGGCAACAATCCGCTGGTGATTGTCAGCACCGGACCACCCCGTCAGGAAAATGACGACAGCCAAAGCCAAGCGATTCGCAGTACGTTAACCAGTGGCGGCGTGCCCGCCGATCGCATTTTGGTTGATACCAACGGTGCAAACGTCCGCACCAGCGCGGTCGAGGTCGAGCGATTATTGCGCGATCGCGGCTTCCAGGGTGGTGATGATATTGTCGTCGTCGCTTCCGCACTCAATATTCGTCGTGCCGTTTCGACTTTTGCTCAGCTTGGTGTTGATGCTGTGCCCCGGCCAACCGATCTCGTGGGCTTTCCGAACCTGCCAAACAATCGCCTACTTCTGCTGCAAGATCTCATTCCCAGCGTGGATGCCCTAGCCTTGACGACTCGCGTGTTTGAGGAATATTTGTCGTCAATCTACTATTTCCTGCGCGGCTGGCTGGTAGCTCCCGGAGGACTGTAGGGGGTGTCAGGTGTCAGCAAGCAGCCTCGCATTAGCGGCTGCGATCGCAACTTGCCAAGCCGAATGCCGATCCTCGACCCTGCTTCTAAAGTTGTGTAACAGTTCCTCACGAAGCAGAAATCTGTACCAGGCGCGGTGATAGGATGCTGTGAAAATGATCTCCAGATAAATTCATGGCAGAGACTCTTACCGGACAAACTCCTTTCTATTTGGGCAGCACGGGCGGCCTGCTTGCCAAGGCTGAGCGCGAAGAGAAATACGCCATCACCTGGAACAGCCCCAAGCAACAGGTGTTTGAAATGCCGATCGGCGGTTCGGCCACGATGCGCGAAGGCGACAATTTGTTCTACTTCGCTCGCAAAGAGCAGTGCATCGCGCTGGGCGCTCAGTTGCGTACCAAAAAGATCACCAACTACAAGATCTATCGCGTTTTCCCCAGCGGCGAAATTCAATATCTGCATCCCAAGGATGGCGTCTTCCCTGAGAAGGTGAATCCCGGTCGTCCGCAGGTGGGCAGCGTGCCGCGCAACATCGGCAGCAACCCCGAACCCGCCACGATCAAATTCAGCGATCGCAAAACCTTCGATCCGTAAGGCTGGCCTTGTGAATCTTGCAAACCCCGATCGATTCGATCGGGGTTTTTTACTGGAAGCCAAATCACTTACACCAAATGAATCAGCGCTTCGACTAACAGGCGATTCTGTTCTTCTGTGCCGATCGTAATTCGCAATTTATCATCCAGGCCGGGCTGCTTGAAGTAGCGAACCAAAATGCCGCGCTCTTTCAGGGCGAGATAAAGCGCTTCAGCGTTGTTTTGCGGCGGCTGCGCCAAGAGAAAATTTGCCTGTGAATTCCAAACGCGAAAGCTGAGATTTTTCAGATCAATCAGCAGTTGCGATCGCGCCTCCTTCACCTTCTGAGCGCAAGCATTTTTGTAAGCTTGATCGCGCATGGCCGCCGCGCCGACATGACAGGCGATCGCATCGATGTTGTAGCTGTCCTTCACCTTAAACAGTCCCGCTAACAGCTTTGGCTGAGCAATTCCAAAGCCGAGCCGCAATCCGGCGAGCGAGTAGCCTTTTGACAAGGTGCGAATGATGATCACATGCTCGAATTCCTCCACCAGCGGCAACGCCGTCTCGTCGGCAAAATCCACGTAGGCTTCATCGATCGCCAACACGCCCGTCAACCCCGCCGCCAATTGTCGCAGTTCAGCTAGCGGCACGGCATGACCAGAGGGACTGTTCGGCGTGGCGATGCAGGTGAGAGCAGCATTTTCTTGAAGCAAAGCGGCGGTCGGCAAGCGAAAATCCGCGCTGTAGGGAATTTCGATTACCTTTGCAGGCTGCATTTCGCTCAACGTCCGATACAGCACATAGGTCGGCATCGGATAGGCAACTTTGCGATCGCCCTCGACACAAGCCCGCATCAGCACGTTCAAAAGCTCGTCGCTGCCATTGCCGACAATCACCCAGTCACGCGGCACGCCGATCGCTTCGCTGACCGCCTGCCGAAATTCGTTTGCATACGGGTCAGGATAGCGCCGCAGCCATTCGCTATCAAGATTGCGGAGAACGGCGATCGCGCCCGGTGCAGGCGGATAGGGATTTTCATTCGTGTTGAGCTTGATGATTGGCGTTCCGGGCTTTGGCTGCTCTCCCGGCGTGTAGCCAGCCATCGTATCGATATTGGGACGGAAAAAAGAAGTCATGACGGATGAATCAAGCAAGAGTCGATCGTAGTACGGAATTGCAGCGGCGATCGCACTCAGCCAAATCAAGAAACTATAGATCCAAATCGAGAAACTATAGATCCATAAAAGATTCGGCCTATTTAGCCTCAGCAGCGTATTATGCGGAAGAGTTCGGCTTAATCACCCGCTGCGGAATCTTAGGCGGAAACCTTCTGCCCAGTAATCATTAGGCTTCTTGAGTAATCTGCCAAGGCAGTATATCCTAATGCCTATTTAAGTTGTGGCAACGCCCTTGTGGAGGAGTGAGATGCGAGGTCAGATCTGGTACATTGCTCTTCTAATTGGACTGATGTGCATTGTTCGGTTTAGTCTCAGTGCTGTTGGCTATGTTGCCCCATATTCGTTGATGCAGCAGCTTAGCATTCCTGTAAGTTCAAATGTTCAAATGCCCTACATTGTTCGTGTTTGGGCGATTAGAGACACTGTGCTTGCTGTGCTTGTTGCTTCTGCAAACAGAAGTACTGTGAAAACACTTTTGTTTGCCTGTATCGCCATTGATGTGACTGATATCATATCTGCACATCTGAGTGGTGTAGCAGGGCTATTTAATGAAGTCGAAACCTGGTCGCTCAAGCTTACTGCCATTGCCGCGCTTGTCCCCGAATCCATAGCATCAGTTTTGCTCACTGTTCGTAAACCCCAAGAACGAATTGATCTTGAGAAGAATCAAGGCAAAAGCTCAGAAACCATTGTGTAGCAAAGCCTAACAACCCCGCTGCACTGGAACGTATCAATATTTCTGGTTGAGTTGCAGTAATCTGCGTCCGGTGAGCGCGACCGTTGAGCGGCCTGAGCTATTGGTGAGGACGTAACCGACAGATACACTGTCGGTATCTAGGTCAAATAAGTACGAGGTCATTGGCATTGACCGAACCTCGTACCGCAATCATCCATTGAGTAAGCAGATTTAACGTTGCAGAATCGTTACTCACTCGCTGCTTCTACAGGAGCGGTAGGTTCTGGAATGGGATTCGTGGATGAACCAAAGGCGACCCGCAGAAAAGGCGGAGCCAGAAAAGTTGTCAGAATCACCATGATGATGATCGACACTTCCAGCGGCTTATCCAGAATGCCGCTTGCTGAGCCGATGCCAGCAAACACTAGACCCACCTCACCACGCGGGATCATCCCCACCCCGATCGCGAGGCGATTGATTCCGGGTAGTCCAAACGCTGCCCAGCCCGTCACTAGTTTGCCAGCGATCGCCACCCCTACTAAAAAGACAGCGATCAATAGTCCCGCCCGATTCTCCGGTACGGTCGGGTTCAAAACACCTAAGTCAGCCCGTGCTCCTACCGTCACAAAAAAGATGGGTACTAGTAGATCGGCGATCGGTTTGATGAGTTCATCTAGCTCGTTCCGAGCATCGGTTTCATCGAGTACCAAACCCGCTGCAAAAGCACCCAAAATTGCTTCGAGATGAATCGCGTTGCCCAAAAATGCCATGAAGAAAGCAAAGATGAAGGCGGGCATGACGACGTTGCCGCGAGTTTTGAGTTGATCGACGATCGCCACAAAACTTTTGTTAAAGATACCGCCCAGCAAAATCGCTCCCAGCAAAAATGCCGTCGCGCTGACAATTAAGTAGATGACATTGGCAACATCGATTTCCCCGGTTTTGGCTAAACTGGCGACGACAGCCAGGACAATAATGCCCAAGACATCATCAATCACCGCCGCGCCAACAATGATTTGCCCTTCTTTGGATTTGAGTTGCCCTAACTCTGACAGCACTTTCGAGGTAATGCCGATACTGGTTGCCGTTAGCGCCGCTCCTGCAAAAATTGCTGGAATGGCAGCGACATGAAAGAGCATCATTAACCCTGCCGTGCCCGCCGCAAACGGGGCGGCAACTCCGACACAGGCAACAACTGTAGCTTGAATTCCCACTTCCTTCAGTTGCCGCAGATCAGATTCCAGTCCAATCTCAAACAGCAGAATAATTACGCCGATTTCAGCTAGAACCGAAATTACTTCACTTTGCGACTCAAAGATTCGGGTCAGCGCATCCGGTGCCAGTTGGTTCAATCCTTGCAGTGCCCCCATAATCACCGAGTCAGAGGCAGACAGCCCCCCTTCGGGAAAGATCACCAGGTGCAGCGCCGAAACGCCGACAATCACACCCGCGACCAGTTCCCCCAGGACAGGCGGAAATTCCAATCGCCTCGCGACTTCTGCGCCGAACTTGCTCGCCAGATAAATCACCACCAGCGTCAGCAAGACGCCAGACAGAATAATCGGTGAATCCTCAGCAACAACGGTTGCCAGAAATGGAATCGGAGCGCTGACGGCTATCCCCTCACTGAAATGAGGCAAAATGTTGGACAAAATCATGATAAATCGATGAAGATTGAGGGTTTGGGGGAGACGGAATGCGGAGTTGTGAAGGAATCGATCGACGGTGATGTTTTAGATGCGGTTGCCTCGATATAGTCAGCTTCTCCGCTTGGGCATCATCTCGATCGACTCACGGTTTGAGTAATGGCCATCAAAAAGCCGGGGTTACGACTCCGGCTTTTTGGATCTGCGTCGTCTCGATTCAACAGCCCTCTGGTCCACAAAAACTGTGTCCATACAGCACCTCTGCGGAGCAGATATAGGCAATGCCCGCATAATCATTGAAGTACTTGATTGCGACTTTATCCGCAATATCCTCGGCCATCTGCCGATTTTCGGTCAGTATCTCGAACTTCACATTCGAGAAGGCGTCGGAAGTGCTGGGTTGCCCGGAAGAGCGCACGTTGCGACTACCTTTACCGCCAGTTTCCATCACCGTATATCCTTTTGCCCCGGCTTCATCGACGATCTTGGCAATCTTTTTCAGCAGAATCTTTTCCGTGATGATGACGAGTTTGTTGGCTGGCTTAGCCATGTTGATTACCTCCTTACCTCTGTACATTTAGTCTACTGGGTCTGCTGGTGTTGCCTTGCCCAGCAGACCCATCTGGCATTAGAGTCCGCCGATCGCCTGGGCTAGCCCGACGAAGAACGGGATGCACAAGCCGATCGCAATGGGTGTACCGATCGCTGTGGACGCGCCGATGTACGCGGAGGGATTGGCCGAGGGAATCCCGGCTCGCAGCGTGGGCGGACCTGAGATGTCTGAACTGGAGGCGGCGATGACGGCCAAGATCACGACGCCGCCCATGCTGAATCCTGTCGCGTAGTGGGCAATCATGCCGAGACCGAAGGCGATCAGACCATGCACAAACGGTGCCACCACGCTATACACGACGTACCACTGAGCCACCTTACGCAATTCACCAATTCTTGACCAAGCTTCCATGCCCATGACCAGCATCAAGATCGAAAGCAGACCCCGAAAGAGGGGATCGTAGAAGTTTTCGTAGACACTTTCGGGTCGGGCGAACAGACCAATGGCAACACCAAGCAACATGGCTGACAGGGCAGGTCCCTGGAGGCTTTCCTGCACGATCGGCCAGATCTTGACCCGATTATCCACAGGCTCCTTCTTCTTGCTGCGATACTCTTGTCGCGTGCTGGGATAATCACCTGCGGAACCGGGATGATCACCTGTGGTGCTGAAAGAGGTGCCTGCGGGGAGAGGTGCGCCTGCGGTGCTGAGAGACGCAGTTGCGGGACTGGTATATTCTTCTGCGGGACTGGGATACTCCTGCTTGCTGATATACTCGCCTGCTGCCTTACGCTTCTGCTTGTTGTTGAGATAAATGTTGGCTACCACAATCGCAGTCACGAGTGCTGGGATATCCATAAAGGGATAGAGTGCGCCAGCCCATGCCTCGTATCCGATGTTTTGCTCATCCAGTAGCGTCAGGGCGGCGGCCATCGTAGAGCCACTCACGGCACCAAACAATCCCCCGGTCGCGATCGCATCTACAGTCTTGACCTTCGGCAGTTTCGCCAACGTGAAGCGGGCGATGAAGACAACCAGAATTCCGACTGTGATCGAAAAAGCTGCGGGTAAAATCATTTCCGCTAGGTTGGAATTGCGAATCTCAATCCCACCACTCAGACCAATTCTGGCGAGCAGCATGAAGACAATGATCTGACAAATTGCCTCTGGGATTACCAATTGGCTACCGAAAGCGGCAATGACCATACCAGCAATCAAAAAGCTGAGTGTTGGCGACTGCAACTGTTTGATGAAGTCCATTACAAAAAAGGACAAAAAATCCACGAATACCTCCTTGTGCCTCCTCGGATGAGGAGTATTGCAATACAATGAACGGCAGATCAAACTAACTAGAAGCGACCCATTTCATAGAAAGAATCGCTATAGATAAAATCGGCTGGGGAATGGAATCTGGCGTCTGCGATCGCGCTCAAAGAAGTCTCAACAACAAATTGCCGAGAATGATTGCTGAGCGACTTCAAGCCCCGAAAAACTAGATCGTGATAGTTAAATTATTTGGATGTTTTTAACTGTACGTTACTCCGGGTACTAATACTTATTAAGTAATCAAAAAAGATTTTCTTGTTTGCATAGAAAGATTTCTATGATTTTTAGATCACTGGACGTGAAGCCAGCGATCGCGAGCAGCAGCCCAACAGGTCGTTGCAGCGGCAACATTAAGGTTAAGGTTACTGTCAGGAATCAGTAAGTCGCTAGCCGCCGCACGATCTCGACGTTAGCTTGAAGGTCAAAGCGTAAGAACGGTGAAAGATTTATGTGGTCGATCGCCCTTCCACTCAAATCGCTCACAACCCAACTTCCTGCACTTCATTCCAGCTTTGCACCGAAGCGTCTTCACGCTGACAGCGGCGAACGAAGCTACAGCCGTGACAGGCAGAATGGGCAGTAGTTTGGGGAAACGGATGGCCTTGGGCGTAGGTTTGCAGCCAGGTTGCCAATCGATCGAGCAGCCCAGCTAATGCTTGCAAATCGCGATCGCGCTGAGCAACGCTATAGCGAAAGGTCAAGCTTTGCGGTTCGCTCGTTTCTTCGGGCTGCACAAACCAATAGGTCATCGCGACTTGTTCGGGTGCGTAGTGCGTCGTCATTGTGAGAACGAGCGGATAGAGGCGCGTTTGCCAATTTTCGGCAAGCTGGTTCGATCGCACCGGACGCCCGTAGGTTTTCCAGTCGAAAATTTGCGCTTCGTCGCCCATCAGCAGCAGATCATAGATAACCGTGAATAAATACCCTTGAAATTCCCAGGTGCGGCGATATTCGCTGTGAGAATAGACATCGGTGGTGAAGACGGCGGGGGCGGCACTGACGAGCGATCGCACACAGGATTGCAATTGCGCGACTTCCGGATCGATCGCGTCCAGCGTCGTGACGGGCAGACCGATCGCGTACTGCTGCACCATGCGGTGAAACTTTGTGCCCCAACCGAGTCGCGCCTGCTGCTCAGCCGTCAGCGGTGATCCCAACTGCTCTAGGAAGCTGTGCTGGAAGCGGCGGGGACAGGCTTCAATCAGATTGAGCTGGGTTTGCGACAGTCGCATCATCAGCGGTTTCCTCACGCTTGGATTAAGACGCTTTGGTTAAGACAAAGACGCTGCCTTCGTTGCCGCGCCCGATTCGCAAATCGTCATCGAGATACGTCACATCCAGCCAGCCTTGCTGGTCGCGATCGCCAATATTAAAGTCGATCGCTGCAAACTTTTGGCCGGATTCGATCTGCTGAACAAAATCATCGGGGGACTGATAGCCCACGAGTCGTTGCAGACCGATGATCGATCGCTCAAATTTGACTTGGACGCGGCGATCGTTCACCGGGGTAAATCGAGCGGCAACGCTGACCAAGCCTTCAAGATAAGGCAGTCCGACGACTTCGGCAATGTTGTAAATGCGGGCTTCGGGGGCACGAATGAACTGGTAGATTTGGCCGAGTTTCAATAAGGGAACCTGCTCGATTCGCAGCAGATCGCGGCTGGTCGTGTAGAGCAATCGCCAGTTGCCGTCGAGTTTATCGATCGCGCTCAAGGGTTGCGGCGTGGGATTGCGGTCTTCAAGATCGGCGATTTTGGCGAGAATGGCTTGCTGATCGGCTGCGGTGGCAAGGAGACCGCGATTTTTCCCGGCGATCGCTTCCAAAAGCGTTGATTTTCCCAGCATAATTGCTTATCTCCGAATACACTGGTAGGTAGACATTGAGTCTGGAAATTCAACTTGCTACAAATTCTTTACGCAAGGGGTTGACAAGCGCCTTGACGTGCTGTGAAATTTGGGCTAGTCTCATCCGGATTCGCGAGTTGTTGTGGTGATGCTATAGGACAAGGTGGCGATCGCTGCTTTGCCTTATTCTAAAGCCGCAAGTGGTTCGGAAATACTACTTTTTGAGTTAAGCGCAGTTGCAATGGTTCACAATCCTGCTTTAAGAGAAACGCCTCGCAATCAGCCCGCCGCTGTCATTCCGCTTCAGCGCGATGCATCGATGCTCGATTGGCTGGAAAGCACAGGTCGCCTGCTCGATCGCGAAGTGCAAGAGGTTCCTGGCCTCGACGAAAACGAAGAGGAAATCAGCGAATTCTTGGGCGGCGACGATGGCGGCTTTGATGTTGATGATGACGATGATGATGACCTCGATCTAGACGACTAGAGGGATGAAGCCGATCGCGGCTTTTGGTACGGTGTGGTGTGTGTGGAGTGAGATAACCAATTGTGGACGCAAAGTTTTACACAGATCGATCGCTGGGACTGTCCGGCACAAATCTACTGCTCGCGCTCGGGGTGGGTCTGGGCAGTGCCGCTTTTCTGATTGACTGGCTGGCGGGACGGGCACTCAATAATTTTTCGCTTGCCCTGCCGCTGCTGATTTCGGCAGTCGCAACGGGCGCGATCGGCTTCTGGGTCGTTCCCCTACTGCGGCAGCTAAAAATGGGTCAGGTGATTCGCGAAGACGGCCCGCAGGCGCATCTGCAAAAAGCCGGAACGCCGACGATGGGCGGGATTTTCTTTGTGCCGACAGTGGTTGCGATCGCCCTTGTTCTAACGGGATTTGCACCGAGCGCGATCGCCGTTTCTGCCCTGACGATCGCTTATGCCGCGATCGGCTGGCTGGACGACTGGCAGATTTTGCGCCGCAAATCGAATAAAGGCATTTCTCCCCGCACGAAACTGGCTCTCCAAATCGGTTTCGGCGCGTTATTTTGCGCGTGGCTGATGACGCAGCCGACGACGCTGACCACGATCGCCCTTCCCTTGGGTCTTGCCTTACCGCTGGGCTGGCTGTTTGCACCGCTGGCAGGCTTCGTTCTGGTTGCCGAAAGCAATGCAACGAATCTGACGGATGGTTTGGATGGACTTGCAGGCGGCACGGGTGCGATCGCCTTTTTGGGATTGGGTGCGATCGTCGCGCCTGCTCACCCGGAACTGATGGTCTTCTGTGCTTGCATGAGCGGCGGCTGTCTCGGATTTCTGCTGCACAATCGCAATCCGGCTTCCGTCTTCATGGGCGACACGGGTTCGCTGGCGATGGGTGGCGCACTGGCCGCTGTTGCCCTGCTGAGCAATACGCTGTTTGGTCTGCTGATTTTGAGTGGTTTGTTTCTGGTGGAAACGCTGTCTGTGATCGCGCAAGTGGGCTACTACAAGGCCACGAAGGACAGCAACGGCATCGGCAAGCGCCTGTTCAAAATGGCTCCGCTGCATCATCATTTGGAACTGACAGGCTGGACGGAAACGCAAGTCGTCGCCCGCTTCTATCTCATCGCCGCGATCCTAGCTGCGGTCTGCCTGTTCTTGTATTCCTAAGCGCCAACCCCGCAAGTCCGATCGCCAAAATCCCCGCCACGATCGCTACAGGCCGCTGATCGAAATGGCGAACCGCGATCGCCACATACGCCCACACAAACACGATCGCAAACGCCGTATCCTGCTGCTGTAGGACGGCGTTTGCTGCAAGAATGGCTCCGATGATCAGCATGACGATCGCCCAAACGGTCGGACTGAAACCGCCGCCGTTCCAGCCGCTACTGTCAAGCGCAGAGGCGACATTGACGATCGTCGCGACGCAAATCCACGCCAGATAAACGCTAATCGGAATATCCACCAGCCAGCGCTCCAGCCGCGAAACGCGCTGCATTCGGGCGAACCAGTTGCGATTGTCGATCGTCCGCAACCGCACATACACGACGATCAGCGGCAGCAAAATTCCGACGATCGCAATCACCGAAGCCCAAAACTGTTCTGCCTGAAACAGTAGCACCCAGGCAATTTGAGCAACGCAGGCGATCGCCAGCCAATATTCCATCCGCCGCAAACGGCCATTGTGCGACATCAAGACTTGATAAACGCCCAGGCCAATTAGCCCCAGATAAATCACGCCCCAGATTGCAAAGGCGTAGTTGGCGGGCAAAACGAGCAAATTTTGAAATCGCGTGTTGGCAATCTCGCCAATGTTCAACCCGTTCGGCGGATAGAGATTTGAGAGGGTGTTGACGGCCAACGTTCCCAAAATGGCGATCAAGGTGACAAGCGATCGAACCGAGTCGGCGCGAGAAGATTTCATGGCGCGAGCGATCGAGGGGTAATGAAGACTTCGCTACTCAGTTTCTTGCAGTTGCCGCATTCTCGCAACCAAAGCAGGGCTGATCCCCGCAAAAGTAGCAACACCCACACCAGGAAAATTATTTCTTGGCAACTGCGCTTAATTGCAAAAAGCATTGACCTCGCAAGATTTGGGAGATTTTCACAAAGATGCGGAATAATGTGGAGCGGGCGCAAATCCGATCGATTCAACTTCGGTGATCCGCTGCGCTTTCGAGGTGCATTTGTTCTACATTAGAACGGATTGGCGATACGCTACGCTGCCTTCGGGCGCAGGTGAGTTATGCAGATTCTTTCGGTTGCGCTCAAAAACTTTAAGTCGCACAGCGATCGCGAATTTCAGTTTCAGGCCGGGACGAACGCGATTTGCGGCGAAAACGGAGCCGGAAAAAGCAGCATTTTGGAAGCGATCGCCTGGACGCTGTTCAACCACACAGGCGCTTACAACAAAGAAGATTTGATTCGCAATGGCGCGAGTAGCGCACAGGTGACAGTTCGGTTTGTCAGCAATCGCGATGGCCGCACCTACGAAGTGCAGCGCTGCACGACGAAAGGCTACACGCTCTACGACCCGCAGCTTAACGTCAAACTTGACTACAAGCTGATTAACGAGGAAGTGATGCCTTGGCTGCGGCAGCAGTTCAACGTCGCACCGGGAACGGATTTGGCACGACTGTTCGCCAATACGATCGGCGTCCCGCAAGGCACGTTCACAGCGGCATTTCTGGAAACGACCGAAAATCGCCGCAAAGTCTTCGATTCCATCCTCAAAGTCGAAGAATACAAATCGCTGCATCGCGATCTAAAGCCGCTGGAAGATTTGGCAAAGGCAGAAGTTGAACAGCTCGATCGCAAAATTACCGAGTGCGAAGAAGCGTTGCAGGAATGGGATGCGCTGAAGGAGCGGCGATCGATCGTCCACAGCGAAATCACCCAAAACCAAGCAAACCTCGCCCAACTGCAAACCAAACTCACACAGCTTCAAGCGGAAAAAGACCGACTCGCCACGCAAGCGCAAGTTGTCCAGCAGCTTCAGGCAAACGTGCAAAAGGCGATCGCGCAAGCAGAAGGCAAACGGCAGGCGAATCAAGTTCTCAGGCAGTCGGTCGATCGCGCTCAGCAAGCCGTCGCCATCTGCACGGCCAAACGCAGCAGCTATCAGGCTTTCCAGCAGGCCGAAACCGCCTTGAAATCGCTCGATGAGCAGATCAAACAGCGGCAGCAGTTGCAAAAATCGCGGGACGTTCAGCAACAAGCGTTGCGCGATCGCCAAGCGGAACTCACCAAGCTTTCCCTGCAACTCGATCGACTGATTGAAGCCGAAGCGGAAATTGAGACGCTGAAGCCGCAGATCGATCGCCAGCAAGATTTGGAGCAAAAGCAGCAGGGCGCGATCGCAGAACTCCAGCAGCTTCAAACCTTTCAGCGCGAACAGCAAACCGCCGCCAAACAGTTCAGCAAAATTCAGAAAGACCTCGATCGACTGACGAAAGAAATCAGCCGCATCGAGCAGCTTGAAGCGCAAGTGGAGCAGTTGCCGCATTTGGAGCAGCAGCGCGATCGCCTGCAAGCCCAAATTACTCGCGTGGAAGCTGCCCGCCAGTTTGAAAGCGAATTAAGCCAGCTTTTTACGTCTGCGAAGGATCAGCGCGATCGCCAAGCGGATGCCGCCAGCCAAGCCGCAACGATTCTGTGGCAGCTACGGCAGCAATTTCCGCAGGCCAGCAGTGCGTTCGACACGGTGATGACGACGCTGCAATCTGAGGTGAATCTGAACAATACGCTGCTGCAATCGCTGCAAGGCATCTTGGCCGATTTGAATCAGCAAACGGCGATCGATCAGCTTCAAGCCCAACTCCAGACCGTTAAGCGCCAAATTGAAACCGCCCAGAAGCAGCAGGCCGAAGTCGCTACGCTGACGGCTCGCCAAGAGCAAGAAAACGATTTGCGCGATCAGGCGATCGCCCTCGACAAACGCCTGCAAGAACTCAAAGCCGCGCTGACGAAGGAATCTTACTGGCAAGAGCAGCGATCGCTCCTCACGACTGCGCTCAATCAGCTTAATGATCCGAGAGGTCGCAGTCAGCTTTTGGGACAGCAGCTAGAGCAGCGATTCCAGCTTCAGCAGAATTTCAACTTTGTTCAGCAAACCTTGGAGCCGATGCAGCAGGCGATCGATTCGATCGCGCTTCAGCTTGCCGCCTTTGCCAGTTTGGATGAGCAGATCGAAGCGCAACAGGCGATTCGGCAGCAGCACCAAAGCGACTACCTGATTTATCTGGAGCATCAAAAGGATGCAAACAGTTTAGGCGAACTAGAAGCGCAGATGCAGGGCGCGATCGCGCAACTGCAAACCCTTGAAATTCAGCAGCGCGAACTAGAGCAGCAGTACGCCGCACAAAGTCAACAGTACAATCCCCAGCAGTATGAGCAGGTTGAAACGGAATGGGGAGAAGTGCGATCGGCCTGCGATCGACTGGTTGGCAGTTTGCCGCAGCAGCAAGCACTATTAGCCGAACTCGACGCACGGCTGAGCCGTTTGCAGTCAGTGGCCGAACAGCGGGATTCCGCCCGCAGCGACCTCAAGCAGCGCGAACAAGTCCGCAAATTCATCGCTTTTGCCCGCAAAGCCTACAAAGATGCTGGCCCCCGCATCACCGAGCGCTATGTGCAGTCCATCTCTCGCGAAGCTGACAGGCTGTTCCGCGAACTGATGAACCGTCCCAACATCGCCCTCGAATGGACACGCGACTACGAAATCATCCTGCAAGAAGGCGCACACACGCGCCGCTTTGTGAATCTATCAGGTGGTGAACAGATGTGTGCGGCCTTGGCCGTCCGGCTTGCGCTGCTGCGTGTTCTCGCGGATTTGGATGTTGCTTTCTTTGATGAACCGACGACGAACATGGATCGCCCACGTCGCGACAGCTTGGCCGAAGCAATCGCCAATATCAGAACCTTCCGCCAAATTTTTGTGATCAGCCATGACGATACCTTTGAGAAAGTGACGGAAAACGTGATTTTGGTGACTCGCGAAGTGTAGAAGACGACACCGTTCGGACAAGCCGCGATCGCGTATCGACCACAGCAGGATGACAAATGCCCTATCTTCAGAGCGGCGCGGAAGACCCAGCACCATTCAAACCGCAAATCCGGTTGCTGCCTAATCTCGAACGCCGACTCCTTTTTCTGCCAAGCTGTTTGTCTGATTCGATCGCCGCTCCAGCCGCACCCACTGCTGACTCGGTTGCCCCACGCCATACGTGAGCGCATAGCTGCGAGCCAAAAGCCAAAACCAAAGTTGCGGAGAGCGAGCTTCGATCCAGGCTTGATTCGATCGCGCCCAAGCCGGAAGCCAGCCGAACAGCCAGCTTAAAAGTGCCTCGATCGTAAAGCTGAAGTAGCTGCCCAGCCAGCGCACCAAATCTTTCGTTCCGGCAAGCTGCCAGATCCACAGCAGCAAAGCCGGATTTTTGCTCGCTGCCTTGAGTGCCATGCGGTTGAACGGAATCCAACCCGCTCGGTCTTTAATGAAGCGATCGGCCACTTGCGGATCTTCAGCCGCCAAAATGCCAAAAAACGTGTTTAGCATCGCATTCACCTTTTGCGGCTGCATAAATTTTCCGGTCGGAACCATCATGCCTTTCGAGAACATCCACGTGACTGCGACATTGCTTTGATAGGCACGAATGCGATCGAGATGATGCGCTTTCAGCAAATCATGCCGCAAAGCTGTATCGAGCAAATCGGTTAAGCGCGGCAGATTTCGCACCAGCGAGCCGAAGCCTGTGAAAACCAAGGGTGACTGAAGTGAAGCAGCATCTCCAATGGCAAGGAGGCGATCGAACGCGACACGGCGATCGGTTCCACTCGTGCTGAAGTGACCTGGAATATAGCCGAAGGTCGGCTTTTTCCACTCCAGGGCGTCCATGTCGCAGCGACGATATTCCGGCAGAATGCTGAAAAAATCTTCATACATTTCCAAAAGCGAACCGGGATTTTCGGGATTCACCTGATGGTAGTGGAACAGATAGATCGCCAATTCCTGATCGCGACCGGGAAACAGTTCCCAAATGAGCTGTCGTCCGCGTGAAATGTCGCCGTGCGTGAACAGCACATCGCCATACTGTGAATCCCACACTTCCGGCTCAAAGCCGCGCTTGATCACCGCACCCACAGTGGGACACACACTGTCGAACGCTCGCCCGCCGTTGAGCTGCCACGCGATCGGAGAAGCCGTGCCCATCGCATCGATTAGCAGTCGCCCTTGTGCGGATCGATCGCGCTCTGTCGGTAGATGCGTTGTGTGAATCGTGACGCGATCGCCACCAATGTCTGCCCGCTCAAATTCCGTTTCATCCCAGATTTCGCCGCCTGCCGCCTTGAACTTTTCGCCGCACAGATGTAGAAGTTTTTCGGCATCAATCGCCACGTTCAACACCTGAGGCGTATGCAGAACCGGAGCTTTCGCCACAGCGGGATTGTTTGCATCAAAAAACTTGCTGAATCCATCGACATATTCACGGGCGATCAAGCCTTCAAACTCGGCCACTGTGAACAAACCCAGCGAAATTACGCTTTGAAATTCATCGCGCGAAATGTTCCATTCACGATTCATATAGCCGTAGGGCAAGCGCTCGATCAGCAAGACGCGATAGCCCAATCGCGCCATCACAGTCGCATGAATCACGCCCAACGCGCCACCGACATAGATCAAATCGTAGGAAATCGGAGCGGAATTCGCTTCAGAATCATCTTGCTGAAAAATCACCTGCTTGGGCGTTTGCGGACGGCGGACACTTTCGCGCCAGCGCTGTTCCCACCAGTAGACGCGATCGAGGCTATATTCGCCATTGGGCATCTTTTGGAAATAGCGCACCGTCAGCGGGTAGCGATCGGCCAGTGCCTCAAAAACCGATCGCCCGTTCAAGGCAGGCGGTTCAGGATATTGATGCGGAAATGCTTGCCGCAACTCGCGCTGAAGCTGCTGCAAAATCGCCTTTTCAGACTGGACGGGATTGCCCCAGCGAAACACTTTCAGGTAGGTCGATCGCTGCACCGACCACAGGAAAATCGAGAGTTCTTCCGAAACCCGATTAGATCCAGATGTAGTGTCAAAGCTCAAGCAGCAGCCATCGGGCGTAGGGCGTTTTTGCCCGGCGATCGGCGTGTATTTTTGGTGCAGCCAAGTGAGGACGGCGGCTGTTTCAAAAGTAGGAATTTCGATATAGAGGATTTCTTTCATCAGAGCGATCGTGAATTGGGCAAACTACCTGCCAGTACAGAGTCAACGGGGATCAAAGTGCGATAAACTGCCGATACGTTCAAATAAAAAACTTTACAAGCCTCTCAGAATTTTAAGAAACACACTCCTATGAATTATCCCATTCCCGACAGCCCCCAAGAAATAGTCGCCCTGCGCCAACAGCCAATCGACGAAGAATTGATTGCCGCTGCGATCGCGGGCGTCGTGCAGATCACGCGCTCTCAGGGGCGATCGCTTGAAGACCTCAAGGCGGAAGTCCTGGCCGACGAAGGCGTACTCGATTTTGAATCGCGCCGCCGCCTGAGCGAAATTGTTTCAGACGCTTGGCAGGTCTTGGCCTAATTCGATCGCCCCGAATCAGGAAAGCTGTAGTCAAACGTCAAGTATCGATCTCCGGCATACATCACCACATACCAGATATGCGGGGCAAACTCGAACGGATACGCTTCGCGCTGCACCGTCGCCATGCTGCCGTCCGGTAATTCGACCTCTAGCGGTTGGAGACGGCAGTAAGGGTCGCCCAAAACCGCGATCGCTTCGGCTCTAGCTGATCCTCGTGCCACCTGACTAAACTGCCGCAGCTTCGGACGAGTCATCAAGCTGCTTTCCTGCACGATTTCGATGCAGGGATCAAGGCGTTCGGGCGAAGTTTGGGCGCGGGTGGAAAGAGCGATCGCAAGACTGGTGGCACTGGCAAGCAGCGTTGCAAGCGTCGCGATTCTGCTCAATCTGCTCGATCGATTCAAATTCATCATTTCTTCCATCTTTCTAAAGCACAGAACTTGATTTTGGCATTCTTCAGGACTGCGATCGTGTGGCAGGATCGAAGAGGCATTTGTTCCCGCCAAGAGAAAGAAATATGGCTCACGAGCGCAAAACGCTATCGATTGACATTGGTGGCAGTGGCGTCAAACTGCTGGTGCTGAACGAACAAGGTGAACCACTCACCGATCGCGCTCGTGTCGATACGCCGCAGCCGCCTGTTCCCGAAAAAATTTTGGCGGCGATTGATGAACTGGCGGCCACCCAAAGCGAATTCGATCGCGTTTCGGTCGGCTTTCCGGGTGTGGTGCGAAACGGCGTAGTCTACACTGCCGCAAATTTAGACCCCGCTTGGATTGAGTTTGATCTTGCTTCTGCCCTGTCTAAACAGCTTGGCAAGCCTGTTCGTGCTGCCAACGATGCCGACATTCAAGGCTTGGGCGCAATCTCCGGGCAAGGCGTTGAACTGGTGTTGACGTTGGGAACCGGACTTGGTTCTGCCTTGTTTGTGGAGGGCAAGCTGGTTCCGAATTTGGAAATGGGGCATCATCCCTTTCGCAAAGGCGAAACCTACGAAGAACAGTTGGGACGCGCTGCCCTCGAAGAAATCGGCAAACAGCGCTGGAATCGCAGGCTGGAAAAAGCGATCGCTCAGCTCGATCGCTTGTTTAATTTCGATCGCCTGTATTTGGGTGGCGGCGAGGCTCGCAAGGTCTCGATCGACCTGAACCAGAAAGTTTCGATCGTTCCTAATGTCCTTGGACTGCTCGGCGGAATTGCGCTGTGGCACGATGAACAGGTTGAAACGCTCGCTAGCCCCAACGCTCAAAATTAATTTGCTCTGCTCATGCTGCCTCCTGGTTCGCCGCTTCCTTCGATCGCGCAAATTCTGCGCCTGATTGCTGACCCGACTGGCTTTCTCGATGATTGCGCCCGTCGCTATGGTGATTCGTTTACGCTCAGGGTTTTAGGCAAAGAACCGCCTGTTGTGTTTTTCAGCGATCCCGATGCGATCGAAGCAATTTTTACCAGACTCAGCGATCGCTTGGAACTCGGTAAAGTAACGCATGTCTTTCGTCCCCTTGTCGGTAACGAATCGCTGATCATGCAGGATGGAGTGCGCCATCAGCAGCAGCGGCAGATGTTGATGCCTGCGATGCACGGCGATCGCCTGTTGCAGTGTGGGCAATTAATTTGCGACATAACCCAAGATGTGATCGATCGCTGGCAGCCCGGTGAAATTAATCTGCAAGCGTCGATGCTCGACATTTCGCTAGAAATTATTGTGCGCGTTGTGTTTGGCATCGAACCGGGCGATCGCGCTCAGCGGCTGAAGCTGCTCCTGCATCGCCTGATGGAAGACATCAACTCGCCTTTGTATTCTGTGCAGTTCTTTTTGCCGCCGCTTCAGCAAGATTTGGGCGCGTGGAGTCCCTGGGGAAAATTTGTCCGCCTGCGACAGCAAATTGACGAACTCATCTACGCCGAAATTGCCGATCGCCGCCGCCAAGAGCGCGATCGAGCCGACATTCTCTCGATGCTCTTGACCGCTCGCGATCGATCGGGCGAACCGCTCAGCGACGTGGAACTGCGCGACCAACTCATGACGCTGCTTCTGTTGGGGCATGAAACGACTGCTTCCGGATTGGCCTGGATTTTCTACTGGCTCTGTCAGAATTTGGACGTGCGCGATTGCTTGCTGGCCGAACTTGACGCATCAAACCAACCGCCTGCCCAGCTTGCTCAGCAGCCTTATCTAACCGCAGTTTGCAAGGAAGCGTTGCGTGTCTATCCGATCGCCTTGATCTCGCAGCCTCGCGTGGTTAAGCAGTCGATCGAACTGGCTGGCTATATGTTCGATCCGGGTGCGGTGCTTGTGCCCTGCATTTACCTCGCGCATCGTCGCGCCGCAACCTACGCCAGCCCAGCGCAATTTCAGCCCGATCGCTTCCTGACGGGCAAACTGTCGGCTTACGAATACTTGCCGTTTGGCGGCGGGGCGCGGAGCTGCATCGGCGCAGCGTTAGCCCTGTTTGAAATGAAATTGATGCTGGCGACGGTGTTGCGAAACGTGGAACTGGAGGCGATCGAGCCTTTGCCGCCTGCTCGCCCGACTCGACGCGGAATTACCTTTGTGCCGCCAAGCCGCTTTCGGTTAGCGATGAAGAAGCGATCGCTGTCCGCTCCGGTTGCTCGATCGCTTGTTGATTGAGGCGTCGATTCAGGCAGCAGCCAGCGGGCAGAAAATAGCCTTCCGACTTTCTAGCTCAGCGTTGCTTGGTTGCGCGTCGATCGCCGTTTGCGGGCGGGCAACGAGACCCGATCGCCATCTTGGGCGGCTTTTGGCGGAGCGTCTTGAGCGATCGGCAAGGTGAAGTGAAAGCGACTGCCGCGATCGCGTCCGTCGGATTCTGCCCAAATTTGGCCGCCGAGTCCGAGGATGATTTGGCGACAGATGGCGAGGCCGAGTCCTGTTCCGCCGACTGTGCGCCGCAGCGAGCCTTCTTCTTGATAGAAGCGATCGAACACGGCTTCGAGGCGATTCGGTTCAATGCCGCGCCCGGTGTCGCGAATGGTGACTTCGAGCATTGTGCCGCTGTTTGGGTGAGCTTCGATGATCACTTCGCCTGCGGGGGCGGTGAATTTGCAGGCGTTGTCGAGCAGTTTGGACAAGACTTCGACGAGCCATTCGCCATCAGCACGAGCGGGCGGCAGGCTGGGCGGAATCTGCGCGGAAATTCGCGGCAGGTCGCTTCCGTTTTGGCGAGCGCGGAGGCTGCTAAGCGCCAGATCAACGCATTCATCCAGGGCGATCGCCTCCAGATGCCATTCCACGCGACCGCTTTCCAGCCGCGACAGCGTGATGAAGTCTTGAACCAGCTTTCGCATTCGTTCGGCATCGGCCAGCGCGGTGCTGAGCATCACCTGCTGCAACTCGATCGGCATGTCGGGTTCTGCCGCCAAACTTTCTAGGCACACTTGAATGGTGGAAAGCGGCGTCCGCAGTTCGTGTCCGGTAATTGCAATTAAATTGCTGCGGGTGCGATCGAGCGCTTCAAGCTGCGAGTTGAGGTCTTCCAAGTTGGCGTAGGATTCGGCCTGAATCAAAGCGACACCAAGCTGAGTAGCGATTGCTTCGATAATCTCCAGATCGTCTTCAGGCCAAGCATGAGCGCCCGCGCAGCTTTGCAGTTCCACCATGCCCAACAGCCGTCCCTGATAGATGACCGGAGCCAGCACCCAAGCGTGAATTTGCCAGCGATCGAGTAAGGGCTGAACGGCAGTCAAATCGTACTCGCTGTTTTGCGTGTCGGCAATCGCAATTAGTTCTTGCCGCTGGGCGATCGTTTGAAAGAGCGGATTTTCAATCAGCGGCCAGGTTTGTCCGGCCAGGCTGGAAATGCTGTCATTCTTGACATATTCTTCGGCAACGATCGCCGTGTCATCGTCGGCATGACAGCGATAGACGAGGGTGCGGCACACCTGCATGGCCTGACCCAATTCGCGCACCGCCACTTTCAGGATTTCTTGCGGGTCAAGCGATCGCCGAATTGCCGTTGCGATCGAGTTCACCAAGCGCTCTTTGCGCTCTTGGGCAGCGATCGATCGGTAGGCTTTTAGCAGCTTGTACTGTCCAGCCTGCAAATAGGTGATCAGCCGTTGGGCGAACGGGTCAGTATCGACTTCGCGCACGCCCGCAGGCAAATCGACCAAAAACTGCATTTTCGCCTCGCCAACTTTGGCGGCAAGTTCTGGACGGTAAGCCAAAACGCGATCGAGCAGCAAATTCGCGGCGGTTTGAGCGACTTGGCGATCGAACGTCCAGATGCCCTCAAAGCGGCGAATTTGGTCGGCGGGCAATCCGCTTGCTTCTTCTGGCATTAAGCGTTCCCGGCAAATTAAACAGGCGGAATATTGCTGGCCGATCACAACCAGGTGCCATTCTTGGCTGAGCGCGTCGCTGGGGTCGAAGGCGATCGTTTCATAGTCGCCGGATGCGTTTTGAAAATTCGTTTCGGGTGCAGCCAAGACATACACTTGCGGCGTCACTTCTGCGATCCGCAAATAGCGATGCGCTTCTTGACGATAAAATCGCTCCTGCTGAAAGTTAGCAATCACGAGCGGCTGCGTCGTGCCTGCAAGCACCTGATCTTCCATCGCGTGCGACAAAGCCGTGAGGGAAGACTTGAAGTAAAGCTGCGATCGCAACCGAGGCAAGGCTTGCAGCAACTCTTCTAAAACAGAAGGAAGTGTCATCGAGCGTGTTATATCGTCCGATTTGAAGTGCGCCTCGCGAGGAAAAACTGCGAAGCATTCGCCATTCGTTGAGGACGGGCGATCGTCCCGGAGCAAAAACAGTTGCAGATTGAAGTTGACTGCTTTTACATCCCCTTCCTATTCTCAAGCAAAATCGGCTGGTTTGAAGGCAAAGTTTGCGATCGAGTGTTAGGGATCAGGGGTTGGCGGTCGGTCAATCCAAACAGTCGCTTTCCTGCTGTCCTCGCTTTTGCCTGCTGCCGCGATCGATTTTTGACACTCCTTCTGGCGGATTCTTCGCCGCCACGCGCCACAGGGGGAAAACCTTTGCTGTAAAGTTGACAGTATGTATGACGATGATGACTTCACAGTTCTAGAAGCCGAAATTGAGGCTGGCAGCCCGCTCGACCACATGGAAGCGCTGAGCGAGGAAGAAGAAACTGCTCAGCCTGACCCGGATGCAATGCTGCTGTTGCTCGATGCTCCGCAAAATCAGCAGCGGATGCTGGCGGCGCGGGCTTTTTGCGAACTCGAAGACGATCGCGCCATTCCTGCCCTGATTCGCCTGCTGAGCGATGTTTGCCCGCTAATTCGCGTCAGTGCCGCTTACGGTTTGGGACGCAATCCCAGCGCGGATGCGGTCGAACCGCTGATCGCGCAACTGGGTCGCGACTGGAACGGCTATGTGCGAAAAGGCATCGTCTGGGCGTTGGGCAACTGCCGCGATCGCCGCTCCCTGCCTCCCCTCATCGACGCCCTCAAAACCGATATTTCTGCTGTCCGCCTTTGGGCTGCAAGTGCCCTCGCACAAATGGCAAACGTCGGCTACGAAACGATTATTGTGGCGATGCCGCCGCTGATCGAAGCGCTACGACAAGACCCGGAAGCCGCCGTGCGAAGCAATTGTGCGTGGTCGATCGGCCAGCTCTGCCGCGAACTGCCTTCCAATGTTGTTTATGCGACGGCGATCGATGCCTTGATCGAAGCATTTGCCGAAGATGAAGAACTTGGCGTTCGCGAAGATGCCCGAACCGCCATGCTCAAAGTCGGCGATCCGCGAGGCTTACAGGTAATTGAAGAAATCGAGCGGGACGGTTTGCTGTAGGAATTGATGGTTCTTGGGGGCGATCGAATTTTGCATTCCGGGATGTTACATGGAAACTTTCTGCATATTCACCTATTCCGGGACGCTATGCGGAAATTTTCGGCATAATGAATTGTTATGCCGCAGGGCGATCGGGAGAAACAGTACTCGAAGTTTATCTGTTGATAACCAAAGTTGAGTGCTTCGAGGCTGTCTGTGAGATGATGCTCTCAGTTTGCTGGTGGAGTGTCACAAATGGATGCAGAACCTAGCCCAAGATTAGAATACCTTTACAAAGAGTATGCAAGACTGAGTGATAAAGCAGAAGAAGTGATAAAAAGTGCATATGATGATTTCAAGTTACTTGGAGTAGTAGGAGCAGTCATCATCATTTGGAAACCAGTTTCTGAAGTCGTCTTGCCCGCAATTCCAAAGTTTGATTCCACTCTTTTCCTACTTTTAGGCTTCTTAAGCTTGTTAGCAGTTCTAGGACTGATTTTATTCTCAAATTTGATTAAGCAGTCTTATGCATGGTACTTTGTTCGCAACTTACAAGCTTATGAGATAGAGATCAAAAAGGAGTTAGGTGAAGGAGAAAATTCACAAGTTTTTAGTTTCAATATTGGCAAAGAAGAAGCAAAATTTGTTACAGCATCTTATCGTTTAGCATTCAAAGCAACGCTACTGTCAGGGTTCTCTGTTGTGACTTTGTTACCATTTGTGATTTTGTGTTACTCAAATATTTTTTATGCAATACTCTATGCATTAATATCTTTTCTTGGTCTCACGATATATCTACAAATTTTTAGAAGAATGATGAAACAATATTTCAACAATAAACTTTTATAAGTTGAGTTCAAGCAGTACTGTGAAAAACTTGGAATTGGTAGATATGGAAAAAAGAACATTGCTTGAGCAGTTTAGCAACACAAGTTCAGCAAAGCGGCATAAGATAAACCCGGTCGGAGCGGACTGTTGAAAGCTGTTGGTGAGGATGCAAAGAGCAGCGATCGCAACCTCTCCCCCTCAAACAAATCAGCTTCCGATCAGCACAAATCACCAGTGAATCGATCGTTTCTGGCGCGGTGAATTTCTAAGTTGGTCGCGGTGGCGGCTAGGAGATTTGATCGCAAGGTGCGATCGAATCGCTCTGCTTCAAATCGTGAATTCCGAGGCGACCAGTTTCGAGCCAATCCCCGCATCGGTGAAAATTTCCAGCAAAAGCGCGTGGGGAATGCGTCCGTCGATGATGTGGGCAGCGCGGACTCCTTGGGCGAGCGATCGCACGCAGCAGTTCACTTTCGGAATCATGCCGCCACCAACGACACCTGAATCGATCAAGTTGCGAGCCTGACTGATATCGAGCGTGGAGATCAGCGTGGTCGGGTCGCGATAGTCGTGCAAAATTCCCGCTGTGTCCGTCATCAGAATTAGCTTCTCGGCTCCCAAAGCGGCAGCCAGCTCACCCGCCACGATGTCGGCGTTGATGTTGTAGGCTTGTCCGGTTTCGTCTGCCGCCACGCTTGAGACAACGGGAATATAGTTGTTTGTGACTAGGGTGCTCAAGATGTTGGCATCCACGCTCGTCACTTCGCCCACAAAGCCGATCCCTTCTTGTCCGGCAGGACGCGCCTTGAGCAGATTGCCGTCTTTGCCGCACAGCCCGATCGCAGACCCGCCCGCCTGATTGATCAGTTCGACAATTTCCTTGTTGACGCGCCCGACCAAAACCATTTCCACCACGTCCATTGTCGGAGCATCGGTGACGCGCAGGCCGTTCTTAAATTGCGCTTCAATGCCCAACTTGCCCAGCCACGCATTGATTTCGGGACCGCCGCCGTGAACGACGATCGGACGCAGGCCAACGCAGGCGAGAAACACAATGTCGCGCATGACGGTGGCTTTGAGGCTGCTGTCTTTCATCGCTGCGCCGCCGTATTTAACGACGATCGTGCGTCCGGCAAACTGCTGAATGTAGGGGAGTGCTTCGCTCAACACGCGCACTCTGGTCGCTTCGGCCTTCCGAATATATTCGCTCGTGGTGTCCATCCGCTCAGGCAAAGAATACAAAAATTGTTCTTGTGCAGTGTAACAGGTGTAGATCGCAAAAACTGTTCGATCGATATCCGTACAGCTCTGGGTTTGAATAAAACGCACAACAAACAAGAGCCGCATTGCTCGCGGAGGCGATCGTGCGGCTCACTGCAATTCATTTCTTAGATAATTGTGCCGTCTGGAATCGTTGCGCCCTTGATGATCACCACGATGCCGCTGCGAATGTAGAAACCAAGATTTTCGCGTTCGGCTTCTTCGGTCCGGTCTTTGTTGATGATTTGCACATCGCAGCCGATGCGGGCATTTTTATCGACGATCGCCCGCCGAATTGTGGTGTTTGCGCCGATGCCGATCGGAATTTCTGGGCTGCTGCAATCGGTGGCGCGTTCGGCAAACGGGCTGTAATAGTCTGCGCCCATAATCAGCGCATCTTGAATCATGCATCCGGCTTCGATGCGGGTGCGGATGCCCAAAACCGAATGGTGCACCTGACAGTTTTTGAGGATGCAGCCTTCACTGATCATCGATTCGGTGACGTGCGAATCCAGCAGCTTCGTCGGCGGCAGATAGCGCGATCGCGTGTAGATCGGCGCTTTTTCGTCGTAGAAGCTAAATTCGGGTCGCGGCTGATGCGTCAGGGCAAGGTTGGCATCGTAGAAGGCTTCGATTGTTCCAATATCTTCCCAATAGCCCCCAAACAGGTAGGCTTGGACGTTGAGGTCTTGGGCGCTAGCGGGAATAATTTCTTTGCCGAAGTCGGTTTTGTCGGGTGCGGCTTGCAGCAGATCTTTGAGGACTTGCTTTTTGAAAACGTAGATGCCCATTGAGGCAATGTAGGGCATCTGCTGAGCTTGGTCTGCCGAGAGTCCTAAGACGGTTGTATCGACCGCCATTTCCCGAAGCGCATCACCCTTTGGCTTTTCGCTAAAGTCAACGACGCGCCCGGAACCGTCAATTTTCATTAGGCCAAAGTCCGAGGCGCGTTTTTCGTCCATCGGCACGACCGAGATTGTAATGTCGGCATTCGTTTCGCGGTGGCGATCGACAAACTGCTTGTAGTCCATGCGATACAGGTGATCGCCAGAGAGAATTAGATATTCATCCACGTCCCACTCTTCAAACAGCCACAAGTACTGACGGACGGCATCCGCTGTTCCCTGAAACCAGTTGGGATTTTCGGGCGTTTGCTGCGCGGCCAGCACTTCCACAAAGCCTTCGCTAAATCCAGCAAAGCTGTAGGTGCGCGAGATGTGGCGATTGAGTGAGGCGGAGTTGAACTGCGTCAGGACGTAGATTTTGTAAATCTCAGAGTTGATGCAGTTGCTAACAGGAATATCGATCAGGCGATATTTGCCTGCCAGCGGGACAGCAGGTTTTGCCCTCAGCTTCGTGAGCGGATACAGTCTTGTGCCTGCACCGCCGCCCAAAATGATCGATAGTACCCTTTTCACTACAACCTGCCTGCCTATTGCTTCTCATCACCAGTGTCGAACGCCGTGCTCCCGTTTGCAAGCGACCAAAGACAGAAAAAGCAATTTGACTGTCTGATTTGGCGATCGCTCACCCGCACCCGACTTCATTATCCAGGCAAGAGGTTAACAGCAGACGATCAAAGCGCAAAGATTCCGGTCAAAGCAGGCAGCAAGGTTTTCATTGCTTCCGCAAGCTGACTGGCATTGGTGAGGCTGCTCGCCAAGCCTTTGAGGGCATTCACGGCCATTGTGCAAAATTTCGTGGCGCGCTTTTCCGGTGGTTTGCTGCCTTCCTCGGCCAAGGTGGAAACGGCTTCGAGGGCTTGCTGTTTCTGGTCAGGCGTGAGGACGCGATCGCTCTCGATCGCCGTTTGCAGCTTTGCCAAGATCTGCACGAGTTCTTGTGCCTCTGTCGTTTTGATATCGTGCAACTGCTGAATCGTATTGCTCACCTGTCCGCTCAAATCACCCAAAGTCACGCTTGAACCCGTCATGCCGCCGCCGATGCTGACGCGCCCGCCGCTCGACATATCGACGTTGCCGCCTGCGCTGACGTTCTGATTGCTGTTTTCCATAATGTCGCCTGCTTGATCCATGAGGTAAATGCGATTGCCTTCTCCTTGAATCAAAACTTGGCCTTTGGTTTCCGCAATTCCCGTCACCAATCCTTGAATAAATTTCTGCTGCTGGTCGCGAAACTGCGTGAGTCGATTGATCTCTTCGTCTTTCGCTCTCAAAACAAGTTCATATCCCGATTCGATCGCCAGCATTGCTTCTTGATAGTGTCCGGTCATCTGCTGATGAATTGCTGTTTTATTCGTCTCCAAGGACACGCCAACTTTGGCAACTACCACGCCATCGCCTTTGTTTTCAATGCTGCGAACTGCAAGATCAAGCCCTTCGTGATCGATCGCGGTTTGCGTGAGTGAAAAAGCAAAGGCTCGCCAGTTGAGACCATTTTGGAAAATGAGATCGATCGTGTCTCGAATATCCGTCACCCACTTCTCAAATTCTCCTGGCAAAAATTCACCGCTGTCCGGTTTTGGCTCTAGAAAATGTCCACTGGGACTACGCTTTAGATAGACTCTTTTACACTCAACTTTAGTAAATCGAGTGTTGTGATTGATATTCCAATCTTGAATGCAGGCGTCGGTAAGATTTGCGCCAGATAGATCGGCATCAAGCAGTTGCGCTCTCACTAAAATGGCTTCTCTTAGATCGGCTCCTCGTAGATCTGCACCACGTAGATTTGCATCTGTGAAATCTTCTGCATAACCACTATCTTTAGTTGTTAAAAGCTTTCTAATTTTGGGATCTTCGAGAATTGTTCCCTCAGTACGAGCAAGCTCTAATCCTACTACACCTGAAAAGCTCGATCGTGTAAGATTTGTTTTTCTCAAGTCTGTGTAGCTTAAGTCTGAATTGTCAAAACGAATGCCGCTTAAATCTAGTCCATAAAATGAAGTTGCTCCTATTGATGACCAAAAGAATGCTTTACTGGTAATCCATTTAAATTTGGGTGCGTAATTGATTGCTTTCTTGCAGATTACAATAGAAGCAAGAACGATTGTTAATGCAATAACTGTAGCTGTTGCTTTTGAGAAAATACTTGGCAAGTCTGAATACATAAACATTACTACTATTGAACAAGTGGCAGTTGCAATAGCGGCAGACTGACCAAGCTGATTGCTGATCAGTGAAACAAAAGTAATAACCGTAGCAATAACAACGCAACCACTCCAGGTAAAAATAATACTTAGTAGAAATTCGATGATATCTACCCAAACACTTATTAACCCTGGTAGCAAAGCAGTAAAAGAGCTGCATACTACTGTCAGAATTATCAAAAACACAATGAACTTGAACTCTAGCCCATAAAGAACAGTCAATATGAGTGTTACTACAAACGCAGAAATCTCGAAAAACGAGATAAAAACGTCAAACTCATTGTTGAATGTTGGTTTGATGATAAGTCCAATAAGACCTTCAGCCGCAGTAAAGGGCAAAAGGCTACTTATACATATGCCAAAAATTCCAAAGAGGAAAAGTAGAAATTTTTGATGAAATTTATGACCCGCCTGTACATTCTCAAAATTTTGTTTTACTTCTCTAAATCGCTTACCTCTGATACTTCTTTTAGTAGCTGTCATCTTTGCGGTCAATGCATCGCTTAAATCAAATTCTTTATGAACATTCTTCAGTACAATCTTGAGGAGGGCGAATCAGAACACAAGCAGAACATCTAACGAAGTCCTCCGTAGCAAGCAAGCGGTCACGAAGTGCAGTAGTACCTTCAATTTCAATATTGAAGTCTCTACCTTCAGCGGCAGGCGCTTCGGCTTCTGGCCTTTCACGCCTTTCTGGAGCTACATCAACCTCTGTTTCAAGAACCGGATGAGATACCCCCCGTTGACGTAGTAGTTCTACGATTTTGTCTGCTAACGCGATTTTCAATTCTTCAGAGACAAGTAGGCTTGTAGCAGGCACTTCTAGGGCTTTTGCAAGACTCACCACATCAGCTAGTAAATCAGGCGTAATCTCCTCAAAAGGTACAAATGTTTTTAGCTTTTGAACAACATCAATTGAAACACCTGATACCTTGTGAAGTAGCAGTTCTGTCCTTTCCTCAGATAGCTCTTGTAGGCGAAAGCTAAGATTTCCTGTAGCCATTCTGTTTTTCCTGCTGGTTTACAAGTCGATACTACCTCTCCTTCCCAACCCACCCCGGAAATTACCGAAAAATTTAATTGAAGGATAATCTTTCGTAACAGATAGACAGAAGGACGCAAAAAACTCCAGCAAAGCTGAGGCTCGGCTGGAGTCGATCGAAGCTAATTTGATTGTCCGCTAATTCATCACCAGCCACTTTTGGCCGTTGAGTCGCTGCAAGGTGTAGAGCAGCATCAGATCGAGCGAAACTTTGCGCTCGTCGATCATGAACGACTCCAGCAGGCTTGGTCTGGCTCCGTATTCGGCACAGCAAAAGACTTTTTGGGCGTTGATGTCTTCTTTGAGGAAGCCGATGATAAACTGCCGCTGGCCGTTGTTCCAAAAGCCGATCACCTGCCAAATGTCGGTATCGTCAACACCACGCACAGGCAATTTTTTCTTCACCAGTTCCAGCTTCAGGTCTGTGATGCCCTGATTCGACAGGGTTTTGGTCAGGCTGGGCAAAAAGTCTTGATTGATAAATTCCGCAAACGGCTTGTCTTCCACTGCGGGCGGACGTTCTTTTTTCGCTTTGGCGGCGGCTTTTGGCGCTTTGGCAGGTTTGTCCTCAGTTGAAGCGGTTTCGATGCCTGCTGGATCGCCTTCGACTTCGGATTTGCCTGCTTTGGCAGCGCGAGACGGAGCGCGACCTGCGGGACCTGTCGCTTCTTGGTCAGGTTTGTTGGCTGAGGGCAGCGAGCTAGCCGTTGCTTCGGAAATGCTGTTGATGTTTTCCTGGATGACCGTTTCGGTGTCGTCTTCTTTGCGCTTGCGGTTTTCTTGAGCCGGATCGGGAGGCACGGTTCCCTCAGTGCTGGGGGTGGGAGCAGCCGACTCAGAGCTATTGGGAGACTGATTCTCTTCTTCTGGCATGGCGAAACGATAAGCGCAACATTCCTAATAGTAAAGGGTTGACTCGCCGCAGAACACGATCGATCGGCAAATCAACCCTTGAATCTTTCAATGAGAGCAATCAGGTCAGCTTAGCCGCCTGCCACAGCCGGAACGATACTGACTTCATCGCCTTCTTTCAAAGCGGTATTTGCGCCATCGAGAAAGCGGATGTCTTCGCTGTTGACGTAGAAGTTGACGAAGCGGCGCAGTTGTCCTTGGTCGTCACACAGTCGGGCTTTGATGCCGGGACAGTTCTGCTCAAGCGAATCGAGCAGTTCGTTGATCGTGCCGCCATCACATTCGACGGTGGCTTTATCCTGCGTGAATTTTTGCAGCGGTGTAGGGATGAGAACTTTGACAGTCATGAGAGTTGGCAATTGAGAGAGTCGGGTCGTTGTTTGCGAATCTAAACCAAAACTTGCTGCCATTCAAGGCGATCGAGCGTTTGCGCCCGTTCCCAAGCGCGTTCAAAGCTGTCGAGTTTGGGTTCAATGGTGAGCGGTTCACCGATGTAGCCTTGGACGGCTTCTTGGGTTTTCAGGCCGTTTCCGGTGATGTAGGCGACTGTGGTTTCGTCGGGATCGATCTTTCCGGCTTCGACCAGCTTTTTGAGAACGGCGATCGTCGTGCCTCCGGCGGTTTCCGTAAAGATGCCTTCAGTTTCGGCCAGAAGCTTGATGCCGTCGATGATTTCGGCATCACTGACCGAGGCGATGTTGCCGTTTGTTTTGCGGGCGATTTCGAGCGCGTAGACGCCATCAGCCGGATTGCCGATCGCGATCGATTTGGCGATCGTGTTGGGCTTGACCGGATTGATGAAGTCGCGACCTTCGGCAAAGGCTTGGGCGATCGGGGAGCAGCCGTCAGCCTGTGCGCCGCTGAAGCGGACGGCTTTTTCGTCCACCAGACCCACTTTGATGAATTCCTGGAAGCCTTTATAGATTTTGCTGAACAGCGATCCGGATGCCAGAGGCGCAACGATGTGATCGGGCAGTTGCCAGCCAAGCTGTTCGGCCACTTCGTAGCCTAAGGTTTTCGAGCCTTCCGAGTAGTACGGACGCAGGTTAATGTTGACGAAGCCCCAGCCGTGCGTGTTGGCGACTTCGCAGCACAAGCGGTTCACCTGATCGTAGTTGCCCTGCACGGCCATCACGGTTGGGCTGTAGATTAAGGTTCCCAACACTTTTCCGGCTTCCAGATCGGCGGGAATGAACACGCAGCAGTCGAGTCCGGCATGAGCGGCGATCGCTGCCGTCGAGTTTGCCAAATTGCCCGTGCTGGCGCAAGAAACAGTCGAGAAACCCAGTTCGCGAGCGCGGCTGAGCGCAACCGAGACGACGCGATCTTTGAAGCTCAAGGTCGGCATGTTGACCGCATCGTTTTTGATGAACAGGCGCTTCAGACCCAGGCGGCGAGCTAAGCGATTGGCCTGCAACAGCGGGGTCATTCCGGTGCCGACATCAATATAGTTGTCGGTTTGGACGGGAAGGAACGGACGATAGCGCCAAATTGAGTTGGGGCCAGCTTCGATCGTCTGCCGTGTCACCGTCCGCTGAAGCTGGCTGTAGTCGTAGCTGACTTCGAGGGGGCCAAAACAGTATTCGCAGACGTGCGTGGCCTTGAGTTCGTATTCCGCTCCGCATTCTTTGCAGGTGAGCGCGGTTGCTGCGGTTGTGCTGTGGGTTGCCTGAGTCATAGATTGAATCGACTGGGTAAAATTGCTTTTCTCATTGATGAAACTGACGGTAGCACGAGCTACAATCACCGTCAAATATACCCGACTATTTTTATCGGGTTTAAGTTTTTGAAACGGGTCAGGGGGCGATCGGTCAGCGTGTTACTTCTGAAATATCAGTTGTGAGGAAACTCGTGATGCTAATTTTGCAAAAGACCGCTTTGTTTGCGATCGCGTCTGGCCTGCTGTTCACCAATCTGATCAGCAACCGTGCAATTTCTCAGCCCGTTGAACCCAATCTGGGCACTTTGTCGCTGACCTGTCGCGGCACCATTCAAAATTCAGTGGATTTCACGGCGTTCTATACTCGCGAGGGCGGCTTTAATCGTGTCGAATTTCGTCCCCGCACTTCTACCAACGTTCTCACCTCAAACCTGAGATACAGCGGCAAAAATACGCGAGGACAAGGCATCTGGCGCGGCGCGGTGGCTGCTGCGGCGGATGTTGTTCTCGTGCATCTCTCCGATCGCCCCGTGCAATCTGGCGATCAAGTCTCGATCGGCTATGACGGTCGCTGGGGACGGGCAACCTGCCGATAACGGAAGCAGCTATGCGCCTCAAAGTAGCGGCGCATGAAGGCATACAATGAAAAGCGCACAGGTTGCCCTCAAAGCGATGCCTTCAGACCCCAGCAAAGCGATTCAAATTAAAGTGACGGTTTCAAAGCCGATCGCCGATCGCATGAGAAAGATCGCGAAACAGCGGGGAATGCCAGTCAGTCAACTGATGCTACAGGCAACCATCAACGCGCATCCGAGTTTGCTGGAAGACGAACAGGTGTAGTGCAAGCCATACAATGAAGGCGCACAGGTTGCCTTGCCAGTGATGACGCTAGATCCAGAAAAATCAATTCAAATCAAAGTCACGGTTCCGCGTCCGATCGCCGATCGTATGAAGAAGATCGCGAAACAGCGGGGAATGCCAGTCAGCCAACTGATGTTACAGGCAACGATTAATGCTTATCCCAGCTTGATCGAAGACGACGATCAAGAGTGATGCCGTCTGAGGAACGCTTGCAGATCTGACAGCAGATCTCGCAGACGGGCAATCAGTTCATCGACATCGGTTAAATCTTCTCCGACTTGCAAATTTACCTCCGGCAAACCGATCGCCCAAGCCGTTTCAAGCGCACGAGTCAGCGTTTCTAGACTCGCTTTCGCATCCGGCAGGCTCTCAGCCAGCGGTCGCAGTTGATCAATTCGATTGACGATCACGATTTCGCTTGCCGCGATCGTGACGGCTTTTGCATAGTCGGACAATCCGTTTGTTCCGAAAGTCGCTGCTGCCGTTGTCACAAAATCCAGTTCGATCGAATCTAGCTTAATTTGTAGCTCCATCAGCGTTTGCCCAGTGTTTTTCAAAGCCTACTACAAATACTGCTAAAAGACCTACTAGTATTCCAAAAAGACCTACCTGAATCACACTCGATCGAATGTTCTATCCTGAAAGTTTTCAGTAGAGGATCGATCGATGAGCGTTGGCGTTTGGGTTTTGGGCGATCAGCTTTGGACAGGACAGGCCGCGCTGCAAGCTTGCGATCGCCATACGCCCGTCTTGATGATCGAATCGATCGCCCATGCCCAAGAGCGACCGTTTCACCTGCAAAAAATCGTCCTGGTGTGGTCAGCGATGCGCCACTTTGCCGAAGAACTGCGATCGCAAGGCTGGCAGGTGGATTACGCGATCGAAGAAAGCTTCGAGGCTCCGCTGATTCAGTGGATTCGCGCCCGACAAATCACCGAACTGCGAATTATGCAGCCTGTCGATCGCCCGTTTCAGCAAATGCTGCAAGCGTGGGAACTGCCCTGCAAGGTGTCGATCGTGCCCAGCAACCGCTACATCTGGCAGGACGACGAGTTTGTGAATTGGGCAAAATCGCGCAAACGATTGATTATGGAGGATTTCTACCGCGAAGGTCGCCGCCGCTTCAATATTCTGATGGTCGGGGATCAGCCGAAGGGCGGCAAGTGGAATTTCGATCGCGACAACCGCAAGCCGCCGAAAGGTAAGCTCACTCTACCGGAAGCGCTGTGGTTTGAGCCGGACAAAATCACGCAAGAGGTGATCGACTGGATTAAGAACGACGATCGATTTGCCAAAAGTCAGGAATACTGGTCGATCGAGCCGTTCCGCTGGGGCGTGACCCGCAAGCAAGCGCTACAGGTTTTGGAATTTTTCATCGAAACCAGACTTTCAGATTTTGGCCCCTATCAAGACGCGATGGTGACGGGCGAGCAAACCATGTGGCACGCGATGCTCTCGCCCTATCTCAACATCGGTTTGCTGCATCCCTTGGAAGTGGTGGAAGCCGCTGCGACTGCTTATGAAACGAATTCCCACTGGGACTTGAGCAGCGTCGAAGGATTTGTGCGGCAGGTGATGGGCTGGCGCGAATATATGCACGGCGTTTATGTGTATGCCGATGATGACTATCGCGATCGCAACTGGTTCGGGCACGATCGCCCCCTCCCCGGCTTTTTCTGGACAGGCGAAACCGAAATGAACTGCCTGCATCAGATCATTTCGCAAGTCCGCGAAACCGGATACGCCCATCACATTCAGCGCTTGATGGTGCTGAACAACTTCGCTTTGATCTCAGGCATTTCGCCCCAAGAAATCGAATCTTGGTTTCACGCCGCCTTTGTTGATGCGTATGACTGGGTGATGCAAACGAACGTAATCGGCATGGGGCAATATGCGGACGGTGGCCTGCTCGCCTCCAAGCCCTACGCCGCCAGCGCCAACTACATCAACAACATGAGCAACTACTGCCGCAACTGCACCTACAGCCCCAAAGTGCGAACGGGCGATCGCGCCTGTCCGTTCAACTTTTTCTACTGGAACTTCCTCGATCGCCATCGCGTCCGGCTGAAAGACCAAGGCCGCATCAGCCTGATTCTGCGAAGCCTGGAGCGCTTTTCCGATGAGGAACTGGCGGCAGTTCGGCAGGAGGCGATCGATTGGCAGGAGTAGGCGATCGGGGATCGGGTGTTAGGTGTCAGCAAAACACCCGATCCCCGACACCCCTCTACGATCCACCAACCGTAATCTTGCTCTGCACCTTCAAGCTGCCGTCGTCTGCGATCGTCCAGACATCATACGTGCCCGTCACGTCGCCATTTTCGTTCAGGTCAAGTGAACCGCTAGCGCCGTCAAAATCAATGTCTTGGCCTGCGCGAACCCGTTCCAGTGCTTGACAAACATCGGTCACTTTCTCACCGCCGCTGGCAACTTCGCGCAGCTTGTCGCGAATGGCTTCGCCCGTGTTGGATTTGGCAGCTTCGGCAGCAAGAACCAGCAGGGCGGTGGCGTCCCAGGTGTTCGGGTCGTAGACGGCAGGAGCGCGATCGAACTTGGCGCGATACACCTGGTTGAACTGCTCGAATCCGGGGCCGCCTGCGCTGGGAGCCGTACCGAGAACACCTGCTGCGATAAAACCACCGTCACCCGTTTTGCCGACGAGGTTGGCGAGATCGTTGGTTTTCATGCCGTCGGTGAGCAAAATTTTGGTATTGCCGTCGAGCAAGCCTTGCTCTTGAGCCGCTTTCAAGATGATGCTGCCTGTTTCAGGGTACGCCACGATCATCACGGCATCTGGCTTTTGGCTAAAAGCCGAGGTGACTTCCGAATCGAACGTGGTGGCATCGGGTGCGTAGCTCACCGGATCAGATTTGTTGACGACCGTGCCGCCCAATTTTTCAAATGCAGCGGTGAACGACTGCGTTAGGCCGTTGCCATAGTCGTTGTTGATCGCCAGAATCGCTACATTCTTGAAGCCTTGCTGCTGCGCCAATTGCGCCAGCGCATCGCCCTGATAGGTGTCGGGCGGAGCCGTCCGCGCCCAGAAGCCATCAAAGTCACCTTTTTCCGCTCGTTCGGTGAAGACGGGGCTGGTGCTGGCAGGAGAAATCTGCATCACCTGGTTGCGGACGGCGATATCGACGATCGCACTCGAAACCGAACTTGCCGCCGCGCCCACCACGCCACCGACGCGATCGACCTCCGCCAATTTGGTCATCCCTGCGGCTCCGGCAGACGGCTCAGTTTGGTCATCTTCCGAAATAAGCTGCACAGGCTGACCAAGTGCGCCGCCGCAGGCATTCACCGTTTCCACGAGCAAGCTGGCCGAATCTTGCATTGGCCCGCCATACTGCGCCAAATCTCCGGTAATTGGCAGCACGGTTCCAAGTTTGAGTGCACCATCTCCTCCTTCGGCAGCAGGACTGCTGGCTTCACCGCTGGTTGATTCACCACCGCTGTTCGGGGCAGATTGGCAAGCTGACAGCAGCAGCAGCAGCGAAACTCCAGCGGTCAGCGGGCGCGTTACGAATTGATGGAAATTGCGTTTCATTGTGAGGATTTAGAAGTGAAAAGGGCAGCGCAGACAGAATTTTTAAGGAATGCAAACAAACCTCTGCTTGCTGAATCAACAAGTACACCGCATCGATCGCCAAGCTCCGCTCAGGTAGCCAACAATCGACCTGCGGTTAGAGGTCAAATCATTTCTTCGACTATATCAGTTGCCACAATAGCGCAATTTGAAAGCTGGCCGAGCGGTGGAACTATTTGTAGGCGATCAAGTCAAGATTTGCGGATTCACGCGACAAGCTGCTTTGCTTGTATTTTCCGAAATGTGAATAACTGTGAAGTTAAGGATCGGCAGGAGATTATAAACTGCTTCAAGAAGCGATGTTGAATGGTTGCGATCGATCGCTATCAATTTACATTGCTGATTCCCTGACCGTATCTGTTTTGATGTTTTTCTGCCGAAGTTGCATCTTTGGCAGTCGCCCTTTCGATTTGACGTTTTTCTGGAGCAATCCCAGGAGCAGTTTATGAAGTCTTTGTTGCGATGGAGTGCCGCTTTAGGCTTAATGGGTGGCGTCATGCTGACGACGCTGCAAGTTGGCATTCAGCGAGCGTTTGCTTTGACTGACGAGCAGGTGATGGAGCAGCTTCGAGGCGTTCCAGTTTTCATGCTCACCGACCAGCGCGGCGCACCGCTCGAAGCGAGGGCTGAAGGCCAAGACCAATCCGTGACGGGCGTATTCATCAGCCAGCAAGACGCCGCCAACTTTCTCACCAGCTTGAGACAAAACAATCCGCAGCTTGGGCAGTCGGTGCAGGTGTCTCCGGTTTCGCTAGCCGAAGTTTATCAGCTTGCTCGCCGCAGCGAAGATTCGGATTTGCGCTTTCAGTTTGTGCCGATGCAGCCGCAAGTGCAAACTGCCGTGACGCTGTTGCAGCAAAGCGGCCAAAACGTTCAGGAATTCAACAGTGTGCCGCTGTTTATGGCGCGATTGTCGAACGAAGGCGATCGCTACCTCAGCATTCAACAGGGCGAGCAAGCTGCCGTGCTGCTGTTTTTCAAGCGCGAAGATTTGCAGGCCACGATCGATCGACTCCAGCAAGAGCAGCCGGATGTCGCCAGCCAAATGACCATTCAAGTCACCAGCTTGGAAGGCATCATCGAACAGTTGCGCGAAAGTGAAGACGCCGCCGCCAGCCAAATTCTGCTCGTGCCACCCCGCGAATCGATCGACTACATCCGCCAGCTTCAGCCGCAGCAGGGGCAACCTCAACCGCAGCCGCAGCAGTAATGGTTTGGGTCAGCGCGGCAGCGATCGCCCAGTGGCGGCAAACCGCTCAGCAGCAAGCGATCGCCGCAGCCATTTCACCTGCCGAGGTCGATTGGCTGCTGCAAGCGCTGACCGGACTCGATCGCCTCAGTCTCCGCTTAAATTCGCTTCCGGAGGCGATCGAGCTACCGTTCGACCTGAGGGAACTCGAAGCCTTATGGCAGCGTCGAATTGGCGATCGCGTCCCGGTTCAGTACCTCGCGCAGTCCACACCCTGGCGACAGTTTTCCCTTCAAGTTTCGCCCGCTGTTTTGATTCCCCGTCCCGAAACGGAACTACTGATCGATCTAGCCGTTCAAGCTGCGAAATCCGCTGATCTGATGAGGGGCGATTGGGCAGATCTGGGAACAGGGAGCGGCGCGATCGCGATCGGTCTGGCTGCCGCGCTTCCCGAAGCGACAATTCACGCCGTCGATATCAGTTCGGAAGCTCTGGCGATCGCGCAGGCAAACGCAACGGCTCTGCACTTCGATCGCATTCAGTTTCATCACGGTCGCTGGTTTGAACCGCTTGCGCCTTGGCAAGGCCAACTGAGTGCGATCGTTTCCAACCCACCTTACATTCCGACTGCAATGCTGGCCGACCTCCAGCCGGAAGTGCGCCTGCATGAACCGCAACTCGCGCTCGACGGTGGCACAGATGGACTTTCAGCCATTCGGCATCTCGCGATCGAAGCGCCCAAATATTTGCGATCGAATGGCCTGTGGCTAATCGAAATGATGTCTGGTCAAGCTGAAGCCGTGCGCGATTTGTTGCAGCAGCACGGCTATCAGCAGATTGAAATTCATTCTGATTTAGCGGGAATCGATCGATTTGCCTTAGCGTTTACCCGATCGTCCTAGACTCCGGTTTGCGTGGGTGTGGGACGGAGCGGCGCAACCGGAAGCGATCGCGCAGCAGGACGATAGAACATTGCTTGAAACGCCGATTGCCGCTCAGCAGGCGGTTCCTGGCCGTTGTCCCACAGGCTTTCGTAGAAAAAGAAGCACATGCCCAGACCGCGATCGCGAGCGGCTCGCACCTTGGCCTGCACAAACGGCATCGCAACGGGACGATTTCTGAGTCCGGTGAGAATGCCCGCCCCGGTCGGAATTTTTTGCCGCGCTTCTTGAATTTCCGGGCGGCTGATTTGCTCGACAAAGCTTTGCAGATCCGGGCGATAGATTTGCACGATTAACTCATCAATCAAATCGCGACGCAGCCAGGTGAGCCAGTCTTGCAATGAACTGTTGTAAGCGGAAACGTAGGGATTGGGGGCGATCGAAAAAATCGCATTTGGCTTTCGCGCCTTCACTGCCTGATGTAGCTGCGTCATGAAGGCGGTGATCTTGTCGGCTCGCCAGCGCACCCACTCCGGGTCTTGTGGATTGGCGGGCGGGTCTTTTTCGGTTTCCTGCTTGTAGAGCGCTTGCGTGTAGCGATCGTAGCCAAATTCGTTCGGCAAGCTGGTGTGGTCGTCAAACTGAACGCCGTCCGCGCCATATTGCGTCATCACTTCGATCGCCAAGCTGGTGATCAACTGCTGCACCTGCGGATGAAACGGATTGAGCCACACGACTTCGCCCGCCGCCCCAATCCAGGTTTGGCTGCCGTCGCGACGCTGCGTCAGCCAGTCAGGATGCGCCATTGCCAATTCCGACATTGGCGGAGTCATAAAGCCAAACTCCAGCCAGGGCACAACCAACAGATTGCGGCGATGTGCCTGCGTCACCAGATCGGCCAGCGGGTCTTGCCCCTGCAAGCCGCGCCGCACAAACGGCTGAATGCCTGTTCGCTGAGCAACAGCACTCGGATACAGCACATAGCCCGAATTCCACACAACCGGATAGATCGTGTTGAAGTTCAATCGTGCCAACTGACTGACGGATTCTTGCAGCTTGGTTTGGTCACGCAGAATGTCCGTGTCGTTCGTCGTCATCCAAACGCCGCGAATTTCCGGTAGGGCAGATTGGGCGATCGCCGCAGGCCACTGGCTTGCCCCGATCGCCATCAGCGTCAAGCCAATCAACAGTAAGTAGCGGAGCGATCGATGCCAACGTCGAATCAAGAGTTTCATCGGCTGGGTGAAAAAGTGAACAATTCAGGAGGGGCGCGATCGCTCAATTTGTTCCGTGAGCAATGCAAGTCTTTATTTATCTACCAGAGAATGCGTTCGCCAGCAGGATTCGTTTGCAAATTCACACTGGCCGTTCACAATTTGAAAATCTGAAGGGAAGCGAAAAGAAAATCTTTCGATCGTGCAGCAAAGCTAAGCTCTTGGGTAGAAGCACTGAGCTTGCCAAATGATTAGCTTATTGATCAGTTTGGATGGCGATCGCGCTTTGCGGAAAACTTTACTTTTGGGGGGCTGTTGAGCATGGACTGGCGGAGAAGTCGCAGAAGCACCAATGTCGAAGATCGGCGGGGTTCTGGGTTGTCTGCACCCGTTGTCGGTGGCGGGCTGGGCACGATCGTGATTGCGCTGATTGTGGCGTTTCTGGGCGGCGATCCAAGCGTGGTGTTTGACCAGGCTGCCCAAAATCCCCAAATTCAAGCGCCGCAAAATCGATCGCCCCAAGACGATCAGATGGTGGAGTTTGTCAGCGCGGTGCTGGGAGATACCGAAGACACTTGGGGCGAAATTTTCGCTCAAAACGGTGAAAGGTATGTTGAGCCGAAGCTGGTGATCTTTTCGGATGCGGTTCAATCTGGCTGCGGCGTCGCGCAGTCGTCAGCAGGGCCGTTTTACTGCTCTCGCGACCAAACGGTCTACATCGACCTGGAATTTTATCGAGAACTGCGAAATCGCTTTCAGGCTCCCGGCGATTTTGCTCAGGCATACGTGATCGCGCATGAAGTCGGGCATCACGTTCAAAACATCACCGGAACTCTGAGTCAAGTTAATTCGCTGCGGCAGCGATCGAGCGAAGCCAGATCCAATGAACTTTCGGTGCGGCTGGAACTTCAGGCCGACTGCTACGCCGGAGTGTGGGGGCACCACGCCGATCGATCGCGCCAAATCCTGGAACAGGGCGACATCGAAGAAGCGATCAATGCTGCTAGCGCGATCGGAGACGATAACATTCAACAGAAAACCAGAGGCTATGTTGATCCCGAATCGTTTTCGCACGGCAGTTCCGAGCAGCGGGCGCGGTGGTTTGCACGCGGTTTACAGACAGGTGATCCGAGCCAGTGCGATACGTTCTCAGCGCGGACGCTGTAGCGATCGCACCCAAAGACAGACGTTATCGAGTGGTGCGATCGCTAAAATCGACGGCTGTAAAGATTTGCAAATGTTGTAGCCCCTATGCAGATTCAAACGCCGGACTGGGTAAAGCACGCTGTTTTCTACCAAATTTTTCCCGATCGATTTGCCCGCAGCGAACATCCGCACAAGAAACTGCTCAAAAATGCCAGTTGGGAAGCGTGGGAATCAATGCCAACGCTGCAAGGCTACAAGGGCGGAGATTTGTGGGGCGTGATCGACAAGCTCGACTATTTGCAGGACTTAGGAATTACAGCCGTTTATTTCACGCCGATCTTTCAATCTGCTAGCAATCACCGCTACCACACGCACGATTACTATCAGGTTGATCCGATGTTAGGCGGCAATCCGGCATTCAAAGAATTGCTGAATGCGGCGCACGATCGCAACATCAAAGTTGTTCTAGATGGCGTGTTCAATCATGCCAGTCGCGGCTTCTTTTTCTTTCACGATATTCTCGAAAATGGGCCGCATTCCCCTTGGCTCGATTGGTTCCACATTGAAGGCTGGCCTTTGTCACCTTATAACGGCGAATATCCGGCAAACTATCGCGGCTGGGATAATAATCGCGCTCTGCCCGTGTTTAATCACGAAAATCCAGAAGTACGCGAATACATTATGGAAATTGCCGAATATTGGATTCAATTTGGCATTGACGGCTGGCGATTGGATGTGCCGTTTGAAATTAGCGCAGAAGGCTTTTGGCAGGAATTTCGCGATCGCGTCAAAGCGATCAATCCTGAAGCCTACATCGTGGGAGAAGTCTGGACAGATTCGCGGCAATGGCTGGACGGCACACAGTTTGACGGCGTGATGAACTATTTATTTACGGCTCCGACGATCGCATTTACGGCGGGCGATCGCGTTGATATTTCACAAGTTGAAAGCCGTTCCTACACGCCCTATCCGCCAATTTTCGCCAAAGAATATGCTGAACAAATTCAAGAATTACTCGCGCTTTATCCCTGGGAAATTCAACTGACGCAGCTTAATTTGCTGGCGAGTCACGACACAGCAAGGCTGTTGAGTATTGCGGGGGGCGATCGAGATTCCGTCAAACTCGCAACGCTTTTACTGCTCACATTTCCGGGCGCACCGAGCATTTATTACGGCGATGAAGTCGGTTTGCCTGGAGCGCTCGATCCCGATTCACGGCGCGGTTTTCCGCTCGAAGCGCAGTGGGATCAAGAGGTGTTTTTGTATCACCGCGATCTCATTGATTTGCGTCACAAACGGCCTGCTTTACGCACCGGAGACTATCGCGTTTTGTATGCCGAAGGAACAGTTTATGCGTTTGCGCGAGTTCTTGATAGTGATGTGGTGATTGTAGTTGTAAATGTGGGAACGGCGGAGATGAAGGTGAGCTTTGAAGTAGATTCGCTCAAAGCGCAGGAAAAGCTGTATAGCGATGGGGAATTTCGCTGGGATGATTCGACTTTGGCGATCGAACTGCCTGCCCGCAGCGGTTTGATTCTGGGTTGATACATGCTGAACAGGGCGATCGACCCAAACCTGAAGCTTTACAACACAACACGTCGATCGCCCTCCCTCGCTAGGATAATGAAGGATGCAACTTTGGCGAACCGATGCACTTCGCCGTCGTCAACACCTAACTGAGGAGCGTGTTTTGGTCAACACTGCAACGTTAAAAACCACCCGATCAGAAGAAATTTTTGCCGCTGCCCAAAAATTGATGCCCGGAGGCGTGAATTCCCCGGTGCGGGCGTTCAAGTCGGTGGGCGGACAGCCGATCGTGTTCGATCGCGTCAAAGGATCGCACATTTGGGACGTAGACGGCAACGAATATATTGACTACATCGGCTCTTGGGGACCCGCAATTTGCGGCCACGCGCACCCGGAAGTGACGCAAGCTTTGCACGAAGTCCTCGAAAAAGGCACGAGCTTCGGTGCACCCTGCTACCTGGAAAACGTTTTGGCCGAAATGGTGATCGACGCCGTGCCGAGCATTGAAATGGTGCGGTTCGTCAATTCGGGAACCGAAGCTTGCATGGCCGTGTTGCGCTTGATGCGAGCGTTTACCGGACGCGACAAGGTAATCAAGTTTGAAGGCTGCTATCACGGTCACGCCGATATGTTCTTGGTCAAGGCCGGATCGGGCGTCGCTACACTGGGACTGCCGGACTCGCCCGGAGTACCGAAATCGACAACGGCCAATACGCTAACCGCGCCGTACAACGATTTGCAGGCCGTGAAAGCGCTGTTTGAGGAAAATCCCGATCAGGTGTCGGGCGTGATTTTGGAACCGATCGTCGGCAATGCCGGATTTATTCCGCCCGACGCCGGATTTCTCGAAGGTCTGCGCGAACTGACTCGCGAATATGGCGCACTCCTCGTGTTTGATGAAGTGATGACCGGATTTCGCATCGCTTACGGCGGCGCACAGCAAAAATTCGGCGTCACGCCCGACCTGACGACATTGGGCAAAATCATCGGCGGCGGTTTGCCTGTCGGCGCATACGGCGGACGGCGCGACATTATGTCGATGGTGGCTCCCGCAGGTCCGATGTATCAGGCGGGAACGCTGTCGGGCAATCCGCTGGCGATGACGGCGGGAATCAAAACGCTGGAACTGTTGCAGCGTCCCGGAACTTACGAACAACTCGATCGCATCACCAAAAAGCTCGCGGACGGTCTGCTGCGAGCGGCAAAAGAGACGGGACACGCAGCCTGCGGCGGCAACATCAGCGGCATGTTCGGCTTCTTCTTCACCGCAGGTCCTGTCCACAGCTACGAAGACGCCAAACACTCAGACCTTAACAAATTCGCTCGCTTCCATCGCGGCATGTTAGAGCGCGGCGTTTACCTGGCTCCCTCGCAATTCGAGGCCGGATTTACCTCGCTGGCACATACCAATGAGGACATCGATTGCACGATCGCCGCTGCCCGTGAGGTGATGGCCGGACTGTAATTTGCTGACGAATTAACAGAAAACCGTAGAGGGGGCGATCGCTCTTCTACGGTTTTTTCCACTGTTCACTAGGCACGGTAGGTTACAGTTATATGCTTTGGATGCTATGGAAATTGTGATATCTTTTGTGGGATGAATCACAAGCAAATTTCCTTGAATAATCAACTAACACTCAATTTATTTCCATACTCCTCGCTCGAGGTTTTCAATAATCAAAATATTAAGTTCGATCGCGCCGACTTGGGGACATTCAAAGATTCTCTTCGCGCACCCATTCATCGCTGGTTCACTTATCCTGCGGGATTTTCCTTCAAAGCAGTAGAAGAAGCATTAAGAATTTACAACATCCGGCCAGGCATGATAGTCTACGATCCTTTTGCTGGAACGGGCACAACAAATGTTGTAGCTAAGCGAAAGGGCATAAGTTCTTTCGGCGTAGAAGCGCATCCCTTTATTCAGTTTGTGGCTCAAACAAAACTATTTTGGGAATTTGATTTTTCCACGCTCTCTTCTGAAATCGATAAGCTGATCAGTCAAATTGAAAATTCTATTTCTGACGCAAACCTACTTGATATTTGCGTAAGCAAAATTTTTCCTGAGCTAGTGTGTAAATGCTATAGCCATCAAAAGCTAGCGCAGCTTTATCTTTGTCGAGAAGCGATCGCTGCTTTGCCTGTAAATCCTTTTCAAAACTTTGCTAGGTTAGGACTTACGAATCTATTACGCTCGATCGCGGACGTTGCTACAGGATGGCCTTATATTGCTCCTCAGAAGGCAAGAAAAATCACAAAAACTACTCAAAGCTTGAACGTTGTTGAAGCTTACAGAATTCAACTTTATAAAATGCGTGATGATTTGTATCAAGTGCAGACGGGCAGTTCTATCAGAGGAAATGCAGTATTAATCTCTGGTGATTCTCGTCAAAAACAAAACCTTATAGATGACGAAACGGTAGATTTAGCATTCACTTCACCACCTTACCTCAACAATTACGATTACGCAGATCGTACTCGGTTGGAGATGTATTTTTGGGGCGAAGCGAGTAGTTGGGGGGATATTACAAGAAAAGTGCGCGATCGATTGATGATGAGCGCCACTACACAGATTAACCGATCGGACTACAACCTGGAAAAACTGTTGAGTGATGATCTTTGCCAGATTGCGCCCGAAGTTGCTGCGGAGTTACAGCCTAAAATTGCTGAGCTTTCCAAACTTCGCCTATTGAAAGGCGGAAAAAAAAGCTACGACATCATGGTTGCTGGATATTTCAATGATATGTTGCGTGTTATGAGAGAGACCTACCGTGTTCTTCGCCCCAGTAGCACTTTTATCATGATTCTTGGCGATTCTGCACCCTATGGAATCTACATTCCTACAGATGTTTACCTTGGTGAGATTGGTAGAGCTATTGGCTTCGCTTCGTATAAAATAGAAAATCTACGCATACGCGGAGGCAAGTGGAAAGACAACCCACAGCGTCATGATGTGGCTCTAAAAGAGTGCATTGTAACATTGTCAAAGAACTAGCTATTGCTGATCTTCTTCAATGAGCCAAAGAGCAAGGCCGCTTTCATCACTCAAGATTACTTCTTCATCAAAGCTTTCTAAAAAATCTACTGCTTCTGCGATAGAGCCAAACATATAGCGTCTTGACTCACCTAAATTTGTTTCGATCGTAACTTCAACTTCTTGAATCGATCGCGGAATTGTGGTGTCCAGCGTTTCTCCTAAAGCAAGGCGCAACTGAGGTTCAATATCAGTGAGCAACGAACAAGCAATTTCAGCATACTGGTCTTCACTCAACTGCTGCCATCTTTGCCAAGCAGCGATTGCTTTATCTCTTTCTTTCTCTCCCCAATTGAATATAATTTCGTAGAAGGCTAACGTCTCAACAATCTTCTGGAATCCAATCTCAAAAAGACTGACATCAAAGCTCTGCATCATTGCTTTAGAACTACCGCTCCAGCTACCTGCTAAAACAGCGATTGATTTTCGGACAGTAGGAAAAGTACGTCTTAAACTGTAATGGGCAGTGCAAATCCAGCTTCCTTTGTCTCGGTTATGCTTTTTGTAGCGAATGTATTTTGATTCAATGAGAACTAAAGGCTGCATTTGCTGATTTGCAATTACAGAGTCAATGTTGTAGCTATTACCTGCTGTATCTTTCAGCAGTAACTTCGTTGCTTTTCCAGTTCGTGGGTTGGGGCGGCCTGCTGAAACATATACACAATTATTTTCTTCAGCAATAGGACGTAAAATTCTGTTGACTTCGCGCTCAATTAACGCGCCGATGGCTTCACCTAATGTGCTACCTGGGTTGGCAACTTGAATTTCTACCACTTGCAACCTCAACCATTTCTGCTTCACGCCATTTTAGCTCAGTCCCCCACCTTCTAATTTCAACTCATTATCGAGCAGTTCAATCGCACTCTACAAGGCTTGTTGTGTATCATACGCAGCCTGCGGCGGCAACATCAGCGGCATGTTCGGCTTCTTCTTCACCGCAGGTCCTGTCCACAGCTACGAAGACGCCAAACACTCAGACCTCAGCAAGTTTGCCCGCTTCCATCGCGGCATGTTAGAGCGCGGCGTTTACCTGGCTCCCTCGCAATTCGAGGCCGGATTCACCTCGCTGGCACATACCGATGAGGACATCGATTGCACGATCGCCGCTGCCCGTGAGGTGATGGCCGGACTGTAATTCGCGTGAGTTATCAGAAACCGTAGAGGGGAACCCTCTCTACGGTTTTTGTTTGCACGATCGTCCCTATTCGATTCGCAAGTAGCGCGTCAGCACGCTAATCACATCCCCCGGAGCGGGCGTAATCAGCAGCGGTTCCCCAACCGCCAGCGGTCTTGCCCAAGTGGTTGCATCCGCATAGCGCAGTTGTTGCAGATGCAAAATCGTGCGATCGACTGCGATCGGCTGACCGATCAGGACGTGCTTGACCACATAGCGCGAATCTTCTGGGAAGCGAAAGGCAGACGGAATTTGCAGCAGCGGAGTGTCGCCGCGCTCGTTGGGTCGCGACATGAAGTCGTTTCTCATCTGGGTTTTCCTTTTGTAAGCGGGCAGGAAAACCCAAAAACTCAGCCGACCCCAATGTCAAGACAAGACAATCAGGGCGGCTGGGAGAGTAAAATCTCCGTAGCCCGCTCGGACTGGCGTGATCAGTTTGACGGGTTAGCGATCCGTTGTTGCTGGACACAACTTCGGGTCGCGTCGGCTCAGCTTTTGGGCACAACGCTGGGAGCAGCGTTAAGGCAAAAAGTAGCGGAAGGATTTTGCCCTGTCAAGTAATTTTCTTCTGGAAATTGAAGCGCGATCGCAAAATTGCGGCTTTCGCACGTTTCCGGGAATCGATCGTTTCAAAACTTTGTAGCGAAGATGACATTTTCGGCGAACTGCTGCTGCAAAGTGCGGTTGTGGAACTTGCCGATTTTCGATCGCAATTTCTATCCGTATTGCTTCCATAAGGTTTATACCTCCAGATGGATAACAGCATCCAACGCTGTAGAGCTACCATCAAAAAGATGCTGAGCAAATTTAAGTCATCATTCCCATAGAAATTTCATTCAAAAATTAGGCTAAGTTCTGCTGTTGACTTGGCGATCGCTCATCGTTTCTCAAAGCAGCTTTACCCGTTAATCAGGAGATTTTAATGAAAGCAGTTTGCTGGCAGGGCGCGAACAGCGTAACAGTGGAAACCGTTCCCGATCCAAAAATTATTAATCCGCGCGATGCCATCATCAAAGTCACCGCAACAACAATTTGTGGTTCTGATCTACACATTTATGATGGCTTCATTCCCTCGATGCAGCCGGGCGACATTATCGGTCATGAATTCATGGGCGAAGTCGTTGAAATTGGTTCTGAAATTAAGAAGCTAAAAGTCGGCGATCGCGTCGTTGTTTCCTCTATTGTTGGCTGCGGAAGCTGTTATTTCTGTCAGAATCAAAGCTGGTCGCTTTGTGACAATTCAAACCCCAGCGGACGACTGCAAGAACCGATTTTTGGCTTTGGCACATCTGCCATTTTTGGCTATTCGCATTTGTTTGGTGGTCTAGCAGGTTCGCAAGCGGAATACATTCGTGTTCCCTTTGCCGATTTTGGCGCGGTCAAGGTTCCGAAAGAACTAACTGATGAGCAAATTTTGCCGATTTCTGATGCTTTTCCAACTGGATACATGGGCGCAGATATGTGTGAAATTCAGCCCGGAGATACGATCGCCGTTTGGGGTGCGGGTCCGGTTGGATTGTTTGCCATGAAAAGCGCCTACATGCTCGGAGCCGAGCGCGTAATCGCGCTCGATCGCATCCCTGAACGACTGCAACTGGCGCGAGATTTTGCCAAAGCAGAAACGATCAATTATGAAGAAGTTGATCCGGGTGAAATTCTCAAAGAAATGACGGGCGGACGCGGTCCCGATGCCTGCATTGATGCGGTTGGCCTCGAAGCGCACGGCATGGGACCAATGGGCGCATTTGACAAAGTAAAACAGGCAGTTCGGCTGGAAACCGATCGCTTTCATGTCGTCCGACAAATGATTTTAGCTTGTCGAAAAGGCGGCATTCTTTCAATCATGGGCGTCTATGGTGGCTTCGTTGATAAAGTGCCGATGGGCGCAGCTTTTAACAAAGGGTTGACTTTCAAAATGGGGCAGATGCACGGCCAGAAATATATGCCGATGCTGGTCGAGCGCGTCATCAATGGCGAAGTTGATCCTTCAGTTGTGTTTACGCATCACCTGCCGCTGGATGAAGCGAAACAAGCCTATGAAATGTTCAAACACAAAGAAGACAACTGCGTCAAAATTCTGCTGAAACCTTAACCTCAAATTTGTTCGATCGCATGGAAAGTTACGACATTATTCTCATCGGCGCAGGCCACAATGCTCTAGTTTGTGCTGCCTATTTGCTCAAAGCAGGCTACAGCGTTTTGCTCTTAGAAAAGCGGTCGATTCCTGGTGGAGCCGCGACAACCGAGGAACTGCTGCCTGATGAAGCTCCGGGCTTCAAATTCAGTCCTTGTGCCATCAACCACATCTTCATTCATTTGGGGCCAGTGGTTGAAGAATTGCAGCTTGAAAAGTACGGTCTTGAATATATCTGGTGCGATCCGGTCGTGTTTTGTCCACATCCGGACGGCAAATATTTTCTGGGGCGGCGATCGATCGAGCAAACCTGTCAGGAAATCGCTCGATACAGCACTCGCGATGCTGAGAAATATGCCGAATACATGGACTTCTGGCAGCGCTTTGTCAGCATGGTGGTTCCAATCTTTAATTCGCCGCCCAAGTCGCTGGTTGACATGGCCGGAAATTTCAACGGCAACAACTTCAAAAACATGCTGTCGCTGTTGGGACCTGCCAACGAAACACTCGATCTGATTCGCACCGCTCTAACCAGTCCGCGTGACCAGATTAACGAATACTTTGATTCAGAATTCTTGAAGGCTCCGCTAGCAAGATTGTCGGGAGAATTGAGCAATCCACCGTCGCAAAAAGCCGCTTCTTTTGGCGCGATGATGATGGCGCTGCGACACAACCCCGGCATGGCAAGACCAAAAGGCGGAACCGGAGCATTAAGCGAAGCCCTCGTTCGCTGCGTACAGGATTTAGGTGGCAAAATTCTCACCGAGCGATCGGTCAAACAAATCTTAATTGATGAGGGTAAAGCGGTTGGCGTTCGATTGGCAAACGGACAGGAATATCGCGCGAAAGAAGGCGTGATCTCCAGTTTGGATGCCAAGCGATCGTTCCTTCACCTGATTGATGCTGCGGATGTCGATCGCGCCGATTCTAAATTAAGGGAACGGGTCGATCGCCGCATCGCCTGCCACAACGAAGCCATCTTAAAAATCGACTGTGCCCTGTCTGAAGCTCCCCGCTTTATTCATCACAATCATCAAGATGAATTTCTGCATGGATCGGTTTTGATTGCCGATTCAATGGATCACGTCGAACTCGCACACACCGACCCAGAAATTGGCCGAATTCCTGATGAAAACCCGTCGATGTATGCGGTGGTTCCTTCTGCTACCGATCCGACTTTAGCGCCGGAAGGAAAACATACGTTGTGGATTGAATTCTTTGTTCCTTATGATATTGCAGGCGCAAAAGGAACGGGAATTAAAGGTACGGGTTGGACAGAAGAACTGAAGAACAAAGTGGCCGATCGCGTTATCAATAAGCTGGCGGACTATGCGCCCAACGTCAAAGACGCAATCATCGCTCGCCATCTCGAAAGTCCACCGGAACTTGAAGAAAGAATCGGCGTGGTTAAAGGCAATTACTATCATCTCGACATGACGCTGGATCAGATGATGTGCTTTCGTCCACTGCCGGAACTGGCAAACTACGGAACACCGATCGAAAACTTCTATCTGACCGGAGCCGGAACGCATCCGGGCGGCTCAATTTCCGGTTTGCCGGGACGCAACTGTGCGCGAGTGTTTTTGCAGCACAAACATCCGATCGCCCAGACGATTAAAGATGCCGGAAACACCGTTGTTTCTGCGGCAAAATCCACATTCGATCTGCTCAAACCCGATTCTAAGAGCTAGCTAATTTTTAACAGAAGCGATCGCAAACCGACTTTTACGAGGTTTCGCGATCGCTTTTTGCCTGTGGATCAACCTGAGTTGAATTGAGCTTAGAATGAAGTGTAATTTCAACTGAATCTCATTTGTGAATCTGGAATTCATCCCGCTACCGGAACGCCAAGCGATCGCTGAAATTTTCACCTTTTGGTTTGGCGATCCCGAAGCCAAGAGCGCAACCTATGCCGATCGCCGCAAGCTGTGGTTTGGCAAAAATTCCGCTGTTGATAACGAGATTCGCGACCGCTTTTTGCCCTTGCATCAACAGGCGGCAGCAGGTGAACTGGCCGACTGGCAATCTTCGCCGCCGGGTGCTTTAGCCCTTCTGCTGCTGCTCGACCAGTTTTCGCGCAATCTGTTTCGCGACACGCCGCAAGCCTTCGCGACTGATCCGCAAGCGTTGGCGATCGCAGAAGCCTCGATCGCGCAAGGATTCGATCGCGCCGTGCCGCCGCTGATGCGAATGTTTTTCTATTTGCCGCTGGAGCATTCCGAAGATCAAGCGCGGCAGCAGCGATCGGTCGAGTTGTTCACGCAGCTTCAGGCCGAAGCACCGGAATTAGCGGACGTGCTGGATTACGCCCACAAGCACAAGGACGTGATCGATCGCTTTGGTCGGTTTCCGCACCGCAACGAGATTTTGCATCGCCCCAGCACGATCGAGGAGCAGGAATTTTTGCAGCAGCCCGGATCGTCGTTCTAGTTGTGACTGGCAATCGCCCGTTCGATCGCACGTCTGCGGCGGTCTTGATCTGCCGTGATGCTGTGGACGTTGTTGCCGAGTCCGGGGGCGTTCCAGCGCGATGTGTCGGGGTCGAGGAAGGCGCGAGTCCGTGCCCACAAAATTGCGTCGGCATCTCGCAAGCCCATCTCGTGCGCTTGGTGGAGGCGATCGATGTAGCCGCCACGACTCAAAGCCGCACGCGGCGATTGGTTGGCGAGGTCAAGCCCGTTGAGCGTTTCGGCCAGGGTTAAGGTCATTTGGTAGCGATCGGCCTGCTGACGCAAGGTTTCAGCCTGAGTTTGCAGTCGGGCAAGCTGTTTGCGATCGGCCTCCTGCGGTGAAGTTGCGCCGTGCTGGTAGGAAAAACTGCCCAAATTCCACGCGCTATTTCCCGGATCGACATGACCGCGATATGCCCAGGTGTAGCCGCCTGTCGGCGTCCGGGTTCCTTCCGCGCTGCCGATCGCCTTTGCCACCAGCGACTCAGAACCGCCAGCAAACAAATCGGGCGAAACCGAAGGGCGATCGCGCTCATTCCGAGGCGGCGCGATCGGTACGTTGACAACCGTTGAGCTTTCAGCCAGAGTGAAATCTAAATTCTCGGCGGGTAATTTGGCAGGTTGAGCAGCAGGCGCGATCTCTGGGGAATTGTCCGTTGGTGGAAGAGTAGCCGGACTTTCAGCGGGTTGCACGGATGGCGATCGCTCCGGCTCCGGTGGCGGCGGTAAGGCTTCGGGTGTCTCGCTGCCGATCGGAGCTTGTCCGACAACGGGAAGCGTCATCAATCGAACAGGCTCACTTTCCGCAGGCAAATCCGCAGGCAGATCCGCTGCCAATTCAAAATCAAGACCCATTGGCTCAGCAGCAAACGCAGTCAAACTGAGCGCGAGCCAAGCGGTGATTGCATGTCCGGCCAGTTTCAGCAGCCACCAGCAGTTAGAAGAAATGGTCATGACAGCGATTTGGTCATTTGGAAATTGGTGAAAGTTTGTCCAAGTCGTTCGACCTGCTGCGATCGCACGACTTGAAAGCCGCGCCGCTCGAAGAAAGGTTTGGCCGTGATGCTGGCTTCGGTGAAAAGCTGCGGCAGGGAAATCGACCGCGCTTCGGCTTCGAGGCGATTGAGCAGTTTCGTTCCGATGCCTTGGTTTTGAAAATCTTTGTGACAGTAGAAGCAGTCGATGTGACCGTCGGCTTCGAGTTCGGCAAACCCAACGATCTGCGAATCGAGTTCGGCAACGGCGACGAAGTGATGGGCGGCGAGGCGATCGATCCAGCGCGATCGATCTTGCGCTCCAGATGCCCAAGCTTCGACCTGCGCCTGCGTGTAGTCGCGACGATTGACGGTACTCACCGTCTCTTGAAAAAGCTGGCGCAGCGTGTCGAGGTCGGCGGGCGCGTAAGGACGGATCATAACGGTTTCAGCGTTTGCTCTAGAATTTGCCGGGAGGGTTCGACCATTGCCCATTTGCCATCGGGCTGACGGCGCAAGGCAGCAAATTGCAGTGCGTCTGCTTTGCCGATCGCTTCTCCCTGCTGCACTTCCCCAAGCTTCGGACTGCGAATTCCACACAGCCGAAACAGATAGGCCGGAATTTCCGGGGCTTCAAACACGACGCAAATTGGATTCGACTGCACAGGCTGGACGCGACCATCGGCGGGCGCATAAACCGCATCGCCATTCAGTTCGATCGAAATATCGCCCAAGCCGCCCGCGACGCGATGTCCCGCGATCGCACTTCCGGGCTGCAACTGCCACCGCTGTTCGATCGGCAGCGATCGCCCCAGTTCGGTGGGCTGACTGCACCCTGTTAGAAACATTCCTAACAGCCAGACACTACTGCACGCGAAACTCGTAACCCGCATATTCGTCGCCTTCGTAGAGAACCACCAGCCAGCTTTGCGGATCGAACGCCAGCGGATACGCAACGCGATCGGCAGCCACGCCCGCCCGCACTTCGAGGCTGGGAAGCTGGCAGTACGGTTCTTTGAGAATGGCTTCGACTTTTGATTTGCGATCGCGCTCCGGCACGGCCAATAGCTGCGCGAGTTGCTGCCGCGACACAACCACGCCCGCCTTTACATCGCCCTGACAAATCGATCGCGTTGCTTTGGCCGGAGTTGCTGCGCCATGCACATCCATCAGCAATCCCACCAAGGCAAACATCAATCCGCCCGCCAAGAGCGGCTTCACGGTCGATCGCGGCGGCTCGGCACGATATCGCCTTTCCACAGTTTGGTGCGATTCTCTCATGATCTTTTCCTTGGTTTAATAAAATCTGCCGCCTAGCAGCAAGCCGATCATTGCCAAAAACAAACGATAGCCCCAGGTGAATCCGGTTTCCGGCGTGAACGTGGTGCGGTAAATGGCGATCGCCGCAGGCAAAACAATCAGTCCGGCAACGGGAAGCCACAGATGCGGAAACGAAGACAGCAGCAGATCTAGCCCGACGCGCAGCACCGTCGCACCGATAATCCAAATCGCCGCATCCGCGATCGTCAGATTGGGCGGCGCAGGCTGGCGCGAAGGGCGATCGGGCGCATCCAAGAGCGCAACCAGTTTGTCCCCCAGGGATGGCTGGCGGCGACGATGGCGGGACGGCTGGCGCGATCGCAAACTTTTTGCAATTGAGACGGCTTCCCATTCGGCTCGGAACAAATCGATCGGGCGGCTGCTGATGACAATCACCCCGTCGCGATCGCGCTCAATCAGGGGAACCGCAGCCGCCAGAAATTCGCAGGTCGGCAAATCGTCGCTGTCTGGATCAAGCTTGCGATCGCGATCGACTGCTTCTGCCAAATTTTTTAGTTCAAGCAGGGCGGCTTCTTGCGCGATCGCCAAATCGTGAATCTGGTCGATTTGCGCTTCCAGCCGAGCGAGAGCTTCGCCTCTGGGCGTCGCTTCTCCGGGCAGCGTCGCGGTCTCCGGCAGATGAAGCTGGCGCAGCAGCGCCTCGGTTTCGCGGCTGGAAAGGCGTCGCGGCTCGATCGCAGTTTTAATGGAACGATATCGCTCTGGCGGGGTGGACGAGCGAATTTGCATTGGAGAAGCGTCTGCCCAGTCGATCGCTTCGCTCGCGGGCGGATCTTCAGTGGGGGTAGGCTGACGCATGGCGGTTCGCCCCATTTGCAGGGCTTGCAATTTTGCCTGAATTGCCTGAATCTCGATCTGGGACTCTTTCATCGCTGGCTCCTGAATCTCTGCTGGAGAACGTGTGGGGAACGACACATTCAAGAGGAATGGTACAAGTGTACTAGCAAAATGTTGAAGATGCAAGCGCGATCGAGTTTATGTTTTCAGCGACGTGAATTTTTGTCAGGGCGCAGCATCACCGTATTCCTGTGGACGATCGATATTTCTTTTCCAAAAATTTTCTAAAATCATTCGATCGAACTTTTTTGCAGCGAAACGCGACACTATAATGACGGCTAATCGGTTTGCTTGACAGGCAAGCTAAATTAGAAGAAAGCAGCCTGTATTTGCTTAATAGAAACACCTCCAGGAAACCCACACTGATGATTGGCCCCCGATTTATCAAGTCAGCCTATCGGAAAGAGCCGATTTCCAGCTTTCTGTTGACGATCGGCCTGGTCGATGCGGTCATCGGCGGCGTCGATAGTCATTGGACGCTGCTGACGCTTGGACTGGCGACGGCAGGCGCAGCGATCGCCCTCCGGTGGTGGCTCGCTCAACGCAATCGCGTCGAACTGCCGACAGGTTCACCGGTTCTCTATCTGCCCGATCGATCGTCGCGGCCTTCGCTGCCGATGCTCAGCGATCGCAAACCCTCTCGCTAACTTGGCTTGAATATGAGCGCAACCCTGCTCAAAATAGGTGAAGTGGCAACCAGTAGCGGCCTACCCGTCAAAACCGTCCGCTACTACGAAGAGATTGGCCTGCTGGCGCCGACCGTCGAGCGATCGGACACGGGCTATCGCCTGTTCACGCCGCAGATTTTCGATCGGCTGGCCTTCATCAAGCGAGCGCAGCATCTTGGCCTCAGCCTGAATGAAATTCAGCAGATTCTCGCCGTGTACGATCAAGGCCAGTTGCCCTGCGGCGAAGTGCGATCGCATCTGGAAAAGAAAGTCGAGCAGATTGCCGAACAGATTCGATCGCTGCAACTGCTGCAAAATGAACTGCAAGGCTTGCTGTCTGGCTGGCAAGATCAGCCCGATACCGTGCCGCAAGCTCGCGATCGCATTCCGGTGATTTGCCCGAATTTGCAGACAAAATAGTGGCTCTTTGCAAAACTTGCTGACTCGCTGGGAAAACTGGCGCAGGTAAAGTATTCTGGTCTGAATCAGAACTTGACGAGGGGCAGCAATGGCAAATCAAAAGGTTTTGATTGTCGATGACAGCAAAACGATTCGGATGCAGGTCAAGGACATGCTGCCGATCGGTCGGTTTGAGATTCTTGAAGCCAAAGACGGCTTGGAAGGACTCGACCTGATTCGCCAGCAGCAGCCGAGCCTTGTTCTGCTCGATTTTTTCATGCCGCGCATGAACGGCTGGGAAGTTGTGCAGAAAATTCAAGCCCAGCCGCAGCTTCAGGCAATTCCGATCGTGATGATGTCCGGTCGCAAAGAAGAAGTGGAGCAAACTGCCCCAGAGCTATTCCAGTATTTTGAGTTTGTCAGCAAGCCGTTTGAGCAGCGCAGCTTGATGGAAGCGATTCGATCGGCCATGACCAAAGCCAAAAGCCGTCAGCCTGCCGCCAAACCTGCAACAGGAGCCGATGATCTGCAAACGCTCAAAGCAACGGTGGCAAAACTTCAGCAGCACAACATCAAACTGCAAGCCGAAGTCGATGGCTTGAAGAAGCAGATGGCGCAGTTAGTCGCATTTGTGCGCCAAAAGCTGAAGTAGGAGCGATCGTGCTCCTATAGGTGGTCGTGCCTCTCATCCGCTGCGATCGCAACCCGTCAGCACGCCGCGCCACGAAAGAGGATGCGATTTGTCGCACCCTCTCATTTAGTTTGAACTCAGGCAAATTAAGCAGTGACGGCTTTCTTCGCAACGGCGTTCAGTTCGCCCTTGGCATATTTGGCAGCGAAGTCATCCAGCGAAACCTGCTTGATCTTGCTGGCTTGGCCTGCGGTGCCGAACTGCTGGTAGCGATCGGCGCACACTTTTTGCATGTACTTGATCGACGGCTTCAGGAAGAAGCGGGGGTCGAATTCTTTCGGATTCGAGAACAGCGCTTCCCGGACGGCTGCGGTGATTGCCAAGCGACAGTCGGTGTCGATGTTGATTTTGCGAACGCCGCTCTTGATGCCCTTTTGAATTTCTTCGACGGGAACGCCGTAGGTTTCCGGAATTGCGCCGCCGTACTGGTTGATCAGGGCGAGCAGATCTTCGGGAACCGAGGACGAACCGTGCATGACCAGGTGCGTATTCGGCAGGCGGCGGTGAATTTCTTCGATGCGGCTGATTGCCAAGATTTCGCCCGTCGGCTTGCGGGTGAACTTGTAAGCGCCGTGACTGGTTCCGATCGCCACTGCGAGCGCGTCAACCTGCGTTTTCTCCACAAAGTCAACGGCTTCGTCGGGGTCGGTGAGCAGCATCGAGTGGTCGAGTTCGCCTTCAAAGCCGTGTCCGTCTTCGGCTTCGCCCTTTCCGGTTTCCAGCGATCCCAAGCAGCCCAGTTCACCTTCGACCGAAGCACCGATCGCGTGAGCCACTTTCACCACTTCGCGGGTGACGTTAACGTTGTATTCATAGCTCGAAGGCGTTTTGGCGTCGGCTTCCAGCGAACCATCCATCATGACGCTGGTGAAGCCGTTTTTGATGGCGGAGTAGCAGGTGGCAGGCTCGTTTCCGTGATCTTGGTGCATCACGATCGGAATATGCGGGTAGGTTTCGACCGCTGCCAGAATTAGGTGACGCAAAAAGTTTTCGCCAGCGTATTTGCGTGCGCCACGCGAAGCTTGCAGAATCACAGGGCTGTCGGTTTCATGGGCAGCCTGCATGATCGCTTGGATCTGCTCCATGTTGTTGACATTAAATGCTGGAATGCCGTAGCCGTTCTCTGCTGCGTGATCGAGCATTAGCCGCATAGGAACGAGCGCCATAGATATCCTCCTGAGGATGTCAAAAAATTCTGTCGGATGATTTAGACAAGCTAAATTGTTACAACAATCTTAAGATACTTTTCACCGCTGGTGAAGTGTATCGATCGATCTTCTCGGTCAGTCACGCTTGATGAATCGACTCACCGCTTCAGCTTGCTTTATGTTAAGTATAAATCCCTAGCTGCACCAATTGCAATCGAGTTAAGGCAGCGCCCAGACTTTGATCACTCCTTCGCCATCTCCTGAAACCAAAAATTCGTTTGAACTAAAAGCTACCGAGAAAATCGGGCTGAGATGTCCTTGAAAATGGCGAACGAGTGCGCCCGTGTGCAGATTCCACAGCTTCACCGTCATGTCGCGACTGCCGCTTGCCAGCAGTTTTCCATCTGGGCTGACGGCCACCGCCTGAACGAGGCCAACGTGAACATCAAAGCTGGCGCTTCCGGTCAGATGGCGATCGACAAAATCCCAGGTTTGAATCGCGCCATTTTTAGACGCAGAACTGCCACAGGCGATGATTCTGCCATTGGGACTGATGGCGATCGAACTGTATCCATGCGTCGCTTCACCGCGCAGCGTTTGCAGTTTCCTTCCTGTGCCAAATTCCCACAGGCTAATCGTTGCGCCATAGTTGCTGCTAGCGAGAAATTGGCGATCGGGACTGATTGCGATCGCTGGAATGCGCTTTGATTGTGCGTTCAAATTCCGAATCAATCGGCCTGTCGTTAAATTCCACAAGTTGATCATGCCGTCTGTGCCGCTAGTTACCAGCGTATCTCCTGCCGAACAAATCGCCAGAGAACTCACCTGCCCTGCATGAGCATGAATGCTGCCCATCAGTTCGCCTGTCTGCAAACTCCAAAAATTCAGCGTTCCGTTTGTGCCACCACCCACCAAAACGCGCCCATCGGGGCGAATCGCGATCGCATTCATCCAGGCGGTTTGCTGAAACTGATGGATCATCTCTCTGGTTTGCAAATTCCAAACGTTGACAGCGTTGTCGTGCGCTTTGCGAGAAGCACTGCTGCTCACCAGCATTTTGCCATCCGGACTCAGGGCGATCGAAACCACTTCGCCAACGGCACTCAGCGTACAAATCGATTGATCTTCGGCAATTCGAGGCAAGCCAAGGCTGTGTCGCGTCAATAACGGTCTTGCCGTTCCTGACAGAAAGTAAGCCTCTTGCTTGCGAGTGGAAGTTGCGATCGCTAGCTCAGGTTGCCGCAGATCTGTTAGCACTTGATCGGCAAATTGATAGCGCCGACTCGTCGCATTTTGCAGCATTCGATCGAGAACTTGAGCTAGTGAATCGCTCACCGGATGAATTAGATAGTCGCGCCACACCCAGCGATCGTCACTCGTATCGAATAAATCAAACGGTGACATCTGCGTCAGCAAATGAACACAAGTCGCGCCCAAACTATAAATATCACTGGCAAAAACTGCTCGACCTCGAACCTGTTCGGGAGCCGTATATTCCGCACTGCCGATCGTTGTTCCAGTCCTTAATAAAGCGGTTCCCGTTGCATATTTCGCCGCACCCAAATCTACCAATACCAACTTTTGATCAGAAGCACGGCGAATAATATTAGCAGGCTTAATGTCGCGATGAATCACTTGGCGATCGTGCATGAACTGAACGACAGGCAGCAAATCCAGCAAAAGCTGACGAATTTGACTTTCGCTCAATGCGCTTTGTGTTCTTAGCTCCTGCTCTAAGTTTTGCCCCTCGATAAATTCTTGAATCAAATATTGTTGTCCATCTTGCTCTAGATAATCGAGCAAATTTGGAATCTGCGGATGGGCGCTCAATTGGCTCAGACGTTCAGCTTCTTCACGAAACAGTTCAGATGCTTTCGGGCGATCGATCCCTACATTTGGAAAAAACTGCTTAATTACACATAGCGGCTTGTCAGGTTTTGCCAAACCAACTGCGAGAAACGTGCGACCAAATCCACCTTGACCGAGCGGCCTCAATGCTCTGTAGCGAGCCGCTCCGGGAGCTTCACTCGCGCCCAACTGCAATTTTGCTCCACACTGACAAACTTCCGTATCGTCTGCATTTTGCGGCGAAGTGCAGCGAGGATTGAGACAATAGCTCATAGACAAACTGGCAGATGGTTTTTCCAATCTACAGCAGCGATCGAGCAGATTGCGAAGATTGATAAGTTTTGTTGCAGATGATTTAAGAAGACGTAGAAGGAGTTGTTACAGGCGATCGCTCCGGCTGTTTTGGCTCCAACGACAATAGATGAATTGCCACAATGGGAAATATCAAACTAATCACAACAAATGCGGCTGCCCACACCCAAATTCGCTGAGAGCGTGATACTTTGGCAGGTTGCGATCGCTTGCTGGCAACCGACAATTTGCCGCGCTGCTCAAAGTTCCAACTTGGGTAAGCAGAAATCGGTTGCACATCTGCAAATATAGGCGATCGTGCTTGAGGAAAGTCCTGACGATTTGCACTCGCTTTTGCTTGATTGGTGTGATAGAAATCTTGCAAAACTTCATTTGCCGATCGATAGCGCCGTTTGGTGGCACTTTGCAGCATTCGATCGAGAACAGCAGCAATTGAGTTGCTAACAGGCTGGTCAAGATAGTAACGCCAAATCCAGCGATCGTCGCTGCCGTCGAATAAGTCAAACGGCGACATTTGGGTGAGTAAATGAATGCAAGTTGCGCCCAAACTGTAGATATCACTGGCAAAAACCGCTTTGCCTCTAGTTTGTTCAGGTGCGGTATATTCTGCGCTGCCGATCACGGTTCCAGTTTTGGCGATCGCCGTTCCAGTAGCATATTTAGCGGCTCCCATATCCACCAGCACCAATTTATTGTCTGTTTCGCGGCGGATGATGTTAGCGGGTTTGATGTCGCGATGAATTACTTTGTGATCGTGCATAAACTGAACGACAGGCAGCAAATCCAGCAAAAGCTGACGAATTTCGAGTTCGCTAAATGTGCCGCGATCGTTCAGTTCCTGCTCTAAGTTTTGCCCGTCAATAAATTCTTGAATCAGATATTGCTGTCCGTCTTGTTCCAAATAATCGAGCAAGTTTGGAATTTGGGGATGATGGCCGAGTTGTTTGAGCCGCAGGGCTTCCTGGCGAAACAGTTCGGAGGCTTTTGTATTGGCTTGAACAGCCGGAAAAAACTGCTTAATCACGCACAGGGGCTTCGATTCCGTTGCTCTATCAACAGCAAGAAATGTCCGGCCAAAGCCGCCCTGACCAATTGGCCGAAGCGCCATGTAGCGATTTCCTAGTCGCAATCGCGCTCCGCACCGACAAAATTCAGAACTGTCTGCATTTTGGGGTGAGGAACAGGCAGGATTGAGACAATAGCTCATGTGGGCTAAAAAACGAGCTTCATTCGACCCTTCATGGCAATTCCCAGAGATCCGGATGGCTCGTAACAAATATTTAGTAATACCGATCGCAGGAGTAGAGGGTGTGCGATTGCGAAGCGCTGTCCGCAGGAATCGATCCCGCTCAATTCTCCTCAGCAAGGGGAACTTTGAGCGGTTAGTTCGGCTCCCTTTCGACAGCTTGTCTCTGACGTGAAGGCTAACAAGACCCAGAAAAAGCCGGATAAATTTTCGCTTGCTTTGTTTCCTTTGCGATCGGCGAGCTTGATGTGGGTGGAAGACCCGCTGCCTAGATGCGATCGCCAGTTGCCCTGACAAACGCACCGTCTTCACCTGCACACCACGATCGATCCCCGCCTGATAGTTCAGCCAATGATGGCAACGGTCATGGTTCAATTCACGATTGGGCTAGCCACAATGTTACGGGTGTCAAAATCAATGCCGCGATCGCGCAAATCAATCTCCAACGCGGACAATAAACTTGCCCAGTCGCTCGCTAGTTCAGCATTAACAGGCTCAGTTCGATACAGATTGCCCAGCGTGGTCAGAGCGTCGTACCAGATGCCATTTTCGGCATAGAGCTGGGCTTGTTCATGCGGTGATGCTGCTGCAAGTGAGCCAGCAAGAGTTGGATCGATCGCCACTCGCTGAATCGAGCCTTCCACAAACAGTGGCTCCGACGGATTGCTTTGACATGAGACGGAGACCGACCATTGATAGGTTTGGCCGATTTCCAGCGGTGGAGCGTCATTCGGCAAGGCGATCGAAATAATTCCCGGTCGATCTGGTGGCCTCAACCCAATCAAAGTTGCAGATCCATCCCGCCCCAGCGAAAAGTTGATCGACTCAACCTCGCTGCTGGTGTAGGGAATATACACCCAAAAAGTCGGACGTTCTGAAACGGTGAAGACGGGTTGTGACTTGGGAATTAAAGCGGTGAGAAACTGATTGACAGCAGCAAAATTGCCGCAGGGCGATCGCGTTCCCATGTCGATTTGGCGGGTGGGACTGCCTCGATCTGATCCGGGTGGTGGCGGTGGGGCGACGTAGTGAAGCGGTTGCGGCGTGGCAAGGACGGCAGGGGCGATCAGCAAGCTGGCAGTACCTACGGTGAGCGAAGCGTGTAACAGCAAACCGTGAATCCGCCTAAGGGCGATCGAGCGTCGCAAACTGCTATGCCACATTTTCAATCCTTCAATTTGTGACTGTAGCGTTGGACGATCGATCCGGCTGCAATTGTTCCGCTTAGGGCGAAAGCAGCCGGAACGAGGGGAACCCAATTGCCCCGCAGCAGCAGCACATAGCAGCCGCCGATCAGCAAGACGATCGCGCCACTTCCGATCAGCAATTGTTTGGCAGAGGTGAACCGCCAAACGATTGCGCCGCCTGCGATCGACCAAACCATAATCCAAACGAGATCACCCGCCGCTGACCAAGGTTGCAGTAACGGCTGTTTATCCAGCACAACGCTGAGAATTTGGCTGATCATGTGCGCTTGAATTTCGACTCCGGGCATTTTTTCGCGGCTGTCGCGGCTGTAGGGCGTCAGGTGAACATCGCGGAAGCTGGCGTCAGTATTGCCAATTAGAACGATGCGGTCTTTTACCCAGGCGGGATCGATCGCGCCCTGAAGCACCTGCGCCAAGGTGACGGTTCGCGCCACGCCATCTTGAGCAGGACGATAGTTGAGCAAAATTTGATGGCCTCTCGCATCGATCGATCGATAGCCGCCGCTGTTGCCTTCAAGCGGCGTGAACAGAGTGTCGCCAATTTTGAGGCGGGGCAATTCTTCGGCTGTCCACTCCAGGTGGATGCCTTCATCTTCGAGATAGCGCAAGGCAGTGAGCAAGCCAAACGAGTAGTTCGCCGGACAAATTGAGTTGGCAGGCGGCGACTGCATCAGCAGATGGCGACGAATGCGATCGTCAAAGTCAGGTGGTGTGCTGCTAAAGCCCACGCTGCCCAATTGCCGAGCGGCGGGAATTTCTGGCGGTGGCGCAATGCCAAGATTGCCCTGCGTTTTGCCAAAGCTGCAAAGGGTGATAAGGCGATCGTCTTGCAATCGCTTTGCCAGGGGAGGCGCGTCCGCCGCAAAGTCGCGATATAAGTCGAGTCCGATCGCACGTGGCCGATAGGACTGGAGCCGCTGGAGCAACTGATCGAGGTTGCGATCGCTCAAGGATGCACCCCGCCGCTGCTCAGAAGGCTGGGCGGCAACATCGGCCTCAGTGATCGTGACGATTAAGAGGCGGTCGTCTTGGCCTCGATCGGGACGCAGCCGCATCAACTGATCAAACGCGCTCAACTCTAGCGGTTGTAGGACGCCTGAAAGTCTTGCAAGGAGAGCAACACAGACGAATAGGCCGCTGAGGGCAAAGGCGAATCGGGGCGGAGTGTGGTGGCAGCGCAAACGGGCGGACGGTTGAAGGAGCGATCGCCAAGTGAGTTCTGGGGCAGTCGGTGTTTGATAAATGACGGGCAACCAGCTTGCACATGGGAAATGGTCTTCCAAGCCCTGCAAGCGTTCTCGTGCGGCTCGAACGGCAAGATGAAACGATTGATTTCCGGCAAAAGCGTTCAAAAAGTACAGCAAAAACTGTTGTGCAACGCGATCCGGCACAGGTTCACGCATCACAATCAGGTGCGGAATGTGCAGGTCGGCCAGCGATCGCGCCAACCCCAATCCATCACAAGAGTTGAAGATCGCAAGCTGCAAACCCTGCGCGATCGCTCGCTTCAATCCATAGCGCAAATCTTCGATCGACAAGCTATCCCAAGCGTTAATAAAAATTCGACCCGCCTGCACACTGTCTTGACTTGAACTATGTCCGGCAAAAAACAAAATGTCCCAAGGTTGTTCCCAAAGTCGATCGTTAATTTGCTGCCGTTCCGGTTCCACTAAAAACGTTACGTCTGCATTTGGCAAGCTTTCAAGAAACTGGCGATCAATCTGCGTATCGATGTTCAGGCTGTTTCCTAAAATCGCGAGAATCTTAACTTTTGCAGCCGTCACAATTGTCGCAGAAGTAATCTGCTCAAAGTCCGGCGAACTAAAAGCAATTTCCGCTTGGGAATAGCGATCGATGAAGTCCCATTTGTGCCAGGGAAGCTGGCTTAAACGTGAATCTTGCGATCGAATTAACACCTGAATTGGCTCTTGTGGATTCAGCGCTTCTCGCAGCCGCAAATTCACGTTCTGAAACGATTCTGACTTCAACCAGTTTTGCAACTGATGCTCTAATGTTTGTGCCGATCGACGACAGGAATCGACCGGATTAATCGAACCGCCGTAAGTGACGCGATGCGGCTTAATCGATCGCGTGGAGGGTAGCAACCGCCGATAGTTTTGCTGCCACTGCTCCAACTGAATCATCAATTCTCGATTGGGCGGCAGATAGCCTGTGACTTCGATCGCAGGGTGGTTCAATCGATCGAGTGCGGCAATTTCCAGCGCGACTCGAAAGCCTTGCTGCTCAAAGTCGCCATCAAGTTTAAGAACGACTCGCTTTCCCATAGCTGCGATCGAATTGCGTTGCAAAAGGCTGTAACTTTTAGCGTACTTGATTTGAGATTTCTTCCGCCGATATTAATTAGCAATCGGCACATTTTGAAATGCCTGGGTGTTTTCCAAAAACAGATCGATCGTGCTGACGCCTTCGGGAATCCGCAGCCAAACGTAGCCATCAACCGAGGCTCCAGGCTGAATCGTCGTCAGCGCGATTGAACTGGTAGCGCGATCGAACTCTGCAATGTCATAAGTTTCACTGGTTTCAGGATTGCGAGCACTGGTTGAAGTTGCGGACAAGGTCGGAAAACCCGAAGGCAAATCGTGACTGAGGCGACGCAAACGGAATTGAACATTGACAATTTCTGGCCTTTCCGTCTGCGGGTCTCGGATGCGCTTGACGGATAGCAATTCGACTTCGGCGCTTGTTCCAAACGCAGGTTTAACAAATTGACCGGGCGCGATTGCAGCGGCGGCTGTCGTTGGTGCAGCGGCAGGTGGGTTAACAGTTTGAAAAGAATTATTGGGTGCCGGAGTTTGCGAAACTGGAGCAGACGGAACGCTAACTGCATTGCTGCTGGCATTCAAAGCATTCGAGGATTTTAGGTTCATGACCTGATAGGCCGTGAATCCACTCACCACCAGCGCGAGAGCAGACATCGTGAAAGAAATCGTTGAACCAATTCCACTAGAGTTCTTCATGATTTTTCTCCTGATTCTGTTAATTTTCTGTACTAAATCACAAACTGATCGATCGCACTGATGCCGTTCATTACCGCTTTGATGCTGAAGCGATCGCCCACCTCACCGCTGAATTCAACGTTGATCATTTCCGTTGTTCTTGCCTGTGCTTGAATCACAGCAATCCCGGCTTCATCTAACACCATCAGTTCAAGATCCGGTGGCAAATGAGCGCGGCTTCCAGTCGGACAAAGCTTAACAGCAATGTTCACCTTCAATGCGTCTTTGGGAGCTACTTCGACAACGAGGGCGATCGCTTCGCCTGAACGGTCGAAATCCAACAGTTTGCCTCTGCTGATTAATTGCGTCGAAGCAGATTGGTTGCCACGATATTGCCAAGCGGGTTGCTGCAATCCCAACAGTTCTTCGATCGTTTGCCAAGTAGAATCAACTTGATTTTGGAGCCACTGAGTTAAATGCACGGAAGCAGGTTTTTGCCGAATTGAATTGAGATAGCTGGGAAGAAACTCGATCGATCGAAGTTCGCTCAACGCAACTTTTTCAGTTGTTACCGTCTCGACAAATCCTAACAGCGTTGCTGTCTGCAAACCTGAGTCAAGCTGCACTGCAACAAAGCCAATTCGATCGCTCCAAACTTCTGCGGGAATCAAGACATCACGTGCGTTAGGTAAGACAGGACGACATTCTAAAACGCCGTGATGATCGATCGCTAAATCTGCCACGTCCATCAACGCCCGCATCAGCGGGTTGGCGCTGGCACTCGCAGCAAAATTGGTATCAAACTCTAAGCGCTGAAGATAAATTTCAACGGCAGAAACGGCGAGGCTGTTGAGATAAACTTGCGAACTTTTTTGAAGATGTTGTTGGCGAAATTGAGTGGCTCTCGCATGAGCAGAAAGCGTAAGTGGAATCGTAACGGCGATCGGTTCGAGTTCAGGGTTTGTCATTGGCCTGCATGAATGCTGTGTGGTAATTAAGATAAATATTGTTCAAAGAGTGGCAAAAATTCTTGGCAGCGACGTTGAAAGAAACTACTTAGCGTTGGAATAGAAATGCCAAATTCCTGAGAAATTTCCGCCCAGCTTTTTTCATCAATATATCGGGCTAAGGCGATCGATCGAAAATTCGCTTCTGGTCGATTTTTAATATGGGCACTTCTCAAAATTTCATCAGCATCTTGTTCGATATATTCGCGTAAATCTACTGCGATCGAAGGGGAATCTGGTTGCGGCAAAGCTTCTAAATCAGCTAGGGCTGGTAGTTCTTGAGTATTGCTTTCGTTGAACTCACTGCGGCATTCGAGAATGACGCGATCGAGGCGAAAATTTACCCAGTTCATGAACTTTTTGTTCTGGCCGCGATCGGGATCGTATCGATCGATGCTGCGACAAACATACGTCAACGTTCGATTCACAGCTTCCTCGTAAATTAAGCAGTAGAACTGAGCGGAAAACTTGGCTTGATGTGGGCGAGCAAGCTGACCTGAGAGCCGAATAGCTTCAACCAGTTGACTGAGTGTATGCTGACGCAGTTCGGTTCTGGATGGATGCTGTTGGGCTTCGATCGCTAACCGTTTGAGTTGAGCATCATCGAGAATTTTGAGAAATGTGCGATCGCGCACCATGTTTGCCCAATCTCTTGCCGTCATTTGTTGAGGATTGTATTGGCACAAGTCTTGTTTTAAATCAGCGAGAAGCTGTTGTTTTGCTCGTTCATAAATCTCCTGATGAACTCCAAATAGCGATCGACCTCTGGGGGCACGACCGACCTTTCGCGATCGCAAAATTTCTTCTGCCAAACGAATCAGTTGAGATGGTGAATTCGAGTCGGAGGGCGATCGTGCAGCTTGAATAAGCGGTTCTAGCGAGTTCATGGGGCTGACCTAAACTTATCTCCTTTGAGCGATTTCTACTGGTAACTCTGCCACTTATCGCAGCAATTATGCATTTTCACAAAACTTTATTTTCGCGATTTTGCATAAAAGGGAATTTTTTCGCTTGAGTACAAGATAGAAACACCGATCGCCTTCAGTCCACTCTTAACGGTGTCGCCATGATTCTATTAACCGCCTACACTGTTGGATACCAAATCGGCTACATGCTGAACATGATTTTGACGCCGTTGATTTTCATCCTCATCATTGGAGGAAGCTACTACCTGATTAAGCGATTCACTCAAAACAGCATTTCATTCGGTCAGGCCGTTTTGAATCGTTGGGTAATTGGCAGCAGTATCATTTTGACGCTGGGATTGCTGAGGCGGGCAGTCAACCGATAATTCAAACAATATTATGAGTGAATTTCAGCGCGTTCAACTCGCTCGGCAGGAAGATGCAATTGCGATCGCCAACCTACTCAATCAAGAGTTGAAATCGATCGGCATTACCGCAAGAACTGCTGTTGCAGCGGATAATTTGAATCTGGTGCTTGAGTCCGATCCTGTTTCCAATCAAGCCGAAATGCTCGTTTTTGTGCGCGAGAAGCTCGCCAACTTTCAGCCTCAGTCTGTCTCCACAATTACTGTCTATGGACAGCAGCCAGCAGCGGCGGTTCCGCAATGGCAGCAATCGCTGGAGCTAGAGCCAATCGCTGTTGATTCAACTTCTCAAATTGCTGATTCGACCAATCATTCATCAGAGGAAAAATCATTTGCGCGATCGCAGTTTCTCGCTTCTTTGAAAACATTCCGCTTTGCTTCGGTTATTCCTTACAAAGAGGCAATCAATCCGGAGCTATACAACAGCGGCATTGTTCGATTGTTGTTGTTTTTCAGCTTATTTCCTTGGGCAATGCGATTTGTGGTTGCAAATGCCGGACTCGAAAGAACTGCTTGGATTTTGGGAATTTACTATGCTTCAATTTGGGGAATTGTGCTGCGATCGCTGATTAAGCCGCGCCAATTTTCCTGGGGAAATACGCTCAAGTGCGTGGCATTTACTGCCTTCATCGGCATCCCGATTTTGCTGATTGTGCAGCAAATTCCGTTTTTCAGATTGCTTTATCTTGCCAGCGATCAATCCTCACAGGTGCTGCAACTGTTTGGGTTTATCTTTGGCGTTGGCATTTTAGAAGAACTGTGTAAAGCGCTGCCAGTTTATCTACTGCTGTTGCGGCCTGGAAAACTCAGCGATCCGCTCACGGCGGCATTTTATGGATCGATGTCTGGATTGGGCTTTGCGATCGCGGAAGGTGCCAACTACTCGATGCTGTATGCCTTTGCCCTGGTACAGCAAGACGTAGATTTAGGTGGCTATGTTTTGCTCAACACGCTGCGATTTATTTCAACCCCGCTCTTTCATGCAATTTGGGCGGGAATCAGCGGCTATTTTCTCGGTTTGGCGGCGATCAATCCATCTCGACAACAGCCGATTATGGTGATTGGAATTGCGATCGCTGCCACTTTGCACGGACTTTACAACACGTTTGCGGGTCACATTTTGGCGCTGCCGATTCTAGTCTTTTCGATTTTGCTGTTTGTGGCCTATCTCAACCGTAGTAAGCAAATGGTGGAAGAAATGGCGCAGGCCGAGTTGGAATACAAATCTTCAACTCAATCAGATTTACTCGGAGGAAAATCATGAATTCAGCCGTTCAAAAAGGAAAAACATTGGTGACCACAATCATCGGGGTTGTTATTGCAGTATCAGTCGTAAATGGATTAATCACGAATGCTCTGATTCCCGCTCAACCTGCAAGTGAAATTGTCAAAGATGGCATTCGCTTTGTGCTGACGATCGCCTTGTGCTATTTCCTTTATCAAGGACAAGGCTGGGCAAAATGGGTGTTAGGTATTTTGCTTGCGCTGGGTGGATTTTTGTCAATTCCAGCTGCGTTGCTGGTGCTGAACGCTTCGTTTTTGGGTGCGATTTGGCTGCTGGTTATGGGCGCAGTTTATCTAGCAACTAGCTGGATTTTATTGCGATCGCCAGAGATCAAAGCCTTTCAATCTGCTCAGCGAGCAGCTCGATCGAAATCATGAAAATTGCTGCAAGGCCTGAGATTCAAAACACTCAGGCTAGATGTCTCGATCGGGTGATGAGCCGCAGCTAGCGCGATTGATAAAGTGGGGAAGTTGCTTTGAGCCATTTTGTATGCGCGTTTGGCTTGCCGCTGTCACCAGCGCGATTTTGCTGCTTCCCCCATTTGCTTCGATCGAAGCGATCGCCACGCTTCCTGATACGCCAATTCGTTCAGCGGAAGATCGCAAAGCCCAAGCGAATCAACTCCTGACTCAAGGCGTTTCACAGCTTCAAAATAGCGACTATCAGCAGGCGTTGCAATCTCTCCAAACTGCGCTGCAAATCCATCAGGAAATTGGCGATCGACCCGGTGAGTTAATGGCGGTCAACAGCTTGGGCGCAACTTATTTTCAGCTTGGGCAATATCACCAATCGATCGAGATGTCTCAGCGGGCATTGGCGTTAATGCAAACGGCAACCGAGCCGAATTTAGAGATGCAAATGGTGACGCTGATCAATTTGGGATTGTCCTATCAGTATTTGGGAGAGTATGCGCGATCGATCCAGTCGCTTCAGCAGGCGCGAACCCTGGGCGAAACGAGCAATCAGCCCTTGCTGGCCGCAACCAGCTTGGTCAGCTTGGGCGATGCCTACCGCACCATCGGGCAGTACGAGCGAGCCGTACATCTGTTTGAGCAAGCCTTAGCGCGGCTGCGATCCTCATTGCCGGATGCCCGATTGGAACAGGCGTGGCGACAGGCAGAGGCTGGGGCGCTGGTGAATTTGGGTATTGCCTACACCGCCCAACAGCAATTTCCGCAAGCGATCGCCAGCTTGCAGCAGGGGCTGAATTTGGCGCAGGCGATTGGCGATCGCCAAATTCAAGCGCGAGCGCTGCTGAATCTGGGCGGTGCTTACCTCACAGGAGGTCAGCCGCAACGCGCCCAAAGCGTTTTTCAACAATCGCTCGACCTCGCGCAGGAAATTGGCGATCGCCAAGGAGAAGCAATCGCCTGGGGAAATTTGGGTTACGCCCATCGCGAACTAGGAAATTTCACTCAGGCGATTGCGGCCTATCAGCAGTCGATCGCGATCAAGCGCGAGCTTGGCGATCGCCAGGGGGAAGCAATCAGTCTCAGCAATTATGCTTATGCGCTGCTGATGGCAAATCGTCCGCAACAAGCAGAATCGCTGTTGCATGAGTCGATCGAAATTTTGGAATCGCTGCGAACTGGCCTGGAGGACAACCGCGATCGCATTGCCCTGATCGACACTCAAGCTTATGCCTACGAGAATTTGCAGAACGCTCTAATCATGCAAAATCAGCCGGAAGCCGCGCTTGAGGTGGCAGAACGCGGACGTGCCCAAGCATTTACGGAACTGCTCGCTCGCCATTTGACCGCTGAGCGATCGCCTGAGGACGAGCGACAGGTTCGATCGAATCCCCTTTCGATCGCAGATATTCAACGCATCGCTCGCCAGCAAAACGCCACGCTGATTGAATACTCGATCATCGACGATCAAAAGCTGTTCATTTGGGTCGTTAAGCCTTCTGGCGAAATTGCCTTTCGTCAAACGAACTTCACTCATTTTCAACTTGATGCTCGACCCGCTCTGGCTGCAACCAACCATCAGCCAAACGCCACTGCGATCGATGCGCTCGTTTCGGCCACACGCGGAGCGGTAATTGCCGATCGAGAAGCAGGCGATCGGATTGATTTGACGCAAAGCTGGCGGTTGCGTCAGCTTCATCAACTGCTGATCGAGCCGATTCAAGATCTGCTGCCGACTGAACCAAACGATCGCCTCATTTTGATTCCCCAAGGCAGTCTGTTTTTAGTTCCGTTTCCCGCCCTGCAAACGGCTTCAGGTGAATACCTCATTGAGCGGCACACGCTCTCGATCGCCCCTTCCATTCAAGTCCTCGATCTGGCGGAGCAGCGCCGCGCATCACAATCTTCCCTTGGCGATCGCGCCTTGATTGTCGGCAATCCCACGATGCCAACTTTGCCTACGCTGTCTGGAGAACCTGCTCAAGCCTTGGCCGCTTTGCCCGGAGCCGAGCAGGAAGCTAAAGCGATCGCTGAGTTTTTCGATACGGAAGCACTCGTTGGCACTCAAGCGACTGAAACCGCTGTTGTAGAGCAGATGGCAACTGCCCGCATTGTTCATCTGGCGACACATGGCTTGTTGCAGTATGGACAGCCGGACGAATACGGCATTTTGGATACACCCGGCGCGATCGCCTTGGCACCGTCGGCCACCGATGACGGACTGCTCACCGCCAGCGAAATTCTTAACCTGAATCTGAACGCCCAACTGGTGGTACTGAGCGCCTGCGATACCGGGCGTGGACGCATTACCGGAGATGGCGTCGTGGGGCTGTCTCGATCGCTGTTGGCCGCAGGCGTACCCAGTCTGATCGTCTCGCTGTGGGCGGCGGCAGATATTCCGACTTCCGATCTCATGACGCAATTTTATCGTCAGCTTGAGCAAAATCCTGACAAAGCTCAAGCGCTACGGCAGGCGATGCTTGAAACCATGAAGCAACATTCACATCCGAAGGACTGGGCGGCTTTTACGCTGATCGGAACGCCACGCTGAACCCGCTGCCGACTGCTGCGGTCAAGTTAAAGCGTCGCTTTATTCATTTGGAATAGGCGATCGAACAAGTTATTACAACAAAGTCCCACCTCCTGAATGAAAGCGGGACTTTACTGAACTGAGTTGAATTTCTATTGAGCCGTTGCAAGCTGCGGTTCATATTGAAACCGGAGATGCGGGTGTAGTTGCGAGTAGTAGGAATAGATTTCGATCGCGTCCAGTTCATCAAGAACCGGATGTTGAACTTTGATGCCGTCACCGAGGGGAATGACTAGACAGCGCTGTTGGCCGCACGAAAGCAGCTTTTTGTTCTCGATGTTCATTTTGCAAGATGTTAAAAAAAAAGAGTTTATGGAAGAAAAAAGATAGTTAAAGTAGTCACCCTATCGAAGACGCCAGATAGTCTGGTTTGTTTCTGATAGTTCAATCTTAAAAAATTGAACTCATCCATCCACTCCTACCTAGTACGGATAGTCGAATCTCTCCTAGGATGTGATCTGACGCACATTGATGCTCCGATCGATCACCACCTCTCGAACACCAAAATCCGAACGCTTTTGCCCCAATGTGCCAGAATGTGCCACGATTAAAAACCGAAGACGCACATTAGACCAGCGATCGCTTGACAGCATGGAGTGGCACATCACCGACGCGCAAAGCCTACGAATTATCGATCGCGAAATTGGCGATCACGTCTTTTCGCCTTCGGAGTATGAAATTGTGCGGCGCGTAATTTACGCCACAGCCGATTTTGACTACAAATCGTTGATTCGCTTTTCCGACCAGGCATTGCAGGCCGGAGCCGCTGCCCTTGCCGCCCGCAGCACGATCGTCGTTGATGTGCCAATGGTGCAGGTCGGCATCACGCCGATTATTCAGGAAACCTTTGCCAATCCGGTTTATTGCAGCATGGAAGCGCTCACCCGCCCGCAGCGCGAAAAATCTCGCGTCGCTTGGGGCATCGAAACGCTCGCCCGCCGCTATCCGGAAGGCATCTTCGTCATCGGCCAAGCACAAACCGCTCTGAGCGTCCTGGTAGACCTGATCGAGCAAGAAGAAATTCGCCCCGCTTTGGTGATTGGCACACCTGCGGGATTTGTGGGGACGGATGCGGTCGATCGCCTCAAAGATTCGCTCATCCCGCACATCCGCATTGAAGGCCGCAAGGGAAATGCAGTCGTGGCAGCGGCGATCGTCAACAGCTTGGTCGATCTTGCCTGGCAAGCTTACGGTAAAGAAGGAAATGGCGGTTGACCGAATCTTGTAGACCAGCAGCACAAGCTTGATTTGACCAGTGTGGCTTTCAAGAGAGGGCAGAAGCGAGCAAAGGAGCAACAGGGCAATGACGACGAATGAATCTTCTAGACTCGATCGCCTCGAAATTCTCCTCAGTGAACTGGGCGATCGCCAGGTTGCCACACAGCAGCAGAGCAGCGGTTGCTCGATGAATCGATCGCTGCTGCCAACCATACGCAGCGATTGCTCGACGAATCGATCGCTGCTGCCGATGCTCGCGCCGCGGCAACACAGCAGCAGATTAACCGTACCCAACGGTTGCTCGATGAATCAAGTGCGGCGGCGACTGCTCGTATTGAAGCGACCCAACGGCTGCTCGATGAATCGATCGCGACTGCGAATGCTCGCGCCAATACGGTATTTCTCGCGATCGACCAGCTAGTCGCTCAGCAGCGAGCATCCGCCGCTGAAACCCGCGCCAGCATTGCCGACATCATGCAGACGATCGCCACCGAAGCAATCGACATCCGTACCGAGATGCGAATCATGCAGGCGGATATTCGCGAGATGCAGTCAGAAGTGCGCGGACTCCAAACCGAAAATCGCCGCATTCTCGATATTTTGCAAAATCGTACCGATGATCGCGAGTAAAGAGCTTGAGGCCAGGCAGTGACAGATCCCCCCAAATCCCCCTTAGAAAGGGGGATTTGGGGGCGACGCCCTCCTTTTTAAGGAGGGCGGGGGAGGATCGCAGCCTGTTAAAACTTACCCTAGAGATTCGGCAAACCTTAAAAACCCCAAACCTAACTCCTAGGCAGGTCGTGAAAGCTGATTTAAATGCCGAACGAGCAGCTTTGACTTGAGGCCATATTCGATCGCTTCCAGCACGCGCACCATGCCCGTTGTATTGATCATTTCGATGTTTTTGCCGTTGCGCTGAGCGGCTTGAGTCGCTTTGTCCGTCAGTTTGTGGCTGGTGTAGCCTGTGATGATCAAAACGAGATCGGCGGAAGCGACGTGGCTTTCCGCTTGTTCGGCAATTTGCGGGCCAGATTGAGCCGTACACCAAACCAGGGTGACGCGAGAGTCGCGGAGGCGGTTGCGAATCGCGGTTTCGAGGCGATCGTGTCCGCCAAAGATCACCACCTTACCTTCAAGCTGGCTGTAGGGGTTGGGGCGCTTTTCGGTTGTGCGGTGGCGGATGCGCGGCTGTACTTCAGTGGCACGATCGACTCTGGCACGATTTTCCAGCGCTTTGTTGTAGATGAACGTCAGCGTTTGCTCGTGCGTTCCTCTCAGGCGGGCAGGCTGGCCGTCTTCGCTGGTGGCGTTGATTTGGGCGATTAACGCTTCCACGACTTCTTCGAGGGCACCGATCGCCTTGAGGTCTTGCACATGGCCGCGAACGGCAACAGCAGCATCCGTAGCGCTATAAAAATTTTGCTGCTCAGAAATCATTTCCAGCAAGTCCGCTTTGAGTCCTTGTCGCCAGCGATTGGTTTGTTCGGCAATCCGCTCGTCGAGCAATCTTTCTTCGTTGAGAATCATTTGGCGATCGACCGTTTGTGCAGCCAGTAGCGGTGCGTCTGCCAGTTTTTGCCGCAGATCAGCAGCTTTTTCTTCGAGCTTGCGGCGTGTAATGCTATCAACAAAATCTTCAGGCGGTAAGTCAGCCAGTGTTGCTTCAATCTGGGCAAGTAACGGCTTTAGGCGCTGTTCAATTTCAACCAGGGCTTTTTGAATTTGTTCTTCACGCTGCTGAAGCAAGCGCTTTTCTTCGCGTTCAATTTTCGCCAGTGCGAGTAAATCTTGAACGGAATTTTCTAGCTGGTCGAGTTCATTAAAATCCATAAAAATCATCCAGAAATATTGCTTGAAGTGGATAGGAAGATTGTTCCCAGGAACTAACGCATTTAACTGAAAAGGCGATCGAGTGAATTACCAGTCGATCAAAAGAAAGCGGCGAAACGTAAAAGTCTCTATGGCGTACTATCCAATCACACTACGACAGCGTTTTACAATCCACCAGGTAGAGATTTCCCAACCTGCGATCGAATCGCTCGAAATTGCTATGGTGTGTATCAGTGCAGTAGCCGCCTGTTTTTTGCGTTTCGCGATTTCTCTATCCTATGCATTATCGGCGTTTTGGACGTACTCAATTAGCGATGCCCATTTTCTCTTGTGGAGGAATGCGGTATCAGTACAAATGGCAAGATGTTCCGCAGTCGGAAATTCCGCAGGCAAATCAGGCCAATCTTGAAGCGACAATTCGGCGGGCGATCGAAGTCGGCATCAACCACATTGAAACGGCCAGAGGCTATGGCTCGTCTGAAGCGCAATTAGGCCGAATTTTACCGACTCTGCCTCGCGATCGCATCATCGTCCAAACCAAGGTGAGTCCCAGTGCCGATTCACGCTCGTTTGGGCAGACGATCGAAAAATCCCTGTCCCTGCTCAAGCTGGACTACATTGATCTGCTGGGTCTGCACGGCATCAACACGCCGGAACTTCTGCATCAAAGCATTCGTCCGGGCGGCTGTCTCGATGTGGCCCGCAAACTGCAAGCAGCAGGCAAAATTCGCTTCATCGGCTTTTCGACGCATGGGCCAACGGATGTCATTGTCAAGGCGATCGAAACCGATCAGTTTGATTACGTCAATTTGCACTGGTACTACGTCAATCAGACGAACTGGCCTGCGATCGCCGCTGCCCAAGCGCACGACATGGGCGTCTTCATCATCAGTCCAACCGACAAGGGCGGAATGCTCTACAAGCCACCTGCCAAGCTTGTCAGGCTGTGTCAGCCGCTCAGCCCGATCGTTTTCAACAATCTGTTTTGCCTTAGCCATCCGCAGGTGCATACGCTCAGCGTTGGGGCAGCGAAACCCAGCGATTTTGATGAACATCTCAAAACGTTGGAGTCCATCGATCGCCCCGACGAAATTTTGCCGCCGATCCTCGCCCGCCTCGAAAATGAAGCGATCCGCATTCTGGGCGAAACCTGGTGGAAAACTTGGAGTCAAGGCTTACCAGACGTGGAAAATACGCCCGGACGCATCAACATTCGCCTGATTTTGCTGCTGCGAAATCTTGCTCTTGCGTTTGACCTGATGGAATATTCAAGAACGCGCTACAACATGCTGGGCAACAGCGGCCACTGGGTTCCGGGTGAAAAGGGCGATCGCGCCTCACGACTCGATCTAAGCGCTTGTTTAGCTCAAAGTCCAAATCGCGATCGCATTCCGCAACTCCTGCTGGAAGCGCATGAACTGCTTGGCGGTCAGGCGGTGAAGCGACTGTCGCAGCAGTAGATCGTTTGTGGGATGCGATCGCCCCTTCAAAGTTCCGCTCGAATCGTAAACGAATAATCGCCACCCGGCTCAAGCTGATAGTCGCTGCGTTCGAGGAAGCGGCTGAGTGGTTCTTTAATCAGCGCCCGACCGAGTGTGGGTTCGATCGCCAAATCGCCTTGCCGAAAGCGCCACTGAAAGCGCCATTCGTAGCCGTTGGCTTGCACTTCGCCTTCAATGCGGCCTTGCTGCCAAGACTGATGCGTAATCCGCACATGGGCGGTGGTGACGGGTAAACGCTTACTCACGGGTCGCTGCTTCTTTCCTACCTTGCCTTGTGCCGCCCAGCCAAAACTCGCCGCGCCAGCTTATTGTGACTCTAGCGAAGATTCGATGATCCATCCACCCGCCTTTCTACAGACATTTTCCTGATTTGCGGCTGAATCTCCTGCAATGACTCAACTACTTCTGACTTCATTTTCAACCTGGCTTCCCCATCAACTACTTCTGACTTCATTTTCAACCTGGCTTCCCCATCAAAAATCGAACTCAGCCGATGATTTGCTGGTGGAATTTTTGCAGCGGAAGCCGTCGATCGATCTTCAAGTTCTGCGACATTTACCCGTCGATTTTATGCTGGCTCCACAGCAGACGATCGCCTGCATCCAAACGCTTCAACCGCAAGCTGTGGTTTGCTGCGGCATGGCGGAATCGCGATCGAAACTCAGCGTTGAATCGCAAGCGGTAATCAGCAATACCGTACCGGGAGCGCAGAGCGATACCGTACTGGGAGCGCAGAGCGATCGCATTCTTAAAACACGCTTTGATTTGCCTCAGCTTGTGAACGGATTACCGTTGACTGAAATTAGTCATGATGCAGGCCGCTTTGTCTGCAATGCAACATATTTCGCTGTTTTAGAACATTTGCAGCATTCATCTGGTCTGGGTTTGTTTGTACATGTGCCAATTTTGACTGAGGCAAATTGCGAAGCGATCGTCAGCGATTTTGCGACGCTCTTGCAGCGAATTTCCAACTTATTCTAAGTGTCGAACGACTAGATGAACCGACAATTCGATCGCTCCAAATTATTCATCTGAATCTTGCGGCTCTTGCGGTTTTGTTTCGGTTGGCAGGGCGGTTGGGTCAGCAGGTTCGATCGCCAAAATCGGAGCCGTGACTAGCTCAGCGCGAGTCGCATCATTGTCCCAATGATTGAGGACATCTTTGACCAAAGCTTCTTCAATCCAGGCACGAAATACGATCGTTAACGGCAGCGCCAGCACCAAGCCCAAGAAACCAAAAAGGCTTGCAAAAAATAGCTGACAAACCAAGGTCAACGCAGGCAGCAAAGACACCTGATTTGCCATGATTGTTGGCGTAATCAAATAGCTTTCAAGCTGCTGAATGATGATGTAGAGAATGACGGCGGCGATCGCTTTAAACACACCGTTTTCGTCAATTAAGGAAACCGTCACTGGAAAGATTAAGCTCAGCGTTGGGCCAATGTTAGGAATAATATTTAGCAGTCCAGCCAAAAGTGCCTGAGCTAAAACCAGCTTAATTCGCAGTATCCACAAGCCAATGCCGCTCAACAGCGCAATGCATAGTGAACTGACTAAAACGCCGCCTGCCCAATTGCCGAGATCCTGCTCACAGCGGGTTAAAATTTCATCGGCTCGCCTGCGATAAAACGAGGGAAATAGCAGCAGAAATACGCGCCGATACGCCGAAGGATTGACAAGCATCATAATCGTCAAGACCAGCACGAGCAATCCTTGTAGGGGAATGGCAAGTGAGCTAATCAGCGTATTGATTGAGTTGCCAAAAAAGCCAAAGAACTGATTGAGAAAGTTCCGCAAAATTGGCTCAAGCGTTTGAAAGTCGCTGAAATCCGGAATGGCGAAGCGAGGAAACCAAGGAGGTAGATTTGCGTTGAGAATTTGTAGCTGTTCGAGGACTTGGGCGGCTCCTGCGGGAACAAGGCTAATGAGCTGTACGAATTGTCCGACGAAGGGCGGCACAATTAGCAAGATGATGAACAGGCTGATGAAAAAGATGATGCTCAGCGTGAGCAGCAGGGCAATTCCGCGTTTGGCGCCGGATTTTTGCAGGCGTTGTGCAACACGGTTGAAGGCGGTTGCGAGTACAACAGCGGTAAAAAGTAGCAGTAGGGTTTGTCGGAACTGCCACAAAATAACGAGCGAAACGATTAGCGCAAATAAGCCGAGCCACTGCCCAAATTTCACCGTGCGAACTCCTCAAGACATGCTCAACGTTAGATCGAACAGCGATCGATCGACAAGAGATTGCATCAGGTCATTTTAAGGAGTGGCGGGAGGTTCGTCTCTACCGATATTGACGGATTCTGTTGGAAGTGGAAGAAGCGATCGCCTGAAAATTTTCTCAGGCTTAATTTTCTTTCGGTTTTCGAGCCGATCGAGGGTAGGACTACCCACACCCTTCCAACCCTACTCAGAGGGTTCCACTCTGAAACTCCCAAAAGGCATATCTGGTAATTGTCGATGTGGTCTTGGCATTGGTGGTTGTCCGCGATGATTGTGTGGCTTGCTTCCCCTTCAGCCTTTGCCAACAACCCAATATCCGATGCTCAATGCCGAATGCCTAACAACCCTTCCCTTGGCTAGTGTTCTGCGATCTAGATTAAGCTCTATGATCGAAGGCTGTAAAAATAGATTGCGTGTTTTCTGGTGAGTGCATGGCTTATTCTGCGGCAGATTCAACGGCGACGGCATGGCACAGTATTGAACCTGAGAAAGCCTTGGAGATCCTGCAAAGCGATCGCCAGCGGGGACTCACAAATGATCAGGTGCGCGAACGGCGAGAACGCTATGGACTCAATGAGCTAGAGGAAGGAGCAGGACGCAGCAGTTGGGCAATTTTGCTCGATCAGTTTAAGAACATCATGCTGATCATGCTGATTGCCGTTGCGATTATTTCGGCATTTATCGATATTCGTGGAGCGCTGGCAAGCGGCGAAACGCCGTTTCCCAAAGATGCAATTTCGATTTTTGCGATCGTGATTCTCAATGGCGCACTCGGCTACATTCAGGAAAGTCGGGCGGAAAAAGCGCTGGCGGCGCTCAAGAAACTCTCTTCGCCGAAGGTGCGCGTAATTCGCGACGGCAGAATTAGCGAAGTCGATTCCAAAGAACTGGTTCCCGGCGATGTGATGCTGCTGGAGGCCGGAGTGCAAATCGCCGCTGACGGTCGCCTGCTGGAAGAAGCGAATTTGCAGGTGCGCGAAGCTGCCCTGACCGGAGAAGCGCAAGCGGTTGATAAAAGTGCAAAGGCGAAATTACCCGAAGATGCGCCGCTGGGCGATCGCATCAACATGGTGTTTCAAGGTACGGAAGTCGTGCAGGGTCGCGGTACGGTGGAAGTGACCAGTACGGGAATGAAAACCGAAATTGGCCGGATTGCCGAAATGCTGCAAGCGGTCGAGTCGGAACCGACGCCGCTTCAGCAGCGGATGACGCAGTTGGGCAATGTGCTGGTCGCGGGATCGCTGGCGCTCGTCGCCCTCGTGGTGATCGGCGGCGTGCTGCGGGCTGGCAACTTTTCGCCGCTAGAGCAGCTTTTGGAAGTGGCGCTGAGTATGGCCGTTGCGGTTGTGCCGGAAGGTCTGCCTGCTGTAATTACGGTGACGCTGGCGTTGGGAACGCAGCGGATGGTGCGACGCAACGCTTTAATCCGCAAGCTGCCTGCTGTGGAAACCTTGGGATCGGTGACAACGATTTGCTCCGACAAAACCGGAACTTTGACCCAAAACAAAATGGTCGTGCAGTCCGTGCATCCGCCGAGCGGCTCGATCGCTGTCACTGGAGAAGGCTACGTTCCCGAAGGTGAATTTCGCAAAGACAATCAGCCTGTGGAGGCGATCGCCAATCCCGAACTAAAAACTCTCCTTGTTGCCTGTGCGCTCTGTAATGACTCGGTTCTCCAGAAGGAAAACGGCCAGTGGGCAATTCTGGGCGATCCAACCGAGGGCGCGTTGCTGGTTGTCGCGGCCAAAGCGGACATTCGCGGCGACCAGTGGGCGATCGATCTGCCGCGTGTCGGTGAGTTTCCCTTTTCGTCTGAGCGCAAGCGAATGAGTGTGATTGTGCAGGGCGGCGACAAGCTCAACTTTTTGCCTACCGCGCCGTTCATGCTGTTTTCCAAAGGTTCGCCCGAACTGGTGCTGGAGCGCTGTTCGCAAATTCAAATCGGAGAGTCGCCCCAGCCGATTACCGAAGCGCACCGCCAGCAAATTTTGGACAAAAATAACGAACTGGCTGGAAACGGTCTGCGCGTCCTTGGGTTTGCCTATCGTCCGCTGAACGAACAGCCGCCAGAGGGCGCGGACGATCAGTATGAGCGCGATCTCGTCTGGATCGGGCTGGTGGATATGCTGGATGCGCCGCGCCCGGAAGTCCGCGATGCGGTTGCTCGCTGCAAAACGGCGGGCATTCGTCCGGTCATGATTACCGGGGATCACCAGTTGACGGCCAAGGCGATCGCCCAAGATCTCGGAATTGCCAGAGACGGCGATCGCGTCCTCACCGGAAGAGAACTGGAAAAATTCTCGCCGGAAGACTTGCAGCGCGAGGTCAACGAGGTCAGCATCTACGCTCGCGTTGCGCCGGAACACAAACTGCGAATCGTCCAAGCCTTGCAAAACCAAGGCCGTGTCGTTGGCATGACCGGAGACGGCGTGAACGATGCGCCCGCCCTGAAGCAAGCCGACATCGGCATTGCAATGGGAATTACGGGAACGGACGTGAGCAAAGAAGCCAGCGATATGGTGCTGCTGGATGACAACTTCGCCACGATCGTCGCTGCTGCCGAAGAAGGCCGCACCGTCTACACGAACATTCGCCGCTTCATCAAGTACATCCTCGGCTCGAATATCGGGGAAGTCTTGACGATCGCCGCCTCCCCGATCGTGGTGGGTGCGGGTGGCGTTCCCCTGACGCCGCTGCAAATTCTGTGGATGAACTTGGTGACAGACGGTTTGCCCGCGCTGGCCTTGGCGGTTGAACCTGCCGAGCCGAACGTGATGAACCGTCCGCCGCACGATCCGGGCGAAAGCATTTTTGCTCGTGGTTTGGGCTTGTACATGATTCGCATCGGGATTGTGCTGGCGATTATCGCAATCTCACTGATGGTTTGGTCGTTCAACTACGCGCAGACTGTGGAGGCTCCTGGTGGTCCCGATCGCTGGAAGACAATGGTGTTTACGACGCTGTGTTTGGCGCAGATGGGTCATGCTTTGGCAATTCGATCGAACAGCCGACTGACGATCGAACTCAACCCGTTCTCGAATCCCTACATCATTGCCGCTGTCGGGCTGACCACGATTTTGCAACTGCTGCTGATCTACGTGGAACCCCTGCGGAACTTCTTCGGAACGCACTACCTGACGGGAACCGAACTTGCCATTTGCTTTGGCTTCAGTTCCTTAATGTTCGTGTGGATTGAACTGGAGAAAATTTTCTTCCGCTTCTTCTACCGAAATCGGTAAATAGATAACTTTCTCAAAGTAATAGCTACACTAAAAAGCGCTGGATGTTATAGTTTATACGTCCAGCGCTTTTCCTTAGGAAGATATTATGAGTGGCAACCGCAACATTAATATGGGCACAGGTAATTACATCGAGAACAACCAAGGTAATTATGTACAAGGCAACTATGTTCAGAACAATCAAGGCACATACATTCAGGGAAACAATACAAACTTGAATCAAGATTTGAGTGAGATTGTATCTCAAATTCAGAAACTTGAAGTACAGGGTAAGAATACTACTCAGGAAAAGGCAGTCGCTCTGGCAAATCTCGCAAGAAATGACTTCAAGTTCAGAAACACTCTGGTCAGAGGAGCTAAATATTTAGCTGATGCTGCTGCGAACGGTGCTGTTGGAGAGGTAGCAGTAGAAGTTATCAAGCTTACTTTAGGCATGTTGGGCATTCAATTTTTCTAGGAATGTGGGAGCAGAACTCACAAAAGCAAGAGTGGAAAGAAATGTTCAATTTCTTAAGCCGATGGCTATCGGGTAGAACACTGCTGAAATACTATTTCCTTGGTTTAGTACTGGGCGTAATCGGCATTCTTATTATTAGATTCTGGATTTTCGGATTAGCAAGTTTGTTTCTTGGTTGTGGATTGATTGCAGTCGGCCTTTATTTTGGACATTTAAGCTCTAAAAGTGGAGAAGCTAATACTCATAGAACAACCATTCAAGATAGTTCTAGCCAAGGCGATCGCCATATCAACTTAGCTAGCGGAAACTACAATGAGTTTGTTCAACGATATGTACAAGGTGACGATATTGACAATCACTATAATTATTCAATTTTAGATAACGAACTAGCCGCCGCAGTCCATGAGATCGAAGAAGTATTAGCTCATCTACTAGAGCAGGGATACAACACACGAGATGCAGTGAGTCGTATCTCAAGAGATCTAGCGAGTCAAGCCCATGATGCTTCTGATCTTAAAAATAGTCTATTTAGGTGGAAGGCTTTGTTAGATCAAATTCCTACCCAATCTGATGAATTTGAAATGGCTAGAGCGGTCATTGAATTTGCTGCTTCCTCCGAAGCTATGTTGGGCGAGCCAACATCAGCAATTCCAGAAGGTTATGAGAGACTACGTGACTTGCTTAAGGCGAATCAATGGCAGGAAGCAGATGAAGAGACAGAATCAATTATTGCAAGTCTCTGTGGAAAAGAGGCTTTGAATTTCGATAATAGAACTGTATTTGGCAGTTATATTTCAGATAATTTGACTGCTGACGATATTGTCAACATTTCAAGGAAAAATTTAAGTATCATTGATAACCTTTGGGTTGTCTATAGTGGTGGGCGGTTTGGCTTTAGTGTACAGAAGCAGATTTTTGAATACGTGGAAGAAAATGATTTTGCGTATAATCTACTTCCTGAAAATGATGACATGGATGACGAGGCTCTTGAAGCTTTTGGTGAGGCTGTTGGCTGGTATGTAAATAACAGATGGATATATCGTGCTGACATTAACTATTCAAGTAGAGCGAAGGTAGGACACCTGCCTGCAAAGGTAATGCTATCGCACTCGTCTCAGTTGCCAAATCGCTTCAGTTTAGATAAAGACATCTTCCGTATCTTTATTACTCGTCAATACAACTCTTGAACTGATGTAGTGTAGGATTTTGTAGAATTTAACTATTTGTGATTGCAAGTTACTAATCAAGTCACTATCTATAGTGACTGAGTATTGATGTACCTCAAGTCGCTGCATCTGCGCTACTTTCGCAACTACCAAGATCAGCAGGTGGAGTTTTTGGCTCCCAAGACGATCTTGGTGGGCGATAACGCGCAGGGCAAATCGAACTTGCTTGAAGCCGTTGAACTGCTGGCAACGCTGCGATCGCATCGAGCCGTGCGCGATCGCGAACTGGTTCTCGACGGAGAAGCCGCCAGCCAAATTACGGCTGTGCTGGAGCGCGAAACCGGAATCGTCGATTTGGGAATCACCTTTCGCAGCAGCGGACGGCGCACGGTTTCGATCAACCACGAAGCCTTGCGCCGCCAGCTTGATTTTTTAGGAACGATGAACGCCGTGCAGTTCTCCAGCCTCGATCTGGACTTGGTACGCGGCGCACCCAGCGAACGACGCAACTGGCTCGATACGCTCCTGACGCAGCTTGAACCTGTTTACGCGCATATTTTGCAGCAGTACAACGTCGTTTTGCGACAGCGCAACGCCCTTCTCAAGCAGCGGCGCAGCGCTCCCGAAACAGGATCGCCCGACGCCGAACTTGACCCGGAACAGCTTGCGATTTGGGATTCGCAACTGGCCGCCTTGGGAGCGCGAGTGATTCGCCGCCGCGCCCGCGTCCTCGATCGCCTCGCCCCTTACGCGCAACATTGGCATCAGTCGATTAGCAACAGTCGCGAAGTCCTGACCGTCCGCTATGCGCCCAACGTGCCGATCGAGCAGGACGATCCCGCGATCGTGCAGCAGGCGTTTTTGGAGAAAATTCAGCAGCGGGCGATCGCGGAACAGATGCAGCACACAACACTAGTTGGCCCCCATCGCGACGAAGTGGAATTCACGATCAACGAAACGCCCGCTCGTCAATATGGTTCACAAGGTCAGCAGCGGACATTGGTGCTTGCCCTGAAGCTGGCCGAACTGAAGCTGATTGAAGCCGTGATCGGGGAACCGCCGCTCTTGCTGCTCGATGATGTTTTGGCCGAACTCGACCTCAACCGCCAAGATAAACTGCTCGAAACAATTCAAGACCGTTTCCAAACGATTATCACGACGACGCACTTAGGCGCGTTTGATAATCAGTGGCTCAAGTCGTCGCAGATTTTGACGGTTGAATCGGGAAAAATTCAACTGTAATTAGCGGGCGCGATCGCTCATCGCCTCATCATTCGTCAGCCAGTTCGCCACCAGAATTGGCACAAACGTTAGGCCAACTACAAACACGGCAACCACATTTGTGACCGGACGCTGGCGCGGTTTCGTCAGCTGATCGAGAATCCAAATTGGCAATGTCCGCTGCTGTCCAGCTGTAAATACGGTGACAATCACCTCGTCAAACGACAAGGCGAACGCGAGCATTCCACCTGCCAAAAGCGCAGTTGAAAGGGTGGGCAAAAGAATGTAGCGAAAGGTTTGGAATGTGTCGGCTCCCAAGTCCATCGAGGCTTCGGTTTGCGATCGCGCCGTCCGTCGAAATCGCGCCAGCACATTGTTGTAAACCAGAACGATGCAAAAGGTGGCGTGTCCAATCACGATCGTCCAAAAATTAAACGGCAGTCCGAAAAGGCTGATGGCCGATCGCAGGGCGATCCCCGTGACAATTCCCGGCAGCGCGATCGGCAGCAGCAGCAGAAACGAAATCGTCTCACGACCAAAAAAGCGCGTCCGATACACCGCTGCCGCCGCCAAAGTTCCAAAAATCAGCGCGATCGCCGTTGCAATGCTGGCGACGCGAACCGACAGCCAAAGCGCCCGCCACAAATCTTGCCGCTGCCAAGCGACGTGAAACCAGTTCAGCGTCAGTCCGGGCGGCGGAAAGGTGAAAGCGGCATCTTCGATCGTGAAGGCATACAGCAAAATCACGGCGAAGGGAAAGTAGAGGAAAAATAAGACGCCGCCGACGGCCAGCTTGAGTGAAAAAGGTGCTTTAGATCGCATCGAACGCTCCTAGCCGCTTTGCGACGAGCAGGTAGACGGTCATGATCGCGATCGGCACAACCGTAAACGCCGCCGCGAGCGGAATATTGCCTGCCGTGCCCTGCAACACATACGCCGCTTGCCCAATAAACGGACTGGAATTTCCCAAAATGCTCGGCGTGATGAAGTCTCCCAGAGTGAGCGAAAAGGTGAAGATCGATCCCGCCACGATGCCGGGAAAAGCCAGCGGCAGCGTTACATTACGAAACGTCTTCCAGGGTCGTCCGCCCAAGTCCGCAGAGGCTTCAATCAGCGACGCGGGGACGCGCTCTAGAGCCGCTTCGATCGGCAAAATCATGTAGGGCAGCCAGAGATAGACAAACGCGAGAAACATGCCGATCGCAGACACGGACAAGGACGATCCCCCGACGATCGGCAGTTGCAGGACGCGATCGAGCAGCCATTCCAGATGAAGCTGACGGATAAACCAGGTCAAAATTCCTTCTTTCGCCAAAATGAGCTTCCAGGCATACACGCGCACCAGATAGTTTGCCCACAGCGGCAGGACGACGGCGAGATAGAGAATTGCCTTAATCCGAGCCGTCGCATAGCGAGCCATGTAGTAGGCCAGCGGTAGGGCAAGGGCGATCGATGTCACCGTCACGCATGCGGCCATCGTCACTGTCCGCAGCACAATTCGCAAACTCGCAGGTGTCAGCAGTTGGCGATAGGTTTGCAGCGTGAATGCTCGAACCACCTGCCCCGTGAAATCATCCAGGTGAAAAAAGCTTTGAATCAGCAGCGTTGCCAGCGATCCCACATAGACGCCACCAAACCACACCAAAGGCGGAGTCAGCAGCAGCACAAGAACGAGGCGCGGACGCTGATAGAGGTAGGTAGCGATCGATCGCACAATCCCAACTTGTTCATTTTGTAGGGTCATGACGCCACCGGAGAAATATGCTGCGACTGCCAGGTGAGGCGGACGCGATCGCCAGTTTGAAAGCGTGGCGTTGTTAAATTTTGCTCAACCACAATGAGTTCGCCTGCGGGATCAAGCTGGACGCGATAGCGCGTGTACATTCCCAGATAGAGGAGTTCTTGAATTTTGCCGATTACGCCGTCCTCAGCGTCGATCGAATGCAGTTGAATTTTTTCTGGCCGCAGGGCGATCGGCTGAGGTGATCCGGTCAAGCGCTCGGCCAGCGATCCCTGAATCAAATTGGAGACGCCAACAAAATTTGCGACAAACGGCGTTTTGGGATGCTCGTAGATTTCGATCGGAGAGCCGACCTGTTCGATTTTGCCCAGGTTAAAGACGGCCATGCGATCGCTCATCGTCAAGGCTTCCTCTTGGTCATGCGTCACATAAATGAACGTGATCCCCAACCGTTGCTGAATCGCCTTGAGTTCCGTCTGCATCTGCTGCCGGAGCTTCAAATCCAACGCGCCCAGCGGTTCATCGAGCAGCAGCACCTTTGGCTGATTGATCAGGGCACGCGCCAAGGCGACTCGTTGCCGCTGTCCGCCCGAAAGCTGACTGGGACGGCGATCGACCAAATTGCCCAACTGCACCAAATCGAGCATTTCCATGACGCGGCGATCGCGCTCAGCCTTCGGAACCTTCTTCAACATCAAGCTGTAGCCGACGTTTTGCCCGACGCTCATGTGCGGAAACAAAGCGTAGTCTTGGAAGACCGTGTTCACGTCGCGATCGTAGGGCGGCAGTTGCGCGGCTTCGCGACCTGAGAGGCGAATGCTGCCCGATGTCGGCTGATCGAATCCGGCAATCAAGCGCAGACAGGTGGTTTTTCCTGATCCGGATGGTCCCAGCAGCGAGAAAAATTCGCCCGGATCGATCGTAAAGCTGAGGTCATCGACGGCTCGTACTTCGTCAAAGTGGCGCGTTACGTTAAGGAATTCGACAGCAGGAATCATGAGTGTCGGGTGTCGGGTGTCGGCATAGCAGGGAAAGCGGCAGAGTGAGTTTCAAGACGGCGGTGTGGGAATGCTGCCTTTCGCTGATTCCCAACACCCAAACTCCTACTGCCCGCCGATAATCGCCAGATAGTTAGAACTCCATTCCGAATACGGAACGCACTCCTTGCCATCGCCACAGGCAGCAACCGGAGTGCGCCAGAAGCGAATTTTCCCGAAGTTGTCGGCTCCGTTGGTTTTGCAGCCGTCCGCACCCAGGAGTTCGTTGCCTTCGCAGGCGGCGGGAACGGTGGGAACTGAACCAAACCAAGCGGCAATGTCGCCTTGCACCTTGGGCGAAATGGAATGCTCCATCCACAAATAAGCGCAGTTCGGATGCGGCGCGTTGACATGCAGCATCGTCGTGTCTGCCCAGCCCGTTGCGCCTTCAACTGGAATCACGCTATCCACAGGCTGATGGTTGGCCTTGAGCAAATTCACCTGGAACGGCCATGCGCTAGAGGCAACCACGCCTTCATTCGTGAAGTCATCCACCTGCACGTTGGCGTCGTGCCAGTAGCGGCTGACCAGTTGACGCTGCTGCTTCAGCAAGGCAACGGCGGCGTCAAATTGCTCGCGGTTCAGTTCATACGGATCGTCGATGCCCAGTTCCGGCTGATGTTCCTTCAGGTAAAGCGCAGCGTCGGCAATGTAGATCGCACCGTCATACGCTTGGACTCGGCCTTTGTTCGATTGGCCGTCAGGCAAGATTTGCTCTTCAAACACGACGTTCCAGCTTGTCGGCGCAGTCTTGAAGGTTCGCGTGTTGTAGAGCAGCACGTTTGATCCCCACTGGTAGGGAACGCCGTAGTGCTGGCCGTTGACGGTGTGCCAAGGCGCATTTTGCAGACGGGGGTCGATCGTCCCCCAACTCGGAATCAAATCCAGATTAACTGGCTGCACTTTGCCACCTGCCACCAGTCGCAAAGAAGCATCACCGCTCGCCGTTACCAGGTCAAAGCCACCTTGGTTCATCAGCGCCACCATCTCGTCAGACGTGGCAGCCGTTTTGATGTTGACCTTGCAGCTTGTTTCCTGCTCGTATTTCGTCACCCAGTCATAAGCCGGATCGGTTTCACCGCGCTCAATGTATCCTGGCCACGAGACGATCGCCAGTTCACCTTCTCCTTCACCCAGTTCCGCAAGCGGCTGAACCACGCTCGGCGTTGTTGCGGTCGAGGCGGCACAGCTTGTTGTCAGCAGCAGAATGGCACTTAAGAAGGCGGCTGAACAAATTCGTTTGACTCGCTCAAAGAAGAAGCGCAGTTGTAATTGCTGAAGTCGAATCACGATCGTTTGAGGGGTAGTGGGTGAGGTGCAGGGCATCCCCTCGATCGGGCAAAAGCGGGAATGTCCCTGGCTTCGATGCTTCAGCTTATCACAGCAATTCGGCTGTCGGGTGTTGGGAGTTAGCGATCGGCAATGGCAACCGCATTTCAAATGAGCGTCGGCTCTCGGCTCTCAGTCAACAGGTAGCCCATTCTGAACCCACTCAGCGCTGCAAGCAGTCCGATTCACTTTGTCTGCGTGGACAACTAAAATGAGCAATAAGCATGGTTAGGTATCGATCGCCCTGCATAGGTTGGCATGAGGCAATCGAAGCCCAATGATTATTCGAGCCAAACATAGATAGGCAGGGGCAGGATGGCTCGATCGTCGGCTCTCAGTTCCATGCCTTTGCTCTGCTACCTCATGCTTCTCATATCTCAAGAAAGAGTAGAAGCTGATATAGTGAGACAGGAGATTGAGAAAGCGCAAGGCTAGGCGGCATAGCCAAGTGGTAAGGCAGAGGTCTGCAAAACCTTCACCCCCAGTTCGAATCTGGGTGCCGCCTTTACAGATGTACGATCGCACGATTTATGTGGGTGAGCAAATGTGGGTGAGCAAATAATATGGCGCGATGAGCAAATTGGTGGCGCGATCGCCATTTTGCGTTCATTTTGCCGCGTTGGGGAATGCTGAGATCAGTGTGGGCTAGATTAGAAAATCAGTGGCGCGATCATAATCGACCTTGTTTGATACCTGAACCTACTGTGTTCAAAGTCAGGCGCAAAGCCAGTTATTGGTATTCCTAGTAACCTAAGTTTTGAGCAAATTGATGGCGTTAATTTAGCAATTAGCAAATTGATGACGCAAATTTTGATGGATTAGCAAATTGATGGCGCAATCCAGAAGTTGGATCAAGATTTGTTTCTTTAAGCGTGAAGCCAGCTTTGACAGCGTGGATTGTTACGCCAAGCGAGTGCAGCCTCAAAAAGTGATACGCACTCAACCTAGTGTTAAGCGCGTACCAGTCGCCAAAATCTAATTTGGGGATATGTCAATCTTTTTGTGTCAAGGGTAAAAGTTAGAGGGGAAACCTGCCTTCAAACTCGATCGCAAATCGATTGAGTGCAGGCTTCCAGTCTCGAATCGGCATCGTCCAT
>NZ_JACJPO010000065.1 GCF_014696105.1 Microcoleus sp. FACHB-1515
TAGTTGAATCGCTGATTAAAGTCGAACTAAAACATCAGCATTGCTGAGTCTGCAACTTGAGATCTGTAGCTTATTCTCCCTCGATTTTCGTCTAGTCCTACGGGTCCACCTCATACTACGAAGACTTAAGAATAGTGGAGAACGTAAAGGTAGCGTCATCCGATTTCTCTTTGAGTCAGACATAATTAGCAAACTCAATTTGTCGCTTAGGGGCGCGGATCTCCGTAATGTTGATCTCCGTGGCGCTCACCTTTGTGGGATCAACCTCAGCGGTACTAACCTCGGTAATGCCAATCTCAACGGTGCCGACCTCAGTAATGCCGACCTCCGTGTTGTCACCCTCCGTGGGGCTAACCTCATGCTTACCAATCTCAGTAATGCCAATCTCAGCAGTGCTAACCTCGGCAGTGCTAACCTTATGCTTACCAATCTTAGTAATGCCAATCTCAGCAAAACCCATCTCCGCGATGCCGACCTTAGCAGCGCCGAGAACTGGACTGAAGATCAACTGAGTGAAGCGAGGTTTTGTAAGACGAAACTGCCAGAGGGATGCAAGCTAAACCCTAGTCGGAATTGTGACGAATGGCAGCTCGATACCCTTATTGAATAACTAGCTTGAGCGCTTAATGGGATTGCTAAAACCTGCTTTGTCTTAACCTTCCTCAAGCCACTTCTTGAAGTGCATCAGCAAATCGAACTGGCCGTACTTGCGAACCAGGTAGACAGATAACGCCTTGCCTTCCTGGTAGCGATCGCGTCCGAGCTTGAGTGATTGCTTTACGATCTCGTTCGGTGCAAGACCGTTCTCGAAACCTGCCCGAACGACCTCAAAAAGCGTTCGTTCGGTCGTTCCTCCGAACCGTTCGGCAATTCGTTCGGGAGAGAAGTAAAACGCCTCAAACCCCTGTGGCTGCGTCGTTTCGCCCGTTCCGAGATTCGTTCGGATTTCGTTCGCATCGTTCGGTCGTTCGGGAACGATTTTAGAATTCGTTTGGGCATCGTTCGGCACGTCGTTCGGGTCGTTCGCTGCGTCATTCGCTGGTGTTTCGCGGTACAGCCCCTCCAGCTTCTCGCGCAAACGTTGCTGTTCATCCGAGGCGATCGCACTGGCAGCTTCAATGCCGCCCAAAGGAGGCGAAGCCCCCACCTGAGTAAAATCCATCGAGCCGCACATTTCTGGAGAGATTTCAACCTCGATCGCAGCCTTGCCAGGATACTTCAACTTGCCTCGCATTGCTGGCATTGGTTCACCTGTAGCAGGATCAATTGTTGCCTCTAGAAATAGTTCTAAAAGGCCATTGTTTCGCGCTTTACTAAATCCTTTTGCATTGCCCAGAGCAATCAACGATCGATCGTGAGAAACGAAGATTACGCCCTTTTTGATCTTGCGTAAATCGCTGAGAGAAGCTGTAAAGAATTCAGCAGAATTATCACAACGACTCGCCCAATTTGTGAACTCTTCAACTAAGACAGTTTCGCGAGTTGGTTTGTAATTAGCTTGCTCCGCTCGTGCTTTATAAGCCTGCTTGACTGTGTTAGCAAACTTCAGCATGGCGCGATCGCAGTCCACGTAATCCATGCCAGCCCCAACCACTTTTAGCCCTTTCCACTGACCGTATTCCTTGTGCGGATCGCAGATCCAGGCAAGGTGTCCAGCCGCAATGCGCTGATGCAGCAACCAGGCAGCAAACGAGGTTTTGCCTGACCCCTGCGGCCCCCAAATCAGCACGGCGGGAAAGTGGAGCAGATCACGCGACCAGGCAAAGAGATCGTTTGTTGGGGTAGAGGTTCTAGAGTCAGTTGGCATGGCGGCTAGCTGCGTCGAGGGCGGCTGCAAGCTGGGGACATCCTCGACGGGAATATCGATCGTTGCGGGTGGTTCGATCGGTTCAAACTGATTGGGCGAAACTTGCGGCGGCTCCGGCGCGACGGCTGCGTCCTCTCCAGCCAGCGCTGCAATTTCAGATTCAAGAAAATTAAGCGGTTGGGCTAATGCCTCTGATTCTTTGCTTTTGGCGGCTGGCAGCGCTGGTGACATCAGCGCATCGACATCCACGCCGCACATCTCCAGAAACTCGATCGCCGCATTTGTGACGCGGTAGCCATTCTCGATCGCAAACGTGATTTCGGCGGCGGCAACTTCGGCTCCCACTTGGCGGCTGTAGTCCTTCAGGTCAGACGCTTTGAGCAGGTGAGCAATGCAGCCATGCCGATCGATCGCGCTATCGTTGCGGTTTGCGGCCTGCGTGTCCTGCCAAGCTTTGTAGCCAAAGTAGCCAGCCACTAACAGGCCAGTGACAGGGCTGGCAGCAGCAGCGGCAAACAAGCCCAGCACTACGCCGCCGATGATTGTGAATTGCGCTCCGACTTCTGAATTGGTTTCGCGGGCGATTTCTTGCCATTCTGCGGCAGAGCGTTGGTACTTTTGAGGATTGAATGAACTCATAGATTTCACCTCTAGGGCATGAAAAAGGGCGATCGACCCAAGGCGATCGCCCTTGTGGGAATGATTCGTTAAGCAGCAGAACGGCTCAGGCGGTAATACCAGGTGATGTGAGCCAAGAAAAACAGCATGTGGACGATCGCCTCGAATGCAAATAGGGTCGTCATCATTAGGGCGACGTTTGACCAGTTGATTAGCTGAAACTGTCCAGTTGCCACGACGAATAGAAATTGACTCACGCCACCATCGACGGGCGGGTAGACGGACAGGCAGATCAAGAAATCAGCCGTGTAAGCAAACAGCGCCAAGTTGCGAGCCTTACGAATGGTGAGTGTTGGGAAGCGGTTGTACCAGCGCTTGAGCCATTGGACGGCGGGATCGTCGTCTTCTGAAATGGCGTATTGCTGGTTGCGATCGCTGTCGTTGATAATGGCTCGCTGAAAGGATCGATCGTGCTTCAGAACGATGGGGAAGCACTCGATCGTTTGAATCACTGCCCACAGAATCAGACCGATTAGCCAGTGCGCCCCAAGTGCGAAGAAGTTAAGCAGGTTGCCAACGATGGGCAGTTGCAGCAGCCAGCCGAAGAAGGTTCGGTCGAGTGTGCCGTCCATGATGTAACGCACGGCCTGCGCGTAGGGGTTGATGTTGAGATAGGCGAACCACAGCGCGGCAATGATGACCAGCCAGTAAAGGACGCGGACGATCTGCCGAGTGGCGTTGCCGACTGTCGCCTGATTGCTCGATTCGCTCTTGCGTCCGCTTGCACGCCCGGAGGAAGCGGAGCTTTCGGATGCTTGCGATTGGGCGTCAGCGGTATTTTGAGTGCGTTTCATGTCGATGTGGTTCCTATTGCTGAGGCGGGTTGAACTGGGCAGGAACGCCACGCAGGGCGGATTCGATGACGGTCTTGTTTCCGGTGAAGGCGAGTTGAGTTGCGACAGGCGTTCCGGCTCCGTTGTCGGCCAGAACTGCCGTATTGCCGTTCACGTCACAAACGACCGTTCCCACTGGCAGCGGCACACGGCGAACGCTGTCGAGAACGGGCTGATTCTCAGTAATGCTGGTGAAGTGGTCAGGCGCATTCATCGCAACGACAACGACACAGCCGGACTGATAGCGGGATTCGGCAATCTTGGCGCGTTGCTGGTTGGCTTGCTCTGTCGCTTGCAACTGCATTTGAGCGGCGGCATTCTGTTGGGCGATCTGCCGGACTTGCCCGATCGAGTTGGCGTTCTGGCGAATATTTCCCATCGAGAATGCCAGCGAAAGGACGATGCCGCCAAGGAACAGCGAGCCGATCGGATTGCGCTGAAACTGTTTAAGCATGGGTCGAATTCCTGTTAGAAGATGTGTTGATTTGTTGGTCTACTGCTGCATTGCCAGCTTGAGTAGAACGGCGGTGCAAAAGGCGATCGCGTCCGTTTGGTCATCCTCATCGAAGGCTAGGATTGCGCCTTTGACCTGCGGCGAAAGTGCGTTATATCTGCCCGATTCGAGTTCATCGTGCAGCGTCCAGTCTTCCGAGAATTCGCACTGGTAGACGACTTGCATCAGGGCGGCAATGATGCCTAGTTTCTCGGTTTGGCTCAAGCCTTGAAAGTTTTCGCCAAAGAAGCCAGCCATGACTTTTAATCCGGTTGAGGTGGAAAGTGTTTCTACCTGCATCAGTCGTAGGCTCCGTTGCGATGTCGTCGCCGTGCTGAGATGCGATCGCCAGAATGAGCAAGTTCAGTTCATCTGCGCCGGATGTGTCAGCAATTTGAACCAGCAGGAATTTCAGCGCATCGCCCAGCAGGTTATCGGGGTCGATCGCTTCAACACTGCTTTGCATCGGGTAGTAGGTTTGAGCGCTGCTGGCAATGTGGTCGGCAATGGCGGAAACTATCAGCATTTTTTGCTGAGGCGAAATGCGCTCTAGGTGTGAGCCGTAGCCGTTAATCAGTGCAGCGATCGGCGCGTTTGAAGTGTTGCAGTAATAGCCGATCGGCTTGGCAGCGCGGGAAACGGGTTGAGTCATGATGGGATTACTCCTGAGATTTTGCGGTTGAGGGAGAGTAGCCAGCCTGCAAGCTGTGGAAGGTGGAGGGCTGGCTACAGATCGATCGCTTCGGTGAACTGAAACTCGATCGCGGATGGCTGCGGTGCGGCTGGTAGCGCTGGGGAAACTGCGGCAGGGGTGACAAGATGCGGATCGCGATACTGGTTGGGATCGAGTTCCCAAGTTTCAACTAAATGCCGTCCGTAGCGCGTCACCAGCAGGGCGATCGCAGCGCTGGGTGAAGGCGATCGCGTTTTGGCTTGCACCGCATCGACAATTTCGCGAATGTCGTCAGCCAGGATAATTCGGGAGAGTGCCATGATTTACAGCGCCCCCATGCCGACGATCGAGATGGTTTGCGGGTTGGGCGCGATTTTGAAGCGGCCTTTTGTCGCATCTTGCAGCGGTAGGGCGATCGGCGCACTGCCGCCAATAATCAGCACTTCACCCAAGTTTGGGAGCCACTGACCCCAGCGCGTTTTGATCTGGCCGCGAATTTCGTCGAGCCATTCGGCGCGGGCTGACTCGAAGGCAGGCGCGAAGCTGTAGCCCGTCGTGCCGTAGCAGTAATCGCCACGCTCGATCGCATCCATGATGAGCGAGAGATCGGCAGAAGTTGGCAAGTCGCGATTGATGCGGCTGGCAATCTTGCGAGCTAGGTCGAACGTTCCCGGCAAAATCACATCGGCTTCGCGCATCAGTGAACCGCCGACTGAGTAGAGGCGGGCGATCGACGTTCCACCGCCAAGATCCAAAACGCCGTTGACTTGTTTGCGGCTGAGGAACAAACCTTGCTGCATTCCGTAGACAAAGGCGGCGCGGGTTTCGTCGATCGCTTCAACGCGGCGGACGGTGGCGACGATCGCCTGACCATTGCGAACAAAGTCGTATGTGCCTTCGATTGCTTTAAGGCTTGATAGATCGCCGCGAGAGTTAGGTAGGGCAATCAGCAAGCGCTCAACTCTAAGCGCATCAAATTGATTGACGGGGTTTGGCTCCAGCGCAGCCAAGACGAGACGGCGGGCAAGTTCGATTTTGTCGGCTTGGAATGTGGGAGTTCCGCCCATATCTTTCGCGACCTGCCCGATCGCAAAGTGCTGATCTTCAAACTCGATCACGATGCTGTTTACGTCCGGCTCCACTTCCTCCCAGGTTGGATCGATCGGCTTAAGGTAGCTGGGAATCTGGCGGATGTTGCCATCGGGGTCGATCCACTGGATCGTTCTGTTGCCGCCGTCGAAACAGACGATAGGGCGAATAAGCGGACTGTTCTCTGTATGTTCGTTGGCAATCCGCACGAGGGATTGCGAGTAAGCGAGCGTCATGGGGCATTTCTCCTGTTGAATGGGGCGTAAAACTTTGCAGCATGAGAACTTGAGGCCGATCGATCGCGCTGGGGCTGGGCGACTAGCCTCTATGCGATCGCGTCCTTTCTGTGTTCTTTCTATGGCCTGAATGGTAGCACAGGGTGATAGATTTATGATATAAAACTGTAATAGATTTATATCTAATAGAAATCAGACACGCTCATTTGGAGTGTGGCTGGATTAATCCGCTTACCATTTAGGAACTAATTTATGAATGAGACTTGTTCTGTGAGCAAACGAGTTTTGGTAACACTGCCCGATACATTGCATGACGAGCTAGAGAGTTGGGCTGATTATCAAGGCAGACCCACCGCAAATCTTGCGTCCTACTTGATTGAGGTAGGCATCAGAGAGGCAAAAGAGCGTGGCGAGTTCAAGACGCATCAGCAAAAGAAGGACAAGTGAGGGCGATCGCCATGACCGCAACAATTACCAAACCACTGACCTTTGAGGAGTTTCTTGCTTGGGACGACGGCTCAGGCAGAGACTTCGAGCTAGTTGACGGGATTCCCATGCCGCTATCAGAACCAAATGCCAATCATGAGGATTTGATCGAGCGACTTTGCACGTATCTCGAAAACTTCTGCCGAACGCAGAACTTGACCTATGTGGCTCGGCAGTCCAAGCAAGTGCGGCTGGGAGCAGAACCAGGGGAAAAGGAGAAAAGCCGGAAAGCTGACATCGTTGTGTTTGCCAAGGACGAATGGCAGCGGATGAAGGGCATCTCTAGCTCTGCTGCTGCCTACATTACGCCCCCAGGCGTGATCGAAGTCGTCAGCAACAACTGGAAGGACGATTACCTCACGAAGCTGGCTGAATACGAGACCCTGGGCGTTTTAGAGTATTGGATCGTGGATTATCTGCCGTTTGGCGGCGTTCGATTCACGGATTCACCTAAACAGCCGACGCTCACGATCTACCAGCTTGAGAACGGCGAATACCAAACGCCAAAGGTGTTTCGAGGGCAAGACCGCATTGAATCTAAGCTATTTTCTGGCCTGCCACTGACGGCTGAGCAGATTTTCGACATGAGCAAGTGAGGGCGATCGCCATGACAGCACAACTGACGCAGCCACCACAGACGACCGATCAGCGCATCATCCTTCAGGGGACGTGGGAGCAATTCAGGCTGATGCAGCAAGCCTCTGAAAACTCGCCAGGGGTGAGACTAGCCTTCTACGAAGAGACGATCGAGATTTTCATGCCCGGACGCGAACACGAAGTTTTCTCGCACATCATCGGCTACTTGCTCACGACGTTTTTGCTAGCCAAGCGAATCCAGTTTGAGCCAACTGGATCGATGACGCAAGAAGCCGATCGCGTCGCATCCGCCCAAGCTGACCAGTCCTACTGCGTCGGAGGGTTTAAGCCGATTCCCGATCTCTCGATCGAAGTCGTCTTCACCAGCGGAGCCAATAAACTGCCGCGCTATCGAGCGTTAGGAGTGCCGGAAGTTTGGTTTTGGCAAGATGGCGTACTGGAGTTGCATCACCTGCGAGCGACTGGCTACGAGCGCATCGATCGCAGTGAGCTTCCCGGCCTCGATCGGCTTGACATTGATTTACTTAAGCGCTGCATCCTGATTGCTGAAACTGACTTTGCAGAAGCAGTTCAGACGTTGCAGCAAAGCTTTAGCAGGAATCAAGAGTGAGGGCAACCGCATGAACGCAGCAGAACCAAACAGACTCGATCGCGTTGAGGCCATCCTTGCAGATCTCGCGACCAGCCAGCAGCAATTTCAGCAGGAGCTTGAGGCGGAGCGGCAACAGCGGCAGCAACAGGTAGAGGCAGAACGACAGCAGCGGCTAGAGTTCCGCAGTGATTACGAAGCCTCGATCGCAGATTTAGTCAGCCAAACCACCGAGATGAGGCTTGAACTATCCACCCTCGCCGCCAACGTGAATGCTTACATTGCTCAGTCCACTTCGTTTCTCGCGGCTGAGCAGCCCGATCGAGCGCAGTTTCGGTCGGCCATGCTGGGGCTTCAGACCGAGACGCGAAATATTCTACTGGAACTGGCAAATATGCGGCGGCGATCGAGTAATGGAAGCGACGGGGAATGAAGGCGTGATCGCAGTCGTATCTGCGGAGGTTGAACAAATCGAGGCAATGCAGAAACTCAATCCAGACGAAGATCAATTCGCGGCAATCAGGCGAATGCTGCTAAATGCTCAATGGTACGGGCAATCAGCCGATGAGCGGCTCGCCCGAATTGAAATGAGACAGAGATCCTGGCTAGAGGCAAGCACAATGCAGGGCGAAGCTGGGGCAATGGCTGAGACACCAATAACGATCGCAAAATGGACGATCGACGAATATCACCGCATGATCGAGGCGGGCATCCTTGATGATAAGAAGGTGGAATTGCTCAATGGGCAAATTGTCGAGATGCCACATGAGGGCGTTCCCCATGCCGGAGTAGGCGATCAGGTTGAAGACCATATTCGCCAGCAGTTGGGCGATCGCGCAAAGCTCAGAATTGGTAAACCGATCACGCTGCCAAACGACTCAGAGCCAGAGCCGGACTTGTGCATCTGCCGCGACATCCGCTACAACACGCATCACCCCTACCCGGAAGATATCTACTGGCTCGTCGAGCTTGCCGATTCGAGCTTGCGAAAAGACCTAGAGGTCAAAACCCAGATTTATGCAGCCGCAGGCATTCACGAATATTGGGTGCTGAATCTCAAGGTGCTGGAATTGCTGGTGTTTCGATTGCCCACGCAAGCAGGCTACCAGTCAGAGCAGAAGTTCATGCAAGGCACAATCAAGCCACTGGCGTTTCAGGATGTCTCGATCGACGTGCATCGCTTACTGGGTTGATAGGGGCGATCGTCGTCGCCTACTTGTACTAATTACTGATCGGCACTAGGATCTCATCAGGCGATTTTTACCGTCTCACAAGACTCCCCGCTACTATGGGCGCGATCCACATCAGCGGGTGAATAAGTTTCCACCTTTGCACTTCAGGAGCGATCGTCATGTTCTAGACAGTCTAGAAGCCAAAAACCCCCGCTGCTGGAAACAGAAGGGGCCGTAGGCTTTGTATTCAGTTTTAAAGAGCGGCAGATCCAAACGACGACCTTTTGACCAAGCGATTCGTTTTGGACAACCAAGAACCTTGCAGCGCATCTGCGCGAGCGAGGCGTTTGCGCTATGCCGATTCTAAGGGAGGTTCGTCAAAGAGTGCAAGACCCTTGACGAATTAACCCTAGCTGCTGCATGGCGCTTCAAAACCGCTCTCTGTAATGGTTTGAGCGTTTTTTGGTGCGGAAGTGGATGAAAATTACGTGCAAATAATGGTGAAAAAAGCTGCAAAACGGTGTTGATCATCAATGTGATGCACATCATCAAACAGCATCACAACATCTTCCAAACCTTAAGGCGCTCTGTTCAATTGCCCCAAAACAGAGCAGGCCATGTCAAAAGATTTCGTTTCTACCCGTCGCGGCAACCCTTGCGAACTGTGCGGCGACACCAAGGGCAAATGCAGAACAACCTCCAGCACAATTCTGTGCATGAGCTTTGCCGATGCCTCCGATCGCACTCCCGGATTCAAGTTCATCGGGCGTACTAAAGACGACTTGTGGGGCAAGTGGGTCATTGATGACAGCCACCACTTCACTTCAGAGCAGCGCGACCAGTGGCGACAAGAGCGCGACACCAAGCGCCAACTGCGCCAGCAGCAAGAACAACAACGCCAAGCTGCCGCCCTACCAGCCTCAGAGCGCAATCGCCACTACCGCTCAATGCTGGCTCAACTGTCCCTTGACTCGATCGATCGTGCCGACCTGCACAGGCGTGGCCTCACGAACGACGAGATTGCAGCCTGGGGTGTCAAATCTGTTGAGCAGTGGCAGCGGCTGGCGATCGAGTTGCCCCATACCCTACCGGGGATCAACCTCGACGGGCAAAGCCTCAATACTCAACCGGGATACCTGTGCCCGATTGTCGATGTCGATGGGCAGCTTGTCGCCTTTCAACTTCGCCTCCGCAGCGGCGACATCCGCTACATCTGGCTCACAGGCAAAACCCGAAAGCGACCCAATGGCCCAACGCCCCACCTACCGAATGGCGAGTTGCCGCTGGCAATTCATCGTCCAATTAAAGGTATTCGGTGTAGAACGATCGGCATGACGGAGAGTGTAGGCGCAAAGCCCTTCATCGCCAGCCAGCGCCGAGGGCAAGTTGTGATTGGTGCAGCGGGTGGACAGTTCGCCAGCAGCCCTAAGATGCTGCGACACTCACTGGAGCGGCTTTCAGCAGAACTTGGAACACGCTCGATCGAGTTCTACCCAGATGCAGGATGCCTTGATAACGCCAACGTCATGCGGCAGTACCGAGCAACTTGGAAGCTATTGCAGCGCTGGGGATACCAGGTCAGGGTCGCCTGGTGGGAACAGTTCAACAAAACTGACAGCGATATTGATGAACTGATTGATCTCAGTTCAATCAAGCTGCTCACCGTTGGGCAATTTGAGGCGATCGCCCGCAACAGGCACAAGGGATTTACTCGACTTCTTAGCCTGCTTCGCCAGCCAGTCAAGCCGAAGCAGCCGGAGCAGCGGCAACCATCGGAGCCGACCACTGCACACGAATACCAGGAGGGCGATCGGATCGCAACGTGGCAACAGGCGATCGCACAAGGCTACCGCTTCATTCTTGATCAGTCTGGAACTGGCACAGGAAAGAGCTTTGATTCTGGCAGCGTGGAGCCGCAAAACTTCGATGCAAGGCAAGCCATCTACCTCAGCCCACAGCACCGCAATCCTACTGTAGAGACGCTATCGACTGAGAATGGCTGGATTGATTTAGAAGCGCGTCATGCTGGCCTGACTAGTGAATCAACACCAAGCGGAGGGCATCGACTGAAGCGATCGAACCGAGGTGAAATTCCCAGCATTCCCGGCAACTGCAACCGCGTGGGCATCATCGACGCACTGAGAGCGAAACACATTCAAGGCGCGGATACAGCCGCGATCGTCTGTGGTACTTGTCCGCTGAAAGAAGCCTGTCAAAATGCCAATGGCAGAAACTTTGGTTTTCTCAACCAGCGGCGATCGGCGCTGTCTTCTTCAAAGCTGCGAGCGCATCCCGACAGCTTGCCCTCACCGGAGGATTACGAGCTTGACCAAACGCTTTTGATTTGGGACGAAGCAGGCGAAAATCTCATCGTCAAGCGCAATGTCGTCGTGACAATGCAAGACTTAGAGCAAACGATCACCGCACTGCTCAAAGTTGCGCTGTTTGAGCCGCTGCAAGCACTGCTAACGGCGCTGCTGCCCTACCTCGATGGCAGTACCAGAGCAGACCGCTATGGGCTGAACCATGCTGCTGTAGTGAAGTTACTGGGCAACGTCGAGGCGATTGACCCTAGCGCGATCGAGCGGGCACTACAGCCTGATTTGTCATTTCTCAACACCACAGCAGAATACGGAGTCGAACTTGCAGATCTACCGCCTGGTGTTCGTAAAAAGTTTGCTGACCGCGATCGAGACGGTGCAGAACTGGCGGAGCAGCGCGTAGTGAAACACTGGCTCCCTGATTTGCTGCGCGTCTTGCAAGGTCAAGTTGGATCGCTGCATCTTGACAGGCAATCGCTCACAACTTCACTACCTAACGATCGGCATCGGGCGATCGCTGCTGCGGCTAGGGCAAACGTCTTCCTCGATGCCACGCTGAGCCGTGAAGATTTAGCGCTAAAGCTTAACTGTCATCCAGAAGAAATTTTTGTCTGCCGCCAGCGGGTGAAGGATGCGGACAATTTGACCGTCACTCAAGTAACCGACTTGGGACGGATGGGAATGCAGCGCGGAGCCGATCAACAGCGACGGGCAGCGGCGATCGCCTCCCACTACCAACAGCTTGATCCGACTACCAAGGCGATCGACTTCAAGCGGCTGGCTGATGAAAGCATGGGCGCTTGGTGGCGTGATAGTCGCGGCGTCAACGACTTTGAGACGACCAAAACGCTGATTTTGATCGGAACGCCATGCCGCAATCTCAGCGACTTACAGGCCGAATACGCCATTCTGACCGGATGCCACGATGCAAACGATGCAGGCTTTCAAGCATTCGTCGATCGCGTCATTTTGGCAGATATTCACCAGGCGATCGGACGGCTGCGGGCACATCGCAGACCCAATGAGCAATTGCAGGTCATTCTGCTTAATGACTTTGCGCTCGATATTCCGACCCAGCAAGTCAGCGCAGTGGACATCACGCCAGATGCAGCCAGCAAACAACAGCGAATCATTTTGGCAGCGCGGCAGGCGATCGAACAAATTAAGTCAGCAGGTGAAAAGCTTACTCAGGCTGCGGTGGCGCAGATTGTTGGTTGCAGCCAAGCTCGAATCAGTCAGCTTTGGGACTTTATAAATTTTGCTACTGGTGACTCTAATAGCAAAATTTATAATTCTGCCGATTCCCCTCCTGACTCCGATTTAGTGCAAGTTGTAGAGGCTGTAGCAACTGAAGCTAGCACCGAGGCCGTGCTGCGATCGCTCAATGAAATGTTTTTCGATTGGCTTGCACCGCACCAATGGCAGCAACTGTGGCAGGAGTTGAGTGGTAAAGCTCAAACTGGAATTCTACAAGCAGTACTCCTCACCCTGCCGGAGCCACAAATCAAGCGAATCGAGCGGGCAATAATTTGAGCGCCAGCTAAGCGATCGGCAAGCTATCCTGTTTGTCCCCACCCTCTTCTGTCGCCTTTGCTGCCAATGCTTCGTACTGTGATTTAAGTTCTTGAGCCGAAATTTTAACTCCCTTGCCAGCAAAAACCTTAGCCAGGTCAGTGTAGCTGTAGCCCTGTCGGAGTGCTTCACCTATCAGGGAAAATGCTTTTGCAACCACAGTTTCAGCAGGAATCTTTTTGGGTTTCTGCACCAACACTTTTAGCAGCTCTAAAGCACCGTCTAAATCTGGCTCGGTCGGTATGGTAGCGGCACTCATGTCTTCAGTAGAGTCTGCACCGTTCTTGTTCTTGGGTTGCTGCGCCATCTTGCTTAGTTCTCATGTACTGATTTGTCTTTATGCTAGCGATTGCCAACCCTTACTGCTGAAAGCTTTACGGTTTGTTGCGATCGCCTCCAGCGAGCGGCAGAACTTCGCCGTTTACAAGTTAGTATAAGCGTACACCCAACGAGCGGCAGCGAAGTTGGCGAGCTATGCGGCGTAATACGCCGCGCTCGGCAAAGGGGACACCCCTTTGCAAACCCCACCCCCGATTGCCATGCCCCATTCGGAAGCCGAACAAGAGCGCCAGAATGACCTAATCGAACTTGAAAAAATGTTCGATGGAATTTTGCCAGCCCAGCAAGATGATTTGGAAATGCTCACTTGCCGAGTGCCTCGGCAGAAAAATCAGGCACTCAAATCCTGGTGTAAGGACAACAACATCAGCTTTGCTGATTGGGTACGTGCCAGACTCTATGACGCTCCTTTGCCTCGCGCAAAACCTGCGAAGCGCACCTCAACACTCGATCGTCAAATTTACATCGAACTCAACGCGATTGGCGTTAATCTCAATCAGGCCGTTCGTAGACTCAATAGCCAAGAATTGCCACGCTTGAGCCTGGACGATCGAAACCTCCTTGATCACCTGTTGAAAAAGCTCAACGAAATTCAACAGAAGCTGGTGGAGTAATGGTCGTTGCCAAGCTGCATCAAAACAATTCAGCCAAGCGATCGTTTCAATATGTCGCCTCAAAATCTGGTGCAAGAATTATTGGAGGCAATGTCGCCCCCTGGGTTTCGCGAGACGATCTATCGATCAATGAACTGAAGCAAATCATTAATCAAGCGACGAGCCGCTATTTAATGGCGTGCGACTTGAAACCAATTAAGCGACCGATCTATCATGCGTCCCTGTCAATTCGCCCTGGCGAAAACCTAAATGACAATCAGTTTTGCGAGATGGCAGAACTATTTCTGTCTGCACTTATTCTTACGTCAGAGCAGCCTGATTTATTGCAAAAATTGGACGATCGAGAGTTTCGAGAAGCGATCGAGAAATTTCGCCAAGAAGAGTTGCCCAAGTATCAATACACGATCGTTCGCCACCTTGATGAAGACCATCCGCACATTCATTTGGTTTGGGCAAAAACAAATCTGGAAACCGAGAAAGCACACTCGACCTCGTTCGATCGCTACCGCGCTCAACTAATTTTGCGCTTCTGTGAACGTGAGTATGGATTAGCAGTGCAGCCCAATAGCTGGGAAGTCACTCGTAAAGCCGAATCGACTCGTCAGGTTCGCAAAGAGGCCACAACTGGCATTCCCAGCAAGCACAAGCAGCTTCAAGAAATGCTCGATCGCGCTGCTGCCAAAAGTCGATCGGTGTGTGAATTCATCGAAAATGCTCAGGCCGAGGGCGTTGAGGTGCGAGTGCAATTCACCCGCACGGGCAAGTCAAAGGGAATTTCCTACGGTTTAGAGGGTGATGGTATTGCTGGAAGTACGCTGGGCACTCGCTACAGCTTTTCTAATGCCGATCCCGGCCTAGTGAAAAATTTAGGGTTGGACTACGACCCAGAGCGGGACAACGCTCAGATTCAAGCACTTTGTCAAAGGAAACCGCTCAGTCATGACCAACGCCAACAGAACGCCCTTAGAGACGACATTACTGCAAGCCTTGGCCGATCAGCAGCAGCAATTTCAGAACTTGATTTCTGCGCTCCAACCCCTGCCGGAGCGGTTGACGCAACTGGAGAATCAGGTAGCAGCGTTAGTTCAAATAGTGGAGCGACAGCAGAGCGATCGCGAAACGATCGTCCAGCCGTTGCAGCACGAGATGCAGGAGTTGCGGCAGTTGATGGGGCAGTCAGTGACGGCAACGGAGATCAATCGACTGACCGACAGCTTGAGCGAGCATACTTCCCAAGTGTTGAAAGCGTTGGACGATCGCCTCAATCAGGACGCTCTGCCAATGGAGCGGCTGGAGATGTGGATCGAGGTGTTGGAAACGGACTCGACGAAATTAACCGACAGCTTTGCGAATTTGAGCGAGTCCATGCAGTCGAAATTGAGCGAATTCACCAGCGCATTCAAGAATTTGACAGCAGCCTTAAACAACGACGCGCCGAGCAGCGATTGAGGGCGCAGGCTCAAGCAGCTTTGGCTGAGGCGATTGCCCCTGCCGCCGAGCGCGTATTTGAGTTCTATGCGGCTCAGAACGAAGATTCTCCTGAATCCGAACTCTTAAAAGCTAAATCTGCTTATTTAGTGGAAATTGACGAAATTCCCTATGTCGTCAGTCGCGACAATGTGACCAAAGCTTACGCTGTACAGCGAGAGGACAACCAGGATCTCACAGTAGACGACGTGCAAGCTTGGCAAGCGGCGCACAAATTACTTGACCAGCAGCAGCAGGAGCTAGACGCTGCATCGAGGGCAGCATTGCCTTTGGATTCAGTGCCTACCCGCGCTGTCTTCACGACTTTGGAGCAAGCCCGGAATCTCACGCAGCAGGACTGGATTCAGCTTACGCCCGGAGAGCAAATAAATTTAGTGGAGATGGCGCGATCGCATCAGCGCACTGAGCCTTGGGTGACAGTGCAGACTGAGCAGTGGGTGGGGCAGGCCAAACAGGTGCAGCGTCAGCTCAAAGAATTCCGTGATCAATATGCGTTGGAGAAGAAGAACTTGCAAGTTTTGGAAGCTCGCGGCCAGCGGTCGCTGCTCAATCCTTTTGGCACAAGTGGCGATCAGCTTCGTGAAGCTCGCAGCCAGCTTGACGAGACAAAGGCTTTGTGGCAGCAAGCAAAACGGGACTGGGACGGGATTGAAGGCCGTCAAAAACAACGACAGCAGCAGGAATCCGTAGTGCAGAAGTGGGCAGGTCGATTAGAGACGCAGGGCATGAAGCGTATTACCGAGTTGATGCGACAGCCAGAATTGCAAACCCAGTATGAGGCGATCGAACGCACGGTTGGGCAGTTGCGGGAATGGCGCAAGCTTGCTGGGCGACTGGGCTACAGCGCGGATGATCGAGAAGCAATTGGGCAGCTCGTGCAAACTTACCTGCAAGGGGGGACGTTGCCGGAAGGCGCTTTGCAGTTAATGCGGAAAGACTTGCAGCAGATTCAGCAGAGCGATCTAGGTCTCGCTCGCTGAGAATGGTCGGGAGCTAACGCTGATTGGCAGTTGTGGGGAGTGCTACATAGATCGTCTGTGGGTTTCAATAGCTGTCGTGGCACTCCCCACAACTGCCTCTAGGTCGAGAGAAATGCCTGAAGTAGTGTTGGCGCTGGACAATGATGCAGTATGAGGCGATCGCGCTGCGGCTGCAAGCGGAGTTGTCAGGGGCGCAGCGTCACGTCCTCAGTGCAAAGGATTGGAATGAGGATTTGCAGCGTCACCTCCAGCAGTAGCTTGCAAGGCTCCATCAGGATATGCAAAACCCAAATCTGGGTGGGAATCGCAGCATCGAATGATGGCGAGAAGATTGCAGATCGGCAATTAAATCATTTGCTTCGATTGGATGAGACGAACTGATAATCCAGAATTTGGACCGGATGGTACGCCTAGAGCTGTGTCGGTGCTTGGATCTTTTCTCAAGTCGTTGAGCAATGCCTGGGCGGACTTACGCTGACCAATCAACGCTTGTGATTCAATACGTGGCTGGGATACTGCTTTTGCACGGTAGACTTCAACCTCTTCATTGCCTTCATCCAGTGCTCTTTGAGGTGGAACCCTAAAACTGGACAGGTGAATAAGCTACACGCTTCCAACCCATGCTAGGAGTGGTTTATGAGCCAAAACAAACGCAAGCAGCATAGCGCCCAGTTCAAATCC